>NZ_JAIMIE010000005.1:0-528541 GCF_019795955.1 Pantoea sp. DY-5
CGCCCACATGGAAAGCTATGCGGGATAACTATGTGGATTATGCGCTGATCCCTGCCACTGAGCATTATCGCGCGATGTCTCGACAGTTAAAGATGGCTGTTTTTAATAAGCATCTTATGACAGAGCAGCGGCTGGAAAGTTATCTCGCACCTCTTTGTGGCGTGGTGGGCCAGCCCTCGTTTTATCAGCATCAGGTTGCGCATTATAGTGCCTGTTACACCAGTGACTTTGCAGAAAAATTGCCGCAACTCCGGCTGCCTGTGCAGATTTTATGGGGCGCCGAAGATGAGTGGCAACCCGTTGAGTATGGAAGGCGTTTACAACGCGACATTGTCTCATCCACCCTGCATATCTATGAACACGCCGGACACTTCTTGATGGAAGATGCCCCCTTAGCTGTCGCCGCACAGTTAATTGATTTTGTTAATCAACATAATATGAGGTAGCGCCATGATCCTAATCGGAATGCTGGATTCACCTTACGTCAGACGGGTTGCTATTTACTTAAAAGTATTAGGTATTCAATTTAAACATCGGCCGATCTCTGTATTCAGCGATTTTGATGCCTTAACGAAAATTAACCCTGCCGTTAAAGTTCCGACGCTTATTACAGATGATAATCAGGTAGTTATCGACTCAACATTAATCATTAATTACCTTGAGAAATATTTCGGTCATTCACCTGCACCCACATCAGCGTCCAGAGCGGAAGATCTGAGAGATTTGCATCTTACCGGATTCGCCCTGGCAGCCTGTGAAAAAGCGGTGCAGCTTGTGTACGAACAGCGTCTCAGACCGGTAGAAAAACAGCATCAACCCTGGCTGAATCGGGTAACTCAACAACTTCATGGTGCCTTGCAGACGCTGGAGAACGGGCTGCGGGAAAGTCATCCTGACATGCTGTCCGTGGCCGGTATCAGCATCGCAGTAGCCTGGCGTTTTACAGAATTGATGCTTCCGGATACCTTCAGCCGTACGTTGTATCCGGAAGTAACCAGATTTGCATTGCTGGCCGAACAGCGACCGGAATTTTTGGCAACACCTTCGAGTTAGTGAGGGTGAGTTGCTTATTAATTTTTGAGACGGCAACGTCCTCGTAAGTCCGGGCGAAATCTGTGTCGGCTCTTCGCTCGTGGCTGCCATCGGATCCTTACCTGAGGCAGCTTCGTGCCAAAAGCGGACATTCATAATTGTTATCGCTTTCTGGGTTAGAGTTGATACGTATAACGTTCTTAGGCAATAAATGCGTAACAGATGTTTAAACAATAAGGGGGACATGTTGGGCAAATTCAGCTGGCAGATGGCCTGTTAATCGTGGATCAGCCAGTATTTCAATTTCTGTGGCATAAGCCCTGAACCCTACACGCTGATAGAATCGCAGAGCAGCAGGATGATCGAAAGTGCAGGTATGCACCCAGAAACGTTCGACTGGACGGGCCCAGACCCTATCCATCACTGAGCTCATCAATGCTTTACCGAGTCCCTTGCCGGTCAGTGAGGAATCAATTCCGAAAAAAGACAATTCGCACTGATCGGGCGTATTGAAGTCCAGCTCAAACATGCCGACATCTTCATTATTGCTCTGTACTGAAAAAACCTCTGTGCCGTGGCTGGTAAGTATCTCTTCCAGCTCCTTCTCACTGATCATTAGCCGCGAACACCAGAGCCAGTCTCCGCCAATTTTACGGTACAATTTTTTATACTCTTCAGGGGCGGGGTTAATGATCCTGCGTAAAGTAATACCTTCAGGAAGCTCTATGTCGATTCGCTCGGGCCTTTTTGACATTTCAAGATGCGTGACGATACAGGCGATATGTCCGACAGGAACGGCTGTTTGCACCGAGTAGAAGGTTTTGTCATGCATGAATTATATCCTTTCGATGGTTTCAGCGGCGTCTGAATCTCTTCAGCAACAAGCCGCTTTGCCGGTTATTGCGCTTTTCAGATATTGCCAGCGCACGTATAAAGGAGATTCGGGCGAAAGACGATTAACTTATATCTTCTGCGAGCTTTTTAATGAAGCGACTCACAAGAGGCAGCCCCTGCTTCAGAACTTCTCTGTTGTTGGCAAATCCGATGCGTACATATCCCTCCATATCCATCGCCTCGCCGGGGGTAAACATTACGCCGTAACGTTCCAGCAGACGGATGCAAAATTCGCGCGAGCTGATCGGCAGCTCATATTTCAGCAGTGCAGTGGTCCCGGCGCGGGGTCTGACATAGCTGATGAGCGGCTCTGAATTGACCCAGGCGTCAAGCATCTGAAGGTTATCACGTAATATTTTATGATTGCGGGCCAGAATTTTGTCCCGGTTCTCCAGCGCCAGTGAGGCGAAGTAGTCATCCAGCACGCCCACGCTGATCGTTGTATAGTCACGGTGGATTTCAACCTCTTTGAGCAGAGAATGAGGACCGGCTATCCATCCAAGGCGCAGACCGGCCAGCGAGTAAGACTTGGACATGCTGGCGGTGCTGATACCTTTTTCATAAAGGTCAGCGATTGCGGGACCATAACCATCGCCTTCCTGATTGGTACCGCGATAGACTTCATCGCACAGCAGCCAGGCATCTGCTGCTCGTGCAACCTCAACGATTTCCTTCAACAGTGTTTCATCCATCAGCGAACCGCTCGGGTTGTTCGGATTATTAATGGCAATAAGCTTTGTTTTGTCATCAATGAGCGATTTCAGCTCCTCCGGGTTGGGAAGAAAGTTATTTTCTTCACGCAAAGCCAGAATTTTGACGTTCGCGCCGTAACTTGCAGGGATAGAATAATGTTGCTGATAGGTTGGCAAAACGGAAATTATCGTGTCACCCGGCTCAACAAGAGTTTCATAAATCAGGGCGTTAGCCCCGATTGCGCCGTGCGTGATAAGAATGTTTTCAGCCGACTGTTTGCTGTATTGCTCAGAGATGAGCTGACGCAGTCTTTGTGAACCGGTGATATGCCCGTAAGTCATTTTAATATTCAGCATGTCATCCAGAACCTCCCGGGGTTTACCGGTCATGTCCAGCAGTTGCTGCATGGTCAGGGATTCAACACAGGTTTCGGCAAGATTATATTTACAGTTGTTTTCCCAATCATTCATCCACTGCTCTACACCAAACGGTCTGATTTTCATCTTATTTATCCTGTTCTTTGAGGTAAGACAGCACGCTGTCTGCAATTGCCACATCTTCCAGCCCCAGCCCCAGGGAGCGGAAAAATGCATGTCGTTTGTAACTGGGGCTGATGGCGCTTCCAGTGACCAATTCCGGTAAGTCCCCCCGGATATCCCCGGTGCTCCAGCCAGTTTCGCTGGCCGCGATGACCATCTCGCCTGCGTGCGAGGGAGTGGTCTGCCTGTAATCACAGTAAACGTCCATTTCCTGTAGTGCCCGGGGAGAAACCTCGTGCGCACCTGGCGCGTTCGTGCTGATGGACGTAATCAGGCAGGGCCGGAGCAGCCGTTTCACATCGATTACCGGTGTTGCTGAGGAGGTGCATAACATCAGTACATCTGTATCTTTTGCGGCGTCTTCTGCGCTGTGGCAGATTTTCAACATCCCTTCAGTCAGCCCGCATTCACGCTGGATAGATTCAGCTGACTGCGAGCCGCTCCGGCTCCAGACCCTGATTTCTTTCCAGTTGCGCAGCGTCAGGGCATGGCGGATATGAGCGCGCGCAACAGGTCCTGTGCCGATGACCGTTAATATCTGTGCGCTTTCCCGAGCCAGTAGCTCTACAGCCAGCGCAGTGGTGGCCGCCGTGCGTTCTATGGTCAGCAGAGAGGCATCGCACAGCATCAGCGGCATACCATCACTTGCAGACATAAGCAGCGTCCAGGCGGTAATGACCGGCTTATGCTCAGTAACAAGATAAGGCGATATTTTCGCGCCGAGCATCTGGCGAGACATATCCGCGCCAAAATAGTTTATGAAGTCCCCTCTGCAGTTTGGCAGCAGGACGACTTTCTGTGCAGGCTGAACAGCCTGTCCACGCGCAAGACTGGTAAAGACCCGGCGCATGGCCTCTTTGACATCGACATGCAGAAGGATTTCTGCGGTTTGTTCTGCGGTAATAACGGGGATGCCCTTGGAATGCATATGTTTTCCTGACGGACCGCCAAACTGGCTGGCCTGTGGTAAGGTGTGTACTTAAAAGTACATTATGCACAAATTGTTTACAAGATGGTTTTATGAGGCCTGGTACTGCCGTTCAGGTATGAGATGGCGGAAGAATGACGGATTACGGAGATTTCTATAGCGGTACCGGAATATCGTTTTGCTTAGCCAGCGATGCAGCATTTATCAGGTACATCGTGATATGGTTCGCCCCCGGAAAAACGGCATTATTTCAATCTGTACCAATCGCACGGAATGAGGATATGAAAATGTTAAATAAGCACGGCCCGGACAATGCCCAGCTGAGTTTGCTGAAGTCAGTTGCAGACGGTATTGCCGCGCTTTTCTTTCCGAGCGTGGAAGTCGTTATCCACGATGTAGAAGCGGGCACTGTGGCCTACATTGCGAACAATCTTTCAAAGCGCAAGCCAGGCGATGATGCGGGTCTTGATGATTTTCAACAGGACAAACTGGCACCGGTAAGCGGCCCATATGAAAAGCTCAACTGGGACGGAAAAAAAATGCGCTCCGTCACAATCGCGACAGGAGACGATAAGACACCGGGTTACCTTCTTTGCATTAACCTCTGCACAGCGGTGTTTGAAGACGCCAGGAACGCGCTTGACATGTTTCTTTCCGTTACGCGGCTTCAGCCTCAGCCAGAACAACTTTTCCGTGATGACTGGCAGGAGAATATCAATACTTTTCTGCATGAATGGATTCGACGCGAGGGTACCTCGCTGAGCGCTCTGACGCGAGAACAGAAGAAAAATCTGGTACAGAGCATGCACAGTCAGGGTGCTTTTCGTGCAAAGAATGCAGCCGATTACATTGCGGGCGTACTGTCACTGGGACGTACAACCGTTTATAAATATCTTAGAGAGTTAAAAAAACAGTGATCTGCCAGAAAGTTTGTTAAATATTCAAATCTCATTACAGCAGGTATGGCTTACCTCTTCTCACTAAAGGTCCGCTTATCGCTCATAGCGGACCAAACGTTAGTTTGTTTAGCTGGATATTGCACGTTGTTCATCCAGCCAGGTCATTACCCACCCCAAGCGCTGCTAATGCTCGTTATCACGCGCGGCTGTGCCATCAGCAAAAAACCTCATCCTAACAAGCTCCTGATAACGGCATTTCGTCGTAATGAAATGCGCCTTCATGCAGCAAGTCATCACGCATCTGCACCTAAACAATGCATTCTGCAAACGGCTTATCTCCACCTTTCACAACTGCCCTCCTTCAAAACCCAAATGAATATCTATGATCACCCACACATTTTACAATCTGTTTACCTGACAGCGGCCAAAATCTGTGCAAAGTAGTGTCCAGCGGCAAACGAGATTTATGCCCTGGCACGTCAATTGCTTTAGCTAACCGATGTCAGCCGCAGCAACCTGACAACCTGTGCGCGTTATTAAATCCATCAAATTGATTTAATAAAACACCCTCTTTTTGCATCAAGGCGGAAAACACCATGAAAATCCGATTCAACCCAGTCATAAAAGGATGTTTTGCAGCGGTTCTGTTAGCCAGCGTAGGCAGCGCGGCAGCGGCGACCACGTTGAATGCGCTGTTTATGACGCAGGCGGCGTATAGCGAAAATGATATCCGCGCCATGACGCAGGCGTTTCAGAAAACGCACCCAGACGTGCAGGTTAATCTTGAGTTTGTGCCGTACGAAGCGCTGCATGACAAAATTGTTGCGGCGCGTGGCGCGGGCGGTAACGGCTACGATGTGGTGCTGTTCGATGCCATCTGGCCGGCAGAATTCACTAAGTTCGATCTGTTGCAGGACGTCAGCAGCCGCATCAGCGCTGATGAAAAAGGGCAGATTTTCCCCGGCGCAATGAACACCGTTGAGTTCAAAGGCAAAACCCTCGGCATGCCGTGGATCCTCGATACCAAATATCTCTATTACAACAAAGCGATGCTGGAAAAAGCCGGTATCACCACGCCGCCGCAAACCTGGCAGCAGGTGATGGATGACGCGCGCATCATCAAGCAGAAAAACATCGTGAAATATCCGCTGGTGTGGAGCTGGTCGCAGGCGGAAGCGCTGGTGTGCGATTACACCACGCTGGTATCAGGTTTCGGTGGCAAGTTCTATAACAACGACAAACTCGATTTCTCCTCCCCGGCCTCGTTGCAAGCGGTGAAGCTGATGAAAAGCTCGCTGGATGAAGGCTTGAGCAATCCGGCTTCACGCGAATATCTGGAAGAGGATGTGCGTAAAGCCTTCTCCAATGGCGATGCGGCTTTCGCGCTCAACTGGACCTACATGTACAACATGGCCAACGACCCTAAACAAAGTAAGGTCGCCGGCCAGGTGGGCATCGTTCCCGCGCCAGGCGATGCGCCGGGCAAATTCGGTGCGGTAAACGGTTCGATGGGCCTTGGCATCACTAAAGGCAGCACGCATGCGGATCAGGCATGGCAATACATCCGCTACATGACTTCACAGCCGGTACAGAACCAATACGCCACGCTGAGTCTGCCGATCTGGAAAAGCTCGTATCAGGATCCGGCGGTGCTGAAAAACCAGGAAAGTCTGATCGCGGCGGCGGATAAATCGCTTAACGTGATGCTGTCGCGTCCGGAAACGGCTGACTATTCGCGTCTCTCCAACACGCTGCAGCAGCAGTTGCAGCAGGTGCTGGTGGGCAGTGCAACGCCAGATGCCGCGCTGCAAGCGGTAGATAAGAGTGCGGCGCGTCTGCGCTAAGGGGCAACAATGCTGAGTTTGCGTCAACGCGAACAACGGCAGGCATGGGTGCTGCTGGCACCCATGTTGTTGGTGATGCTGTTGCTCACCGCATGGCCGCTGTTACGCACCATCTGGCTGAGTTTCACCGATGCCGCCCTGATCGGCAGCGGTGAAGCGCCGGGCTGGATTGGCTTTGAAAATTATCTGTTCGCCATCACCGATGCGGATTTCCGCAGTTCGCTATGGCGCACGCTCTATTTCACCGTGGTGTCGGTGGCAATTGAAGGCGTGATCGGCGTGCTGGTAGCGCTATTGCTGAACCAGAAATTCGCCGGTCGCAACGTGCTGCGCGTGCTGGTGATTTTGCCGTGGGCGCTGCCGACCATCGTTAACGCCATGATGTGGCGTCTGAATTTCAACCCGGATTACGGCAGCATCAACGCCCTGCTGACGCAGTTAGGGATCATTGATGGCTATCGCAGCTGGCTGGGTTCGCCGGATTCGGCGCTCAACGCGGTGATGTTCGCCGATATCTGGAAAAACTATCCGCTGGTGACCTTACTGGTGCTGGCGGCGCTGCAATCGATCCCCGACGATCTGTTTGAAGCCGCACGATTGGATGGCGCATCGGCGTGGCGGCGTTTTCGTGCTATCACCTTCCCGGCGATTGTTGGCCCGCTCAGCGTGGCGCTGGTGCTGCGCACCATCGACGCCTTCAAAATTTTCGACATCATCTACGTAATGACGCGCGGCGGTCCGGTCGATAGCACCAAAACCCTGAGTTTTTACGTGTATCAGGAGTCGTTTAGCTACTTGCGTGCTGGCAGCGGCGCGGCCTACGCGATGTTGATGACCTTGCTGTGCGCGGTGCTGATCACGCTTTACATGTTGTTACTGTGGCGCCAGCGCCGCAAAGGAAGCGCTCATGAAGGTTAAATTGCGCCATGTCGGTAAATACGCCGCCGCGCTGCTGGTGGCGTTCTCAGTGTTAGCGCCGATGGGCTGGCTGTTTTTGATGAGCGTCAGCGCCGCCAGCGATCTCACCCGCGTACCGCTGGAGTGGCTGCCGCGCCAGTGGGATTTCACCCGCTACGGCAAGCTGCTGTCGCTGGAGCCGGGCCAGCCGGGCGTACTGTTTCTGCATGCACTCGGCAACAGCCTTTTAGTGGCCACCGGCGCGACAATCATCTGCTTACTGCTGGCCATTCCGGCAGCGTTCAGCTTCTCGCGCTACCGCGGGCGCGACGGCTGGCTGTTTGCCTCGCTTGCCATCTATATGGTGCCGCCGGTGGCATTCGTGTTGCCGCTCTACTTCCTGTTGCAGCAGTTCGATCTGCTCAACACGCGGCCCGGATTGATCATCGTTTACTGCTCGCTGATTCTGCCGTTCCTTACCTGGATGCTGAAAAACCAGTTCGATACGCTGCCGCAGGATATTGAGCAGGCGGCGCGGCTCGACGGCCTGCGCGTCTGGCAAGTGCTGTTACGCATTACGCTGCCGCTGGCGAAGCCGGTGTTGGGGGCCGCCGCACTGTTTGGCTGGCTGCTGGCGTGGGACGAATTTTTCTATGCGCTGCTGTTTACCAGCAATATCGCCGCACAAACCTTACCGGTCACCATTGCCGGATTTACCGCCGGACGCGCCACCGATGATGGCTTGATCGCTGCCGTCGGCATTCTGGCGTCGGTGCCACCGCTGTTTATTGCCATCTGGCTGCAGAAGACGCTGGTTAGCGGCCTTGCCAGTGGCGGGAGTAAAGGATGATGGAGCAGAAACTCACCGCCACGCTTTATGTGGTGGGCAACATTAATGTCGATTTGATCATGGGCACGCTGGATAACTGGCCGCAGCGCGGTACTGAAGTGATGCTGAATCACAGCGAACTGCGTCCAGGCGGATCGGCGGGCAACTGCGCGCTGGCGCTGGAAGCGATGCAGGTGCGTCATCGCGCGGTCGCCAATCAGGGCAATGATGGCCTGAGCGCCTGGCTGGCGAGTCATTTTCCGCACAGCGCCGCACACTGGACGCGCTACAGCTGCGAAACCTCGCTTACCGTTGGCGTGACGCACTCGGATCACGAGCGATCCTTCCTGAGTAATCTCGGCCATATCGTGAAACTTACGGCGCAGGATGTGCTGGATCAGCTGCCGGCTACAGCGGCTGAAGGCGATATCGTGCTGCTGTGCGGCACTTTTTTGTGTCTGCATCTGTATGACGAATATCCGGTGCTGCTCGCTGAGCTTCAGCTGCGCGGCTTTATCACCGCCGTCGATACCGGCTGGCCGCCGCAGGGCTGGACAGACGAAGTGCGTCAGCAGGTCACGCACTGGCTACCGCTGTGCGACTGGCTGCTGCTCAATGAGGTGGAAACGCTGGGATTGGCGGCGAAAGACGACTTGCCTGCCAGCGCGCACATGCTGGCGCAGCAGCTGAGCGGACGCGGCGGCTGCGTAGTGAAATGCGGCCCGCAAGGCGCGCGCTGCTGGCAGGCAGATAACTCAGTAAGTCAGCCTGCACGTCCGGTCACGGTGGTGGATACCATCGGCGCGGGCGACAGTTTCAACGCCGGATTTCTCACCGCCCTGCTGCATCAGCAAGATCTTAATACGGCTCTGCAATGGGGTATTTCGGTGGCGTCACTGGCTATCAGCACCTTGCCGCGTCGTTATCCCGACTGGCATCAACTGCAACTTTCCCAGGAGTTTTAAATTATGGCCAGTGTTGAACTCGTAAAAGTGGCCAAACGCTACGCAAAACAGTCGGTGCTGCATCCGCTCGATCTCACCATTCCTGACGGCAGTTTTACCGTGCTGGTGGGCCCATCCGGCTGCGGGAAGTCGACGTTGCTGCGTTTGCTGGCCGGGCTGGAGAGCCTGTCGGATGGCGCGATCCTGATGGATAAAGTACAGATCAACGATCGCGATCCGGCCGACCGCGATATCGCCATGGTGTTTCAGAGCTACGCGCTTTATCCGCACTTAACCGTGGCGGAGAATCTGGCGTTTCACATGCAGGTGAAGAAGGTGAAGCGCGAGGAGCAGCAAACTAAAATTGCGCGCATCGCCGGAATTCTTGGCATCGATAAGCTGTTGCAGCGCTATCCGCGTGCGCTATCGGGCGGACAGCGTCAGCGCGTGGCGATGGGCCGCGCGATGGTGCGAAATCCCAAAGTGTTCCTGTTCGATGAGCCGCTGTCAAACCTCGATGCGCAGCTGCGTATGGAGCTGCGCGCCGAGATCAAATCACTGCATCAGCGTTTCAAAACCACCATGGTTTATGTGACGCACGATCAGGTTGAGGCGATGACGCTGGCCGATCAAATCGTGGTGATGAAGGATGGCCGCATCGTGCAGCAAGGCGCGCCGCTGGCGATTTACGATCGTCCGGCGGATACCTTTGTCGCACGCTTTATCGGATCACCGCCGATGAACCTGTTGCCGGCACAGTTGATCACCCGCGATGGCGTGCCCGGCGTGCAGTGTCAGGATCTGTGGCAGCCGCTGCCCGCGCGCTGGCAAGCGGCGGCGCGCGAACGTGCAGGCGCAGCCGTGACGCTTGGCGTGCGCCCGCACGATCTGCTGGAAGCCAGCAGCAACGCCGCGGCCTTGGTAAAAGTGGTGGAGATCACCGGCGAATCTACCTTATTGCATCTCGAATGGCACGGTCAGCCATTGCATATGCAGATTGCCGGTCGCCACACGGCGGTGAGCGGCGAGAGCATTATGCTCGGCTTCAACGCCGAGAAGATTCATCTGTTTGATGCCGAGACGGGGCTGAGGTTGGCTGAGTCGCTCTAGGTTGGTGCTCAGGCCAGAAAAGGCCAACCCGTTGAGATGATCATCGCTGTTGATGGTGCAATTTGGAAACCCCAATGAATTGTCATTAAGGAGGAAAAGGTGGGCAGTGGAGTAAAGCGTCCGCCGCAAGGATGCGGCGGCCGAGGCTACAGGGATGTATTCACGCCGTCTTTACGCAACGCCCGCCTTTTCCGACTGAAACGCACGTTTTTACCTAACAAATAAAAAAGCCACCCAAACCTGGGTGGCAAAATATAATTCATCACATGCATAACAACGATATTGGCGAACACTCATTCCTTAAGCATTTCACAACGGCTATTGTACTCTGCTGGCTATTTTATTCTGTCTTCACCGTTTAAAGATAATGTAAAACTCCTCTCAACCTTTAACGGATTAAGTACATCTACCAGGTTTTACCGATATTAAACTGGAACTGCTCTGACTTATCGCCCTCATATTTCTTAATCGGCAACGCATAAGAAAATACCAGCGGCCCCAGCGGTGACTGCCATTGCAAAGCCACGCCGCTTGATACGCGAATCTGGCTGGGATCGCCATAATCGGGAATCCCCGCCGCTTTGGTGGCAGCGGTGTTCTGCCAGCCGGTATCCCATACGGTGCCAGCATCGACAAACAATGAGGTGCGCAGCGAATCGGCATAGCGCTCGCTGATAAACGGCGTTGGAACAATCAGCTCCGCGCTTACCACCGCCATCGCATTGCCGCCCACCGCATCATCCGATTTCTCTACCGAACATGCACCGTAACTGCTTTCACTGCCGCTACAGCGGTAATAGGCGGCTTTTGGCCCGATGGTGTTGGAGGAGAATCCGCGTACTGAGCTAGAGCCGCCGGCATAGAAGTTATCGTAGAACGGCACTTCTTTGCCGCCTAAACCGTCGGCGTAACCGGCTTTACTGCGGCCCATTAGCACCCAGCGATGGTCGCTGCTCAGCGGCAAGTAGCCGCTGGCGGTCAGCGTGCTTTTGTAATAACTGTTGGTGGAACCTGGAATCGTCACTTTGGTGTTGAAACCGGCGCTCACGCCCGAGGTGGGGAAGAAGCCGCGATCCAGCGAGTTGTAGCTCCAGCCAATATTCCAGAAGAAATCGTTGGCGGTAAATTTGTCCGCCACGGTGGCATCGTCATCGTCGTCATCGCTGGTGATGACTCTTGGATGAATGCCCTGCGAACCAAGATAGCGCCACATTGCTACCTGCGGTGCCATATTGCTGACGCGGTTATAGACGTAATCCAGCCCGCTGTTCACGCTGCTGTTTTCGCCGATCGGGAAGCTTAACGTACTGCCCGCACCGAAACTTTTCAGCGTGTATTCGGAAAGATCGTTATCTTCCGCGCTGTAATCGTTGTAGAACAGTTTGCCGCCAAGACTCACGCCATCCACGGTGAAATAGGGATCGGTGGCGGTGATTTCGACATAAGTTTGATAGCTGTTTTTCGTGCCGCTAAAACTCACGGTATTGCCGGTGCCCATCCAGTTATCCTGGCTGACACCAAGCTGATAACTGATGCCGCTGTCGGTGCCGTAACCCAGCCCAACGTTAAAGGTGCCGGTATTGCGCTCCTTCACTTTGTACACCACATCCACCTGATCCGGGCTGCCCGGCACGCGCTGCGTATCAACATCTACGCTTTCGAAATAACCGGTACGATTAAGGCGCGCCTTGCCCTGCTCCACCTGATTGCTCGCCAGCCATGCGCCTTCCATCTGACGCATTTCACGACGCAGCACCGCATCTTTCGAGGTGTCATTGCCCGAGAAACGCACCTGTCGCACTGAGAAGCGCCGCCCGGCATCGACATTCACGTGTAGCTGCACGGTTTTATCGCTGTCGTCTATTTCCGATTGCGTATTCACCTGCGGGAACGCATAGCCGTAACGACCGAGCAGGCTTTTAATCGCCTCTTCGTTTTGCGTGATTTTTGCCCCGCTGTATAAGCTGCCCGCCGGCAGTTGGGTTAGTTTTTCAATTTCGGCGAAATATCCGGCCATATTTCCGCTCAGCGTGACGCCGCTAACATGATAAACGTCGCCTTCATGAATATTTATCGTGACGTAAATATGCTTTTTATCCGGCGTTAAACTGACTTGTGTGGAATCGAGGTTAAAGCGTGCGTAACCGCGATCGAGATAATAACTGCGTAGCGTCTCTAAATCGCCCGAGAGTTTCTGTTTCTGGTATTTCTGATCGGCGATCAAATTCCACCACGGCACATCGTCGCGCAGCTGGAAATGCGAAATCAGTTCATCAGCGGAAAAAGCGTGGTTGCCGACAATGTTGATCTGCTGAATTTTCGCCGACACGCCTTCGGTGAAAATGAACTTCAGATCGACACGGTTGCGCGGCAACGGCGTGACGACCGCTTTGACGCTGGCAGTATATTTCCCGGCGCTGTAATAGAAATCTTCCAGCCCTTTTTCCATATCCGATAGCGTGGTGCGGTCCAGCGCTTCACCCACGCGCACGCCCGAGGCATCAAGGTTCTGCTTGAGCTGATCCTCTTTAATCGCTTTGTTACCAGAGAATGAGATGCTGGCAATCGCCGGGCGCTCTTTGACTTTGACAAGCAGCGCATCCCCGTCACGCAGCACCTGCACATCGTCAAAATTGCCGGTGGCGAACAGCGCGCGGATGGTGTTGCGAATATCATCATCATTGACGCGATCGCCAACACGCAGCGGCATATGCAGCAGCGCCGCGCCGGGTGCGACGCGCTGAAGCCCAGCAAAGTGAATATCCTTTAGGGTGAAATCATCTGCACCAAAGGCAGTGGTGGTTACCATAAAAAGTAACCCGGTTAACATCTTCTTCATCTGTTGTGAGCCTGCCGTTTTTCCTGTGCCTGATTCAAGCGCCTTGCTTCCGCACCACATAAAAACGGGCTGAACACGCGGTTCAGCCCGTTAACTGCGGCGATATGTTCCGGAAAAAAGACCGCTGAGCCAAAGGTAAATTCAGCGCGACTTGTGGATTTTCGGTTGTTTTACAATAAGGTGGAAAGCTCCTGCTGAAATCTGCTCACAAGAATTACCCTTCTACCGTTACCGGCTGAAACGTACGGCGATTGAGGCTGGTGAAGATCACCAGCAATGCCATCATCACCAACTCAACGCCGAGCGTACCGGTGATTGCCGCCAGATGATTGCCGTGCGTATAGATCTGCGTGAATACACCGCCCAGCAGCATCGGGCCTAAACCTAACGCCGATTGCTGAACCGTCGACAGCACCGCGCTGCCCGCGCCCGCCTGATGATGCGGCACGCCGCTCATGCCAATGCGGTAGAAGGTGCTGACGATAAACGACTGACCAAAGCCAATCAGCACCGTGGCGGGAATCAGGGTGAAAATACCGACCTGCGGCCAGGCGAGTTGCAGCGTGGCGATCAGGGCCAGCAACCCAACCATCTGAATGCCGCAGCCCATCAATAAGGCGCCGCGCTTACCTAAACGCTCGACGATGCGCGTGGATTGCATCGCCCCGATAAAATAGGCCACGCCAAGCGCGATAAACGCATTCCCGGATTGAAACGCCGTCAGCCCTAAACCGGCCTGCAGCGTCAGTGCCACAGAGAACATAAAGCCGCTCCAGCAGGAGAAGAACAGCACCGCCAGCGTCAGGCCAAAACGCACGCTCGGCAGACGCAGTAGTGAAGGCGGCAACAGCGGCGCGCCGTTGGCCGCTTCCAAACGCAGCGAACTCTGGCGCAGACGATGCAGAAACAGCGGGAACAGCACCAGCAGCAAGATGCACGGCCACGACCAATGCAGCAGCGGACCGAGCGCCAGTGCCAGCATCAGGCAACCAATCGCGCCCGCCAGCAGCAAGGTTCCGCTAATATCCACCGGTACGCGCTGCGTGTTCTGCGTCTCCGGCACAAAGCGGCGCGCGGTGATCAGCACAAACAGGCAAATTGGCAGATTAATCAGGAAAACACTGCGCCAGCCGTAGCCGCCGATATCCGCTTTGATGAGAAATCCGCCCAGCACCTGACCGATGATAAAGGCCAGTCCGCCAATGCCGCCGTACAAACCGATGGCGCGCGCATGCGCTCTGCCCTTCAGCGTGATGTGCAGCGTGGCGAGGATTTGCGGCACGATAAAGGCCGCGCCCACGCCTTGCAGCGCGCGGGCAAACATCAACAGGCCGACGCTGTTGGCGATGCCGCATAATAAAGATGCAATACCGAAGATCCATACTCCGGCGAGGAACACGCGACGGCGGCCATAGTTATCGCCGAGCCGTCCGCCCATCGCCAGACAGATGGCAAAGGCGATGCCGTAGACCGCGACGATCAGCGCCAGCTCAATCGCCGTGGCCTGCAACGAGTGGGCCATCGCGTCTAACGCTACGTTAACGATAGAAAAATCAATCATGGGCAGCAGTTGCCCGGCAAGCAGGACCATCAATCCTGTGCGCTGAAGTTGCGATGTCTGCATCGGTTTTACCTTGTTTTTGCTATCAGTACGGCATAGCATCACCTAACCGTTAAACGGGTACCAGTTCTTGATTATCATGGTATAAATACTACCCGTCTTGTCGAAGGATCTGCTTATGAGCCTGTCATCTGCGCCTGTTACCACCGAACAAAACAACCGCAAATTACTCGGTACATTTCTGCGCACGCGCCGGGAAAATCTCGATCCTAACCGACTCGGTTTGCCACGCATGCGCCATCGCCGCACGCCGGGTTTACGCCGTGAAGAAGTCGCACAGTTAGCGGATGTTGGCGTGACCTGGTATACGTGGCTGGAACAGGGACGCAATATCAAAGCCTCGCCGAAAACCCTGACGGCGATTGCTAGCGCGTTGCAGTGCAACGATGTGGAAACGCAGCACCTGTTTTCGCTCGCCGGACATGCGTTACCTTCGGTGCGCGTGGTGGCCGCCTGCTGCAAAATTGCCGCGCACAATCAGCAGATGCTCGACGCGATCCAGTTACCGGCGATTATTGAGACGCCGCGCTTTGATATTATCGGTTACAACGCCGCGTGGTGTGCCTTGATGGGCGTGGATTTAGCCGAAATCGCGCCAGAAGATCGCAACTGCATCTGGCTGGCCTTCAATCACCCAACCTGGCGCAAAGCGCTGAATGACTGGGATGAAGTGATGCCGCAGATGGTGGCGATGTTTCGCGGGCAGATGGGCGAGCACCTTGGCGATCCGCACTGGGAAAGCTTTCTTGCTCGCTTGCTGAACAGTTCAGATGAGTTTGCTCACACCTGGCAGCGCTATGAATTGGGCCAGGTGGAGAATCGCGTGAAACGCTTTTACCGCGACGAAGTGGGTGAAATGACGCTGCGGCAAAATAACTGGTGGTCGGCGTCACGCAACGGCGATCGCCTGCTGGTGTATGTGCCGGACGATGAAACCAGCGCCGCGGCACTGCAGCAGTTGATCAATCCCTGATGCGTTAGGCCTTGCTGGTCAGCGCCGGAACCGGTGTCTGCGGGTGGGCGCCCTTCTGGCTGTTTAACAGAATCTGACCCAACAAGCTGTCTTTGTTCACCACGCCATATTTCAGGTTGGTGTCGAGATATTTACGATCAAATCCCGTCAGTTTGGTCAGCGGCGGCAAGACGGCCGGCAGACGATCCACCATCAGCATGCGGCTCAGCTTCACCGGACGCCACTCCACCAGGCTTTGATATAGCAACGCGCTGGCTTCGCATTTACGCAGATAGAAGTTGTACTGATTGTTCTCACGCAGCGCCTGCTGCTGGGCGATATACACCACCAGATAATCCGGTGGCGTGATGCCCTGAACAATGGTTTCGTAATTGGGCAGCGCGAGTAGACGACGGAAAAATTCGTCGGCACCCACTTCAACAATCGGACGGAAAAAGTGCAGCCAGCGTGCAATAAAGGCGTTATTTTTCGGCGCGGCCAGGAACCAGGATTCAATCACCGGATAGGCTTTATCCAGCGTCGAACTGTCGCGGTAAAAGGCGATCAGGTCATACTCATCGTGAATATTCACCGCCAGCAATTCGTCCATTGTGCGGTTGAGAATGATGGTGGCATCCATCCAGATTCCGCCATAGCGATGCAGCAGTTCCAGCCGAATCACGTCACTTTTATGTGAAGGTCGCATATCCTGATGCACGAAGTGCAGATCGGGCAGATAGTGCTGAATATTCAGGTTATTGATGACGGTTACTTGATAGGTGGGGTTTTCGCGCACGATTTTATCGACAAAAATCTGCACTTCTCCCGGCAGCGTTTCACTTTCCCAGTACATCCAAATCTGACGCGGAATAGCAGCGGGCGTGGTTTGGCGTGCAACTAAATTGATATCCTGCTCTGCGGCGGGATTGTAATCGGGCAGCGTTCGGCGTTTGGTCAGCTTTTTTTCCGCCAGTAAACCTAATGAGACCAGATGGGTTTTGAATTTATTCTTTTTCATCGTTTCTCCAGCAGCACAGCCGCCAGTTAACTACTTATTGCTGTTAAAAAGGCACACATCAGCCCTGCACCTAATGCTGCAGAAAGCCGACAAAAGCCCGGAAAATTGGCTCAAAATTATCAAACAGTACTCAGCGCGACAATTTAATAAACCGCTAAAAACTCACTTTAAGAGAATACGTAGAGCGCCGGGTTTGCGGGATCTGACTTTGTGAAACGTTACGCAAAGCTGAACATCTTAGGTGAACGGTTAAAAATAATACTGGATATATAAACAGTGTTGCGTATACTTATTCAACAGCTACAAGGCTGAGTAAGTCTGCAAGAGGTGATAATGATGATGATCTCAACGGAAAGTCTGTCTGCTTTGAATGCATCAATGATGATGAGCAGCCGCGAAATTGCCCATGTCACGGGCATTACGCACGGCGAAGTAAAACGCCTGGTGAAAAGCCTGGAAACCGCACAGCGTCTTTCCCAGCCTTTGACGGTGAATCTTTATGAGCATCAGGGTGAAGTGCGTCAGGAGTTTCATCTTAACAAGCGCGATTCATTACTTGCCGTTGCCCGGCTTTCGCCTGGCTTCACTGCGGAATTACTCGATCTTTGGCAGCAGCGTGAACAATTTACCCATCTGCCTGATTTCACCAATCCGGCGGAAGCGGCCCGCGCCTGGGCGGAGCAATTTGAGCAGCGCCGTGCGGCTGAGCAGCAACTTGCGTTGTCGGCCCCTAAGGCTGAATTTTTTGATCGCTTTGTCGAGATCGAAGATTCGCTCGGCTTTCGTCAGCTGTGCAAGATGTTGAAGGTAAAGGAAACTGAGTTTCGTGAGTTTTTGTTAGAACGCAACATCATGTATCGCGAAAAAGGCATGCTGGCACCGCAGCAGCACCATATACAGGCGGGTTATTTTACCCTGCGCTCCGGACGTGGCGAGAATCAGCATGCCTTCTCACAAGCGCGTTTCACCGCCAAAGGCGTGAAATGGGTGGCCAGTTTATGGGCGGGACATCTGTCGGCTCAGCCGAAAGGTGTGGCTGCATAAAGTGTGCGCAGGTGTCCTAGCGGCGTAATTTATTGTGCGATAAATCGCGCCGCCAGGGAATGTGCGATCATTGAATGCTTAGCGTTATATTTACCTGTTGAATTACAGTTTCATCAGCATTTCATGCCACGCCATGCCACCGTGGTCTGACTCAGACGGTTTGACGTACTGATAGCCCCATTTTTTATACAACTCAACGTGCTGGGTTTTGCACATCAGATGAATGGTGCGCTTATCCATGTTCTTCATCAGGTTGATAAACTGGCGCATCAGCAGCGACGCATAACCTTTGCCCTGATATGCCGGATCAAGCACCACCGACATAATCACGGCGTTGGGTGCCGCAGGATCATGCCCGATTAACTCTTTGAACGCTTCATCTGACATCACCACATCCCACGCGCATCCGGCGTTGATAAAACCAATCACCCTGCCGTCGGTTTCCAGACATAAAAATCCCTGCGGATACTGCGCAATGCGGGTAGCAATTTTTTCACGCGTGGCGGCTTCATCACCTTCATAAGCCTCAATTTCAATCGCATAACAACGATCCACATCTGCCAGCCTGGCTTCTCTAAACACTAACGTCGACACAACTCAACCTCTTCGATTCCCCTCTGAACGGCGGTCATTCTAACAGGCCGAATGTTCCATTGCGCACAAATACACCCACCTTACCGTAGGGTCGCCATTCATGGCGACCGTTAGAATATTTACTCCAGCCCTTTCCCGAACCCTAAATAAAATCTATTAAATTTTTATAACTCTTCGCGCCTTTTTTACGACATTTTTACGGGTTGGTCGGCTAGATTAATTTCATCGACAGCCCTGAAGGATTCGGAGAGGTAGCGCGAGATGAAAAGTATCGAACTCACTAACATTGGTTCAATTAATAGCGTATCGGCGGTTGCTGATCTGGCAGAACAACAACGCATTAAAATGTTGTCACCCCGTAAATGGTTTAAAGGTGTGTTCTCGATCAGCACAGATAAAAGGTTACTGAATACTCACTTCTTATTTTCGACATTGAGCCATCACGATAGCGATAAGCGACATATTGCCTTAGCGTTGCGCGGCAGCCTGTGTTTTGGTGTTTACCGTAATGAACGCCAGATTGGTTTCGCGCGTATCGTCACCGATTTAGCCGGTACCGCAATTATCCGGGATATCTATATTTCCCCGGAATACCGTTTTATCGGATTGGGCTCATGGTTGCTGAGCTGTTGCCTGACACATCCGGCGATGCTGAAGAGCCAAACCGTCATTGGCTGGGGCAGCGACGCCTCACTGTTCCTGATGAAGAATGGCTTCAAACCGATTGAAAATATGCCGGAAATGCACGTTGTGCAGGTTCATCCGCATAACGTCAGCGGTCAACACGCACCGATCCATTAACGCCTGTGAGCGTACATCATGAGCGGCATGCTGCAATTTTTACTGCGCCAACCTCTTTTAAATTCTCTGCCAACTATTCATGGGCAGATTAAGCAACGGGTCAAAACTATGTCAGGCTTGATTTTGGTATCACACAATCAAAATAATCACTCAACGCTTTCAAACATTTATGAAAGCATATTGACGCGTCGCGGTGGCATGTGGGTGAAATGGAGTGGCGAGTTTGAATCTTTTACCACTGAACCTCATCGTGAGCTGAATTTTACTAGCGGCAAAGCATTCGACACGCTGACATTCCGCTTAACCAAAGCAGAATATGAAGAAGGTTATCATCAATATATTCATCAGGGATTGTGGCCGGTATTTCATCAGCGCCCCGACATGGCGCGTTTTTCCACCAGCAGCCAAATCGGATATATGAAACTGAATGAAACCTATACGCGCGCCATCAGTGAATATGCCATGCCCGATGATGATATTTGGCTGCAGGATTATCACCTGATTCCCAGCATTAAAATGCTGCGCGATGCCGGCCTGATAAATCGTATCGGCTTCTTTTTCCATCAGCCTTTCCCGGCGGGACAATCCTTTGAATCGGTGCCGAACTGGCGCTATCTGGCCGATTCATTACTGTGCGCCGATTTGATTGGTTTCCAGACCACTCATGACATGAACAATTTCACCGCCTGGGTTGAATCCCGCTTCCGTTGCGAACGTCAAACGCCTTACACGCTGCGTATTCATGGTCGCCAGATTCGCGTAGGCGTTTTCCCGGTGGGAATTGATACCGCGGAAACCAGCGCGCTGGCAGAAAGCAACAGCTGCCAGTATATGGAGCAGCAATGTCGCGAAACCTTACCGGAGAATCTGATCCTTAGCGGCGGCCATTTTGACGACAGCACCGGCACGCCCTACCGCATCAGCGCGATTGAAGTTTTACTGCGTCAACATGAGGAGTATCACCACAAGTTTTCCATGGTGCAGCTGGCTTCAGCGGCGTCAGGTTACAGCCATCGTATTAAAGAGTTATCGCGCGATTTAGAAACCCGCTGCGGCGAAATGAACGGCGTGCATGGCGAGCTGAACTGGTATCCGGTGAGTTATTTGAGCAACCATTATTCGCATGAAGAACTGTGCGGATTTTACCGTGCAGCGCGTGTGGCGCTGGTCACACCGCTGATAGCCGGGATGAGTTTGATGGCGAAAACCTATGTGGCGGTGCAAGATCATGCCAATCCCGGCGTGCTGATTCTGTCGCAGTTTGCCGGCGCCGCCGAACAGATGCAGGGCGCGCTGTTGGTGAATCCCTACGATCCTGATGCCATTGCCGATGCCATTCATACCGCGCTAATCATGCCGCTTTCGGTGCGTCGCGAACGTCACGCCAGCCTGCTAAAAAATCTGCATCTTCATGATTGCCACAAATGGGCCGAAAGCTTCATCAACGCGCTGCAGCCGCGAGAACAGGAATGCGATTTAACGCTAAAGTCGGGTGCGCTGATTTCCAATGGTTTTAGTGGGCGACTGCGTTATTAATCCAATATGCAAGAGGCCGCCTGCGAGCGGCCAACATGCATGAACTTTAACGCGCATATTTTCGCGAACCGATGACGCAGAGAATGACGCCAAGCGTGACAGCTATCATCAGCGGGCTGACGCTCTCGTGCAGCAACGAAGCCGACAGACCCAGTCCAAAAAATGGCTGGAGCAACTGCAGTTGCCCGACAGCGGCAATTCCACCGATAGCGAGCCCTTTGTACCAGAAGATAAAACCAATCAGCATACTGAAAAGCGAGACATAGCCCAGCGCAAGCCAGGCTGAAGTGCTGATGTGGCTCAGGGATTCAGGCAAGGTCAAATATGACGTGATCAACATGAATGGCAGTGAAATGATTAAAGCCCAACTGATCACTTGCCAGCCTCCCAGCTCACGCGACAGTTTTGCCCCTTCGGCATAGCCCAGGCCGCAGATGATCACTGACGCGAGCATCAGCAGATCGCCTTTGAGTAATACGGCAGCAAGATGAGAAAACGCAAAGCCCACAACCAGCAAACTGCCGCAGAGGGAAAAGAGCCAGAAAGCGCGTCGCGGTCGTTCACCACCACGAATGACGCCAAAGACGGCGGTTGCTAGCGGAAGCAACCCGAGGAAAACGATCGAATGTGACGAAGTTACGTGCTGCAAAGCCATGGCGGTCAGCAACGGAAAACCGATCACCACGCCCAAAGAGACGATCAAGAGTGAGAAGAGTTGGCTGGGATCAGGTCGCTTTACCTTAAACAAACAGATCAACATGAGCGCCAACACACCCGCTATCGATGCGCGGATAAAAGTCAGGAAAAACGGGTCGATGTCCTGAACGGCAATGCGCGTTGCTGGTAGCGATCCGCTGAAAATAATCACACCCACCAGGCCGTTGAGCCAACCTGACATTGCCTCAGGACGCGTCTTTTGTATCACCACGTTAAACCTCTTTCAGTAGCTGAGTGAAGGCAATTTACTCCTTCATGAATTGACGCTACGGAGGATAAACGCCATGATCCAGAACAATCAAAATATTGTCATGGATACATTCGGTGAGAGCACGTTATAAGGATGTGGTTGACGAATACGCAGCGGCTATACGCAGCGGAGAATTGTCGGCAGGCACGCGCCTGCCAACCCATCGCGCGCTGGCGGCGGAAAGACGGATCTCACTAGCAACCGCTACACGCGTCTACGCTGAACTTGAAACAATCGGGCTGGTCAGCGGTGAAACCGGACGCGGGACTTTCGTCCGGGAAATTTCTTTGCCTCTGGGTCTCGGTGTCGATCAGCATGTGGTTGCAACCGATGTGGTGGACCTCAATTTCAATTATCCCGCATTGCCCGATCAGGCCGATCGCCTGCGCGATGCCCTGCGCAATCTCTCCAATGCGGGGGATATTGAATCGCTGCTGCGTTATCAGCCGCATGCCGGGAAAGAGAGCGACCGGCATACCATTGCATCATGGCTTAGCTCAACCGGGATCACGCCTTCGGCTGATGGCGTTCTGATTGTCAATGGCGCACAGCACGGCCTTACCATTGCGGTGATGGGATTGCTAAAACCCGGCGATGTTGTGGCGGTAGACGCGTTGATTTATCCCGGCTTTAAGGCGCTGGCGGCGCTTTATCATCTTGAACTTGCCGCCATACCTGCTGGGCCAGACGGTCCTGATTTCAATGCATTAAAACAGATTTGTCAGCGCAGACGCGTCCGTGCGATTTATACCATGCCTACGTTGCACAACCCGCTTGGCTGGGTTCTGGGTGCTGCTCAGCGCAGAGAGCTCGCCCTGATTGCCCGAACATTTGATCTTCTGGTAATTGAGGATGCCGCCTATGCTTATCTGGTGCCTCGTCCGCCGCCGCCAATGGCTTTTTATGCCCCTGAAAGGACACTTTATGTAACCGGCTTTGCGAAAAATATCGCTACCGGGTTGCGCGTCGGCGCCGTCGTCTGCCCCGCTGGCATGCGTGCAGCGCTTGAGCGCGCTATTCGTGCCACTACGTGGAATACCCCTTCTCTGATGGTCTCGTTAGTGTGTGGCTGGATTAAGGATGGGACGATCAAACGTCTGGAAACACTGAAAAGACGGGATGCTCGTGAACGCCAGTCGATCGCCCGCCAGATTCTTGCGCCCGAGGATTTTATCAGCCATCCCAACTCTTATTTTCTCTGGCTACCGTTGCCTTGCGAAGTCAGGGCTGAACGGGTGGTACAGCGTTTAATCCACCAGCAGATCTCGGTATCTTCGGCTGAACCGTTCAGTACCTCAATCAATGTGCCGCATGCCATTCGTCTTGCGTTGGGATCGGTCAGCAAGGATAAACTGCGGCTTGCCGTGGCGGCGGTGAAAGAGACTATCGATTATGAAAGAGACCTATAAAAACACAGTCTCATCGCGTTATTGCGCCGCCGGGAAATTACGCTTAATGGGCGCAAACGCTTCCACGCTTTTGCCCAGCAGACGCTGCGGACGGAAATCGCTCAGCAGCTCACTTGCCACATCACCGATCAGCTCTTCAGCCACCAGCTTGCCAATCAATGGCGAAAGGGTGATACCGCTGTGTGTCACCGCCACATAGACGCGATGATGCGCTGTGACATAGCCCAGCGCCGGTAAACCATCGGCAGGTCGTGCGCGTTGCCCCACCACAATCTGTTCAATCTGCAACTCGCCCGCATCCGCAAACAGCGCGTAATAACGCTCGCGGAACTGCGCGGCGATGTCGCTGGTGATTGAGGGTGGCGCAGCAGAATCGGCCAGGTGATCCAGCTCTAAGGCTTGCAGCAGCAAACGTCCGCCGCCGTCCGGGCGTACGTTGAGTTGCGGAGAGATAAGGTTGGCATTGAGCGACAGCGGCTGCGGCGCGGTGCGCACCAGAAAACTACAAGCCACCGCGTTCGGTTTGCTGGTATCCAGCAACGCCAGATTGAGTCCCAGTGAATTCAGCAGCTGATTGGCCCAGCGTCCGGTGGCTAACACGATACGATCGCCCTGCCACTGCTCACCGTTTTCCAGCTGCAGCGTAACCCGATCGGCACTTTCGCTGATGCTATTGATGCGCTGATGCTGGTACAGCACCGCGCCGCGCGCTTTGGCTTCTGACCATAAGCGCGCCAGATAGAGCGCCGGATGCAGCACCGATTCGGTTGGGAAATGCCACACGCTGCCGCTGATGGCCTGCGCCCGCAGCTCCGGAATATCACGCAGCACATCTGCGGGCGACGCTTGACGCGCCGCGTAACCCGCCGATTGCAGCGACGTGGCGCGCTGCAGCAAACGTTGCTGCGCATCGCCTTCGGCGGCCCATTCCCATGTACCGCCGGTTTCCAGCCAGCGCAACCCGTTCGGCTGCGCGTGCTGCAGTTTGAGATGCTCTTCCATCGAGAGCGCATTAAGCAGGTGATAACTTTGCGGCTGTTTGCCATTGGAGTTCACCCAGGCAAACGTGGTGCTGCTGGTGCCCGCACCAATGTGTTGTTGTTCGAAAACGGTGACGTCAACGCCCTGCAACGCCAAGGCGCGCGCCACCGCTAATCCGATAACGCCGCCGCCAATAATTGCAATTTTCTGTGCTGTCATGATGGGCTCCTGAATTAAGTGCCGATATCATAACAGCCTGGCCGAGCGAAAATTGCTATGGCTAAATAGGGATTATTGCGCAGGATATAAGAATTTCATCTTAATCCGGATGTTTAAATTATACCGATGTCAGAATCTTCCCATCGGCAAAATAGGCCAGTAAATTCTCCAGCACATTATTGGTCATTTGCGCACGCGTTTCGTGGGTTGCGCTGGCAATATGCGGCGTTAACAGCACATTATCCAGTTCACGCAGCGCGGAATTAATTTTCGGCTCATCCGGATAAACATCCAGCGCCGCCCCTTTAATGATTCCCTGCTGCAAGGCAGCGATTAGATCGGGTTCATTGATTACCGTGCCACGCGCGATGTTGATGACTACGCCTTCTTTGCCGAGCGCCGCCAGCACCTTCGCGTTGACCAGCTGCAAATTCTCTTTACTGCCCGGCAGTGCCAGCACCAGAAAATCGCTAAAGGCGGCGAGTTGTTCGATGGTGTCACAGCGCTTATAGCTGACGTCTTTCGCCGAACGCGCGGTATACGCCACTTCCATACCAAAGGCTTCGGCACGGCGCGCAATGGCTAAACCAATTGCGCCCAACCCAGCGATACCGATTCTTTTTCCGCTGGCACGGCTGGAGAGTTCAACGCCGTTATTTTCCCATGCCCCGGATTTCGCAAACTGATGGTAAGCCACCAAATTGCGCGAGAACGCCAGCGTTAACGTCATGGCCAAATCGGCGACATCATCAGTCAGAATGTCACGAGTAATGCTGACCTGAATATCCTGTGCAGCAATATATTTGAGGTCGATACGATCGGTGCCGACGCCGAATACCGCAATGGCTTTACATTCCGGCAGTTGCTCCAGCAGTGCAGTTTCCACCCCGACATCGCCGCGCGTAACAATGGCGTTGATCGCTTTGCCATGCTGCTGGATAAATAGCATTGCGTCATGCTGCTCATATAAACGATGGCAATGGAAATGTTGCGTGAGCTTTTCATCTAACTGCGGCATTAGCGGCTGAATAATCAGCACGGCAGGTTTAGTATTCGTCATTTTATTTTCCATTAGCGGTATTTATTTACCACCAGCCTAACGGAGTTATTTATGTTACGGCGTTGCTGTTACTTTTTTCGCCGATAAGATCACGCGGAAATAGATGGCATGCCGTGCAGCAGCGTAATGATTTAATCGTTGCTAAATGAGAAAACGAAACTTATCTAATGCGCTTACTGTCATCGGTAAACCCTGGCGTAATAACGAATCCAGATAAACCGTAACGCCCATTGCTGGTTGTCTAAAACTCGCGCGTTGCGCATTCACTGCCTTCAAAACCAGCGCCTGATTTAAGTCGAACAGATCCATGATGAATTCGTCAGGATGAAGAGCTTCAATTTCAAATTCAGCCATGAGTTTTCTCGGGAAATCCTTCAGGTTCATTGTGACAATCACTTCAGCTTTACACCGTATAGCGGCAGCGACAACATGGCAGTCATTGGAATCAGGTAATGTAATGCCAGAAATAAGCGGTTCAAATCCCGATACCATTGCATCTGGAAGCGCTTTATTCATCAATGTCTGCGTGCGCGCCAACTGATCTTCAGCAATATCTGGTCTGTTAGTGCGTAAATTACGCTTCCATTCATCCTGAATGGTGGCCGTCCATTTTGGCTGGTAGAGCCCCGTCAGACCGAGGCGAAGCAGTACATCGCGCAGTATGGATGGATACAACACACATGCATCCAGTACCACGGCATAGGGTGAATGGTTCATCAGTAGAAATTGAGATCCTGTCCCTGGTCTGCCAATTCCTGCATTGCATCATTGCTCTCTTGCGCACGCTTGTCTTTAAACTGCATAAGATCCGCAAAAAGCACGCGACGATGGCGACCTGTTTTATGGTACGGAAGCTGACCTTGCTCTAACAGTTTCACCAAATGCGGGCGTGAAACGTTTAAAATATTTGCCGCTTCCTGCGTAGTTAATTCAGCGTGAACAGGCACAACCTGAACCGCATTTCCCACCGCCAACTCGCCCAAAACAGCCATGAGTAGTGTCAGGGCAGACGTTGGCAGCTCAATCTGATGAGTTTCGTTGTGCGCATCCTGAATCGATATTTTTTGCGTTTCCTGCTTGGTGGATAGATAAGTTGCGAGCTCCCTCTGCCCACGCAAAGCGGCCTCAATCTCCTTCGGAGCCGGAAGGCTCAAGCTATCCAGAATTGTGTGTTTCATGCGTTTTCCAATTGATAGTTTGTGGTTTCAAATTGCAGTCACCGAATGATAATCGCAATAAACGAAACAATCAATATTCGAAATAAACGAAATGCTCTCTCTTTAGCCGACGCTTGAGCATTACTTCTCTACGTAATTCTCATCCATTATCGGGTTTGGAGTGGTTTAACCACGCTGCCCTCGCTGGCAAACTCACCTTCCGCAGTCTACGGTTAATCAAAAAGCATAATAATTTCATCAACCATGGATAGCCATTATGACCACCCATGTCGATAGCACAGCACATCAGACAAGCGAACTCCTTCAGCTGCAGCAAATTTTACAGGCGCATCTTGAACATTTACTGCCTGCCGGACAGCAAAGCGATCGCGTGCGTGCCGCGATGCGTGCCGGTACGCTGGCGCAGGGCAAGCGCATCCGTCCTTTATTACTGATGCTGGCGGCGCGCGATATGGGTTGCGAGCTGACGCAAAATGGCATTCTCGATCTCGCCTGTGCCGTGGAAATGGTGCACGCGGCCTCGCTGATTCTGGATGACATCCCGTCAATGGATAACGCGCAGATGCGTCGTGGTCGCCCTACCGTACATCGCGAGTTTGGTGAAAACGTGGCGATTCTCGCCGCCGTCGCGCTGCTGAGCCGCGCGTTTGAAGTGATTGCCATTGCACCCGGTTTGCCTGCCATGCATAAATCTGAAGCGATTGCCGAACTCTCCGCCGCCGTGGGCCTGCAAGGTTTAGTGCAAGGGCAGTTTCAGGATCTGCATGACGGCACCCAGAGCCGCAGCCCGGAAGCGATCGCCCTAACTAATGAACTGAAAACCAGCGTGCTGTTTCGCGCCACGCTGCAAATGGCGGCGATTGCCGCTGACGCTTCACCTCAGGTGCGGCAACGTCTTAGCTTCTTCGCTCAGGATCTCGGCCAGGCGTTTCAGCTGCTTGACGACCTCGCCGACGGCTGCAAACACACCGGCAAAGATGTGCATCAGGATCAGGGTAAATCCACGCTGGTACAGATGCTCGGGGCTGACGGCGCAGAACGTCGTCTGCGCGATCATCTGCGCAGCGCCGATGCACACCTTGCCTGCGCCTGCCATCGCGGCATCGCCACTCGCCAATACATGCACGCGCTGTTTAATCAACAGCTAGCGATGTTCAACTGAGCGCGGCTAAGCCGTTGGGCCACTTTGCGGTGATCGCGCCGCCGCTTTATAGCCACTTTCACGCGTTGCAGGCGTTAGCACAAACGCTGCTGGCGCGTGGCCATCGCATCACCTTCATCCAGCAAGCCGACGCCCGCACTTTGCTCAGCGACGAACGCATTAATTTCGTTGCAGTAGGCCAGCAAACGCATCCGGCCGGTTCGCTGGCGCCCGTACTGCATCGGCTGGCTTCGCCGGGCGGCCTGTCGCTGTTTCGCGTAATCAACGATCTCGCCTCCTGCACCGATATGCTGTGCCGCGAACTGCCAGCGGTACTGAAATCATTGAACATTGATGGTGTGATCGCCGATGAAATGGAAGCAGCAGGCGGATTGGTCGCTGAAGCGCTGCATCTGCCGTTTGTTTCGGTAGCCTGCGCCTTGCCGGTCAATCGTGAAGCCGGCATTCCGCTGCCGGTGATGCCCTTCCGTTATGCTCAGGATGAAAAAGCGCTGAAACGTTTTCAGGCTAGCAGCGATATCTATGATCGCATCATGCGTCGTTACGGCGACGTCATCCTCAAACACGCGCGGGCGTTCAATTTGACGGAGCGGCGCGGATTGCATCAGTGCCTTTCACCGCTGGCACAAATCAGCCAGATGGTGCCCGCCTTTGATTTTCCGCGTCAGCAACTGCCCGCCTGCTATCACGCCGTCGGACAACTGCGCGCGCCGCTTGCGGCAGCGCCGCTCAATGCGCCCTGGCCGGCGCTGCGCCAGCCGGTGGTTTACGCCTCGCTGGGTACGCTGCAAGGCCATCGCTTCCGCCTGTTTTTGCATCTGGCACAGGCGTGCCGCCGCCAGCAACTTTCTCTGGTGATCGCTCATTGTGGGGGATTGAACGCCGATCAGGTGCACAAGTTGCAACTGGCTGGTGCGGCGTGGGTGACGGATTTTGTCGATCAACGTGCCGCCCTGCAACACGCGCAGCTTTTTATTACTCATGCCGGATTAAACAGCGCGCTGGAAGCACTGGAATGCGGTACGCCAATGCTGGCGCTGCCCATTGCCTTTGATCAACCCGGCGTGGCAGCGCGCATTGAGTGGCATGGCGTTGGACGGCGCGCATCGCGCTTTAACCGCGTTCATCAACTGGAGCAGCATCTGCGACAATTACTTACCGACGATCGCTACGCGTTACGGATGTCAGCGATACAGGCACAGTTGCAGCGCGCAGGCGGTTGCCAGCGTGCGGCCGACATCGTCGAACAAGCGCTGTGCCAGCAGCAAGTTGTGCTGGCGGAGGCCACCTGATGCGTGCGCACTACGATGTGATTCTGGTCGGTGCCGGACTGGCAAACGGGTTGATTGCGCTGCGTCTGCGCCAACTGCAGCCGCAGCTCAAATGCCTGTTGCTGGAGAGCGACGCACATCCGGCAGGCAATCATACCTGGTCATTTCATCAGAGCGATCTTAGCGCCGATCAGCTACGCTGGCTGCAGCCGCTGATCACGGCGCGTTGGCCTGGCTATCAGGTGCGTTTTCCCGCGTTGCGCCGCAACCTGGACGGGGATTATTGTTCCATCGCGTCAGGCGATTTTGCCCGGCATCTACTCGCGGCGATGGGTGACGATCTGTGGACAAATGCTGCCGTTAAACAGGTAAAACCCACACAGGTGACGCTGGCGGATGGCCGTGAACTTGATGCGCAGGTGGTGATTGATGGCCGCGGCCTGCAGCCAACGCCGCATCTGCAGCTGGGTTATCAGGTGTTTCTTGGACAAGAGTGGCAGCTGGCGCAGCCGCACGGCCTGCAGCAGCCGATCCTGATGGATGCCACCGTCGATCAGCAAGCGGGCTACCGTTTTGTCTACACGCTACCGCTCAGCGCCGATCGGTTACTGATTGAAGATACGCATTACGTTAATCAACCTACGCTGGCGGAGAACTCCGCTCGTCAGCACATCGCTGACTATGCCAAACAGCAAGGTTGGCGGCCTGGCACGCTGCTGCGTGAAGAGCACGGCATATTACCGATTACCCTGAGCGGCGATATTGATCGATTCTGGCAACAGCAGCGCGGCCAGCCATGCAGCGGCCTGCGCGCCGGACTGTTTCACGCGACAACGGGTTATTCTTTACCGTCCGCCGTGGCGTTGGCGGAGTTGATAGCCACGCTGTTGCCCACCGATGCCCGCACGCTCAGTCAACACATCGAACGCTTTGCCCGTCAGCAGTGGCGCGAGCAGCGATTTTTCCGCCTGCTGAACCGCATGCTGTTTTTGGCCGGTAAGCCGCAGCAGCGCTGGCGCGTGATGCAACGTTTTTACCGGCTCGATGCCGGGTTAATTAGCCGCTTTTACGCCGGGCAACTGCGCCTGCGCGATAAAACGCGGATTCTGTGCGGCAAGCCGCCGGTGCCCATCGGTGAAGCGCTGCGCGCGCTGTTGAATTCTGTCGAACCAGGGAAGAAAAAATGAAACGCACTTATGTGATTGGCGCAGGCTTTGGCGGCCTGGCGCTGGCGATTCGCCTGCAAGCAGCGGGCATACCAACGACTTTACTCGAGCAGCGCGACAAACCGGGCGGACGCGCCTATGTGTTTGAAGATAGCGGTTTTACCTTCGATGCCGGACCTACGGTGATCACCGATCCCAGCGCCATCGAAGAGTTGTTCACGCTGGCGGGTAAATCACTCAGCGATTACGTCGAGCTGATGCCGGTTACGCCCTTCTATCGCCTGTGCTGGGAAGATGGCAAACAGCTCGACTACGACAACAATCAGCCGCTGCTGGAGCAGCAGATCGCCACCTTCAATCCACAGGATGTCGCCGGTTATCGTCAGTTCCTCGCCTATTCGCGCGAGGTGTTCAAAGAGGGATATCTGAAACTCGGTACCGTGCCGTTTCTGCAGGTGCGTGACATGCTGCGCGTGGCGCCGCAGCTGGGACGTTTGCAGGCGTGGCGCAGCGTCTACAGCATGGTGGCGAAATTTATTCAGGACGATCACCTGCGTCAGGCGTTCTCCTTCCACTCATTGCTGGTGGGCGGTAATCCTTTTGCAACGTCATCGATCTATACCTTAATTCATGCGCTGGAGCGTGAATGGGGCGTGTGGTTTCCGCGCGGCGGCACGGGCGCGCTGGTAAATGGCATGGCGCGGCTGTTTGAGGATCTGGGCGGCGAACTGTTATTGAATGCCGAAGTGAGCCAGCTGGAAACCAGTGGCAGTCAGATTAGCGGCGTCCAGTTAAAGGATGGACGACGCTTCGATGCCGCCGCCGTAGCTTCCAATGCCGACGTGGTGCATACCTACGACAAACTGCTGCGCCATCATCCGCTAGCAATGAAACGTGCGACATCGCTCAAGCGTAAGCGCATGAGCAACTCGCTGTTTGTGCTCTATTTTGGCCTCAATCAGCCGCATGAACAGCTCGCGCATCACACCGTCTGTTTTGGTCCGCGCTATCGCGAATTGATTGATGAGATTTTTAATAGCAGCCAACTGGCAGAGGATTTTTCACTCTACCTGCACGCGCCCTGCAGCAGCGATCCGTCGCTGGCACCACCCGGCTGCGGCAGCTTTTATGTGTTAGCGCCGGTGCCGCATCTCGGCACCGCTGACATCGACTGGCAACAGGAAGGACCGCGCTTGCGCGATCGAATTTTTGCTTATCTGGAGCAGCACTACATGCCGGGATTACGTCAGCAATTAGTGACACACAGAATGTTTACGCCGTTTGATTTTCGCGACACGCTGCATGCCCATCACGGCTCGGCGTTTTCGCTGGAGCCAATTTTGACGCAAAGCGCCTGGTTCCGACCGCATAACCGCGATGCCGATATCAGCAATCTCTATCTGGTGGGTGCGGGTACGCATCCAGGCGCGGGCGTGCCCGGCGTAATTGGTTCCGCCAAGGCCACCGCTCAGCTGATGCTGGAGGATCGCGCTGAATGAATCGACAGCCTTTACTCGAGCAAGTGACACAAACCATGGCGGTGGGCTCGAAGAGTTTCGCCACCGCCGCCAAGCTGTTTGATGCACCGACACGCCGCAGCACGCTGATGCTGTATGCATGGTGTCGTCATTGCGACGATGTGATTGATGGGCAAACGCTGGGCGAAGGCGGCACGCAGCATGCCGTCGAAGATGCACAGGCACGCATGCAGCACCTGCAGATTGAAACGCGCCGCGCCTACAGCGGCGCGCACATGGATGAACCGGCGTTTAAAGCGTTTCAGGAAGTGGCGATTATTCACCAACTGCCGCAGCAATTGGCGTTTGATCATCTGGAAGGCTTCGCCATGGATGCCCGCGACGAACACTATGCCAGCTTCGACGATACGCTGCGTTACTGCTATCACGTCGCGGGCGTAGTCGGTTTGATGATGGCGCGCGTAATGGGCGTGCGCGACGAAGCGGTGCTCGATCACGCCTGCGATTTAGGCCTGGCGTTCCAGCTCACTAACATTGCGCGCGATATCGTCGAAGATGCCGAAAATGGTCGCTGCTATCTGCCGCAATCCTGGCTCGATCAGGCGGGATTACGCGCCGATACGCTGACAGCACCGCAACATCGTGCGGCGCTGGCCACGCTGGCAGCGCGTTTAGTGACGGAAGCGGAACCCTATTATCACTCAGCGCGGTCCGGCTTGCCGGGTTTGCCGCTGCGCTCGGCGTGGGCCATCGCGACGGCACGCGGCGTTTATCGCGAAATCGGGGTGAAAGTTCAGCACGCCGGTGTTCACGCCTGGGATTCACGGCAGCGCACCAGTAAAGGTGAAAAACTGGCGCTGCTGGTGAAAGGCGCGGGTTTGGCAATCACTTCGCGTGTGGCTCGTCCTGAGCCGCGTCCGGCTGGTCTGTGGCAGCGTCCTCGTTGATTTTTCTCCCGTGGCGCTGGCGCAACGTGGCCTGCAGCTTATTCAGCGATGGCGCGTAGAGGAAACCAAACGACACGCAGCCTTCGCGCCCGCGTACCGCATGATGCATGCGGTGCGCCATGTATAAGCGCTTGAGATAGCCTTTGCGCGGGATATAGCGGAACGGCCAGCGTTGATGCACCAGACCATCGTGCACCATGAAATAGAGCGCGCCGTAAGTCGTCATCCCGGCACCAATCCACTGCAGCGGCCACATGCCTTGTACGCCAACATAAATCAGCACAATCGCCAGCAGCGCAAACACCACCGCATACAGATCGTTTAGCTCAAACTTGCCGCTGTGCGGTTCGTGGTGCGACAGATGCCAGCCCCATCCCCAGCCGTGCATGATGTATTTATGCGACAGCGCCGCGACGATTTCCATCACCACCACGGTTGCCAGCAAGATAAGCACGTTCCATAACCAGATCATTGTTCGTCCATTTGTGGAAAAGGGAAATACTAAAGGTGGACGCGGATGAGCGATGGCGCAAGCGACAAATTTAATATGACCTCACTCGATAATCCGCCGACTTTACATCTCCCCACTCACTCGTTAGTATTGCCCTCCTTTCAGCAGTTAATCGCCGCTGCGTAAGCGTTAACGTCAACCAACGCACCATAAGCAGACTCGCTCTGCCTCATTGCTATGGTGCGAAAATATGACCCATACCGTTTTATCTGCGAATCCTGCTCTGCGTCGTTCTGGTTTTTTCCTGTTCTTACTGCTGCTGACAGCGGCCAACTTGCGCACGCCTATTACCGCGGTTGGCCCGGTGCTGGAAAACATCCGTCTGACGTTTGGCTTGAGCGCCAGTGCGGCGGGCGTGATCAACTTCTTGCCGCTATTGATGTTCGCTACCTTAGCGCCACCCGCAGCATGGTTCGGCAACCGTTTTGGTCTTGAGCGCAGTTTATGGGGCGCATTGCTGCTCATCACGCTGGGATCGATTCTGCGTATCAGCGGCAGTGAAAATGCGTTGTGGGTGGGAACGATCATCCTGAGCTCGGGGATTGCGGCGGCCAACGTGCTGCTGCCGCCGCTGATTAAGCGTGATTTCACTGAACACACCGCGCGATATGTTGGCCTGTACGCGATGACCATGGCGATCACCGCCAGCATTGCATCGGGCGTGGTGGTGCCGCTGGCAGAGCTGAGTCGCGCGGGTTGGCGACTTTCATTGGCGGTGTGGCTGATTCCGGCGATTATCGCACTGTTAGCCTGGCTGCCTTATCTGAAAAAGCCTGCATCTCAGACAAATAACAGCGCCAATAGCACATCAACACGCTCACCGTGGCGCGCGGCCTTAGGCTGGCAGGTTTCGCTGTTTATGGCCTGCCAGTCGCTAGTGTTCTACACCTTGATCGGCTGGTTTACGCCTTTTGCGCAAGACAGCGGCATTAGCCAGCTGGAAGCGGGTGGCATGCTGTTTGTCTATCAAATTGTGGCCATCGTTTCGAACCTGGCCTGCATGAGCGCACTGAAAAAAATGCACGACCAGCGGATGATTGGTTTTCTCGCATCGCTATCGATTTTTATCGCCGTCGCGGGACTGTTAATGGCACCGCAATACGCGCTGCTGTGGCTGATTCTGGCGGGACTGGGCGCCGGTGCATCAATGGTGATTTGCCTGTCGCTGTTTAATCTGCGCACCCATGATCATTTGCAGGCGTCGAAATTGTCGGGCATGGCACAGTGCGTCGGTTACGGATTAGCGGCGCTGGGCCCGCTCTGTTTTGGGCTGCTGCATGATGTCAGCGGCAACTGGCAGTGGCCGCTGATGCTGCTGTTGGTGATTGCGGGGTTGCAGATGATTGTGGCTACGCTGGCTGGGCGTGCGCGGGTTATTTAACCTGGAAATCATCCAGCGTGATGCGGGTCAGGGGATCTTGCTGGGTGGCGCTTAGCAGTGAATCAAGCAGACCCGGGAAACGGGCATCGAGATCGTCGCGCCGCAACGACAGCAGGTTTTCACGTCCAGAGGGTTTCTGCCAGATAATGCCGCCTTCGCGCAGCACGCGCCAGTGATGGGTCAACGTGGATTTGGAGACGCCTTTCAGCAGCGATCCGCAAGTATGTTCGCCGCCGTCCGCCAGAATGCTGATTACCGTCATGCGCATCGGGTTGCCCAACGCCGCCAGCACATTCTCCAGCCTGATTTCGTCGCGCTGTGGATGGTTTTCCAGCATGGCGTGCCTCTTAATAGTGGGTGAACCACGAATTATCAGGCAGGCAAGGCTCGATGTACAGAACACGGCGAGCGGTTGCCCGCCGTGAATTGACATTACTGGCTAAGGGTTTGCTTGAGTGCCGCAATTGAGGAGGTTACGCCCGCTTCCACCGACATGGTGAGATCTTCCATTTCCAGCGATACCCAGTCGTTGTAGCCCATCATGCGTACCACCGAGAAGAACTCTTTCCACCACTGCAGATCCTGGCCGCAACCAACGGCAACATAGTTCCAGGCGCGATTGGCGACATCTTCTACCGGTTTGGTTTCCAACAGACCATTGATATCCACCAGCCCGCGCTCCAGACGCACATCTTTGCCGTGACAGTGATGAATTGCCGGGCCGAGCGCGCGTGCTGCTGCAATCGGGTCCGCGCCCATCCACAGCAGATGGCTGGGATCGAGGTTGAGTCCCACCATCTCACCCACCGCGTCGCGCAGACGGAACAAGGTTTCCGGATTCCACACCAGCATCGAACTGAAATTCTCCAGCGCGAATTTCTCCACGCCGCTCTCTTTAGCGCGTTGCACCAGCCCTAGCCAGTAAGGGATCGCCACTTCATTCCACTGATAATCGAGGCAGTTTTTCAGCGTCGGCGGCCAACTTACGGTGTAAGTGATCCAGTTTGGAATGGTGTCGTGCGGGCTGGCGGGCGGCAAGCCGCTCATCATGACGATTTTCTTCACCCCCAGTTCTCCGGCCAGCGCCAGCGCGTTTTCCGTATCGCGCTTATGTTTGTTACCTAATTCGCCTGGATCGAGCGGATTACCCGACACATTCAGCGCTGCAATCGACATGCCGCGGCTCTCCAGCGCCTGCAACAACTGTTGACGCTGCGTGGCGCTGCCGAGCAACGCTTCGGTACGCAGATGCGGCGCTGGTGACCAGCCGCCGGTCGTCATCTCAACGCCGTAAACACCTAGCTCCAGCAACTTATCCAGCATCTGTTCAAACGGCAGATGACCCAGGCTATCGGTACAAAACGAAAGTTTCATGGCAATCCTTATTCGTAGTTAACCCAGCTCGCGCCGTTGTCCGCAGAACGCACGCAGTTTTCAATCCAGCGCACACCTTCAATTCCGGCGCTAATATCGGGATAGATCAGGTTATCAAGCGTGGTTTGGTCGCCCTGTTGGGTGGCGTGGATGGCGATAGCAAATTTCAGATAGATATTGGCCCAGGATTCCGCCAGGCCTTCAGTGTGCAGCGCGCCCAAACGTTCATCGGCCAGGGCGCTTTCATGCAGGTACGGCATGCCGTGATGCATAATCTGATTCGGCTGGCCCTGCACTTCATATTTCAGCTCGCCTGGGTTGTAGTCGCTCCACTCCAGGCTTGCGCGCGAACCAATCACACGAATACTTTGGCTGTCCATCGAACCGGCATTAATCGATGAGGCCCACATGCGCCCTACCGCGCCGTTGTCGTAATGCATCAGCACCATGGCGTTATCTTCCAACGGCGCGCGCGAGGGAATGAAGCTTTGGCGATCGCACAGCAGCGATTTCACTTTCAGTTCTGGCAACACCAGCTGGGAGATGTAGAAAGTGTGCGTAGAGATATCGCCGAGCACAAAAGACGGACCGGCAATCTTTGGATCGACGCGCCATTTTTGCGCTTCGCTAAATTTGTCGGCGCTGTCATTGGCGCTGAAGCCGTGGGTGTATTGCAGCTCCACCATGCGCACATCACCAATTTCGCCGTTGGCGATCATCGCCCGCATCTGCATCAGCAGCGGATGGCCGGAGAAACCGTAGGTCACGCCAACGATCAGCCCTTTTTCCGCCGCTAATGCTTTAATTTCCAGCGCTTCGGCGATAGTGAAGAACAGCGGCTTTTCACAAATGACGTGAATACCGGCATTCAATGCCGCTTTGGTGATCTCAAAATGGGTGCCGTTTGGCGTGGCGATAGACACCACTTCAACGCCATCCGCACGCTTCGCCTCTTCGGCCAGCAGCTGCTGATAAGTGGCGTAGCAGCGATCCGCATCGAGCCCTAAGTTGACACCGAAATCGCGACCACGCTCGGCATCGATATCAAAGGCGCTGGCCACCATCTGATATGCCGTGTTATCACGCAGCGCACCGCAACGGTGTTTATAACCCACCTGGCTGAGACGGCCGCCACCGATCATGGCCCAGCGCAGTGGGCGTGGAATACTCTTTTCACCGATGAGCATAACAACTCCTGTTTATTTTGCACTCGGGTGCAAAATGGTTTGAGGTAAGAGATCAGAGATTAATTTTTAGCGTTTTACTGTTTTGCTACCGGGTGCAAAATAAGCTGCACACGACAGGTAAAAACGAGATTTGCTTTGTAGTGGTGAGCAAAATGTCAGCTAAGACGACTTTTTAGTCAATCTGGCAAAGTGCAAATCAGCGAAATCGATCACAAAAAGTTAATGAAATGCACCCGATTGCAAAAAACGTTGCAATCGGGTGCAAAGATCAAACATAATCGCAACATCCTAAAAACAGGGTTATTTGTCGCGCTTTACGCCAATTGCGTGCGCTTAGGTGTTTATTTTCCGTTGGGTTTCACGTTCAATGCTGTGGGTCTCCGCTTTTTCCCCTATGCAGGTGCTATGAGTAAACCAACCGCAAAATCCCACAAAGCCACCGCCAGCGATGTGGCAAGACTGGCTGGCGTCTCGAAATGGACGGTATCGCGTGCCTTTACGCCCGGCGCGTCAATTTCCGAGAAAGCGCGCGAACGCGTAATCGCGATTGCCACCGAGCTGGGTTATCGCCCTAACCTGCTGGCCCGCAGCCTGTCGCAGAAGAAGACACAGATTATTGGCGTGGTGATCGACGAGCTTAAAAATCCGCACTCGATGCTGATGCTCGACACCGTCACCCGCCAGCTACAGCAGCGCGGCTACATGGCGCTGCTGCTGAATATTGGTAGCGGTGAAAACTACCGCGCGGTGCTGTCGCTGGCCGATCAGCTGCAGGTCGATGGCATGCTGTTTCTCGGCACGGTGCTGAGTGATGAGCTGGTCGCCGTGGCGCGTGAAATGCACCACATTCCGCTGGTGCAGGTGTGCCGTAACAATGACGAGCCGGATATTGAAGTGGTCAATATCGATGGCTTGCAGGCGGGCAAACAGCTGGGCGAACTGCTGCTGGCGCAAGGTTATACGCGCATCGGGTACATGATGGGCCCGGCCACCAGCAGCCATCACACGCTGCGTTTGGAAGGTCTGCAACTTGCGCTGAACCAAGCTGGCCTGGCGCTGGAAGTGCTGCTCACCGCCGGTGAATACGCCCGCGAACGCAGCTACGCGGCGTTGACTGAGTATCTCAACGCGCACGCGCCCGATCAGCGGGTTGAAGCGCTGTTTTGCGAAAACGATGTGCTGGCGCTCGGCGCGCTGGCGGCCTTACGCGAAGGTGCAGGCAACAAATTCATGGCGGTGGTGGGTTTCGATGACATCGATGAAGCCAGCTTGCCCAGCTGGCAGCTCACCACCTTCAGCCAGCGTATTGATTTGATCATCACTGAAGCCCTGAACCGGCTGATTGATGAACGTGCCACTCCGGGTGGCGTTTGGTCTCAGGGAGAATTGCGTATTCGACGCTCTCACCTGAAGCCGTGAGGTAACAAGGAGGAGAGATGAAGTTGTCGTTGCATGGCGTGTCTGTTTGGTACAGCAATGCCGTCACTCAGTTACGCATCGCCCATGAGACTGGCTTTAGCGGGCTGGAGATCCTGCCAGAACATCTGTATCGCTATCTGGATAACGTTGGCAGCTATGCTGCCTACCGCGATCTGATGGCGAAATACAGCGTCGATATTACCTGCATCAATGCGCTGAAACGTATTGGCCGCCATGAGCCGGAAGCGCGAGCTGAGCTGCTGCGCGAAGCGGAAAAAATCTGCCAGGCCGCGGTGGAACTGCGTTGTCCGGTGGTGCAAATCATGGCGCTGACCGAACTCGATCATCTTTCCGCCGCCGAGCGTGATGCCATCCTGCTGGAGAATATCTCCGCCATCGCCGATATCGGCGCACCACACGGCATTAAATTCCAGATTGAAGTCGTCGCCTTCACCGCGTTCAATTCGCTGCAACACGCACTGGAGCTGATTAAACAGAGCGGCAAAGACAATCTTGGCGTGGTGGTGGATTTCTGGCACCTGCATGCCGGCGGCGGCACCACGCCTGCTGAAGTGGCGCGCATGGATAAAGATCTGATTTACGGCGTGCATTTCTGCGATGGCCGCGCGGCCAAGCCGGGTGAAGCCTGGGATGAGTGGGTACAGCGCGACTACGCACCAGGCCAGGGCGATGTGGATATTGCCGCCTGGGTGGCGGCGGTAAAAGCTACCGGCTACGACGGCGTTTGGTCACCGGAACTATTAAGCCCGCAAAACTGGGAAGACGATTTGTGGGATATTTCCCGTCACTGCTATGAAGATATGAATAAATATATTCATTAACATAAAGGGAGCCCGATAAACGGGTTTCCCGTAAATACGGTCACCATAAATGGCGACCGTATATTTACCCTACCTCTGAAAAAAACAATTACGAACGCAGATTCGTCGCTAGCGCCTGCGCGCTATTTGCGCAAGGTCATTGCGTCTGAAATATCTGAACGTCGTGCTCTGTCAATATTCATCTGTTGAAGTTTAAGGGATAAAAAGTATGAACCGAAGAGAAGCGCTCTTTTCGCTCAGTGGAATTGTGGCATCCCTCGCTGTCGCGCCGCAGCTACGGGCGAAAGAGCTGCACAATGTCCCGCTGGAAACCCAACTCAGCACCGATCACCTGCCGCAACCGGCATGGCAAGATGGTTATCAGGTGCTCACTAACCCGCTGGATCGCCAGAATCTGGCAGCCATCTTTGACCGCCTAATCCCCGCCGATGACCTTGGCCCGTCCGCCAGTGAAGCGGGCGCGATTGAGTTCCTCGATAACCAGTTAGCTGGTGATTATGGCTCTGGCGCGGCGCTCTATTTGCAGGCGCCGCTGCATCCGGAAAATGAAGCGGCATTGATGGGCAGCCCGCAATTTCTTACCCCGCCAAAAGCGCGCTACTTAACCGGTTTAGCCGCGCTGGAAAAGTGGGCGCAGCAACAGCATCAGGCTTCATTACATACCTTATCAGCTGAACAGATCGATACATTCCTGACAGCTATGGAAGACGGCAAGATCGATTTAGGAAAAGACGTGAATAGCCAGGCGCTGTTTGAATTAATGCTGCAAAACGCGCGTGAAAGCTATTTAGCGGATCCGATTTATGGCGGAAATAAAAATATGGTGGGTTGGAAGATGATCGGTTTTCCCGGCGCACGCTATGACTATCGCCCTTATATCGAACGCCGCAACGAAAATCTGGCGCTTATTCCCGTCAGCCTCATTCCTAACGATTAAATAGCCGGAGCTGAGTCAATGTCATTAGTAAGAAATAAAGCTGACGTGGTCATCGTCGGCTTAGGTTGGGCCGGTTCGGTGATGGCGGAAGAGCTTACCCGCGCGGGACTTAACGTGGTCGCCATTGAACGCGGTGCCTGGCGCGATACCTCGACCGATTTCCCGGTCGCCATTGATGCCGATGAACTGCGTTTCCACACGCGCCGCAAAATCCTGCAGCCGATGAGCGTGGAAACCACCACCTTCCGCAACCGCAGCGATCAGCTGGCAGCGCCGGTACGTAACTGGTCAGCGTTTCAGTTTGGCTGGAACGTTGGCGGTGCAGGCACGCACTGGGCCGGCATGTCATGGCGCTTTACGCCGTGGGATTTTGAAGTGGCGAAGCAAACTCGCGAACGTTACGGCGCGAAAAAGATGCAGGGTTTGCAGCTGCAGGATTGGGGCGTGACCTACGACGAAATGGCACCGTTCTACGATCGCTTCGAGCGTATTGCGGGCACTTCCGGTATCGCGGGCAATCTTAATGGCCAGCCGCAAAAAGGCGGCAATATCTTCGAAGGCCCGCGTTCACGCGACTATCCAACCCCGCCGCTGAAAGATACGCACTGGATGAGCAAGTATCGCAAAACCACCGAAAGCATGGGGTATCACCCGTTCACGGTGCCGGCCGGTAATCTGTCGCAAGCTTATGTCAATCCGCTCGGCGTCAGCATGGGTCCGTGCACCTATTGCGGCTTCTGCGACTTCCACGGCTGCGGCAACTTCTCCAAGTCATCGCCGCAAGCGTGCATTCTGCCGGTACTGATGCGACGTCCAAATTTCACGCTGCTGACCGAAATGGAAGTGTTGCACGCCGTAAAGCATGACGACGGTAAAACGGTGAAAGGTGTGAAATTTATCACCCAGGATGGCGTGGAGGGCTTCCAGCCGGCGGATATCGTCTGCATCACCGCTTATCAGATGGATAACGTGCGCCTGATGCTGCTCTCCGGCGTGGGCGAACAATACGATCCGCTGACCGGTCGCGGCACCATTGGCCGTAACTACAACTATCAAACCTGCTCCAGCGTCACCGGCTTCTTCGATAACGAATTTATGAACCCGTTCATCGGCGGCGGCGCATTGGCGGTGCAGATTGATGACTTCAACGGCGATAACTTCGACCACAGCGATCTCGATTTCATCGGCGGCGCCGGCATCATGGGCTTCTCCACCAACGGACGTCCAATTCAGAACATGAACGGCCTGCGTCCCGGCACCAAACGCTGGGGCAGCGAGTGGAAAGCGGGCTACAAGCGCGACTACCAAACCGCCGGTACCATCTTCTGTCAGGGCACCTCGATGCCGATGCGCGAAGCCTATCTCGATCTCGATCCCAACTACAAAGATCGTCACGGCCAGCCGCTGATCCGCACCACGTTCGACTGGAACCAGAACGATGTGCGCATGGCGAAATTCGTTACCGATCGCGCCATCGACATCATGAAAGAAACCGGCGGCCAGCATATCGTGGTGGATAACCAGGCGGAGAAGAGCTGGAATCCGTACCAGCAGCACAGCTCGCACACCATTGGTGGCGCGGTGATGGGCAGCGATCCCAGCACCTCCGCACTCAATCCCTATCTGCAAAGCTGGGATGCGCACAACCTGTTCGTGGTCGGCGCATCCGCCTTCCCGAACAACGGCGGTTATAACCCGACCATCACCATTGGTGCGCTGGCGGTGCGTGCTGCGCAGGCGATCCACCAGAAGTACATCCATAATCCGGCACCGCTGGTGGGGGCGTAATCATGGCGAAAGCAAAGAAGATAACTTATACGCTCGCCGCACTGGCGGTGATTGCGGGCATCGCGGCGTCGGGTCGTTTGTGGGTGGTGTTAGACAGCGCGCGCTCCAACGTTGCCGACGACAACGTGCAGTTGGCCGATTTCCACAGCAATGACGATGCCGCTATTAAACGCGGTGAGTACGTGATGCGCCTCGCCGACTGTGCCGCCTGTCACAATGCGGACTTCTCCGGCGGCTACACAATCGATACGCCTTTTGGCGCGCTGCAGACCTCGAACATTTCACCAGACCGTGAAACCGGCATCGGCAACATGACCGAGCGCGATTTCTTTAACGCGGTGCGTCAGGGACGCGGCGAACACGGCTTCCTTTATCCGGCGATGCCGTACACCGCTTATACACAGATGAGCGATGATGATATGCACGATCTTTGGGCCTACTTTTCGGCACAAAAACCGGTGCACAACGCCATCGATGAAAATGCGGGCATGAATTTCCCCTACAACATTCGCCTGACGATGGCTGGCTGGAACCTGTTGTTCTTCGATAACAGCGCGTTCAAGCAGCAAACCGCGCAGAATGATGAGTGGAATCGCGGCAAGTATATTGTTGATGGTCCGGCGCACTGCAGCGTCTGTCACACCGCGCGCAACGCGCTGGGCGGCGAAATCAATAGCCAATATCTGCAAGGTGGCAATCTGGGAAGCTGGTACGCGCCGGATATTACGCCGAATCCTCATGCTGGCATTGGCAAATGGAGCGACGCGCAGATCGCTGACTACCTGAAAACCGGTTCGAACGTTGCAAGCGTGGCGGCGGGTCCAATGGCCGAAGCGGTCGAGCACTCGACGCAATATTTTAACGATCGTGATTTGCACGCTATCGCCACTTACCTGCGCAGCTTACCGGCTTCTTCCACGCCGCAAGCCGCCGGGTTCGTGATGGATAAAACGCGTTACGATCGGGCTGCACTGCGCTATGAAGTAGATTGCTCGGCGTGTCACGGTTTGTCGGGTGAAGGCATCACCGGCATGGTGCCCGCCTTTGCGGGCAATGGTGCGATGCAGAACGATCCCACCAACATGATCCACGCCTTGCTAGACGGTGCACGCGCGCCGCACACCGCAGGCCGCCCAACGTCCGCGGGCATGCCAGCATTCTCCTGGAAGCTTAACGATCAGCAGATGGCCGATGTGCTGAACTACGTGAGGAATTCGTGGGGTAATCAGGCTGCCGAGGTGAAAGCCAGCCAGGTCGCCGATCTGCGCAATGCCACCGGCGCAGGCGCTAAGCTGAAAGTACCGGTGATGAAATAGCGTTTGTTGTGCAATAAAACGCCCGGTGTGTTGATCACATCGGGCGTTTTTGTTTTTTAAATACTTTAAAACTTCCGTTCGGTTAAGTATTGAGCATTAGCCCACAGGCTAATATTAGCTGTTGAGCTAATACAAAATCATCGTTAGAATTATCGCACGGAGGCCAGCCAGTGTTCGAGGTTATCTACCATGACGCCGCTGAGGATGAACTTAGATCATTACCACCTATCATTCGCGTGAAATTTGTAAAACTGGTCAATCGTTTACAAACCGATCCTTGTAGTCTCCGTGAGCCTCATACCAAACCGCTGGGAAATGGGCTGTATGAGATTAGAACCTCTGGTACCGATATCTCACGCGGACTTTGGGTGTACCAGCGAGGACAGAAAATTTACATGCTGCGTATTTTTATTAAGAAGAGTCAAAAAATACCATCATCAGAAATAGAGAAAGCCCTGCGAAGGCTGGAGGAAATGCAGAATGAAATATAAAACTCACAATCAAATTCATGAAGAGATGCTGCAAGACCCCGAATACCGTGCAGCATGGGAAGCTGAGGAGCGTAAATCGCGAATGCAATCGCTACTCAAAGAGTGGCGCCAGAATGCGGGTTTAACCAGCGCTCAGGTTGCAGAGCGAATGGGAGTAAAACCGCCCACCGTTTCGCGTATGGAAAAAAATATTACCTCTGCCAGCCTGGATACTATCGCGCGATACGCCAAAGCCTGCGGCGTTGGTTCAGCAACGCTGTTATTTTGAGAATTAAAACGCCGGAGGCCATTTTCAATCTCCGGCATTCTTTCTTCTAACAAACTCAGCGCAGCAGCTGGGCAATCCCCCACAGCGCTAACGCATGATCGTGTTCAGACGGTAAACCGCTGATGGTAACTGCGCCGATGATTGCGCCCTGAGAAGTGAGCAGCGGGAAAGAACCACCGTGATCGGTGTAATCTTCCTGGCGAATATTACGTTGCTGCGCCATACGCTCGCCCTTCTGCTCGTTCAAAAGCCCCACATACATCGAAGAGTGGCTGGTCAGCAACACGGTATTACGCTTACGGCGCATCCATTCCAGGTTTTCCGGGGCGGATCCTGGCAACGCCGCCAAAAACAGCACCTGCCCAAATGCAAAGACTTCGATAGCCACAGGCGCATTGTCCTCACGCGCGCGCTGCTGGATGCTTTGGCCGATTTGCCACGCTAAATCGAAATCAAACTGCGGTAAACGATGCTCAGCTTCCTGCTGCAACAGGGTTTCAAGGGATGGCAGCGATGACATGATAGAATTCTCTCAATTTGAAATAAATTTTCCATATTTTATATCATGGAATATAATTTTCACACGTGATGAGCTTCTCACTTCACATTTCGCTAACCGGAATCGCGCCATAATGCACCGCGAGCCACACTGTTGGGCCGCTGCTGTCCGTCCAGTTGACGCGATGGCGGCAGCCAGCGGGAATCTCGACAAAATCGCCGACCTGCAAGTGACGCTCCTGCGCTTCCCCTTCCAGCTGCAATCCTGCCGATCCTTGTAAAACGATTACCCATTCCCCTTGCGTCTGGCAGTACCAGAAATCGGGCGGACTGGCTTGTCCATATGAAACGATGCGTTCGATATGCAGATTGGGCTGCGTCAGCAGCGCTTCAAACGTCTCTTCACTGCCATTTTGTGCTGAAGTGGGGAAATCGCGAAACAGGTTAATTATCATCGCGCGGGCTCGACATTTAATGAAATCAGCTCGCACTGTAACGCAGGCTTCACCCAGAAGGCTCACAGAATTTTGCGCCGCCGATTGACTCGCTGCACGCAAATCACCATCATCCTGGCCACCAATGGCTACACGGAGCGTAAAGGTGTCGGAACTCAGTAATGCATTGCTAGAAGAGATTGTCAGCGAAGTTCGCCCGCTCACCCAGCAGGGAAAAGTGGCGGATTACATTCCGGCGCTGGCCGACGTGGATGCCGATCAGCTCGGCATCGCCATTTGCACGCCCGACGGACGCTGTTTTCAGGCGGGCGATGCCACGACGCGCTTCTCCATCCAGTCGATCTCCAAAGTGTTGTCGCTCAGCGTGGCGCTCACCTTGTATGAAGATGGCGAAATCTGGCAGCGCGTCGGCAAAGAGCCGTCCGGCCAGGCGTTTAACTCGCTGGTGCAGCTGGAGCTGGAACAGGGCAAACCACGTAATCCGTTTATCAATGCCGGTGCGCTGGTGATGTGCGATCTGCTGGAAAGCCGCCTGACCGCGCCGCGCCAGCGCATGCTGGAAATTGTGCGCCGTCTGGCGCAGCAAAATGACATCCATTACGACCGCGTCGTCGCGCGCTCCGAATACGAACATTCGGCGCGCAACGCTGCGATCGCCTGGCTGATGAAATCCTTCGGCAACTTCCATAACGATGTCAGCAAAGTGATGGAAACTTATTTTCATTACTGCTCGCTGGCGATGAGTTGCGAAGAACTGGCGCGCACCTTCCTTTATCTCGCCAATCATGGCAGCACGCAGGATGATGAATCGGCGGTGATCTCACCGCGCCAGGCACGTCAGGTAAATGCGTTGATGATGACCAGCGGCATGTACGATGGTGCCGGAGAATTCGCCTGGCGCGTGGGCATGCCGGCGAAGTCGGGCGTCGGCGGCGGCATTGTTGCGGTGATCCCCGGCGACATGAGTATCGCCGTCTGGTCGCCCGCGCTGGATCATTCGGGCAACTCTTTAGCAGGCACCGCGCTGCTGGAAAAACTCACCGAGCGATTGGGAAGATCAATATTCTAAAGCGCCCGGGAACTACGGATTTCCACCACCGCACAAGCCGTAGCGGCGCGATTTATCGCGCAATAGATTGCCGCTGTATCCAGGTGCGCATGAATGCGCACCCTACGAAAAACCCGCAAAATACCTGTAGGGTCGCCATTCATGGCGACCGCCCCACATTAACCTGCATCACGCAATAAACGTCATTCACTGCCACATGCTTACCCTTATGTTTCCTCTCTGTTTTTATCAGGTTGCATTTACGTTAACAGCCGCATCTCTTTAAGTGACTATTTTCAAAAGGTGCGAATTTTTTCTTAAATAGCCTCTATTTTTTTAACCCATCAACGTCAATCGCGTTACACTTCCGCCTCATTTACGGAATCATCCACTAGCAACCATGACGTTTACACACCACTTCCGCCAGCGTTTGACTGCCTGCGTCGCCATTGTGGCGGTGCTGCTGCTGTTCGTCGCGCCGATTGTGTCGAAAACGTTGATGGAGCGTCAAAGCCAGCTGCTGGCGATGCCGCAGCACAGCATGATGGATATCTCAATGAGCCATCATGAAATGATGATGGCGGATATGCCGATGCCCGGCATGAGCCACCACATGATGGACGACGGCGAGTTTGCCTGTGGCTATTGTGATCTGCTGGTGCATGTCCCGCTCCTGATGTGGGTGTTTATTCCGTTTATCTGGCTGATCATGGTGATCTCGCGCGCCCCGCCGCTGCCCCACGTGGTTGCGCCGATTGTGCGTCGCGTTAGCAGCATTCATCGTCCGCGCGCCCCGCCTGCACCGCTTTCCTGCTGACCTCATTTATTGCAGCGCACGCTCAGCTTGAGCGATGTGCTAAGACAATTTCTTTTTGGAAGGAAGACGGCTTTGTCTGCTGCTCACTCTGCAGCACCGCGCGGCGCGGTGCTTAATTTGCTACGTCGCTTACATTTTTATATTGGTCTGTTTGTCGCCCCGTTCATCTTTGTTGCGGCGCTCAGCGGCACGCTTTATGTGTTGACGCCCCAGCTGGAAAACCTGATTTATGCCGATGCGCTAACCGCCGAACCTCAAGGCAACGCGCAGCCGCTGTCCGCACAAATCAGCGCGGCACGCGCCTATGCGGGCGAAAATCAGCACATCTACGCGGTGCGTCCTGCGCCGGGCGCAACGGATACCACGCGCGTGCAGTTCAGCGACGCCACACTCGGTGCGTCACTGTCGCGCGCGGTGTTTATCGATCCCTACAGCCTGAAAGTGAAAGGCGATATGCCGGTTTACGGCACCAGCGGCGTGTTGCCGCTGCGCACCACCATCGACTTACTGCACAGCAGTTTGCTGCTCGGCGATTTCGGTCGTAATTACAGTGAACTGGCGGCGTCATGGCTGTGGGTGGCAGCACTGGGCGGCGTGGTGCTGTGGCTGGGAACGCGTCCGAAACGTAAGCTGAAACAGCCGCGCAGCGGTTTTGCCTTCAGCCGCCACTGGCACATTACGCTCGGTCTGACGCTGGCAATCGGTTTGGTGTTCTTCTCGGTGACCGGCCTGACGTGGTCGCAGTGGGCGGGCGGCAATATCGATCGCATGCGTACCGAACTGAACTGGCTGACGCCACAGGTGAATACCTCGCTCAACAGCGATGCGCCTGCTGCACCGGCCGATCCGCACGCCGATCACATGCCGGATAGGGATATGTCGGGCATGAGTATGCCGATGTCTTCGATGACCAAACCAACGGCAGCGCCCGCCAAACCGGCGCGCAATAACGCCGCCGATGCCGACTGGGATCGCGTGCTGAATGCGGCGCGTCAGGATGGACTGAGCGCGGCGAAGCTCGAACTGCGTCAGCCGAAAAGCGCAGATAAAGCGTGGGCGGTGACGGAGATCGATCGCAGCTGGCCTACGCGAGTCGATGCGGTGTCAGTAAATCCGCAGGATTTTAGCGTGGTGGATCACGTCTACTTTGCCAGTTTCCCGCTGGTGGCGAAGCTGACGCGCTGGGGCGTGGATGCGCATATGGGCGTGTTGTTTGGTTTGCCTAATCAGCTGCTGCTGGCGTTCTTTGGCCTCGGTTTATGCAGCATGATCGTGTTCGGCTATCGTATGTGGTGGATTCGTCGGCCAAAAGATGTCGACGCGAATCCGGCACAAACCCTGACCGAAACCTGGATGGCGTTACCGCATTACGCCAAAGTCGCCTGGTTATTGGTGGCGCTGGCGCTGGGTTATGCGCTGCCGGTGATGGGCGCGAGTTTGCTGGCGTTCCTGCTGCTGGACATCCTGCGCTGGCGCAAACAGCAACGCGCACCGCTCGATGAAGCCGCGCTGTTGGCTTCACAGCAATCTCCGCTGGGCATTATTCGCGCGCGATTTGCCGTGAAGCGTAAAGAGATGCGCTACTTTCTGCGCGGTTTGTTTATCCTGGCGCTGATTGTCGGCACGGTGATGAGCAATGCGATTATCGGCGGCGTTATCGATCAATATGGCATTCCGTTCAGCCATTGGTCGCTGACCATGTACATCACGCAGGGCTTTATGATTGCGTTGTATACCACGGTATTTACCGCGTTGACGTCGATTCCGCTGTGGTACTTCTTCCTCGGCGAAAAGGATGATCGGGGATAAGAGCGCGTAGGGTCGCCATTCATGGCGACCTTATTACCAACCGCACCGTCCTTAAAAATCGGCCTTCAACACCACGTGATAATTGGCTTTCCCGGCGCGCAGATGTTCCAGCGCGTCATTTACCTGCGACATCGGGAACTCTTCCACCTGCGGCGCGATATCGCTGCGCGATGCCAGTTTCAGCAAGGCGCGCTGCTGTGCCGGTGAACCAGTAGACGATCCGGTTAACGAGCGATCGCCGACAATCAAACTGAACGCCGGCACTTCAAACGGTTTCATCACCGCGCCAACGGTGTGGAACGTGCCTTTGCGCGCCAGCGCCTGATAATACGGCTTCCAGTCCAAATCCACCGCCACGGTGCTGAAAATCAAATCAAACTGCCCCACCAGCGCACTAAGCGCCTGCGGATCGCGGCTGTTGACTACGCGATCGGCACCCATCGCTTTAATCGAATCGGTTTTCGCCGCAGAAGAACTGAATGCGGTTACGTGCGCGCCCATGGCCCGCAACAGTTTGATCGCCATATGCCCCAATCCGCCAATGCCGTGACGCCCACGCGGCTAGTGGCCGAGATATTATGCATCAGCAGCGGCTTGAACACGGTGATACTGCCGCATAGCAGCGGTCCGGAGGTGGCGATATCCATCGCGTCCGGCAACGGAATCACCCATTGCCAGTTGGCGCGCAAGTGGCTGGCAAACCCGCCGTTATTATTGATGGTGGAGGTTTTTCCGTTTTCGCAGTTGACCTTAACGCCTTCGATACATGCATCGCAGTGATGGCAGCTTTTCGCCGTCCAGCCAATGCCCACGCGCTGCCCGACTTTCAGCCCTTTATTCTGCGACGTATCACCCAGCGCGACGACGCGACCAATCACTTCATGGCCGGCAATTAAGGGATAGCGCGAGCCGCCCCATTCGTTATCAATCATCGACAAATCGGAATGGCAGACGCCGCAATAATCCACCTCAACCTGTACATCTTCCGCGGCCAGTGGACCGGCATCGTATTCGTAAGGCACCAGCGCCTCACCCGCTTGCAGAGCGGCATAGCTGGAAATCTTCATCGCTGTCCTCGGTGAGTTTGATTTGACGACAGCAGTTTACCAAAGCATTACGTCATATAATGCTGATTGATCAGGGGATTAAGTGAGTGAATGCTGTTTTTATTGAATGCGAAAACCATCAATTTTGTTCTACAGGCAATAATTAAATCCCAACGTAATTATGCCGAGATTGAATTACTATCTTGCAAAAATATTTACATTTAAGTTTTCTACTGTTGTGCCGCTATCTTAGTAAGGATAACAATTTTTGAGAGAGATGAAATGGCACCGTCCTATACTATAAAAGTACCAACAATTCATGGCGATATGCTGATCAACAGATTTGATATAAATCAAACTAATGCCATTGTAAAAACAGGTGCGGCGTTAGACTATCAGCAAATTGATGTGGCACAAAAGATATGTTACTTAGCGGGTGAAGGAAGCGTAATGCTTGATATTGGTGCAAATTTTGGTGCCTATGCATTAAGTTGTGCCAAAACCTTAAAAGAAAAAGGAGGAGCAGTTCACGCCTTTGAGGGGCAGCGAATTCTGGCATATATGATTTGTGGTTCGACCGTATTAAATAGCATTGAAAACCTATTTGTACATCATAACTGCGTTGGGGATTCTCATGAAGACATTCCGATACCAAAATTTGATTATAGTCAGCTTATGAATTTTGGAAGCATCGAATTTGGAGACTCTCAAAATGAAGAACTTCACCAAAAGAGATCTACATCTCATGAAGTTGTTCAACAAGTAAAAATTGATGATTTTAGTTTTGAGAAAGTTTGCTTCATAAAAATAGATGTTGAGGGTATGGAATCCCAGGTTTTAACTGGGGCAAAAAAAACCATTGGACATAGCCTACCAGTATTGCAAATAGAAGTTTTGAAATCTGACCTGAGCGTGATTATTAGCCAAATAAAAGAAATATCACCAAATTACATAATATGTCAGTATGGGCCATATGACATATTGTGCTTTACAGAAGATAAAATGTCAGCACTTGGCATAAATAAAAATAATATTGATATTTTAGGGTAAATTCATTCATTTTAAATTCTGATGCAATTTTTCATCACCGTGATACTGATACACCGGAAAATTTCATTACCCATTAAGCAATGATAAACCGAATAGAACTCTTGCGGTTAATCGCGAAACAAATTGCAGAATGTCCCGCGAGTGGTGTGTTGTTGGATAAACGGTGCATGGTCTTATGCACCGTTTTAATCATGGCGAAAAATCAGAAATCAGCTTTCAACACCACGCGGTAATTGGCTTTACCCGCGCGTACGTGCTCCAGCGCTTCATTGATTTTAGACATCGGGAACTCTTCCACCTGCGGTGCGATATCCGCACGCGATGCCAGTTTCATCAGTGAACGTAGCTGGCCTGGCGAACCGGTAGAGGAACCGGTCACCGCGCGATCGCCCATAATCAGGCTGAACGCCGGCACTTCAAACGGCTTCATTACTGCGCCGACGGTGTGGAATTTACCGTGCGGAGCCAGCGCCTGGAAGTACGGTGCCCAGTCGAGATCCACCGCCACTGTGCTGATGATCAAATCAAACTGACCGGCCAGCGCATTCAGCGCCTGCGGGTCGCGGCTGTTAACTACGCGGTCCGCGCCCATCGCTTTGATTGACTCGGTTTTGCTGGCGTTGGAGCTGAATGCCGTCACTTCGGCACCCATCGCACGCAGCAATTTAATCGCCATGTGGCCCAGGCCGCCGATGCCGATCACGCCGACACGGCTGGTGGCGGTGACATGATGCATTAACAGCGGTTTAAACACGGTGATGCCGCCACACAGCAGCGGACCCGCCGAGGTGTAATCCATCGCTTCCGGCAGCGGGATCACCCATTGCCAGTCGGCGCGCAGATGGCTGGCAAAACCGCCTTTGTTCATGATGGTTGGCACCGAACCGTTTTCACAGTTAACGTGCTCGCCATTGATACAGGCATTACAGTGCTGGCAGCTTTTCGCCGTCCAGCCGATGCCCACGCGCTGGCCCACTTTCAAGCCTTTATTCTGCGCCGCGTCGCCTAACGCGCTGATGCGACCAATTACTTCGTGGCCGGCAATCACCGGGAACGAGGAGATGCCCCACTCGTTATCAATCATCGACAAATCTGAGTGACAAACACCGCAGTAATCGACCTCAACCTGCACCTCTTCAGCAGCCAGTTCACCGGCTTCATACTCATGAGGCACCAGCGCTTCACCCGCGTTCAAGGCGGCATAACTTTTGATTTTCATTACTGTCCTCTGTATCCACGTTTTTGACAGGGCAAGTCTAGCAGAGCGTGTTTCCCGCTCTTGACCATTAATCCGTCACTTAGCCGCTTTAACGCGATTAAAACGCTGAAAAGCATCAAGGGTTAAAGCGGATCGTGATTAAGCGGCGTGCGGTACGCGACGCGCGCCTCTTCAATCAGTTGGCTGGCGGTCACCGTGGGCGGCAAGCGCGTCAGCACTTTGCTCGCTTGCCAGTAACACAACACCATAAGTTCATCGGATTCGCTTTCCGCCATCTCCAGCAGCCGCTCGCGCAAAGTGGGAACGTCCAGCGTTTGGTGTTCATCCATTAACTCGGCAATGGTTTCATTGAGAACCTGATGAATGATTTTCCAGGAGAGATTGGCAAACACATTGAACCTCGATGCTCTTGACGTTTGGCTCCAGGCAAATGAATCAAAAATGCTACAAGTCAGAAGATTGAAACAGGATTAACTATAGCCGCTTATTTTCTGTGCAAGGCGGTTGCAGGCTGAGTTTCTTGTAGCTCGCGGATCTATAAAACGATTTTTCTTTCGCTACATTTGCAGCAATCGAATGGCCTTGTAACAAAAAAGCACAAGCCCGCGCTGGCTGTCCGTCCAGGGCTTTGCCAAAGTAAGGCAACTTTTATCGCTGCAACAGGGAATTACCATGAGCCAATCCACCGCATTACACGCCGATCCGCTGGTTTGGGGCCACGGCCCAAAAGTGTTCGAAGTGTTTCTGGAACCTACCTGCCCGTTCTCCGTGCGCGCATTCAACAAGCTAGACGCGCTGCTGCAACTGGTGGGCGAAGAGAAGATGACGTTAAAAATCCGTTTGCAATCACAGCCGTGGCATATGTATTCCGGCGTGATTGTGCGCTACATCCTTGCCGCCTCAACCTTGCCGGAAGGCAAAGCAGCGGCCAAAAAGGTGCTGCAAGCGGTGGCCGATCATCGTGAAGAGTTCGAGTTTACCGATCACAGCCACGGCCCGAATATGGATGCCACGCCGCATCAGATTCTCGATCGTCTGGAGCAATACAGCGGCGTTAACGCGCGCGAACCCTTCCTGCGTGCCGAGCTGCAGAATGAGATTAAATGGCACAGCAAATACTCGCGGCAAAACGGTATCCACGTTTCACCAACCTTCATCACCAACGGTTTGGTACAGCTGGATATCGGCAGCGGCGACGAGATCGAATCCTGGGCGAAACGCATCCTCGCTTAACGCTTCGGCCCGTTGCGGCGGGCCTTTAGTATGATTTCGCAATAGATTTTCGCTTGCGCTGCTTATTTCAATTTCGATAATCGCTATCTACCTAATTATATAGCGAGAAAGTGAATGCGATTTACTCACCTCACCGCGCTGCTGCTGACTGCCAGCGCGGGCGTTAGCTGGCATGCACAAGCGGATTCCGATATCCGCGTAACTTATGCCGGTTCCATGGGCAAAGTGATGGACCAATCATTAGGTCCAGCCTTTGCTAAACAAAATAACGGCAGGTATGAAGGCCAGGGTCAGGGCGCTTATGGCATGGCGCGTTTGCTGGCGAGCAAGAAAATCACCGCCGATGTGTTTGTTTCAATCACGCCGGGGCCGATGCAGATCCTGAAAGACGCCGGATTGATTGATGATGCGATTCCGGTGGCGAGTACCAGCATGGTGGTGGCGTACAGCCCGAAAGGAAAATACGCGCAGCAGTTCGCGCAGGCCAAAGGCAGCGATGCCAGCTGGTTAAATGTGCTGGCAACGCCGGGCATTAAGTTTGGTCGCACCGATCCGATCAACGATCCGAAAGGTCAAAACATCATCTTTACCCTGTTGCTGGCAGAGAAGTATTATCAGCAGCCGGGCATCGCCTACAAAATTATGGGCGGCTATCAAAATTCGGCGCAAACCCATCTGGAGGGCGGCCTGCTGACGCGGCTGGAGAGCGGCCAGGTTGATGCTGCAGCAGGTTACGAGAGCGAAGTGATCTCCGCGCATCTGCCGTATGTGGCACTGCCCGAAGAGATTAATCTGAGCAATCCGGCGATGGCAAAACAGTGGTACGACACGGTGAGTTTCAGCGTGAAAGACAGCACGGGCAACGACAAAGTGCTGCACACCCAGCCGCTGGTTTACTATGCCGCGGTGTTGAAAAACGCCCCGCACGGCGCCGCAACTGGCAAAGCCTTTGTTGATTTTATGCTGAGTCAGCCGGGTCAGGCGCTGTTTAAACAGAATGGCTATGCCGCGCCGAAAGGCAGTTCGATCTACCGCTAATGAAAACCCGTCACGCCACCGCGCTGTGGCTGTCACTACCGGCATTATTGTTGCTGGCGGTGCCTTTTCTCACGCTGATTGGCGTCACCAACTGGCAGCATCTGCAGCTGGCGTGGGGCGATGGCAATGCTATCGCCACGTCGCTAGGTTTGGGGGTGATCGCGCTGTTGCTGATTTTTGTCAGTGGATTGCCGCTGGCGTGGTGGCTGTCGCAGGCACGCGGTCAGGCACGGTTGATTGTCGAACTGCTGGTGATGATCCCGTTGCTGACGCCGCCGCTGGCAATGGGGATTTTGTTGGTGAGCGCTTACGGGCCGTATAGTTTGCCGGGCGAGTTGTTGGGGAAGTTTGGCTGGACGCTGGTCAACAATCCGGCCGCGTTTATTCTCGCGCAATGGTACGGTGCGTTGCCCTACTTCGTCACCACCGCGCGTTCCGCGTTTGCCGCTGTGCCGAAGGATATTCTGGAAGCGGGCCGCACGTTGGGTGCATCGCCGTGGCAACGTTTCTGGCGTTTGTCGATTCCGCTTGCCGCGCCGGGACTGGCAACGGCCAGCGCACTGGCGTGGGCGCGTGCCATGGGCGAGTTTGGCATCGTGATGATCTTCGCTTATTTCCCACAGGGCATGCCGGTTCAGCTGTATAACAATCTGCAAAATAACGGCATTGATGCAGTGTATGTGCTGCTTTGGTTGCTGCTGCTGTTTACCTTGCCGATGCCGCTGATCTGTTTTGCACTGTCGCGCCGCATGTAACCAGATCGCGCGAGGTTTTCGTAGGGTGCGCATTTATGCGCACCTGGTCGCCATGAATGGCGACCCTACATGACTTTCAGCGCATCCATCGCGCAGGCTTCATCCAGATGGCCGCCTGGTGCGCCGCCGATGCCGATTGCGCCAATCACCTGATCGCCGCTTTTCACCGGTACACCGCCCGCCAGCAGCAGGAAGCCTGGGATATCACGCATGTTCTGCGCACCAGCATTATTCTGCGCGGCTTCCATCACTTTACCGCTCGGGTTTTTGGTGCTCAGCGCGGTGTAGGCTTTCATCTGGCTGGCTTCAACGGTGTGCGGACCGGCGTTATCCATGCGCTGCACCGCTTTCACTACACCAGCACGATCCACCACGGTTACCGTGACGTTGTAGTTTTTCGCCGCACACGACTGAATCGCGGCGCTCGCCAGCTTCTGTGCGTCAGCCAGTGACAGGTTGGATTCGGTTAATGCAGCGTGGCTGCCGAAGGATACAAAGGCCGCCGCAGCGGCAATCAGAGAAAGGCGGATGTTCATGTGTCACTCCTGTTTAATAGTGAGTGACACTGTAAAGCGCGGCGGGCAAAAGAAATATTCGGACGATTACTCGTTCGGCCTGGTAGTTATACCTGGTTCAACTGCTGCCAGGCGTGAATCAACTGTGCGAGATTATTGAGCTCCAGCTTGGCAAACACCGCTGCGCGATGCGCTTCCACGGTGCGCGGCGAAAGTGATAAATCACGCGCGATCTCTTTACTGGTTTGCCCGGCAATTATCAACTGCATCACTTCATTTTCACGCGCCGATAACAGCGCAAACCGCGCCTGCAAACCCTGCTGCGACTGCCAGCGATCGGCTCGCTGTTCACTTTCATTGAATGCCAGATGAATGGTTTCTAATAGCGGTTCTATGTCCAGCGGCTTGGTATAGAACTCGAACGCGCCCTGACGAAATGCGCGACGACAGGCATCAATGGTGCCGTGACCGGTCATGATGATCACCGGCAGCAACGGATGGCGATCGCCCTGCTCCGCCAGCCAGCTCAGACCGCTAATGCCCGGCATGCGCACATCCAACAGCAAGCAGCCGCGCAGCGGCTGCTGCGCCTGCGTTGCCGCTTCAAATGCGGCCAAATCGGCAAAATCTGCCACGTCGTAATCCAGCGTCTTAAGCAGAAAACCGAGCGATTCACGCACGGATAAATCATCATCCACTAACCAAACCTTTGCGACCATTCCGTTACTCCGCCAGTTGGAAAATTAAGGTAATCTCCGCGCCACCTGCAGCGCGATTTGCCAGCCGCAGCTGGCCGTTCATGCGTAACATCAGGCTCTCGACCAGCGTCATGCCTAATCCCATGCTGTTGGCGCGCGAGCTGTAAAACGGCATGCAAGCCTGCGCTAATCCTTCCGCCGAGAAGCCGGGGCCGTTATCGCTAATGATGATTTTGATGCCGTGAGGAATATGCTCAGATGCAATGTTCACCCACGCATCGGGACGTCCTTGCTGCATGTGGATGGCGTTTTGCAACAGGTTGTGGAACACCTGTTCCAGCCATTGGGGATCGCTCAATACCTTTGCCTGACCGTGCTGCCACTGCTGACGCAACATGACATCGCCATCATCCAGTTCCTGTTGCAGCAGCACCGTCACGCGCCGCCAGACGGCTTCAGGATTCACGGCGGTCATCGCCACCGGACGTTCGCTCACGATGTCGCGAAAGCGTTGCAGCAACGCCGCGAGGCGCTCGGTTTGCAGGTTCATCGCAGTGAGCGCCTGCGGCAGATTCTCGTACTTGCCCTGTTTCAGCAGCAGCTGACTGCTGTGCAGCCAGGTGTTGATGGCCGTCAGCGGCTGATTGATTTCATGAATGATGCCAGCGGTAAACTCGCCCAGCGCTTCACGTCGGGTACGCTGGAAATAGTCGGCGCGCAGACGCATCTCCACATGCTGACGCCAGTGACGCAGCAGCCACCAGCCCAATCCACCAATAACCAGCCACAGCAGCAGCGCCAGGGAAAATGGCAGTGCATGCAGCGCACGCCAGTCAGGATTGGCGCTACCTTTCAGCAGGAATGGCTGATAGTGATTGATGAACGGCCGCTGCCATTGCCAGCGCGCGGTGTCCGAATAGTTCGCTGTCTGCATGGCGGGCGGTGCGTGGATATGAAAAGCCAGCGCCAGCGCTACATCCGAGGTTTGCAGGGCAAAATGCAAATCAATCAGCATGCGAATCTGGCGGTAAGGATTGTAGAGCCAATAGCGCCCGCCGCTGATCTCCTCAATACGTGGCGCGGTTAACGGACGATTTACGGTGTGTTCCAGCAGGACAAGCTGCGGGAATTTGCTCTGCAAAGCAGCGAGTTCTTCATCGCCATTCAGCAGCGGCAGCAGCGTTTCGTTTTGCGTTTGGTAGGCGGCGAGGCGATTAAATTGTTGATTAAATTGCGCCTCGCTGACGCGCTGCTGCTGCAAAATTTGATCGGCAAATAACGCTATCAAGGTGATCAGCGTTAACAGTAGCCAGACCAGCCAATACCTTTTCATCCATGGTCGGTAAGTGTGCGGCATAGAGTTCCGTGGTTATGCAGTAAAGAAATACTCCATCGAAGGAGGCCTAACTAAAGTCAAACGTTGTAACCCGCGCCGTATTGGGATTCAACGACTTTTCCCGGTCGGCTCGTGTTTTCAGAAGTGTGCCTGGCGCGCGGTCGCTGCGATTCGGACCAACAGATGCAACAGTAATGGCGTTAATTACGAGGAAATTAAGGGAACACATAAGGTGCACCAGCTCGTCATGGAGCTGGTGCAAACAGAAAGGATGCTGTTATTAACTATTCCGATTTAAGTGACTGCTCACAAACGCGCGACAGCGCGCGGAGATGGGATCGCTGAACACTTGCTGCGGCGAACCGGCTTCTTCAATCTTGCCCTGATGCAAAAACACCGCTTTGTTCGAGACATCGCGTGCGAAGCCCATTTCGTGCGTGACGATGATCATGGTGCGCCCCTCTTCCGCCAGGCTGCGAATCACGCGCAACACTTCGCCCACCAGCTCGGGGTCAAGCGCGGAAGTCGGCTCATCAAACAGAATCGCTTTCGGCTGCTGCGCCAGCGCACGGGCAATCGCCACGCGCTGTTGCTGACCACCCGAAAGTTGCGATGGCCACGCGTTACGCTTTTCGTACAAACCCACTTTTTGCAGCAGCGCTTCGGCCTCTTCAATCGCCTCTTTAATGCTGCGCTTCTGCACATGAATCGGCGCTTCGATGATGTTTTGCAGAACGGTTTTGTGCGGCCACAGGTTGAAACTCTGGAAGACAAATCCGAGCTGCATACGCATCAGCTTGATACGGCGCTGCTGCTCTCGGCTTAGCTTCTCATCGGGATTATCGATAGTGACCACTTCGTCACCCACCGCAATTTCCCCGCCCTGTGGCACTTCTAAAAACGGAATGCAGCGCAATAAGGTACTTTTGCCGGAGCCGCTGGCACCAATCAGCGAAATCACGTCGCCATCCTGCGCCGTCAGGCTGATATCGTGCAGCACTTCGTGCCCGCTATAACTTTTTCTGAGATGACTCAGGGCGATAGTGGGTTTACTCATGGACGTGCTCCAACGTGATAAGGGGACAAACGGCGCTCCAGCAGCGCCACCGCTTTACTCACCATCACGGTCAGTAGCAGATAGATTATCGCCGCGCTGATAAACACCTCCAGCGCGCGAAAGGTCTCAGAGACGATTGAATCCGCGATGCCGGTCATCTCCATCAAACTGATGGTGCTGACCAGCGAGGTCGATTTGATCATCGAGATAATTTCATTGCTGTAAGCCGGTAATGCCTGACGCACCGCCAGCGGCAGCGTAATGCGGCGCAGCGTGGTGAAGCGCGACATGCCGCTCACTTTGGCGGCTTCCAGCGACTGCACGCTCACTGCGTTTAGCCCGCCGCGCAGAATCTCCGAGGTGTAAGCCGCATCGTTAAGAATTAATGCAATCAAACCGCACCAGTAAGGATCGCGCAGCAGCGGCCACAGCACGCTTTCGCGCACCGCCGGCAAGCTACCAAGGCCGTAATAGATCATGAAGATCTGAATCAGCAGCGGCGTGCCGCGAAACACCCAGACATAAAAGCGCGTAACGTAGCTACCAAAGCGGTTCTGCCGCAGTAGATTGAGCAGCAGCGCCAATACGCCGCCGCCTAACAGCGATAACAGCGCCAGATTCAGCGTCAGCGGCAGGCCGCGCAGCAGTGCAGCTAAGGTGTGCTGCAGGAAAGTGACATCCATCGTGGCTCCTTACAACCGCGCGCGTTGTTGCCCGCGCATGGCCACTTTTTCCACATAGCGGAAAACAAAATCGGAACAGGTGGTGATGATCAGGTAGATCACCGCGCCAACGCTGTAGAAGAAGAACGGCATTTGCGTCGAGTTGGAGGCGGTGGAGATCTGGTTCATGGTTTCCACCAAACCGGTGACCGAAACCAGCGCCGACTCCTTGATCACCGATTGCCACTGATTGCCCATGCCCGGCAGCGCGGTTTTCAGCGCCTGCGGCACAATCATGCGGCGGAACAGCATCAAACGGCCCATGCCCGTTACCGTTGCAGCTTCCAGCGTGCCTTTCGGGATTGCATAGAACGCACCGCGGAACACGCTACTTTGATATGCGCCGGAGATCAGGCCGATGGCAATCGCGCCGGCGACAAAGCCGTTCACATCAAACGGTCCTTGCAGGCCTAGACTTTCCCCGACAAACGACACCACCTGACGTCCACCAAAATAGAACAGGTAGATCACTAGCAGCTCCGGCACACCACGAAACAGCGTGATGTAGCCGTTGGCGAGGCGCTGCTGCCAGCGCCTTCCACCAATCTGCATCCAACACAACAGGCTGCCGAGGATTGCGCCCAGCAGCCATGCACACAATGAAACGGTGACGGTCACCGTGGCGGCGTTAAGCAACACGCCGCCCCAACCTTCGTCACCAAAACCTAAGATTTGCCAATCAATAGCCATAAGCGCCTGGAATTACTCTTTAGGTGCGACGTTTTCGCCGAACCATTTTTCAGACAGCTGCTTCAGCGTGCCATCTTTGATCATTGAATTTAACGCGCTATCCAGCGCCTCTTTCAGCTCCGGATTGTTTTTCTGAATCGCAATGGCGGAACCCTGGCCCAGCACGCCGCCCGAGAAACCGTAACCGGTGCTGTTCACCGTATCCGCATGCTTTTTCACATAGGCATTCAGGTTGGTGCGTGACGCCATCACCGCATCAACGCGGCCGTTCAGCAGATCGGCGAAGGTTTCCGGACCGGCCTGATACGTGCGAATGGTTGCCACATCCGCCAGATATTTGTTGAGGAAGTCCGCCTGAATGGTGGCAACCTGCACCGCGATGGTTTTGCCCTTGAATTTGGCTTTCAGCGCATCGATAGATTTGGTCATCGCGGCTTCGTCATCCGCCAGCACCACTTCGCCATTGCCGGGCAAGGTATCAACTGCGCTGCCCTTCAGGGTGACGAAACCTGAAACGCTGACGGTGTACTGGCGTGAGAAATCCACCACTTCTTCACGCTTCGGCGTGACGGTCACGGCATCGATCACCGCATCATATTTGCCGTCTACCAAACCCGGAATCATACCGGACCATTTCTGCGCCACGATTTCGTATTTGAAACCGGCTCGTTTAGCGATTTCAGCCACCATATCCGGCTCATAACCGACGATTTTGCCGTTCGGCGTAGATTGGTTAAACGGCGGATAAGCGGCCTCAGTGGCGAATTTCAGCGTGCCAAAATCTTTTGCCTGCACCAGAGCAGAAGAGGCAATCAGCAGCATGCCCACAGAAGCGGTAAACAGTCCTTTACGCATCATCATAAAACCTCGAAGTTCGTTATTTTGAGAGTAAATCAATGGCTAAACGGGCTAATGCCTGCGTGCCGGCATGGATACTGCGCTCGTCGGGTTGGTAATCCGAATTGTGCAGATGGTCGTCGCGTCCCGGTGCGCCGGATCCAATGTGGATCTGGCAACCGGGAGCGCGCTCGGTAAACAGCGAGAAATCTTCGGCGCCAAAGCTGGCGCTCGGTTTGGCGATAATCGCTTTACCAAACTGATGCGACAAAATCGGTTCCAGCGCATCAATCAGCGCATCGTCGTTCATCAACGGCGGTACACCGCGCTGATAATTCACCTCAACGCGCACATTCAGCGACAGCGCGACGCCCGCGCAGATACGTTTAAACGCGTCTTCGATATGCGCACGCGCCGCCGGTGATTTGGCGCGTACCGTGCCCTGAATCAGGCAGCTATCGGAAATGATGTTGTGCGTGCTGCCGCCATGAATGTGGCCGATGGTTAGCACCGCCGAGTTGGCGGGATCGAGCTCGCGCGAAATAATGGTTTGCAGCTGGCTGACCAGATTGACAGCGGCAATGATCGGATCGGTTCCAATGTGCGGACGGGCGGCGTGCGTTGATTTACCGTGCACCACCACATCAAACTCATCGCTGGAAGCGGTGCTGGCGCCGCGCGTTAAGCCGATTTCACCGGCGGCCAGTTCTGGTTTGTTGTGCAGCGTGATGGCCAGATCGACGCCATCTGCCGCGCCATCAGCGATCATCGCTTCGGCCCCGCTATCGGGCGTCTCTTCCGCAGGCTGGAAAATCAAACGCAAGGTGCCATGCAGCTGCGCGCGGTAGTGCGGCACAATCGCCGCCACGCCGAGCAGCGTCGCGGTGTGAATATCGTGACCGCAGGCGTGCATTTTGCCGGGATACTGGCTGCTGAAAGGCAAGCCGGTTTGTTCGTGGATTGGCAACGCATCCATATCTGCGCGTAACAGCACGGTTTTACCGGGATGCGCGCCGACAATATCTACCATCACGCCGGTTCTGCCGACGCCGGTTTTCGGCGTCAGACTCAGGCGCAGCAGTTCCTGCTCAACGATGTGGGCGGTGCGAACGGTGTCAAAACCCAGCTCCGGATGCGCGTGAATGTCACGGCGGATGGCGATGAGATGCGCCTGCATGCTTTCGCTTTTGGCGCTGATGTCCCTGGCTAAAACATCTTTATGGTCGGTCATATGCAATGATCTTTTTCAGGCGCGAGCCTGGCCTTAATGGCATTTTTATTAAAATTGACTCCGTATTTATTCACAGCATCCGACAGAATGCAACGCGCAATCTGTTGCTTTACTTGCTGAATTTTCGCGATATTTTGCTAATTCACTGCCTTTACAGGATAAAACCCCACGTCTGCATTATTAAGCAGTTATAACATTCATGATCCTGTGCGGATCATCAGTTTTACTGATTTCGTTGCTGAACAAATATCAGCCGCTAACCTGCGCTAAAAGCCAATCGCGCACCGCCATCACTGGCGCTTGCTCGCGCGGACGGCGCGGCCACACCAGATACCAACCGGCATCCATCATCATTTGCTGCGTAAACGCCGGCACCAAACGTCCGCTGGCCAGATCGTTCTGCACGAAATGCGGGCTGGTAAGCGCAATGCCCTGCCCGCTGATCGCCGCTTCCAATGCCAGCGCGGTTTGATTGAAACGCAGGTGATGCTGATGATGCAGCGATAAATTCGGGAAGGTAAACGCGAGAAATGCTGGCCACAGATGGTGACCATCGTGCAACAAGGCGTAGCGCTGACAGTTGTCGCTTGCAGCCGGAGCGCCAAGCTCGGCTAACAGCGCAGGACTCACCACCGCTAAGACCGTTTGGCTAAACAGCAAAGTGGCATCCAGACCCGCGCCAAACGGCGGCCTGCCGTAGCGCACTGCTAAATCAACGCCTTCATGATGAAACTGCACCAGCCGCTCAGAAGCCAACACGCGCAGATCGATATCCGGCCACGCGGCGGTAAAACCCGGTAAGCGCGGCAGCATCCAGCGGCTGGCAAAGGTGGGCGTTACGCTCAACGTTAAGCGATTCGGTTCCGGACGCAGCGTGCGCGTGGCTTCATCGATCAGTTCAAACGCCTGACGAATACTGACTGCATAACCTGCACCCGCGCCGGTCAGCGCCAGCGTGCGCGGCAATCGATCAAACAATTTCAACCCAAGGCTGGCTTCCAGACCGCGAATTTGCTGCGCCACCGCACCCTGCGTCACACCTAACTCTTCCGCCGCCAGGCGAAAATTCAAATGGCGCGTCACCGCTTCAAACACTTTCAACGCATTAAGCGGCGGCAGCTCGCTGAATCCCTGGCTCATCCTGTAGTTTTCCTATCGTCAATTGGCAAACAGACTGACTCTCTGCTGCCGAAATTACCTTTTATACTGGATTTAATCGATTTTTAATTAACAGGAAGATCAATAATGACAGTAGAAAAAGTGGCAGTAATCGTCGCCGGTGGCAGCGGCATGGGTGCAGCAGCAGCGGAGAAACTGGCGAGCAACGGCTTCAAAGTGGCAATCCTCTCTTCATCCGGCAAAGGTGAAGCGCTGGCGGAGCGACTCGGCGGTTTAGGAGTAACAGGATCCAATCAATCCGTTGATGATTTGCAGAAGCTGGTAGATCAAACGCTGGCGCGCTGGGGACGCATTGATGTGCTGGTGAACAGCGCCGGTCATGGTCCGCGCGCGCCAATTCTTGAGTTAACCGACGCGCAATGGCAGCTCGGCATGGAAACCTACTTTTTGAATGTGGTGCGCGCCACGCGTCTGGTGACGCCAATCATGCAGAAACAGGGCGGCGGCAGCATTATCAATATCTCGTCGGCGTGGACCTTTGAGCCAACCGATATGTTCCCGACCTCAGCGGTGTTCCGCGCCGGCCTGGCATCCTTCACCAAAATCTTCGCTGATACCTACGCGACCGATAACATTCGCATCAACAATGTGCTGCCTGGCTGGATCGACAGCTTGCCGAAAACCGATGAACGCCGGGATAGCGTGCCACTACAGCGTTACGGCACGTCTGAAGAAGTGGCGGCAACTATCGCCTTTCTCGCGTCGCCCGGCGCGGCCTATATTACCGCTCAGAATATTCGCGTTGATGGTGGCGTGACGCGAAGCGTGTAATGAGGAATTTCCTTCTGTTAAGCCATGAATAGTTTCCTGATGTTCATGGCTTTTTGTATTACTACCGTTTATTTATCAAGCAAAAAACAAGACCGGTCTTGTCGATTTTCATCCTCAAAAAAAGCCAGAATGTTCTTATTCGCTGACAGAATTTTCCTGCTTCAGCTCATTTAATTATGAACATTTTAATTTGAGGTCACTATGCAATCGATTCTACGTGCTCGTATGTCTACTCTTTTCACCGCACAACGCCACCAGGTTTGGCAATTGATGTTTACCGGCTGTGCGGTATTCTGGATTTTTATGGTCGTCGCCATCATGAGCATTCGCTAAGTTAATGCGCCTGTAATCGGCCGGACAGCTGCTCCGGCGGTAACAACTCAAACGCCCGCTTCATCTCCCGCGCCTCTTCTGCCGGACTACGACCAAACATTCGTTTGAACTCACGATTAAACTGCGAATCACTTTCATAGCCGACGCGAGCTGCTGCGCCAGCGGCGGTGAGATTGTCGCGGATCATCATTAAGCGCGCCTGATGCAACCGCAGCGATTTTAAATATTGAATCGGTGAGGTTTGCGTCACGGTTTTAAAATGCAGATGGAAGCGCGGCACGCTCATCCCGGCTTCATTCGCCAGATGCGGTACATCCAGCGGCTGACGCCAGTCGGCATGGATGCGCTGCAAAGCCCGCGCGATACGACCAAAATGGCCTTGATAAGTTAACGCCGCACGCACAGCGCCGCCCTGCTCGCCCATCAATATGCGAAAACAGATCTCTTCGACGCGCGCCGGCCCCAACACTTTGGCTTCAAGGGGATCGCTCAACGCTTCCAGTAAACGCAGCGTGCTCTCCGCTAGCGTTTCGTTGATCGGTGTGGAGATAATGCCAGCCGGCGCATCGAATACCGCCGTTTCACTGCTGGCCAGTTGCGCCACCAGCCGCGCCACCATGGCAACATCCAGACGAATCGCGATGCCCAGCAGCGGCTCTTCTGATGTGGCTTCCGTCTCAGCAGAAAACGGCAGCGGCACTGACAACACCAGATAGTGCTGCGAATCATAGCGATACATTTTGTCGGCGAGGAAAGCTCGTTTCGATCCCTGGCAAATAATAATGATGCTCGGCTCATACAGCACCGGCGTGCGCGCCCACAGCCGATCGGCACGCATAAAGCGCACACTATCAAGCAGTGATTCTGTATAGCCTTCCTGACGCGCCAGCTGGCTAAGTAAGGCGCGGGTGCGCTGTTGTACGGATTGCGACATGAGTGATTTCCGCTGAGAGATTCAGGCAAAGCATAGCCATCAAGCTGCTGTTTGCACAATGCACACGAGAGGATCAGGCAAAGATGCGCCACAATCCGGTCTGTTGCGCGTTGCATGATTTATCAACAATAGCCTCGTCAACTCAACGAGGAATGCATCATGAACACAGCGAAGAAAGTGATTATTTTGACGGGTGCCAGCAGCGGCATTGGCGAAGGCATTGCACGTTATCTGGCTCAGCAAGGTCATCAACTGGTGCTCGGCGCGCGCCGCACCAATCGTCTGCAGGCGTTGTGTGATGAGCTGCGCTTTGGCGGCGCGAGTGTAGATTATCTTGCCACCGATGTGACAAAGCGCGCCGATACCCAGCAGCTGGTCGATTTTGCACGGGAGAAATATGGCCGTATTGATGTGATGATCAACAATGCGGGCGTAATGCCGCTGTCGCCCATGAGCTCAATGAAAGTCGATGAATGGGATCTGATGCTGGACGTCAATATTCGCGGCGTGCTGTATGGCATTGCGGCGGTGCTGCCGACCATGCAGGCGCAGCAGTTTGGTCACATTATCAATATCGCCTCGGTTGGCGCGCTAACCGTTTCGCCGACCGCCGCCGTTTACTGCGCGACTAAATTCGCCGTACGCGCCATTTCCGATGGCCTGCGTCAGGAGTCGCAACATCTGCGGGTTACGGTGATCAATCCTGGCGTAGTCGAATCTGAACTGGCAGATACCATCAGCGATAGCACCGCGCGTGAAGCGATGAAGAGCTATCGCCAGATTGCGCTCCAGCCAGAAGCTATTGCCAAAGCGGTGAGTTGGGCCATCGATCAGCCTGGCGAGGTGGACACCAGTGAAATCACGGTGCGCCCTACTGCCAGCGCACATTAAGCGGTAAAAACAGTGGCGATTTCAGGCTGAAATCGCCAGCTTTTATCAATCGCGCTTGAGCCGCGCTGCGGCACTTTCGGTCGCCGCACGGCGCCGAGAAATAAAATCCTGCATCTGGCTTTTTGCCTCAGCCAAACGTTGCGGCAAGGCGCTGCGTGGCGAACCTGAATGGAATGGCGGCGCCGGATCGTACTCCATCTGCAGCTGGATGTTTTCCGCGATTTCACGTCCAAGCAGCTCTTCCGCTATGGTTAAAGCGAAATCAATGCCCGAAGTGACGCCCGCGCCAGTGATGCGGTTGCGGTCGCGCACCACGCGTTCCGCCACCGGCGTGGCACCGAGCAGGCTCAGTTGATCAAGCGAACCCCAATGCGACGTTGCGCGATATCCCTGCAACAATCCCGCAGCACCTAACACCAGCGAACCGGTACACACCGAAGTCACCCACTTTGCGTTCTCCGCCATGCGACGGACAAAATCCAGCGTTTCGTCATCATCCATTAGCGCAATTTGTCCGGGACCGCCGGGAATGCAGATCAAATCGAGTTGCGGGCAATCGTTAAAGGTCACGGTGGGTACGATCGCCAGCCCTCGATCCGACATCACCGGCTGGCGATCTTTCCAAATCAGATAGTTGTTAACGTTGGGCATGCGGGCAAATACTTCCCATGGACCGGTTAGATCGAGTTGCGTGAGGTTGGGGAACAGCAGCAGACCAATATTAAAAGACATCTTTCGCTCCGGGTTGCAGCAAGTTGTTCAAAAAAATGCAGGCATTTAACGGTTATAACCAACCGGCCTTTTTCAGCCGCCACCACATCACGCAGCAGATGACGACGGTTATGCCCACCACCGCGGGATAGCCAAAGTGCGTGTGCAACTCCGGCATATCGGGGAAGTTCATGCCGTACATGCTGAATATAATGGTGGGCACAATCAGGATCGCCCCCCAACCGGCGAGCTTTTTATTCACTTCGCTTTGCTGCACGGACACCAGCGCTAGATTGACCTGCATCGCGCTGGTGAGCATTTCACGCATATCTTCCGCATCGATCATCACATGATGCGCGTGGTCCTGCACGTCACGCAGGTAGGCGCGCAGATTTTTTGGAATGATATCTTCATGGAAGCGCACCAGCTGCTGACAGATTTCGGTCACCGGCAGCGCGGCGTTACGCAGCGCCAGCAGTTCACGGCGCAGGTGATAAACGTTTTGCAGCGCGTCGCTGTCAAAACGCGTGGTGAACATGCCCTGTTCCAGCCCGCTAATGCGATCGTTGAGTGATTCGGTGATTTTGCTATAGTTATCAACGATGAAATCGAGGATGCAATAGAGCGCATAACCCGGACCTTCACACAGTAATGCGTGGTTCTTTTCGGCTTTGGTGCGGATGTCTGCATAGCCTTCCGATGATCCGTGACGCACGGTAATCAGGAAATTTTTGCCGAGAAAGAAGTGGGTTTCGCCGAAGGTGATGCGCTGCAAATCGTCCATGTGGGCGGTTTTTACCACGATAAATACCGAATCGCCGTACTGCTCGATCTTCGGTCGCTGATGCGCCACCAGCGCATCTTCAATCGCCAGTTCGTGCAGGCTGAACTCCTGCTGCAGCGTCTGCATAAAGGCCGGTTCGGGTTGATACAAACCCATCCAGACGAAGGATTTATCCTCTTTTAATACTTCACTAATATCGGCGATGTCGACATGCTCTTCGCGCTTGCCGTGGCGATACGCTACGCAGTTAATGACCATATTCGCGCCGTCCTTGTTGTTTGCACTCTTTTTCATTTTAGCCTTAAAGATTACGTACCATTTCGACGCAAGGAAGATCGGCTTGCGCCAGCGCCGAGGGATAAAGCGCTTCACGCACCACACGAAAACCGTGGCGCTGATAGAAGCTACTGGCGTTGGGCGTGGCGGCGAGCGTCAATTGAGTAAAACCACGCTGACACGCTTCATCGATAATTGCCTGCATGATGGCGCTGGCATAACCTTTGCCATTACAGGCCGGCAGCGTAAAGATCGCTTCAACGCTGCCGCTGTGCAGATCAAGAAATCCGGTCGCAGCCACGCCATATTCAGCATCCTCGACCACATAAAACGGATTGCTTTTTACCGCCTCAAAGTAGCCAGACGGCAACGCATCGGGCGTCCATGCGGCGATCACATCAGCGGGATAAACGTTTTGGCAACCGTGGCGAATGGCAAGATTTCGGATGCGCCACAGCACGGCCGTTTCATCACAGCGGGCTAAACGCGGTTTCATACGTTTTCCTCTATGCTAGTAATCCGTGGAGTATCACAGTAACAAAACTCATCAGGAAGATAACGCCGAATCCGGCTACAAAAGGTTACGACAATGCAGCTCACTTCATCACGTTTATTTCTTCGTCCGGTTGCTCCAACCGATGTTCAGCGACTGTTTGCCATCTATGGCGATCCCGCTACCAATATGTTCAATCCGGCGGGTCCGTTTCCCGATTTAGCCTTTGCAGAGGAGGTGTTAAATCGCTGGCTGGCGCACTGGCAATCCTTTCCCTTTGGTAACTGGGCAATTTGCCTGCGGGAACAGCCGGATGAGGTTATCGGATTTGGTGGTTTATCGGTGCGCGAGTTTGCTGGCAAGCCGGTAAACAATCTTGGCTATCGTCTGGCGAAAGAGGCGTGGGGAAAAGGTTTCGCCACCGAGTTTGCACGAAGGGTTATCGCTTATGGCTTCGATGAATGCCAGCTTCCGGTTATTGATGCGGCGGTGCGTCAGGATCATATAGCATCACAGCAGGTACTGGAAAAGGCGGGACTGCGCTGTTACGGCCAGGTTCACGATGTTCCGGGCGCGCCCGCCAGTTTGGTATATGAATTACGCGCGCAAACCTGGCGCGATCAGGGCACGCCGAAGTAACGTAGCAACGCGGTCATTAGCGCGGCACCGATAATCACCAGGATTAGCGGTGTGCGGCGCCAGGCCAGAAACACCGCAAACAGCACGCCGGCGATGCGCGCCACGCCGGCAAAATGCGTGCCTTCAAACAGCGCGGTGGTAACGGCCACCGCCAGCAGCAAAACGGTGGCAGCATCGGATAGCATATTGCGTGCGCGATCCGACATCTGCATGCGGCTGCCCAGGCGATAACCGGCGAAACGAACCGCATAAGTGCCTACCGCCAGCAGCGCGATGCCGCCAATGATCAGATTATTTTGCATTTTTACGCTCCCGCCAGCTCAGTAATCCCAGCAGTGAAAACAGCACCGGCATGCCCGCTGGCACAAACGGTGTCGCCAGCACAGACAGCGTGGTGCCCAGCGTCGCGGGGATCAGCGTACGACGCTGACGCAGCGCCGGGAATATCAGGGCAATCAGGATCGCCGGGAACACCGCATCCAAACCAATGGCCGAGACATCGGGAATAAAGCGGCCGATCACCGCACCGCCAATGACCGACAGCGGCCAGATGGTGAAAATACCTAAACCGCAAATCCAGTACGCGGCACGACGTTGCGCCAGCTTTGGCTGGGAAATACCAAACACCACGCTTTCATCGTTCATGATGTGGCATCCCAGCAGGCTGCGGCTGCCTTTGCCAACCAGATCTTTCACCGCAATACCAAACGGCAGATGCCGCGCGTTGACCAGCAAACCCGCCGCCGCTGCGGTCAACGGACTACCGCCGCCCGCCACAATGCCGATAAACAGGAATTCCGACGCGCCCGCCAGCACCAGCGTTGATAGTGCAATCGGCACCCACAGCGGAAACCCTTCCGCTGCCGCCAGCGAACCGTAAGAGAGCCCGACAATACCATCGGCCAGACAAACCAGGAAAATGGCTTTTATTACTCCGCGATCAAGCGGTACTGCACCCAGACGCATCACAATTTGATCTCATATCGAACAGGAAAGCCGTTATAATGAACGCGCCAGAATCGTTTTACAAGACGAACAAATCGTTCGATATAAAGAACAGGAGAAGGTTTGACCACGCCAATTGATATTATTGCTGTCGGATTACTGCGCGAACGTCAGCGCGCGGGGCTTTCACTGACAGAAGTGGCGCGTCGCGCCGGCATCGCCAAATCTACGCTGTCGCAACTCGAAGCGGGCAATGGCAATCCCAGCCTTGAAACGTTGTGGGCGCTGTGTGTGGCGCTAAACATTCCTTTCGCGCGTTTGATGGAGCCGGAAGTGAAGCGATTGCAGGTGATTCGCCGTGGCGAAGGCATGATCGTCTCAGCGGAGATGGCGGATTATCAGGCGGCATTGCTGGCAAGCTGCCCGCCCGGCGGACGCCGCGATCTCTATCTGGTCACCAGCCAACCGGGCGCGCCGCGTGAATCAAAACCGCATCCGCCGGGCTCGGTGGAACATGTGATCATCGCGCGTGGCCGTGCGTTGGTGGGGCCGCGCGATGCGCCGGTCGAACTGCATCCAGGCGACTACATTTGCTATCCCGCCGACGAACCTCATGTGTTCGAGGCTTTAGAGGCGGATACTATGGCGGTGCAATTATCGGAGCAGAATTGAGCGTGAGTTAGGCCAGGTCGCCATGAATGGCGACCCTACGGCACAGAAGGTTAGCCATCAGAATTTCCTATTATTAAATCCTATGATTCGCGTGCGGCGCGGTGGCATGCTGTGATCTTCTCCGCTATGAATCAGGAACATATGGACATTATTCCCGCCCGACCTCATCACGCCCCTGCCATTCAGAAAATCTACGCCTGGCATGTGCTGCACGGTACCGCGACCTTTGAAACTGAACCCCCTTCGGCGAGCGAAATGCAGAATCGCGTGCAGGATGTGCAGCAGCGCGGCGGTTTTTGGCTGGTGGCGCAGGAGGATGATCAGGTGTTGGGTTATTGCTATCTGGCGCCGTATCGCCCGCGCTATGCCTATCGCTTTACGCTGGAGGATTCGATTTACCTCGATCAGCAGCAAACCGGCAGAGGCATTGGTCGCGCACTGTTGCAAAAAGCCATTGCGCTGGCAGAAGCGGCGGGATTTCGCCAAATCATCGCGATTGTTGGCGATAGCGCGAATGCCGGATCGCTGGGATTACATCGGGCGCTCGGTTTTGAGCACACCGGTGTAATGAAATCGGTGGGATTCAAACATGGCCGCTGGCTGGATACCGTAGTGATGCAGCGTTCACTCGGTCACGGCGACAGCCAGCCGCCAGAACGTTAAGCGACTGCCTCCATCGCGATCATACGATGCGTGGCCTTTTCCAGCAGATCGCGATCGTGGCTCACCAACAACACTGCGCATTGTTGCTCGCGCGCCAGCGAGGTGATGAGCTGGATGGTTTGCTGCTGCACCAGCGGATCCAGACGCGATGTAGGTTCATCGGCAAATAAAAATACCGGATCCAGCAGCATCACGCGTAACAGCGAGAAGCGCTGCAGCTCGCCGCCCGACAGTGAATCGGGACGACGCGTCAGCAGTTCTGGTGACAGCGCCAATCGCTCCATCAGCGCATCCCGCCGCGTGGAGGCGATGCGATGACGGCGCAACACATCGTTTAGGCTTTGCGCCAGCGTGCGGGTCGGTGGGAACAGCGCAGACGGATCCTGATAAATCTTCTGGTATTTCAGCCCATCGACCGCCGCATGCCGCGTCACCTTGCCATGCTGCGGCGTTAGCAGGCCGAGCAGCACATCGCCAAAGCTACTTTTACCGCTGCCGCTGGCACCGTGTAATCCAACGATTTCTCCGGCGTGCAGCCTGAAGTTTTGCGGCACGCCGAGCGATTTACCGCCGCGCTGCAAGCGGATGCCCTCAGCGCTCACCACCGGTTTACTGCCAATAACGGTTTGTTGCCGTGCAGGCCAGGCGGTGGGATCGGCGGCGATTAATTCACGCGTATAGCGCTGCTGCGGTTCATGTAACACCTGTTCCGCCCTGCCCTGCTCGATCACCTTGCCTTTATGCATCACGATCACCTCACCGCCCAACTGGCACGCCAGCGCGATGTCGTGGGTGATGGTGAGCAGTGTGCCGCCGTCGGCCACTTCCCGGCGCAGTAAGGCCGCTACCTCATCACGACGCGCCACATCCAGCCCTTTGGTGGGTTCATCGGCAATCAGTATCTCCGCGCCACCTGCTCGTGCGGCGGCAAAGGCGGCGCGCTGCGCCATCCCGCCGGAGAGTTGCCACGGAAAACGCGGCGCCGCGTCCTGTAAACCAAGCTGCTTTAAATCGCGCTGGGCCGACAGTGCGCTGGTGGATTTCGCGTTTCCGCGTACATAACGATAGCCTTCCGCAACCTGCTGCAGCACTGACATGGTGGGATCCAGCGACAGCCACGGCTCCTGCGGCAGCGACGCTAATGTGCGGCCCCATAATTCACGCAACAATTCGGCATCCTGTGGCAGAGTAAAACGCTGTTCGTTGATGATCAGCGTGCCGCTGGCCTGTAAATCGTCAGGCAAAATGCCCATGACCGCTTGTGCCAGCAGGCTTTTACCTGAACCGGTTTCACCCAGCAAGGTCAGCGGTTGTCCGGGCTGCAAGGTGAAATCAACCGGTTCCACCAGCGTGGCGCTGGCGGTTGTGACGCTGATGCCGATAACCTGTAATCCTTTCATTTACGCTCCTTTTTCATTAACAGATTCAGGCTGATCAACAGCAGAAACAGCGCGATTACCGGCTGCATTAGCAGCCACGGTGCTTCCCAGGCAAACGGCAGCAGTTCGGTCATCATCAAACCCAGTTCTGGCGTCGGCGGACGTACGCCGACGCTGATAAAGCCAAGCGCCGATACCGCCATGATGGCGCTGCTGAACGAGAACAGAGTCAACGTGGTTAATACCGGCGCTAACGCTGGCCACAGGTGTCGGCGGAAACGGTAGAACGCCGAAAAACCGAGCAACTTTGAGGCCTGCATGCCGGGTGCCTGCACAATCGGGCGCAGGGTTGCGCGCGTGACGCGGAAGAACTCCACCCACAGCACCAGCGAAATCCCCAGCCACAACATGCCGGGAGAATCCGGCGCAATCGCCGCTAACAGCAGCACCAGCAGCAATCCCGGCAGCGCCAGACACATATCGCCGAGCATGGTGAGCAGACGATCCAGCCAGCCGCCATACAGTGCGCTGAATACGCCAGCCAGCACGCCCGCAAACAACGCGCTCATCACACACAACGCCGCGAGACCCAGCGAAAGGCGCAACGCGGCACTAAGGCGCGGCAGCATGTCGCGACCAAGATGATCAAACCCGAGAAGATTGGCGCCGCTCGGCGCGTGCAGCATTTGCAGCAGATCCTGTTCCAGCGGATCGCCGTGATGAATCAGGGGCAGCAGGAAGGCGAAACCAAGCAGCAAGCACAACAGCAGCAGGCCGATAAGACGCGAAAATGAAATTGTCATGCGCGCGCTCCTCTGGGATCAAGCAGATGACAACCTGCATCCACCAGCATATTCAGCAGCACGAACAGCAGCCCGAGCGTCATGGCGCTGGCCTGAATCACCGGCACATCGCGGGCGAAGATGGCATGCACCAGCGCGTGACCAATGCCAGGCCAGGCAAACAGCGTTTCTACCACCACCACGCCTTCCACCAGCCAGACAAACTGCATGCCGAACCAGGTCAATACCGGCGATGCGAGGTTGCGCAATCCATGACGACGCAATAGCGTTGCGGGTGCTAATCCTTTCTGCGCGCCCCAGCGGTAATAGCCCGAGCTGACAACCTGATACGTGGCTTCACGCACCACGCGCACGCCCACCGCGGTTAACGACAATGCCAGCGTCAACGATGGCAACAGAAAATGACGCAGCTCGCCATGCCCGGCGCTGGGCAGCCAATCGAGCTGCAGCGCCAGCAGGACAATCAGCAGCATGCCCAGCGCAAAATGCGGCACCGATTTCAGCAGCGCGCTCAGCCAGAATAACGCGCGGTCGAGCTTGCCATTGGCGTGGCATCCTGCCCAAATGCCCAGCGGCAAGGTAAACAGAATCGTCAGGAAAAGCGATGAACCTGCCAGCGCCAGCGTTTGACTCAGCTGCCAGCGCAGTTCATCCATCACCGGTTCGCCGGAGACCAGCGAACGACCAAAGTTGAACTGCAGCAGATCGAATAGCCAGTGCAGCAACGCGCTGCCCTGCTGCAGCGAGTCACTTAGCTCCTGCTGCACCCGCGCCACCGCACTGGCATCCACCCGATCGTAGCCATAACGACCGCTGGCAATACGCCATGCCATATCGCCGGGCAAGGACTGCACCAAAAACCAGGTGAGTAGTCCCACCGCCAACACCACAAAAGCCGCCTGCGCTACGCGCCAGCCAAGTAGTTTGAACATCATTGCTCCCACTGCATCTGACGCAGACCAAAGTGGCGTTCAAACGGATCGAGCGTGACGTTTTTCAGCTTGCTGTTAATCGCGGCCGATTGCTGATACCAGGCAATCGGGATCACCGGCAGATCTTGCTGTAACGAGGCAGTGATCAGGTTACGTGCCTGCGCACGTTCTGCCGAGTCAGTGGATTGCGTTAAGGTGTGCAACGCCGCGCTAAAACCGGTCGGATGCCAGTTCATCGCGCCCCAGTCGCCGCCCTTTTCCGCATAATCCTGCAGTAACGTGCCGGTGGGATCAGGCGTGAGTGCAAAGTTGCGGGAAAACAGCGCCAGTTGTAGACGATTGCTGTGATGCTGCGCCGGAATTTCGCTGGCGTTGGTGGAGTTGATCTTCACTTCAATGCCGACTTTGCGCAGCTGCTGCTGGATAACCATCGCCATCAGCGGCAGTTCGGGACGATCGGGGAAGGTCAGCAGCGTCACACTAAAGCGCTGGCCGTTACGTGCTAACACGCCATCTGCACCCATTTTCCACCCCGCCGCCTGCAGTTGCTGTGCCGCCTGCTGCGGATTGAATTGCAACGGTTGCAGTGCGTTGTTGTGCCATTCACCCATATTTGGCGGGAATAACTGAGTGGCCGCGCCTGGATAACGCAATACCGCCATCGCCAGCGCGTTACGGTCAATCGCCATGCTGATCGCTGCACGCACCGGCTGTTCGGCTAACAGCGGATCGCCCGCATTCAGTTTTAGCATCAGTGTGCGCGGCACCGGAATGGCGGGCAGCTGCAGCGCTGGCTTGCGTGCTAAACGCTGACGGCTGGCAGCATCCAGGTTGAAGACGTAATCCGCGTCGCCGCTCTCCGCCAGCAAGGCGCGGGTTTCGGCGCGTCCGGAAGAGAGATAGCTGGCGGCCGCAATCGCCGGCTTTTCGCCCCAGTAATCTTCAAAACGTTTTACTGCCAGCGATTGCGGTGGCTGGAATGACGTCAGCATAAACGGGCCGCTGCCGATGATGCGGGTGATGTTGTCCTGCGCATCCCAGCTAGCCAACGCCAGAATCTGGGAACGGCTCTCTGCTAAAACCGAAAGCAGCGGCGTAAATGGTTCGCTCAAGGTGATGGTGACGCGTTGCCCTTCCCCGCTGATAGCGGTGATCGGCGTTTTATCCAGCAGACCCGCTTTGCTGCGCGCGGTGTTGAGTGATTTGACCACCGCGGCCGCATCCAATGGCGATCCATCATGGAAGCGCACGTTGGGACGCAAATTCAATTGCCATTGCAAACCATCTGCCGATACCTGCCAGCTTTGCGCCAGCGCCGGAATGGGCTCGGCGCGTTCGTTCACTTCCACCAGCGTTTCCACCACATCCATTCGCAACAAAATGTCGCCGGAGAGTGCGGGATCGGCGCCTTTGATTTCAAACGGTGCCGCAATGCGCACCGTTTTATCCTCATGTTCAGCCGCCATTGAGGCGTAAGAAGCCAGGCCTAACGCCGAAGCGATAAGCAAATTTTTCATTGATTTCATTAAGATTTCCGACTGAAGCCGCTACAAATTATGTGAGTTAATTACGTTATAACATAACAATACACATTTCAACACAGATTGCTGGCAAAGACGGGTAATTGACGCTGCGCGCAGTGCTTTTGCTGCGCTATGCTGAAAACCAACGTTTACTTTAAGGAGCAGCAGAGATGCCAGAAATCGTTGTGTATGCGGCAGAAGGTCGCACGATTGAGCAGAAAAAGAAGTTGTTGAGAGCCGTCACCGCGGCGGTGGCAGATTCGTTTGAGATCGATGCTAATTCAGTAACGGTTTCCATCATCGAAACGCCAAAACATCATAAGTCGAAAGGCGGCGTGCCGTTTGATGAGCGTTGAGTTCGGGTTCAGTCCGAGAAAAGCCCCTTTGGGGCTTTAATTGTTTTTAAAGCGATTATTCGTGATATCCATACTCATCGAATGCTTCGCGAACGTCGAAATGTCAGTATCATAGACGTTCTGCCGCTTACCAGAATGAGTGAATCCGCCCGCTATGACCGACCAAACTGCACTATTTTCGCGGCTTACTTCTACCCTTGCTGATGACAGCCGCACGCCGCTGTACAAACGCTTTGCCACTGCAATTAAAGATGCGGTGCGCGACGGCGTGTTAGTGCATGAAGAGATCCTGCCGAGTGAGCGTGACTTCAGCCAGTCGCTGAGCATTTCGCGTATTACCGTGCGTAAAGCTATGGACGCGCTGGAAAAAGAGGGCATGGTGTTGCGCTCGCGTGGCTACGGCACGCAAATCTGCAGCCAGTTCGAGTATTCGCTTAAAGAGCCGAAAGGCTTGTCGCAGCAAGCGGTATTGCGTGGTAAAAAGCCCGACACCGTGTGGATTAACAAAAGCAAAATCCATTGCGATGCAGCAATCGCTGAGAAATTGGGGCTGGACAAAGGCAGCGACGTCTATTTGCTGAAGCGCATTCGTTATGTCGATCAGCAAGCGGTGTCGGTGGAAGAATCCTGGGTGCCGGCGCGCTACATCGCTGATGCGGATGCGATTGGTATTTCGCTGTACGACTATTTCCACCAGCAGCAAATTCTGCCGGTAAAATCGCAAAGCAGAGTGAGTGCTCGCATGCCTGATGAGGCGCTGCAGCAGCAGATCGCCCTACCCGACAACGTACCTGTTTTGGTGATCAAGCAGCTGGCGTTAGATGCGCAGGGCAATCCGCTGGAGTACAGCATTAGCTACTGTCGTAGCGATATGTATGTGTTTATTGCTGAGTAAGGCGCTGCTGCCAGTAAGCCGTTAACGTGGCGCGATCGGGCGCGCAATCGCCGCCGCGCTGTGACACTACATAAGACGCCACCGCGTTGCCGAGCGCGACGCTTTCTGCCAGCGACCAACCCGAAGCTAATCCCGCCAGTAATCCACCTGCGTGGCTGTCGCCTGCGCCGATAGTATCGACCACTTTTGTCGGCAGCGCCGGTATCCAGCCTTGCGACTCCGCGTTAACGAAACCGGCGCCTTCGCTATCAAGTCGCACCACCATCGCGCCACCAAATCGCTGCTGCCAGCACGTCATTAACTGATGTGCATCAAAGGGTTCTGTTTGATTCAAACGTTCATGCCACAGCAGTTCGGCTTCCTGTCTGTTCACTGTAATCAGTGGATGGCACGCCATGATGCGTTCGAACTGCACATCACCGATATCTGCCAGACGCGGGCCGAAATCCACCAGCAGCTGATACGGCTGGCTTTGCTGCTCCAGCCAGTCGATCAGCACATCACCGCTTTTGCTGGTGAGCTGATAGCCGGAAAGGTAGATCCAGCGATTGGCTGGCTGCGGCAACGTGTCGAGCAGCCCAGCATCCCACTGATTTTCCACGCCGCTTACTGACAGAAAGGTGCGCTCTCCATCGGGCTCCACTAACGCTAAACACCAGCCGTTATCGCCTTTCGCCGTTTCCAGCACGCTGTGAATACCATATTCCGTAAGTTTCTGCCGCACAATGCTCGCCCAGGTGCCGTTGCCGAGCGGCAGCGCATTGATAGACGGGATGCCAAGCCGGTGCAGCGCAATCGCCACATTCAGCGCGCAGCCCCCCACGTTGACGCCCTGCTGGTGGAGCTCAATATCGCTGCCACGATGGGGCAACGAGTAAGCATCAGCAATCACATCCACCACCGCCGCACCAATCACACACACCGGCAGGCGGCCTTCAAGTCTCTTCAGATCATCAGGCGTTAGCATAAGCGGCCTCGCGCTGCTGGCGGAAACGCGTAAATGCGGCGCTATAACGGGTGAAATCCAGCCCGTTAGCGGCATCCAACTCGGCTTTCAAGGCAACGTCGATGCTGTCGATGCCGTGCAGCGCACCGCAAATGGCCACCGCCATCGCCCCGATGGTATCGGTATCGCCGCCGAGGTTAGCGCAAAGGATCGCGCAACGATTGGGATCGGTCTCGGCCAATTCCACCATCGCAATCGCCGCCGGTACCGATTCAATGGTGCTGGTGCCGGTGCCCACCAGATCGTAAATCTGCTGCATGTTGGATTCCACGCCCCTGCCCTTCGCGACCACGCTCACCGCCAGCTCGAGGCGTGCCGCCATTGATGCGCTAAAGGTGGTAACACGCTTTTCCTGCGCCGCGCGAGCGATCGCGGGCAGTTCATCGCGAATCGTTGCCCAGCTGGCACCGTCAATGGCGCGTGAAACTGCCCACGAAATCACCGTCGCACCGGAAATCGCGACATCCGATTTGTGCGTAGGGCTCGACGCCAGTGCGACGGCATCGATGAATGCCGGTAAATCGCGTGCTGGCAGCAGACAGCCGAGCGGTGACACACGCATCGCTGCGCCGTTGGTCATGCCGTTATTTTCCAGCTGCGACACCGGCGTGCCAGCTTTCATGGCGTTGAGCGCGATTTTTGAGGTCGGTCCAAGCACGTTCTTGTTGAAGGCATCAAACGACTCAGCCCACTGCAAAATATTCGCGCCAATGGTTTCCGCGTTGATCTCGCCATCATGAGACAGGATCGCATCAGCCAAAGCCAGCGCCATCGAAGTGTCGTCGGTAAAGGCCGCCCGGCCAAAGTAGCAGGCGGCGTTGTTTTCAGCCGGGCCTGGAAGGAAGCGATCGATCCAGCCAAAGTGCTGCTTCACGCGTGAGCGCGGCCACAATTCCGATGGCATGCCCATCGCATCGCCCAGCGCCTGGCCGTAAAACGTGCCTAAAATCCGTTTTTCCTGCGTTGTCATCGTCATGGTGAAATCCCTTATTTATGGCTGTCAGCGGTTGCTGATTTTTCGAAAACGGTAAGTTCATCGCTGCGTTTTTTGCCGTCGCGGAATAGGACGATAAAGGCGATGGTGATCATTACGATCATCACGCTGCCAAACATCCACATGCCGGCCCAGTTAAAGGTCTGGCCGTTGCGGGGTTGGTCGTAGGCGAACATTTCCTGCATCAGATAGCCGCCAAGGCGGTAACCAAGCAGGCTGCCGATGCCCTGACAGGCCAGCGTGATCAGCCCTTGCGCGGCGTTACGCATCGCCACTGGCGCTTTCTTATCAACGTAGATGTAAGCGGTGATGAAGTAGAAATCGTAGCTGACGCCGTGCAGCAGAATGCCCATGAACAGCAAGCCGTAAGTCAGCATGTTTTGATCGCCACCGAACACAAAGAACACATAGCGCAGTGCGGCAGTGGTTAATCCCAGCAACAGCACTTTGCCAATGCCAAAGCGTTTGATGAAGAACGGCAGCGCCAGCAGGAAGAAGATCTCTGAAACCTGGCCGAGCGTCATCCAGCCGGTGGCATGTGGCAAACCGACTTCCGTCAGATAGCCTTCGGCAAAGATGTAGTAAAACGCCAGCGGCATGCTGAACAGGAAGGAGCAGACGAAGAACACAAGGAAGCTGCGATCCTTCAGCAGATGCAGCGCATCCAGACCAAGCGCCACGCGCAGGCTAAATTTGCCGGTACTTTTCGGCTCGGTGGCGGGCAGCGTCAGGGCAAAAATGCCCAGTAACAGCGAGCTTGCGGCGGTGATCAATAACGGCACGTTGCTGGCTGAGATATCGCCATAGCCCAGCAGCGGCGGCAGGAAACCACAAACGATGCCGGACGCGATCCAGCCAAGTGTGCCCATGACGCGAATGCGCGGGTAATCACGCTCCACATCCGCGACGTGCGAAAACGCGATGCTATTGGTTAAGGCGATGGTTGGCATGTAAGTGAGCGCATACAGCAGCAGCAGCGGGAAGAAACCGCCGAAATGCGTTTGCTGGGCTGCGAAGAACATCAGAATCGATCCAACGATCGTCAGCAGCGACAATACTTTTTGCGCCTGGAAGAAGCGATCGGCCAGCGATCCGACAAGGATCGGTGACAGGATGGCGGCTATCGAAGTACAGGCGTAGCACCAGGCGATCTCAACCGGCGAGAAGCCGTTTTTACTGAGAAATGCCCAGAGCGGCACAAACCATGCGCCCCAGATAAACCACTCAAGAAACATCATGAACGATAGTTTTGGGATTGTTGTTTTCATTTAAAAGGACTCCCCGGTGTAGGTGGAGGCAAATCTAACACCAGAAATAATACCTTTATAATACCACTGGCGGATTTTTTGAACTGGTCCACAACATTTTAACCGATGTGGAACGGTCTGAGATGGGAGCTAACTGGATGCGGGGATGGAAATGGGGGCGCGAATGATGCGCCCGGTGATACTTAGCGGCGGTTTTTCCAAACCGTCTGAATGTTGCAGAATTCGTGGACGCCAAAGCTCGACAGTTCGCGACCATAGCCGCTCTTCTTCACGCCACCAATCGCTACACGCGGATCTGATGCGCCATTGCCGTTGATAAATACCGCGCCGGTCTCCAGTTTTTCCGCCAGTTCGTTGGCCAGCGCTTCGTTGCCGCTCCACACTGTTGCACTCAGCCCAAATTCGCTGTCGTTAGCCAGCTCTAAGGCATGTTGTGCATCATGAGCGACGGTAATTGCAGCAACCGGCCCAAAGATTTCCTGCTGGAAAGCGGTCATGGCTGGCGTGACATCGGCGAGGATCGTCGGGGCGTAATAGTTGCCTGGGCCGTCGATCTTATGGCCGCCTAATACCAGACGTGCGCCTTCCTTGATGGTCTGCTGCACTTGATTATCCAGCTCGTCACGCAGATCGTAACGCGCCATTGGTCCGATGTAGGTATCTTCTGCCAGAGGATCGCCGATCTTCAATGCCTGCACCGCTGCGCTGAAACGCGCCTCAAACGCTTCTGAGACACTTTCTTCAATGATGAACCGCTTGGCTGCCATACAGACCTGTCCGGTGTTCTGATAGCGTCCTATGACCGCTGAGGCCACTGCAGCATCAAGGTCTGCATCCGCCAGCACGATGAAAGGATCCGCGCCGCCCAGCTCCAGTACAGTTTTCTTCAGTACCGCACCGGCTTGCGCTGCAATTGCACCGCCTGCACGCACGCTGCCGGTTACCGCTACAGCGGCAATACGCGGATCTTTGATCGCCGCCGAAACGCCATCGTTATCGACGTTGATCACGGTAAAGCCGCCTTTAGGCAGTTCGGTGGCGTCAAACAGTGACTTCATCAGGTTGGCGGATCCCATCACACTTGGCGCGTGCTTCAGCACATAGGTATTGCCCGCCAGCAGCATGCTGACTGCGCCGCGCAGAACCTGCCAGTAAGGGAAGTTCCATGGCATCACGGCAAGGATCACACCAAGCGGACGAAATGACTGCCACGCTTGCTGGTTTTCCACCAGCGTGGGTTTGTCGGCAAGGATCGCCGGGCCGTGCTCTGCATACCAGTCACAGAGATTGGCGCATTTCAGTACTTCAGCACGTGCCTGAGTAATAGGTTTGCCCATTTCCAGCGTGGCCATGGTTGCGAGCTCATTCTGACGCTGGCGAATCTGTTCTGCCAGTTGACGCAGCACTTTCACTCGCTGCGGCATTGCGGTATAGCGCCATTCTGCATAAGCATGAGCACTTTGCTTCAATGCGGCTTCCAATTCGGCTGCGTTCTGCAGCGGATAGGTTGCGAGGATTTCGCCGGTGGTAGGGTTACGGGAGATAACGTTGTCAGTCATGAAAGATGTCCTCGTCATAAGTGATGTGATGTTCGATGAAGTTCACTTTACGCCGGGATATAGTTTCTTAAAAATGAATAATAATGAGGAAGTTGTTCATTTAAGGAGAAGCTGAGGGATCCTGATCGCCTATAACTGATAATTTGGTGGGATCAAACAGGATGTTATTGCGATGGGGCTGTTTTAAACATTTTACCGGTCTAAAGCCGCTTCAGTCCTGGCGTTATTAAGTTATACAGTGAATAGATCTTAAAGAAAGATCATATAGAGATCTTAAAGAGATCCTAAGAGATCCCCGATCGTCGCAGGCCGCACCCCACAAGGGCTCAGAAGGTGATCGCGTTCACTATAATGAGTAAAGTGTTCACTGGAGTCAGTAGTTTATTCACTATAGAGAGTAGAATGTTCACTATAAACAGTGTTAATGTTCACTGTAATCAGAAAACGACCCTTTTCATCCACAGAATGAAGATCTCAGGCTATGGCAGATAAAGAGAGTGAAAACAAGGCGTTACTCGAGCCTTTTCTGTCGGTGACAAAAAACAGCGGTGAAGTTATTCAACTCCACCCCAATAAAAACAACACCGTACAACCGGTCGCTTTAATGCGCCTGGGTCTGTTTGTTCCAACATTGAAATCCACCGCGCGCGGTAAATCAGGCGCGATGGCATCGACCGATGCAACGAAAGAGCTAAAGAATCTTTCTTTAGTTAAATCAGAAGGTTATGAAAAGATTACCATTACCGGCGCAAGGCTGGACATGGATAATGATTTCAAAACCTGGGCCGGTATTATTCAATCTTTCTCGCGATATCCCTCAAAGGGCGACACTGTGACGCTGCCGTTTATCGATTTCGTTAAGATGTGCGGGATCCCTTCGGCAAACTCTTCAGCAGCGCTACGTAAGCGCTTAGATGCCTCCCTTCGACGCATTGCGACCAATACGTTGTCTTTTGAAGGTAATGGCAAAGCCTATCACACTCACCTTGTGCAATCGGCGTATTACGATCGTGAAAAGGATCTGGTGCGCATCCAAGCCGATCCAAAGTTATTCGAGCTCTATAATTTCGACCATAAAGTGTTACTGCAGCTGCGAGCCATTTCACGTTTGAAGCGTAAAGAATCGGCTCAGGCGTTGTATACCTATCTCGAAAGTTTGCCAACGAATCCGGCGCCCATCTCTCTGGCGCGTTTGCGTATGCGTTTAAACCTGGGCTCGAAAACCACCACGCAAAACCACGTGGTGCGACGTGCGATGGAGCAGCTCAAAGAAATCGGCTATCTCGACTATTCGGAAGTGAAACGTGGCCGCTCGGTGTTCTTCATCATCCACAGCAGGACGCCAAAACTCGACGGCATCAGCAATCTTGAAAGTATCGATTCGCTGGAAGATATCGAGTTTGAAGAGTGATCTTGCCCGTTCACTGTAGTCAGTAATCCCCTTCAAGCTGTGTCACTTTTTGAGCAGAAGTGACACATGCTCTTCCGCTAACATTCACTGCAATCAGCTGTCCTCGCGTCATTCACTGTAATCAGCAACGTTCACTGTAATCAGAAGCCTTCTGCTTTTGCTATGTCTTCTGCGATGTCTTCAACCGCGTTGTGCCCTTTCTAAGGTACTTTTAAAGATAGTGAGTACTTACAAGGGCGGTAACGCTTCACTCAGATTCCCTTTTCACTGCCTTTCTACTGATCACAGTGAACGTTTGTTCGAGCGTTCGCTTTCACTGATTACAGTGAATGCTAATCACAGCGCTGCGTGCTGAATACAGTGAACGATCAAATGCAACGTTATGATTTATAAGTATCAACAAAGCCTGTTCCAACGTAATTCACTGTAATCAGCAGTTTAACTGTTAATACAGCCAGTAAAAGTGACAGGGTTGGTCACAACGCTGATTACAGTGAACGTTTGGCCTGTCTTATGACTACAGTGAACGAAAGTGCGGGACGTTTCTACTGGGGCTTATATTCTGTTTTAAGCGCACGTCACGCTGTCACTGATTACAGTGAACGTTACCAACTCGTCCCCTGCCCTGCCGGGTTTGCAGCATGAAACAAACTCACTCAGCGCGTCTTGTTTACTGAATACAGTGAACGTTAGGCGTTTAAGTCAGCAGCGTGTTTCACTGATTACAGTGAACATCAGCGTCACACAATTGGAATCAAGTAAGCCGTTTAACGTGATGCGTGACTGATTACAGTGAATGTTGAAGACAACATTCTGAGCATTTCGCTGTATTGCTTATGGCGATTTTAGGCACATCAATTTGTCGGCAAATGACGCTCTACTGAATACAGTGAACGTTCTGCTCAGCTTCATAACTTTTACTGATTACAGTGAATGTTCTCTCAGTCTGGCCGATTTAACTTACTGATTACAGTGAACGGGTAATCGAAGCGCTGACTTCTGCTGATTACAGTGAATCTTTGCCGATGAAGAGTACAAGGCTTTTACTGATTACAGTGAACGTTTGACGTTACGTGAAAAAGTCTTTGGGATTTACTGATTACAGTGAACATTTCACCAGCCTGATACTCATCGTTGTTCTCTCGCCTGCATTCAACTTCCACGCATCATCTACTGATTACAGTGAATCTTCAGCTACCGCTTGCTGATTACAGTGAACCTTTTACTGATTGCAGTGAATGTTGCTAATCGATGCTCATCAGCTTACTGATTACAGTGAATGTTCCAGCATTTCAGCCGCAACCACCCTTCTTTTCTCTTTTTAAAAAGAGAAACCCGCTACTGACTACAGTGAAGCTTTGTCCCAATGAACAATAAATCGGCGGTTCAAAATCGTACAAAAATCCGTAATGGCTGAATAACGATCGCTGATTACAGTGAATCTTTGGGTTAAACCGCTCTTAATCAAGGTGTTTTCACATAACTTATTCTTCCTGTGTAGAAGAGATATATTTGCCTCGTGTGCTGGATTTATGTATAAAGTCATAAATCCTACATGTGTGGAGCAAGTATGGCTAACGATGAGAAGCAAGTTCTGAAGGTCGCACAACGTTCAGAAAGAATGCTGATGAGCCTGACTGAACAGATTCAGGCGCAGAAAGAAGAGTTGCGGGAAAACACGTTCTATCAGGTTTACGCTAAAGCGGCGTTAGCCAAACTGCCTAAACTAACGCGTGCGAGCGTGGATTACGCTGTCAACGAAATGGAAGAGAACGGTTATCCGTTCGATAAGCGTGCTGCGGGCAGCTCAACCAAGTATGCGATGTCGATTCAGAACATCATCGATATCTATCATCATCGCGGTGTTCCAAAATACCGCGATCGCCACCATGAAGCCTTCAGCATCTTTGTCGGCAACCTCAAAGGCGGCGTTTCAAAAACGGTCTCTACCGTTTCGCTGGCACATGCCTTACGTGCGCATCCGCATCTGCTGTTTGAAGATCTGCGTATTCTGGTCATCGATCTGGACCCGCAATCATCCGCCACCATGTTCCTGAACCATCAACGTTCAGTGGGATTAGTGGAAGCGACCGCCGCACAGGCGATGCTGCAGAACGTTAGCCGCGAAGAGTTGCTTAACGAATTTATCGTTTCATCGATTATTCCGGGCGTCGATGTACTGCCGGCTTCAATTGATGACGCCTTTATTGCCTCGCGTTGGGAAGAGTTGTGTGCCGCTCACCTGCCCGATCAGAATATCCACGCGGTGCTGTATGACAACGTGGTGGCCAAGCTGAAGAAAGATTATGACTTTATCTTTATCGACAGCGGCCCGCATCTTGATGCCTTCCTGAAGAACGCCATTGCTGCTTCAGACTTACTGATGACGCCGGTGCCGCCCGCGCAGGTGGATTTCCACTCCACGCTGAAGTACTTAACGCGTTTGCCGGAGTTGATTGGCATCATTGAAGAATCGGGTGCAGCCTGCCGTTTGCAGGGCAACATTGGCTTTATGTCCAAACTGTCGAATAAAGCGGACCACAAACTGTGTCACAGCCTGGCGAAAGAGATTTTTGGCGGCGATATGCTTGATGCTGCATTGCCGCGTCTGGATGGCTTTGAGCGCTGCGGAGAGTCGTTTGATACGGTTATCTCAGCCAATCCATCAACCTACGTGGGCAGCACCGAAGCCTTAAAGAATGCGCGTTCAGCGGCGGAAGATTTCGCGAAAGCCGTATTTGACCGTATTGAATTCATTCGCCTGAACTGAGGTTACTATGAGCGCAAAAAGAATCACCATTGGCCGAACCTTCAGCCAGACACCATTGCAGACTGAGGAAAGCGCCGATGGCCATTCTCAGACATTTATTCTGGCGACGGGTAAACGCGCCCTGTTCACACTGGAGCACATCCCGGCGAAGGAAATTGAAGAGAAAACCTTCGTTAAGATGGAAACCAATGGCCGCGATCAGTCTGGCCTGACGCCAGAATCGCTGCGCGACATCATTCGCACCATCAAATTGCAGCAGTTTTTCCCGGCGATTGGCGTAAAGCGTGACGATCGCATTGAGATTCTCGATGGTTCACGTCGTCGTGCAGCGGCTCTGCACTGCAAAACCGGGCTGGATGTGCTGGTCACTGACGTCGCTATCTCGGCGGAAGAAGCGCGTCGTTTAGCGCAGGATATTCAGACCGCACGTGAGCACAATCTGCGTGAAGTAGGCATGCGTTTGCTGTCGCTTAAAGAGAGTGGACTGTCGCAGAAAGAGATTGCGCAAAGTGAAGGCTTATCGCAGGCCAAAGTAACGCGTGCATTACAGGCTGCGAGCGTGCCGCTCGAGCTGGTGACGCTGTTCCCGAATCATTCTGAGCTGACCTATCCTGATTATAAATCGCTGCTGCAGGCGTATGAGAAGTTGCAGGAAACCGGACAAACGGTTGATGCCCTGATCGATACTATCGGTATGGATGTTGATACTGTATGTGCGCGTGATGGATTGGCCGAAGACGAAGTAAAGAATGGCATCCTGCGTTTAGTGCGTAACGGCAGCCAGACGCTGATTCAGTCACCGGCGAAAGACAAAACCGTGGCGACGCCTTTGTGGAGCTTCGCCGATAAAGACCGCTTTGCGCGTAAGAAAACGCGCGGACGCATGTTCAGCTACGAGTTTAATCGCCAGTCAAAAGAGTTGCAGGAAGAGCTGGATAAGGTGATTAACGAGACGCTCAATAAGTATCTTAATCAGTAAGTGAAATGCCGCCTTCGGGCGGTTTTTTTATGCCCTTCTCAAAGCCTCGCCAACGCAATTTCATCGCTAACTGTATGAAATATCGATTGTCGCTGCGTAAATTTCAGCCTGAAATCGCCACAGTTTCAGCCAGCAGCCAAAAGGTATTCGTTAATAAATCACCAATACCGATTAACTAACTGCAGCCAATTTAACCAGCTGTGCGCTAAAGCGGCAACAGCCAGTCACAGCAGAAATACCGTCAATACACCGAATGAAATTTCATCTGCTCGCCTAAGTGATTTCATGCCTAGTAATATGAAATGTATGGAGTTTTAGATAAAATTTCAGGCTGAAATCGCCAATTAAGCCTGTAATTTTAGCCATCATCAAAAGTCCCTAAGCGAGATTAGCCAGATGATATTCAATGATTTATCCACAGAAAACGTGGATAACTTTCAAGACTAACCTTACTCAATCAACGCCAGCGCTGATGAAAATTGCCAGACCGCATCGCGCACGCGCACCGGTTTATTAATCAGCCCCAACGCATAAAAGCGATCGGCGATGGTCTGCTGTTCTTTGATCACCTCGAAGGCCATTGCACGCGTTTTGTGGCTGCGGCGAGTCAAGGCTCGTTCAACAGATGCGATTTCCAAGCCAAGCTCCTGAGCCAATAACATTGATGCTTCGTGGCGATGGCTATCGATGAACAAACCCGTTTGCTGCAAACTCTCCACCAGCTGTCTGAGGATGTCATCGTGCTGTTCAACGTAATCACGCCGCGCCAGATAGAATTGATGATTACGTACGCGCCCTTCACCATTAACCAAAATCCGCAGCTCGGGATTGCTCTCCGCAGCGCTAAGCAGCGGATCCCACATCATCCACGCATCAACCGAGAGATAATCACTGGCGGTCAGCGGATATTTCGGCGGCGTATACACCACTTTGAGTTCATCCAGACCAATGCCCGCTTCCTCCAGTAACTGCAGCAGTAGCCAGTGAACGTTCGAGCCTTTATTAACCGATATGCGCTTACCGCGCAGATCGCTGATGGTGCGAATATCGCTGTCATGCGGTACCACGATGCCAACGCTGCTCGGCGCTGGCGGCTCCCAAGCGATATAAGTCACCGCATTGCCACTCGCCTGGGCGAAAATCGGCGGAACTTCGCCGGTGGTACCAAAGTCGATTTCGTTGTTTTGCAGTGCATACAGTAGCTGCGGCCCGGCGGGAAACTCACTCCACAACACGCTAATGCCTTGCTGAGCGAAACAGTGTTCAAGGCTCTGACGGGCTTTTAACACCCCGAGATTGCCAAACTTCTGATAGCCAATGCGCAGCTCACGCTCCAGCGTCCCGTGCACATTGGATGTCGATGCCGTTACCGGCGCTTTGCGCCGTCCTTTAATCATTCCCTGATTCGCCAGATGCGTGCGTAAGGTGTGGCGGCTGATACCTAATAGCGCCGCGGCCTGGGTTTGATTCTGATCTGTCATCGACAGCGCATTGCTAATCAGGCTGCTGATAACGCGATCAAACAGTTGTTGCGGCTGGCTGGTTAGCTGCTGCTGAAGAAAACTGTCGAGCGTTGAATCGTTGGACTCGCTAAAACCATGTTCACTGTAACCAGCAAGTCGCAGCTGTGCGGGCGTCAGCGTCTCTTCGCGGCTCAGCAATACGGCGTTATGTAGTGTGTTTTCAAGTTCACGGATATTGCCGGGCCAGCTGTATTCGCGCAACGCTTCAAGCGCATCAGGCGAAAGACGCCGTGCCGGGCGGCCTAAACGTCGTGCGTAGAGGGCGAGGAAGTGTTGCGCCAGCAGCGGAATGTCTTCACGACGCTGACGCAGCGGCGGTAATGGCACCACCGCAATATTCAGGCGATAGAACAGATCTTCGCGGAAGCGTCGCTCACGAATAGCCTGCGCCAAATCCACATGTGTAGCCGCGATAACCCGCACATCCACCTTGATCGCTTTACGCGAGCCCACGCGCGTAATCTCACGCTCCTGCAGCACGCGCAGCAATTTGACCTGCAGTGAAGGGCTGAGCTCACCAATCTCATCCAGCAACAAAGTGCCGCCTTGCGCTGATTCAAACCAGCCGGGATGTGACTGCGTCGCGCCGGTAAAAGCGCCTTTCTCATGGCCAAACAACTCGGCTTCAGCCAGGCTTTCCGTCAGTGCGCCGCAGTTAACCGCGAGGAAAGGGCCGTGACGTCGCTGGCTGTGATGATGCAGATAACGCGCCACCACTTCTTTACCTGTGCCGGTTTCGCCGACAATCAGAACGGTGGCATCTGTGGGCGCGAACTTATCCAGCAGCGATTGAAACGCCAGAGAAGCGGGATCGACTAAGCGCGGTGAGTCGGTGTGGTTGTAGGTGGTTAACATGGCAATGAGTCCGGTAACGAGCATATCGTTAACCTAAATGCTCATGCTGACTATTAACACCATGTAAAAAGCATAAGCAGTTGCATATGCAGCAATTGCTGTTGCGCCAGAGTCGCAAATGCAACTGCTTTGAACTGCGACAACAAGGCTAACCGCCTGAAATACGGCGATTTGCGCCAGTTAACAACCTGGCACGCTTTCTGCTAACAGCTATATAACCAAATAAGCAGTTCAAAATGATCATTTTTTAATAAAGTTATATAGGAAAAGCATAATGGCCGATTCCGCGAACGATAAAATTAATGTCTTCTGGTTTTTACCGACGCACGGTGATGGACGCTACCTCGGCACCACCCAAGGCGGACGTCCGGTCGATTTACCCTACTTACAGCAAGTGGCGCTTGCCGCCGACAATCTTGGCTTCTACGGCGTATTAATTCCTACCGGCAAAAGCTGTGAAGATTCCTGGCTAGTGGCCTCCGCCTTAGCGCCCATTACAAAACGTCTGCGCTATTTAGTGGCGGTTCGTCCAGGCCTGCAGCCGCCAACGCTGGCAGCACGCATGGCGACCACGCTTGATCGTCTGTCCGAAGGACGTTTATTGATTAACGTGGTGACCGGTGGCGATCCTGTCGAGAACAAAGGTGACGGCATTTTCCTCAACCACAGTGAACGTTATGAAGTTACTAAAGAGTTCCTCGACGTCTACAGCCGCCTGATGCGCGGTGAGAAAGTGGATTACGAAGGTAAACATATTCACGTCGAAGGCGCAGAAGTGCTGTTCCCACCGGTGCAGGAAAAGGGGCCGCCGCTCTATTTTGGTGGTTCATCGGAGGCGGCGATTGATGTTGCAGCGGAACAGATCGATACCTATCTCACCTGGGGCGAGCCGCCAGCGCAGGTTGCTGAGAAGCTGGAAGTGGTGCGCGCACGTGCAGAGCAGCGCGGACGTAAGCTGGAATACGGCATTCGTTTGCACGTGATTGTGCGCGAGACCGAAGAAGAAGCCAAAGCGGCGGCAGATAAGTTGATTGGTCATCTCGATGAAGAGACTATCGCGCAGGCGCAAAAAATCTTTGCGCGTATGGATTCTGCCGGTCAGGCGCGTATGAGCGCGTTGCACAACGGCTCGCGCGACAACCTCTATATCTCGCCGAATCTGTGGGCGGGCGTGGGTCTGGTGCGCGGTGGCGCGGGCACTGCGCTGGTCGGCAGCCCGGAGCAGGTGGCTGAGCGTATCCGCGAATATCAGACGCTGGGCGTCACCAACTTCATTCTGTCCGGTTATCCGCATCTGGAAGAAGCGCATCGCGTGGCCGAGTTGCTATTACCGCTGCTACCGCTGGCTAATGCGCAGCAGCAGCGTGAGCGCACCATTAACACTGGCCCGTTTGGTGAAACCATTGGTGGCGATAAGCGTCCGTCAAAACAGACGAGCGCCAGCTAATGCAGGAGAAGGCAATGGCACGGGTAATCATTGTTGGCGGTGGCTTTAGCGGCACAGCGCTGGCGATTCATCTCGCACGAACCTCATCGAGCAGATTACTGATTACAGTGGTCGAACCGCGCGCCAACCTCGGCGGCGGCGTTGCCTATTCCACGCAGGAGCCTTCGCACCGCATCAACGTACCCGCTTCGCGCATGCAGTTAAGCGGTGAAGAGCAGGGCGCGTTTGACCGCTGGTATCGCCAACAGCCGGAATGTTCACTGGACTCAGTAGCGCACTGTGAAGACGGCGCAGTTTATCCGCAGCGCAGCCTGTTCGGTCGCTATCTGGCAGAACAGTTTGCGCAAGCTGCGCAGGCGTATCCGCATGTCACGCTGCGCCATGTTCAGGCCAGCGCCGTGGCCTGGGAAGGCGAGCAGCTGTTGCTCAGCAACGGTGAAATGTTGCGGGGTGATGTACTGGCGTTAGCGATCAGTCATCCGCCACCATCGTTGCCGCATGCGCTGCAACCGTTCTCGGCGCATCCGGCGCTGATTGCCAATCCGTGGCAGCACGGCGTACTGGACGCCATCAATCCTCAATCCGCGGTGGCGATTATCGGCACCGGCTTGAGCATGGCGGACGTGGTGGCTTCATTGGGCAGCAGACAGCATCACGGCCCGTTAATCGCCTTCTCGCGCCGCGGACAGCTCTCACGCGATAACCTAAGCGGTGAGTGGCCGGAATGGACGTTAGCCCCGCAGCAAGCGTCCAGCACACGTCTGTGGCTGCGACATATCCGCGCAGAGGTTGCGCGTGCCGCTGAACAGGATTTGCCGTGGCAGCGCGTGCTCGATCAGGTACGCGTGCAAGGTCAGGATATCTGGCAATCGCTGCCCCTGCGCGAGCAGCAGCGCTTTGTTCGTCACTTGCGCTCGTGGTGGGATGTGCATCGCTATCGCATCGCGCCGCAGGTGTCAGCGGTGATCAGCGCACGTCGCCAGCAGGGCAGTCTGAAGGTGCTGGCCGCGCGCCTTAGCGACATCTCCAATGTCGGCAAGCAGTTGGACATCACGCTACGCACGCGCGATGGCGCCAGCGAAACCCATCGCCTCGATCATCTGATTGTGACCACCGGTCCCGGCCATGAAGCCTTAACCGCCAGCCAGCCGCTGCTGCAGTCGCTCAGCCAGCAAGGGCTAATCCGCGCTGACCTGCTCGGTTTTGGTATAGATGTCGACAGCCAGTCGCACACGCTTAATGTTACCGGCCAGCCCAATGCGCGCCTGTTTGTCGTCGGTCCTGCTGCGCGTGCGCGCTTCGGTGAACTGATGGGTTTGCCGCAGGTTGCCGATCACGCCGCCGCTGTGGCGAAACATATTTTACAAGAACTGCAAATCGCTCCCGCCGAGCGATGTCCCCCTTCAGCGCTTTAATCTCTCAACATCCTAAAAATTAACTGACGAACGCCGGGTCGTAACACGATCACGGCCTCGCTATGGAGATTGCTATGCCATCGCAACGTGAAATTCGCTTGAACGCATTTGATATGAACTGTGTCGGACACCAGTCGCCGGGCCTGTGGGCGCATCCGCGTGACCGTTCCTGGCAGTATAAAGATCTGGAGTATTGGGTCGATTTGGCGCGCCTGCTGGAGCGCGGCAAATTTGACGGCCTGTTTATCGCTGACGTGCTCGGCGTCTACGACGTACTCAACGGCAACGGCGATGCGGCGATCCGCCAGGCGACGCAGGTGCCGGTCAACGATCCGTTAGCGCTGATTACGCCAATGGCGCTGGTCACCGAACACCTCGGCTTTGGTCTCACGGCGTCGCTGTCGTTTGAACATCCCTATCCGTTTGCGCGCCGCTTATCCACGCTCGATCACCTGACCAAAGGCCGCATCGGCTGGAACATCGTCACCTCGTATCTGGAGAGCGGGGCGCGCAACATTGGGCACAAAACCCAGACCGATCACGACAGCCGCTACGATTACGCCGACGAGTATCTGCAAGTGGTGTACAAGCTGCTGGAAGGCAGCTGGGAGCAGGATGCAGTATTGCGTGACCGCGAACGCCGTATCTTCAGCGACCCGCGTAAAATCCATCCCATCAATCATCAGGGCACTTTCTTCAACGTGCCGGGCATTCACCTTTGCGAACCGTCACCGCAACGCACGCCGGTGCTGTATCAGGCGGGCGCATCGAGTCGTGGCAAACAGTTTGCCGCAGAACATGCCGAATGCGTGTTTGTTGCCGCGCCGTCAAAAGTGCTGCTGAAGAAAACCGTCGCCGATATTCGCCGCCGCGCGGCAGAAGCGGGGCGCGATCCTTACAGCATCAAAATCTTCAATCTGCAAACCGTGATTGTTGGCGAAACCGATCTGGCGGCGCAGGCGAAATGGAAAGAGTACACCGGCTGGGTCAGCTACGAAGGCGCGCTGGCGCTGGTATCGGGCTGGACCGGCATCGACTTCGGCCAGTATCAGCCGGATCAGGTGCTGAAATATATCCACACCAACGCCATTCAATCTGCGGTCGAAACCTTCTCCACCGCCGATCCCGATCGTCAGTGGACGGTTAAAGCGCTGGCGGATTGGGTCGGTATCGGCGGTTTTGGTCCGCTGATTGTTGGCAGTGCGGAAACTGTCGCGGATGAGTTGCAAAGCTGGGTTGAAGAGACCGACGTAGATGGCTTCAACTTCGCCTACGCACTGACCCATGAAACCTTTGAAGATGTGGTGGAGCTGCTGATCCCGGAGCTGCAAAAGCGCGGCGTCTACAAAAAAGAGTACGCGCAGGGCACGTTGCGCGAGAAGTTATTCTCCGCCGGCCCGCAGCTGCAAGCACCGCATCCGGGAGCGGGCTATCGCGTTAAATCCTCCACGCCGCAGGAGGTCTTATGATCGAAATAGATCAGCTTAGCAAACACTATCGCGCGCCCGACGGCCGCATCACCGAGGTGCTGAAATCCATCAGCCTGCAAGTACCGCAAGCCAACATCACCGCGGTAGTTGGGCCGAGCGGCGCGGGTAAATCGACGCTGGCGAAGTGCATCAGCCTGCTAGAGCAACCGAGCGCCGGCAGCATCCGCGTTAACGGCAGCGATCTTTCTCGTCTGGATGGCGAAGCGCTGCGTCAGGCGCGTCGCTCAATTGGTACCGTGTTCCAGTCTTCCGCGCTGCTGCAACGCAAAACCGCGTGGGAGAATATCGCCTTGCCGCTGCACTATCTTGGCGTGGTGGATCGCGATATCGCCGCGCGCGTGGGCGAACTGCTCGATAGCGTCGGCCTCAGCCAAAAAGCCAAAGCCTATCCGGGCCAGCTTTCTGGTGGTCAGCGGCAGCGTATTGGTATCGCGCGTGCGCTGGCATTGCGCCCGTCGGTGTTGCTGGCGGATGAAGCCACTTCAGGGCTCGATCCCGAAGCCACCGTCACCGTGCTCGACCTGCTGAAAAAACTGCGTGATGACTACAAGCTGGCGATTGTGCTGATCACCCATGAAATGGACGCGGTGCGTCAGGCGGCAGATGCGGTAGCGGAAATTCGCGACGGCCAAATCGTGCAGTACGGCGTGGTGAAAGAGCTGCTGGCGCAACCCGATTCGCTATTGGGACAGCGCCTGTTCCCGCTGGCGGCGCAGGCGGGCGATGCCGAACTGGTGTTGCAGCTGAGTTATCGCACCGATGTGCCAGTCGCCAGCGACTGGATTTCGCGCCTCAGCCAGCAGTTTGGTCTGCGTATTGATCTGCTCGGCGCGCACGTTGAGCAGGTGAATGGTCTGCAAGCTGGCCGCCTCAAGGTGGGCATTCACTATCAACAGGAACGCGTGCCGCTGGCGCGTTTGCTATCGCAGCTGGAACAGCTGGGCTTAGTTGCCAGCGTTTCCGGCAGCGTGCTGCTATTGCGGGAGGCGGTATGAGCGTATCAGTGATGAGTCAGGATACGCCGTGGCCAGACATCCCGGCGCTGATGTTGCCCGCTCTGGGCGAAACCGCATTGATGGTGGCGATCGTGATGCTGTTCGTGATCACGTTTGGCGGCATCGTCGGCGTGGTGCTGTTCAACACCTCGGTGCGCGGCCTGTTTCCCCATCGCGTTATCAATCGGGCGCTGAGTTGGATTGTCAACATGGGGCGTTCGCTGCCGTTTCTGGTGCTGATGGCGGCCATCATTCCGTTCACCTTCTGGCTTACCGGCACCACCATCGGCATTCCTGCCGCCGTTGTGCCGATGATCGCCGCGGGCATTCCGTTCTTTGGCCGTCTGGTGGATAACGCGCTGCGTGAGCTGCCCGGTGAAGTGACGGCAGTCGGCTTGGTGTGCGGCGGTTCGCGCTGGCAGATCATCCGCTCGGCACAACTCAGTGAAGCGCTGCCGGCAATTGTGGCGGCGGTGACGCTCAACCTGATCTCAATGATTGAGTACTCCGCCATTGCCGGCACCATCGGCGCGGGCGGTATCGGCTATCTGGCGGTGGTGTACGGTTATCAGCGCTTCGATAACCACATCATGATCGCCACCATCGTGGTGCTGATCGCCTTAATTCAAACCATTCAATTTCTCGGCGACCGTTTGGTCACCGCATTACGCCATCCTCAGGGGACATCGTTATGACAACACAAGATTTCGAGCTGCGTAAAACCCGCCGTTGGCCGTGGCTGCTACTGATTATAGTGGTCGTTGTACTTGCAGCAGGCGGCTGGTTCTGGCGCAGCCAACAGGCGCAGGCGGTGGTCTTTGGCACCACGCTGAAGGTGCATTTTGAACCGGCGATGGCGGGCGAGCAGAAGCTGATTGAATACGTTGGCGAGCACATCGCGCCCGATTACGGCCTGAAGCTGGAGGCGGTTGGGGTGCAGGATCCGGTGCAAGCCGACCGCGCGGTAGCGGAAGGGCAGTATGCCGCCACCGTATATCAGCATCAGTGGTGGCTAAAGCAAGTGGTGGATGCCAACGGTTTTGCGCTCACCTCAACGCTGCCGCTGTTCCAGTGGGCATTTGGCATCTACTCCGATCGCTACACATCGGTGGCGGATCTGCCGCAGGGCGCGACCATCGTGGTGCCGGATGATGGCGCCAATCAGGGCCAGGCATTATGGTTGCTGGCGCGTCAGGGTTTAATCACGCTCGATCCCAACGTCGAGCCGCGCACGGCCAAACTGAAGAACATTGTCGGCAATCCGCACGGTTTCGTGTTTAAAGAGCTCGATTTGCTGACCATGCCGCGTGCGCTCAACTCGGTGGATGCGGCGATTGGTTACGTCTCGCAATTTGATGCCGGTAAAGTGCCGCGCGAAAAAGGCATTCTCTTCCCGCCTGCGCCGCGCACTTTCGCCTCACAGCTGGTGATTGGCACGCCTTATCTGGACCAGGAAAACATCGAGAAGCTGAAAAAAGCCTTCTCCGATCCGCGCGTCCAGCAGTGGTTAAAGACCACCGACGATCCGCTGGTAAAAGGCGTGTTGGTGCCGGTCTCAGCCGAATAAATTGTTGTTGTTTGAACACCCGGACGCGTCAGGCGCGCCCGGGTTTTTGTGTTGGCTAAAAACCATTTATCTAATTGATTTTAATGTAAATTAATATCAAGAATTGTTGTTTTGGCGCAGCCAGAAAAACGCTTATAACAACCTCACCTGCACTACAAAACAACAACGTGAGGCGTTATGAGTTCTCTTCCTTTAGAAAACACCATTCCGGTTTCCGAACCGGTACGTTCGGTCAGTGATGTGGCAAGGCTGATAAACACTCGCACCAAAAATGACAACTACGCGCGCATGATTGTGTTCCTCGCGCTCGGCGGCGTGTTCCTCGACGCCTACGATCTCACCACGCTGTCGTACGGCATCGATGATGTGGTGCGCGAGTTTCAGCTCTCGCCGCTGCTCACCGGCTTAGTCACTTCCTCAATTATGGTTGGCACCATCGTCGGCAATCTGGTGGGCGGGTGGCTGACGGATAAATATGGCCGCTATTCGGTGTTCATGGCCGACATGCTGTTCTTTGTGGTTTCAGCGATTGCGGCGGGGTTAGCGCCGAACGTGTGGGTGCTGATTGGCGCGCGCTTCCTGATGGGCGTGGGCGTCGGCATCGATTTGCCGGTGGCGATGTCATATCTGGCGGAGTTCTCCAAATTCGCTGGTAAAGGCAACAAGGCATCCCGACTCGCAGCCTGGTGCCCGATGTGGTACGCCGCCTCAACGCTGTGCTTCCTGCTGATCTTCGCGCTCTACTTCCTGCTGCCGAAAGAGCATCTTGACTGGCTGTGGCGCGCGTCGCTGCTGTTCGGTGCGGTACCGGCGCTGCTGATCATCGCGGTGCGCAGCAAATTCATGAACGAATCGCCACTGTGGGCGGCGAATCAGGGCGACCTGAAATCCGCGGTGCGTATCCTGCGTGATTCCTACGGCATTCACGCCCACGAAGCGGAACACGAAGCGCCGCCGGCTGCTGCGGCACCGAAAGTGAGTTTCCGCGTGCTGTTTGAGAAGCCGTGGCGCGAACGCACCATCGTCGCGGGCGTGATGAACATCTGTATCTCGTTTGAATACACCGCCATTGCTTTCTTCCTGCCGTCCATTCTGGCGCAGTTCCTCGGCGCGGGCGTGTTTGAAACCATCTCGGCATCACTGGGACTCAACGCGCTGTTCGCCTTTACCGGCGGCCTGCTTGGCATGCGTCTGGCGTGGAAATATCCGTCGCGCCACGTCGCCATCGCTGGCTTTGCGCTGCAATTCTTTGCGCTTATCGCGCTGGCGTTAATTGGTCATCCGCAAGCCATCGCCGGAATCGTCTTTGCGGTATTGATGCTCGGCTTGTGGCTGTTTGCTGAAGGCTTCGGGCCGGGCGCGCAGCTGATGGTCTATCCAGCGCTTTCCTATCCAACCTCGATTCGCGCCACCGGCGTGGGCTTTAGCCGCGCACTTTCCGGCATCGGTAGCGCGTTAGCGCTGTTCATTCTGCCGATTCTGCAGGCCGCGCTCGGCACCAACATGTTCTGGGTGGTTTCGCTGGCAGCGATCATCCCGATCTTCTTCCTGCTGGCGGTGCGCTACGAGCCCACGCTGCATGACATCGACGAACTTTCACATCAGGAGTCACCATGAGCTTACTGGCAACAGGCACCGATTATGAGGCGCTGGCGGCGCACTTCCGGCCGATCTTCGCGCGCATCGCTGAAGGAACGGTGGCGCGCGAGCGGGAACGTACCTTGCCGCATCAACCAATTAGCTGGCTGAAAGAGGCGGGATTCGGCACGGTGCGTATTCCGCAAGAGAAGGGCGGTTGGGGCGCATCGCTGCCGCAGCTGTTCCAGCTGTTAACCGAGCTGGCAGAAGCCGACTCGAATCTGCCGCAGGCGCTGCGCGCGCATTTCGCTTTTGTCGAAGATCGATTGAATCAGCCGGATAGCGCGGAACGCGATCGCTGGTTTGGCCGTTTTATTGATGGCGAGCTGGTGGGCAGCGGCTGGACGGAAATTGGCACGGTAAAACTCGGCGATGTCATCACGCGTGTTACGCCAAACGAAAGCGGCTGGACGCTGAGCGGCGAGAAGTTTTACAGCACCGGCACGCTGTTCGCCGACTGGATTGATGTCTATGCGCGCCGCAATGACAATCAGGGCGACGTTATCGCTCTGGTGAACACTCACCAACCCGGGGTGACGCGTGAGGACGACTGGGACGGCTTTGGCCAGCGCTTAACCGGCAGCGGCACCACGCGTTTCGCTAACGCCCATGTCGAGCAGGAACACGTCTACGATTTCGCCACCCGCTTTCGTTATCAAACCGCTTTCTATCAGCATGTCTTGCTGGCCACGCTGGCGGGAATCGGTCGTGCGGTGGCGCGCGATGGTGCGCAGGCGGTGGCGGCGCGAAATCGGGTTTACAGCCACGGCAACGGCGGCGCTGTGCGTCAGGATGCGCAGATTCTGCAGGTGATCGGGCAAATCACCAGCCTGGCGTTTGCGGTGGAAGCCACGGTGATCCGCGCGACACATTCACTGCAATCAGCATATGTTGCCCACGTCAGCAACGATGAAGCGCAAATTGCCGCCGCGAATGTGCTGGCCGAAGCCGAAGCGGGGCAGGCGCAGGTGATTGCCAGCGAGCTGGTGACACGCGCCGCCACCGAGCTGTTTAACGCACTGGGCGCATCGGATACGCGCGTCAGCAAAGCGCTGGATCGTCACTGGCGCAACGCGCGAACTCTGTCATCACATAATCCGGTGGTGTACAAAGCTCGTGATATCGGCGACTGGAAAGTGAATGGCACCGCACCCATCAGTGTGTGGCAGATTGGCAGAGGCGAGGGATGATAAAACCCGGTGCGCATAAATGCGCACCGGGCATGTAAGGTCGCCATTCATGGCGACCTGGTTGTTGGTAATGACTTACTTCTTATCCAGCGACCAGGTCGCGCTGCGCACATCCACTTTCACCGGCAACAGACCCACGCGCGTAAAGGTATCTGCTAACGCCTGCTGCTCATCAAACACCTGCGGCGACATGCGTGACGCGCCGTAAGGCAGACGTTTAATGGTGGTTTGCCAGATGGATTTATCCAGGCCGGTTGATTTCGACAGAATCGCTGCCGCGTCATCCGGGTTCTTGTTGGCCCAATCGCTGAGTTTGCTCAACTCATCGACAACCTGTTTCGCAGTATCAGGATGACCTTCCGCGAACGGACGGCTGGCGAGATAGAAAGTGTAATGTGGCACTAATCCTTCCGCATTGCGGATTTCACGCGCACCGGCATTGGCTTCCACTTCGGCAAGGTACGGATCCCAAATCACCCACGCATCAATCGCGCCTTTCTGGAAGGCCGCGCGCGCATCGGCGGGCGGCAGATACACCGGCGTCACGTCTTTGTAGTTAAGTCCCGCATCTTCCAGTGCTTTCACCAGCAGATAATTAACGTCAGAACCTTTGTTCAGACCGACGCGTTTACCTTTCAAATCCGCCACGCTCTTAATCGTGGAATCTTTCGGCACCACGATGGCTTCGGTTTTTGGGTTAGCCGGGGAATGACCGAGATAAATCAAATCGGCTTTCGCGGCCTGCGCGAAGGCCGGCGGCGCATCGCCGGTTGCCGCCAAATCAATGCTGCCGACATTTAAGCCTTCCAGCATCTGCGGACCAGCCGGGAACTCCACCCAGCGGATAGCGATGCCTTCCTTCTTAAAGGTTTCATCCAGCGTGCCGCGATATTTCAGCAGGGCAAAGATGTTGGCTTTCTGATAGCCGATGGTGACGGTTTCTGGGTTAGCGGCAAAGGCGTGTGTGGAGATCAGGCCAAAGCTGAGAGCTAAAGCGCTCAGGACAGGAAGTTTTGCTTTCATGATGATTCTCGCGTGGTTTTTTTGCCACCTTAGCAAAGCCCTTATATAACCAATAAATAACTAATTTTGATCGCTTATAACTATTATCTATGTGATCTGGATCATTCACTGTAATCAGCAATCACGTTCGACATTTCCATAGATGCCCATATAATTAGCACGGTAATAATTTGTATAACAAATCAAAATGCCATTACCAAAAGCTTCTGTCAGGATAAGCAATTCCGCTGCCTGCATAAGGTTTTACCCGTTCTATGAAGTGGTTTTCACGAAGCGCAGTGCTGTTTTCTGCCAAAACCTGTCTTGCTGCCTTTCTGGCTTTTTACATTGCTCTGGAACTCAATCTCGATAAACCGGCCTGGTCACTGACTACAGTGTACGTTGCCTCGCAGCTCTATTCGGGATCAACGGTATCGAAATCGGTTTTCCGTTTCTTCGGCACCTTACTGGGCGGCCTGTTTACCTTGCTGATCTATCCCGCCACGGTGCAGGATCCGCTGCTGTTCAGCCTGTGCATCTCACTTTGGGTAGCGGTTTGCCTCTATCTCTCGCTGCACGACCGCACGCCGAAGAGCTATGTGTTTATGCTGGCGGGCTACAGCGCGGCGATCATGGGTTTTCCCGATGTGGTATCGCCCTCGGCCATCACCTACACGGTGATCTCGCGTGTTGAGGAGATCACTGTCGCCATCGTCTGCAGCAGCCTGGTGCATCGCCTGCTGTGGCCGGTCTCGATGCGCAATCTGTTAGAGCAGAGCGTGAACCTGTGGTATCAGAACGCGCGCAAGCTGTGCAGCGAACTGGTTACGGCGATGCCCGCTGAGAAGTCGGTGGAGCGCGAAGATATCCTGATTCAGATGGCCAACTATCCGCTCAACGTCGAAACGCTCATCACGCACTGCGTGTATGAAGGCGATGCCGCGCGGCGTCTGGTGCGCTTAGTCAGCGTGCAGTATCAGCATCTCTCCTATTTCATCCCCACGCTGACGGCAATCGAATCGCGCCTCAATTTGCTGGCGCAGCAGCAAATCCGTTTTCCCGACCATATCGCAGAGGTGTTTCAGCAATTTTTGCTATGGCTAAACGGTGAAGAGCAACTGCCGGTGCGCGACCAGCTCAGCCAGGCGCAAGAGCAGCTGAAACGGGCGTGGCAACAGGGCAGGCTCAACAGCGAAGAGAGCATTCTGCTGATAGGATTGCTGGAGCGCTTACTCAATTTTGTGCGCATCGTCGATGCCTATCAAAGCGTGAGCGAACGCGTTAGTGAATGGACGCCCACGGTGAAAGCCGGAAAGATGGCGCGTGCGCATAAACACGTCGATAAGGGATTGTTGCTGCTGTCGTCGTTCACCGCCTTTATCGCCACCTTCGTCACCTGCGTATTTTGGATTGGTAGCGGCTGGGTGGATGGCGCCACCGCGCCGATGATGGCTGCGGTGCTCTGTTCCTTCTTTGCCGGCATGGATAGCCCGATTGCGCCGATGAAGCTGTTCCTGAAAGGTGTGCTGATCTCCGTGGTGATCAGCCTGCTGTATATCACCTTGCTGATTCCGCAAGCGGTGACCTTCGAAGCGCTGGTGATCTGCCTTGCGCCGGGCTTGCTGGCGTTGGGATTGGTTATCGCCAATCCGTCCACCAACCTGATTGGCCTGATTGTCGCCACGCAGATTCCCGGCTTGATTGGCATGAGCCACAACTTCAAGCCCGATCTACAGCTTATAGTGAATGCTATCCTTTCGACGCTGGTGGGCATTACCTTCGCGGTGGTGATCACAGCGCTGATCCGCAACAAGCGTCCGTCGTGGACCGCCAAACGCGCGGTGCGCAAAGGCATCCGCGAGCTGCTGCAGTTTATCGCGACGGTGCGGCTCAACAGCGTCACGCTGACCGCGCGTCAGCAGTTTGTTTCGCGCACGCTGGATAAGGTCAACATTATTCTGCCGCGTAAGCGTGTTGATCCGGTGCCGGAATTGGTCTCCGGCGGTAATCTGATTGCCGAAGCCTGGCTGGGCGCAAACTGCTACGACTATTACACGCGTCATCGTGAGCTGCTGCTGGCGCATCACATCGAAAGCGCGGCGATGTTCCATGAGCTGAGCCAGTTTCTCAAGCGCCGGTTAAAATCGCTGCAAACCACGCCGCAGCCGGCATTGCTGGCGGAACTAAACACGCTGTTGCTGCGGCTGGAAGCGGCGGCGCTGCAGGAAAATACGCTGTTTGCGCCGATGTTCCACTTGTTTAATATTCGCTTATCGTTGTTTCCTGCAGCGCGCTGGCCGGAAAACCATTACAGTGCTGAGCAGCATGTTTAAAACGGAGTTAAGCAGATGAAAATGATCGGTTTGATTGGCGGAATGAGCTGGGAATCCACCGCGCTCTATTACCGAATTATCAATGAGCAGGTGAAGCAGCAGCTGGGCGGTTTGCACTCCGCGCGCAGCCTGATGTACAGCGTCGATTTCCACGAAATTGAAAAGCTACAGGCCGCTGGCGAGTGGCAAAAAGCCGGCGAGATCCTGGCAGAAGCGGCGCTCAGTCTGGAAAAAGGCGGCGCGGATTTTATTGTGCTCTGTACCAACACCATGCACAAAGTCGCGCAGCAGATCACTGATGCGGTCAGCATTCCGCTGCTGCATATCGCCGATGCCACCGCACAGCGCATTCGTCAGGCGGGCGTAAAAAAAGTCGGCTTGCTGGCAACGGCGTTCACCATGGAGCAGGAATTCTACAAAGGCCGACTTCATCAGTCGAAGATCGACGTTTTGGTTCCCGATGCAGCCGGTCGCAAAGTGGTGCACGACATCATTTATCAGGAACTCTGTCTTGGCGTGATCCGCGATGAATCTCGTGCGCAATACCGCAAGATTATTGCTGAGCTGGTGGAGCAGGGCGCAGAAGCGATTATTCTCGGCTGCACCGAAATCACCTTGCTGGTAAAAGCGGAAGATGCCAGCGTGCCGCTGTTCGATACCACCTTGATCCACGCAGAAGATGCCGTAAAACTCGCACTCGGGTAATTACGACCAGGTGCGCAAATCTGCGCACCTAACCTATTTATGAGGTGCGCTTTAACTTGCGCGCCAACACCTGCAACTGCTGCGCAATCTCCGCCACATCCACCTCATCTTGCTGCGGCGTCGCGGTGGTTTCCCGCAACACTAACTCGGTTTCCAGCGTCTCCTCTGCCATTTCGCCACCTTCCAGCTGCGCCAGCAAGCGATCCACGCTTACCGCGCCCAACTGCTGCAAATCCTGACGCACGGTGGTTAATGGCGGCTGATACCACGCGCTTTCCGCGGTATCGTCGTAGCCAATCAGCGAAATCTCCGCCGGGATCTTCACTCCGTGCTGATGCAGCGCGCGCATCGCGCCGAGCGCCATTTGATCGTTAGCCACCAGCAGCGCTTGCGGCAGAGTGTTGGGCAACCGCGCCAGCAGCGCCTGATAACCCGATGCCGCGCTCCAGTCACCGCTCAGCACGCAGAATGGCTTGAGCTGATGCGCCGCCAGCGCCTGTTGCCACGCGGCGAAACGCGCGCGCGCCGAGGCAGAACTTTCCGGTCCATTTAACACGCCAATCTGGCGATGGCCGAGCGCCACCAAATGATCAACCGCCTGCTGCGCACCGGATTCGCTCTGATACTGGCACTGCGCCACTTCAGCGCTGCTCTCCACATCAAGAAACAGCACCGGCTTGTTGTCGCACTGTTGCTGAATCTGCGCGGCCTGCGCCGCATCCAACGGCAGGTTAATCAGCAGCGCATCCACGCGCTGCGCCAGCAGTTCATTCACTGTATCCTGCGGCGCGCTGTCGGGATTCGCCATGGCGATCACCAGATGATAACCCTGCGCCGCCGCCCGTTGCTGAATCGCCGAAGCGATCTGCGCCGGCGCCATCAAGGCTAAATCGCTGGTGGCGAGACCCAGCGTGCGGGTGTTTTTGCCCGCCAGCTGCTGTGCCACGCGATTCGGCACATAGTTGAGCTGCTGCATCGCGGCTTCGACTTTGACGCGGGTGCGCGGCGAAACCTGTTCGGAATGGTTGAGGACGCGGGAAACGGTTTGATAAGAAACCCCAGCCAGATGTGCAACATCGTCGAGGGTTACGGAGCGCGCAGTCATGAATCTCTCCTGAAGATTAAGCTGCGAGTGTAGCAAATTTTTCCCTGCCGACACGCACTTAAGCCGCTACACTGCCAAAGGTAAAAAGAGGAAAACCGGATGCAACTCAATAACCATCAGATTCAGGATATCAACACCTTGGCGACCTGGCTGGCGCTGGATCAGATGCCACAAGATGGCACGCTCGACATCGATTTAGCCATTCTCGCTGGTCACGCGGTACTGCCGAACGTGGAAGCGGTGATTGCCGTGGCGAAAAAGTATCAGCTGCCGTTATTGATCAGCGGCGGCATCGGTCACTCAACCTCGTTGCTGGTGGAGATGCTCGCGGCGCATCCGCTGTATCGCCAAATCGACAGCGAAGGCAAAAGCGAAGCCGAGTTATTAGGCGATGTCGCCCGCGTATTTGCCGCGCTGCCGGACGATCTGCTGCTGCTGGAAACTGCCTCACGCAACTGTGGGGAAAACGCCGCTTTCAGCCAAAAGCTGCTGGATGAGCACAGCTGGCAGCCGCAGCGCGTGCTGCTGGTGCAGGATCCGCTGATGCAGCGTCGTACCTGGGAAACCTTCCGCTATCAATGGCGCGATCGCGCGGATGCACCGGAATTTATTAGCTGGCCGGTGTTTGTGCCGCAGGTGAAGATGGACGCGGGCATGCTGCGCATCATCGGCGCGCCGCCGCAGGGATTGTGGTCGATGGAGCGTTTTCTGTCGCTGCTGATGGGTGAAATCCAGCGCCTGCGCGACGATGAAAACGGCTACGGCCCGCGCGGCAAAGGTTTCCTCGGCCATGTCGAGGTGCCGGAAGCGGTGGAAGCCGGCTGGCAACGCCTGAAGCAGTTGCCCGGCGTGCAGTCACGGTTGTGATGTTTCGGTCGCCATGAATGGCGACCAACGTTATCGGTTCTGCACATACACCTGCAAATTGACATACACCGCGTTCAGCAACGGCGTCACTACGCCGCTGCGTGCGCCGCGCACCAGCAGATCGCCAATCACCTGATCGGCCTCAATCTCAAAGCCCTGGGTTAAATCGCGATACATCGACGAGGTCATCGCCGCTTGAGGATTGTTCAGCGTCTCATAAATCTTCGCCGTCACCGCCGGACGCTGCTGATAACCTTCCGCACTCAGCACCGCCAACACTTCACCAAAAACGCTTTGCAGCAGCGCTTCGCCACCTTGTGACGTCAGCACCTGTTGCGTATTGCCGCGTGCGATGCAACACACCGCACCCAAGGTGCTAAGCAACAACCATTTTTCCCACAGCTCGCTGATGATGTTGTCGGCAAACACCGTATCAAACTGCGCCGCACGCAGCGCTTCATCCACGCGCTGCAAACGCGCATCGTTATGACCGTCCAGCGCGCCGTAATAGAGAATATGCAGCGGCGTCATCTGCAGCACTTCGCCGTTTTCACCCAGCGTGGCGTTGATTTTGCACAAGCCGCCAATCACTTTGTCGCCAAAGCGCGCGCGCAGCGTATCGAAATGCCGCATGCCGTTGAGAATCGGCATGATCAGCGTGTCCGGACCGACGGCGGGCGCGATGTCATTCATCGCCTGATCCAGCGCGAAGCTTTTCACCGTCAAAATAATCAGATCGTAATGGCCATCAAGCGAACCGGCCTGCGCCAGCTGCGGCTGAATCACTTCGCTGCCAGCGGGGGTTTTCAACACCAGACCGGTTTGCTGCAACTGCTGAAAGCGGCGCTCGCGCACCAGAAAAGTCACATCACGTCCTGCTTGCGCCAGACGCGCACCGAAATAGCCGCCGGTGGCGCCGGCGCCGACTACCAGAATACGCATGGTCAATTTTCCCGTTGAGAGTGAAAGCCTTACCTTAAAGTGACCGGCGGCGGCTTTCCAGTCCGTAAATGCTGAATCACATACAAGATTTTAACGATGTTTAAAAAAGGCTCAAACTGTTCGTATTTACTCGTACAATAGGTTTAGGCTGTTGCGCAGCGGCGGGCAATGGTGCGCGCCGCATAAATAACTAGTCGAGTGACTAAGGACGCATCATGCCCCGAACCCTCCCCATCGAACGTTATCGCAACATCGGCATCTCCGCGCACATCGATGCCGGTAAAACCACCACCACTGAGCGCATCCTGTTTTATACCGGAATGAGCCACAAGTTAGGTGAAGTGCACGATGGCGCGGCAACCACCGACTGGATGGCGCAGGAGCAGGAGCGTGGGATCACCATTACCTCGGCGGCGGTGAGCTGCTTCTGGCCGGGGATGGACGGCAGCTTTACGCCGCACCGTATCAACATCATCGATACGCCCGGACACGTCGATTTCACCATTGAAGTTGAGCGCTCAATGCGCGTGCTCGATGGCGCGGTGATGGTGTATGACGCGGTTGGCGGCGTGCAGCCGCAGTCAGAAACCGTGTGGCGTCAGGCCAACAAATATCATGTGCCGCGCATCGCCTTCGTCAACAAAATGGATCGTCAGGGCGCGGACTTCTTCCGCGTGGTGCAGATGATGAAAGATCGCCTGCACGCCAATCCGGTGCCGATTGTCATTCCCATCGGCGCGGAAGAGCACTTCAGCGGCGTGGTCGATCTCAACAAAATGCGCGCCATTTACTGGGATGACGCCAGCCAGGGCATGAGTTTCAGCTATGCGCCCATTCCTGCTGAGTTGCAGGCACTCGCCGCCGAGTGGCGCGAGAATATGGTGGCAGCGGCGGCAGAAGCCAGCGAAGCACTGATGGTCCGTTATCTGGAGCAGGGCGATCTCAGTGAAGAGGAGGTGGTTGCCGGATTACGTCAGCGCACCTTGCTCGGTGAAATTCAGCCGATGCTGTGCGGTAGCGCGTTCAAAAACAAAGGCGTGCAGCGCATGCTCGACGCGGTGATTGAACTGATGCCTTCGCCGCTCGACGTACCGGCGGTGAGCGGCGTCAACGAGCAGGGCGAACTCGATGAACGTCATGCGGATGACAGCGAGCCGTTCTCGGCGCTGGCGTTCAAGCTGATGAGCGATCCCTACGTGGGTCAGCTGACTTTCGTGCGCGTCTACTCCGGCGTGCTGCGCAAAGGCGATAGCGTGTGGAACGCGGTGAAAGGGCGCAAGGAGCGCATCGGTCGCATCGTACAGATGCAGGCCAATGACCGTATCGAGATCGAAGAGATTCGTGCCGGTGATATCGCCGCCTGCGTGGGTTTGAAAGAGGTCACCACCGGCGAAACGCTGTGCGATCCCAATGCGGTGATCACGCTGGAGCGCATGGAGTTTCCCGATCCGGTGATTTCGCTGTCGATTGAGCCGAAAACCAAGAGCGATCAGGAGAAAATGGGCCTGGCGCTGCAGCGGCTGGCGGCCGAAGATCCGTCGTTCCGTCTGCACACCGATGAGGAATCGGGCCAGACGATTATTTCCGGCATGGGCGAGCTGCATCTGGAGATTATCGTGGATCGCATGAAGCGCGAGTTTTGCGTGGAAGCCAACATCGGTCGGCCGCAGGTTACCTATCGCGAAACCATCCGCAAAACGGTGCGCGAGGTGGAAGGCAAGTTTGTGCGCCAGTCGGGCGGTAAAGGTCAGTACGGCCATGTGGTGCTGACGCTGGAACCGCAGCAGGCGGGTAGCGGATTTGCTTTTGAAGACGCCACCAAAGGCGGCGTGGTGCCGCGCGAGTTCATTCCTTCGGTGGAGAAGGGGATTCGTGAAGCGCTGAACAGCGGCGTGCTGGCCGGTTATCCGGTGGTGGACATCAAAGCCACGCTGACGTTTGGTTCGTACCACGATGTCGATTCATCGGAAATGGCATTCCGTATGGCGGCGATCTTTGGCTTCAAAGCCGCCGCGAAACTGGCCGATCCGGTGATCCTCGAACCGCTGATGCAGGTGGAAGTAGAAACGCCGGAAGAGTATGCCGGTGGCGTGATGGGCGATTTATCGGCGCGGCGCGGTACGCTGCAAGGCATGGATGAACGCTTTGGTGCGCGCATTATTCGCGCCGAAGTGCCGCTATCCGAGATGTTTGGCTACGCCACCACACTGCGATCGATGTCGCAAGGCCGCGCCACCTACAGCATGGAGTTTGCGCACTATGCGGAAGCACCCCGCAACGTGGCTGAAAGCATCATCGCCGCGCGCGCCTGAGCTTTAGTGTGAAATCAGACCGGGCACAGAGGTAACACTTCTTGCCCGGCCTACTTTTAAATCGACCTGTCAATCGCGTGAATTATTTAGCACCAAAAATGGACAGTTAATTTCCGCCAGGAAGCCGATAGTATTCGCAGAATCAGGGATATTTATCGGAAATTAATCATGGATGTCATTTATCTGGATCAGTCTTGCTATCACCAGCAGGGCTTAATTGCGCTTCTGCAACATTCACATATCACTTGCTGTAATACTATTCGTGAAATGAAGACGCTGATGCGTGACAGGGAAAAAACCGCCACTCTTTCACCAATCATTATTTTTGATTTGCCGGAAAACTTCCGCACGGCGCTGGCTCAGATAGATTATCTGACCAGACTGAAAATCACCCGCAATGCGATGCTGATTTTCTTTACGGATTCAGTGAAAAACAAGATTAACTACAGCAGTCATGCCATTGCAGCCGATTGTTTTATCGATAAAAAATCTCCAGTTGGAACCATCAGCACTAAGCTGGCGATGATGCTGTGCCAGTATAAAAACGGCCAGCTGTTGGCTGCTCCCGCAGTCAACAACCATTTAACCAGGAAGGAGTTTAATTTCCTGCGATGTTTATTCACTTACGAATCGATTGAAGACGTGGCGAAAATAACCGGTATAAATAAAAAAACGCTCTACAGCCATCAGAATAAGATCGTTAAAAAACTTAATCTGAAAAACAGCCTGCATCTCTATCAGCGTTTTACTAATAATTTTTAAATCATCCATTAAGTTCGCCATTATCGCGCACCCTACAATGTAAGGTCGCCATTCATGGCGACCTTCTTCCCATACATGCCCATCCTACAAAACATCAGATAACGTCATCACCGCCCGCGCCGTTACTGCGTCGTCGGGGTATAAATAATTCTCAACGTACCCTGATAACGGCCCGCTGTTTTTGACGATAACGTGAAGGCGGGTGTAACAAGCTGCATTGGCGCAGGAACGCACAGCACTGAATTGCTCTGTCCCGGTAACACCACACGTCGCAACACACCTCTGTTGGTGCCACTCCAGATAATCTCACTGCCGTTCTCAACCACCTGGCGCGCTTTGGTCAGCGGGTTGATCACTTCAATCGCATAATCGAGGCGATTTTGCGCCAGAGTTTTATCCGCGCCTGTGCGATATAGCGAAAACAACCTCGTTCCCCGGCCGGGCGCGGCCGCACCTTCGTCCTGAAACAACAGGCTTACCCGGTTGCTGTCAGAATTATTGCCATCGTACAGGCACATATCCAGCGAACGACTGCCGCTGACGCTGGTGGTGGCGCGCGCACCGGGGAAGGTTTTTAAACCGAGATCCACAGTGGCGGCTGCATTACCAAACTCCGGCAGATAGATCTGCTGATTGCCGTAATCCGTTACCTTAAAGGTCATGGTGGCGATCCAGTCACCCATTTTCGTCACGTTGGTACAACCCACGTTTACGTTTTGCGAATTTCCGGTGCAGGAGGTCACTGGCCACTGCATCAGCGACATTTTCAGCGTCGCGCTCCAGGTGCCCGCCGATGGGAATTTACTCAGCTCGGAAGAGGGAAGATAGGCCGAATAATCGGTGCCATCGCCACGTGGCGTGACGGCCCCGCCAAAGGCATTCATCGGCACCAGATTGGTCGCCACCACCACATTATTCAGTGAGCGCCTTTTGGTGAGATAGACATTCAGTACCAACGTCTGTTTGGTGCTGCTTTCGGTAAACAACAGCGGCACGGGATAGGGTGACGGCGACGCTTCCAGCCAGACCGGTAATGTCAGGCAGGCACCATATTGATTGCTGGTGCGCGACTGGCAAACCAGCGTGTTGCGGCCCCATTTTGGCGCATCGTTGGTATCATAACCGCCGTTTTCATTGGTCCAGATCGGCAATTGCGCCGGTACTGACATGCGGTCAAAGCTCACGGCAACGCTGGTATTGCGCCCTGAAGGCGTGAGCATGGCGGCCTGCACCTGCATGCCCGCGATGAGGGCCAATAGCGTCAACGCGCGAATAACTCTACTTTTCATTCCAAATCCCTATTGTTGTTCCGGCGAAGAAGGCGCGGTGCGTGCCAACGGAACTTCATCCGCCTGGCGGGTGACAATCAGCATTTTTGCTCGTTGCTGCACATCCTGCGGCACTGAAGCCAGCTCGATGGGTTTGCAGTCGCTGTCGCCGACATAGCGCACTACGTCATGGGTACTTTTCACCTTCATTTCACAGCGATACATCTGCATCCCGCGCACCATGTACAGATTTTTTATGCGGTGATCGGTCTCAGCGCTGAATCCGCCCTGGCCTAAACCGGACCAGCTGGCGACATTCAGCGGCGTGGCACCTTCCAGTGGACGCTGTTGGTTGATCATCAGCCTGCCAAGCCAGGTGTAGCGCGAAACAATGTTCACTTTGCTCACCAGCATGCGGCCCGGCGCGATAAACAGCGTGCGTCGTCCGGCACCCTGGGTGATTTCACTGCGCATGCCGTCGGTGGATTCGATGGAATCGTTGATGCTGATCGCGCTCTGGGTGTAAGCCGGTACGCTGAATAAAGTGCGGCCGGTGCCGTGCAGGCTGGCGCTGCCCGCGCCATCAACGGAGACATCCACGCGTGTGTCGCGGCTTTCATCGCTGCTTGCCACATGCACGCCCACCGCCGCCCCGGGCAGGCCGTTGCCCCATTTGCCCCAATAGAGGCCGGAACGTGCTACCGCCAATGAGGAGTTGTAGCTGCCGCTGCTGCTGAATCGCTGAGCGGATGAACCGGACGACGCAGAGCTGAATGCCAGGCTGCCGCTGCCGTATTCGCCCGCAGTTTTGCCGTAAACGGAAGCATTCAAAGTATTTTCCTGATTACCGTTGAGGTTCACGCCGATCTCCTGCTGATTCTGCGCATCGAAATACCAGTTTTGCGCCACGTTATAGCCAACCTGATCCTTGTTGTTGCGATCGGTTTGGTAGGTCATGCCGAGCGAACTGTAGCTCGAACGTGAATCGATGGTTGGCGTGCTGACGCGCGAGAGTGAGACGGAGAGGAAGCCACCGTTGTCGCGCTGAGTTCCGCTGCTGCTGGTGCGGGTAAAGAGATTGGCGCTGGTATTAATATTGAGTCCGTTGACGCTGAAGCCGCGCCCCAGGCCAGCCTGCCAGGTGGTAGTCTGCGTTTTACTGTAGATGTTGCGGCGCGCCCACTGCGGCACGACGCCGTTATCATCCCACTGCACCGGAAGCACATTGCGGCCCTCGTTCTTGCTGGCGCTATAACCGGCATTCAGATACCAGCTTTTTACCGGCACGCTGAACATCAGGCTGCTGCTCTGGTAACACCCGCTGAAACCGTACTGCCCACCGTTGTTGCTATAGCAATCCTGCGCATACAGGGCGCTGCGGTAGAAACTGAGGGAGAATCCGTCGTTATAAGCGACCTGCTGGATATTGCCGCGTGAGCCTTCGCTGCCTTTCAGGTAGCTAAAGCGGGTGGTGAGGATGCCGTCGAGCAGCGGATTATCAAATCCGTGGCTCCAGTCGAGTGCGCTTTCGATAAAGCGGTTGCGGTTGGTCACGGCGACACCGCCGGTCAGCGCAGCGTCTTGCATCACAGGCACTTTGATGCCCGCCTGCATCACACGGCGATCGGCACCCGATTGCGACGCAGCGCCGTTGCCCTGCATCTCGCGATCGGGAATGGAGCCGCCTTGCACAAACCATTCAATGTTCTGGCTGGTGGCATTACCGGTGCGGCTGAAAGGAACCTGTTGGGTACGCGACAACTGATTATCTTCATAGATACGCAGCGTCACGCTGTAGCTGCCATTGGGAAAAGCGCTGGTATCAAGATTTTGCGTGCCGGCATTGAGGTAAAAGGTGCCAAGCAGTTGCTGCCCGCGATAAGCATCAATACGCGACGGGCGGGTAATAAAGACAGTGACCGGCGTGCCTTGCGCCGCCTGTGCGCGGTTCATCCAGGCGAGCGTCGAACCCACGCGCGCCCCTTCGATAGTGCTGAGCGGCAGCTGGCTTAAGGTAATGTTGCCGCCGGCGTTGCTGAAGATATCGCGCGAATCCATGCGTCCGGCCTGCACGTAATAGCGTTTGCCGAGATCGCGGCGCAGAAACACGTTGTTAAAACGCACTTCCTGATGACTTTGCTGACGGTATTTTTGCGCCAGATAGTCCCAGTCAATTCCGGCATAGCTGTTTTCAGTGAATCCTAGCGCGCCCGCCCCCTGCAGCGATAACGTCTGGTCATCGCGGTTGGTGACGAAGTTAATATTCTGCTGATGAATAAACGCCGCTTCCGTTTCGGCGGTCTGCTGGTAATAGGGCGATGCGTTGTCAGCCGCAAGCGGCACAAATTCCGGGCCGAGAAACAGCGCCACTTTGGCATTATTTTCGTCATAGATCAGCGCGAGGGAATCGGTCTCCAGATAGTCACAGCCCGCTGCGCCGCCATTGCTGCTGCATGCCTTATTACCGTTGCGTGCCAAAGGTTCACTGATGAGATGGTCTAAGCGCTTTTCCTGCTGCGGATCCTTTTGATAATGCTGCATCACCGCCCGTGCAACCTGATGCGGTTTCAAGAACCTGACGCTATCCAGCGAAACAGAAGCTTCAAACAGGCCAAGCGATTGCCCGTAAACAGAAAGGTTGACCCACAGCGTCTGGCCGGTGACCAGCGATTCAAAACCAGGCGGAACCTGCGTGGCAGCACGAGGAGCAAGAGAAGGGATCAGGGTAATGAAAGAGGCTATTAAAGCGACGTGAATATTGACCTTCATTACAGCATCCTGCTGAAAAAGAATAATAAGGGGGCCGAGCGGCCCCCGAAATAATTGATCAGTCAATGCCGACAAATTAGCTCTGCGTGGTGGCCTGCGTAATTAACAGGCTCACTACGCCGGAATAGGTGCCGGTTGCCAGCACGCCCGGCGTAGTCTGCGAAATTTTCAGTGGCAATACTGACGAACCGTTTGCGGTGCCCGCCGGGAACAGCGAGGCGTAAGTCAGGGCCGTGTTCGTGGTGGTGATCGGTTTTAAATCCGCACCCAGCGTGACGGTCAAAGGTACCGCTGTACCGGTAACGGTATTGTTAAGCTGAGCGGCACTCACCAGCGCAACGTTGATATTGGCAGTTTGCGAGTTCGACCAGATTTTGGTGTCCAGAGAATAGGTAGATAAACCACGGCCCGGAATATATTGCATATTAATGGTGCCGGGTAATGCGGTTCCGTCCGCCTGCGTCATATCCACCGTCGAATCAACATTCGCATTCACCGTAATATCTTTCTGCACCGCCTGTGCATTAAATACAGCCGTTAACGCAGCAGCGATGACTAGTGGTTTGATTAATTTTTGCATTTGTAGCTCCGTGAAAATCCTTGTACTGGCCGTAAATGACCGTCTCATGGGTAATGAACTGCTTTATAACAAACAGGTTGTTATTCCTTTAATACGTGTTGATCAGTGTCCGATAACGTACTCGGCGATATTCCGCCTATTGAGATCAACATGTTTTATTCTGACTTCCTGAGCAGCGGCTAATTCTGCCGAACTCCAGGCTTTAAAACGCAATGTCTCATCCGGATAAACCGTGGCGTGTTCTTTTTTCCACTGACAGCTGCTGCTGCTATGTTGTTTTGAGCAAACCGCGACCTCACGAATCACTACGCGAACCGTGCCAGCGTTTATGACTTCGCCTGATGCTGATTGCGTGAGCGATAATCTGGCATTACGCGGCGGAATATGTACCAGCACGCCCCAGACTAAATTGATGCCGACCTGGTTGCTGATGTTATTATTCTGCGGCGATTTATCTTTCAATTCATCCGGGGCAGCCACGGCCTCGAAGTAAACGCGCCAGGCAGTCTCTTTTTCTGGCGGTTGTAATGAAATCAGCCGAATAATGCGTTGTGAACCGGAAGCCAGCGCGAATTTATCCGGGGTGGCGATAAGCGATGGCGAAACGGCATCTTCAACCAATATTTCTTTTTCAAACGGTGTTGCAGGGCGCTCAATTCGCTTGATGCTGACGCGAATAAACTGCGCTTCACCGCTTTGCGATAATGTTTGCACCTGTGCCGCACCCTGATTATTTAGGGTGACTTCCATCGGATAGACACTCATATTCGCCCATGCCGCTGGCATGGAAATAAAACCCATTAGAATCAGTTGGTAAGCGAGTTTTTTCACCAGAGTGTTATGGCTTAAAATAGCCATTGAAAGGCCGTGACGCAGTGTCTTATGCGGTGAGTCGTCCATGATAAATCCTTATAAATTCCATCAAAAATCTGTCGGATATTCCCTGTATGAATCGGCTTAGCTATAAACCAGTCTCACTTAACCAAGTGGAATAACCGTGCGTTAAGAAAGTTCTCATAGGGGCTTTGTTAAGTCACTGTCCATTTTTGTGGTTAATTTTTTTAAGCCGTGCTACAAAGGGAATACTTGAGTAAATATCGCGACCTAACTTAATGAAATAATTGTAAAAACAAAGATTAATTTTCAGGCTTAGAAATGGGCATGTCAGCTCAGAATAAATCAAGCTTTACATAAAATAGTCCATTGATGGTAAGATCGTGCCCAGAAGGGCAAAAAGACCTATGTTAATCTTAAAATATTAACCTCAGAAATAATACCTCCATAAAGCATCATCAACCGCCTCTCAACAGGATTTAAATAAATCCAGGAGCATGAGAGTGATTTTCTAAAAATTTTATAATTGATAACCAGGCACACCACACAGCAATATGAAAAGCAAACAGCAACTCACAGCATTAATTCACCAACGCGCCGCTGAGATTAAGTCAAATGACAACATCTCGTTAGTTATGCAGAAGCATTACAAACTGTTGTTCAGACTGTATCTGACTAAGCCGCTCTATTTTAAAGTCATTTTCAAAGCTAATCGCTTTATTATCGGCTCGGCCATCATGGCGTACGCCTTCACTTCAGCAAACCCAACGCTGCGTGATGTTAAAGACTTCTGTAAAAAAACCGGTCTGATTAGCGACAACACTATTGATTCCTTTCTGCTCTTTATTCGGGTAGGTGGGCGTATGGAAGTTAAAAAGGACGCGCAGGATAAACGAAAATTAACCTACACGGTGACCCGTAAAGCGCTGGATGAAACGCGGGCTTTAATTAATACCATGATGATTCCTTACGGTATGTTATACGACGATTTCGATGTTTCGGCTTGCCTGAAAATGGAAAACTTTCATGCGGAATACTTCAAAAATTACGCTGAAATCACGCTCAAGCATGTTTACTTGTTCGATATGGTGCCAGAGAGTAAAGCCTTCATTTTCAGGGATGCCGGGCACATGCTGTTGATGGATCTGTACATCGAGAGTCTGCAACAAAAAACCACTGTTATTGAGTACAACTACCTGAAAGCGTCAGTGAAATGTGGTGTTTCGCGTTCGCACATTAAACGCTGCCTGCAGGACGCTGAAGCAGCCGGGTTGCTGACGCTGAATAAAACCAGTAATACGCTCATTTTGCATCTCTCCTTTATGCAGATGGCGCTGGATTATTTTGCGGTCTATATGGCCATGGTCGAGTACGGATTACGCGGTTTATCGGGTGTGCCTCCACTACCGGCGAGCCTGTCACGATAATCTGTTTTTTCGCTGACTGGTGAATTGCCAAATTCAACAAATCGATTGCCACTATTGTCGTTTTACATTTATTTGTCCGGGTTTTAATAATTCAGCGGAAATTAATACAGGCCAGATTAAGGCCTTACATAATATTTACCTGCAATTACCAAGGACACTATGAAATTCACTTCAATAGCTTTGGCATTAGGTTTTAGCCTCCTGGGAAGCACGATTAACGCGGTAGCCGCCGACCAACCGGTAAGCGGCGGCAGCCTGACGGTCGGTGTTGAAACCGAGCCGACCACTTTTAACCCGCAGCTTAACGGTCAGGACAAAGCGGAAATCACGCTGCGTAACTTCTGGGAATCGCTGCTGGCGCGCCGCCCAGATGGCAGCTTTGTGCCGTGGCTGGCGCAGAGTTACGAAGCCAGCCAGGATGGCAAAGTGATCCGCTTTAATCTGCGTCAGGACGTCACCTTCTCTAACGGCGAGAAGTTTGATGCCAACGCGGTGGCAGATAACTTCCGTCAAACTCAGGTCGCGCAATACTGCGCCGGCACCAGTTTGTGCCTGATGGGTTCGCATATTGAGAAGATTGAAACGCCGGACGATCACACGGTGGTGATCACCCTGAAAGAGGTCTACTCACCGTTTCTGTCCTTCGCTGCGGGCTTGCAGATTCTGGCGCCGGCCAGCTGGAAATCTCCACAGCTGAAATCGGGCGGCAAAGATCTGGCGGGCACCGGGCCGTTTATTCTCGAAAGCTATGAGAAAGGCCAGCAGGTGACCTACGTTAAAAATCCAAAATACAACTGGGCGCCAGCCACCGCGCAGCATCAAGGACCGGCGTATCTCGATCGCGTGACCTATCGCTTCCTGCCGGAATCCTCGGTGCGCACTGGCGCGCTGCTGTCTGGTCAGGTTGATGCCATTGAAGGCATTTCCGGTAACGATGCCGGTGAATTCAAAGACAATCCCGACTTTACCTATCAGCATGCGCTGAATACCGGTACGCCATATTCTCTGTTCCTCAACGTGGAATATGGCCCGACGCAGGATGTGAAAGTGCGTCAGGCGTTGCTGCAAGGGCTGGATATCGATCCGCTGCTGAAGTCGGTGTATCGCGGCGAACGCACCCGCGCGTGGGGCATCACGTCACCCATCGATCCGCTTTACAACAAAGAGCTAGAGGGCAAATACGGCAACAATCCGGATGCGGCCAACAAGCTGCTGGATGAAGCGGGCTGGAAAACCCGTGATGGTGAAGGCTTCCGCACCAAAGATGGCCAGCGTCTGCGCATTGAGCTGATTCAGGCACAGGCAACGGTGCGCGACCAGCGCGATGTGCTGCTGCAGGCGATTCAGGCGCAGGCGCGTCAGCGTCTTGGCGTGGATCTCAAGCTGAACTACGTTGATTCTGGTACTTATGCCGATGTGCGTAAAAGCGGTAAGTTCGGCACCATCGCTAACTCCAACACGCCAACCGATGGCGTGGATATCGAAAACCACTATCGTCCGATCGCTCAGGGCGGCGCAATTAACTATAGCCGCGTCAACGATGAGAAGATCAATGGCTTGCTGGATAAAGCCGCCAGCACCCTGGATCTTAAGAAACGCCGCGATTTCTACAGCCAACTGCAGCAGGTCGCATTACCGCAACTGGCATTGGCAGTGCCGCTCTACGAACCGGAAGATCAGTTAGCCACCGCCAGCTACGTGCACGGCTACGGTTTCCGCAGCTATAAGCAGATGCCAGAAAGCGTTTACGATGTGTGGGTAACCAAACCGTAATTCTGACGCTGTAGGGTCGCCATTAATGGCGACCCTACGCGATGGTTATTTCCGCGCGGATTATTGCATCGCCATAAAATACCATTTCCCATATTCAACAAATCGATTGCCGTTATTCTCGGTTTACTTTAATCCGCCGGATTTTAATACTTTCGGCAGGATTGAATAAGGAAACGGTCACCATGAGTCAGCTAATTGAAGTTGCCAAGCCCGACGATGCGGAAGAGATATTTGCGCTGTTGCAACGCGCCTATGCTGCGCTGGTGGCACTGGATGTGCATTTCACCATTTCACAGGGCAACGTCGAGCAGGTGCGCCGCGTCATCGAGCAGGAAACCGTGCTGGTGCTACGCAAATGGAAACGCGCGGTGGCGACCGTCACGGTGCGTTTTCCGTGGCAGCAGGATGAACATGCGCCTTCGTCGCTGCCGTTTATTCACTGGTTCGCCGTCGACCCTGATTACAAAGGGCAGGGCTACGGCCGCGACATCATCACCTACGCGGAAGAAACCCTGCTGAAAGAGACGCTGAAAGCGCCGGGCGTCTATCTCGCCACCGCCACCAAGCATCCATGGCTGAGCGAGCTCTATCTGCGTCGCGGTTATCAACCGTTTCATCACCGCACCAATCCATTAGGCGAAGCGCTGGTGTTTCTGAAAAAGGAATTCAACCCGCCAGCCGATCAACCCATCGCCAAAATCGCCTGAACAACTAAAAAAGCACCTGCAACCACCAAGGATCTTATGAAAGCGAATTCAATCACTCTCGCGCTGGGTGTGACTTGCCTGCTGGGAAGCGCATCTCTTTTTGCCGCTGAGCAACCGCGCAGCGGCGGCAGCTTAACCTTCGGCGTCGAAACTGAACCCGTGCCGTTTAACCCGCAGCTGAATGGGCAATCCAAAGCGGAAGTGACGCTGCGTAACGTGTGGGAATCGCTGCTGGCGCGTCGAACCGACGGCAGTTTCGTACCCTGGCTGGCAGAAAGTTATGAGGTCAGTCCGGACGGCAAAGCGTATCGCTTTAGCCTGCGCCGCGACGTCACCTTTTCCAACGGCGAGAAGCTGGATGCCAATGCGGTGGCCGAGAATTTCCGCCATGTGCAGGATGCAAAGTATTGCGCCGGCAGCAGCATCTGCGCATTGGGCGCGAGAATTGCCAGCGTGGCGACGCCAGACGATCACACCGTCACCATCACACTGAAGCAGGGCTATTCGCCGTTCCTGTCGTTCGCCGCCAAATTGCAGATTCTGGCACCGGCCAGCTGGAACTCGCCGCAGCTGAAAGACGGTGGCAAAGAGATTGCGGGCACCGGGCCGTTTATTATCGAGAGCTACGAAAAAGGCCAGCAGGTAACGTTCGTACGCAACCCGCACTACAACTGGGCACCCGCCACCGCTAAGCATCAAGGTCCGGCGTATCTGGAGCGCGTGACCTACCGCTTCCTGCCGGAATCCTCGGTGCGCACCGGCGCGCTGCTGTCCGGGCAGCTGGACGCGATTGAAGGCATCTCCGGTAATGACGCCGGTGAATTCAAAGACAATCCCGACTTCACTTATCAGCACGCGCTGAACACCGGCACGCCGTATTCGCTGTTCCTCAACGTGGAATACGGCCCGACGCAGGATGTGAAAGTGCGTCAGGCGTTACTGCAAGGTCTGGACATCGATCCGCTGCTGAAATCGGTGTATCGCGGTGAACGCACCCGCGCGTGGGGGATTACTTCGCCGGTCGATCCGCTCTACAACAACGATCTCGAAGGTCAGTACGGTAACAATCCCGCTGCCGCCAACACGCTGCTGGATGAAGCGGGCTGGCAAACGCGCGACAGCGACGGTTTCCGCACTGAAAACGGCCAGCGTTTGAGCATTGAGGTGATTCAGGCGCAGGCAACGGTGCGCGATCAGCGCGATGTGCTGCTGCAAGCGGTTCAGGCGCAGGCGCGCCAGCGTCTCGGCGTGGACATCAAACTGCGCTACGTCGATTCTGGCACCTACACCGATGTGCGCAACACCGGCCACTTCGGCTCGATTGCTAACTCGAATACCGAAAGCGACGGCATCGATATCGAAAACCACTATCGCCCGGTGAAAGCTGGCGGGCCAATTAACTACAGCCGCGTCAATAGCCCGCAAATCAACGGCTGGCTCGATCAGGCGGCAGCGACGCTGGATATCAATCAGCGCCGTAAATTCTACAGCCAGCTGCAGCAATACGCGCTGCCACAGCAGGCGCTGGCGATCCCGCTGTATGAACCAGAAGACCAGATCGCCACCGCCAGCTACGTGCACGGTGCCGGTTTCCGCAGTTTTAAACAGATGCCGGAGAACGCGTACGACATCTGGCTCAGCGACCACTAATCAGGAGGCGAAGATGAGTCTGGAAAGCATTGTCACCCGCACGCCACGCGCGCGTCGGCCATCGGTGTGGCGCAGCGACCTGACGCGCCGCATCGTCAGCCGTCTGCTGGGCGGCGTACTGGTGCTGTGGGCGGCGGTTTCGCTGGCCTTTCTCGGCGTGCATCTGGCGCCGGGCGATATCGTCAGCCTGCTGATCGGTGAGCAGCTGCGCACGCCAGCCATTGAGGCGGCGATCCGTGCCGAATGGGGCCTGAACGAACCGCTGTGGTGGCAATATCTGCACTATATGTGGCGCGTGCTGCACGGCGATTTTGGTCGTTCTTACATGCTAAATACCGAAGTCAGCCATCTGCTGGCCACGCAGCTGTGGCCAACCATCAAACTGACGCTAGCGGCGCTGCTGGTCAGCATTATTTTTGCGGTGGTGATTGCCGTCGGCACCGCGCATCGTCGCATCGGTCGCCGCGTGGCTAACGGTGTCGAGCTGCTGCTGGCTTCCACGCCCTCTTTCTGGATGGGCATCGTGCTGCTGTTTATTTTCAGCTTCACGCTGCGCTGGTTCCCGGTGGCGGGCGATCGCTCGCTGTCGTCGCTGGTGCTACCGGCGCTGGCGCTCGGTCTGGCGCAGGGCGCGGTGATCGCTCAGCTGCTGCGCCGCGAGCTGGAGCGCGCGCTGGATGCGCCATTTACCCTCACGCTGCGCGCGTGGGGCGTAGGGGAAACCACCCTTCGTCTGCGCCACGCGCTGCGTCATGCGGCGCTGCCTGCCGTCACGTTAACCGGCTGGCTGGTGGGCGGATTGCTGAGCGGCGCGGTGATTACTGAACAGGTATTTGGTCGTCCCGGCCTTGGCAAACTGACCGTCGATGCGGTGCTGGCGCAGGATCTGCCGGTGGTGCTGGCGGTAGCGATTCTCTCGGCACTAATCTACGTGGTAATGAGCACCCTGGTTGACATCCTGTCGCTGTGGATTGATCCGCGTCTGCGCGGGGAGAGCAAATCATGATTGCCGTGCTGCAACGCTTTCCGGTTACGCTGCCCGCCGCGGTGTGGGCAGCGATTCTGTTTCTCCTTGTATTGGCTATCGCGGTGATCGCGCCGCAGTGGCTGGCGCACAGCGATCCGCTGCTGACCGATCCGGTTAACGCGCAGCTGCCGCCGTCGGCGCAGCATTGGTTAGGCACCGATCAGCTGGGACGCGATCTGCTGACGCGCGTGATCTACGGCAGCCGCTATTCGCTGCTGATCAGCGTGGCGGCGATGGCGCTGGCGGTGGTGTTTGGCACTTTGCTGGGATTGGTGGCGGCGCTGGCGCGTGGCGTGGTGGATGAGCTGTTGAGCCGCGCGGTGGATGTGATTTCCGCCTTTCCCGATCTGCTGCTAGCGCTGATGCTGATCGCCTTTACCGGGCCCGGCACTAACAACCTGATTATCGCGCTCGGCGTCGCATCGGTGCCGCGTTTTGCCCGCGTGGTGCGGGCACAAACCTACAGCGTGATGACCTCCGGGTATGTTGAACAGGCGCGCACCTTTGGCCTGTCACGCTTCACGCTGATCACGCGCCACATTTTGCCGCACGCCATTGCGCAGGTGCCGGCGCTGGCCACGCTGGGGCTCGGCACCGCGATTATCGGTACCGCCGGACTGAGTTTCCTCGGCATGGGGCCGCAGCCACCGACCGCCGAATGGGGCCTGATGCTGGCGGAAGGACGCAATTATCTGCGTAACGCATGGTGGATCGCCGTGTGGCCGGGCGTGTTTATCACGCTGACGGTGATTGCGGTGAATACGCTGGGTCGTTACTGGCAGGCACGTTTTGAAGGACGATCCGCATGAGCCAGCCGTTTATTGATATCCAGAATCTCTCGATTCGTTTCGGGCCGCAGCAGGTGGTGAAAAACCTCAACCTGCAGGTCGCGGCGGGCGAATCCGTGGCGCTGGTCGGGGAATCCGGTTCCGGCAAAACCCTGACCGCGCGCAGCCTGCTTGGCCTGCTGCCGGAGGGCGCGGTGTTAACCGCCGACCGTTTCACCATTGACGGACGCGATATGCGCCACGCCAGCCGCAGCGACTGGCGCGCGCTGCGCGGTCGCCGCATTGGCTATGTGTTGCAGGACGCGCTGGTGTCGCTCGATCCGCTTCGCCGCATTGGTCAGCAGCTGAGTGATGCCCTAAGCGCCGCCGGTCATCGCGACAATTTGCAGGACAAAAGCCTCGCACTGCTGAAGGCGGCGGGCATTCACGATGCCGAAAGCCGCCTCGAACGCTATCCGCATCAGCTCTCGGGCGGCCAGCGCCAGCGTGCGTTAATTGCTACCGCGCTGGCCGGTACGCCAACCTTGTTGATCGCCGATGAACCGACCACCGCGCTGGATATGACGGTGCAGCGCCAGATTCTGCAACTGCTGGCGCAGCGCCGTCGCGACGGCCACGGATTGCTGCTGATCAGCCACGATTTGGCGGTGGTGGCGGAACTGGCGGATCGCGTGCTGGTGATGCACGATGGCGAAGTAGTGGAGCAGGGCAACAGCGGCCCGCTGCTCAATCGTCCACAACACGCCTGGACGCAGCGCCTGCTGCGCGCGGTGCCAACGCCCGCCACGCGCGGTCTGCGCCTGAGCGCGGCTGAGCCGACGCCGCTGCCGCCGCGCCCGACATGCAGCAGCGCACCGTTGCTGGAAGGCATCGGCCTGCATAAAGCCTATGGCGATCGCCTGGTGCTCAACGACATCAACTTCACGCTGCACGCCGGAGAGACGCTTGGCGTGGTCGGCGAATCCGGCTCCGGCAAAACCTCGCTGGTGAAAGTGGTGATGGGCTTAACCGAACCGGACAGCGGCACGCTACTGCTGGAAGGCGAGCGCTGGGATCGTCTGCCGGAGAAAGCGCGCCGCGCCCGGCGTGCGCGGCTGCAACTGATCGCGCAGGACCCGTTCAGCTCATTCGACCCGCGCTACACGGTAGAGAAAATTATCGGCGAAAGCCTCGATAGTGCCGGGATTTACGGCGATGCGCGGCGTCAGCGCGTGCGTCAACTGCTGGATGAAGTGCAGCTCGGCGACCGCTTCCTGCAGCGCTACCCGCAGCAGCTTTCCGGCGGTCAGCGCCAGCGCGTGGCGATTGCGCGCGCTTTTGCACCGAATCCGGCGCTGCTGGTGGCCGATGAACCGGTCAGCGCGCTCGATGTTTCGGTGCAGGCGCAGGTGCTGGATCTGCTGGCCGATATGCAGGCCGAACACGGCACCGCGCTGCTGTTTATCTCTCACGATCTCGGCGTGATCCAGCATCTGGCGGATCGCGTGCTGGTGATGCAGAACGGGCAAGTGGTGGAGAGCGGGGCGCTGCAGCAGGTGTTCGCCGCGCCGCAGCATCCGTGGACGCAAAAACTGTTACAGGCACTGCCGGTCATTCCCGACTGGCAGCCCGCGAACGCATACTAAGGAGAGCAGAATGAGTCAGACACAACGCCAGCTGCGGCTGGGCGCGATTATTCAGGGCGTATCCGGCAACATGTCGGCATGGCGTCATCCCGATGCGGTGGCGGATGCCAGCATTAACATCGATTACGTGCTGGATCTGGCGCGCAAAGCTGAGCAGGCGAAGATCGATTTCCTGTTTGTCGCCGATGGCTTGTACATCACGCCGCAGTCGATTCCGCACTTCCTCAACCGTTTTGAGCCGATCACCTTGCTGTCGGCGCTGTCGCTGGTGACCCAGAAAATCGGTCTGGTCGCTACGCTTTCCACCTCCTACAGCGAGCCGTTTACCGTGGCACGCCAGTTCGCCAGCCTCGATCATCTGAGCGGCGGTCGCGTCGGCTGGAACGTGGTGACGTCGTCGCTGGAAGGTTCGGCGAAAAACTTCTCGCGCAGCACCCATCCAGAACACGACGAGCGTTACCGCGTTGCCAGCGAATATTTGCAGGTGGTGAAAGGGCTGTGGGATTCGTGGGAAGGCGATGCCTTTGTGCGCGACAAACAGAGCGGAGAATTCTTCGCCGCCGACAAACTGCATACGCTAAATCATAAAGGACACTACTTCTCGGTGCAGGGACCGCTCAACGTCGGTCGCTCGCCGCAGGGCCGTCCGATTGTGTTCCAGGCGGGCGCGTCGGAAGCGGGCAAAGCCTTTGCCGCCGAAGCCGCCGATGCCATTTATACGCGCCAGGAAACGCTGGAGCAGGCGCGCGAGTTTCGTGAAGACGTGCGCCGCCGGCTGGCGGCACGCGGGCGCGATGCCGATGATATCCGTGTGTTCCAGGGCATCAGCGTGATTATTGGCGAAACGGAACAGGATGCCGAGCGCCGCTATCAGCAAACCGCCGAGCTGGTGACCATCGATAAAGCGCTGGAGTATCTTGGCCGCTACTTCGAGCATCACGATTTCAGCCAGTATGCGCTGGATGAAGCTTTCCCGGACATTGGCGAGTTGGGCAGCAACAGCTTCCGCAGCACCACCGACAAGATCAAACAGAACGCGCGAGAACGTGGCTTGACGCTGCGTCAGGCGGCGCTGGAAGAAGCCACACCGCGCCCGAGTTTCCTGGGTACGGCGGAGCAGGTTGCTGAAGGGCTGGCAAACTGGTTCCTGCAGGGCGCAACCGACGGCTTTATCGTGCGCGGTGGTACGCCAACGGCGTTTGATGATTTTGTGGCGCAGGTGATCCCGCTGTTGCAGGCGCGGGGAATTTATCGCAAAGAGTATCAAGGCGAGACGCTGCGCGATAATCTCGGGTTGGCCGAACCGGAAAACCAGTTCGCGGCAGAGCGTAGTCGTCAGCAGGTGGCGTAATTTGGCAAGGTCGCCATAAATGGCGACCCTACAAAATCCTGCATATTTTCCGTAGGGTCGCCATTTATGGCGACCGTTCCGAATGATAAACAGATGATTACAACGCCGTCACGCCCAGCGCGGCGGCGCGATCTTTCCACTCGCGCACTTCGTCATAAAACGCCCGATCGCTCATGCTGAATCCGCTAATTAAACTCTCCGCCAGAAGATCCCGATAACGCTTATCGCTGGTCAGTTCGCTCAACGCACTGCGCAGTTTTTCAAGGGTTGATGCGTCGGTTTTGGCTGACGTAATCAGCGGCAACGCGGCGCACAGCGGCGTTTCTCCGATAATCTCCAGCCCCGCCAGCTCCTGCGGGAAATTGCGGCGCAGCAGCGCCCAGGTGATGCAATCAATCGCCGCGATATCCGCCTCGCCCGCACGTAACGCCGCCAGCGACTGGCGATGGCTGCCGCTAAAACGGGTTGCGCTGAAGAATTTCCCGGCCTGCGCCAGCGGCGCAATCACGTAGCGCAGCGAGTTGAAACCGGAGTGGGAATCGTTGCTGTTGCACACTGCGCGCCGTCCGCGAAAGTCGCTTAGCGTCAGGTTCTCATCTGCGCTGCGCGCTACCAGCCAGCTGCGATAGCGCTGGCCGTCGCAGCCTTGCGCGCTGGAGTGAAAGGTGCCGACCAACTGCACATCGGGCAGCAGCTCCACCAGCGGATAACCGCAGGTTTGGCTCAGCAGCAGCCGGTCATCGCGCCAGTGCGGCAGTAAATCCTGCGGCCAGCTAACCTCAGCCTGCACGCCGCGTTGTTGCAACAGCGTCGTTAGCGCTGAGGTCAGGCCGATAGTCGCCTGATGATTGATGTCGTACATCGGTAACGAAAGAGTGGGCATCCTGTGCATCCTTTTGCGTACCCGGATGGGCATTAACCTCGACCGATTTGCGCCAGAAGCGGCTTATCCATTCGCCATAACCGGCGACGCGAAAACCGTGGTTACGCAGGTGATAACCATCGCGATACAGCAAATAGACTTTGCGTAATCCGTACCACGGCAAACCGGGTAGATCGTGATGTACAGAATGATAGTTGAGATTGAGGAACAGCAAACGCCATGGCAACGCGGCTTCGTTATTGACCGAGCGCGCCAGCGGCTCCTCGTCGGCACGATGCTCGTAGAAGGATCGCACTTTGGTCAGCATCAACGCCGGATAACTCACCGTCAGCACCAACCACAGCGGCGAGAAGCCATGCAGCGCCATCCAGTAAAACAGCCCGCTCAGTAAGGTGAGATGAATAATCCACATCGCCATCGCCGGTTTATCGCGTTGAATAAAGGCATGCACCAGGGTTTTGAGGGTCGCGCCCATATCCAGCAGCGGGCCGATCAGCAAACGTCCGGGAAAGGTGTTGCGTAGATGAATCACATGCTGCTGCCACGGCTTGAGTTGTGCCCAGCGCGCCGGCGAAAAATAGTAGGTTTCCGGATCTTCATCGGGATCGGTCAGCGTGTGGTTGCGGTGATGCGCCAGATGCGAGTCGCGGTATAAGCCATACGGATACCACACCGCCAGCGGCAGCGTGCCGAACAGCTGGTTGAAACGGGGAAAACGCGTCGGGTGACCGTGAATCAACTCGTGCTGCAGCGACATATACCAGGTGGTAAACAGGACCAGCAGCAGCGTGCTCAGCGTTAATCCCAGCGTTTGCCAGAAGACAATGCTGGCGAACCAGCCGCCGTACACCGCCACCATCAATAGCCACGTTGGCAATTCGCTGCGCCACAGCCAGCTGCGCGTCAGTTGATGTACCACCTCGCGCTGTTGCGCATTGAGATAGGCGGATGTCCCTTTACTCATGGTGAAGCCGAACCTGTAAACAGTGATTAGGCTCTTGACGATGATTGATCACCGTGATGAACACAAAGAATCTCTTTTTCTTACTTATGCAAAAAAGTTGATGAAGCGCGCGAAATCTATTGGCTATCAGTCACCTCGTCTGTGGCGTAACCTTGCTGCATTGAAAACGTTCGAGCCAGCGCGGCTCACGAGGAGAATTTCAGCATGAAAAATATTGGCTTCTTATCTTTTGGTCACTGGACCCCATCATCACAATCTGCCACCCGTTCGGCGCAGGACGTGCTGCTGCAATCGATTGATTTAGCAGTTGCCGCCGAAGAGTTGGGTGCCGATGGTGCCTACTTCCGCGTGCACCACTTTGCGCGTCAGCTGAGCTCGCCGTTCCCGCTGCTGGCGGCGGTCGGTGCGCGCACTAAAAAGATTGAAATTGGTACCGGCGTGATCGATATGCGCTACGAAAACCCGCTGTATATGGCGGAAGATGCCGGTGCGGCGGATCTGATTTCCAACGGTCGCCTGCAGCTCGGCCTGAGCCGTGGCTCGCCGGAGCAGGTTATCGAAGGCTATCGCTACTTTGGCTTTGATCCGCAAAACGGTGAAAGCGATGCCGATATGGGCCGTCGCCATACTGAGGAACTGCTGGAAGTACTGCGCGGTGAAGGTTTCGCTAAACCGAATCCGCAGCCAATGTTCCCCAATCCACCGGGCTTGCTGCGTCTTGAGCCGTTCTCGGCCGGTTTGCGTGAGCGTATCTGGTGGGGATCGGGTTCCAACGCGACATCTATCTGGGCGGCGCAACAGGGCATGAACCTGCAAAGCTCAACTTTGAAAGATGATGAAACCGGCGAGCCGTTCCACGTGCAGCAGGCGAAGCAGATTCGTGCTTATCGTCAGGCGTGGGAAGCGGCGGGCCATCAGCGTACGCCGCGTGTTTCGGTGAGCCGCAGCATTTTTGCGCTGACCAACGATACCGACCGCGCCTACTTTGGTCGCAGTGGACAGGATCAGGATTCGGTGGGTTTCCTCGACGAGAAAACCCGCGCCATCTTTGGTCGCAGTTATGCCGCCGAGCCGGATCAGTTGATCAAACAGCTGGCGCAGGACGAAGGGATTGCCGAAGCGGATACGCTGTTGCTGACCATCCCGAATCAGTTAGGCGTGGATTACTGTGCGCACGTGATTGAGAGCATTTTGACCCACGTTGCACCGGAGTTGGGTTGGCGTTGAGTGTTGGGTGCGCAGCCGTTTGTCATAAGGTCGCCATAAATAGCGACCCTACAAAACCCGGATTGTTGGCATCCGTTCATGAATTCCGCAACGTTTCTCGTAAGGTCGCCATTCATGGCGACCTTACAAAACCTGGCACAAAAAACCATCAAAACGCTGTTTCCAGTGAATCTGTGACGCAATAATCATCATCCACCAGCGGCAGATAGCGCCATTTATCAAAGGCGGTACAAGGATGCGAAATACCGCAGCCGACCCAATCGCCCACCTGCAGCGGCTCATCCTCCGGCAATAACAGATAAGCATGCTGATCGTTCACATCACTGATACGCAAATGCGTCGCCGCGCGTGGCGCGCTGCCATCGGCGTTGCGGATCCACAGCGGATTGGGCAGATCCTGATCGAACGGGACATCGCGGCGGCCAAAATCGACGAATGCCAGGCCCGGCTCCGGACGCGATAACACGCGGCCCCAAATCTCCAGCGCGGCAGCAAAATGATGTGTCGCGCCCGGCTGAGCAAAGGGCGCGATGCGCGCATACAGTCCGCTGTCGTGCGCCATATAGGCCCCGGAACGGATCAGCGGCGTCATCGGCAGCGGCAGTTTCGCCGCGGTGAAGCACGCTGTCACCACATCAAACCAGGCGCCGCCACCGGCGCTGAGGATGATGTGATCGCTGGCAAACAGCTGCTTTTCCGCCAGCAATTCAGCGGTAGCGATCATCATCTGGCAGTAATCCTTCACGCGCTGAATGCCGCTTTCATCGCGGCCTGCGCCGAGCGCACCTTCATATCCGGCCACGCCCACCAGCTTGAGCGCCGGGCAGGCGGCGATCGCTTCGGCAATCGCCACCGCATCTTGCTGAGAACGACAGCCGGTGCGGCCGCCGCTGACAGACATCTCCAGCAGCACCGAAATCTGGCTGTCGCCGAGGTTCTGCGCCAGTAGCTTCACGCCCTGTAGCGAATCGACGTAGCACAGGAAGCCATGATCGGGATGCTGCTGTTGCCAGTGCGCAATCCAGCGAATACCCGCCGGATCGACCAGCTCGTTGGCGAGAAACACATTGCGTATACCGAACTGACGCAGCGCGCGCACCTGCGCGGGCGTGGCGGCACCCAAACCCCACGCGCCGCCTGCGCTAATCGCGCGGCGCAAAACGGCAGGCGACATCGAGGTTTTCCCGTGCGCGGCCAGTATCACGCCGTTTTCGCGGCAGAAGTCTGCTAGCTGGCGCAGATTGTTCTCCAGCGCCGACTGTTTCATGATCATCAGCGGCGAAAACACCTGATCGCTGCTCAGCACCGCCGTGCCGAGAGCCAGCGGCGACTCGCCTGCTCCGGCAACCGATTTAAAACGTGGCGCGGTTTGCTGCGCATCCAGTAATCCATCCGCCTGCAGCGGAAAGCGAATCGACATAGATCCTCCTGTTAGTGCTCAAGTACGCGCGATAAAAACTGCTGCGTGCGCGGGTTCTGTGGATTGACGAAAATCTGCTCGGGCGAACCTTGTTCGGCAATCACGCCCTGATCCATAAACAACACGCGGTCAGCGGTTTTGCGCGCGAAGCCCATTTCGTGTGTCACCACCACCATCGTCATGCCTTCACGCGCCAGGCTGCGCATCACTTCCATGACTTCGCCTACCAGTTCTGGGTCCAGCGCCGAGGTAGCTTCATCGAAGAACATGATTTTCGGTTCTACCGCCAGCGCACGGGCAATCGCCACGCGCTGCTGCTGACCACCGGAAAGCTGCGCCGGATAGTGATGCGCGCGCTCGGCCAGTCCGACGCGCGTCAGCGCCGCCATGCCGCGTTTATTGGCTTCGGCTTCCGACAGCTTTTGCGCTTTAATCAGCGCCAGCGTGACGTTGCCGAGCGCGGTTTTGTGCGGGAACAGGTTGAACTGCTGGAACACCATGCCAACGTGACCGCAGATTTCGCTGGCGCGCCTGCGTTGGTGCAGCGGCACGTCGTTGACCCACACTTCACCGCCGTCGGCCACTTCCAGCCCGCTCATGATGCGCAGCACGGTACTTTTGCCAGAGCCGGATGCGCCAATCAGCACCAGCACTTCGCCCGGTGAAACATCCAGGCTGATCTCTTTCAGCACCTGGGTTGCGCCAAACGATTTGGTTATCCGGCTTAAGGTAATCGCGGATTTGCTCATGAGATTTGGCTCCTGGTTTGATGATGTTGAACCCAACGGGAAAGCGGGAAGCAGACGGCGAAGTAGAGCAGGGCGACCAGACCGTAAACCACCACCGGCTGACCGATGCGATCGACAATCGCCTGGCCCTGATGCATCAGTTCGGACATGCCGATCATGCTGACGATCGAGGTGTCTTTGATCAGGGAAAGATACTGACCCGCCAGCGGCGGCAGCACGATGCCGCGCGTTTGCGGCAGGATCACGCTCATAAAGGTCTGACGCTTCGACAGGCCCAAAATCCACGACACTTCCCACTGGCCTTTTGGCACCGCTTCGATGCCGGCGCGGAACACTTCCGCGATATACGCGCCCTGATAGATGCTCAGGCCAAGAATACCGGCGGCAAACAGGTTGATGTCATAGCCGAAATAGGCGACGCCGAAGTAGATGAACATCAGCGTGATCAGCACCGGCGTGCCGCGAAACAGCTCGGTGTAGATCACCGCAATCTGCTTCAGAACGGGCAAGCGGCTGGTGCGCAACACCGCCGCCAGCAAGCCCAGCAGCGTGCTGCCAATGATCGCGGCTACCGACAGCAGCAGCGTGATACCGAGCCCTTTTAGCAGAATCGGTAACGAACTGATGATTAACTCGTTCATAGCGCGTTCTCCCGTTTCACTGGATTAGTCAGCCATTTTCTTGCCCACCACCAGGCGGACTTTTTTACCGGGGTCACCAGCGGCGGGTGGAACATGCGCCGTCCTGCCATCGTTCCCAGCCAGGAGAACAGGTTGCTCAGCACCAGATAGACCAGGGCAACGACGCTAAATGTCTGGATATAAAGAAGCGTGCGCGCATTAATCACTGTGGCGGTGCCGGTCAGTTCAGGCAGCGCAATCGCTGACAGCAAAGAGGTGCCGAGCAGCAGCTGAATCAGGTTGTTGATAATGGCGGGCCACACCGCGCGCGCAGCCTGCGGCAGCACCACGGTGAGAAACACCTGACGACGGGGAATGCCTAGCACCCATGCGGCTTCAAGCTGGCCTTTCGGCACCGATTGAATGCCTGCGCGGAAGGTTTCGGACAGATAGGCACCGACGTTAATCCCCAGCGCCAGCACGCCAGCGGTAAAGGCGCTCATGGTGATGCCGAGCGATGGTAGACCAAAGAAGATGATGAAGATCTGCAGCAGCACCGGCGTGTTGCGGATGAACTCAACGTAGCAGTGACTGATCCAGCGCAGCGGGGCCAGCGGCGACGCTTTCGCCAGCGCCGAGAGCAAACCGAGCGCCACCGCCAGCGCAAACGCCAGCAATGTCACTTGCAAGGTGAGCCACGCGGCGGCAAGAAAAGTGTCGGCGTAGCGCCACAGGGTTAGCCATTGATAACTCATGGTTCTGCTCCTTCGGGCGGCGCAGCAGCAGTTGCCGCGCCGCGTGGGGATCAATATTGCGGATTCAGCGGATAACGCGGTTTGTTGCCGAACCATTTCTGATACAGCTGGGCGTTTTCACCGGAGGCGTTAATTTCAAACAGGAATTCGTTGAGATAGTTGGTCCAGACCTGATCGCCCTGCTTCACGCCAAAGGCGTTGTATTCCAGCGGCACCAGCGCTTCATTGGTCACGGTTAACGTTGGGTCGAGCTTGGCCTGATAGGCGAGGAAGGTGTTATCCTCGATCATCGCATCAGCCTGGCCCTGTTTCACCGCGAGGATGGCAGCCTGCGATGAGTCGTACTCCTGAATCTTCACGTCAATGCCCAGGTTGCGCACTTCGTCACCGTTGGTCGAGCCTTTTACCGTGGCGATGGTTTTGCCGCCCATATCGTGTGCGGACTGGATGCCGCTGTTCTTGCGCACCAGCATCGCTTCACTTGCCACCACATACGGGTTGGTGAAGCCGATCTCTTTGGCGCGTTCCAGATTGCGGGTGAAGTTGCAGAACACCACATCCACTTTATTGGTTTGCAGATTAGGAATGCGGTTGGCGCTGGTGGTGTTGACCATTTCCAGTTTCACGCCCATCTCTTTGGCCAGCGCTTTGGCGAGATCAACATCGTAGCCGTCCGGGTTACCGTCTTTATCGTAAAAACCGAACGGGGCGAAACTCAGGCAGTCACCGACGCGCAGCGTGCCACGTTGCAATACGGTTTGCAGCGCTGACTGCGGCGCAGCGCCCGCTTCTTTTTTCTCTTCGGTTGGCGTACAGCCCGCCAGCGTCAGTAATACCAGCGCGCCGGCTAGCGCGTGGAGGCTCACTTTTAGCGATGTTGTCTTCATTGTTATGCTCTCTTTAGAAATTTTGACGAGACGGTGTAATACCGTTATTTCACAGCAAAATAGAAAGGCATCAATTAATAACAGGCTGTCCTGGTGTGGGCGGAGAAAGTAAACATTCGCCAGCCTGTTTTAACCGTAATATTTATTTACGATCGGCGCGGAAGCATTTCATATCGACTTCGACTTTGCAGTCGACGACTAAATCCTGCACGCTACAAATACGCGCCGGTGGATTTCCGCTGAATATCTCACTGAATACTTTATTAAATGAACTGAAATATCGTGCGTCGGTTAATACCGCCGTGACATGCACCACATCCTCCACGCGATAACCGGCTTCGCGCATGATGGTGAGACAGTTTTCGAACGCCAGCTGCGTCTGTTCGATGATGCCGCCTTCCACCACTTCGCCGTCGCGCATCGGTGTTTGGCCGGAGATGTAGAGCCAGCCATCGGCTTCAACCGCGCGGGCAAACGGCAGTTTCTGCCCGCCGGTACCGGTTCCGCCTTCTACGCCATAACGTTTAATCGTCATCCCTTTCTGCTCCTGTTGCAGCGAAAATCTGCTTACCGTGTTGTCTGATATACCAGACTGCTATCTGCAATACTGGATATGGCAAGATTTGCACAGGAATTTTTCTTTTGCAATATGTGCACAGCTATTTAATTTTTTGTGATGTCGTCGGGATCGCAAAATAAAATTAACCTGAGAGTGAGTTTATATTGGAGTGTGATCGCTATCGTAGTTTTATAAAAGTTGAGTGCGCGTCATGCGCCATAATGAGGCACCAAAATTGATCGTGCTAATAAAAGGCAGGTGATTAATATTTATTTAATCCGGGATGGGTAAAAGCCGATGCGCGGTGTATCATGCCCTTCTTTCATTGCCTTTACCTTTTGTACCCATGCCACCAAGGAGTGAGTTTATGCCGGACGAAAAACCCTCGCGGGCGCGCGGAGTTGACCGGGTTATTGATATCTTTCGGCAGTTGCACAGCGCACGTCAGCCGATGTCGATGCGCGCGTTGATCGACGCCACCGGCGCACCCCGTTCCAGCATCTATGAATTAGTCAGCCTGCTAAGTGAAGCCGGTTTGGTGGAGCTGGATGCCGAAGGCGCAGTGTTCTTTGGCCGTGAGATGCACTATTACGGTGCGGATTATATGGCGCATAACGATCTGATCCGTCGGGCGCATCAACTCATGGTGGAGATTGTGGCGCGCCACGGTGAAACCGTGCAGCTCTGCATGCTGGAGGGCAACAAATACACCGTGGTGCTCTCTGAGAGCAATGCGCATCCGTTCAAAATCACTTCGGATATCGGCGTGCGTGTGCCGATTACCTGGACCGCGACCGGGCGTTTGCTGCTGAGTAACTGGTCGGACAGCGCGATTCTGGATCTAATCCCGGAGGAGGATTATCGCCTCGCCAGCGGCCAAATCCTCGATAAGCAGGCGTTTCTTGATGAAATCCATCACGCCGGAAAACTCGGTTATTGCATGACCGAAGGATTATCGGAAAGCTTCACCTGCTGTATGGCGGCGCCGATCCGTTCGCGCAGCGGTCAGGCTGTGGCGGCAATCTGTTTTATGGTCAGCCGCGATACGCCGCAGGAGCGTCGCCAGATGCTGCTGCAGGAACTGATCACTTCCGGACAAAAACTCTCTGATTTCACCTAACAGCACCCGCATAAAACTCTGTTACAACTGATTGAAGTGGCGTTTATTCTCGCCACTTAAGGTTGTGTTAAGGTAATTGATAATAATAACTATTCTTTTTACCACGGAGTTTTGGCATGAAAACGCGCCTGCTTTTGGCAATGGGATTACTGGCTTCAACGGCGGCGGCTGCCTCCACGTATCCGCTGACCGTCACCGACATGGACGGCAATACGCAAACCATCAACAAAGAGCCGCAGCACATCATATTGCAGGATGGGCGCGACATTCTGACGCTGGCGCTGCTGGATCGCGACGATCCGTTTAAGCGCGTGGTGGCGTGGAACAATCTGCCGAAAAAGCAGGACACGCAAACCTGGGATGTACTGAAAGGGCGCTGGCCGGAAGCGACGAAAATCGTCGATATGGGTTTTAACGATCAGGGCCAGGTCAATCTCGAAAGCGTGCTGGCGCAGAAACCTGATTTGATGATTGCGCAACTGCGCGCCAAACCGGCGTTACAGCAATCGGGCGTGCTCGGCACCTTGCAGAATCTGCATATTCCGGTGGTGTTCCTGGATTATGAACTGCATCCCGCGCAGAACACCGCGCCGAGCGTGACGCTGCTTGGTAAGGTGCTGAACCGCGAAAGCCAGGCCAGGGCTTATACCGATTTCTATCAGCAGAAATTCGCGCGCATCACCCAAGGCGTGGCGCAAGTAAAAGATAAGCCAACGGTGTTTATCGAGCCGATAGCCGGGAATAGCGACAACTGCTGCTTTACGCACAGCCACAATGGCTGGGGCGGATTGGTGGAAGCGGTGGGCGGCAAAAATATCGGCTCTGAACTGCTGCCGGGCAATGCCGGATTTGTGGCGCTGGAAAAAATCATCGCCATGAAACCGGATGTCTACATCATGACCGGATCGAAACGTCCAAACGCTAATGTGTTGCCGTTTGGTTATGGCGTGCAACCGCAGGAAGTGAAAGCCACCTTCCAGACGCTGCTGAAGCGCACCGGCCTGGCGCAGATCGAGCCGGTGAAACAGGGCCGCGTGTACGGCGTGTATCACCACTTTTATAACCATCCGTACAACATCATCGGCATGGAAATTCTGGCGAAAGATCTCTATCCGCAACAGTTTGCCGACCTGAAGCCGAACGCGGATTTCCGCAGCATCGTTAAAAACTTCACCACATTGCCGGATAACGAGATCGATTTGAGTTACCCGAATAATCAGTAATCGCGGGTTTTTCTATTTCGCCGTATTGATCGCCGTTTATGGCGTAATGTCGCTCTATGTATGCAGGTGCGCATGAATGCGCACCCTACGAAACCCTTGCCAAACCAATCGATCAACATTCCTCAATGACAAGGTTAATTGTTATGTTATAACATAACTAAAAACAACGTTGCGCGTATGCCTATACGTCTTGTGAACCTTGTCATTTAGAGGAGTTGCTATGTCAGCATTAACCCAAAATCAGAATGGTTTCAAAAAACTTCCCGTCACCGTGCTTTCCGGCTTTCTTGGCGCAGGTAAAACCACGCTGCTCAATCATATTCTCAATAACCGCGAAGGCCGTCGTGTGGCGGTGATCGTCAATGATATGTCGGAAGTGAATATCGATGCCGCGCTGGTGCGCGAGGGCGGGGCAGAGCTGTCGCGCACCGACGAAAAGCTGGTGGAAATGAGTAACGGCTGCATCTGCTGCACATTGCGTGAAGATTTGCTGCTGGAGGTCAATCGTCTGGCGAAAGATGGCCGCTTCGATAATTTGGTGATCGAATCGACCGGCATTTCTGAACCGTTGCCGGTGGCGGAGACTTTCACCTTCGCCGATGAAGAGGGGCAAAGTCTGTCTGAAGTTGCCTCGCTCGACACCATGGTGACGGTGGTCGATGGCTTTAACTTCCTGCGTGACTATGAATCGAATGAGAGCATTCAGTCGCGCGGAGAATCATTGGGTGCTGAGGATGAGCGCACGGTGGTGGATTTGCTGGTCGATCAAATCGAGTTCTGTGATGTACTGATTCTTAACAAAACCGACCTGATTAACGAGACGGAAAAAGCGCGGCTGATGGCGATCCTGACGTCGCTCAATCCGCGCGCCAACATTATCACCTCTGAATTCGGCAAAGTGGGATTGAATCAGGTGCTCAACACCGGTTTGTTTGATTTTGATGCCGCCGCGCAGGCGCCGGGCTGGCTGCAGGAGTTGCGTGGAGAACACACGCCCGAGACCGAAGAGTACGGCATTCGTAACTTCGTGTTCCGCGCGCGTCGTCCTTTCCATCCGATGCGCTTTGCTCACTTGATTGAAAATGAGATGCACGGAGTGGTGCGTTCCAAAGGCTACTTCTGGCTTGCCAGCCGTCCGCGTCATGCCGGTTCATGGTCGCAGGCAGGCGGCGTATCGCGTCAGGGTTTAGCCGGCATGTGGTGGGCCAGCGTGCCAAAAGATCGCTGGCCGGAAGATGCGGAAAACCTTGGCTACATCTTAGAGAACTGGGTTGACGGCAGCGGCGACGCGCGACAGGAACTGGTGTTTATCGGCATAGAAATGGATGAAAACGCGCTGCGAAGCAAACTGGAAGAGGCACTGTTAACCGATGAGGAAATGGCGCTCGGACCCGATAACTGGGTGGAATTCCCCGACCCGTTCCAGCCATGGTTTAACTAATTGTAGGGTCGCCATTCATGGCGACCTGCTCAATTACGCTGCGCCCAACCACATCGACACCTCAACCCCATCGTTAAACGGCAGCGACATAAAACCACGATTACTGTGCATCAGCTCCAGATACTCCGGGCTGAAGTCGGCATCGTCGGCAACAATCAGCGCGCCGGGACGCAAAAACGGCTGCACCAACGTAACAATATCCGGGTAAATCGCTTTTGCGCCGTCCAGCACCAGCATATCGATGGAGGCGGGGAGATCGCGGCTCAATGTCTGCAACGCATCGCCCACGCGCACCTCAATCAAATCGCTGACGCCGGCATCGGCGAAATGGTTACGGGCTAACGCCACTTTCTCCGGCTCAAACTCGCAGGTGATGATGTTACCGCCGCCGTTATCGCGCAGCGCCGCCGCCAGATGCAGCGTGGAAATGCCGAATGAGGTGCCGAATTCAACGATGGTTTTGGCATTGCTGCTGCGCGCCAGCATATACAGCAACTTGCCGGTTTCACGTGATACCGCTAACGGCACCTCTTTTAGATGTCCATAAAGTTCCAGGTAATCGGTTTTGCTGTGTAGCAGGCGATGTTGCTCGGCGTCAGTCATGGTTCTGAAGGCATTATTGGTTGGATGCGCCATATTATCGGCCAGCTCAAACAGGTAATTCAGCAGCGGCGCCAGTGGCGCAGAAGTTAAGGTATTCATGTTGTTCTCCGTGCAGACAAAGTGGATTTTGCTGTGCCAACAGAATACGATGAATTATTCGCATTTCACTATTCGTGTTCAGGAGATGATAGTGACTGAGCTACGTAACACTAAGATTTCAGAGAGAAAAAAGCCCAGGCAGGCGCGTTCCAGCGAGCTGGTTTCCGCCATTTTGCAGGCGGCTACTCAGGTTTTAGAGCTGGAAGGTGCCGCGCGTTTTACCACGGCGCGGGTTGCGGAACGCGCTGGCGTTAGTATTGGATCGCTGTATCAATATTTTCCCAATAAGGCGGCTATTCTTTTCAGATTGCAAAGCGAGGAATGGCAGCGTACTGGCAATTTGTTAGGCGCGATTTTGCGCAATACCGCCAACACGCCGCGTCAGCGATTGCACGATCTCACTCTGGCGTTTTTGCATTCCGAATGTGAAGAGGCGGCGATGCGCACCGCGCTGAATGACGCGGCACCTTTGTATCGTGATGCGCCGGAGGTGCAGGAAGCGCGCGCGGCGGGTGAAAATGTCATCAGCGATTTTCTGCGTGAAGTATTACCACACTCAGAGGAAAGTGAACGGGCGCGCACCGCAGATTTATTGAACAGTACGCTGGGCAATGTTGGGAAACATTTTTCCGAATCGCCGCGCACGCCAGCTGAGATTCAGGCTTACGCGCAAGAGATGGCGGCGATGTTTTGTGCCTGGATCAGGGAAAAAGGCGCCGATTTACAGTAAAAGATGGACTGGAAATCTCTGAAAGCGGTTAACAAACTCATTATTCACATTCTCAATAATCCACACCGCGAGTAAGCTTAACAAAACTTTATTGAGCCGAATGAGCAAACGGGAGAGCAAAATGGCAGTGAAGATGATTGCGGTGGATATGGATGGCACTTTTCTCGATGACAACAAACAATACAACGCGCAGCGCTTTGCGCGTCAGTATGCGTTGCTGAAAGAGAAGGGCATTCGTTTCGTGGTCGCCAGCGGCAATCAGTATTATCAGTTGCTGCGCTACTTTCCTGACATCAAAGACGAGATCGCTTTTGTCGCGGAAAACGGCGCCTGGGTTTCTGACAGTAATGAAGAGATCTTCTGCGGCGAACTGGCGCAGGAGCGCGTGCATCAAATCCTCGATATTCTCGCCAAAGAGCCAGACATCAGCACCGTGGTCTGTGGCCGCAACGGCGCGTACGTGCACACCTCAATGTCCGACGAAGTGATTGCCATGCTGGCGAATCACTATCATCGTCTGGAAAAGCGCGACAATCTCTACGATATCGACGACACCATCTTTAAGTTCTCGCTGAATCTGGCGCACGAAGGCGTTGATGCCTTGATGGAACGTCTGCACGCTGAGTTGGGCGCGATTGAAAACATCATGCATCCGGTTTCCAGTGGTTTTGGGTTTGTGGATTTGATCATTCCCGGCTGCCACAAAGCGCATGGCATCGCGCTGCTGCAGGAAAAATGGGGCATTGATGATTGTGAAGTGGTGGCGATAGGCGACAGCGCCAATGACATCGAAATGCTGCGTCAGGCGTGCTACAGCTTCTCAATGGCGAACGCCGCCGCGCCAGTCAGCGCCGTGTCGCGTTACAGAACCGAAAGCAACAATGACGAAGGCGCGCTTAACGTGATCGCCCGCATTCTGGCGCGCGAAGTGCCGTTTGGCTGATGTTATTGATGCGGAGCGTCATTGCAGGCAATGACGCTCAAGCAGAATGGTAGTTGTTAATTCATCTCACTTACTAGTACCCGTCATATACCTCATTGAGAAAGGGTTATAACGCATAAACCCGCCTGATTTGTCAAAAGTGACCAATGTTGTCGCTCTAATCTTTCCTTTATATATAAGACAATAAAGTATTATTGGAATTGAATCCGAAATTTACTGATAAAATAAAAGCATTATAATGCAATGGTTTGAGGGCTTTTTTACCTTCAACACATCTTGCGATAACTTCACTTGTCTTATAAATGGGTGGGAAAATTCCCTCGAATTAACTTATTACTCTGTTTTTATAAGTTCATCCAGTTGAAAAAATAATGATTACAATTGATAGGCAATTTAATGCTCGATGCTGACTCGATTAACTGAGTGTTTTTTTCTTTTAATTTAAAAGTAATTAAATAATGGTTACGGCTTTAATTATGCTTTGATAAGCTGAGATTAACTTTTAGATCGCAGAGGATTGATTTTAATCTTAAGATGATATCTTTATTCAATCTTATGCATTAATATTCAACGCAGGGAGTGCTCGAGTTATGTCATCTCCATTTAACTTTCTAATAAGAATTCGTTTTTATTTGTTTTTCATCCTTCTTTGCTTTATTGGAGGCACAACATGGGCATTGCAAAAGCTTGGGCTAAATAATAGCCTTCCATTGTGGTCAGCAGGGATGCGGTTTTTGATTGCAAGTGTAATTATTATTTTTTATTTGATTTTAAGTAAAAGGATTTATATTAATTACGCCGTTTTCAGTCTTGCTGCAGCTAACGGCCTGTTTTATTTTTCGATTCCATTTGGAACAGTTTATTGGGCATCAACATATATACCTAGTGGATTGGTAGCTGTTTTAGCTTCTGGAATTAGCGTATATGCACTACTTCTAAACCATTTCTTACGCGGAAAGCCAGCAACTGGAAGGCAATTATCAGGTGTTTTCTTTGCCATCACAGGTGTATGTGTGGTTTTTGGTGAAGGAGCATCTTTACCGGGCAATGAAAAAAGTATAATTGCTATGTTAGCAGTGTTAGGAGCCATGGGCAGTTCAGCCGCTATAACGCTCAAAGTTCAAAAGCATATTAAAACTCTTCTACTTCTTAGTTTTGTTGCATTTTCCATGCTGAGTGGTGGTTTTTTACTCTTGATTACGAGCTTAATAATTGAAAGTGGTAACCGTTTCTTTTATGGGGAGAGCTTAGGAGCGCTCCTTTATTTAGCAGTAATAGGATCAGTATTAGGATTTACGCTTAATATTACTTTGCTTAAACATTGGCATATTTCTAAAGCTACATCTCATTTATTCATCTCCCCAGTTATTGCATTGTATATGGGCTTCATACTTCTTGATGAAAATATTACCACGACTGTGATTATAGGCACCGCGGTTGTTGTCATCGGCGTAATGTTAATCGTTTTGCCAAAACGCGAAAAGGAAACTCTTAATGTCAACTCTACAAAAAAACCTGGCCATAATCTGTCAGAATAGAAAGCTACCATTTGTGTTTGAAGAAGCTAAGGCAATGGGTGTCGAAATTACATTTTTTTATAACGATAATGAGTCTCCACTGCCGGGAATTCCCGGTGTTGTGAGAAGCATTGCTTTACCATTGTTTGAAGATGAAGATAAAGCACTAAATATAGTCATGTTAGAAAATAAAGTGCGCCGAATTGATGGTGTTTTAACACTATTTGAACCGGCGTTAGATTTCGCCGCTAAAATTGCTAACAGGTTGGGATTACCTTTCTTACCTGAATTCGTAGTAGAGCAATGTAGAAACAAAAATATGACTCGGCGCGTTCTGTATGATAACGGATTAAATACACCCTCCTTTATCGAAATAAAAGAAGAAAAATACCCAGACATTGACCAAATTAAATTTCCGCTTGTAGTGAAGCCTACTAATGGCTTTTCCAGTCAGGGTGTTACCCGAGCTAACAACCCTGATGAATTGAGAAATGCTATTGATAAAGTATGGGAAATTAACCGCACGCAATTGAAAGATTTCATCTATGACAAGGGTGGTGTTTTACTTGAGTCATTTATCGATGGGCCGGAGTTCGCAATCGAAACATTTTCGCATCGTGGTGAGGTGACAGTGCTCTCAATCGGCGATAAAGGTAATGGCAAAGGTCCATACTTTGAAGAAGGTGTTTATATCGCACCTGCTGATATTGATGAAGAACTGCGAGATGAAATCGCAGATGAAGTTAGACGTGCAGTTAAGGCGCTAGGAATTAATGAGGGACCAGCACATGTGGAACTGCGTATTGACCAAAAGCAAGTGCCTTTTGTTATAGAAGTCGCACCACGCGTGGGTGGATCCGGAATATCACATTATATTGTGAAAGCAAGCACGGATATAAACTTCCTGCAGTTGGTTATTTGCCACGCTTTGGGTATGGAATTTCCCCAAAAAATGGGGGCATTAGTAAAGCCGATATCTACTGCCGGAAATTATATTATTCCTGTGCAGGGAGATGGAATCTTTGTCGAGATTGATGGATTAGCAAATGTCCGTGAGAAATCTGAGGTGGAATATGTTTTTGAATTTATGGAGCCTGGGCATAAAGTTCTTCCATACCCTCATTTTTCAGGTTACCCAGGATTTATTTTAACACGTCATACTGACCATGAAGCTTGTGAATCTTTTTATAACGATTTACAAAAAAATCTAAAAATAAAATATTTATAGATTCCATAGTTAAGGAGAATGATATGGATCGTAAAATAATAATTCACACTTTGGGGCCAGAAGGAACTAATTGTGAGAAAGCAGGTTATCTTTGGCTGGAAAGTAAGAAGGTTTATGGTGATGTTAAGCTTTATTCAACTCTTGAGGATGCTCTCATTGAAGTCAGGAAGAATACACATGATCTATTATTAGGATGTGCCGTCTATCCAGACTTACATAAAATTGTATTTGAGAACTTAGACTTTTTAGAAATTCAGGATGGTTTTGTAATGCCAACATGGAACATGGTATTAGCAAAAAATCATCGTAGTTCGTCAAATATGGAACAATTTACAATTGTTTGTCATCCAGCGCCATCCCATCTCGCGTATACATACAGCCAGGATGTTCGTTTTGTCTCAAGTAATGTACAGGCAGCGCTGGAGTGTGTTAGTGGAAAGGCTTCCGCGTGTATAACAACATTAAAAGCTGCACAAGATAATAATTTAAAGGTCATTCAAGACTTTGGTGAAGTACCAATGTGTTTCACTCTTCATGGTCATAAACGCTAAGGAGTATTTTTATGCAATGGGTTAAGGATAAAGTTATTATTGAATTATGCCCTCGTATACATGAGTTCAATAAATTGCAAAGTGCTACAGGCGCGGTAGTATGTAACATAGATAAAGCTGAGTATTTGCTGGATGAAATTATAGGTTTGGCTGGTGAGATATTGTCTGCTCTGAAGCAATCCGATTATGCCCTACAATTGAATACAGACCTTCGTGAATGGAAAAAAGCTGGATTAAATACTGTACCATGTTTTAAACGGTCATTAGATAGCTATGAACCACCTGTAGATGGCGGCAAAACTTTTTACCTGGCTACAATCATTACGCCTAATAGTCATAAAGAAAAAGGATATTGGCTGGAGTGCTTTTTGGCTCAACGAAAACAACCCGATGTCTTGCTGCCAATTATGTCTGATTTACCACACCCACAAAATGTCAGCCAAACCATGCACCTGATTGCTTCGTCTTCTGGTTTCAGTGTGGGACACTGCTTAGTCTTCTTTCCAGAAAACGTTAAAACAAAAAATAGGGTTGTTAAACAACATTTTGCGATGTTCTTTTTTAATAAATTCCATGCTATCTATCAAAAAGACACATTGCGTAGAGTAGAATCATTATTGGAGTTTGAAGGGAAATCATCTCATTCACTAAGCGCAGAGAATTGCTATGCAGCGCGCGCGGTATGGGGATACTTGCACGACTATTATCACCACTGCGGACCCCGTCCTTTTAATAAAAATATTCACGTTAAAATGAATTTTTGGGAAGGTGTTTTAGAAGAAATAAAAGTTGATTGCCAAACCATTATTAGAGTGCAACAGCAGCATTATCCTTGGTGGCGAGAAGTGACCGAGTTTATTTTATTTGAGAGGTTGGTCCGTTACCCTGCGCAACACGATGCTACGAGTAACTTTGATGCAGCAACTGGGGTTTTATTATTCTCCTGGCTTAAACGCCGTGGACATGGTGTTAGCATTAGCGACTCTTCAGGTAAAGTTATACTTGATTTTGAAAAGTGTTTGATTGGCTTGCATGTCCTTGTTAAGGAAATACAAGCGCTTGAAGAGATTGAGGGTGACACAATATATAAGCAAGCAGTTGAAAATTTTGTAATGAAAGAACTTCAGCCAGGTGATCAGAATGAACGATATATTATCCCTGATGATTATTTAATTCATGATATGAATATGAAAGTCAAGATACCAATTCTCTTCTTTTAGACCCCCATAAATTTGCGAAATTTTAGACGATGAAAGTAGAAATGAGCGCACCAATCACGGTGCGCTACTCATTCGTTTAAACCTTATGAAAATACCCGCTTTCACGCATATCCTGCAATAACCCCGGCCCGCTCGGCTGCCAGTTAAACGTCTGACGCGTCCACGCGCTGGAGGAGGGATTATCGGTAGACGCAAAAAATGCCATCCAGCCTAACCACGCTTTAGCTTCTTCCAGTGTCAGGCTTTTCACCGGCAGTGATAATCCGGCGCCGATGGTTTCGGCAATCTGCCGGAACGGCACGCCTTCTTCCTGCACCGCATGCAGAATCGCACCCGGCTCAGCCTTTTCAGCCGCAAGGCAAAACAGTTCAGCGGCATCATCGCGATGTACCGCAGGCCAGCGATTATCACCCTCGCCGACATACACCGCCGCGCCTTTTTCCTTCGCCATATTGATGATCATCGGAATAAATCCGTGATCGCCTGCGCCATGTACGGTTGGCGGTAAGCGCACCAGCGCCACGCGCACGCCGCTGTCGGCCAACGCCAGCGCCGCGACGTTGGAGTTGGAACGTGGATGCGCGCCCGCTGCCGGTAGAATCTGTTCGGTGGCGAGATGTCCCGGCGACACTAGCGCGGTGCCGGTGGTGACAATCAGCGGGCGATCTGAACCTGCCAATACGTCACCCATCGCCATAATCGCGCGTTGGTCGACTTCGGCGGCATGATCCATGCGGCTGAAATCATGAATATATCCTGCGTGGATCACGCCATCGCTCTGTTCGACCGCCTTACGCAGGCCGTCGAGATCTTGCAGATCGCCGCGAATTACCTGCACACCTTGCTGCCGCAGTTTTTCTGCGGAAACTTCGCTGCGCGCCAGACCTTGCACCTGATAACCGCGCGCCTGCAGTTTTTTTACAATGGCGGAACCGATAAAGCCGCTCGCCCCGGTCACAAAAATTCGCATATTGGTGCTCCACTTTTTCAAAGTTGAAGCGCTATCATAAAAGTCTGCAACGCGACGAAAAGTCGTGAGCTTATACAGGTATACGCACTAACAGGATAAAGGCATGACTCCCCAAGATGACAACCTGCTCGGCAACTATCTGCGTGAACGTCGCCAGCGGCTGGATGCGGCGAAACTTGGTTACACTCTACTTCGTCGCCGCACGCCGGGCCTGCGCCGGGAAGAAGTGGCGGTGCGCGCGTGTGTCAGCACTACCTGGTATACGTGGCTGGAGCAGGGCAGAGGCGGCGCGCCATCGGAAGAAGTATTGGAACGCTTAGCCCGCGCATTAGAGCTGAGCGCCGCCGAGCGCGATCATCTGTTTTTGCTGGCACAAAATCGTCTGCCGGGCGTGACATGGCAAGCAGGCGTGGATGTTTCGCCATCGCTACAGCGCGTGCTCGACAGCATGGAGAACACGCCTGCGCTGGTCAAAACCGCAGAGTGGCAAGTGGTGGCGTGGAACCTTGCGGCGACCAAAGTGTTTGTCGATTACGCCGAGCTGCCGCCGGCCCAGCGCAATATCCTGCTGATGATGTTCCGTAATGAAGAGATGAAAAAGCGTCTGCCGGACTGGCACAAAGTGACGCGCGGCATGGTGGCGAATTTCCGTGCGGATGTGGCGCGCACCGGCGCCAGCGAGCATGTGCGTGCGCTGGTGGATGAGTTGTGTGAGATGAGTGACACCTTCCGCCAGCTGTGGCAATCGCAGGAAGTGAGCCAGCATGGCGAAGGTATCAAACAGCTGTGGCTGCCGGACGAAGGCGTGCTGGAGCTGGAATACAGCACCTTCGCGGTTGAAGGCAAACCGGGTTTAAGTCTGGTGGTGTTTAATCCGCGTCAGCAGCACGATCGGGATTGTGTGGCGCGGCTGATGGCGCGTCCGTAGCGGCGCGATAGTGGGCTTCCATCTCATCCAGCGCCGCCTGATTCTCCAGCCCCCATTGATACATCTGCTCAATCGGTGCCGCGAACGTCATGCCGAGCGGAGTTAAGCGGTAATCCACTTTCGGCGGCACCACATCATAGACGTGACGCGCAATCAGCCCGCGCTGCTCCAGCTCTTTTAACGTCTGAAATAGCATCTTCTTCGAAATTCCCTGCAGGCTGCGCTGCAACTCGCCGGTGCGCGCGCGATGGTTCGGCCAGTGATAGAGCGCGTGCAGAACCATGCTGCTCCATTTGACCGAGAACAGATCCATTAACCGTCGCGGCGGCGAATCCGAATAAAAAAACAGTTTACCGTCAACAATCGCGGGCATAGTTCGCGCCTCCATTATGGTTACCAAAAGGTAACTACTATCAATTTTGCACCATGATCACTATAGTCTGCCGCCTTCAGCTAGCCAAAGCCAGTTCATTTCGGAGGCACTATGAAAATCAATGCATTAGTCGCACACGACGCGGCCCAACCGCTCTCTTCCAGCCAGATTGCGCTGCGTCCGCTGCAGCAGCAGGATGTCAAAATTGAAATTCTGTACTGCGGCGTGTGCCATTCAGACCTGCACATGGCACGTAACGAATGGGCGGTGAGCCGTTATCCGCTGGTGCCGGGACATGAAATCGTCGGACGCGTGGTAGAAACCGGCGCGGACGTAACGAATTTCAAAACCGGTGATGTGGTTGGCGTCGGCGTGATGGTCGATTCCTGCCGCGAATGCCATTTCTGCCAGCAGAAAGAAGAGCAGTATTGTGAATCCGGCTTTGTTGCGACCTACAACGGCATCGACAAATACACCGGCGACAGCACGTGGGGCGGCTATGCGCAGAATGTGGTGGTCGATCAGCACTTTGTGGTGTCCGTACCGCAAACCTTGCCGTTAGCTGGCGTTGCGCCGTTGCTGTGTGCGGGCGTCACCGTGTGGTCGCCGCTGCGTCACTTTAACGTGCAAGCGGGAGATAAAGTCGGCGTGGTCGGTTTGGGCGGATTAGGTCATATGGCGGTTAAGCTGGCAAGCGCGATGGGCGCGGAAGTCACGCTGTTTACCACGTCACCGGCCAAAGGTGAAGATGCGTTGCGCTTGGGGGCGACGCGCGTGGTGGTTTCACGTGACGCCGGGCAGATGGCCGCCGCGCAAACTTCACTGGATTTCATCGTAGACTGCGTGTCGGCTCCGCACGATCTCGATCCTTACCTTGCAACGCTGAAAACCAACGGTCGCTTAGTGCTGGTCGGTATTCCTGAGCAACCGCACCAATCTCCAAATGTCACGCCGATGGTAAATCGTCGTTTGAGCATTAGCGGCTCATCAATTGGCAGCATTCAGGAAACTCAGGAGATGCTGGATTTCTGCGGTAAGCACAATATCACTGCCGATATTGAACTGATTGCCGGTCAAGAGATCGAAACGGCGTTCGCGCGCATGTTGAAGGGTGATGTGAAGTATCGTTTCGTTATCGATATGCAAGCGACCCGCTGGTAAAGTGTTTCTGCCCGCACGTTGTTGTGGGCAATTTCATGCTGAAATCGCCTGGATAAAAATTTCATCCCATTGAAATAAATGATTTTTATTCCTTAATCCGTTGTACCAACTCGCCAGAGAAAAATGGCGTATATAGTTACAACATACTTTTACATTATAACGTAACAACACTCGGTTTTGACTCTCTTGCGGCCTGTTAGTCGGACAGCAAAAATCGAGATTTTTATGTCCAACTGAGGTAATCCATCCATTCACAATTTACCGCATCAATCCTTTCCGCTTAAATGGAAGTGTCACTTCCTCTACAACAATGTGTTTTGACTATCTTATTGAAATTAAGCATTTATTTTTGTGGCATGTAAATTGCTAAGTTTGGTTTTAACTTTTCAATCGATATCAAACCAATGAAAAAAATCATCACCTTCGGCACCTTCGATGTGTTCCATGTTGGGCACTTACATATCTTACAGCGAGCAAAAAAGCTGGGTGACTGGTTAGCCGTCGGGGTTTCTTCTGATGCCCTAAACTTCCATAAAAAAGGGCGCAATCCGGTTTACGATGAAAGTGACAGAATGTCGATTATTGCGGGCATTAAATATGTCGATGAAGTGTTTCTGGAAGAATCGCTGGAATTGAAGGCTGACTATATTAAAAAATACAACGCCGATACGCTGGTAATGGGCGATGACTGGAAAGGGAAGTTTGATAAGTTTTCTTCACTGGCTGAAGTCGTTTACCTTGAGCGCACGCCCAGCATCTCCACCACGTCTTTAATTGAGATAATAAAGAAGCGCTAATGCCCTCAGCCCGCGTTCCAGGCTGAGGGCAGTCTTGCGGCTACATTATCGCATCAATGATAACCTGCGCTGCACGCTTACCGGCGTTGCCGTCATTAAATGCATCGCAATACTCGGTTTTGATGTGTTGCATCATCTCCGCTTGTTCACTCCATGGATAATCATCAGACAAATAATTTCTGATATCGACCATATTCCGCGCAACCGGTAAAAACTTGCGAACCTGCTGTTCTGGGCTTTCATGCGTGCTGAATGAGTTATTATCTTTCAACAGATTTTCCCTGCCGTCCCAATCCAGCAAGATGATGTTTTTATCGGCGTTGATAGCATCAAAAATAAAGCCGCTGTTATCGCTAATAACATAATCCGCCCGTTTCAGCAGCGTAAACGTGGACGTCTCAGGCTGGACGATTTTTTTCAGGAAGCGTTTGGCCGTTTTCAGTGCCAGTCGCTCGCTCTTTTTATACAGCGTTCCATGATGAAGTTTAGCAATAACATTAAACTCATTGCTAAGCCGACTCAGTTTCTCTGCCCAGTGAATGATTGAACTCAACTCGCCAAAGGTTGGCGCATAGAGCAGAGTCGGTTTTGTCGACGATAACTTTAAGTAACCGGGGCAATCCAGCATGTATGCGTTGTTATGCCAGTCATCAAATCGCGGGTTACCCACCACCTTGGTGCGGTCGGCCAGATTCAGCGATTTTTCCGTGTAGTGGCTGTAGCATAAAATGTGGTGATACTTATTATTCCATTCAGCATGGTTCCACTCGTTTTTAGCCAAACCATAGACCGTACGAATATGCACCTTCGCAACATCCACCGCATAAGGAAGATGATAAGGACTTACCAGACAGGCGTATTTTTTGGACTCTTGCAAAACGGTGGAGAGCAGGCTGAAGCGTAATCCAGGAACATTTAGGGTGCGGAGATAGCTAACCATATTATTAACGAAGTCATCTTCAATTAAATTATTGATAATGATTTCGCAAGGTACTTTCTGATGCATTAGCTCGAGAATAATATTGCGGTAAACATCATAATGGAATGACGTTTCCATAAAAAATCCTACAACCTGTTCGTTGTTTATTACGTTTGCTGACACGGTTTTTCCCATCCTGTACAAAAAGATACTAAATTCTTAGCAAAAACCATGCCAGGCGATTTTACTCGGTTTTTAAAGTGATTTTGCGAACTCACGGAAATGTTATTTCCATTTGCGGAAGGGATGATACCCAACATTGATACAGCAATCGTCACGTTCCACGTCGTCGCGGCGCGTCACATCCTGCAATCACTTTTTGCACAATCCTGAATAAACATTTCCCGCACTGCTCCGATAACTCCCTTACAAACCATAGAAAAATAATCAACGCAGGAGCAGGGAACATGGGGCTGGTATCCCGATTACGTAATGTGCGCATCACGCGTAAGCTGTCGGCAGGATTCGGCATTGTGCTGCTGTTAGTGGCACTGGCAACCGGATTGAGCGTTCAGCGCTTCAACGCCATTCATGACATCTATCAGAAAACTAACCTGATTTATGACATCAACATTGAAGTGTTCCAGGCCAAAATCAACCGCCTTAAGTATCTGTATGGCGATGACAAATCCGGCCAGGTGATGGCGAATTACGTTACGCATGCGCAGCAGCTCACCAGCGATGCGAAGCAGCTGTCATGGTCGGAAGGTGCCAGAGCGCGGGTGGATGAACTCGGAACGCACCTCGCCAGTTTCCAGAATAGCATTGGCGCGATGACGCAAGCCACGCAGCAACTCAATAGCTTGCGCTCGCAACTTGACGCTTTAAGCCAGCAAGACATGACTTCGCGCTACACCCAACTGATTCGCACACCTGTTACCAATCCTGAACTTACCAATCAAATTTACCAGCAGCTGTTCGCTATCAGCAATGTGCGCGAAGAAGCCTGGGCGCTGCGTTTTAACGTCAGCGATGCGCTGCGTAAAACGCTGGAGAATCATTTCCAGCAGGCGGATCAAGGCATGAAAGCGCTGCTAGCGCAGTTGCCGTCGGAACAGCAGGGCGAATTCACCGCACTGTGGCAGGACACCGAGAAATTCAAAAGCCTGAGTTTGCAGGCGGCGGATGCCTATGGTCAGCTGCGTGCGGCGGAAGATACCGTCAAAGTGGCGGGCGATAAGAGCAGTGCGGCGATCAAACAGATCATCACCATCGTTAAAGCGCGTAACGATGAGCTGGCCAACGGCTCGGCGGCGATTTCCCTGCTGATTGGTGGTCTGGCGATTCTGTTCGGCGTGCTGGTGGCGTGGTACATCATTCGTCAGATTACGCGTCCGGTATTCCATAACCTGGAACTGGCGGAGCGCATCGCCAATGGCGATCTCAGCTCGCAGTTTGCCACCGATCGGCATGATGAACTCGGCAAGCTGACTTCGGCGATGGGACGCATGAACGAACGGCTGCGCAGCATGATCGGCGATGTGTTGAGCAGCGTGAGCAGCGTGTCGCAGGCGGCCAGCGCTATTAATCAGGGCAATCTCGATTTGTCATCGCGCACCGAACAACAAGCGGCGGCGGTGGTGGAAACCGCTGCCAGTATGGAGCAGCTCACTGCCACGGTGAAAAATAACGCCGCCAATGCACGTCAGGCAAGTCAGATTGCGGCGGAAGCGTCACACAACGCCAACAAAGGCGGCATCGCGGTGCGTGATGTGGTGAACACCATGGACGAGATTTCTGATAGCTCGAAAAAGATCGCCGATATCACCGCCGTGATTAACAGCATCGCTTTCCAGACCAACATCCTCGCGTTGAACGCGGCGGTAGAAGCCGCGCGTGCCGGCGAGCAGGGACGCGGTTTTGCCGTGGTCGCCAGCGAAGTGCGCAATCTGGCACAACGCAGCGCCGGGGCGGCGAAAGACATCGAACAGTTGATCAATGAATCGGTCGGACGCATCAGCAATGGCCACCAGCAGGTGGCGCGCGCCGGTGAAACCATGGATCAGATTCTCGGCAGCATTGCGCGCGTGAATCAAATCATGGAAGAGATTTCCGCCGCGTCGGATGAACAGAGCCGCGGCATCGAGCAAATTGCCCGCGCGGTCGGCGAGCTGGATACCACCACGCAGCAGAACGCCACGCTGGTGAGCGCCTCTTCGCACTCGGCGAACTCCCTGGAAGAGCAGGCGCTGATGCTGGAGCGATTAGTGTCGCAGTTCCGCCTGCAAGGTGCTGCACGTTAGAAAAACAGCGTGGAAGTAGCTCCAGATTTACTTCCACGGTCTTTCTTTGGGTCAGCTTGCAATGCTTTTTTGCGGCCGCAGAAATGCAAGGTAAATATTCTTAAAATAAAGCGATCTGCCGCCGATATTTCCCGTTAAACTGCAATTCTTGTCGTCCTGATACTTTCCCTGCATGAACTACTACTCACCTGACGATAGCCATTTGAAGCGGCGCTCCCAACGCTTCGTCCGCCGCATGTTTATCATGCGTCAGCTAGGCACGATTTTATGTTTTTTCCCGATTCTCTCGGTACTGATGGAGAGGGATCGTGGCCTGGCGTTTAGTGCTCTGTTATTTGTCAATGCGTTTCTCTGGCCGTGGCTGGCTTATCACCGCGCGCTGCGGGCCGAAGATTCCACCGCCACCGAGCGGCACAACTTAACCCTTGATGCCGCCTTTGGTGGCATTTGGGTAGCGCTGATGGCGCTGAGTCCGCTACCTTCCTTTGTCATCATGGCGGTGTTAGCCTCGGACCGCTATGCAGCGGGCGGTGCAGCCCAGTTGATTGCAGCGATGCAGGCATTTCTCTGCGCATTCGTGCTGGTATGGCTGGTGGATGGCGCAGGCGTTGATTTGGCGTTCAGCACGCGTACCGTCTGGCTGAGCCTGCCGCTGGCAACCTGCTACATGCTGGTACTCAGCGTCACCTCGTACAATCTCACCTGGCAACTGCGTAAACGTAACCGCGAGCTGGAGCGCATTGCGCTGATGGATCCCGGTCTGGGGATTCCCAATCGTCGCTTGTTTGAACGTCGGCTGGAGAGCGAATTTCTCAGCACGCGCCGTGGCGACAGCGCTGGCTATTTACTGCTTATAGACCTCGATTATTTCAAATCGGTAAACGATACCTGGGGACACGAGGCGGGGGATTTCCTGCTGGCGGAAATTTCCTCGCTGCTGCGAAATCATGTGGGATTGCAGGATATTCCGGCGCGTTTTGGCGGCGATGAGCTAGGCGTGATTGTGCATCATGCCAGCGACGAATCGGTGGTGGCGCTGGCCCAACGTTTGCAGGAAAAGATTGCGCAGGTGCGTTTACCGGCATCGGCGGAGTTTCGTTGTTCGGTGAGTATAGGTATTGCATCGGCAGCGCATGCAGAATCCATGCGTCACTGGTTGCGGCATGCCGATGAAGCGCTGTATGAGGTGAAACGCGCCGGACGCAACGGCGTACGCTTGTGGCAACCGTCACTGGCCGGCGCGGCCTGAATCACACGAACTCGGGTTCGCAGTTCACTGGGAAGTTAAGCGAGTTAGCAATAAAGCAGGCTTCGTGGGCCTGATGATGCAGTTCACGCGCGCGGTCCGCATCCGCCGGATCGCGCAGCGCAATGCGCGGTTTCAACGTGATATTGGTAAACCGACCGCGCGTGCCCTCAATCATTGTCCCTTCCGCTGCATCTTCATAAGCTTCCACCACAATTCCGGCGTCAGAACATAAATGCAGATACCACAATTTGTGGCATGCCGAGGCCGAAGCCAGCAGTAACTCTTCCGGATTCCAGCGCGCCGCATCCCCGCGAAACGCCGAATCGGCGCTCAGTGCAACCGTCTCTTTGCCAGCGGCAATCAGCTCCGCGTTACGGTCGTAAGCGGTGTAAGATGCGGTACCATTGCCGCGGTTGCCAGTCCAGCGCACCGTGACCTGATAATGGTGTTCCTTTGCTGCCATTTCTGATGCTCCTTTTATGACGGAAGCACGCAGTCTAACCTGTGTGCAGCAGAGTCGCCATTTATGTCAGATAAGCACGTATGTATGCAGGTGCGCATGAATGCGCCCCTTCAATAACCTGCCAAATAAACGTAGGGTCGCCATTCATGGCGACCAGAAATCAAACACGAGCGGCAAATCCTCATCAATCCGTTTACCAACATGCAATAGTAAAACGCATAAAAAAATAAAGTTATAGCAAATATTGCCGATAACCTTTTTCGCATTTATCAGAAGACCATTCCATCTTATATCTCTTGAACTTCACTCTTTCATTTTTGTTGGTTTTTTAAGATTTGAATAAGGAAATTTTATGAAGTGTTTAAACGCCTTGTTAATCCCCGTAGTACTGAGCCTTTCAGGTTGCTCTAATTTATTCCCTGAACCCAAACAATTCACACCGCCAACTGAAAATTCTGATGTGGCAAAAATTCGTCTTATCGGTGCTCCAATGAGTTATGCATTGTATCAGACGGACAGTTCAGGTAAAAAAACCGGTGGATGGGTTTTAAAGCATAATGCATATCTTAATCCTTTTTTAGGTTCTACAAAGGATATCGGATTACCAAAAATAACAGGCAAGAAATATAAGGACGATTATGTCGAGACATTGCTTGTTCCTGATGAAAAAACCATCATTCATCACTCATTATATCAGGGGTGTAACGTGAATCTGCCGTTTGTCCCTGAAAAGAAGAAAATTTATGAAGCTCATATCAGCTATGGCGATAAGACAGGATATTGTGTTCTATATCTCAAGGAAGTTGTGCTTGATAGCGTAAATGGAATCTACGTTGAAAAGGAACTTTCAAAATGAAATGGGGGAGATTAATTCTCACAGGATGGATTTGCGCGCTCATCTCTTCATGTGCAGCTAACGTTGATCGTACAAAAGAGACTCGTCTTTCAGACTATTCAGAGAAAGAAATCAAGCAGAAACTCGTCCCTGAAGTGACGAGCCGTAAAGAAGTACTGCTCACTTTTGGCACTCCGATAAATTCAGTCAATTATAATAATGCTAAGCGTTGGGAATATCACTCTAAAATTGTTGATAGACGCATCTATTTTCTCATCCCATTAATCAATGACAGAGAGCAATCTCTCACTATCGATTTTTCAGATAAAGGAATAATCACAGCTTATCACTATGATGAAAAGTGATTGCGAAGTTTGAACTACCAACATTCCGCAACAACGCCATTTATTGCGCAATAACCTGCCGAATAATCGTTGGGTCGCCATTAATGGCGACCGTTTCAAGCATTACTCACTCATTGGCATCGATAAAGTGTATGCGCTTGATGACATCAATTTTCATCGATGCAGATGGGATTTTCGAGGCGCTATTAGGTAAAATCAGGGAATCGTTAGCGTTTTTTAAGGTAAATTTAAAATGTTAGAGACAAGCCGCCTGATCCTCCGACAATGGCAGGAAAAGGACTTACAACCCTTTGCCGAACTCAACGCTGATCCTGAAGTAATGAAGTATTTCCCAAAAGCGCTGAGTCGCAAGGAAAGTGACAACGTCGTTGCAAGATTCATGGATATGATTATTGCAAATCAGGGTTGGGGTTTTTGGGCCGTTGAAATGAAAGATTCCGGCGAATTTGTCGGTAGCGTGGGTTTAGCACATCAGCCAGATCGCTTCGACTTTTCTCCCTGCACGGAAATTGGCTGGCGTATCAATAAAAAATTCTGGGGGCAGGGAATTGCCAAAGAAGCCGCCGAAGCATCGCTGGCTTATGCGTTTAATGTTTTGCATCTTCCCGAGGTCGTTTCGTTTACCAGCATTCATAACACGCCATCTGAAAATCTGATGCAGCGATTGGGGATGCAGAAACAAGCTACCTTTCTCCATCCCGCATTACCTGCCGATCATGCGCTGGCTAAGCATGTGCTGTATAAGATTTTCCACAAGAACTTTATTGACTTGCCTCTCTAACCCCGGCGTCAGTCAATGTCGCCCGCACATGAGGAAGACTCTGCGGATAATTTTGCTGAATAAACTCAATCATCTTTTCCCGCACGTAACAACGTAAATCCCAGGCGGTGGGGGAGTTCTGCGCCGTCATCAATAGTCTGATGGTCATGGTTTTATCGGTGGTATCCGTAACCTGTAGCACCTGAGTTTGTTGATCCCACAGTTTGGTTTCACTGAGGACTTTTTCAAAATGCTTGCGCAGAGGATCTAATGGCATGGAATAATCGAGGTAGAGAAAAACCGAGCCTAATATTTGGGCGTTATTGCGCGTCCAGTTCTGGAAGGCATTTTCGGTAAAGTAGGTAATGGGCAGCACCAATCGGCGCAGATCCCAGATACGTACCACCACATAAGTCAGGTTGATCTCTTCAATCCAGCCCCATTCATTTTCCACCACCACAGCATCATCAATTTTTATCGGTTGGGTAAAGGCGATTTGAATCCCGGCAAACAAGTTAACCAGCGATTTCTGCAGGGCAAAGCCAATGATTATACCGGCAACGCCGGCACCGGCGAGGATGGTGGTGCCGAATTTTCGCACCCCAGGGAAACTGAGCAAAATTAGCGAAAGACACAATGTCACCAATACGACGATTGCTACTTTTTTCACATACATTATCTGCGTGCGAATTTTTCGGGCACGAAGGTTATTCGACAGATTGATATCGTAGCGAATAAACAGCATATCCTGCGCCACATTAATTAATCGAATAAGCACAGAACAGAAGGATAAGATAATGAATATATTAACGGTGGTGGTAATAAAACTCAGGGATCCCGGTTGGATGTTAACAGAATTAAGTCCAGCACTGATTAACAGTAAAGGAATAAACAGGAACATCGATCCGCGCAGATGCTTTTCCAGTGATTTGAACAGTTTTCTGTCACGATTCTGCCAGTAGCGGATAAACCTGAGAAGGATAAAACGCGCCAGAAATCCTATTGCGAGGGAGAGAGTGACAAGCAAAACAGCAGGCACCCATGTTGGAGCACCAGATAACTCATCAAATAATAATGGCATTACTTTCCCTTTTATTAAGCCAACAACCTGGGTTGTCAGATAAGTCAAAAAAATCAGTAACCATTCTGTTATCGGTTATCTGCGGATTATTTATTCATGCACATCAGTATAGACGCTGTGACAGCAGGGGATGAATAGTAAGTGCATTGGTCGCCATGAATGGCGACCCTACGGCAGTTTGGCGAGGTTTGCAGGGGGGCACATTGATGCGCACCTGTTACGATAGTCGGTAAATCAATCACTTTGAAACTACAACTTTAGCTGGCTGCCTAAAATAGCATCGGCTTCCTGCAATGTCACATCGAGTCCGGCTGAAGGCGTAAATGTCAATTCGCCAAAAATAACCTTACCGTTGAGAAGGTAGAAGTCAGCGCGCACAAATTTAAAATCAGCTGCCAGCTTAACCGCATACTCTTTCATTTTGTTGAAACCTTCCGGCACTTTGGGATAGCTGTTGGTATTGATCAATTCAACAGTGTCTTCAAAGGGAAGCGGGTTCCAGTTCATATCAAAATAATAAAATTTCGGTGTGCCTTTCTCTCGCTCCATGCAAACCATTACCGCATAGGGTTTTCCATTGAAACAGTAGAATTTGTAATCCTCTGGAAAGCCACCACGTTCATTCTCAATATATTTTTCGCATAAGATTTTGCGATCTATTTTCTTATACTGGGGTTCAATAAAATGGGTTGAGAAATCCTGTTTTAACCATTTATTGAGCTGCTTGTTGGTTTGTCCAATGTCCAGTGAAGCTTTGTTGTCACAGATGATGTTATAGCCTGCACCATGGTTACACTTGAGGGCAAACTTATCGGGTAATGCGCGGTAGTCAATATCCTGTGGGTCATCATAAACGCCGTAGAGTTCATTCAGGATTTCACCACATCCTTTCGCTATCACATAATCCCGAACTTTATACTTATCCGCGCACAAAGTATAAATATCACCATTTAACTCATTGAATTTGAGCCACTGAATTTTTTCATTAAAATTGATTGGGTTGGTTAAGTTCAGCTTTTTCTTAAACTTAATATAGTAATGTGTTTTAGCGCAAAATTCTGGGTACATGTATGCGCTGATTTTTAACGCTGATTTGACTGTGTGTTTTATCATCTTCATTAAAATTATCTCAGTTTGAAAATGTTAAGATGCATTTTGATGATTGTTTTATTTCTAAAGAAGTAATTGAGTAAAGTGCAAGACAAAATCTCAACGATCAAAAAACAGTATGCAGCCCCATTAATACCGTAGGAATTAATCATTAGCCAGGATAGCGGTATGGTTAAGATACAGCATAAAAACATCTTTTTAGCCAGGTAACTGTATCCGGACTCTTTTATCATGTAGCGATAACAAATTGTGCCTAATGCAGAGAACATGGTACCAATTATAATAATGGGAATGATATTTACCGAATCCATATACTTATCGCCATACAGTAAATGAATAAAGTAAGCACCAAAAATATAAAATCCACCTAATGCAATAAGCGAAAAAAGGATGACAATGCGATTGATTTTAATCAGCAGCATTTCAACGGTGATTTGATCTTTTTCGCTGTAGATCTTTGAGAAGAAGCTTGTTATTAATGCCAATACGATAAAAGACCAGGCACCTCCTATGGTTAACGCGACGCTATACACGCCCAGGTTTGAGTAAGAAAGGATTTTTGCCAAAAAAATGCTCGATATCTGCGTATAGATGTCAGCCGATAGACTCGACAAAATCAACGCTCCCCCGGTGAATAACATATGGCGGTTATACATCCCGGCGCCTTTACGACTCGCATTTATTTTTGTGGTGTATTTAAAATAGATAAGTCGCAGGATATAAGGTATGAGCGGGATGACAATAATAGGAATGGTGAAGTAGTACACGGGCATTTTAAAGTATGAAATCGAGAATCGAATCAACAGAGCGACTGATAATCCAATCACATTGGTGATGGTGTTTATTTTTGATTTTAACTGCGTGTTGTTGTAGATGGAAAAGAAGTCCATCACGATGTAGTAAGTGGCAATGCAGTTGGCCAAACCAAATAGAAACACAATGATGTCAGTGAAGAGGTAGAGGTAAATCAACACTGCGCTTGATGACAGGAGGAAGAAGAACCGCCGTTGATTTTGCGTGTGCATCGCTAATGCGATTCCAGACTTACTATTTTCACTCATGCGTTTAAAAATGATGTTCTGACCGCCAAACCACGATAGCGTTTGCACAAATATAAACAGAGAAGTAGAAATGTTGATTTTGCCAAAGTCTTCAGGGCCAATGTATTTTGCCATAAGCGCATTTATATATATCAGCCCGATGATATTGACCGACTTTTCTAACATGATCCATATTGAGTTAGAGTACATTGCTCGTTTCTCATGTTTATAGCAGTATTGATGATGTTCAGCGTGTATAATTAATCATCCACAATATGAAACTTTTTGCTATATGCGTTAATGTTATTTTTTATTGCAACATGCTCATATATAAGCAGCGTTCAATGTCATATCATTTATTTATACTTGATTAATTTGGTTGACAGTGTGGCTGCTGAAATTGAATTAGTGAAGGGTTTTTAGATTAATCAGAATAGTGACATGGATTTCTAAATAATGAGTCCATTATTTAATGTTGTTTGCAGTAAATAATATGATGAGAAATGAGCTGATCAGTCAGAGTGGCAGGTAACAAACATATAACTGCTCTGCCAATCAACTCACTTGAAGCACCTCAAAGCGTCAGCCGAATAAACGCCTGAATATCCTCAACAGCTTCACGGTGTTTTGCCGGAGTCGGGCTGATCGTCAGGCTGTCGGCATAGCCGTTGAGCATGGCGGCGAGCTGGCGGGTGAAACGCGCTGTTTCAACAGGCCGGTAAATACCATTAGCGATCCCTTGCTCAACGATTGTGGTGATGAAATGGCTCCACTTCTGAATAAATAATTCTGCTAGCTCAGCAAAGGCTTTATCGCGGCCCGCCATTTGCCATAGTGAACCGTAAAGCTGCCAGACAGCGTCCGGGGCATCCGGCAGATAATTTTCTATGACGGTATGCAGTTTTTCAGCAGGTAACGTGGATTCAATGGATCGTGAGAAATCATCCAGCTCGTTCTGCAAATACCTTGTAAGGGCTGCGATGCACAGCGTCTGCCAGTCGCTGAAATAATAGTAAATATGACTACGTGAGATTGAGAGCCGTTCGGTCAGTTCGCGTGTCGAAACGTTTTCGATACCTTTCTCGGCGAACAGCATTGCAGCGCCATCCAATATGCGGTCTTTCAGCGCTTCCCTGGTTTCTTTCATGTTGCGGCTCCGTTGACTTTGAGCAGTTGCTCAAATAGACTTCCGATCAGAATTTGAGCATTCGCTCAAATTAATATTAACAGAAAATGATCCTATGCAAACGCATGAAATTATTGAACCGGTCAAAGTAACCGGCAGCGCGATTCAAACTTTAAAACACCTTGGGCGCCGTCATTACAGAAAGCTTTTCTTTACCTTATTGCTGGTTATTGCTGAAAACGTGACCTATTTGCTCTATCCATTGCTGGCCGGTTTTGCCATCAATGCCATCGTCGCAGGTAAGGCATGGCATGCATTATTTTATGCCCTTATGGTTTTCACCATGTGGGTTATCGGTGCTGCGAGGCGCAGCCTTGATACGCGCACCTTCGCGAGGATTTATGCCGAACTGGCGGTGCCGGTAATTGTTGCCCAGCGTCGGGAAAATCATAGTCATTCGACTATCGCCGCGCGCGTTGCGCTTTCAAGAGAGTTCGTCGACTTCTTTGAAAAACATCTGCCGGTATTGATTACTTCGCTGGCATCTATCAGCGGGGCAGCGTTGATGCTGCTGGCGATTGAATTCTGGTCGGGAATTGCCTGCCTGGCTGTTTTAGTGTTCTTTTCGTTTTTTCTGCCGGGTTACACCACTAAAAATGAGGCTCTATTTTTCCGGCTTAATGGTCGACTTGAAAAAGAAGTGGGCTTTATCAGCAGCGCTCCGGTGGCCTCTTTAAGCAGACATTACCGCGTGCTGGCGGGGCTGCGCATTCGCCTGTCCGATCGCGAAGCGATGGGATACCTTGCGATTGGCGCGGTCACCGCTTTGTTGTTTGCCATGACCATTTCCACCATGGCGTTACGGGGTGGAACCGATGCTGGCCATATTTATTCCGTCATGACTTATCTCTGGATGTTTGCGATGAGTCTGGATGATGCACCGCAACTGCTTGAAAAATATTCCCAGCTGAAAGATATCGGGAAAAGAGTGAATACCGATTCTGTCTAGATGCCAGCTGCAAGGACGGCAACTGGCTCGAAATGCCGCTCAATCCCGGAGGATCACCATTCATGGTGACCAGGTGCGCATGAATGCGCGCCCTACGAATAACCTCTCACTCCTGCACACGCTCAAAGGTGGCAATCACCCGGTCGATATGCTTCTTCATCGCGCTCCTCGCTGCTTTCGCATCGCGTTTTTCCAGCGCGGAGAGAATCGCCATATGTTCGGACTCTGAGACAAACGGCATATCGCTTGGCGTGTAGTGCGCCTGTAGCATGCGGAACATGCTGCCATAGCGATGGCCGAGCAGGTGGCCGATGATAAATCCATAGGCAGGATTACCGCTCGCCTGAGCAATGCGGATATGGAACAGGCGGTCGCCGGGATGAGTACGCGACTGCGCACGGTTGTCCTCGCAGTTTTGCAAATACGCTGCGCGAATCAGCGCCAGTTCCTGCTCGCTGGCATGCACAGCAGCAAGCGCAGCGGCTTCCGGTTCAATCAGACGGCGGGCTTGCAGCAGCGAGAAGGGCGGCAGCTCGGTGGAGAAATCCAGATTGATGCCCAGTTCATCGTCCGGCTCGTTCCACTGATCGCGTCCGGCCTGCATCATCACCGGCTCCTGCGTGCTGGAACGCGCTTTCACAATCACGCCATTGCCGACCTTCACATCCACCAGACCAATCACCTCGAGTGCGATCAGCGCTTCACGCACCGATGCACGACTCACTTGTAGCTGCTCAGCCAATTCGCGCTCCGCTGGCAAGCGGCTACCGGGCGGAAATTCGTTATTGTCGATAAGTCGCGTCAGTTGATCTGCTATTTGTCTGTAAAGCCTGGGGTTTTCCATCTTTTTGATCGGCATTGCGCTGCTCCCTGTCTAAATAAATTAAGTGATCAGTTGCACAAATAATCGTCAGGACACTTGTCAATGTTACGCAATTGTCAATAAAACGTAATGCGTAAGAGAAAAAGTAGCCAGCGTTATTTTGCTATCCCGCTGGGAAAAAATCACCTTTCAATGGCCTGACCATTAGATCTTTGGACCAGAGGAAATGCAATGAATTTACATGGAAAACGCGTGTTGATCACCGCCGCCGGACAAGGCATCGGGTTAGCCAGTGCGCGCTACTTTGCGGAGCAGGGCGCAGACGTCATCGCCAGCGATATCAACATTGCCGCGCTGCAGGATCTGCCCGGCATTCGCGCTTATCAGCTGGATGTCACCGACCGCCAGGCGATTAGCGCGGCGGCGCAGGAACTCGGCACGTTGGATGTGCTGTTCAACTGCGCGGGCGTGGTTCACAGCGGCAGCCTGCTGGAATGCAGCGAGAAAGAGTGGCAGTTCGCGCTCGATCTCAACGTCACGGCGATGTTTCGCATGATCCAGGCGTTTCTGCCCGCGATGCTGCAACAGCAAAAAGGGTCGATCATCAACATGTCATCGGTGGCATCGAGTGTGAAAGGCGTGGTCAATCGCTTTGCCTACAGCGCCACCAAAGCGGCGGTGATTGGCCTGACGCGTTCGGTGGCGGCGGATTACATAGGCGAAGGTATCCGCTGCAACGCGATCTGCCCCGGCACCATCGATTCGCCGTCGCTGCGTCAGCGCATTGCCGCGCAGGCGCAAGCGGAAGGACGCAGCGAAACGGAGGTTTATAACGGCTTTGTCGCGCGCCAGCCGATTGGCCGTATCGGCACTACAGAAGAGATCGCTTATCTGGCGGCCTATCTGGCTTCCGATGCCAGCGCTTACACCACCGGCACCGCGCAGATTATCGATGGCGGCTGGAGCAACTAACAGGAGTGGAACAATGAAATTATTACGTGTTGGCGAACCGGGCAAAGAGCGTCCGGCAATGCTGGATGAGCAGGGCGAACTGCGCGATTTGTCGCACTTCATTGATGATTTGGCGGGCGATGCGCTGCTGCCGTCCGCGCTGGAGAGATTGCGCCAGCTGCCGCGTAGCGAACTGCCGAAAATCAACGGTCAGCCGCGCATTGGTGCCTGCGTCGGGCAGATCGGCAAGTTTATCTGTATCGGCCTGAATTATGCCGATCACGCCGCCGAAACCGGTGCCGACATCCCGCTGGAGCCGGTGGTGTTTAGCAAATGGACCAGCGCGGTAGTCGGGCCGAACGACGCGGTGCGCATTCCGCGCGGATCGGTGAAAACCGACTGGGAAGTGGAACTGGGCGTGGTAATTGGCAAAGGCGGCAGCTACATCGCTGAAGAGGATGCGCTGTCGCATGTTGCGGGCTACTGCGTGGTGAACGACGTCTCGGAACGTGAATATCAGATCGAACGCGGCGGCACATGGGACAAAGGCAAAGGCTGCGACACTTTTGGCCCGATCGGTCCCTGGCTGGTGACCGCCGATGAAATTGCCGATCCGCAGCAGCTTGATCTGTGGCTGGAGGTCGACGGCAAGCGCTATCAAAACGGCAACACCCGTACCATGATCTTCTCGGTCGCGCACATCATCAGCTATCTCAGCCGGTTTATGAGTCTGCAGCCGGGCGACATCATCTCCACCGGCACGCCGCCGGGCGTCGGCATGGGGCAGAAACCGCCGGTTTATCTGCATGCCGGACAAGTGATCCGCTTGGGCATCGCCGGGCTGGGCGAGCAGCGTCAAATCACCGAGGGCAGCGCACAATGACCAAACTTACTGCACTGCGCGTAGAAGATATCCGTTTTCCCACCTCGCAGCATCTCGATGGTTCGGATGCGATGAATCCAGACCCCGATTATTCAGCCGCTTACGTCATCATCGAGACAGATAACGCGGCGATCAGCGGTCATGGCCTGACTTTTACTATTGGGCGCGGCAATGAAATTTGCTGTGCCGCGATACGTGCACTTGAGCATCTGATTGTTGGCCGCCAGCTGGAGTCGATCACCGCCGATATGGGGCAATTCTGGCGCGATGTCACCAGCGACAGCCAGCTGCGCTGGATCGGTCCGGACAAAGGCGCAATTCATCTGGCGACCGGCGCGGTGGTCAACGCGGTTTGGGATCTGTGGGCGAAATCCGTAGAGAAACCGCTGTGGCGGCTGGTGGCCGATATGTCGCCGCAGGAGTTGGTGCGCTGCATCGATTTCCGCTATCTCACTGACTGCATCACGCCGGACGAAGCACTCGCCTTGCTGTCGGCGCAGCAGGCGGGCAAAGCGGAGCGCATCCGCCAGCTGGAGCAGCACGGCTATCCCTGCTACACCACCTCGGCGGGCTGGCTTGGCTACGACGACGACAAACTGCGCCGCCTGTGCCAGCAAGCAGTCGATGCCGGCTTCTCGCACATCAAGCTGAAAGTTGGGCGTGATCTCGAAGATGATATTCGCCGCGTGCGCATTGCGCGCGAAGTGCTGGGGCCGGATCGCCAGCTGATGATTGACGCCAACCAGGTTTGGGAAGTGAATGACGCGGTGGATTGGGTGCAGCAACTGGCGTTCGCTCGTCCGTGGTTTATTGAAGAGCCCACCAGCCCGGACGATATCGAAGGACATCGCAAGATTCGTCAGGGCGTTGCGCCGGTGAAAGTGGCCACCGGCGAAATGTGCCAGAACCGCATCATCTTCAAGCAGCTGATTATGCGCGAGGCGATTGACGTGGTGCAGATCGATGCCTGTCGTCTCGGCGGCGTGAACGAAGTGCTGGCGGTGATGCTGATGGCGGCGAAATATCAGCTGCCGGTCTGTCCGCATGCTGGGGGCGTTGGCCTGTGCGAATACGTTCAGCATCTGTCGATGATCGACTTTGTTTGTATTGCCGGCAGCCATGAAGGCCGGGTCATCGAGTACGTCGATCATCTGCACGAACATTTCCTCGATCCGTGTGAAATCCGCGGCGCTGCTTATATGCCGCCGACTGCGCCTGGCTTCTCAATCGAAATGTATCCCGCTTCGCGTGAGCAATACCGCTATCACGCGCAGGGAGGCTGACGTGCGAATCGACGCTCATCAGCATTTCTGGCGCTACGACGCGGCGCACTTTCCGTGGATCGCCGATTCTATGACGCGGCTGCAACAGGATTATCTGCCCGACGATCTCGCCCCGCTGCTCGCACAACGTGATTTGCAAGGCTCGATTGCGGTGCAGGCGCGGCAGTGTGTGGCAGAGACGCAGCAGCTGTTGCAGTGGGCGCAGCAGCAACCGGCAACACAGGTGGTTGGCTGGATCGACGTCACCGCCGCGGATTTGGCGGAGCAGTTGGCGGCATTGCAGCATCCGTTACTGCGCAGCTTTCGTCATCAGGTGCAGGATGAACAGGATCCTGCTGCATGGTTGCAGCAATCGCGCGTGGCAACCGGCATCACTCAGCTGCAGCAGCGTGATTACGTGTGGGAAATGCTGGTCACCTGGCGACATCTGGCGGATGCCTCGCGCTTTGCCGCGCAGCACGATCGCCATTGGCTGGTGCTCGATCATCTGGGAAAACCGGATATTGTGCGCGGCGCTCAGGCGTGGGGCGAGCAAGTTGCGGAACTGGCCGCGATGCCGCATGTGGTCTGCAAATTGTCCGGACTCGTCACCGAAGCACCGCACGGCCAGTGGAGCAGCGCGCAGCTGCGGCCCTTTATTGATGAAGCGCTGGCGCGTTTTGGTCCGCAGCGCCTGATGTTTGGTTCAGATTGGCCAGTTTGCCTGTTGGCAGCGGAATATCACGCGGTGGCGCAGCTGATTGACTACGCGCTAGCGGAGCTGTCCGCCGACGAACAGGCCGCCATTTGGGGCAACACCGCCGCGCAGGTTTACAGCCTGACAGGAGAAAATAATGAATCTGTTTTTGCAGGATAAAGTGATTATCGTCACCGGCGGCGGATCGGGCATTGGTGCCGCCATCTCACGTCTGCTGGCGGAAGAGGGCGCAATTCCCCTTATCGTCAGCAACGCCCAGCCTGAAGAGATGTGGCTGGCCGCGCTGCGCGAACTGCAGCCGCAAACGGAAGTGCTGCTAGCCGATCTCTGTGATGAGCAGAACTGCCAGCGTGCGGTGGAAGCCGTGCAGCAGCAGTTTGGTCGCATCGACGGTTTGGTGAATAACGCCGGCGTCAACGATGGCGTCGGGCTGGAAGCGGGGCGCAGGGCGTTTATTTCCTCGCTGGAAAAGAACCTTATCCACTATTACCAGATGACGCATTTCTGCCAGCGCGCGCTGGAAAACAGCCGCGGGGCGATCGTCAACATTGCGTCCAAAACTGCGCTGAGCGGGCAAGGCGGCACCAGCGGTTACTGCGCGGCGAAAGGGGCGATTCTGTCACTGACGCGCGAATGGGCAGTATCGCTACGACATAGCGGCGTGCGGGTAAATGCCGTGGTGCCCGCCGAAGTGATGACGCCGCTTTACGAACGCTGGATCGGCACCTTTGCCGATCCGCAAACTGAACTGGAGAAAATCACCCAGCGTATTCCGCTTGGCCAACGCATGACCACGCCGCAAGAGATAGCTAACACCGTGGTGTTTTTGCTTTCGTCGCGTGCTTCGCACACCACCGGCGAGTGGTTGAGCGTCGATGGCGGCTATCTGCATCTTGATCGGGCGCTGTTATGAGTGGCGCAACTGAGCGTTATTGTCTGGCGCTGGATCTGGTGGATGAGGCCGAGAAGATCGCCGAATACCAGCGCCTGCATCAGCGCATCTGGCCGGAAGTGGCGCAGCATTTGCGCCAGCACGGCATCGTGAATATGGAGATTTACCGGCTTGGCACCCGACTTTTTATGCTGATGGAGGTGAACGATCGCTTTAACACGCAGGATTTTGTTCAGGCATCTGAACAGGACCCGCAAATTCAGCGCTGGGAAGCGCTGATGTGGCAGTTCCAACAGCCAACGCCCTGGACGCCCGAAGGGGAAAAATGGGTGGCGATGGCGCGAATATTCTCTTTGCAGGACCAATAACAACACTTACCGACCGTACCCTACGAGGATATAACCATGTCAACACAACGCGTCGAGACGCCTGAAAATATGGGCGTCAGGGGAACTATTAGCCTGCGCTGGGCGTTCATGCTGATTACCACCCTGTTTTTCATGTGGGGCGTTTCATACGGCCTGCTGGATGTGCTTAATAAACACTTTCAGGAAACATTAAACGTCACCAAAGCACAATCGGGATTATTACAGGCGGCCTATTTCGGTGCCTATTTTATCGTCGCATTACCTGCCGGTTATTTTATGCAGCGTCACGGCTATAAAGCCGGAATATTGGCGGGATTATCGCTGTATGCCATCGGCGCACTGCTGTTTGTGCCAGCGGCGATGGTCAATGATTTCTCGGTATTCCTGTTTGCGCTGTTCGTGCTGGCGTGCGGGCTTGGCTGCCTTGAAACCGCCGCCAATCCGTATGCCACGGTGTTGGGCGATCCGAATGGTGCGGAACGTCGTCTCAATCTGGCGCAATCCTTTAACGGGTTAGGACAGTTTGTTGGACCGATGATCGGTGGATCGTTGTTCTTTACCCAGGCTAGCCAGGACGCGGCGCAGGACAGCGTGAAAATCACCTATGTGGTGATTGCGTGTGTGGTTATCTCGATCGCACTGTTATTTAAACGCACCGCCTTGCCGGATATTCGTGAATCCGCCAGCCAACATATTCAGCAGCCCGGCGCTACCTTATGGCAGCAAAAACATTTTGTCGGCGGCGTGATTGCGCAGTTCTTCTATGTTGCTGCCCAGGTTGGCGTTGGCGCCTTCTTTATTAACTACGCCACCGAACACTGGCACGGCGTGACCAACCAAAGCGCGGCTTATATGCTTTCGGTCGCGATGATCTGTTTCATGCTGGGGCGTTTCTTCTCAACCTGGTTATTGGGACGAGTGAAACCGGCCGCGATGCTGGCGGCTTACGCGCTCATCAACATCGTACTTTGCGCGGTGGTTATGGTGGGCGCAGGCGATGTTTCCGTCGTTGCGCTGATCGCCATCTTCTTCTTTATGTCCACCATGTTCCCCACCATCTTTGCCATGGGCGTAAAAAATCTTGGCGAATCTACCAAACAGGCCAGCTCGTTTATGATCATGGCAATTGTCGGCGGCGCGATTATGCCCTATTTCATGGGGCTGATTTCTGACCACGTCAGTACCGCCGTGGCCTACAGCTTGCCGCTGCTATGCTTTGTTGTGGTGCTGGCCTATGCGTTGAGGCAGCGCAGACATTCATAATGCGATGAGTGGTTTGAGGGGCGATTCTGCGGAATCGCCTTACGAGTGAACGTTAAAGTAATGCGTGCAAATGCCGATAATCGTTTCAGGCTTTTAAAAGCTGTTTTTGTACTCAATATTCGTATTAATCAGGAGAGCAAGATGGATGTATCACAAATTACATCACTGGCTACCGGCCTTGATAACATGGAACTGGCTAATAAAATAAGCACATTAGTACTGAAGAAGACATTAGATAATCAGCAATCGATGGCGAGCGGCATTCTGGATTCGATTCCTCAGTTGCCTGCAAACCCTGCAATTGGGCGCAACATTAATACCACTGCCTGAACTCAGCATTGACGTTTTTATGGAGTGATGTCGATCGGGTATCACTCCTCAAATGATTAAATAGTGTTGGCATGTTATTAGCGGAAGAAATTACAGGGTGAAGGTGTCGATCACACATCTTGTTCGCGCAGGGTTTTACCGACATTTCCGCCCGGATGGACGTTGAGCAGCCGCTGCTGATCGAAGCCGTTACGCAGCATGATGTTACAGCACAGCGCATCGAACACCGCCAGCACCAGCATGATAGAAGTGGTAGCCAGCATATTGAGCGGGTCAATCTCCCGCTCGATATGCGTTTTCACCACCAGCGTAGCGGCGTCGGCAATCGCTGAGTCCAGGTTTTCCGTCACGCTGATGATAGCAACGCCTTTGGTTTTAAGCGTCGGCAGCAGGCGCGTCAGTTCTTCAGAATTGCCGCCACGTGAAATCAGGATCATCAGGTCGTTGTTGCGCATAAATCCCAGGTCACCGTGGGCTGCATCGGTCGCGTTGAGGTACACTGCCGGCTGCTCGACGCACGCCAGCATATGGGCGATTTTCCGCGCGGCAATGCCCGAGGTGCCAACACCGGTCACAACAATTTTACCGTGACATCCGGTAACCAGCATCAGGAGCTGATGCCAGGTTTCGGCATCAAGATTACGTTGTAACGCCAGTAATTCCTCGCTATAGGTCTGCCAGGCCTGACATGCCTGAGTAAATTCTTCTTCCGCATTCATTCGGTTTTCCCCTGCATCAGGTCTCGATATTTCATGCTGTCGTGATACATCTCGTGGAATACGCGGTATTTACGATCGTAATACTCTTTAATTTTGTTGGTCTGAGGTGTGATGGTTTTACCAATGCGGCTCATAGCAGCCATGGCTTCCGGCAGCGAATCATAGACACCCGCTGCAACGGTGCCCATCATGGCGCTGCCGAGCAACATCGCTTCACTCTCTTCCGGCAACAGCATTGCGCAACCTGTCGCGTTGGAATGCTCCTGCACAAAAATCGGGTTTTTAGTGCCGCCACCACTCGCCATCATGGTATCAATGCAATAACCACTCTGGTTCATGGTTTCAATAATATGACGAGTGCCGAGCGCCAGCGCCTGAATGGTGGCGAGATAATGCAGCGCCATGTCTTCCGGCGTGCGAGACAATTTCAGGCCAGTCAACGTGCCCGTGAGTGTTGGATTGGCACGCGGTGAGCGGTTGCCGTGGAAATAGGGCAACATATGAATGTCTTTGGTCAGGAACGCGATATTTTCTGGCTCACCCGCCATTTTGCGCAAAATACCATTCAGAATTTCATAAATCGTTTTGCCGCTGTCTTTGCCCTGTTTAAGCAGATCCTGATAACAGGGGTGCGATTGAATGACATGATCAATCAGCGCGCCGGTGGTAGATTGTCCGCCTTCATTAAGCCAGTAATCCGGCAGAATCGCCGAATAATAAGGCCCCCAGATCCCACCGATATAGCGCGCGCTTCGCGACATCGCCATATGAGCGGTGGATGTCCCGCCAATGAGCGCGATGCGATTATCGAAATCTGCTGATTCGCCGGATGCGCCACTGGCACCCAGAATACCGAGGCTGCCTGCGTGGGCATCAATAATGGAGACGCTGACTGCTGTACCCGCGATCAGCCCCATCTCTGCGGCGGCGCGCTGTGTCAGGCCATGGCCCAGCGGTTCACCCATGGTTTTTACTTCACTGCCGATTTTTGACGCGTTGTTTTCCAGTAAATCTTCCAGACCGATCTGGCGGAAATAGCTCGAGTCCCAGCGGTCTTCGTGACCGATATACGTCCATTTGCAGACGGTGGAGCACAACGAACGCGTGGTGTCCTGCGTGGCCCGCCAGGTAAGAAAATCAGGCAGGTCGAACAGATGCCCGACGTTGCTCCAGGTCGTCGGCATGTGTTGCTTCAGCCACAGCAGTTTTGGCGTCTGCATTTCTGGTGAGATGATTCCGCCGACAAATTCCAGCACGCGGTGGCCGGTGGCATTGATGCGTTCTGCCTGCGTGATAGCACGGTGATCCATCCATACAATAATGTTCTGCTCGCTTCGCCCGGACGGGCTGACGGTCAGCGGTTTACCTTCTTTATCCAGCACCACCAGCGAACAAGTGGCGTCAAAACCGATGCCTTTCACCTGAATAGGATTGATATCTGCCTGATTAACCGCGTCTTTTACGGCGTTACAGACGGACTGCCAAATCTCATCGGAAGACTGTTCGACGAAATCGGCTTTCGGGCGGTACAGCGTGATCTCACGGCTGGCCTGGCCGACCATGCGGCCGGTCATATCGAAGACGCCTGCGCGGGCGCTGCCGGTTCCTACGTCTATTCCAATAAAATATGTCGCCATGTTTTTTCCCTTCGTAAAAATCTTTCGCTTATGATTTTCTGTTTTGCAGAGCGATAAACAGGATCAGGACGCAACCCCACAGCGCCATGGTCAGATAACTGCTAACGCCCATCAGGTTAAGGCCGCTCTCGAGCATTTGCAGGACGATCAACGCCAGTACCAGTCCGATGACCCGGCCAAACCCGCCGTCGGGATTAATTCCGCCAAGTACAGAAGCCAGAATGGTCACCAGCAAATAGGAGTCGCCATAGCCTGCTTTGGCCGAGTTGAATTTGGACATCATCAGCAGTGCCGCGCCCCATCCGAGCAGCGCGGAAAGCACATACACCGCGAGAGTAACTTTGTGGGTATTGACACCACTGAACCGCGTGGCCTGTTCGTTGGAACCCATCAGATACAGGCTGCGTCCCAGCGTGGTATGTTCCAGTAACACCCACAACAGCAGCGCCACCAGCAGGAATAACAGCAGCGCAACCGGAATGCCGAGCAGGCTGCCGTTGCTGAGATATTGAATGGCTGCCGGGAAGCCGGAAATCACAGCACCATTGGTTAGCAGAATATTCAGCCCGCCAATCAGCGTCATGGTACCGAGGGTCGCCAGAATCGGCGAAACACCGATATAGGCGATCAGTGCGCCATTGAGCGCGCCAATGAGCACAGCGATGACCAGACCCGCGAGCATCGCCAGCGCGAAATATTCTGGCTGGTTCGGGTGCGCGACCAGAATGGCCGCCATCGCCAGCGAACAGGCATTGGCTCCGGCAATGACCGAAAGATTGATACCGCCGGTGAGCATCGTGATACCCATCCCCAGCGCCAGCATGCCCAGAATCGGTAACTGAGAGGAGATCGACTGGAAATTGCCGACGCTGTAAAAACTGCCGCCCAGCGTGAACGAGAACAGCACGGCAACGGCGACGATGATCAATAACTGCAAGCGGATGATGCGATCGCCAGGAAAGAAGCGGTTTAAGGTTGTCATGTCACATTCCCTTTGCCAGTTTGCGTTTTTCATTCCATGCGGTGCTGCTGATGCTGACCAGAATGATCACGCCGCTGAAAACCTGATGCCAGTAAGATGAAATGCTCAGCAAGGTCATACCATTTTGCAGGAAGGCCAGCAGCATTACCCCCAGAATGGTGCCGGTCAGCGAGCCACGGCCACCGGTCATGCTGGTGCCGCCTAATACCACCGCCGCCAGCACCGTCAGCTCATAACCCAGCAGGGAATTAGGCGCGACAGACTGGGTGATTTGCGCCTGAACCACGGCCGCTATACCCGCCAGCAACCCCATAAATCCGTATACATAAAAATGCAGTCGCAGGATGTTCAGGCCGAGACGCGACGCAGCGTCTCGGTTGCTGCCCATGGCATAAATCTGGCGCCCCACGCGTGTGCGGTTCATCAACACGCCGGTGGCGATGATCACGCCTAGCAAGCTAAGCAGCGGCAGTGTCAGGCCATAGTCGTAACCGTCGGCGGCGGTAAAGGAGAACCAATTAATACCGTTCATAAACCAGTCGGGAAACCCGTATAACCAGGTGCCATTGGTGACATACACCAGCAGACCGTAAAACAGGTTTAACGTGGCAATGGTGATAATGATGGCCGGAACGCGTAGCCAGTACACCAGAAAACCGTTGACCAGCCCGAGCAACAACCCGCTGCCCATCGACAGGGCAAATGCCAACGGAAAGCTACCGCCGTGATGGATGATGTAACTGGCCATCACGTACTGACCGATTGAGGTGATGGCCGGGAAGGAGATGTCGATGCCTCCGGCAATTAACACCACAAACAGTCCACAGGCCAGAATGGCAAGAATGGCGTAGCTGGTGGCGACGTCAGTCAGGTTACCCAGGGTCATAAATTCACTGGTGCCGACGCTTAAGCCAATCACCAGCAGCAGAACCAGTAATCCCAGCCAGAATTCGTGCTGGGAAAACAGTTTCGACAGAGATTTATTATCCATTAATCACCTCCGCAATCTGCGCTTCGCTGCTTTGGTGCGGCGCGAATTCCGCTACCAGTTCGCCTTTGCGCATCACCAGCACGCGATGACTGTTGTAATACGCTTCCGGAATTTCATCGCAAATCATCAGCACCGCCATGCCAGATTCCGCCAAATCGCGTGCGATGCGATAAATTCCCTCTTTGTTGGCAATATCTACGCCGACGGTCGGCGAATCGAGGATCAGAATATGGGGTTGTGTTGCTACCCATTTGGCGATGGCGATACGTTGTGCGTTACCGCCGGAAAGGGTTTTAACGGGTAACTGGCTATCCGAAACTTTGATGTTCAAATCGCGGATTAGGTCTCTTACCACCGCTGCGGCTTTCTTATGGTCCATTAATCCTGCGCCGGTGTGCAGCTTGTCGAAAATGGACACCAGCGTGTTGTCATAAATGGATTGCTCCATGATCAGACCCTGCGTCAGACGGTCTTCTGAAACATAAGCAATGCCGTGACGGATGGCGTCGCGGTTACTGTGGAATTGCACCACATTGCCGTTAACGCGGATTTCTCCGCTATCTGGTTGGCTCATGCCGAACAGGCTCAGACAGAGTTCCGTCCGGCCCGAACCGAGCAGGCCAATAATCGAGGTGATTTCACCCTGGCGCAGCGCCAGTGAAATATTCTGATACTGACCTTTGCGGCTTAGTTGGCTGATTTCAAGGAGTGGCGTTACGTTGGCTGGCGCACGATGCGGCAGATGACTGTAGGTAAAACGTTGTCCGGTCATCAGGAATGCCAGTTCATTACTGTCGAGTTCGCTGGCCGGATAGGTGCCAACCAGTTTGCCGTCGCGCATCACGCTGATGCGATCGGCCACTTCCATCACCTCATCAAGACGGTGGCTGACAAACACCACGCAGATACCGGCGGCTTTGAGCTCATTCACCACGCGCAACAGACCATTCACTTCAGTACGAGTCAGCGATGCGGTCGGTTCATCCATAATCACCAAACTGGCGTCAGCGGCGATAGCGCGGCATATGGCGACTAATTGGCGATCGGCGATCGACAGCTTTTCGACTTTACGATCCGGATCCAGAGAGACGCCGACCCGTTGCATCGCTGCCACTGCTTTTTTGCGCATTGCCTCGCGATGTACCCAAAAATCTCCGCCTGGTAAATAACGGTGAATGGCAATATTTTCGGCTACTGACAGATTGGGAAATAAAGACAAATCCTGATAAATAACCTGAATGCCGTAATACGAAGAGAGCTGCGGCGTAAGAGTATGAAATAGTTTTCCGTCCAGCGTAATGGCCGCGCCTTTTTCCGGCTGATAAACACCAGAAATGACTTTAATGATGGTACTTTTGCCACAGCCATTTTGACCAGCAAGGCAATGCACTTCGCCTTTATTTAACGTCAGGCTGACATTGTCTAATGCTAGTACGCCGGGAAATTCTTTACTGATTCTTTCAAGGCTGATAAAGGCCTCATAAGGGGCAGGGGACGTATTAAGCGTATTCATCACCGATCCTTAAGCATATCCTTTATAATTCCAGTGGGCGCTGTCTGCACAGATTTAATTGAATCAATGAGATACGTTTTCTCATTGGCCGCTTTGCCCTGGCTGGAGTTATTAGGGTATAAATTTTCATGTCTGATTCGAGATCTAAATACGGCACAACATACAACGCCGTATTTATTTCTCTTAGCCTGGTGTGGCGCTGGAGATAATCTGTCTCCAGAAAATACCTGAATTAAAAAGCCTGATCAGAAGCCAAGTGATTTCGCATTCTCTGGTGTTACTTCCAGAATTTTATTAAAGCGAATCACTTTTTTATCCATATCTACGTCAGCTTTCCCCAGCCCTTCGATAGTCAGATCTTTGGTGACTTCTTTACCCTGCAACAGCTGATCAGCGACCGTTACTAAGGCATAGCCGGCATCTTTTGGATCCCACAGCAGCGCTTTCTTAATATCACCGCGCATTAAATACGGAGCAGCTTGAGCGGGCATAGCGATACCAACAACGGCGATTTTATTTTTAGCGCGTTTCTGTTGAACCGCCTGACCCGCACCAATCGGGCCGAGCGAACCGAAACCGATAATCCCTTTCAGGTCGGGATAGGTCTTCATTAAATCCAACGTGGTGGAGTATGACTTATCAATATTTTCTGCCACCGGCAGGCGAGACGTTACTTCATGCATATCCGGGTACTTTTCTTTCTGATATTTGATCGCAGCATCCGCCCACGCGTTATGCAGCGGCACAGTCAGGGATCCGACATAAATGGCGTACCCTCCTTTGCTACCCATATCTTTTGCCAGTTCATCCATATTGGCTTCAGCATATTTCTGGCTGTCGATGGTTTCGATATCCCATTGCCCAATTTGCTGGTCCGGCGATTCATGGGTTAATACCACGATGCCCTGGTCACGCGCTTTCTTTAATACCGGCTCCAATACTTTGGCATCGTTTGGCACCACGATGATGGCGTCGACTTTTTTAGCAATCAAATCTTCAATCACTTTGACTTGCTGGGCCGGGTCTGGAGTGGAGCCGCCGACTTGATAAGCGTTGACATCCAGTTTTTGCGCGGCTTCTTTCACGCCGACTTCCATGCGGGTAAACCATGGAATGCCGGTGACTTTGGCGACCACGGCAATATCGTAAGGCTTAGCGGCGAAAGTGGGTGTTGTGAATAACATGCATGCTGAAACCACACATGCACTGACTAATGCGAGGTTAAATTTCATTGCGATACCTTTCTTATGATGTTTTGCAGTAGGGAGCGGACGGTTGGTATTCAATTCACACTCAGAGATTAACTGAAGGAGACACCGGTTTTCGCATGATTGTGATCAAAATGTGAACAATGCCCAAATTTGTTAAATTTTGGGCTCATTTATGTTAATAAAAAGTAAATAAATACTCTTTCCTTTCCTGAAACCTGAATTTCAGAGGTGTTTATCCAATTTTATTAACAATTTATTTTCAATTAAGAAACAAAAGAGAAATGTTTGACCGCGTCGTATCTTTCTTGCAGCGAAGAAGGCGGTGCCAGAAATTTTATTTGCACGGAATGTGAACAGCAGCGCATTCCTGGCGATTTTAAGATTCCGAAAACGACGTTTCCCGATCGACGTCATTTTCATCCTCACCAGATATGAGCCTTGTCACAAAATACGTATGACGTTTTTAGCCCTCAAAAAGTAACGCTAATAAGTGAGGGGCTGTTAAAGGCCCGTTACAGCTTGTTAATGAAATTGTTAGCGCGGATTCATGCGTCAAACGCATCAACCCATGAGTTTATTGCGCTTATATAGTTTGTTTTGCTCATCCAGTCTGCAGAAACAGGCGCTGTAAAACGCCAATAACAAACTGGAGATAACCATGCATTCCTCTAACCTACCCATGACGGCCCGAACCCGATGCAGTGCGATACTGCGGGTGACTTCTGGCAACTTTCTGGAACAATTCGATTTTTTCCTTTTCGGGTTTTATGCCACTTATATCGCCCATACTTTCTTTCCGGCCAGCAGTGAATTTGCTTCGCTGATGATGACCTTTGCGGTCTTTGGCGCAGGGTTTTTAATGCGTCCGGTCGGCGCGATTGTGCTGGGCGCGTATATTGACAAAGTCGGCAGACGTAAAGGGCTCATTGTTACCTTGTCGATCATGGCGGCGGGGACCTTCCTGATTGTTCTCATTCCGTCTTATCAAACGATTGGGCTCTGGGCACCCTTTTTAGTGCTGTGTGGTCGCTTATTGCAAGGCTTCTCAGCGGGCGCAGAGTTAGGCGGCGTATCCGTTTATCTGGCAGAAATTGCCACGCCCGGCCGTAAAGGTTTTTACACCAGCTGGCAATCTGGCAGCCAGCAAGTGGCCATTATGGTGGCAGCGGCCATGGGCTTTGCACTGAATGCGGCTATGGAAGAAAGCACCCTTAGCGAGTGGGGATGGCGTCTGCCTTTCCTGTTCGGCTGCCTGATTGTTCCGTTCATCTTTGTTCTGCGCCGTAAACTGGAAGAGACCGAAGCGTTTACCGCCCGCCGCAATCACCTGGCGATGCGTGACGTGTTTAAAACGTTGTTAGCGAACTGGCAGGTTGTGATCGCCGGAATGTTGATGGTCGCCATGACCACCACCGCGTTTTATCTGATCACTGTATATGCCCCTACCTTTGGTAAAAAAGTGCTGATGCTGAGCGCTTCTGACAGCCTGCTGGTGACTCTGCTGGTGGCGATATCAAACTTCTTCTGGCTACCGGTTGGGGGTGCCCTGTCAGACCGCTATGGCCGTAAACCTGTATTGGTGACCATGGCGGTGCTAGCGCTGATTACTGCCTATCCGGCTCTTAGCCTGCTTGCTGAAGCGCCCAGCTTTTCCATGATGCTGACAGTGCTGTTGTGGCTCTCCTTCCTTTACGGTCTGTATAACGGCGCGATGATCCCGGCGTTAACAGAGATTATGCCGGTAGAGGTGCGAGTTGCAGGCTTCTCTCTGGCCTACAGTCTGGCTACGGCTATTTTCGGTGGATTTACGCCAGTCATTTCAACTGCACTGATTGAGTACACCGGCGATAAAGCTTCACCCGGCTACTGGATGAGCTTTGCTGCAGTATGTGCATTACTGGCCACCTTCTATTTATACCGTCGCAGCGCGTTATCACTTCAAACCGCTGGTTAGTTCCGGAAAGACATCATGAAAAAAATACATCGTTCACTTCTCGTTACGCTGTTAGTGAGTTCCGTTAGTTTTTCAGCGGCGGCCAAAGATGTCACCGTTATGATTTCGGGCGGATTTAAAGCGGCGCTGGAAAAACTGGCCCCACAATTTGAAGCAAAAAGCGGCGACAAGATCATTTTGATCTCCGGTCCTTCGATGGGGAGAACGCCTCAGGCGATTCCCGCGCGCCTGGCGCGCGGGGAGAAGGCGGATGTGGTGATTATGGTCGGTGATGCGCTGAAAAACCTGGAGAAGGATAACTGGCTTCAGCCGGGTTCGCGCGTTGAGCTAGCCGACTCTTCAATTGGTATGGTCGTTAAAGAAGGTGAGCCTAAACTCAATATTAAAACGGATGCAGATCTGCGTAATGCCCTTTTGCAGGCCAAATCTATTGCTTATTCTGACAGTGCCAGCGGCCGGTATGTCAGCAGCCAACTGTTTAAAAAACTGGGAATAGAAGACCAGGTAAAAACAAAAGCGCATAGGGTAGAGCGCATTCCGGTGGCATCCGAAGTGGCTAAAGGCACTTATGCCGTCGGTTTCCAACAAGTGAGTGAATTGCTACCTGTGCCGGGCGTCACCTTTGTGGGTGAACTGCCTGAAGATGTGCAATACGTTACCCGCTTTGCCGGTGCGGTGACCGCCAAAGCAATAAACGGGCAGGAGGGCAAAGCGTTACTCAACTTCCTCTCTTCGGCTGAGGCGCAAGATACTGTGCGCGCTACCGGATTGCGATCGGTGACGGCTGAACTGCCGGTTAAACAACACGATACTGTTCAGTGATCAACTTCTCTAACTCAGCTGCAATGTAGGATTGCATACGGCCACTGCGCCTGATCAGGCCAACCGTACGCTTTACCACCGGCTCAGTGAGTGAAAGGTGTGTGAGTACTGAATGCTCTGACATCGGCATTGACATAGCGGGTACGGCAGCCATGCCGATACCCGCTTCAACCATACCTAGCATGGTGGTCACATGACGGGTTTCGCAGATACTGGGGCGCTCAGGAACGATGTGATCCAGCATCTTATCAAGTAGATGGCGGTTACCGGAGGTCTTATCCAGCTCAATGTAATCCTGCTGATAAAACTCTCGCCAGGTCAGGTTTTTTTTATTGGCTAATGGATGATCCCGCCTGCAGGCCGCCACGTAGACATCGCTCGTCAAGGGTATAAATTCGATAGTGGTTTGCAAATCTCTGGCGAAACAGATGCCGAAGTCTGCCTGACCACTGGCTACTGCTTCAATGACGTTTCCAGCGCTACTATCAATGATTTTCACACGCACTCGTGGATAGCGTGTCTGGAAACGGCGGATAACATCGGGCATAAAATAGTAGGCTGCCGAGGGCACAGTGGCAACGGTGACCAGCCCTACACGATCCTGACTCACCTTATTAATATCCGCTAATACCAGTTCAACATTCGCCAGCAGCTGATCTGAGCGTTCAGCAAAGGTTCGTCCATACAGTGTCAACGTGACACGCCGGGTCGTTCTGTCGAACAACTTGATCCCTAACGCGGATTCCAGCTTTTCTATCCTACGACTCAATGCTGACTGAGAAAGGCAGATGGACTCAGCGGCAAGCCGAAAATTACTGTATTCAACCAGCGCACGGAAGGCATAAAGATCGTTAAGGTCAAAGTTTACAGGCATAGCAGCAGACAGTCCTTTGGAGCCAGCGGGTGTTCAAAGGGGCAATGATAGCCACATTATTGATTACGGTAACCACGTCTTACCTACAAATGTTATTACTTTTCATGTTGGCAAATAATTTTGTCATGAAATGGTCATGATTTCCCCGCCAGCATTTCTGGCAGCGTGCTGCGTTGCCGGAACCACGCGGCAAAAAAGCCGACGATAATGCAAAACTCGGCAATATCTCCGCCGTAATACATCCACTGCGCAGCCTGCTGAATTTCTTCAGAGCTGGCTAAGGTTCCATCTGGATATCCGTAACCGTACATCAACTTAGCGAGAATGCCGTGAGCGGCCGTGGCAAGAAAAATCGCCATCAGACGAACTGACCTTGATGGGCGGTGTGGCGCGGGATCGGGCCCGGCGACAGACCAGGTAAACAGGTAGCCGGAGAGGACAAAATGCAGATGAAGAAAGATAAACAGGGCGGGAATGGCCATGCTCAACGCATATAACGGAGTGAGATAAAGAAGATACATCCCGCCAATATCCAGCGAAGCAGCGGTAAATGGATGGATTAAAAAGCGTATCGGGCGGGTGCGAAGAATAGCCATCATAGCGCGCGCCCACCGTGCGGATAGAGTGCGTAATATCAGTGAGCCGGGCGCCCCAAATACCAATCCGAGAGGTCCAAACATACCAAGTAACAGATGCTGCAACATATGACCGCTTAAGTCATGATGCGCCCAGTTAGTCAAAGGCGGCAGCATGGATGCCACGATCATAACGATGCCGGCTGTAAAGCTGGCCATGCGCCAGGCGCTCCAGTGGGCAACCCGGCGTAAACGGACAGCGGCGATCAAATAAAAAAAGAGGATGACAGCTGGAGCTATGACCAAAAGAATAAATAGCGCGACTGAATGTGACATCCCTACAGGATGCATCATGGGATCCACGGATTAAGCTTCCGTCTTAGCGGATAGAGCAGAGCGCGCGTGACGATAAATCACGAAGCCTGCTACCAATAACAGCACAGCAGACAGATTCCAGATAAGGTCATAAAGCAGCACGTTATCAACGTAGCGGATCTGATGCAGCCTGAGCAGTTTGTGATCGACAATCCCATCAAACAGCTGAAAAGCCCCCAAACCCACAATGAATCCCGCCCACGCTGCCGTGCGGTTGAGTTTTCCACGGCTTCGCAGGTCCGCAAACATGAAAAAACCAAGCACGAAAAGAATCAGCTCGCCTGCGTGCAATAATCCATCTGAAAGCAGGCTAAACGCGGGTGTGCCCCAGTCAAAGAAGTGATGCCAGGCCAGAATCTGATGAAATATCACTTCATCAATTGCCGCCATCATACCGATACCCAGTGGAAGGGTGGCTATGAATGAACGTTTCAGGTCGGGATTAGGACTGGAATTTAAAGTTGGCACTACGTTCTCCGGGCAAAAGTTAAATTTTACTTAAGAAGCTTAGATGATAATTCCACCAGCCCGAACGGAATCATCGAAAGCGATTTTCCAGAGATTCCGCTGAGGTTGTGATGATATCAATCAGGCCTTGAAGCGATGTGAAATTGTGACCAAAATATCTACTGGTCACTCATCGTTTACATCAGCTCACCGAGCAAAGTTGAAATATGACAGAGAAAAAAACTACCGCCGCCACGCGTGGGCCTTCCGACCACACTATCCGCGATCAGATTGTGGCTGCTGCAATGGAATACTTTAGCCATTACGGCTTCGAGAAAACCACGGTATCCGACCTCGCACGATCCATAGGTTTCTCCAAAGCCTATATTTATAAGTTTTTCGGTTCTAAGCAGGAAATCGGTGAAGTCATCTGCGCCAATTGCCTTATGGATATCACGGAAAGGCTGAACGCTGCGCTGGAGCAGTCACCTTCCGCCACGGAAAAAATAAAGCAGCTGTTTCAGACGCTTGCTGTGGCAGGCTGCGAGCTGTTTTTCCGCGAGCGTCGGCTGTATGACATCGCCGCCGCTTCCTCGCGTGAGCACTGGCCTGCTGCTGTGCAATATGAGGATTCCCTGCGTGAAATCGTGCTCGCCATCCTGCGCGCAGGACGCACTGCCGAGGAATTTGAGCGTAAAACGCCGCTGGATGAAACGGCCGCTGCCGTCTATCTGGTACTCAGACCTCTTGCCGATCCACTCCAACTGCAATCCTCACTTGATACGGCCAGAGAAGATGCAAGCCAATTGGCTGCATTAGTACTTAGAAGTCTCGCTCCGTAATTTGTGACCATTGACATAATTGGTCACTAGTCAGAGAATGGCGTCCTCATACTTTCCTTGAGTAAGGTAACCCATGCTCCGGCATCTCCCTTTGTTGTCCGTCATCTGCCTGCTGCCGGTCATTCTGACTGGCTGCGGCGAACCTCTATCAGCCGCTGACGATCCGCGCTCCCGGCCGCCACTCATCAGGACGGCGACCGTCGAGCCTGCGGCGGGTCAATCTCGCGTTTTTACCGGCATTGTGGCCGCACGTTTTCAGAGCGACCTGGGTTTTCGCGTGTCGGGCAAGGTGCTTGAGCGTCTGGTTGATAAGGGGCAAAGCGTCAAACGCGGCCAACTGCTGATGAGGCTCGATCCCGCTGATCTCGCGCTGCAGGTCCGCGCTGCGGAGGGTGCGGTAAACGCCGCCCAGGCACGCGCGCGCCAGACCGGCGATGATGAGAAACGCTATCGTGGATTGGTGGGTTCTGGCGCGGTATCTGCATCCTCTTACAGTCAGATTCGCGCAGCGGCAGATGCCGCGCGTGCCGATCTGAGCGCCGCGCAGGCGCAGGCACGCGTGGCGCTCAACGCCTCGCAGTATGCCGTACTGAGCGCTGATGCAGATGGCGTGGTGGTGGATACGCTGGCCGATCCAGGCCAGGTGGTCAGCGCCGGTCAAACGGTTGTGCGCCTCGCCCGTGCCGGTCAGCGTGAGGCGATGGTCAGTCTGCCGGAGACATTGCGTCCGCAGGTTGGATCGCCAGCCACGGCCATCCTGTATGGCAGTGGAATCGAGAACCATGCCAGGCTGCGCGAGTTGTCAGACTCGGCGGATGCAGCAACCCGCACCTACGAAGCACGCTATGTGCTGAGCGGTGCCGCAGCCGGTGCTCCACTGGGTTCAACCGTAACCCTGCGTATCCCGGAATCTGCGGCGACGCAAGAATCCTGGTCAGTACCGCTCAGTGCAGTGTGGGATGCGGGACGCGGTACTGGCGTCTGGCTGGTGGAAGGCAAACCCGCCAAAGTCACCTGGCGGGCCGTGACGCTGCTCGGCATCAGCGACGACAGTGCGCGCGTGTCGGGTCCGCTTCAGAGCGGGGAACAGGTGGCCGCGCTGGGCGCACATCTGCTGCATGAAGGTGAAGCCGTCCGCATCGGAACGCTTGGGTCGCAAGGAGCCGAGCCATGAGCCGCAATCGCTTTAACCTCTCGGCCCTCGCGGTGCGTGAACGATCGGTTACGCTGTTCCTGATCATTCTTGTTACGGTTGCCGGCATAGTGGCTTTTCTTGGTCTGGGAAGAGCGGAAGATCCCCCGTTTACCGTCAAGCAGTTGACGGTGATCACCGCCTGGCCTGGCGCCACCGCGCAGGAGATGCAGGATCAGGTGGCTGAGCCGCTGGAGAAGCGGCTGCAGGAGCTGAAGTGGTATGACCGCACCGAGACCTATACTCGTCCCGGAATGGCATACACCATGCTTTCCCTACAGGACAGCACGCCACCTTCTGAAGTGCAGGAGCAGTTTTACCAGGCACGCAAAAAGCTCAGCGATGAGGCGCGCAACCTGCCGGCGGGTGTGATCGGGCCGATGGTTAACGATGAATTCTCGGATGTGGTTTTTGCCCTCTATGCACTGAAAGCAAAGGGTGAACCGCAGCGATTTCTGTCTCGTGATGCCGAAAAACTCCGTCAGCAGCTGCTACACGTTGCGGGCGTAAAAAAAGTCACCATTACCGGCGAGCAGGCAGAACGTATTTATGTCTCCTTTTCCAGCGATCGCCTCGCTACGCTGGGCATTACACCGGAACAGATATTTAACGCCCTGAACGGGCAAAATGCCCTGTCACCCGCCGGTTCGATACAAACGCGCGGGCCCGAGGTGTTTATCCGCCTTGACGGTGCGCTGGATACGCTCGAAAAAATCCGCAACACGCCGGTCGTCTCCGGTAATCACACGCTGCGGCTTGTCGACGTGGCCAAGGTCGAACGTGGCTATGTCGATCCGCCCGATTTTCTCATCCGTAATGAGGGTGAACCTGCACTAATGTTGAGCGTGGTGATGAGGGAAGGCTGGAACGGTCTTGAGCTGGGTAAGGCGCTGGAACAAGAGGTCCGAAATATAAATAGCGACATGCCGCTGGGCATGACGCTCACCAACGTTTCCGACCAGGCGGTTAACATCAGTTCGGCTGTCGATGAGTTCATGGTGAAGTTCTTCGTGGCTCTGCTGGTGGTGATGGTGGTGTGCTTTGTCAGCATGGGCTGGCGCGTTGGCATCGTGGTTGCTGCCGCGGTTCCGCTGACGCTTGCCGTGGTATTTGTGGTGATGGCCGCCACGGGAAAAAACTTTGACCGCATCACGCTGGGTTCACTCATCCTCGCACTGGGTTTACTGGTTGATGACGCCATCATTGCGATAGAGATGATGGTAGTGAAAATGGAAGAGGGCTATGACCGCATCAAAGCATCGGCCTACGCCTGGAGCCATACGGCCGCGCCGATGCTCGCCGGCACGCTGGTAACCGCGATCGGCTTCATGCCCAACGGCTTTGCGCAGTCCACCGCTGGTGAATACACCAGCAATATGTTCTGGATCGTGGGGATTGCCCTGATTGCCTCGTGGGTGGTGGCAGTATTGTTTACCCCTTATCTGGGCGTGAAGATGCTGCCCGACATCAAGCCGGTGGCCGGTGGCCACGCGGCAATCTATAACACCCGCCACTACAATCGCTTTAGACGGTTGCTAACTAAAGTCATCGCGCATAAGTGGTGGGTGGCAGGCGCGGTGATTAGCTGCTTTGTGCTGGCCATCATTGGCATGGGGCTGGTGAAAAAACAGTTCTTCCCGACCTCCGATCGTCCTGAGGTGCTGGTTGAAGTGCAAATGCCTTACGGCACCTCAATAGAGCATACCAGCCAGACCACGGCGCGAATTGAGCACTGGCTGAAAAAGCAAAAAGAAACCCGCACGGTAACCGCGTATATCGGGCAGGGCGCGCCGCGTTTTTATCTGGCGATGGCCCCGGAATTGCCGGATCCCTCATTTGCCAAAATCGTGGTGCTGACCAATGGCGAGCACGACCGTGATGCGCTGAAGCAGCGTCTGCGAGAAGCGGCAGCAGATGGGCTCGCGCCTGAAGCGCAGGTGCGCGTTACACAGCTGGTTTTCGGTCCCTATTCGCCTTATCCGGTCGCTTACCGGGTGATGGGTCCCGATCCAGACGTACTGCGCCAGCTGGCCGCGAAAGTGAAAGTATTAATGCAGGCCAGCCCGATGATGCGCACCGTCAACACCGACTGGGGTTCACGTGTGCCGGTAATGCATTTCAGGCTGGATCAGGATCGGCTGCAGGCGATGGGGCTAACGCCTGCCGGAGCGGCTCGTCAACTGCAGTTCCTGCTAAGCGGGGCATCTATCACGGCGATTCGTGAAGATATCCGATCTGTGGAAGTGGTTGGTCGTGCAGCCGGAGAGGTGCGCCTCGATCCCGCGCGCCTTGACGCTCTGACGCTAGCCGGAGCCGATGGGCAGCGCATTCCACTCTCGCAACTCGGTGAAATCGACATCCGCATGGAAGATCCGCTGCTGCGCCGCCGCGACAGAACGCCAACCATAACGGTGCGCGGCGATATTGCTGACGGATTGCAGCCACCGGATGTCTCAAGTGCGTTGAGCCGGGAACTTCAGCCATTAATCGCGTCACTGCCGCCGGGGTACCGTATTGAACAGGCGGGCTCGATTGAGGAGTCGGGTAAAGCGACCAAAGCGATGCTGCCGCTGTTCCCAATTATGATTGCCCTGACGCTGCTGATCATCATCCTGCAGGTGCGTTCCATGGCAGCGATGGTGATGGTTTTTCTGACCGCGCCGCTCGGGCTGGTTGGCGTTGTGCCCATGCTGCTGCTATTCCAGCAGCCCTTTGGCATCAATGCACTGGTTGGGCTGATCGCGCTGTCAGGGATTCTGATGCGTAATACGCTGATCCTGATTGGACAAATCCATCAAAATGAGCGGGAAGGCCACGATCCTTTCAAGGCTATCGTTGAGGCAACGGTGCAGCGCGCCCGGCCGGTTCTGCTGACAGCGCTAGCGGCAATTCTGGCATTTATTCCACTGACGCACTCCGTGTTCTGGGGCACGCTGGCTTACACGCTGATTGGCGGGACGCTGGGCGGCACTATTATGACGCTGGTGTTTTTACCGGCGATGTATGCCATCTGGTTCCGTGTCAGGTAGGCTAATGCTGAAAAAAATCCCCGCCTGGAGCGGGGAAGGAAGTATGAACAATATGCAAAGACTCTCGCACGCTGTGCGTGCTGTGTGTAACCTTCGTACCAAGTATGAAGCGATAAAAGAGTAGTAGCAGTATTTAACGCCTGCAACTCAGGTCCACAAATAAAAATGAAAAGGCTCGGGCACGAGGCCATTATCACTTCAATCATCACAGCAATGGTTTGGTGGACAGTCCTGAAATCACTGCCTGGCTTCGTTTATCCTCGTCAGTAAAACCCGAGCGTTTTTTTCAACGTGGTCATTTTAAAAATGAGAAATCGATTAATAAATGGCATTTATTTGGAATAGCCAAATAAAAATTATCAATTATCTTGATGATTGAGTTCATAAATAACCGAAGCGGTTTCATTTTGATAAAGATGCAATTTAAATGACTGTAATAGGAGCTAAAATAAAAAAATATAACCCGTGCATTTTTTTTAATCTCCTATAAATTGACCCAGCGGTACTCTCCGCACGTAACGAATGATGCTTTGCATCGCCTCTGAAAGCGTTAGAGATTTCCACTTTCAGAGGTCATTTTTTCCTGCCATAAAAGTCCAATCCTTTTTTACTTGCCCTATCTCATATTAAATATTCATCAATTCACGCCAATAAAGCTGTACAACATTGCGAACATTGTATAAGTTTACTGCATGACGATCTGATTAAATTATGAACACGTGAGGTTTCCTTGCAACAGAACCTGGGAAAATGCCATTCAGTAAATGATATTGCAGCGTTTTTCAGCCGCAGCTCTCTCTCTTCTCAACACTAAATGTTGAACAGAGAGTGATATGAAAAATCACCATGAACAAAAGTTGAGTGATCTTCTCATCGGCGAGGCGGTAATAGCATTGCTGCGCGAAAAAGCCGGCATCTCGCGACGTGCGCTCCTCTCGAAGCTTGAATGTATGCTGAAAGCTGAAAAGGATGAAGAACGTGCGCGCGTAATACTTCTCGCTACGCAGGATGTTAAGAAAGAAATTGCCGAGAGTGAATCCCCTAAAGTTGGAGACCGGGAGCACATGGCAAATTTTGATATAGACAAATTCGGTAATGACGACTCAACCCGACATTAACGCCGGCTAAGGGCTTAAGTGCGTGGAAGAGAGACAAAAAATGCGCAACTCATTAAGGATATTTTATGCAGCAGAATACTATCGAGTCAGACCTGCAGAGTTATTTACACAGCACCGGTGACCAATATGCACAGGAAAAAGAAGTCATTGGTATCATCGTAAAGTCATTGATCGCAGAGAGAGGAAGAGTAACGAACAAGGCCATCATTATGAGTCTGATAGCGGAGCTGGAAAGTGCGACAGATATTGAGCAACTCGATGTGCTGCGCAACTGCCTTGAAATCGTTGTAGGCCGTACGCCTAATGATGATGATTAATAAAACCAATCTATTCTATTTGCCTATCAGCGGGGAGAGTTGTGTCAATTCCCCGCTTTTCTGACCGCTACATCCATATTAAAAATACTGATCCTCATGTCCCTGAGACTTTACTCACCAGTAAAAAAATGCCCAACGTTCTTCTTCACCCGGAGTAAAGCCCACCACCATTTTTAACGCATTGAGTAGCGCGTCAAGTTGCAGCGGGTCAGTGGTGTTTTCAATTTCCGAGATGAAGTACAAAATAATGGCGCTATTGGAGACACTCTTACCCTGACTCTCAAGCGTCTGGATGGCGGAGTCAATCAGTGTCTTCTCCGCAGAAAGGTTGTCACCTGCGTTTTGGAGATAGTCAGTAATGTCTATTTCGCGGGACGTTTGCTGTGCGCTTTGTTGCATTTTCTCTCCTTGTGATCAGATATTTCTGCGGCAACGTTTGAAAGATGTTTACGCTATTGCGTTGGGTGTTGGCTAAACAAACCCATGCTTTCTGGGCTATTTACCCAGTTAAAAGTCATTCAAAACTAAATTTAGCGCATATTTCTGTTATGGCACGCCTTTCATGGATAAAAATTCATTAATGAGCGGTTTAAAGCCTGAATCCCTTCGACGGGATCGTGACTGGCTTATCTCGCCAACAGATAAAACTTAGCGATCGAACAGCATGCCGATTAATGTCTGATAATGGCGTTCTTCTTCTTGAGTGGCTGCGACTTCGAGACGTCTTAACAGTTTAGTGCAGATAGCCTTACGATTAAGGTTCTTGCCTGCCCGAAGGATTTCGACAACAATTTGACCTAGCGTTTCTTGCTGAGTTGGCGCGCTTGCTTTGCTAAAATAATGTGCAATATCGCTGGCTGTATCGGGAAATTTAGAAACACTCTGACGCATGCGAACCTCGTAAAAGTTGGGATAGTCGATTCTGTCTGAACATAAAGTTAGACAATCTTTTAAAACTTGTACAGGATTAATTTATCTGTACAGATTTTCTTTTTAAGCAAAAGATGCTTATCCTTTTTATTCAGGTAGTTATGTTTGGTTGTGAGATCAGCTGTCGGGTTCTGGTTGTTGAAGATAAGGGTAAATTTGTACAAAGAGAGAGGGGGCGATTAACTGGAGGAGGGGGTATTGAAAGGTTCAGGGAATGAAGTCTGTTTAACTCACTTACTTATCGACATAATGCGGAGCGCCCTGAGGCGCATCCTCTGCCTGAATCAACGTTAGTCACCCATTAACGATCATTGTTGATAGGGCGTAAATGTCTGGATGCTGAAAGCCAACGTAGCTCTTCGCGGTTTCGTGGGGAGGTTTCGACAAAGGCTTTTAGCCAGCGTCTGGCGTCGGCTATCTGAGCAAGTCTATTGTCGCTGGCATCGCCTTCGGCCATGGTGCCCAACTCAATGATGAGGGAGTGAATGTTGATTTCCTTCTGACTCACAGCAAGATTAATCACTGCCTCGCCAATAATGATATGGCCTTGTTCTTCGTCATGAAATAACACTGCGTTTCCTCCAATATTTTCGATTACCGTAGAAATAGTGTAGTAACAAACTTCCTTAAGGTCTTTAAGATTGTTTAGAGATTACGGTTTATCAAATTTTGCATGTTAACGTTGCTGCTCAACTTGCTGATAATTATCTTAAATTATGCCAGATGTAAACGCATTGCTTGATGATAAAGAAAAGTCTCAAATTTCGAGGGAAAATAATGAAATCGTTTTCAAGATAAAACTTGCCTCAATTAATGAAGATTTTGATACGTAATTTGGGAATGGGAAATGAATATTGCCAAATGACAGGTGGGGATTAATTAAGGAAGGGGAGAGTGTCGTCCCTGACATTTTCTCCAGCCGGTACACGTTAAACGCGACCGTTGAGGTCATCTTCGTCGTCGTCTTCCGGCCAGAGCCGGACTACGTCCTTAGGCGTCAGTTCGTTTCGTCGTTCAAGCCTGCAAGCGTTTGCAGGTATGGCACGTTATGGACAGCGCGATCGGGCTCTTCGAAACTCTTCAGCCATTTTGTGGCTTCAGAAATATCAGACAACCTTGCCTTGCTGCCGCCTGCATTTGCCATATGTTCCAGTTCGTCAATCAGTGATTGTACGCTGACAACTCTCTGTCCCAAGGCAATACTCAGTGCCGCTTCGCCAATAATGACGTAGCCTTTCCCGTCGTGTTGAAAAGACATTAACCATCCTCCATTTTCACGTTTATGACAACCTCGACTTAAACTGTAGGCGCTATGACGGATTTAGCTAAAGGTTAATTCCTAAAAGTCATGAAATCTTAGATTTATATATTTTCTAAGTGACTATTCACTGCCGTTATTAGGTGCTAATGCAGGGTGATATTATGTACAATTTTGCATGAAAGAGGTTTAATGTTAAAGGTGTTAAGCGCTTCTCAATGATGGATATTGACTCGGTGAAATAATGGTAAGGCACTACAAAAAGGGCTGATATATTTAATTCTAAAGTAATCCATGAACAGCTGTATAAATATGAAAGCGCAAGGATGCAATAAAACCCTTTGCAGGTAACGATATTGGTTTCGTTACATTTACGGATAGCCAGCTTATTACGCGGAAGTTGGCGGACACCAGCTGCATATTATGCACCGCGCTGTTATATCTGGAGCCCCACCCAGCCATAGCGTATCCACAAGACGTGCGTCTGTAGAACTTTCATGGATTACACCGATGTACAGTTAGCCCGAGTAGCAACTAATAACCATGGACGGATGTGTTCAGTGTGCAGTCAGAGTGATGTGTTTCCACTAATAGGTCTAACGGGATGCGGCAGAAAAAGTGTCCGCAGAACTGTTGCCTAAAGGGCATTCAGCAGTTTGTAGATCTCATTTACAACCTGCATGGTTGCGTGTTCGAACATCCTTTCGTTACGGCATAAAACCCAGCCGTGTTCAGCAACGACTCGCTCGAACGACTGAGTACAAGCGACATGATCTTCCAGCTTAAGCATCACCGTACTACTTAACCCGCGCGTTCTGGCCGCGGCCCTTGCCCATGAAATTTCAGGCGCAGTAACAACCCCGACATGTAGGTCCGGCTCTTGCACGTTTCGATCAATGTTTAACTGTAAAATCTCAGCAAATGGAACCATCCGGCGAAACGCGGCATCAGACGGGTACCAGCGATCCATCAAAATGATGCTGTCCGGTGGCTGTTTAGTCAGCACATGTTGGGAAATCCATGCACGGCTATCAGCAAAGCGCGCACAAACTTCCCACTCTAAATCCATGGAGGGATTTCTGGCCAGCCTATTCACCAGAGCCATTGTTTCTCTCCTGAAGGGATCGCTTTTTTTCTCGCAAAGCCGGATTACCTTGATGTTATCAGCCCTGAGTACTTTCGTGATGGCTTCCAACAGCGTGGTTTTGCCAACCCCTTTGGGCCCGTCCAGAGAAACAAACAGCGGACGGCTCATAGTTGAAATGACGGGTGATGTAGCGTTTGTGTGAAATTCAAATCGGGCAAAAGCATCCTATTTCCTTCTTATTAACCGGTGTCCACTTTCTACGTCCGGTGAAGCTACCGACTTCGCTGGCGAGCAGTTTATTCACTACGCAAACCTTAGTCACACCAAATTTCAGGCAATAAAAAACCCGCACAAGGCGGGTTTTTTTATTATCAGCGGTGCTTATCTGCTCAGACTATTGTCTTCATCGCTATTGTAAGCGCTGCTGATAATGAGCGCGGCTTACAGCGGAGTAACGTTGCCCGCTGCTGGGCCTTTGGCGCCATTTTCGATGGTGAAGGAAACTTGCTGACCTTCATCAAGAGTTTTGTAGTTGTCGCTCTGGATTGCAGAGAAATGGACGAAAACATCCTTGCTGCCATCGTTAGGAGTGATAAAGCCAAAACCTTTATCAGAGTTAAACCATTTTACTAAACCAGTCATTTTGTTAGACATAGATAATTCCTTAATTGATGAGCCACTTGTAGCGGCGAAAATTGGCCTGAAGTGAAAGATTTACTTATTGGGCACTTAGGAGGAGGCTCTCGAAGAAGGATATCTAGGGATAACACTTGAACTGAGGACTGCTTTACTAAAACTGCTTTCATAAGGTCTGTGTTCCAAACCGATGACGCATTAAGACATAGCGATAATAATTTAGCAACGAATATGTTTATTTATTTTAACCATTTAAAGGCCTGGATGGCTGAACGGCCGGTTACGCTTCATCTTTGGCTGCGCTTTGCCGCGCCGGTCATCGCCGTATGGTTTGTTATCTGCGTAATGATGCTACTGATTGGCGTGGCGATTATCTGGGGACCGTTCTGTTAAAAAACTAAGGAGCCCACATTGGGCTTCTCGATCTCTTTTGACATGTTTAAAAAAACGCATTTTATCGACATATCTCTTTGGCGTGTTTTGGTTGAAAGCGCGATAACAGCTAATCCAGGTCATTTCCTATAGCAATAACAAGCAACTATAATCTTACCGGTTAAGTGGCTTGATCTGCTTGGTGAGCACGTCAGCTTTTCCACTCCTTTTCGCGGCGGTGAATTTCAGAGGCATACATGATGCGTACTCTTCAGGCGGCCTGGTTGCTTACTCTGTCCATGTTTGTCTGTCCCGCCTCGGCGGCCAACACGATCAGCGATGGCTGGGAATGGCTCAAGCAGGACGTTTCACAAACCTGGCAGGAACCGCAGTATTACGATCTCTATCTGCCTTTCATCAGCTGGCATGCTCGTTTTGCTTACGATAAAGATAAAACCGATAACTACAATGAAACGCCATGGGGCGGCGGGTTGGGCGTCTCGCGCATCAATGAAGACGGTAACTGGAGCGCGCTCTACGCGATGGCGTTTAAAGATTCCCATAACGAATGGCAGCCGATCATTGGTTATGGCTGGGAGAAAGGCTGGTATCTGGATCAATCGCGCGATTTTCGTCTCGGTCTCGGGCTAACCGCCGGCATTACCGCGCGCGATGACTTCGCCAATTACGTGCCGCTGCCCATCGTGCTGCCACTGTTCTCCGCCGGTTATAAACGTTTCAACGTGCAGTTCACCTATATTCCCGGCACTTACAATAACGGTAACGTGCTGTTTGCCTGGGTTCGCTATGCCTTCTGATTCCGTCAACGCGTTGCATAAAGATCGCATCAGCAAAGTGCTCAAGCGCGTAGCGTTAGGCTTGCTGGTTTTGCTGGTGATGTTCCTGGTGATCCGTGGTTATCAATCCGAACAGGGACCGCCGTTGCATCGCTGGCATACGTGGTCGGCGGATGAAATGTCGGTGGATGAGATTGATCACGCCAGCTTCGCGGATTATCTGACGCGTGAAGCAGCGATTTTCCACGACATGAAGCTCAACGTGACCGACCAGCTCAGTGACGATGAGAAAACGGCGCTCAACCGCTTTAACGCGCAAAGCCCGGTTTATCCGGCGCGATTCGACACCGACTGGAATCGCTCATATATCCTCGAGCCAGAAGGAAAAGCGAAAGGTGCGGTGGTGCTGCTGCATGGATTAACCGATTCGCCGTACAGCATGCGCTATCTGGCGCAGGCGTATCAGCAGAAGGGTTTTGTGGCGGTAGTGCCGCGGCTGCCGGGACACGGCACGGCGCCCGGTTCGCTCACCAAAGTTGACTGGCAAATGTGGATGGCGGCAACCCGCTTAGCGGTGCGCGAAGCGACACGCCTGGCGGGTAGCAACGTACCTTTGCATCTGGTTGGTTATTCGAACGGCGGCGCGCTGGCGGTGAAATACAGCCTCGATACGTTGCAAAATAGCGCGCTGCGCAAGCCGCAACAGCTGGTATTGCTGTCGCCGATGATTGGCGTCACCGCTTATGCGCGCTTTGCTGGCTTAGCCGGCTGGCCAGCCATCATCCCCGGCTTCGCCAAAGCGGCGTGGCTGAGCATCATCCCCGAATACAATCCTTTTAAGTACAACTCGTTCCCGGTACGCGCGGCGCGGCAATCGTGGCTGCTGACTCAGGCGATGCAGGATCAGCTGCTGCATGTGATTCGCGGCGGCAGCATGCCGGCGTTTCCTCCGGTGCTGACCTTCCAGTCAGTGCTGGATTCCACCGTCAGCACCCGCGCAGTGGTCAATGCGTTCTATCGCTATCTGCCGGATAACGGCAGTGAACTGGTGATGTTCGACGTCAACCAGGCGGCGAACTTGCGCGCGCTGTTCAGGCCCGCGCTCTACTCAGCGGTCAATAATTTGTTGCCGCCTGCGCCGCGCCGCTATGCATCAACGGTCATCACTAACGCGTCACCGACCACCTATCAAACCGTGGCGCGCATTACAGCGGCGGATCAAACGCAAGAGATCGTGCGTTCGATGCATGAAGCCTGGCCGCAGGATACCTATTCGTTATCGCACATTGCCGTGCCGTTCCCGCTCAGCGACTCGCTGTATGGCCGCGAGCCAACGGAAAAGAATCGCTATGGCATTAGCTTTGGCACCATGTCGCTGCGCGGTGAAACCGCCAGCCTGATCGTTGGGCTGGATACGCTGATGCGCAACACTTCCAATCCGTTTTTCGATTACATGATGTTGCAAATCAAGGGGCGCATTGACTGCAGCAGTCAGAGCAATCTGCCGGCCTGCATCAAAGCGTTATGACTTTTTTCAGCCAGCCGCTGGCGAGGATCACTCTGGAGAGCAGCACCGAAGCGGCAAAGGTCACGGCAATCAGCGTCAGCTTAGTCGCCAGCGAGGTGATGGGAATCAGCGCGGTGAGCAGATGGAAAACCGAGTAGTGAAGAATATAGACGCCGGTCATGGTTTTGCTGATGGTCGCCAGAATGGTCTCTTTAACCGCCACATTGCGGCGAAAGCGCACCTGACTGGCGGCGATCACCAGCACCACCACCAGCAGATAAATCTGCGAGCCAGTGAGAATAAAGGCGTTGCGATCGGCTTTAAATAGCGCAAAGAAAAAGTGCTGCTCATAAAACCAGGTAAACAGATAGATAAAGGGCAGGGCGATCACGGCGCCGCGCGCCACCTTTTTGCGCTCCATCCAGTCATTAATCAGCGGATCGCACAGCAGCTGGCCGGTTAAGTAAAACAGCAGCCAGGTCCAGAGCCGATACTGCGGTTCAAGCCGGAACAGCGGGTCGTCCGGATGCAGCACCGCCAGCAAATCGTAGCAATATGAGAACGCCAGCAACGCAAACACCAGTGCAACGAACGCGCGTCGATGCTGGCTAAGCCAGATCATCAGCGGGTGAAAGCTGTAGATGATAATGAACGAGAAGATGAACCATGGCTGGATCAGGTAGCCGCGCTGATACGGTTCCCACAGGTAATAGACCGTCATCCAGAACAGAAACACGATCACCAGATTGCGAATCTTGCCCATCTGCCAGTTTACATCCTGCTCGGAACGGGCATCCATAATCCCGGCGACGACAAAAAAAAGCGGCGTGGCGATGGTGGAGATAAAGGTCAGAAACGCCAGAATCCAGTGATAATCGTAATCGTAGCGATCCCAGGTGTTATACACGGTAAAAAACGTCACCGCCGTCATACATCCCAGCGTTTTAATCACGTTGAGGCCAGTCACATTCATGATGCAGTCGCCACCTGTTGGCGATGGAAGCAGGCGTAAATCACCGGCAGCACCAGCAGCGTCAGCACCGTGGCAAAGCCAAGACCAAACATGATCACCACCGCCATGCTCTGGAAGAATACATCGCGCAGTAGCGGCGCCAACCCAAGCACGGTTGTGAAGGCGGTCAGCAGAATAGGGCGCAGACGCGAAGTGGCGGCGTAGATGATCGCTTCAACCTGCGGCTTCAACAGCTTCTGCTGTTCAATCTCTTCGACCAGCACAATGCCGTTACGAATCAGCATGCCGCTCAGACTTAGCAGCCCGATTAACGCCATAAAGCCAAACGGAATCCCGGTGATCAAAAAGCCCGGCGTTACGCCAATCAGCGCCAGCGGCACCGTCAGCCAGATAGCGACGGCGTTTTTCAGCGAGCTAAACATCAGCACGGTGATCATAAACATCACCAGATAACCCAGCGGCAGCGAAGTAAACACGCCTTGCTGCGCTTCACTGGAGCTCTCCGCATCGCCGCCCCACTCAATGCTGTAGCCGTGCGGTAGCGGGATCTGCTCAATCTGCGGCTTCACGCGCGCCACAATATCGCCGGAGGTATCGTTGCTGAGCGGATTCGGATCGGTCTGCACGGTGAGTACGCGGCTGCGATCGCGGCGCAGAATCAGCGGGTCTTCCCATTGCAGCGTAAAACCGCTCACCACGTTGCTGAGAGGGATGTACTGCTGCTGGCTCTGGCTCCACACCAGCACGTTATTGAGATGATTAGCGTCCTGACGTTCACTGGCCGGTGGCCGCACAATAACCGGCAGCAGGTCAGCGCCTTCACGATACAGCCCAACGCGGCTGCCGGTGAAATTCATCTCCAGCGCGTTATCCACTTCCTGCTTATCGACGCCCAGCTCGCGGCCCAGCGCCAGATTGAACTGCGGGCGAATTACCTTGCTGCGGTTTTGCCAGTCATTGCGCACGCTGTCGGTGGCGGGATCGGCGGTGAGGATGTCGGCCACCTGGCTGGCGATCAGGCGCATTCTGTCAGGATCGGGGCCTTTGATACGCACCTCAATTGCGCTGCCGCCTGAAGGGCCAAACATCACGCGTTTGGTGCTGGCATTCACCTGCGGATACTGGCGCGCAATATAGGCATCGATACGGTGTGACAGCGCGGCGATATTACGCTGATCGTCCATGCGCACCATGATTTGCGCATAATTGCTGTACTGACGCTGCCCGTTGTAAGTGAGGATAAAGCGCATGCTGCCCTGGCCAATGGTGGTGACGGTAGACACCACGCCTTGCTGCCCGGTAATCGATTTTTCAACGTCGCTGGCCATCTGCTCGGTGGCGTTGATATCGGTGCCGTACGGCAGCCAGAGATCGACGAAGAAGATCGGCGTATTGGCTGAAGGGAAGAAGTTTTGCCGCACCGATCCAAAGCCCCAAATCGCCAGCGCCAGCAGCACCGCCATCAGCGAAAGCGTGAGGGTTTTTTGCCTGAGCAACACCTGCAAGATGCGCTGATAAAGGCGATAAAAACCGCCGTCATAAGGTGAAACTTCAGCCGCAGCTTTAGTAGGTTCCTGTGTTTTAAACAGCCACCATTTGATCAGCACTGGCGTGATAGTGAGCGCCGAGAACCAGCTCAGCAGCAGGGAAATCAGCAATACCTGAAACAGCGATTTGCAGTACTCGCCGGTGGAATCCTGCGAAAGACCAATTGGCGCAAACGCCAGAATGGCGATAATCGTCGCGCCCAGCAGGGGGAAGGCGGTGCGGCGAATCACAAAGTTGATGGTGGTCATCAGCGGCGAGTTTTGCTGACGCGCGATCAGCACGCCTTCGACAATCACAATTGCATTATCCACTAGCATGCTCAGCGCGATAATCAGCGCGCCCAGCGAGATGCGCTGCAACTCAATGCCGCACAGATACATGATCAGCAGCGTGCCCAGCACATTGAGCGCCAGCGACAACGCGATGATAATGCCGCTGCGCACACCCATAAATATCAGCAGCACGCCGACGACAATCGCCAGCGCCATCAGGAAGTTGGCTATGAAGCCATTCACCGAGTGCGCCACTTCGGCGGCCTGATCGTAAAACACATTGATCTGAATGCCCGCCGGTTTTTCTGCCGACATCTGCTGCAGTTTGGCCTCCAGCGCGCGCCCGACATCAATCACATTCACACCGGGAATAAACGAAATTCCCATGGTGACCGCCGGACGTCCGCTGGCGTGGTAAATGCTGGCGGGCGATTCGCTCAGCCCGCGCGACAGCGTAGCGATATCGCGCAATCGGGTGGTGGCGTGATCGCCCGGCGGGCTGACCAGCAAGTCGCCCAACTCCTCGATGTTTTGAAACTCGCCGGTCGGATGCAGACGGATCGATTCCGTGCCGGCTTTGATGTCGCCCGCATTGGAGACCACGTTGAGCCGACTTAGCACGCTGGCGAGCTGCGGCAGCGTAATGCCGCGCGCGGCCATCATCGTTAAGGAGACATCGATATTAATTTGCTGCGGGATCACGCCGCCCAGCGCCACTTTACCGACGCCCGGCACCAGCACCAGTTCACGTCGCAGCTGTTCCGCGTATTGCACCAGTTCCGGATTACTGAAGTTGTCGCCAGAAATAGCGAAGAAGAAACCAAACACATCGCCAAAATCATCGTTAACGAACGGCGCGGCTACGCCGGGGGGAAAGAAACGCGCCGCGTCGCCGACTCTGCGCCGCAGTTCATCCCAGATTTGCGGCAACGCGTTGGAGTGATAACGCGAGTCTATGTTGACGGTAATCTGTGACAGGCCGTTGGAAGAGATGGAGCTGACATTGTCCAGATAGGGCAACTGCTGCAGCGCATTTTCCAGTGGCAAGGTGACTTCCTCTTCCACCTGCTGAGCAGACGCGCCGGGATAGTGGGTGACAACCACCGCAGTCTTAATGGTAAATGCCGGATCTTCCAGACGGCCAATATTGAGCAGAGCAAAAATGCCGCCGACGCCCAGTAACAGAATCGCCAGCCAGACGCGGACCGGATTGTCGATAAACTGCCGGGAGATATCCATTACAGCCCCCGCTCACGCGTCCAGATGCGTACCGGTTGTTGAGCATGCAGCTCGTTGACGCCAGCAGCGACCACGCGTTCACCGGCGTGCAGCCCGGCAGTAATCACCACGCCGCGATCGGTCACTTCGCCCACGCTGACTTTGCGATCCTCTAACTTCAATTGATCGCCGCTGCCTTGCACCACCCAGACATGCGGCTCGTTGCGCTGGCTGTTATCGGGATTGAATACCGCTTCCACCGGCACCACTAACGATTCGCGATTCACGTTGGCGGGTAGATTGGCGAGGTTAATCGTCACCGTGCCACTGACGCCGCCCACCGCCGGGAAATCGGCCGGGCGCGGCATAGTTAAAATGATCTGCCACGTCAGCGAGTTGCTGTTGCTGCTGCCGGTGTGCTCTTTGTACTCGGCCTGGAATTCGCGATCCGGCAATGAGTTGATGCGCACCACCGGGCGATAGGTCAGGTTGCGCATATCCAGCGCGGTAAACAGGTTTTCCGGTACGCTGAACACCACGTCGAGCAGATCGTTGCGAGTCAAGGTGGCGATGGTTTGTCCGGCGGCAACTACCTGATGATTGCGCACGTTAACCGCGGCGGCCACGCCGCTGAACGGCGCGGTTAGCGTCATCTGGCTTAACTCCTCACGGGCAATTTGCAGCGCGGCATTGGCCGCATCGCGGTTGGCGCGCTGCACGTCCATGTCTGCCTGCGAAATCGCCTGGCGGCCGGAGAGCGTCTGGAAGCGGGCAAATTGCCGCTGGGCAAGCGTGGCGGCGGTCTGGCGCTCATTAACGCGCTGCTGCGCTTCCCGCGCCGTAAGCCTGGCGATGAGCTGGCCCTGCTCGATGCGGTTGCCCTGGCGAATATCCAGCGATTCAATCTGTCCTGCACGTTTGAACGACAAATCGGTGGAGTCGCCGGATTCAATGCGCGCCGGGAAGATACGTTGCTGAGATTCGCCGGATGCCACAACTTCAACGACTTTCACCATGCGCGGCGGTGGCGTGACTTCCTGTGTTTTTTGATCGCAACCCGTTGTTAAAAATATAACAATGGCAGCCAGCGTAATATAACGAGTCACTGTTTTATCCTCAGCAACAACGAATCCATTGTTGGCAATATTGTGAGTGGATAATTAATTACCAAGCATAGAGACAACCGCGTAGGTGAATAGTCCTACGGCGGAGCAGGTAACGATCGCAATGACAACATAAAGACTCAGTCGGAGCAGGCTATAACCATACATCGTTGCCTCCATTAACTATGACCACAGAAAAACTGCGCCATCGCCTTAAAAGGTGAGAAGTATTAACAGGATGTTTTTGTTATCGATGAGCATAGACGCAGATGTCAAAAAAAGTAAAGGCAGATGGCTTGTAATATTTTTGATGAAATTAACCAGATTTAAATCCAGTAAAGCTCATTTTTCTAGGTATTAAATCCGTAATCTCGATATAAAATATCAGTGTAAAGTAACCTGAATATTGGCTTTAAATTTCCCAGCCTTATGAATTATCACACTATATTTTTATTATTTTCCGCGATCGGATAAGTCTGATGAGATAAATGGTTTCCGCCTCGCGACTTTTATTGAGAAATGAATGCGTTGAATATCCCTGTGCTACGTTTATAGCGTTCATTTTACAAAATACTTTCAATTTCGTATAGAAAATAGGGCTGCTTCATTGCCGCTGAGCAGCCATTAACTACATATATTTCAATCTGAAACGGACCGCTTCTTCCACCGGATGAATCAGGTCTGATCTTTTCGTTCAATGGCGACTTGTTAAATACGGGATATCACCGCCTTGATTTCCGAAACAGGATTTGAGGAGAAAGCGATGAATACTGCTAAACCGGAAAGTACCTATTATCAACTTTCTGTCGATGAAACGCTGGCCAGTACGCAAAGTTCCACCGAGGGAATCAGTAGTGCTGAAGCGGCGGCGCGCCTAACACAGTACGGGGAAAATGCCCTGCCACAGAAACCCGGCAAGCCGGTTTGGCTACGTTTTCTCGCTCACTTCAACGATGTGCTGATCTACGTTTTGCTGGCCGCCGCGCTGCTGACTGCCGTCATGGGACACTGGGTCGATACGCTGGTGATTCTCGGCGTGGCGGTGGTGAATGCCCTGATTGGCCACATTCAGGAGAGCAATGCGGAAAAATCCCTGGAAAGTATCCGCAATATGCTCTCCAGCGAAACGGTGGTGATTCGCGCGGGAAATCACGAGACGCTGCCCACCACCGCGCTGGTACCGGGTGATGTGGTGGTGATCCGCGCCGGCGACCGCATCCCGGCGGATCTGCGCGTCATTGAGGCGCATAACCTGCGCGTCGAAGAAGCGATTCTGACGGGCGAATCCACTGTGGTCGAGAAGAGCACGGACGCGCTCATCGGCGAGCTGCCGCTGGGCGATCGTACCAATCTGCTGTTCTCGGGCACCACCGTTAGTTCGGGCGGTGGCAAAGGGCTGGTGGTTGCTACCGGTGGCGCCACGGAACTTGGGCACATCAACCAGATGATGTCCGATATCGAAAAGCACCGCACGCCGCTGCTGGTGCAGATGGATAAACTCGGTAAAGCCATTTTCCTGATCATCCTGGCGATGATGGCCGCGCTGTTTGTCTTCAGTTTGCTGTTCCGCGATATGCCGGTTTCAGAGCTGATGCTGTCTCTGATTAGCCTTGCGGTGGCATCGGTTCCCGAAGGGTTACCGGCGATTATCTCGATCATTCTGTCGCTTGGCGTGCAAACCATGGCGAAGCAGCAGGCGATCATCCGCAAGCTGCCTACCGTGGAAACGCTGGGCGCGATGACGGTGATCTGCTCAGATAAAACCGGCACGCTGACCATGAATGAAATGACGGTGAAAGCGATTATCACCGCCGATCAGATTTACCGCGTTGATGGCGTGAGCTATGAACCGGTGGGCGCCATCCATAAAGCCGATGACGCTGTGCCGGTGAAAGTGGCGCAAGGCTCGATCCTCGAGCGCTATCTGCGCACCATCGATCTGTGTAACGACAGCCAGCTGATTAAAGACGAAAACGGACTGTGGAAAATCACCGGCGGCCCGACGGAAGGCGCACTTAAAGTGCTAGCCGCCAAAGGACATCTGCCTTCAGTCACCACCGAACTGCGCAATAAAATCCCCTTTGATTCGCAATACAAATACATGTCGACGCACTATCTGGTTGGCGATGAAGAGTGCGTGCTGCTGACCGGCGCGCCAGACGTACTGTTCAGACATTGTCAGCAGCAGCAAACAGAAGCCGGATTGCAGCCGATCGATCTGCCGTGGTGGGAAGCCAAAATTGAGGAGTATGCGCGCGAAGGATTACGCATGGTGGCGGCGGCCTGGAAACCGGCCACGCCAGGACAAACTGAGCTGACGCATCAGGATTTGCATCAGGGCATGATTTTGCTCGGCATCGCCGGGATGATGGATCCACCGCGACCGGAAGCCATCACCGCGATTGGCGACTGCCTGCAAGCCGGCATTCGCGTGAAAATGATCACCGGCGACCATCCGCAAACTGCGATGAGTATCGGGCAGATGCTGGGAATCGGTAACGCCAGCACCGCCATCACCGGACGCGAGCTGGAAGTGATGGATGACCAGCAATTGAGTGAGGCGGCGCAGGCGTACGACATCTTTGCCCGTACCAGCCCGGAAGATAAATTCCGTCTGGTGCAGGCGCTGCAAAGCAAAAAAGAGGTGGTCGGGATGACCGGCGATGGCGTTAACGATGCGCCCGCGCTGAAGCAGGCGGATGTCGGTATCGCCATGGGGATTAAAGGCACTGAAGTGACTAAAGAAGCCGCCGATATGGTACTGACGGACGATAACTTCGCCACTATCGCCAGCGCGGTGCGGGAAGGGCGCCGTGTCTATGACAACCTGAAAAAGACCATTTTGTTCATCATGCCGACCAACCTCGCGCAGGGCTTGCTGATCATCATTGCCTTGCTGGCCGGTAACTTAATTCCGCTGACGCCGGTGTTGATTCTGTGGATGAACATGGCGACTTCCGCCACGCTCTCCTTCGGCCTGGCATTTGAAGCGGGTGAACAAAATATCATGCGTCGTCCGCCGCGCGATCCCAAGCTGCATGTGATGGATGGTTTCGCCATCTGGCGCGTGATTTTTGTCGGTTCGATGATCGCCATCAGCGCCTTTGTGCTGGAAGCCTGGCTGCAACCGCGCGGCTATTCACCAGAATTTATTCGTACCGTGTTATTACAAACGCTGGTGACGGCGCAGTGGTTCTATATGCTGAACTGCCGAGTTTCTGACGGCTTCTCATTGAGCAAAGGTTTGCTGATGAATAAGGGCATCTGGATCGTCAGCGGCGTGCTGTTAGTTTTGCAATTGCTGATTATTTACGCGCCCTTTATGCAGGTGCTGTTTGGTACCACCGCGCTACCGTTACGCTACTGGATTATTACGCTGATCATTGGCTTCGTGATGTTTTTTATTGTCGAAATCGAAAAACCATTAACGCGGAGATTCAGAATCAATTAATAGCGAGTGACATTCAGGCCGATGCAATCACGGCCTGAATGTTTTTCGTCACTTGACCTCAAACAAGGCCCAGCGCACAGGTTTTTCTCTATAATACATTTTGTATAGGATGAAGGATCTTAATAATGGGACTGAACGAGTTTCCTTTATGGCCGAGGCTTTTGCGCGTATTGTTAATTCTCGCCACGCTGACCATAATTCTCACCGGTATCTATCTGGCATCGGCATTAATTAATCAGGTGATGCTGTCATTGTTTCTGGCGATTATGCTCGATCCGTTAATCAGTCGGCTCGAAATAAAACGCGTGCCGCGTCTGCTTTCATCGCTGCTGGTGATTGTGCTGCTGTTACTGGTGATTGTGTTCACCATCATCAAACTTACGGTATTAACCCCCGATTTAATCCAGCTCAGCCGCCAGGCACCGCAGTTACTGGCCGAACGCTTCGAGCCGGTGACGCAGACATTTAGTCATTTGGGCCTGGTTTTAACGCCCAACGACATGCTGGCGTTTGTTGATGCGGGTGCGGTGGTGCGCTTTGTCACGGGTTTTCTCACGCAAATACCCAGCATTCTTTCCTGGTGGCTGATGGTATTTCTGATGCTGTTTTTCATGCTGTATGAAATGAGAAATTTAAAAATCCTGCTACGCAAACAGGCCGAAGGGAAATATCAGCGCTATTATGTGGCGCTTGAAGAGGGTGTGCAAAGCGTTATCGTTTATGCTCAGGTTAAAACCCTGACCAGTATTGTCGGCGGCATTATTGTCTGGGCGGGTGCTCATCTTCTTGGCCTGAAGTTCGCCTTTTTCTGGGGTGTGTTGATGTTTGTCTTCAACTATATTCCGGTGCTGGGTTCATTTATGGCGGCCATCCCGCCAGTGCTGCAAAGTTATATGCTGTACGATATCCAAACCGCATTGGTGGTCGCACTGTTCTTCGTGGCGTTGAATTTGATTCTGAGTTCAGTCATTGAGCCGTTTTTATTGGGCAAACGATTGAATATGGCGCTTACCACACAGCTGCTGGCGTTTCTTATCTGGCAATCCTTGTTGGGCATCATCGGTGCAATTCTGGCAATTCCGCTGACGTTTATGTTGAAAAAGATATTACTGGCGAGCGCTGGGAATGAAAAGCAGGGAGAGCATTTAACAAACCTGTCGCCATAAATGGCGATTCGCTTATTATTTTCTCAATGGTGAGTGCGCAGGCCGGCCGGGGCTTCAGTGCGTGTGGTTGAAAACGGCTACATTGTGAGAGGCGCTGGCGCGTCTGCTGCGGCGAAAGGGCTATCCGCAGCGCTGAGGCTTTTACGTTGGGCCAGGAGCCTCACGCATGGATGCGTGAGGCAGTTCGGGGCCGGCCAGGACGGCCGATCCCCGAACGGTCCGTCGGCACAACGTGGAAGCCGAAGGCACCGCGCTAGCGGCGCGAGGACGGCCCGTGACGCAGCAGATGCGTCAGTGCCCACACGGATAATACGGACTCAAGGCAAAATTTCACGCTCAAGACTTTCTACCCCGATAAAAGGTTTGATAAAGCACCGGCAACACCAGCAGCGTTAGCACCGTGGCGAATCCCAAACCGAAAATGATCACCACCGCCATGCTCTGGAAAAACACATCGCGCAGCAGCGGTAGCAGGCCGAGCACGGTGGTGAAGGCGGTGAGCAGAATCGGGCGCAGACGCGACGTTGCGGCATCGAGAATCGCTTGCTGTAACGGCTGATGCCGCGCCAGCTGGTGCGTTTCCTCAACCAGCACGATACCGTTACGAATTAACATGCCTGACAAACTCAGCAAACCAATCAACGCCATAAAGCCAAACGGAATGCCGGTGAGCAGGAAGCCGCAGGTGACGCCAATCAGCGCCAGCGGCACGGTAATCCAAATCGCCAGCGCATCGCGCAGCGAATTAAACATCAGCACGGTAATCACAAACATCGCGAGGAAACCTAACGGCAGCGAGCCAAGCAGGCCGCTTTGGGCATCGCGCGAACTCTCCAACTCGCCACCCCATTCCAGATGATAGCCGGCGGGCAACTTCAGCTGATCGATGGCCGGCTGCACGCGCGCCACAATCTCTGCGGCGGTGCGGCCGCTGGCGGGATCGGGATCGGTTTGCACCGTCAAGACGCGCATGCGGTCGCGGCGCATTATCAGCGGATCTTCCCATTCCAGCTGGAAATCGCTCACCAGATTGGCCAGCGGCACATAACGCTGCTGCGCCTGACTCCACACCTGAATATTGCCAAGATGGTCGATATTCTGCCGCTCCAGCTCGGAAGTCTGCAGCATGATCGGCATCAGCCGCGAGCCTTCGCGCAGCAAACCGACGCTATCACCGGTGAAGTTGATACGCAGCGCGCGGTCGATATCGCGCTTGTCCACGCCCAGCTCCTGACCACGCAGCGGCGAATACTGTGGACGAATCACTTTACTGCGCGCCTGCCAGTCATGGCGCGGCGGAAACGCGCTGCCCTCGGCGAGGAAAATGCCGTCTATCTGGCTGGCAATCTGCCGCAGCGTAATGGGATCGGGGCCGGTCACGCGCAGCGCAATGGCGCTGTCGCTGGCACTGCCGAAATTGATGCGTTTGATGCGCTCCGTCACCTGCGGAAAGTGCTCGCGGATGTGCTGCTCGGTTTGCTGCGCCAGCATTTCCAGCTGCTTTGCGTCCTGCACGCGCACCATGATCTGCCCGTAATTGCTGTACTGACGCGTTGCATCGTAGGTCAGCGTAAAGCGCATCGCGCCCTGACCAATGGTGGTCACGGTACTGCTGACGCCCGGCTGCTGGTTGATCCAGCCTTCAATCTCGCGCGCGGTTTGTGCGGTGTAATGGATGTCGGTGCCATACGGCAGCCACAGATCGGTGAAGAAAATCGGCGTATTGGAGGCGGGGAAGAAGTTCTGCTTCACGTAGCCGAAGCCATAGACCGAGGCGGCCAGGCACGCGGCCATCAGCACTAAAGTAGTGATGCGGAAGCGCAGCAGCGTGGTGAGTACGCGGCGATACAGGCGAAACACCACGCCCTGATACGGCTGCGTGGTCTCTTTGCTGATCGCCTGGCGACCATCCATCCACTGCACGAACACCGGCGTCAGCGTCAGCGCGGTAATCCAGCTGAGCAGCAGAGAAATCAGCAGCACCTGGAACAGCGATTTGCAGTATTCGCCGGTGGAATCCTGCGATAAACCAATCGGCGCGAAAGCGATAATGGCGATCACCGTGGCGCCGAGCAGCGGCAGCGCGCTGCGTTTCACCATCTGCATCATCGCCTGTTGCAACGGCTTGCCGCGCTGGCGATCGACCTTGATGCCTTCAACCACCACGATCGCGTTATCCACCAGCATGCTGAGGGAGATAATCAGCGCACCCAGCGACACGCGCTGCAGCTCAAGCTTAAACAGATACATGATCAGCAGCGTGCCTAGCACATTGAGCGCCAGCGAGGCGGCGATCACCATACCGCTGCGGACGCCCATAAACAGCAGCAGCGTGCCCACCACAATCGCCAGCGCCATCAGAAAGTTATTGATGAAACCATCCACCGACTGCTTCACTTCCTGCGCCTGGTTATAAAACACGTTCAGGTCGATGCCGAGCGGTTTGGCCTGCTGATGCTGCTGAATTTTGGCGCTTAACGCATCGCCGACATCAATCACGTTGACGCCAGGCGCAAACGAGACGCCCATCGCCAGCGCAGCATTGCCGTTGGCGTGATAGAGATTGCCCGGCCGATCGGTAACGCCATAGCTGAGCGAGGCGATATCGCGCAGCAACACTTGCTGGCTGCTGCCGGGCGCAGAGATTGGCAGCGCACCGATCTCATCCAGTGAGTGAAACTCGCCGGTCGGATGGAAACGAATCGCTTCATTGCCGAGGCGAATCTGGCCCGCATCGGAGACGGCATTGACGCTGTTGAGCAAAGCGGCCACGCGCTGTGGCGTCACGCCCAGCGCCGCCATCTTCTGGCTGGAGAGCGTGATATTCACCTGCTCCTGCTCAATACCGGCAATCGCCACTTTCGCCACGCCCGGTACCAAATTCAGCTCACGCCGCAATTGATCGGCGTAGGTGCGCAGCTCGCTGTTGGTGAAGTTCTCGCCGGAAAGGGTAAAGAAGTAGCCGTAGACATCGCCAAAGTCGTCATTCACCAGCGGCGCGCTGACGCCGGGTGGAAACTGGCGCGTGGCATCGTCAACGCGGCGACGCAATTCATCCCACACCTGCGGCAAGTCGTCGGCGCGATAGTGGCTATGAATCGTAACGGTGATCTGCGACAAACCGTTGCTGGAGATCGAACTGACGTTGTCGAGCGACGGCAAGCGCTGCAAGGCGTTCTCCAGCGGCAGCGTCACTTCCTCTTCCACCTGCTGCGCTGACGCGCCGGGATAGTGCGTCACAATCACCGCTGATTTAATGGTGAAAAGCGGATCTTCCAGACGGCCAATATTGAGCAGCGCAAAAATGCCGCCCACGCCGAGCAACACGATCACCAGCCAGCTGCGAATCGGGTATTTGAGAAACTGTTCCAGCAGGCGCATCACAAACCTCGCTCGCGTGTCCATAGGCGCACCGCCTGACCATCACGCAGATCGCTGACGCCCGCGACCACAATGCGATCGCCCACTCGCAGGCCGGAGAGAATTTCGATGCCCTGCGCATTGAGTTTTCCCACCACCACCGGCTGCTGCTGAACGTTAACCACATCACCGTCACCGCTGATCAGCCACACGTAAGGCTGATTCGGCAGGCTCTGATCCGGGTTAAACACCGCGTTGGCCGGCACGCGCAGCAGCGGCGTGCCGTCGGAAGTGGGCAAGTTATGCATCTGCACTTTCACCGTGCCGCTCAGTCCGCTGACCTGCGGTAAATCCGTTGGACGCGGCATCGTCAGCACCACTTGCCAGGTTAGCGTGGCGGCATCAGCTGCTGCACGATGCTCTTTATATGCCGCGCGAAACGTGCGGCCTGGCAGCGCATTCAGGCTGATCTCTGGCTGATAACTCACGTTTTGCACGTCAAGGCTGGTGAACAGGTTTTCCGGCACGCTGAAAATCACATCCAGTACATCGTTGCGGCTGATCACCGCCACCGTTTGTCCGGCGGTAACCACCTGATGATTTTGTGAGGCCACGCTGGTGACGATGCCGTCAAACGGTGCGCGCAAGGTGTGATAATCCAGCTCCTCTTTGGCGATGTTGAGCGCCACGGCGGCCGAGTCGCGGTTCGCCTTTTGCACATCCATGTCTGCTTGCGAAACCGCACTGCGCGTGGCCAGCGCACTGAAGCGCTGATACTGACGATCCGCCAGCTGGAATCTGTTCTGCTGATCGTTGACGCGCAGCTGCGCATCGGTATCGATCAGTCGGCCAATTACCTCGCCAGCCTTCACATGGCTGCCTTCACGCACCTGCAACTGCGCCAGCCGCCCGGTACGCTTAAACGCCAGTTCGGTGTAATCGCCCGCCGAAATACGCGCTGGAAATACCCTGACTTTCTCTGTGGTATTTTCCGTCAGTGTTAGCGCTTTAATTACGCGAGGTGCGCTGAGTTCATCACCGCTTTTATTGTCACAACCGATCAAAACCAAACAAATTACAAGTGCGCCCAGCACTGGCCAATTATTCATGCCCCTGCCTCAATAAGAAAGAAAGGGCGGAAATATGCCATTTCCTGAAAGAGGGAATAATGACCCTCCGCAAAATAAGGGTCATTAGGTGGAAACAATTGTGCGTTTAAGGTTGGTTTAATTTAGCGATGTCTGGCGAAATCAATTATGCCACCATGCGCGAAACCACATGATAAGAGAGTAAGCCGATGGCGGTAGCTGATGATACCGCAATGATAATAAAGGAAATGATCATCGGTATTGTCAGGTTGTGTAATTTATTCATAATAATTCCCCCTATGATTAATACATTTCGAGATGAAACTAAAATTAATATGTGTCATGTACCTTTCTATTTGCTTTTAAATAATAACATTACGCAATCAGTGCTATCACTATTAGCATCACACTTCTGAATCGGTAAAAACATGACCACGGTCAGTATGCTTCGGGAAAATATAATTAAAATGTGGTTTTTATTTTCGCACGCTTTTTTATTTTCAATTCAATGTCACGGGGTTAATTATGACCGTTATTCCTATTCAGCCAAAACGTCCGGAAGCATCCGCGCGTCCCTATTATCAGCAGGATAACGCCGCCGTATTTAAAGCCATCAACAGCTCACCCGCGGGGTTAAGCACAAAAGATGCACAGCAACGACTGGACGCCAACGGGCCGAACGTGCTGCCGCAAAAAGCGGAAAAATCACTGCTGATGCGTTTTCTGGCACATTTCAAAGATGTGCTGATTTACATCCTGCTGGCTGCGGCGGTGATCACCGCGGTGATGGGCCATTGGGTAGATACCTTTGTGATTCTCGGCGTGGCGGTGATCAACGCCCTGATCGGCTTCATTCAGGAAAGCAACGCCGAAAAGTCGCTGAAAAGCATCCAGAACATGATGTCCAGCGATGCCATGGTGCTGCGCGACGGCCAGCAGATCACCATCGCCACTCAGGATCTGGTGGTCGGCGATGTGGTGATGTTGCGTCCCGGCGATAAGATCCCGGCGGATTTGCGGCTGTTCGAGGTGCACAATCTGCGCGTCGAAGAGGCAATTCTGACCGGCGAATCCACGGTGGTATCAAAGAATACCGTGGCACTTGAGGGTGAAAAAGGGCTCGGCGATCGCCTGAATCTGGCCTATTCCGGCACCACCGTCAGTTCAGGTACCGCGCTGGGCGTGGTGATTGCGACCGGCGGCGACACCGAGTTGGGCCACATCAATGCGATGATCTCCGCGATTGAAGAGGCGAAAACCCCGCTGCTGGTGCAGATCGACAAACTCGGAAAAGCCATCTTCGGCATCATCATGTTGATGATGGCGGCGCTGTTTGTGTTTGGTTATCTGCTGCGCGACATCGCGGTGACGGAGCTGCTGCTGTCGGTAATCAGCCTCGCGGTAGCGGCGGTGCCGGAGGGTTTACCGGCGATTATTTCGATCATTCTGTCGCTTGGCGTGCAGTCAATGGCACGCAATCACGCCATCATTCGCAAGCTGCCGACGGTCGAAACGCTCGGTGCCATGACGGTGATCTGCTCGGATAAAACCGGCACGCTGACCATGAACGAGATGACGGTGAAAGCGGTGGTGCTGGCGAACAGCCAATGGCGCATCAGCGGTAACAGCTATGAGCCTAAAGGTGAATTTACCCTTGAAGCGGGTCAGCAGAGCGATGCGCTGATGCAGGGCTTCCTGCAGGTGGTGGATATCTGTAACGAAAGCCAGCTGCGTCAGGATGCCAACGGCAACTGGGGCATTGTCGGTGGCCCAACCGAAGGGGCGCTGAAAGTGCTGGCCGCCAAGGCGGGCATTCACAGTGACAAGGTGCAGATTCTGAGCAAGCTGCCGTTTGACTCGGCCTACAAATACATGGCGGTGAGCTGCCTGATTGATGGCAAACCGTGCCTGCTGATGACCGGCGCGCCTGATGTGTTGCTGTCGCTGTGTCAGCAGCAGCAGGGTGCTACCGATGCGGAAGTGATTGATCGCGAATATTGGGAAGCGGCGATCACCACCTACGCCAGCGAAGGGTTGCGCACGGTTGCCGCCGCGTGGCGCTGGCTGCCGGAAGCGCAGCACCACATCGATCATGAGGATTTACGCAACGGCATGAAGATGCTGGGCCTGGCGTGCATGATGGATCCGCCGCGTCCGGAAGCCATCACCGCGATTCGCGACTGCCAGCAGGCAGGGATTCGCGTGAAGATGATCACCGGCGATCACCCGGAAACCGCGATGGCGATTGGCCAGATGCTGGGCATTGGTAACAGCGATTCTGCCATCACCGGTTATCAGCTGGAGCACATGGATGATGCCGAGTTGGGCGTGGCGGCGCGTGAATACGACATTTTTGCCCGCACTAGCCCCGAGCATAAGCTGCGTCTGGTGAAAGCGCTGGAGAGCAGCGGTGAGATCGTCGGCATGACCGGTGATGGCGTCAATGATGCGCCCGCGCTGAAGCAGGCCAACGTTGGTATCGCGATGGGCATCAAAGGCACCGAAGTGACCAAAGAGGCGGCGGATATGATCCTCGCCGACGACAACTTCGCCACTATCGCGGCGGCGGTGAAAGAGGGCCGACGCGTCTACGATAACCTGAAGAAAACCATTCTGTTTATCATGCCGACCAACCTCGCGCAGGGATTGCTGATCATCATTGCGATTCTGATGGGCAACCTGCTGCCGCTGACGCCGGTGCAGATTCTGTGGATGAACATGGCGACCTCGGCAACGCTGTCGTTTGGTCTGGCATTTGAACCGGCAGAGCGCAACATCATGCGCCGCCCGCCGCGTAACGCACGCAGCCCGGTGATGGACGCTTACGCCATCTGGCGCGTGATCTTCGTCGGCCTGCTGATTTCGATTAGCGCCTTTGTGCTGGAAGCCTGGCTCCAGCCGCGCGGCTACACGCCGGAGTTCATCCGCACCGTGCTGCTGCAGATGCTGGTCACCGCGCAGTGGGTTTACATGCTGAACTGCCGTAACAGCAACGGATTCTCGCTGGATGCCGGCTTGCTGAAAAACCGTGGCATCTGGCTGGTCACCGTGGTGCTTATCGCGCTGCAGGCGATGATTATCTATGTTCCATTGATGAATACGCTGTTTGGCACCGCGCCATTGCCGTTCAAATACTGGCTGATTTCGCTGGCGGTGAGCGCTGGGATCTTTGTGCTGGTGGAGATAGAGAAGCGCCTGACACGCGGCTGGCGCCTGGCTCGTTAACGTATGTTGGCTGGCGCCATGCCAGCCAACCCTTTTTCATTCGGCGGAAAACGCTGATTCACGCTGCATCACCAGACTGAGCGCAGCGGGCAACACCGTCAGCGTCATCAGCGTTCCCACCAGCAATCCACCAATGATGGCGTAGGCCATCGGCCCCCAAAACACCTGATGCGAGATGGGAATCATGCCTAAAATCGCGGCGCAGGCGGTGAGAAGAATCGGGCGGGCACGATGCTCAGCCGCTTGGCTTACTGCATCGTTGCGCGACATGCCAGCACGCAGATTGCTATCGGCTTCCATGATCAGGATCACCGCGTTGCGGATGATCATGCCAGCCAGCGCAATCATACCGAGCAGGGCGACAAATCCCATCGGCGTGCCGCTGGGCAGCATCGCCAGAACAATGCCAGGCAGTCCAAAAGGCGCCATCGACAATGCCAGCAACATGCGCGATACGCGTTGCAGCTGCACCATCAGCAGTATCAGCATGACAAACAACGTCACCGGTAAAACGGCAAACACTGAGCCGTTACCTTTATCCGATTCGGCAACCGTGCCCTCTTCATCAAGGGTGTAACCCGGCGCTAATCCGGCACGCAGCTGCTGGACATCTGCGCTGAGCTGCGCGGATGTGGTCTCCGCTTGCATGCCCGCCGCTACATCAGTTTGTACCACCACATAGGGAAAACCCTGGCGACGCCACATCACCGGATCCTGCAATCCCCACTGCAGTGTCGCAACCTGGCCGATGGCAATCTTCGCGCCTGACGCGGTGGTCAGTTTCAGCGCAGCGAGGCTGGTTAAATCCAGCCGGTCCGCATCGTTGGCGCGCAACAGCACATCAACCAGCCGGTTATGATCTCTCACGGTAGTCACGCTTTGACCGGACCACACGCGGTTCAGCAGCTGCGCGATATCCTGTGAAGAGACGCCAGCCGCGCGGGCTGCGGTTTGGTTCACCGCAAAGGTGATGACGCGTTCCGGCTCGCCCGCTGTCAGGTTTACGCTGCGCGTCGCGCGGGATTGCCCGAGGATGCTGGCCAGCTTTTCCGCATACTGTTTCACCCGCTCGTAGTGCGGCCCGCTGATGCGATAGCGGATCGGCCAGCCAACCGGCGGACCCAGTTCCAGCGGCGATACGCGCGCCACCACATCGCTGAAATCGCGTGCCAGCAGGCGATCGAGTTCAGCTTTCAACCGATCCCTCGCCGCCAGATTTTTGGCTACCACGACCAGCTGGGCGATGTTTTCATCATCGTTCAGCACGTCCATCGGCAGATAAAAACGCACGGCGCCGCTGCCGCTATAGGAGGAGAAATGGTCGATATTGGTGTTGCCGCTGAGTTTCGCTTCGAGCTGTTCTACCACGCTTAAGGTGCGCGCCTGCGAGGCGTTCGCCGGCAGCGTGAGGCTGACCAGCAGCTCCGGGCGATCGGATGCCGGGAAAAACTCGCCCTGCAGGTGGCTCATGCCCCAGATGGCGAGCAGCAGCGATGCGCCCGCCAGGCCGAGCGTCAAGCCTCGATGGCGTAACACCTGTGAAACCAGACGGCGATAGAGGCGCAGCAACCAACCGGGCTTAGCGTGCGATTTACCTGGCCTTGATGCCAGGATCCAGCTGCCGGTCAGCGGAGAGAACAGCACCGCAACGACCCATGAACTGAGCAGCGAGATCAGCACCACCACAAACAGCGAGTAGCAATACTCTCCCGCGCCGGACGCGGCGAAGCCGACGGGAATGAAACCGGCAATCATCACCAGCGTGCCGGTGAGCATCGGAAATGCGGTGGTTTCAAAGGCTACTGTAGCGGCGCGCCAGCGGGAATCACCGGCTTCGAGTCGGGCGACCATGGTCTCCACCGCGATCATCGCATCATCCACCAACAACCCCAACGCGATGATCAGCGCGCCAAGGGAAATGCGTTGCAGCCCAATGCCCGCCAGCATCATGCCGGTAAAGGTCATCGCCAGCACCAGAGGAATCGCCGCCGCCACAACTAAACCGGCACGCAGCCCGAGCGAGACGAAAGAGACGGCCAGCACGATAAAGATGGCTTCACCGAGCACCCGCACAAATCCGCTGACCGCGTCGTTGACCACCCGCGACTGATCCGCCACTTTCGTTACCTCAATTCCGTGCGGCAGTTGGCTGGCAATCCGCGACATTTTGTCCGTTAACGCGTGGCCAAAATCCAGCATATTGCCGGTCGGCGCCATGGAGATCGCCAGCCCAATCGCTGGCTTACCGTTGACGCGATAGAGCGGCGTTGGCGGTTCCGCCGCCACACGCGTCAGCGTGACGATATCGGTCAGGGGAATGTAGCGATCGTTGATGTGCAGCGTCACGGCGCGCAGGCTCTGTTCCGAGTTGAAGGCACCGCTGACGCGCAGCGCGATGTTATCGCTGTTGGTGCGAATGACGCCTGTGGGTGACAAGGCATTCTGCGCCTGCAAGGCATCGGTGACCTGTTGCAGGCTCAGGCCCATTCCCGCGAGCTTGCGCGGAGAGAAGCTCGCCACAATCTGCTGCTCCTGCACGCCGAGCAACGTAATTTTGCCGACATCCGGTACGCTCATCAGCCGATCGCGAATCGACTCAACGCGATCGCGCAGTTCACGCGTGCTGAATCCTTCCGCAGTAAAACCGTAAATCGTGCCAAAGGTATCGTCAAAATCATCATTGACCGCCGGTGCCGCAACGCCCGCAGGCAGCGCGGAGCTGACATCCTGCATTTTCTTGCGTACCTGATACCAGATGTCCTGCACTTTGCCGGGCGGCGTGCTGTCGCGCAGATTGACAAAGATAACGGTTTTACCGGGATGCGTTTCGCTCTGCACGTAATCCAGATAGGGCACTTCCTGCAGCTTTTTCTCCAGCGGTTCAGTCAGCAGTTGCACCGTATCGTCGAGATCGGCACCGGGCCACTGCGCGGAGACCACGGCGGTTTTGATGGTAAAGGCGGGATCTTCGTTGCGCGGCAGCGCCTGATAGCTGAGCACGCCAGCGCCAAGGATCATCAGCATCAGAAAAGCCATCAGCTGTTGATGAGCCAGCGCCCAGGCGGAAAGATTGAATTTATCGCGTGCGGAAGGTTCACTCATGGCTGCTCATCTCCCCGCGCAACCGCTTCGCCATCGCGCAGTGTGCTGACGCCTGCCGTGACCACGCTTTCGCCTGCCGTGAGACCACTGGCGATATAGACTTCGCTGGCGGTGAAGCGGGAAATCACCACCGTGCGGCGTGTGACCTTGCCGCGCTGCGCATCCAGCACAAACACCGCTGGTTTGTCCGCCAGGCGCGTCAGCACGGATGCAGGAAGGATAAAGGTGCGGGGATCGCTCTCCGGTAGTGCCACGCTGACGCTGGCGCCCAACAGCATCGCTGGCGGTGGATCGTCTAGCGTTAATCGAACCCGCCAGGTCCGCGTTTGCGGGTCGGCCTGCGGGCTGATATCGCGCAGATGCGCCTGCGCGGTGATCGCCGGTGAAGAGAGCAGAGTTACGCGAAAGGTATCGCTGGGGAGCGAGGAAAATGCTGCCGGGAAAGGCACATCCAGAACCACATCCCGCCGCGCACCGCTTGCCAGTGACATCACCGTTTGACCGGTGCTCACGACCTGTCCGGCAGAGGCGCTGACGGCGGTGATCACGCCGCTAAAAGGAGCCGTCAGCTGCGTCCAGCGTAGATTTTCCTGCGCGCTGTTGAGTGCGGCTTCGCTGCTTTGCAGGTGCGCCGCAGCGGATTGCCAATCGGATTGCGCGCTGTCGAGCTGCGCCCGTGCAATCGCACCGGAAGGCATCAACTGTTTCATACGATGTAGATTCAGCGCCGCAACGCGTTCAGCTGCCCGCGCGCTGTCGGTGTCCGCCATCGCGCTGCGTAACGCATTGGCGGTAGTGCTGCTCTCTAACGTTGCCAGCACCTGACCGGCGTCAACACGATCGCCCACTTCGGCAGGGCGCGTCAGAACCCGCCCATCCAGCCTGAAACCCAATGATGTTTCGTCGTGGGCATGAATATCGCCGGTCATCTGCACCTGTTGCCCTTCCAGGGCGGGCTTCACGGTGATGAATTTTACCGGTCGGGGAGGCGCGGGTGGTAAGGGATCGCGTGGCCCGCAGGCAGTCAGCGACAAGGCGATGACCACCATGCAGGGCAACAATGGCAGTAACGTTATCAGGCGTTGTGCATCGATAAGATGGTCGGCGGCCTGTTTGACCAGGCCGGTGAAAGAGTCAGTCATGGCGCCACTCCGTACAAGGATTTGGCGCCATTAAAACGGCGAACTGTCGAGATTCGTTGTACGGCGAGTCAAGATCCTGTCAAGAGCGCTTAAAACGGTGCCGGACTGACGTCCGGCAGGAAAATCGCCAGGCTGAGGCCGCCCTCTTTGGGTAGTTTGGCGCTGATCCTGCCGCCGTGCGCCGCGCAGATGGCGCGAGCGATCGACAGGCCTAGCCCGCTGCCGCCTGAGTGGCGCGCGCGCGAGGATTCACCGCGCGTGAAACGTTCAAAGATCTCGGGCAGAAACTCAGGCGCCACGCCGGGGCCATCATCCCTGAATTCGATGCTGCAGCCTCCCGGCACCGCGCGGGCAGTAATCTGCAACTGTCCCGCAGGCTTGCCATAGCGCAACGCATTTTCAATTAACACGCTAAACACCTGACCCAGGCGGAAGGGATCGGCGCGGCAGGTGAGCGTGCTGTCTGCTGCCACGCTGATGATCATGCCGCTGGCTTCGGCTTGCGGTCGCACCCAGGCCACGCGCTCCCGCGCCAGTTCTCCGGGGTTGATCTCATGCAGATCCAACTTGAGTTGTCCGGCGTCGGCCAGCGACAGCAGATGGAGCTCATCGATCAGTCGGCTCATGTGGCGCAGCTGTTTCATGATCATCTCCAGCTGCTGCGGTTCAGGCTGAAACACGCCATCCAGCAGACCTTGTAACCGGCCAATGGCGGCCGTCAGCGGCGAACGAAGTTCGTGTGCCAGCGCCACGTGCGAGGCGCGCAGTTCACGATCGTAGAGCGCCAGCTGCTGGCTCATGCGATTAAAGTCGTGCGCGAAGTGCAACAGCTCCGCCGGCGCGCTTTTTACAATGGTGGCGGCGGAACCAAACTGCCCTTCGGATACCCGATCAGCGGTTTTTTTCAGGTGGCTAAACTGCAACGCCAGCGGGCGGGCGTTGCGCAGAACGGTGAAGGCAACAAACGGCGTAATGATGAAAATCAGGATGATCACCATCAGCCAGTCAGCGGCACCCACCGAAGGATCGGAGTAGCGCACGCCCCAGCGTTCATCAACGATCTCGTGGAAGCGCGGCAGATTGGTTTGCGGATGCGCACGCAGCGTCAGAAATTCCTGGCGCATCGCCGGCGGCATATGGTGGATGATCCACAGGTTTTGCAGCGCAAAGCGCAGGAACATAATGCCGGCGACGGCAATCACCGTGACGATGGCCAGCGTCAAAATACGCACGCAGATCCAGCGCCATAGCGTTTGAGGAGGTGACTTTTTCATGGCTGTCTGAACCTGTAACCCACGCCGCGCACGTTAAGTAATATCTCGGATAAACCGGCGTTTTCGAGCTTCTTACGCAGGTTGTAGACGTGGGTGTCAATCACCCTTTCCAGCGCCTCGCTTTCAGGCATGCAGGTTTCGATCAGATAGTGACGGCTGAGTGCGCGCACCGGCGCTCGCATCAGGGTCACCAGCAGGGAAAATTCGGTTGGCGTGAGTTCAACGCGTGTTGGCTGTTGCTCTGGCTGCGCGACCATTGCAGTCATCGCGGCGGTATTAACCTCAAGCGCCTGCCAGCGCAGCACTTCATCCTCCGCAACGGCCGCCCGGCTGCGGCGCAGCACCGCCTGCACGCGCGCCACCACTTCGCCCGGATGATAGGGTTTCACCACGTAGTCATCCGCGCCTAAGCGCAGCGCGCCGATTCTGTCGGGCGTGTCGGTCATCGCGGTAATCATAATTACCGGCGTGTCCGCGCGGCGTCGCACGGCAGCCAGCACCTCGGTGCCGTTCATGCCGGGCAACATGATGTCGAGCAGAATGAGATCGGGTTTCCACTTCTCAACGCGCTCAAGTCCGCTATGCCCATCGCCGGCAATCTCCACGGCGTATCCTTCACGTAGCAGATAGGCTTCCAGCACGTCTGCCGCGTCTGCATCATCCTCAATAACCAATACTCGTCTGTTGTTCATGGCTCACCTTGACAGTTTCTTCATAAATCCCTGGCACGTTATTGACAATGCTTCGGGATACTCCAATCCGTGACGCAACGCCCGGGCAAGGGGCTAAAAACAGATGGGTAACTGAGGTGACACGATGATAACGAGAAAAAAGGCGCTGTACAGTGGCTGTTTGTTACTGGTCAGTATCAGTGCCAGCAGCCGCGCTGATGACAGCGCAGCGCAGGATGGCGTGATGATTGGCGTGGGCGCGCAGACCACGCCGACATACAGCGGCGCGGACAAGCAACGCTGGCAAGCGGTGCCGATGTTACAGGCCAGAAAAGGCGCCTTTTTCGTCGATTCGCAAAAGGGGGTCGGCTACGATCTGCAAAGCGACAGCGGCCTGTATCTGGAGCATTCGCTGGGATATGGTCTGGGCAGGGCAGACAAGGATTCCGGCTGGCGCGACGGTTCTGACAAGCTGCGTGGCATGGGCACAATAAATGCCACGCTCAACACCGCTATTGCGGCCGGTTGGGCGGTCTCGCCGTGGCTGGTCCTCGAAGCGAAAGCCGTGCTGCCGCTGACAGACAGTCAGGGCGTGAATTACCGCACCTCGGTAACGTTAATTCCGCTGCAAAGCCAGCAGGATAGCCTTTCCTTGCAGACCTCCGCGCTGTTTGGGGATGCGCGTTACATGCAAACATGGTACGGCGTCAGTGCGCGTCAAAGCGTGAAAAGTGGCTATGCGACTTATTCACCGGCAGCGGGATTTTATGGGGTAGAAACCGACCTGACATGGAGTCATCAGTTTACCCAGCACTGGGGCGGCGCGTTAAGTGCGGGCTACACGTGGCTGGACGATCACGCGGCGGACAGTCCCATTGTGTTCAGGCAGAATCAGCTGACCGCAACAGCGGCGGTGACCTATACGTTTTAAGATTTGAATGGCGTTTAAGCCCGCACCGCTGTAAGGAAATCCATTACAGCGGGCGGCTTGAGTGAGAAAGATTATTTATGCGGAACTTCAGAAATCTCTTTCACATCACTTTTATTGATTTGCTGCTTCACGCCATTGGCATCGACGTAACCCAGCAGGCCGGTTTCAGCATCCTGTGGTTTGCCATCGGTGACGATGGTGCGTCCATCATTGGTGTGGATGGCGTACGAGGTACGCGTACATCCGGTTAAAGCGGACAGGGCAATAAGCGCAGTAATAGAAAGCAAAATTGATTTTTTCATTAGTCTCTCCAGGCTGTTAAAAGGATATTAATTATCCAGTTCGCTCATGTTGGTAATCTTGTCGCGATTGATCTGCTCAGTTTTACCGGTTTGCGCATCCTTGTAAGAAACAAGGCCCGTGTCACTGTCGATTTGCGGCTTACCAGACGTCACAATCGTGCGTCCGTCGGTGGTCTTAATCGCCTGATTTGAAGAGCAAGCGGTCAATGTCATTGCCATAAAAGTGCCAAGAAATGCCGTTGCCAGTACTGTTTTTTTCATCGTGATGAGTTCCTTTCAGTGGAATAAGTTTTAACTACCTAAATAGCTTAGAACATTTTCCCGAAACAGCCAGAAACCCGGCGCATCTGCGCTGTTTAACCCGACTCAGATGGCGGTTCATGCCGCGCGCTTAGCGGATCTCATTCACATACATAAAGTGTTCGGTACTAAAACGGTGGTGCGCCAAAATTACCGGCAGGGCACTTTGATCAAACGACACTTCATCAATCACCATCACGGCGTGCGGCAGACTCAGTTCTAGTAGCGTCGCATCCTCTTCATTTGCCAGCGTGGCGGTAATTTGTTCACGCACGGCGGCGACGCGCAGGTCGTAGCGTTCAAACAAATAGCGATAGAGCAGCGGCGGTAACTGCTCGGCGGGTGGAAAATCGGCCAAACGCGCCGAGGGCAACACCAGCGTTTCATGCATCGCGGCGATGCCCTTCACGCGACGCAAACGCTTCAGCCGGATCACTTCATCGCCCTGACCAATTTGCAGTTTCTCTGCTTCGTCGGCGCTGGCAAGACTCAGCTGATAATCCAGTAATCGGGTATCGGATTGCAGCAATCCGCCGGTTTTATCATGCAGGCGAAAATACTGGAAAAAGTGGCTGAGATTGTGCAGCGGCGCCCAGCCGGTTACCACGGTGCCGGTTTTGCGGCGTCGCATCAGCATGCCTTCCGTGGTCAGCGCCGCCAGCGCTTTGCGCACTGTGCCCACCGACACACCAAACTTCGCCGCCAGGCTATTTTCACTCGGCAAAATCGTGCCTGCGGGCAGTTCACCTTGCAGGATCGATTCGCTGATATGGCGCTTGACCACTTCGTACAGCGGCGCACCTTCACCTTCGCTGAGTCTGGCGAAAGGTTGAGCGTGGTTCGCGTCATAGTTTTTTTGCATGTTTCCGATTACCGATTGACCTCAGTCGTTGAATTGCATTATCTATAAACTATATAGAAATACAACAGACGATAATCCTATGACGCAAAATCCACGGTTTAACAACGCATTAGCGATGATTGCTCATGACGGCGCGCAAATGACGGATGACCTCAAACAGATGCTGGAGGTGGATACCTGCTTCCCGCCGGGCAACGGTTATGGCGCATTTGCTGACGTGATGACGCACTTGTTAACACCGCTGGATTTTCATTTTGCGCGCGTCTCCGTGCCGGAACATTTATGGCAGGCACCGGACGGCAGCGCGTACGGTGAACGTGTCAATTTGCTGGCATCGCTTGATGCCGGTGCCGCTGAAAACTGCAATCTCTATTTCCACACCGATACCGTGCCCGCCGGCGATGGCTGGCGTTTTCCGGCGCTCACGCTGACCGCAGCAGAAGGCAAGCTGTTTGGGCGCGGCGCGGCAGACATGAAAGGCACCATTGTTGCCGCGATGGCGGCAGTGCGCGCGGCACAGGCGGCGGCCATCCCGCTGCGTTTTAATCCGGTATTTCTGCTGTGTAGCGATGAAGAGGGCGGCTTGTATCCCGGCATTCGTTATCTGGCGGAACAACAGCTTTTCTCCGGTCACCTGCTCAGCTTCAACGGCGGCGCGGTGCCGCGCATTTGGGCCGGTTGCTTTGGCAGCATCGATCTCAAAGTGATTATCACCGGACGTTCAGCACACTCCGGCGATCCGGTTAACGGCATTAATGCTATTGAAGCGGCGCTGCCAATGATGAACGCGCTTTATCAGTTGAAGCTCGAGGTGGAACAACGCACCTCGGCGATGCCTTCTCCGCCGCACTATCACGGCAAACCGTTGACGTCACTGTTAACGCTGGCCGCTGCGCAGGGCGGCAGCAAAGGATCAACCATTCCGGAACGGTTTGAGCTGCTGATTAATCGCCGCTACGCGCCGGAAGAGCGCTTTGACGCGGTGTGGCAGGAGCTGACGCACTGTGTGGAAAGTGCGATGCGCGACAGCCCCGCGCTCGACGTCACGCTGCAAATGATTGGCCATCTGGCGCCGGTCGCTAATCCGGACGGTCCGCACTGGCCGCGCTGGCAGGCGGCGCTGAGTCAGGGTTTTGGCTTCCAACCCAGCGAGTTCAAACCCTGGGGATCGTCCACCAGTTCCGATATGGGCTGGGTCCAGCAAGCCGGGATTCAGGAGATTTTACTCGGCGGCCTCGCCCGTCCTGACAACCGCATTCATGCCGCCGATGAGTACACCACGCTGGCAGATGTGATCGCACTTTCGCAGTCCATTCTGGCGTATCTCGCCGATGATTTTCAGCCAACCCAGGGTAATTAACTAATCACGAGGAAGAGAAGATGTGCGCAATGAAAGGGTTAAACCGCAGACAGTTTATCGCCAGTTCTACCGCTCTGACGGGCGCAGCGATGCTGCCCTGGTCGTTCTCGGCCCATGCCGCGCAGGTGGCGAGCGCCACGCCGGGCGGCACGGCGCGTAAAGGCGGTGTGCTGCGCATCAGCGTTGATCAAGCCGTCGGCGTGTTAAATCCACATCAGGTGCGCGTCAACCCGGAATATCTGGTGGCGGAACTGCTGTACAGCGGCTTAACGCGTCTGACGCAGGAGATGAAAGCCGAAGCCGATTTGGCGCAATCCTGGCAGGCCAGCGCCGATCTTAAACAGTGGACGTTTACCCTGCGCCCGAACCTAAAGTTCAGCGACGGTTCCGCGCTGACTTCCGCCGATGTGGTCGCCAGCCTGCAGGCGCTGCTCGATCCGAAAAATGCCTCACCAGCGCTGCATAACATTGGGCCGATTAACGCCGTCAGCGCGCCAGATACCAACACGGTTTTGATTGAAACCGATGCGCCTTACGCCGATTTGCCGGTGATGCTGGCTTATCCGGATGCGAAAATCATCCCCGCCAGCATCGCGCAAGGCCAGTATGACAAGCTGAGCAAAGCCTCGTTCGGTGCCGGCCCTTTCCAACTGGTCTCCTACGATCCAGAACGCAAAATTGTGGTGAAGCGCAATCCGCATTACTACGATCCGGCGCGTCCCTATCTGGATGGCGTAGAAGTGGTGGTCTATCCCGATGGCATCGCGGAGAGTTCAGCGCTGATCTCCGGTGACACCGATCTGATGCTGAGCGCGCAGTCGAGCGAATTCGCGCGCCTGTCCAAATCTTCCGGCGTGCTGCCGCTGCGCGTGGCCTCCGGCCAGTTCCTCAATGTGAACATGGGCTGCGACCAAAAACCGTTTAACGATGTGCGGGTACGTCAGGCGCTGGCACTGTGCGTTGATCGTCAGGCGTCGGTGGATTTCGTGGCGGATGGCCTGGGTTCACCGGGCAACGACACGCCGATTAACGGCGCGTATCCGTTCTTCGCCAACCTGGCGAAAAAAGCGGTGGATTACAGCAAAGCCAAAGCGCTGCTGGCGGAGGCCGGTTATCCCAACGGGATCGATTTAACACTCATCGCTTCCGACAAACCGGCCACCCGCACGCAGCTGGGCATTGCCCTGCGCGAGATGGCGAAACAGGGCGGTTTCCGCATCAACGTGCAGACCATGGCGCACAGCACCTATCTAGATCAGGTGTGGAAGAAGGGCAACTTCTACGTTGGCTTCTACAACATGCAGCCGACGCCAGACGCGGTGTTCTCGCTGCTCTACACCTCAACCGCATCGTGGAATGAAACGCGCTGGAACAACGCGGAGTTTGATAAAGCGGTAAGTGCGGCGCGTGAAACCCGCGATGAAGCACAGCGCACCACGCTGTATGGCAAAGCGCAGCAGCTGATGCATGACGAAGTGCCATCGGTGATCCCGACCTTCTTCGATCTGCTCGCCGCCAGCCGCGATTATGTCGGCGGATATCATCTGCATCCGCGCGGTGCGGTATTCCGTCTTGACCATATCTGGTTAACCGACAAAGCGCCGAAGCGCGCAGCGTAAGGAGCGAACGTGACAGCAAGTTATCTGCTCAAACGCCTTCTGCTGATGGTTTACACCTTGTTAGTGGTGTCGCTGCTGGTTTTTGGCATCACGCAACTGTTACCGGCCGATGCGGCTGTCACCTTGCTGGGACAAAACGCCACGCCGGAAGCGCTAGCGGCGGTGCGTGAACGTCTGGGGCTGGATGCCCCAGCGTGGCTGCAATATTGGCATTGGCTGACGCAGGCGCTGCAAGGCAACTTTGGCGTATCGATGCGCAATGGCCTTGAAGTGGCGCCGACGCTGCTGACGGCATTATCACGCTCGCTGCTGCTGGCGGTGTGCGCCTTAATTCTGATGCTGATCATCGCGATTCCCCTCGGCATCTGGGCGGCGGTGCGCCGTGGCAAAACCGCCGATGTGCTGGTGAGTGTTATCTCCTATATCGGCATCTCCTTCCCGGAGTTCGTCACCGCCACGCTGGTGCTGCTGCTGTTTGCTGATGTCTGGCAGATTTTGCCCGCCACCGGCTATGTGCCGCTCAGTGAGAACTTCGTCAGCGGGATCCAGCACCTGATTCTACCTTCGGTGACCGTGGCGCTGATTCTGGTGGCGCACGTCTCGCGCATGGTGCGCTCAGAAATGGTTGATGTGTTGCATACCGATTACATCCGCGCCGCGTGGCTGAAAGGCTTATCGCGTCGCCGCATTCTCTGGCGACATGCGCTGCGTAACGGCTTGTTGCCGACCATCACCATTGTGGCGCTGGATGTTGGTTACCTGCTGGGCGGCATCGTGGTGGTGGAGGAGATCTTCGCCATTCCCGGCATTGGCCGCGAACTGATTGTCGCCGTGCAGGCGCGCGATCTGCCCACCATTCAGGCTGGCGTGATGATTCTCGCCGCGACCTATTCAGTGGTGAATTTCCTGGCTGATTTGGCCTATGTCACTCTCGATAAGCGGATCTCCTATGCCTGATATGTTGAAACGTTTGCTGCGTTCACCGCAGGGTGCCGCTGGCGTGCTGATTATCTTGCTGGCGCTGCTGATGGTGGTGGGCGGTGCCCACGTCGCGCCTTTTGATCCCGAATCGATCTCCATCCTGACGCGCTATAAGCCGCCCAGCGCGGAACACTGGTTTGGTACCGATCAGATGGGCCGCGACATCTTCAGCCGCGTAATGGTGGGCGCACGCTCAACCATTCTACTGTCGCTGCTGGCGACCGCGCTGGCGATGGTAATCGGTTCGGTGCTCGGTACCGCCAGCGCCTATCTGGGCGGCAAATTTGATGAGTTCATGATGCGCACCATGGATGCGGTGATGGCGATTCCCAGCCTGCTGTTTGCGTTGCTGATTGTCAGCACGCTTGGGCAGAGCAGCATGAACGCGGTGCTGGCGATCACTATCGCCTTTGTGCCGGGCATGGTGCGCATCTCGCGCAGCGTGGCATTGGCCGCCCGCCAGCAGGATTACATCAACGCCGCCATCGCGCGCGGCGAAGCCGGGCGCTACATCATTCTGCGAGAAATGCTGCCGAATATTCTGGCGCCGATCATCGTGGAAGCCACCATTCGCGTTGCCTTCGCCATCATGCTGTTTGCCACCCTGAGTTTTCTGGGGTTGGGCGCGCAGCCGCCAGAGCCAGAATGGGGATTGATGGTCTCTGAAGCGCGCGCTTACTTCTTTAATGCGCCGTGGATGATGATGATTCCGGGCCTCGCCATCGCATTGGTCGCCATTGGGTTTAATTTACTGGGTGACGGGCTGCGTGATGTGCTCAACCCAAGGAGCCACTGATGAGTGACAAGCTTACACCGGTGCTGTCGGTGGAAAATTACAGTCTCGATTACGCGTTAGCCAAAGGACATGCACTGCCGGTACTGCGTGACATCAACCTGCAGGTGATGCCCGGCGAAGTGATGGGGCTGGTGGGCGAATCGGGTTCCGGCAAAACCACGCTCGGCTGGGCGATCATGCGCTGGCTGGCGGGCAATGCGCGCGAGCTGCAGGGCGATATTCGTCTCAACGGCGAGAGCCTGCTGACTTTACCCGCAGCCAAACTGACAGCGCTGCGCGGTGCCAAACTCGGCATGATTTTTCAGGATCCCAGCGCCTCGCTCAATCCCACGCTGACATTGGGTGAGCAGGTCACCGAAGTGTTACGCCGCCATCGAGGTTTATCGGCGCGTGAAGCGCAGGAGATGGGCGAATCGCTGCTGCACGACGTTGAACTTAAAAATCCGGCGCGCATGATGCGCCGCTATCCGCATCAGGTGTCGGGTGGCGAGAAGCAGCGCATCCTGATCGCCACCGCGTTTGCCTGCCAGCCGGACTGCATGATTTTTGATGAGCCAACCACCGCGCTGGATGTGATCAGTTCGGCGCAAATCCTCGATCTGTATGAGCGTTTGCGCGAAGAGACCGGCGTTGCGTCGCTCTACATCTCGCACGATCTGGCGTTGGTGGCCAAAGTGGCCAATCGCGTCTGTGTGCTGGAACAGGGACGAATTGTCGAACAGGCCGACACGCGCAGCCTGTTCAGCGCGCCGCAAAACGCCTATACGCGCAAGCTGATTGAGGCGGTACCCAATCCGCAGCACCGGCTGGTGCAGGACGCGCCCGGCAACCAACCGTTACTCGGCCTGAAGCAGCTGACCATCGATTACGGCAAACAAGGTCTTCTTGATCGTCTGCTGAAGCGTGAAGGCAATACCACGCGCGCCGCCAATGCGGTTGCGCTCACCGTGCATCAGGGAGAAATTCTCGGCGTGGTTGGCGAATCGGGTTCCGGCAAATCCTCGCTCGGTAAAGCCATTACCGGCCTGGTGCCGTTCAGCGGTGAGCTCGACTTTTGTGGCTACGCGCTGCATGGCCGGGCGCAAATGGATAAAGAGTATCGCCGCCGCGTGCAGATGATTTTCCAGCATCCAGATGCCTCGCTGAATCCGCGCATGACCATTGGCGAAATCATCGCACGGCCACTGCGGTTGTATGGTTTACCCGCAGGTGAAACCGAAGCGCAGGCGGTCGCGCGCCTGCTGCAGGAAGTGCGTTTGCCGGCGGAGTTTGCGCAGCGTTATCCGCATGCCCTGTCCGGCGGGCAGAAGCAGCGCGTCGCAATCGCCCGTGCGTTTGCCAATCCGCCGGATCTGGTGATTTGTGATGAGATCACCGCCGCACTCGACGTCTCGGTGCAGGCCACCATTATCGAGCTGCTGCTGGAACTGCGCCGCCGTTATGGCACCGCGTATCTGTTTATTACCCACGACCTCAATCTGATTCGCCAAATCGCCCATCGTGTCGCCGTGATGTATCGCGGTGACGTGGTGGAAGTGCTGCCCGGCGAGAACATGACGGCGCTGGCGCAACATCCTTATACTCGTGCACTGCTTGATGCGGTGCATATTCCCGACTTATCCAAGTCCGTTGCATGACGAGAGAAACATGAAGCCTGAACAGTTGATTCATCATATCGATCGCGATTTTTGCCTCTCATTCCTGGCAAAAATGGTGCAGCACAAAAGCTACAGCGCCACCGATGGCGAGCGTGAATTGGCGAAATACATGGCCGCGCAAATGGCGCAGCTGGGCCTGGAAACCGAACTGCAGAACGTGCCCGGCGACAGGCTGAATGCCATTGGACGATTGGCAGGCAGCGGCGGCGGCAAAAGCCTGCTGTTCAACGGGCATCTGGATACCAATCCGGTCACCGAAGGCTGGACTGTCGATCCCTGGGAAGGAAAAATCGATGAACAGTTTATCTACGGTATTGGCGTTTCGAACATGAAAGCGGGCGATGCCGCCTATTTTTGCGCCTTGAAAACGCTGATTGATGCCGGTGTAAAGCTGAAAGGCGATGTGATTCTAACCTACGTGGTGGGCGAGTTGCAGGGCGGCATTGGTACGCTGGCGGCGATTGAGCAAGGCGTGCGCGCCGACTACTTCATCAATGCCGAACCCACCGATCTGCAAGCGCTGACCATGCACGCCGGTTCGCTGATGTTTACTATTGAGCTCACTGGCGATACGCGGCATCTGTCAAAGCGGGAAGAAGCGGTGGATGCGATCAGCGCCGCCGTCGAGCTGATTCCGCAGATTAACGGCATGACCTTTAGCGGCGCGAAAACCGCTGAGCATCGCAAGATTAACCGTGGTCATATCGGCACCGTGCATGGCGCGTTAGGCCGCGATCTGGAGGAGTGGCGACCGCCGCAGGTGGCTGACTTCGTGCGTTTAAAAGGCTCGGCACGTTTCGCGCCAGGGCAAACTGTGCGAGGTGTGCTCGCCGATCTGCAGGTGCTGCTGAATAACTTATGCCAGCGCTATCCGGGCCTGAAAGCCGAACTTTATGATGATGGCATCCGCGATAAACCCACCATGTTACCGTTCGAAGTGTCACCGGAATCCGCCATCGTCAAAGCGGTGAATCGCGGCTGGAAAACCGTGCGCGGCACCGAACAGCCCACCGGCGTGATCACGCCTCCGGCGTTCTTCGGCACCGATGCGGCACATCTCTATCAGCATGCGGGCATGGAAGGGATCGTCTGTGGGCCAGGCGGCAAATACAACACCATGCCGGATGAGCGGGTAGAAATCAGTGAATTCCTCGACATGGTGCGCATCTATCTGCTGGCCATTCTGGAGATTTGCCAGCCGGTTGAGGTCGCGTAATGCAGGTTTAAGCGCTGATGAGAGCTGATAGGATTTAGCCTGACGCAGGACGTTGAACTGAATGATTTATCAGTAACCGTTCCCGCATTACGTTTCGATATGAAATAGGCTACGACGGAGAACATCGCGAGCTATGCCATTTACCGCGAGGCGCATTAAATGGCGTGGTTTTGATGCTTACCAATATTCGGGTTTAACCGCAGGTTTTTTATGCGTCGCAACCCGAACAGGAAACTGGCATGCATCAAGCTCTTCATTGGTGATCGTTCTGCGTATCCAGTGACTATGATTCTGCAGTGAACCCGGAACACCACGTACGTTGCCTTGGCGGTGCGGCAATATGATCCCGATGCGAACGTCGGGAAAATCTTCGCGAATAGCCTTGAGTGCTGGCGTCATGTCGGTGTCAGCCGATACTAACACCAGCTGCGCGATTCTCTCTTCGGTTGCCAACTTCTGCTGTTTTGCAAATAAACGGTACATACTGATGGCAATATTCACATCGGTTTCTTTTTCTTCCAGCTCCCAGATATCCACCTTATTCAGGCGTGATGCTGGCACGCTTTTACTGATGAAACGCGGAGCCCGAGCGTGCTCAAGCCGATGACGTCCGGTAAATATATTAATTCCGGTCGTCTTCAGCGCGCGAATATAAGTATCCTGAGCGTGTCGGGATTCGATGCCGCGTGTGGCGAGATGGGGAATAACCGAGGAGGTGTAATAGTTTACTGTTTCAATTATTGCAGCCGGATCCTGTACCCGGCATATATGCGACAGCAGCAATGACAAGTTGAGCCATTTATAAGGCGTACCTGCCAGCAGTCCATAAAATACATTGTATCCGTCAATAAAAACTGCAGTACGCACTCTTATCCTTCCTTAAGATACGAAAAAACCGGCCTGAGCCGGTTTTTTCACCCTAACGGCCAGCGAACTGAATCGCTGCGTACAGGGTTGAGTTGTGTGGCTAACTTATCAGCATTACTGGCTAAACTCAAGTTGAGCACGGTAAAAGAAAAACCATAAAAGATTAGATGTTTGGGCGCTAATTTCGCTTCCAGTAATCGTGCAGCAGTATTTATCTTTAAAATGTCTGGTTATATGCGAATGGTCTTGCTTAAGGTTAACGGTATTTCTAATAGAAAATTATGAATGCAGATGATAATTAAAAATAGCCATTAACCTGAACCAGTTATTAATATAATTACCGCAACTGACTATCCTTACTTCCGCGGCGGTTATAACCGCTGATCGCCGCCTGTTTTTTATCGATCTTGCTCTGGCAATTCACGCAGTAACGCACGCCAGCCAGTGCCGCGCGACGCGCTTCCGGGATCGGTTCGCCGCACTCGTCGCAAAATTCAGCACTTTCACCGTGCCCAAGATTTTCACGAGCGCGGGCCACCGCATCATCTACCGTGGCATCAATTTGTTTGTGTACCGCACCGTCTTCTGACCAACCGCCAGCCATACTTCACCTCCGCAAATACTCATGCTCTGAGTATAAGACATGACGTGACTTGTGCCGGGCAGCTCAAATTTTTACGCGTATTTAACATGGTTGACACATCATCGCGCGCCATCCTAGACTGCGGCTTGTTCCAAGGGGTGCTCTGTTAAGGGGCTGAGATTCTACCGGCTGGCGTGTATGCGCGAGCAACGTAGTGACCCTCCGAACCTGATCCGGCTAATACCGGCGTAGGGATGCGGAACCGCAGGGCGATATCGCGCCCTGATTCCCTCTTTGTGCTTTGTGGCGGACAGTTCGCGCTCTTCAGGCGTTGCCTGAGAGTCTCTGCGCAATCGCAAAGGTGGCGACGCACATGAACGAAACACACATCATCCAGGCTCTGCTGACATTCCTGCAGCGCGAAGATAGCTCAGACGACGATTTCAACCAGCTGGCCCTCGAAATCTTCGCTTATCAGTTCGCACACAATTCCCCTTATCGCCGCTTCGCCACCCAGCGCGGACGCACGCCGCTGACGGTGAAAAACTGGCGCAACATTCCCGCCATCCCGATTAATGCCTTCAAAGATCTGACGCTCAGCTGCCGTCCCACCGACCAAATTGCCGAGATCTTTATGACCAGCGGCACCACCGGCACGGTAAAAGGGCGCAGTTACCATTCGACGTTGGAAGTGTGGAAGAAATCGATGCTGCTCAACTTCCGCCGTCGCTTTATGGCGGGCCGCGATCGCATTCGCATGGGCATTTTGTTCCCGGATACCGTGGCGATGCCGAACTCCTCGCTGGCGACCTATCTTGATTTGGCGATGAAGGAGTGTGGCACGCCGGACAGCGAAGTAATGGTGGGCGAACATGGCCTCGAAACCAGTCGTCTGTTCAGTGCGCTGGAACAGGCCGAAGCGGGTGGCGAACCCTACGCGTTGCTGGGCGCCAGCTACAGCTTTGTACCTCTGCTGGATGACATGCAGCGCCAAAAACGCCGCTTCGCGCTGCCGGCAGGCAGCCGCATTCTTGATACCGGCGGTTTCAAAGGCCAGTCGCGCGAGATGGGCGCGGAAGAATTCTACGCTTCGCTCTCTTACGCTTTCGGTATCCCGCGTTCCCACTGCATCAATATGTACGGCATGACGGAAATCAGCACGCAGTTTTACGACCTGGGCAATGAGCGCTGCCCGCCGGTGAAATCCGGGCCGCACTGGATCCGCACGCGCGTGGTCAATCCGCTTACCGGTGATGATGTGCCGGACGGCGAAGTTGGCGTGCTGGTGCATCACGATCTGGCGCATTTCAACTCGGTGTCCGCCTTGCTAACGGAAGATGCGGGCGTGAGGGTGCCCGGCGGTTTCCATCTGCTGGGACGCGCGACTGGCGCTGATGCCAAAGGCTGTTCGCTGACCATGGAGGCGTTTCTCGCCAGCGCGCAGGCACAGTTGTGAAAGAAGTTGCCGGACATCTGCCGGGCCTCTCCGCTGACGAAGTGCAGTGGCACACGCTGAGTTTCAATCATCGTGGCCAGCGCCTCGAGGTTAGCGTTCCGCAGCTTGATGACGCGCAGATAAAGGCGCTCGCAGCGCGCATCCGCACCAACGCCCGCGCTTATCTCCAGCAGCTGAGCGTGGCGCAGATCATTGGCATCATTGATGCAGCGGTGGCGCGACTGCTCGATCGTCATCATCCACTGCGCATCAAGGCCGAAAAGCTGCTGCCCATCGTCACCGGTTACGATGCCGAGATGGTGCGGCTTGGCCTTACCGGCTATCTGAAAACCTTTCGTCAGCCGCAGCTGAAGCGCTTTCTGGCGGAGGATTTCGCCGATGCGCAGATGCTCGACGATTTCCAGCCGCGCCCCAAAGGCGGCTTTGCGCGCGCATTTGGCCCGCAATTGTTAATGCATATCTGGGCGGGCAACGTGCCGGGCTTGCCGCTGTGGAGTTTGATCTGCGGTCTGCTGGTTAAGGCGGGCACCATCGGTAAACTGCCGGGCAATGAGCCGCTGATGGCAAGCTGGTTCGCGCAGTTGCTGGCGGAGATCGATCCGAAACTGGGCGAATGTATCGCGGTGGTGTGGTGGAAAGGCGGCGATGCGCAAACCGAACTAACGTGGCTGCGTCAGCCCGATGCGCTGGTGGCTTATGGCGGAAATTCAACGCTGGCGGCGATCCAACAGCGTTTGCCGGTTACCACGCGCTTTCTGCCGCACGGCCACAAAATCAGCTTCGGAATGGTGGCGCGTTCGGCGCTGAATGTACGGCAAGGCGCGGAGCTGGCGCGTCGCGTGGCGTATGACGTGATGCGTTACGACCAGGCCGGTTGTTACTCGCCGCAAATGCTGTTTGTCGAGCGCGGCGGCAAGGTGTCGCCGGATGAGTTCGCCAGCTACATCGCCCATGAACTCGCCGCGCTGGCGCACAAACATCCGCGCCGTCCGCTGGCGAGCGAAGAGATCAACAGCATTGCCGCGTGGCGTAATGGCGAGGAGATTCGCGCGCTGGGCGGCGATCGTACGCTTTACGGCGAGGCGGCAGACGATTGGGCGGTGGTGAGTGTTGATCATGCGGAGCCTTTATCGCCAACGGCACTGGGCCGTACGTTGAAAGTGGTGTGCGTGGATGCGCTGGAGGAAGTGGTCGATTTGGTGGCGCCGCAGTGGCATTTTCTGCAAACCGCAGGCGTGGCGGCCGCGCCGCAGGCGTTGTTCGGCATTTCGGCTCTGCTCGGGCAAGTGGGCGTTACGCGCATCGCGGCGTTCGGCAATATGACCTCGCCGGAAGCGGGCTGGCATCACGATGGACGTTTTAGTTTGCTCGATCTGGTGACCATCACGGAGATCGAGCAGGGCGCAGAAGCGACCGCCGAGAGTTATGCACCGTACGCGGAGTGACACGGTCGCCATGAATGGCGACCCTACAACGCGCCGGGTTTTGTAGGGCGCGCATTTATGCGCACCTTGCTGAAGCACACTCGATCCCTAAGGAGCCAAAAATGAAATTCTCCAACCAAACCATTCTGGTAACCGGCGCAAGTCGCGGCATTGGTGCGGCGATCGCTAAAGCCTTCGCCGCAGAAGGCGCGTTTGTGGTGGTGAACTATCTGCGCAATGAAGCTGCCGCTGCGGGCGTGGTTGAGGAGTGCCGCGCATTGGGCGGCGACGCGCTGGCGATTGCCGCCGATGTCACCTCTGAGCAGCAGGTCAACGCGATGATGGAGCAGATCGTCAACGCCACCGGCCGTCTTGATGCGGTGATCAACAACGCTTTCGCACCTTACGTTTTCGACACTGAAAATCGTTCACGTTTCTGGGAAACGTCGTGGTCGGGCTATCAGTCGCAGTTCGATGGCGCGGTAAAAGCCGCCTATAACGTTTGCCAGGCGGCGCTGCCGTTAATGCGCGCGCGCGTGCGCGGCAGTATCGTTAATCTCACCAGCGATCTGGTGGCGCGTCCTTCAGTGCCTTACCACGATTACATCACCGCGAAAGCGGCGCTAACCGGCTTTAGCCGCACGCTGGCGACGGAGTTGGGCCCGCTAGGGATCCGCGTAAACTGCGTGGCGCCCGGCCTGGTGTATCCCACCGATGCCAGCCAGGCAACGCGCGAGGAGGTGCGCGATTCTCTTACCGCGCAAACCCCGCTGCGGCGCATCGCGCGACCGGAAGATGTTACCGGCCCGGTGCTGTTTCTCGCCTCCGACTGGAGTGAATTTGTCACCGGACAAACGTTGTACGTTGATGGCGGATTAGTGATGAATTAACCCGTACGGTCGCCATTCGCGGCGATCGGTTTAGCCCTGCGCAAGCAAATAACTATCCAGCCTGATCAACGCGATCACATATTTCGGCAACGCCTCCAGCAGCGATGGCAGATGGATTGTCTCGTCGGCACCGTGCGGCAATCCATGGCCTTCGGGTAAAAAATCGGGCGTGTTTGCCGCAGTTTTCCGGTAGCCGGGACCAAAGGTGATGGCATTTGGCAGCTTCTTCGAATGGGTCACGCCGCCCATCGCGTAAGGGCGATCGTCATTGCCGGTGGTGTCATTCCACACTTGCTGCAGCAGCGAAATCACCGGATGTGAGGCCGGCAGGAAGAACGGAGCCACGTCGCGCCAGCCGGGATCGAGCGTAATGGTAGTAGCGGCTAACTGCTGTTGCAGCATCTCGACGATCTGCTCGCCGCGCCACGAAACCGGATAACGGATATCGCAGTCAATGCTCAGCGTGTCGGCGCGATGGCTGTACCACACGCCCGCGTTCAGCGTCAGTTTGCCGGACTCCGCATCTTCCAGCCCCAATCCGGCGCTCTCGCCATACGGCGACGCAAACAGCTGTACCAGCGTTTCCGCCAGCTGACGTTCGTGGTCGCCCAGCAGCTCCAGCTCAATCAGCGCCGCGAGCAGCACCTGCGTGGCATTCAGCGTGCCGTCGGGGAAGGCGGCATGCCCGCCGTTGCCGCGCGCTTCCAGGGTGAAAGCGCCATCGTTTTCCGGCTTGATCGACACATAGGTCGCGGCAATGCCCTGCAGCAGCGCCAGCTTTTCACTAACCGCATGCTGATCGGCCTGCGCAATTCGCACGCTGGCGAAATCCGGCACGCTATTGCTGGCCGATCCGGCAACAATATCCGCCAGCACGCCCGATTCGGCGACATTCAGGGTAAAACTGAGTTGCCCTTTCTGCGCATTATTCACCGGGAACATGCCATCGGTGACAATCGAATAATCAGGCACCGGACCGTTCTCCGCGAACCACGCCATATCGGCCATGTTGGTCTCTTCCGCCAGGCCATAAACGATGCGCAGATTGTGATGCAGCGGAATTTTCAGATCGCGCATCAGCTTTAACAGATAGAAATTGAGCACGCCGGGCCCTTTGTTATCCGCCACGCCACGACCAATCACAAAATCACCGTGCTGCGTCAGCGCAAAGGGCGGAAAGGTCCAGTTATCGCCCGCCGGCACCACATCCAGATGGTTGATCAGCCCGATGTCGCGCGCGTGCTCGCCATAAATCACCGAACCGGCGTAGCCCTGATGCTGTTCGGTTTTGAAACCGGCCTGCTCGGCCTGATCTAACACCTGGTGCAAGATTTGCGCGCACTCGGGGCCAAAAGGCGCGCCGGGCGCTGCGCGGTCGGCGCGGCTGATGCTGGGAATGGCAATCCATTCGGCCAGATCTTCGGTTAATGCGGCGCGGTGCTCCGCAATCCATTGCTGGATCTGTGGCAACAGCGCGCTTTCCTGAGGTGATAACGACGCGGACATAAGGCTTCTCCTTCAATTTATGCACAACATAAAACATTCCACCGCGTCGGCTTAGACGCATTTGCGCGAACCATTGCTACCACGCAGCTAAGCGCCACTTCATGCGCATTCCTGCAAAGCTTAGCTATTTTTGTTGCTCGTATTGCATGGCAAAGCAACGGAGATTAACGCCCTACGACGCTAAGTCACCAGTAATGCAGGAGAATTAAGGTGGATAACAGCCCCGCAGCCGGAGCGACAGTCGGCGTGGATGTCGGAGGAACCTTTACCGATTTTGTTTTATTTGATCCGCAACGCCAGCAACGCTTTTTCCATAAACAGCCCAGCACGCCCGCCGATCCCGCTCTGGCGGTAAGTGACGGGCTGCGCGCCGTGCTGCTGAAAAGCGGTTTGCCCGCCAGCGCGCTATCGCTGGTGTTGCACGGCACCACGCTGGGCCTCAACGCCATTATCCAGCGGCGCGGCGCGGATATCGCGCTGGTGATCAGCGCCGGTTTCCGCGATGTGCTGGAGATCGCGCGTGCGCGTATGCCGTCCTCCTTTGATTTTCATGCCGACCGCGAGCCGCCTTTTTTACCGCGTCAGCGCGTGCTGGAGATCCCGGCGCGTTTTAGTCCCGCCGGTGAAGTGACGCAGTGGCCAACTGAGGCCGAACTGGCGATGGTGGCATCCGAGGTTCTGCAACTCAAGGTAAGCGCGGTGGCGCTGGTGACCATCAACGGTTATGCCAATCCCACGCGTGAAGCGGAACTGGCAAGCGCGCTGGCCGCAAAGTTAGGCGCTGTGCCGGTGCTCTCTTCGGCGCAGCTGTGGCCGGAGATTCGTGAATATGAACGCACGCTGGTGGCCGGGCTGAACGCCTATATTCAGCCGCTGATGCAGCGCTACTTTAACCGCCTGAGCGATTTACTGGCGCAGCAGGCGATTGACGTTCCCTTATTAATCACCGCTTCTAATGGCGGCGTGCTGCCGCTGGACGCCGCGCATCAGCGCCCGGTGGACACGCTGCTCTCCGGACCGGCATCTGGCGTGATTGCTGCGGCGCATCTGGCGTCCGGAACGGGCTTTGTCTCCTTTGATATGGGCGGCACCAGCAGCGATATCTCGCTGTCGCAGCAGGGCGAAATCGAACGCGTTAACCGCACCGAGATTGGCGGCCTGCCGCTGATTCTGCCGGTGGTGGGCGTATCGGCGATTGGTGCCGGCGGCGGCTCCATCGTGCATGTCGATGATTTCGGCATTCTCAAGGTTGGCCCAGAAAGTGCGGGCGCGGATCCGGGCCCGGTTGCCTATCAGCGCGGCGGCACGCAACCCACGCTCACCGATTGCTATCTGGTGAGCGGCATCTTATCCGCCGACGCGGCGTTGGCGGGTACCATCACGCTGGATCACGCCGCCGCACTTCGCGCACTCAGCGAATTGGGCGAAACGTTAGGTTTGGCGGCCGAACAGGTGGCAAGCGGCGCTATCGCAGTAGCCACCGCGCAGATGGCGACCGAACTGAACAAAGCGCTGGCGCAGCGCGGATTGACCGCCGATGGCTTGACGCTGATTCCCTTTGGCGGCGCGGGCCCGACCCACGCCAACTTCTTTGCCGAAGAGGCGGGCATCAACCGCATTCTGGTGCCGCTGCGTCCCGGCACGTTCTGCGCCGAGGGCGCGATCAGCGCTGATATCCGCCGCGACTTTGTGCGCAGCCTGCGCATCAACGTTACAGCGGAGAGCTACGGCAAAATCGCCGCCACCGTTGCGGAGCTGCATCAGCTGGCGCAAAAGTGGTTTGCCGAACAGGCCAGCCGCCTCAGCGAGCGCGCCCATTATCGGGTGGAAGCGGATATGCGCTATGCCGGACAGGCCTACGAACTCAGCGTCACTCTCGGCAGCCCGGCAAGCATCACGCATCAGCAACTGCTGGAACATTTTCAGCAGCTGCACCAGCAGCGTTATGGCTTTATTAACACGCCTGACGCGGCCATTGAACTCACCACGCTGCGCCTGTCACTGAATGCCGCGTTGCCGCCCCCAATCGATAAACCTTTTAACGCAGACGTTGAGATTGATGAGGCAGTTTCGCGCCCACTTTATCTGCGCGGCGGCTGGGTGAATGCGCGCATCTGGCAACGTGTGAACATCGGTAAGCAGAGCCACATTCTCGGCCCGGCGGTGATCGAACAAGAGGATACTACCACGCTGATCTTGCCTGGCTGGTCGGCGTGCACCGATAGCAGCGGCAATCTGTTGATTGCGCGTGTAACGGGAGACGCAGCATGAAACTGGATGCCATCACTCTCGAAATCCTCAACCAAAAACTCACCGCGCTCACCGAAGAGATGTGCCACATCCTGCAGCGCACCGGACGCACGCTCTACGTCAAGGAAACTGCCGATTTTTGCTGCGCGGTGGCTGATCTGCAAGGCCGCTTCTTTGCCTATCCGAAAGGTATTGGCGTTTCCGGTTTTGTCGGGCTGAACGCGCTAACCGCGATTCAGGCGGTCGGCGAGGTCGCGCCCGGCGATGTGATTCTGACTAACGATCCCTGGCGCTCGCGCGGGCTGGCGACGCATCTGCCAGATTTGCAGGTGCTGGCGCCGTGGTTCATTGATGGCGAACTGGTGGCGTGGGGCTGGGCTTTTTTACACGCCTCTGACGTTGGCGGGCGCGTGCCGAGCAGCATCTCGCCGACCAACAGCGATATTTATCAGGAAGGGCTGCAAATTCCGCCGGTCAAGCTGGTGCGCGCCGGCGAACTCAATCGTGATGTGATGAACATTCTCACCGCCAACAGCCGCACGCCGGAGGCGATTGCTGGCGATATTCAGGCGATGCTGGCCGCGCTCAATGCCGGTCGCGATCGCCTGAATCGCATCGTGGCGCAGCATGGCGTTACGGACGTGGTGCAGGCGCAGCAGGATTTGCAGGCATATTCGGCAATTCGCGCGCGCCAGGTGCTGCGCCGCATTCCCGACGGCGTTTATCAGTTTGAAGATTACCTCGATGACGCCGCAGGTAGCGGCTTGCCGGTGCGGCTCGCCATCACCGCCACCTTTAACGATGGCAAGGTGCATCTCGATTTCACCGGCAGCGATGCGCAGGTGGCGGCGGCGATCAACATTCCCAGCCACGGCGATCCGCATGCGTGGCTGACGCTGCGCATTTTGGCGCTGGTGTGCACGCTGGACAAAGACGTGCCGCTGAATGCCGGATTACTCGCGCCAGTGACGCTGTTTGCGCCCGCCGGATCGCTGGTCAATCCGCACTATCCGGCGGCAGTTGGCGTACGCCATGCGGCGGCGGTGCGCGTGAATGATCTGCTGAACGGTTTGCTGGGTCAGCCGTTGCCGGACGTAATGCCCGCCGCCAGCGGTGGCACCATCATTCCGCTGGTGATCGCCGAAGTGGCGCGCAATGGCCGCGAGCAGAATGTGCAGGTGATCGAACCGCTGGTTGGCGGCGGCGGGGCGCGTTGGGGGCATGACGGCATCGACGGCCGCGACAACAGCATCTCGAATCTGGCGAACAATCCGGTGGAGATGGTGGAAGCGGAAACCCATATCGAAATCCGCCAGTACGCGCTGCGCCCGGGTTCTGCCGGCGCAGGACAATGGCGCGGCGGCATGGGCCAGCAGATCCGCGTGCGCATTCTGCAAGATGACAGCACGCTGCTGGCGCGCGGCATGGAGCGCATGCTGTTCCAGCCGTGGGGCGTGCAGGGCGGTCAGCCGGGGCAATCTACCACGCTGACGCTTAATCCTGATGTCGCGGGCGGCCAGCCACTCGGCAAGATCGATCTGCTGAGCGTCAACGCCGGTGACGAAGTGCTGCTGCAAACGCCCGGCGGCGGCGGTTGGGGCGATCCCTTCAAGCGCGATGCGCTGGCGGTGCAAAACGATGTCGATAACCATTTGCTGAGCCACGCCGACGCGGCGCAGCACTATGGCGTGGTGTTTACCGATCACGGCATTGATGCCGCGGCCACCGCCGCCTTGCGCAGCCAACCGCGTGCGGCGTCATCTTCCTTCGGCGCGGCGCGCGAGAACTGGCAAACGCTGTTTGAGGGCGATGTGCTGACGCGGCTCAATCAGCTGCTTTATCCACTCAGTCCGGCCGAACGCCAGCGCCATCGCTCAGCGGTGTTTGCCGCCGCGTTAGCGCTGTTACCGGCAGATTTTCCCCGTTCAACTTCTCCAGCTATCGCGACGGCGCGCCAGGCGTTTTCCGCTGCGCTGCGCGCGCTGGAGAGTGAACTTTCAGCGTCAATGACCTCAATACCAGGAGATGGCCATGCGCCAGTTAAATAACAAAAAAATCCTGCTCACCGCGCTGGTGGGCATGTTGATCAGCGGTGCGGCGAGCGCGGCTGAAACCACAGACTCGGTGATCGTTGGCGTTTACGGCGGTGACTGGGAGAAAAATATCCGCGCGTCCGGTCTGGAGCAGTTTGCCAAAGATAATCACCTGAAACTGACCGTGGTGCCGGGCGCGGATGCCGAATGGTTTGCCAAGTTGCGTGCCGCCAAAGGCCGTCGTTCGCCGTATGACGTGGTGGTGTTCCAGCCCGATACCGTGCAGCGCGCGCAGGCGGCGGGCTTGCTGCAGCCGCTGGATGCCAAAGATATTCCCAACCTGAATAATCTGTATAAGAGCGTGCAGTCGCGCTTTGTGTATGACAACAAAACCTACGCCGCCGCCTTCAGCCTCGGCCAGCTCGGGCTGGCTTATCGCAGCGATCTGGTGAAAACCCCGCCAAAAAGCTGGCTCGACTTGTGGAATCCGGAATACAAAGGCCACGTAGCGATTTCATCGCCAACCTACGCCGCCGGTTTGCAGTTCTTCGCGGGCTTAGTGCACGCGTTGGGCGGCGAGCTTAATCAGCCTGCCGCCGTGGATAAAGCCTTCACCAAACTGGCGGAACTGCGCGGCAACGCGGTGGCGTTCCCGGACAGTCCGGGCGCGATTCAAACTCTGCTGGAGCGCGGCGATGCGTGGGTGGTGCCGTACTGGGATGGCCGCGTGTTTGCGCTCAAGCAGCAGGGCATGAAAGTTGACTTCGTCTATCCGTCCGATGGCCCGGTTGTCGGTGCTGCGAACTGGGTGATTCCAAAGGGCGCGCCGAACCTCGCCAACGCCTATAAAGTGGTTAACGCCATGTCTGCGCCTGACGTGCAGAAAGCCTTCTCGGATAAATCACTGTATGGCATGACCAACAAAGACGTGCAGTACAGTGACAACCTGAAGAAGCAGGTGAAAGTGGGCGAAGCAGCCTACAGCAAACTGATCTGGATTGATTACAGCACCGCCACGCCGCAGCTGGCGGACTGGACGCGTCGCTGGAGCCAGGCGCTGGGTGGTGCCAAATGAGTTCAGTCGTCATTGACGGCGTAGCGCGGCAGTTTGATAACCATCGCGCGCTGAATGACGTCAGCATCACCATCGAGCAGGGCGAGTTTTTCTCTCTGCTCGGGCCGAGCGGCTGCGGCAAAACCACGCTGCTGAATATCATCGCCGGATTTTTGTCGCCGAATAACGGACGCGTGTTGATTGGTGGCAAGGATGTCACCGCGCTGCCGCCGTATCAGCGCCACATCGGCATGGTGTTCCAGAACTACGCGCTGTTTCCGCATCTGAGCGTGGGCGATAACGTCGCGTTCGGGCTGAAGGTGCGCAAAGTATCGCGCAGCGAACAGCAGCGTCGTGTCACCGAAGCGCTAAAGCAGGTGCGACTGGAAGGGCTGGCGCAGCGCATGCCGCATCAGCTTTCCGGCGGACAGCAGCAGCGCGTAGCGATTGCGCGTGCGCTGGCGATTGAACCGCAGGTGCTGCTGCTGGATGAACCGCTGTCGAACCTTGATGCGCGCCTACGCAAGGAGATGCAGGACGAACTGCGCGCGTTGCAGCAGCGCGTCGGCATCACCACGGTGCTGGTGACGCACGATCAGGAAGAGGCGCTGACGCTGTCGGATCGCATTGGCATTCTCGGCCAGGGCGAGCTGCAGCAGATTGGCGCGCCCGCAGCGCTCTATCGCCAACCGGCGAATCGCTTTGTCGCGGAGTTTGTCGGACAGGCCAATCTGTTCCATGCCTCTGCGCACAACGGACTTTACCAAGCGCGCGATCACTTTGTTGTCGCCGGATCAGCGCTGCAACTCAGCGCCGCGCAACCGGCAAGTGCCTCATCGTTGCTCATTGTGCGTCCCGAGCGCGTGCAGTTCTCCAGCGAGCCGCAGCAATTTACCAGCAACGGCAGCGCCGCCAGTGTGAAAGAAGTGAGTTTTGCCGGTGCGACTTTACGGCTGGTGTGCCAGCTGCCGGGCGGCGGCGAGATCCGCGTGCAGCCCGCAGAAGCACACTTTTCACAGCTGCCCGCGCCGGGCGATCGCTGCTATCTGCACTGGCAAGCGGCGGATGTCATCGTGCTGCCCGCGCAGGAGCGCGCCTGATGAAGATCGCCACGCGTAATCTGTTTCCCTGGCTGCTGCTGACGCCATCGCTACTTTTTCTGCTGCTGTTTTTGCTGGTGCCGCTGCTGCTGCTGTTCGACCAAAGCCTGACCAACGTTGATAGCCTGCTCAATCCGCTGCCCGGTTACAGCCTGGCGCAATATGTGACGGTGTTTGCCGATCCGCAATATCTGCACGCGCTCTGGACCACACTGTGGGTGTCGTTGCTCACCGCCGCGATTACCGTATTGCTAGCGTGGCCAGCGGCGTGGCTGCTGGTGACGACGCAGCGGCGCGGCTGGCGCACGCTGCTGTATGTGATCCTGATTTCTCCGCTGCTCACCAGCGTGGTGATCCGCACCTTCGCGTGGATTGTGCTGCTGGCGCAGAACGGTTTGATCAACGGCTTCCTGCTGTTCACCGGTCTGATTCCACAGCCGCTGAGCCTATTGTGGAACATGAATGCGGTGATCATCGCTTATGTGCAGGTGATGCTGCCGTTTGCCGTGCTGCCGCTGATTACCTCGCTGAATGAAATCGCGCCCTCGCTGCGGCTGGCGGCGATGAGTCTGGGTGCTACGCCCGCGATGACCTTCCGCCGCGTGGTGCTGCCTTTGACGCTGCCCGGCATGCTGACCGGTTTCATCATCGTCTTTTCCCTCGCGGCGGGCAGCTACATCACGCCATTGCTGATTGGTGGACGCTTACAGCCGCTGCTGCCGATTGCCATTTATCAACAGGCGATGCAGATCGCTAACCTGCCGCTGGCGGCGGCGCTGTCGTTGACCTTGCTGGTGATGACCTTGATTGTCGCCGGGATTGCGGGCGCGTTCCTGAAACGCTGGGAGAAGAAAAATCATGGATAACACGCAAAGCCTGGCGCAGCGGCTGACGCAGTTCGGCGTGACGCTGGCGGGCATCGTGATTTACGCCTTTTTAGCGCTGCCGGTGCTGGTGATTGTGCTCTCGGCGTTTAGCCCGGAACCCTATCCGCAGTTTCCACCGCAGGGATTTTCGCTGCGCTGGTTTAGCGCGCTTTTACAGGATGACGGCTGGATCGCGTCGCTGTGGATCAGCGCCTTGCTGCTGGTGATCGTCACGCCAATCACCGTGGTGCTGGGTACGTTTGCCGCCTGGTCGCTGGCGCGGCTGGAGTTCCGCTATCGCGAAGCCTTGCAGGCGTTTATTCTGTCGCCGCTGATGATTCCGCAAGTGGTGCTGGGCATTGCGCTGCTTTATGTGCTGACGGCGGCGGGTATCGCCGGGATGATCAGCGGGCTGGTGATTGGCCATGTGGTGGTGGCGCTGCCGTATGTGGTGCGCACCGTTAGCGTGAGCCTGGCGGCAATGGATAAGCGGCTCGAAGCGGTATCGATGAGTTTGGGCGCGGGGCGCTGGTATACGTTTCGCCACGTCACGCTGCCGCTCATTAAGCCCGGCATTCTGGCCGGAGCGGTATTTGCGGCGGTAACTTCGTTTGGTGAAGTCTCCGTGAGCCTGTTTCTCAGCGCGCCAGACACCATCACCGTGCCGGTTCGGGTATTTAATTACGTCGATCAGACATTCGATCCTACGGTGAATGCGATTTCGGTAATCTTTATTATCTTCGCGGTGCTGATTTTAATGGTAATTGAGAAAACAATTGGGCTGGTGAAGTTGAGTTAGATTGTTAGGTTATCGCCGCCGTGGTGGGGAAATAATGGGATTGTTGCGTGATAAATAATGGATATTGCGTTTACGGGTCTTTCTCAGAAAATTCTGTAATTAAACAACTAAACCGCACTGGTAAGTGCGGTTTTTTTATGAAGCGGGATCACAACTGGCTAAATTTTCGCTTCACTGAATTTTATTATTCCCCTATGGTTTTCGTGGTTAATGGGATTAACTATAGGGATATATATGTACCACAGTGATGCGGTGATACGGCAGCTACAGGCGCAAAGGATTCTGGCAGAAAAGCTCGACAACGCCGTTTCCGGCGTTATTGACGCAGTTTCCGAACAAGTCAATAAGATTAATAAAGGGGCGACCCGGCTTTCATTTTATGCATCGTGTTTTACTGATGAGTATTTGGATGTCTGTAAAAAACAGGCGATCGAAGATAAGCGTTTCATGTTGGGAATGGTACAGTTAGTAAAAGAGCGGCGCATAGTTTTCGAACTTCTAAAAACCTACATTGAATATCAGCTTGAGAACCGTTCTATGCGGCAGATTGCGGTAATTAAAAGCCAGCTGATGCGGTTAAATATTCACATTGCGGCAAGCACGCTGACATCAAACGCCTTTGCGGTCGGGACGACAATGGCAGTGATTGTGGCAATGAATATCAGGTTTCCGGTTGCCAAAAGTATTGGTGGTTATTTTGGCGACGCGGTGGGGGTGCTGACAATATACGGTATCGTCCAGAATGCGGCAGAAAGCGCCAAAAGGTTGCAGGTCATGCATCCGGCTTATTATCAGGCGCTATACATACGCAGGCTTGAAATGATGTATTTTCTCATTGAGGACGAATTTATCCGGGCAGGTGCGCTCACGAATAAAAGGCTTTCCGAATATGAACTCGCTCATGTGCTCGCGAAACTAATGAGAAGGGCATGAAACGTTTCCTAAAACAATGGCTGAGGTCCCAATCCAAAATGCTGCTGCGTATCTACGTGCCGGTTATTATTACCGTGCTGTACGGTATGTTCAAATTTTACCTATACCCCGACAGCGGCATGCTGAGCGTGGGGATCGTTTACCTGTGTGCGTATATTTTTGTTGTTTATAAATGTCGAAAACTTTAAAGGATTAAATATGTCAACTCCAGCACATCTCTGGTTAGAAGATGAAAGCGGTTCGCCGATTGTGGGCTCGTGCATGATGCCGACCAGACTCGGTTCGATAGAGCTCAACTCCGTCATGCACAATATTACCATCCCGGTGGATCCGCACACCGGAAAGCTGACAGCCACACGGATTCATGCACCGTTATCCGTTCAAAAGGAGTTTGATAGAACAACGCCGGTGCTGTTTCGAGCATTGTGTCAGTGCAGAACGCTGAAATCTGCGACCATCAAGATGTACCGAATTAACGAAGCGGGTATTGAGGTCGAGTATTTTAATATCCACCTGGATAACGTCAAAATCTCCAGCATCTCTCCGGCTCTGCTGCCAAACGGCCAGACCAGCACGCATCTGGAAAATATTGAGCTACGATATGAAACGATCACATGGAAATACGTGGACGGAAATATTGTGTTTAAGGATGGATGGAATGAGAGGATGATTGCTTAGCTTTTGGCTAAGATTGCTGACGCTGAGGATTAGAAATAGATGAACAAAATAGTATTGCTCAAAGACGATATAACCAAAGTCCCAGTGGAAGTCTTTTTGAACGCGACAAATACCTCCTGAGCCGTTTTTAACGGGTAGGCGAATAAAACACTGAATTGTTTCGTTTCCCTATATCAGCACCGGGGTACATAGATTTCCTAAAACGTTGAAGACTGAGATTTAGCTTCACGGTATAGTATCATTGTCCTATAGTTTGCAAGGGTAATGGAATTAAAATAGGGATATATATGTACCACAGTGATGCGGTCATAAAACAGCTTAAGGCGCAAAGGATTATGGCAGAAAAATTCGACAATACAGTTTCTGGCGTTATTGATGCAGTTTCCGGTCAGGCCAGTAAGAACAATAAAGGGGCGATCAGGCTCTCCTTATCACGCATGATATATACGTGAGCTTTAAATGATGCATTTCCTTATCGAACCTTCATTCATGCGCTGATGCGCTAAAAAGCCAATCGCTTTCAGATCACGAAGTCGCTGAGGGATTGATTAAGTTAGTAGGGAAATAATGAGGAAATTTTTAAAACAATGGTTAATATCAGAATCGAAATTTCTGATCTGCACTTACGTGCCGATAGTATCAACAATACTTTTTGCGCTGCTACAAATCTACTTTTTTCCAGATAGCAGTATGTTAGGTGTAGGGATATTTTATCTGTGCGCTCTTTCATTTGTTATCTACAAATGTCGTTAAATTTAAGAGTGAAATAGAGCATATTTAGCGTGCTGAAACATAATGCTCTTCAGGTTTGCATACGAGTAGGTTGGAGTGAACTAGGATGGGGTATTTGAAGAGATGGTTAGTAGAACATTTAAAGTTGTTGTTATGCATCTATGTTCCGGTTTTATGTACTCTCGTGTTTGGTGTGCTTAAAGTTTATTTCTATCCAGAGAGTGGAATGATGAGCGTGGGCATTGTATATCTTCTCACGCTAATAATTTCTGTTAATAAATTTCGTTAAATTCAAAAGAATTAATATGTCTGTTCCAGCACCTCTCTGGTTAGAAGATGAAAGTGGTTCTCCTTTTGTAGGTTCGCGCATGATGCCGACCAGACTCGGTTCGAGAGAACTGAACACGGTGATGCACAACATCACAATCCCGGTGGAGCCGCACACATGAAGGCTGACAGCCACAAGGATTCATGCACCAATTTCCGTTCAAAAGGATCGATAGAACTACGCCGGTGCTGTTTCGAGCATTGTGTCAGTGCAGAACGCTGAAATCTGCAACCATCAAGATGTACCGAATTAACGAAGCGGGCATTGAGGTTGAGTATTTTACTATCCACCTGGATAACGTCAAAATCTCCAGCATCTCTCCGGCTCTGCTGCCAAACGGCCAGACCAGCACGCATCTGGAAAATATTGAGCTACGATATGAAACGATCACATGGAAATACGTGGACGGAAATATTGTGTTTAAGGATGGATGGAATGAGAGGATGATTGCTTAGCTTTTGGCTAAGATTGCTGACGCTGAGGATTAGAAATACATGAACAAAATAGTATTGCTCAAAGACGATATAACCAAAGTCCCAGTGGAAGCCATTGTGAACGCCGCCAACACCTCCTTGCTGGGCGGCGGCGGAGTTGATGGCGCCATCCATCGTGCGGGTGGGCCAGCGATTTTGGCTGAGTGTCAGAAAATCAGAAATCGACAAGGTGGCTGTAAAGTCGGAGATGCAGTGATCACCACGGCGGGTGATTTGCCAGCAAAATACGTCATTCACACCGTTGGCCCACACTGGCATGACGGACGACATGACGAAGAAATGCTGTTGAAAAATGCCTATCTGAGTTGTTTTAAACTGGTAGAAGAATATGGCATCCAAACCGTTTCGTTTCCTAATATCAGCACTGGCATATACAGATTTCCGAAAGCGCTGGCTGCTGAGATCGCTTTAGGTGTGATTAATCAGTGTTTGCGTGAGAACTCCAATATCGAGAAAGTAAATTTGGTCTGCTTTGATGAGGAAAATTACGACCTGTATTTAAAACGTCTGAATTAATATTATAATGAATAATCATACTAAGAAAATGGCAGTCTATGGGGGCTATTGATGTCGATTGTAACCGACTTCCACCGCCAGAGTAGCGCCGGGCAAACTTCATAAAATTCGCTTTAGATAAAATTAGGATGCAATGTGATATTTTGGTAACTTTAGTCGATGGCTTACTAAAATGGAAATGAATAATTAATAGGGGTAATAATTAATATGGGTTTTATAAGATCAGAATGAGATCTTAGGTGATCTTGATACTGTTTCGCTGTAAGTACACTCCAAGATTACATCTGAATGATCTGAAATATATATATTATAATACATGATACTTTGAAGTATAATATTGCATTTATTTATGTTGCCGTCAAATGAAAAGGCTAAGCTCACTTTTTCTATATTGAGTAGTTTTAGGGCAAGGGAACTTAAATATTTTAAAGTGCTTCCTAACTTAAATAATAATTAGCTGGCAACTTTTTTCTACCAGCTAATTAATTTGTCACTCATCGATTAAGGATTATATTAAATATTTCATTTTCGATGTTTTTCTCTATTAAATCACCTTTAATTTTGACTATTCCTTTGTAGCTTACTTCCACAAAGTAATCAGTATTATACAAACTAATTTCAAAACCGATTTTTGTAATTTTTGGTTTTATGTCAAAAAATATTTTCTCAGACTTCTGTACAAGATCCTTATTGGATTCAATAATCATTTTTATGCGTGATTCATCGAGGAGATCATATGAATAAAGTTCAACATTGGTAACATTGGTGTTTTTTGATTGAGAGCTAAGTAGTTCTATAACATAATTTAGATCAATTAATTTTGTGGAAATGGTACACTTAAAATCTAATGCTTTTAATAACTCATTTCTAAATGCTGCAAGTGACCTGCTAGGATTGAAAATATAAAGTTCATTACCTAGTATTTTTACATCGTTAATAGCATAATCGACTGTGGTGTTTTCTAGTTCCTCTCCAAAAGGTGTAATAACAATATCCGTATTAATTGTTTTCTTAATATGTTTAAAAATAATCCCTTTGAATTCATTTTTGGATAAAGTAAATCCAGATAAGCTATCCTTCGTGAAATTAAACCCTAGGAGTCTATTAACTATTTCATTTGAATTTAAAGTTGATTCAAACTCATAAATTGCTATTCTTTTTTCCATTTCTAATCCTCCTATCAAATAGTGGAGTAGACAGATAAAGCAGTTTGGTAGATGAGTTTACCCAGCATCTCCTGTTCACTCTTCATGGGGTTTTCGCTAGTAACATTCAATTTCTCTCTTGCTGAGTAACGCTGCACACTTTTTACAGAGTATTTTAACCCTTTTGCTTTATCTTTATCATTAAATTCAACTTCTACAGTATAGCAATCAGATTTGTCTGGGCCAAAAGCTTTAACGTTTTCTCTTACCTTCCACGTTATCTTGTAGATATAATAATTTTTGGCATTTAAACCACTATAAATCTTTGATGTGAGTATCTGTCTGCCTCTGAGAATTGCATTTCTAACCTCCCCAGTGAAGGCTTCATCTACAGAATCATCTTCTGTGATTTCATCTTTATCATTCGTCTTAACCGCTACGGTGACAACATCATATACTTCATAATTAGGAATGGAATTAATAATTTTAGTTAAAAACTCATTTCTTTTCTCAATGCTATTTTTTTCAAAATCAAACTCAATGGGTTTTAATTCTGTATCAAGCTTTTTTGATAGTTGGCTGATAAGTTGTTCTTTTATAATAGAACCAACTTTATTGGCAGGGTAACTTAACAATGCGCCATCATCAGTTATGTCGCATTCAACGATACCTTTTTTAAATGATTTTTGACGCATTGGAGGTTTGGAGTGATCAAACTCAACATATTCGTAATCTATTAAAACTTTCTTTTTACCAATTATATTTACTTCAGCTGTGATCTGTTTTTCGTCTAAAATTCCTTTGATTGCATTGAATGTTGAAGATATATCCGTTAAAGTCACTTTTTTATCAATATCAATGCTGGATTTGCTCTCTTTCTTATCGAGATTGGCTAGCAAAGCAGAAAGATAAACATATTCATGATAGTCAAATCTTATAAATTTCAAAATTTGGATGAGTTCCTCCTTCGAAGCCAAAGGAGACACTAATATTCCACGACCTTTCAATAGTCTCGTGAGGTGAATAGGCTTTATTTTTTGAGCAAGTAATCCATCTCGAATATTTTGATCATTCATGTAGTAAATGCTGTGACCAAATTTTTTTTCTGAGTCTTTCACGATAATACCCCCAGTTCAAGTGAAGTAAATTGTGGTATTACCAAATCTATAGTTCCTTTAACCATAACACCTGCTAGAGCAGTAGACTCAGCATCGCTTCGTCCAAGAGATTTATAATATTTAATGATTGAGTTTGTTAAATTATGCGAAGCATATTTACTTTTCTTTGTTAACTTAATTCTAACGGTACTTGTGTTACTTATTATTTGGTAATAACTCAAAGCATCAATAAAATAATCGAACTCATCTTCTTCTGTTCCATCTTTAGTATAGTAAATCAGATATCCAGCTTTTCCATTATTGCAATCAGCATGTTTGATTATAATCCAGGGTGATGATAAAACATTTATAGTAGCAGGCTCAGAGTAATCATGATCGAAATGATTTTTTATCAAAATTTCATTTGGATGGAAGAAACTAAACTTTGATGGAGGTGGCAGTTCTTCATTACCAATTGAGACTCTGATATCGTTAGCTATGCTGTTTAATTCATTTATTTTATATGGTGAGAAAATATATAGCATTTTATCACTATCTAGATGATTGTCGTCACTTCCTATCTCGTTTACAATATCATCAAAATCTCCATTATAATCACCACAATGGTTGTAAACAAACAACATTCCTATAATTGAGTAAACACCTTCAGGCTTAAATAGAATCTTCCAATTTTCGTTATAAAATGCGCAGTTGGTCGCATATGAAAGAGAATCAACAGCTTTATTAATCTGATCTTTACTTATTGTTTTTTTAGCATAGCTTTTCAAATCTGTATTAATATACTTCATTTCATTGTCATAAGGGTCTCTATAGCAGAATACACAGTCAGAAGGGTGATCAATTTTCCCACCATGATCTTCAGGATTAACACACCCCCAACTTTGGTCTTCGACTATTTTCCTTTCCCATTTAAATACAGAAAAAAGATTTCTGGCAACTTTGTCAGCCATTTCAGCAATGTATCTTGTTTCACTCATTAAAATTTTCCATTATATAAATTGAGTATTTTGATAATTAACTAATTAAATGAAAATTAGAACTTAGCATCAACTTTCAATTGCATTTTCTAATTTTTAAGAAATTTTTATCAGATTTATCTCAAAAAGTATATGTTTTTGTGTATTCGTTGTGCCAAAGACTGGATACTGTTTAGTCCAATAACTTATGCATGCTTGGTACTTAATTTAACATAATAAGTGCATTGTTTACTTTAAACTGTATAAATTCAAATTTACCTTCAACTATGTTTCAGCCCCTACAATACGCTTTTACTGGGATCGTAAAAGCCACACAAGACTTGAAAAGAAGTTATAGTACGCTCACGGCTGCTCATTTTTTCGCCACTCTTCATGTGATGATTTTAATAACTCCATCAATAATAAAAAATCTTTTAATAAGTATCTTTGTTATTAAAGATTTTATTAATACCTTTAAAGATACCAGAACAATGTGGGCACGAAGCCACAACCACGACCGCTATGTCACAATCCTGCGCCACAACCAATAACCCCACACCCATAAAAAAAGCGGCCCTAAGGCCGCCAAAACCCTCAACTGCAGTGAACATTGAGGAAGGAGGATAACAAACGGGTTAGCCTTTCACGCCGCCGGCCGTCAGGCCGCTGACCAGCCAGCGTTGTGCCAGCAGGAACACCAGCGTAATCGGAATTGCAGATAGCACCGCCGCTGCGGCAAAGTCGCCCCACAGATAGTTTTGCGGGTTGAGATATTGCTGCATGCCGACCGCCAGCGTGTAGCTATTCACATCGCGCAGCAGCAATGAAGCGACCGGCACTTCGGTGACGGCGGCGATAAACGCCAGAATAAACACCACCGCCAGAATCGGCACCGAAAGCGGCAGCAGCACCAGCCGGAACGCCTGCCACGGCGTAGCGCCATCCAGCGCGGCGGCTTCTTCCAGCGAACCGTCGATGGTTTCGAAATAGCCTTTAATGGTCCAGACGTGCAGGGCGATGCCGCCGAGATAGGCAAAGATCACGCCGCCATGCGTATTCAGGCCGATAAATGGCAGATATTGTCCCAGGCGATCAAACAGCGCATAGAGCGCGACCAGCGACAGCACGGCTGGGAACATCTGGAAAATCAGCATGCCTTTTAACAGCGTGGCGCGCCCGGCAAAACGCATGCGCGCAAAGGCATACGCGCAGGTGGTGGAAAGCGCCACAATGCCAATCGCGCTGATGGCGGCGATTTTCACCGAGTTCCACAGCCAGAGCAGCACCGGGAAGGGCGGCGGCGTCACGCGGCCATCGGCGTGCTCCACGCTGAAACCTAACGCCAGCTGCCAGTGTTCCCAGGAAATCTGCTCCGGGATCAGCGAGCCGGTGGCGAAGTTACCGGCGCGCAGTGAGATAGCGAACACCATCAGCAGCGGAAACAGAATTCCCGCAATAAATGTCAGCAGCAGCAGATGCGTCATCAACAGACGCAGCTTTTGCGATTTGGGTTGCACCATAGCCATAACGCCTCCTTAATCGAATTTCATCCGCACGGCTTTGAGATTGATCACCGCCAGCGCGCCCACCAGCAGGAAGATCAGCGTGGCAATCGCCGCCGCCAGACCAAAGTCCTGACCGCCGCCACCTTCAAACGCAATGCGCCAGGTGTAATTGACCAGCAAATCGGTGTAACCCGCTGGCGTGGTAGTGCCGATACGATCCGGTCCGCCGTTGGTCAGCAGCTGCACCAGCACGAAGTTATTAAAGTTAAAGGCAAAGCTGGCGATCATTAGCGGCATCAGCGGCTTCAACAGCAGCGGCAGGGTAATCAGGAAGAAGTTCTGCAGCGGCCCGGCACCGTCCATCGCCGAGGCTTCGTAGAGATCGTCCGGAATCGCTTTCAGCAGCCCCATGCAGAGAATCATCATGTAGGGATAACCCAGCCAGGTATTCACGATGACCAGCATGGTGCGCGCCAGCGTCGGATCGCTGAACCACGCGGGCTGAAAGCCAAACAAGGCTTTCAGCATCACGTTGATTTCACCGAAGCTCTGGTTGAATAAGCCTTTGAAGATCAGTATCGAGATAAACGCAGGCACGGCGTAAGGCAAAATCAGCATCACGCGATATACCGCTTTGCCTTTCAGCGCTTCCCACTGCACTAAGCAAGCCAGCATCATGCCGACCGCCACGGTGAAAATTACCGTCACAAACGAAAACAGCAGCGTCCAGCCAAAGATCGCCAGAAACGGTTTTTGAATCCCTTCATCGGTAAACACGCGAATGAAATTCTTCCAGCCGGTATTCACCGTAAAGCCCGGACTCAGCGCCTCGCCGCTGCTGTTCTGATAGAAACCGCTTTCACGATTGGCCTGATAAAGCGCGCCTCTTTGCTGATTTTTCAGGTCGCCGTTGGCTTGCAGTACATACAACGGGCGCGTGCCGGAGAACTGACGCAGTGAGCTCATCACCACCATACGACCATCCGGCAGTTCGGCCTGAATCTGGTTCAGCGCCTGACGATTGGTGGTGACGATGCGCAGCGTGGCGCGTTCACCCGGCGGTGGCGGGGCGCTGGTCAGTTTCAGCTTCTGCGATCCGCCAAAAGCAAACGCAGGCGAGACGAAGGTTTGTCCGTTGGCGGCTTCGGTCAGCACCAACTGCCAGCGATCGCCCGCCGGGATCAGCGAGAAGTTCAGCGCCGAACCATCCTGATACTGACGGCTCAGCAACACCTGTTGCGCACGTTCCAGCGTCAGCTGGTTGGTGCTGCTGTAGTTGGTAAAGGCAATCGCCACGGTACAGGCGAGGGGAAACAGTACGAACAGCGCCATACCGGCGAGTCCGGGATAGACATAGCGCCAGGCATAAGCGCGACGGTTGGCATAAATCCAGATGCCGACGGCGCTGATAATCAGCGTCACCAGCGCAAACAGATATTCACCTTTTGCATACATCAGCACGAGCAGATAGCCGACCAGCAGACAGCAGATACCGAGAAAAAGAGCCTTCAGCACGGCGCTGAACCGTGCTGTTTTCGGTTTTCCTGACATGATGCGGTTTTCCTTAACAGCCAGTAACGAGCCGGATTGCGCCGGCTCTGGTAGAGAGGATTACTTGTTGAGTCGTGCCTGCGCATCTTTCAGCGCCGCATCAACGCTTTGACGTCCACTCAGCGCATTCAGCGTGGCGGTGCGCATCGCGTACCAGAAGGCGGCCATCTGCGGAATGTTCGGCATGATGTCGCCGTTGCGCGCGTTGGTCATGGTGGCGGCGATACGCTCATCCTTCTCCAGCGTCTGCTGGAACGATTTCAGCGCCACCGCGCCGAGCGGTTTGTCTTTGTTAACCGCATCAAGACCGGCGTCGGTCAGCAGGTAATTCTCCAGGAACTCTTTGGCCAGCTCTTTGTTCGGACTGGCGGCATTGATGCCGGCACTCAGCACGCCGACGAAGGTTTTGGAGTTTTTGCCATGCAGCGTGGGCAGCAGCGTGACGCCGTAGTTGATTTTGCTCTTATCGATGTTGCTCCACGCCCACGGCCCGTTGATGGTCATGGCGGTTTGCCCCTTGTTAAAGGCGGCTTCGGCGATGGAGTAATCGGTATCGGCATTCAGCGTTTTGGCCTTCACCTGATCGACAAGGAAGCTCATGCCCGCTTTGGCACCCGCGTTATCCACGCCGGTATCTTTCACGTCGTAGCGGCCATCGTTGAGCTTAAAGGCATAAGCGCCGCCCGCCGCCAGCAGCGGCCAGGTGAAGTACGGCTCCTGCAGGTTAAACATCATGGCGCTCTTGCCCTGCGCGCGCATTTTCTTATCGATGGCGGCGATCTCTTCCCAGGTTTTTGGCGGCTCAGGCAGCAGATCTTTGTTGTAGATCAGGGATAAGGATTCAACCGAAATCGGATAACCGATCAGCTTGCCGTTGAAGCGCACCGCGTCCCAGGTGAAGGGGAAGATTTTCTCCTGGAAGCGCGCATCCGGCGAAATCTCCGCTAACAAGCCTGACTGCGCATAGCCGCCGAAGCGATCGTGCGCCCAGAAGATGATGTCCGGGCCGTCGCCGGTGGCGGCCACCTGCGGATACTTCTCTTCCATTTTGTCCGGATGCTCAACCGTCACTTTGATGCCGGTTTCCTGCTCAAACTTTTTACCCACTTCAGCCAGGCCGTTATAGCCCTTGTCGCCGTTGATCCAGATGACCAGCTTTCCCTCTTCAATCTTTGCAACGGCAGAAGCTGAAAACAGCACGGCCGTCAGGGCGGAAAGGGCAAGAATGCGTGCACCGGTTTTCATTGTCATAACTCCATCCTGTTAGCGGAAACGGAAATCGTTTTACCTGCCACATTGTGAGTATCTACCGCCGCTTCTCATCCTCCCCGGCTCTACGCCTGCTTATCACCTGATGTGATCTGCGTTGCAAAACCACCCGGTTATCACGGGCTGGCGCACACAATCGTCGCTCTGCTCTGCGTCATAGCTCACAAAAATGGTTGCCTGCCGCGTTTTATCAGGCAGGTCTGCAAGATCTCCTCCTCCCGTCTCCTCCCCCACGCTGACGCCGTGCGGTGGAGGATGTCGGCGGTTATCTCCTTGCCCATAGTGGTCGCCGGGGTCTGTCCGCCGACTTGCGGACAAGGAATAGCAAGCTGAGAGGAAAGCATCATGTCGAGCGTTACGTTGCGCAGTGTCTCCAAGGTGTGGGGCGAAACCGAGGTGTCGAAAAACATCAGCCTTGAGATCGCTGAAGGCGAGTTCGTGGTTTTTGTCGGACCTTCAGGCTGCGGCAAATCGACGCTGCTGCGCATGATTGCCGGTCTGGAAACCATCACCAGCGGCGATCTGTTTATTGGAGACAAACGCATGAATGAGGTGCCGCCCGCCGAGCGCGGCATCGGCATGGTGTTTCAGTCCTACGCGTTGTATCCCCACCTTTCGGTGGCTGAGAACATGTCGTTCGGCCTGAAGCTGGCCGGCACGCGCAAAGCGGAGATTCAGCAGCGGGTCAATCAGGTGGCGGAAGTGCTGCAGCTGGCGCATCTGCTGGATCGCCGTCCGAAAGCGTTGTCGGGTGGTCAGCGTCAGCGCGTGGCGATTGGCCGTACGCTGGTGGCGGAACCACGGGTGTTTTTACTTGATGAGCCGCTCTCCAACCTTGATGCGGCGCTGCGCGTGCAGATGCGCATCGAGATCTCACGCCTGCATAAGCGTTTGAAGCGCACCATGATTTACGTCACCCACGATCAGACCGAAGCGATGACGCTGGCCGATAAGATCGTGGTGCTGGATGGCGGCCACGTTGCCCAGGTCGGCAAGCCGCTCGAGCTGTATCACTATCCCGCCAATCGTTTTGTTGCCGGTTTTATCGGCTCACCGCGCATGAATTTCTTACCGGTAAAAGTCACCGCTACCGCCATCGATCAGGTTCAGGTGCGTTTGCCCAATACCCAGTTGGTGTGGCTGCCGGTCGACAGCGCCGGTGTGCAGGTGGGCAGCAACATGTCGTTAGGCATTCGTCCCGAACATCTGCTCTCCAGCGATATCGCTGACGTCACCCTCGAAGGCGAGGTGACGGTGGTGGAGCAGCTGGGACACGAAACGCAAATTCACATCCAGATTCCCGCCATTCGTCAAAGCCTGGTTTATCGCCAGGAGGACGTCGTGCTGGTAGAAGAGGGCACCCTGATGGGCATCGGCCTGCCGCCAGAGCGTTGCCATCTTTTCCGTGAAGATGGCAGCGCCTGTCGCCGGCTACATCAGGAACCCGGTGTTTAGCCCTGCAAAACAATAAAAGCAATGACCTCAGGAGATAGAAAATGTTAACTCTGCGCAAACTCCCTATCGCGGTTGCTATCGCGGCAGGCACGCTCGCTGCCCCATCGATGGCAGTCGATTTTACCGGCTATGCCCGTTCCGGCATCGGCTGGACCGGCAGCGGCGGGGAACAGCAATGTTTTCAGGCCACCGGCGCTCAAAGTAAATACCGTCTGGGCAACGAATGTGAAACCTACGCTGAGCTGAAGCTGGGCCAGGAAGTATGGAAAGAGGGCGATAAGAGCTTCTACTTCGATACCAACGTCGCCTATTCGGTTTCTCAGCAGAATGACTGGGAAGCGACCTCGCCCGCGTTCCGCGAAGCCAACGTCAAAGGCAAAAACCTGATCGACGCGCTGCCGGGTTCCACCATCTGGGCCGGTAAGCGTTTCTACCAGCGTCATGACGTGCATATGATCGACTTCTACTACTGGGATATTTCCGGTCCTGGTGCCGGTCTGGAAGATGTCGATCTCGGCTTCGGCAAACTCTCTTTTGCCGCCACGCGCTCCTCCGAAGCGGGCGGTTCTTACACCTTCTCCAGCGATCAGATCCGTGATTACGCCACCAGCACCGCCAACGACGTGTTTGATGTGCGCCTCGCAGGTCTTGAAACCAACCCGAACGGCGTGCTGGAGCTGGGCGTCGATTATGGCCGCGCCAACGCGCGTGACGGTTATCGCCTCGAAGATAACGCCTCCAAAGATGGCTGGATGTTCACCGCCGAACATACGCAGAGCATGCTGAAGGGTTACAACAAATTCGTGCTGCAGTACGCCACCGATGCGTTGACGTCGCAGGGCAAAGGGCTGCCGCAGGGCACCAACATCAACAACAGCGGCAGCATGTATCGCGTACTCGATCACGGTGCAATTAGCCTCGCCGATCGCTGGGATCTGATGTACGTCGCCATGTACCAGAACACCGATCTCGATAACAACCGTGGTACCGAGTGGTACACCGTGGGCGTGCGCCCCATGTACAAATGGACGCCAATCATGAGCACGCTACTTGAAGTGGGCTACGACAACGTGAAGTCGCAGCAGGTTAACGAGCGCAACGGCCAGTACAAAGTGACGCTGGCGCAACAGTGGCAGGCGGGCGACAGCATCTGGTCGCGTCCGGCACTGCGTCTGTTCGCGACTTACGCCAAGTGGGATGAGAAGTGGGGTTACAGCAAAGACAGCTCAGGTGATTTGACCTCCTTTGCTTCTAACGACAGCAGCGGTAACGGCATTCTGACCAACAGCCGTGGCAACGACGATGAGGTGACATTCGGGGCGCAGATGGAGATTTGGTGGTAATGCACCCGCATGTGGCTTAACTGAGACGATCTCTTTTCGGCGCGGCGCGCCATTGCCTGGTTCGCGCCGCCGCCTGACAGTTTTTGAGGTTATAAAATGAGAATGAAAAAAACGGTTTTTGCGCTCTGCCTGAGCGCCGCGCTGCTGGCCGGCCAAAGTTTACCGGCGCTCGCGGATGTCAATCTGGTGCCACAGGATCTCTCTGCCGCGCCCACATTCCCCGCCGCCAGCCTGCAAACGCTGAGCTGGCTGCCGGTCGATACCTCCCGCACGCAGGTCACTACGCTGAGTGAGAGCCATAGCAATCTGAATGCAGCGGGCGTGACGGGTTCGGTGGCTGCCTACAGCTTGCCAGCCAATATCGGTGAACTCACCATTACGCTGAGCAGTGAAGTGAAACAAAATCAGGTGTTCGCACCGAATGTGCTGGTGCTGGATGAGAACATGCGTCCGGCGGCCTGGTTCCCGGCGCGCTTTTTCACCTATCAGCAGCCGGGCGTGATGGCGGCGGATCGGCTGGAAGGTGTGATGAAACTGACGCCTGCGCTGGGTCAACAAAAGATTTATCTGCTGGTATTCACCACCGAGAAGGATTTGACCGAAACCACCACGTTATTGGATCCGGCGAAAGCCTACGCACGCGGTACTGGCAATGCGGTGCCGGATATTCCCGATCCGATTGCCCAGCACAGCCGCGATGGCACCCTGAAACTGAAAGTGAAAACCAGTTCAGGTTCATCCATTTTGGTTGGACCGCTGTTTGGATCATCGAGTCCTGCGCCGGTAACGGTAGGCAATACGCAGCCGGTTGCGCCGGCGACTTATCGTGCTGCACCGGTTTCGGATGCAAAACCTAAACCGATCATGACGGATACCGAAGGTTACTTTAATCAGAACATCCGCGAAGCCGTTGAGAAGGGCAATATCGATAAGGCGTTGAAGCTGCTGGATGAGGCTGAGCGTCTAGGCTCCACGTCGGCCAGACAGGTGTTTATCAGCAGTGTTAAAGGCAAGGGGTAATCCGCCCCGGCAGTGCTGATTTGTCCCATCTGGTGCGCTTCGGCGCACCTTTTTTTGCCAGGTGCGCATAAATGCGCACCCTACAAAACCCGGTTCCGTCATTGCATATGCCACGAATCCCGTAGGGTCGCCGTTTATGGCGACCAGGTTCAGATGAATGCCCAATCAAACCCGCTTTCGCCGTTGATCGATATCCTCTAACAACGCATTGATCTGCGGATCGGCAAACATCTCCTCCAGCGAGGCGCTGAGTTTACGCCGCCAGTTGGGATATTGGCTGGTGGTGCCGGGAATATTCACCGGGGAAGCCATATCCAGCCACTCTTCGGGTTGCAGGCCCAGCAGCGCGCTATTGCTGTCGGCCAGATAACGCTGCATCGCCGCACTTAACCCGCGATCCATCACCTGCGGTTCGGTCTGTTTGGGCAAGCAATTACTGCGTTGCAGGCTCTTGAACAGCGCGCGGCGCGCGGCTAAGCGTGACTTATTCAGCCCGGTAAGAATTTGCTTATCAGGATAAAGCCCCAACTCGCTGCCCAGCCGTAAATCGTCGCTTTGCCACCAGCCGCGCAGTGTCGGCATATCGTGGGTAGTAGCGACCGCCATCGCCTGACGCGGCCAGCGGGCGGGGGCGCGAAAGGCCACTTTGGACGTCTGCTCAAAATAGAGCACTTTGTAGGAGTAAACGCCCGCCTGGTAAAGCTTGCCGATGATCTTCTCCGGCACCGTACCCAAATCCTCACCAATTACCATGCAGTGATGACGCTGGCTCTCCAGCGCCAGAATCGCCAGCAGATCGTCGATGGGATAATGCACATACGCGCCTTCCGCCGCGCTTTCGCCCTGCGGGATCCACCACAGTCGCAGCAGCGCCATCACGTGATCGATGCGCAGCGCGCCGCAGTCGTGCATGTTGGCGCGCAGCAGATCAATCCATGGCTGGTAGGCGCGCGCCTGCATAATCTGCGGATCCATCGGCGGCAATCCCCAATTCTGGCCCAGCGGGCCGAGGATATCCGGCGGCGCGCCGACGCTGGCCTGCAAGCAGTAAAGCTCGCGATCGCTCCAGGTTTCCGCGCCGCCCTGCGCCACGCCCACGGCCAAATCGCGGTATAAGCCAATCGGCATCGCCTGCTGCTGGCACACCGCCCAGCAATCGGCGAACTGGCGCGCGGCCAGCCATTGCAGCCACAGATAAAAGCGCACGTCATAGGTGTGTTCGATGCGAAATGCGCGCACCGCTGCGCTGTCGGGCGACTGCAACGCCGCAGGCCAGGTTGTCCAGTCGTAACGCTGAGGATCTTCGGCGATCTGCGCAGCGTGCAGCGCATCAAACACGCCCTGATGCAGCAGACTTTCACCGCCTTGCTGCATAAAACGTTCAAAGGCGACAACCAGTCCATCATCCGCGCCGCGCTGCCTGAACTGCTGCCAGGCAAGGCGCAGCGCCTCCAGCTTGAGGTGAGTGACCGCTGAATAATCGACCCACTCAGCGTCCCGCGCCGCCTGTAACGCCTGCTGCGTGCTGGTCGCCTGCCACCAACGCTGGGCCTCTTCACTCAGCGCAAAATCCTCAACGGCGGCAACATCGATATACAGCATATTGAGCCAGCGCCGCGACGAAGGGCTATACGGACTGGCGCTTTCCGGCGTTGCCGGGAACAGCGCATGCAGCGGGTTCAGCCCAATACAGGCACCGCCGCGCTGCGCGACCTCAACCAGCATCTGCTTTAAGTCGCTGAAATCGCCGATTCCCCAGTTGGACGCCGACCGCAAGGTATACAGCTGAATGCAGGCGCCCCACAGCGATTGCCCTTGCTGGATGGCTGGCGGCTCGTAACAGCGCACGGGCGCGACAATAATCCGGCAGTGAAATGCCTGCTGTTGGGCGTTAAAGCTGAGCTGGTGATAACCCAAAGGCAGCCTAGGCAAAGCGATCGATTGGTTGGCGATTGCGCGACCTTGCCAGCGTTCGCCCTGTTCCGCGATCAGCTGCCATTCGCCTGTTATGCCGGGCGCAGGCAGCACAATCTCCGCCTGTTCTTCCTGCACGATCAATACCGGCGGCAGCGGCGAAGCGTGCGGTTGCGTGGGATGCATCGCCGCCAGCAAACGCTGGCGGGTAACGGCAGAAACCGATTGCAGCTGGCCGTGCGCGTCGATGTATTCGCTGGCGATTTCGGCGGTTGGCGTGATAGTGCTGTTCATCGCGCGGCCTGCCAGATGCGTTGCTGATAGTCGCGGATGGCGCGATCGGCGCTGAACATGCCGCAGCGCGCGGTGTTGAGAATTGCGGCGCGCGTCCAGCCATGCTGGTCGGCCCACAAGGTTTCAGCCTGCGCCTGCGCGTTGAGATAGTGACGAAAATCGGCCAGCACCAGATAAGGATCGCCGCCTTTGGCGCTCAGGCTGTGCAGCAGCGGCTCGAATGCGGTGACGTCGCCGTCGCTAAAGGTGCCGTCTTCTAACGCTTTCAATACCCGATCCAGCTGCGCATCTTTTTTGCGCCACGCGTCAGGCGAGTAACCTCCTGCTTGCAACGCGCTGACCTGATCAACGGTATGACCAAAGATAAAGATATTGTCGCGCCCAACCTGCTCAGCGATCTCCACATTGGCGCCATCCAGCGTGCCGATGGTTAAGGCGCCGTTCAGCGCCAGCTTCATGTTGCCGGTGCCGGATGCCTCTTTGCCAGCGGTAGAAATCTGCTCGGAGAGATCCGCCGCCGGAATCAGGCGCTCGGCAACCGTAACGTTGTAATCAGGCACAAACACCACTTTCAGGCGATCGCCAATGCGCGGATCATTGTTGATGGTGGCCGCCACTTTGTTAATCGCGTAGATGATGTTTTTGGCCAGCACATAACCCGGCGCGGCCTTGGCACCAAACAGCACCACGCGCGGCGTCAGGTTGGCCTGCGGATCGCTCACCAGCGTTTGCCACAGCGCGATAATGTGCAGCAACGCCAGATGCTGACGCTTGTACTCGTGCAGGCGCTTGATCTGCACATCAAACATCGCCTCAGGATTCACCTGGATGCCGGTGCGTTCTGCGATCCATTGCGTCAGCGCAACCTTGTTCTGCTGCTTAATGGCGCGATACTGCGCCTGGAATGCGGCGTGATCGGCGTAGGTTTCTAACGTTTTCAGCTGATCGAGATCGGTGATCCACGGCTGATCGAGGGTTTGGCTGATCAACGCCGCCAGCGCCGGATTGCACTGATTAATCCAGCGGCGCGGCGTGATGCCGTTGGTGACATTATGGAATTTCTCCGGCCACAGCGCGTGATATTCCGGGAACAGATCTTTCACCACCAACTGCGAGTGCAGCGCCGCCACACCGTTCACCGCAAAGCCGCTGGTGACGCAGAGATTGGCCATGCGCAGCTGGTTATTGTGAACCAGCGCCAGTTTCGCCCAGGTCACTTCGTCGCCCGGCCAGCGCGCTTCAACCTGCTTTTTCAACTGAGCATTGAGTTGGGTAACGATCAGCATGTGGCGCGGCAGCAGGGCGCGCACCATGCGCACATCCCAGCACTCCAGCGCTTCAGGCATCAAGGTGTGATTGGTGTACGCAAAGGTGCGCTGGGTAATGTGCCACGCCTCGTCCCAGCTCAGCGCGTGTTCATCCAACAGCAGGCGCATCAGCTCGGGGATCGCCAGCGTGGGATGGGTATCGTTGAGCTGAATCACCTCATAATCTGGCAAGCTGGCAATGCTACGACCGGCGCGCTGATGACGGCGCAGAATATCCGCCAGCGAGCAAGCGCACTGGAAATACTGCTGCATCAGGCGCAGCTTTTTGCCGTTGTCGTGATTGTCGTTGGGGTAGAGCACTTTAGTGAGTTTTTCAGCTTCAATGCCCGGCTGCTCGGCGCGCAGAAAATCCCCGTTATTGAAGCGCTGCAGATTAAACGGCTGCGCATGTTTCGCCTGCCACAAGCGCAGCGGCTGAGTGACGCCATTCTGATAACCGACCACCGGCAGATCCCAGGCTTCGCCGAGAATTTGCACCGCCGGCTCCCAGCGCGCAACGCCATTATGGGTGCTGACTTTGCCGCCGAGATGCACCGGCACAGTTAACGCCGCGTTGTGGTTAAACCACGGATAGCTGTCGCGCTGCCAGTCATCCGGCATCTCCTGCTGCGCACCATCAACAAAGTGCTGGCGGAACAGGCCGTACTGATAATTGAGTCCGTAGCCGGTGGCGGGTTGTCCCACGGTTGCCATCGAATCGAGAAAACAGGCGGCGAGCCGACCCAAACCGCCGTTGCCCAGCGCCGGATCGGTTTCACACGCTTCCACGTCGCTCAGCGTGATATTCCACTCGGCCAGCGCCTCGTTCACCTCGTCATACCAGCCAAGGTTGAGCAGATTGTTGCCGGTGAGACGACCAATCAAAAACTCCATCGAGATGTAGTTAACGTGACGCTGCGGCGTGGCCGCAGGCGGCGCAGGCATCTCCGCCAGCATGTCGGCCAGTGAGCCACTCAGCGCCTGCCACCATTGGTTTGGCGTCATCTCTTGCGCATCGTGCAGACCAAAACGTTGCCATTGTCGGGTTAGCGCGTGTTTAAAACGGGTGCGGTCAAATTTCATAATCAATCCTGTCAGGGCGGAGGTGAATGTGCTTCATTCTGCGCGTCAGCTATTACGCGCTCCTCCTCCTGCACCAAATTCAGCGGGGAGGATGAGCGGGGAGGAGGGGCTGAGGGAAATCTTAAAGTGTGACAGGAATGTGATAACCGTCGCTTTTGTTAAGACTGCTTAATGGGTTAGCTTGCATTAGGTAAACGAATATCTGAACGTATGTGACTATTAATTACGAAGCGTAAAATAATGATGCGCCACGTTTAGGGAGAAGCGTTTACCGATGTTAATACCCTCCAAACTTAGCCGACCGGTCCGCCTTGAGAACACGGTTGCGCGCGAGCGCCTGATGCAAAAACTCGGCGCGGCGGGCAATTACCGTTTGGTGTTGGTGACCAGTCCGGCGGGATATGGCAAAACCACGCTGATCTCGCAATGGGCGGCGGGGAAAGCCAATCTGGGCTGGTATTCACTGGATGAGGGCGACAATCAGCCTGAACGCTTCGTCGATTACTTAATCGCGGCTCTGCAACAGGCAACGCAGGGCGGCTGCGCCTCCAGCGAAGCACTGGCGCAGAAACGTCAGTACATTAACCTGAATGCGCTGTTCGCCCAGTTGTTCAGTGAGCTGGCGGCTTGGCAGCAACCGATTTGGCTGATCATCGATGATTACCATCACATCACTAATCCCGCAATTCACGACGCGATGCGCTTCTTTTTACGCAACCAGCCGGAAAATGTGACGCTGATTCTGCTGTCACGTAATCTGCCGCAGCTCGGCATTGCCAACCTGCGCGTGCGCGAACAGCTGATTGAATTAGGCAGCCAGCAGCTGGCGTTTACCCATCACGAAGCCAAACAGTTTTTTGATTGTCGCCTGACGACGCCGCTGGAATCGGAAGAGAGCGGGCGTTTGTGTGATGACGTGGCGGGTTGGGCGACGGCGTTGCAGCTGATCGCGCTCTCGACGCGTCAGGGTGCCAGCTCCGCCCAGGATTCCGCGCGCCGTCTTTCCGGCATTAACGCCAGCCATCTGGCGGATTATCTGGTTGAGGAAGTGCTGAACAACGTGGATAGCGCCACACGACAGTTCTTACTGAAAAGCGCGCTGCTGCGATCGATGAACGATACGCTAATCGCCTGCGTAACCGGCGAAGAACAAGGGCAGATGCGGCTGGAGGAGATTGAACGTCAGGGCCTGTTTTTGCAGCGTATGGATAACTCGGGCGAGTGGTTTAGCTATCATCCGCTGTTTGGCAGTTTCTTGCGTCAGCGCTGTCAGTGGGAACTGGCGGCGGAACTGCCTGCGCTGCATCGCGCGGCGGCTGAAAGCTGGATGCGGCTGGGTTTCCCTGGCGAAGCGATCCATCATGCGCTGGCCGCCGGTGATGCGTTGATGCTGCGCGATGTGCTGCTGCAATACGCCTGGACGCTGTTTAATCAGAGCGAACTCACGCTACTGGAAGATTCTCTCAAGGCACTGCCATGGGAGATTCTGCTGGAAAATCCAAAGTTAGTGCTGTTACAAGCGTGGCTGATGCAAAGCCAGCACCGGTTTTCCGAGGTGAGCAGTTTGCTCACGCGTTTTGAGCACTCCTGCAGCGAACAGATTGATGATGTGCTGCGCGGCGAATTTAACGCGCTGCTGGCGCAGGTTTCGATAAATGACGGTAACGCCGAAGAAGCCGAGCGGCTGGCGATGCTGGCGCTCGACGCGCTGCCGGAAAGCCGTCAATACAGCTGCATTGTGGCGACGTCGGTATTGGGCGAAGTGATGCACTGCAAAGGCGAGCTGAGCAGTTCGCTGAAGCTGATGCGCCAGACCGAGCAGATGGCGCGCCGTGAGGAAGCGTGGAATTACGCGTTGTGGAGTCTGATTCAGCAGAGTGAGATTCTCTTTGCGCAGGGGTTTTTACAGTCCGCATATGAGATACAGGAGCGGGCATTTGTGCTGGTGAAAGAGCAGCATCTGACACAGTTCCCGATGCATGAATTCCTGCTGCGAATTCGCGCGCAACTGTTGTGGGCGTGGGGCCGGCTTGACGAAGCAGAACAGGCGGCGCGCGAAGGGATAAAAGTGCTGAAAGGCTATCAGCCGCAGCAGCAGATTCAGTGCCTCGGTTTGCTGGTGCAGTGTTCACTGGCGCGCGGCAATCTCGATAATGCGCGCAGCCACCTGAGTCGGCTGGAGAATTTGCTCAACAACGGATCGCTGCACAGCGACTGGATCGCCAATGCCGATAAGGTGCGGGTGATTTTCTGGCAGATGACCGGCGACAGCCAAAGCGCCAGCAGCTGGATGCGCCAGACGGCAAAACCGGAGTTCGCCAATAATCACTTCCTGCAAGGGCAGTGGCGCAACGTGGCGCGCGCGCAGATTCTGTTGGGAAATATGAGCCAGGCCGAAGTGGTGTTGGATGAGCTGAATGACAATGCGCGCGCGCTCAACCTGATGAGCGACATGAATCGCAATCTGCTGCTGTTAAATCAGATTTACTGGCAAACCCAGCGCAAAGCGGAAGCACAGCAGGCGCTGACCGAAGCGCTGAAACTGGCGCGCAGCACAGGTTTCGTCAGTCATTTCGTAATTGAAGGTGAAGCGATGGCGCAGCAATTGCGCCAGCTGATTCAGCTCAACACGCTGGATGAACTCGATAACCATCGCGCCAGACGCATTCTCAGCGAGATTAATAAATATCATCGCCATAAGTTTGCCCATTTTGACGAAGGCTTTGTGAGCCGCCTGATTAATCATCCCGATGTGCCGGAGCTGATTCGCACCAGCCCGCTAACTCAACGCGAATGGCAGGTTTTGGGGCTGATCTATTCGGGATATAGCAACGATCAGATCGCTGGTGAGCTGGATGTTGCGGCCACCACCATCAAAACGCATATTCGTAATCTGTACCAAAAACTCGGCGTGACGCACCGCGCGGAAGCGATGAATCAGGCGCAATCGATGCTGCGGATGATGGGGTATGTTTAAGGCGGACAGCGGCTCGCGGTTCAGACATATTCCAGAAAATAATGTCCCTCTGAAGGGGAGCGGATATACGCAAACCCAGACACGCCCAAGTGCATACCTGCAATCAATAGGTTTTCTCGTGAAGCGCGCTCAAGAATTGCTCTTCGTGTTTGCTCTGCCTGGTCAGGATCGTAATCGAAGGCGATTGAAACTTCCGGATGGGCAATTTGAATATGCGGATAATGCGTAATATCACCCCAAATCAGTAATTTTTCATCGCGTGAATCTATCAGGTAGCCGCTGTGACCAGGCGTATGTCCCGGTAGGCTGACTGCAGTGATATCTTCAGCAATCGCTGTTTCTTCCGTAAATCGAACAGTTGAATAAGCTTCGAACGTGCGACGAAACAGCGAACCATTCATCAGTGCGCGTTCACTCAGGCTAGTTAATTTTTCATTATCCAGCCAGAAGTTTGCTTCTGCTTTGCTAATGTAGAGTGCTGCATTTCGGTAAGCGGGTCGCCCATTCTCACCCAGCAGACCGCCAATATGATCGGGATGTGCGTGGGTCAACAACACGGTATCAACCTCGTCAGGCATGATGCCGGATAAAAGGAGGTTTCGTCTTAATTCTCCACCGATATGATTGAGGTTTCCCATACCCGAATCGATCAATATTATTCGTCCCGTTCCACGGATGAGATAGCTATTAATTTGGATATCATCCGCTGCTTTTATTCCGGCGTGTTGCTGTATATTTACCGCTGCTTCAGGTTCTATTCCAGATAACAGACTCAGGCTGGCTTTCATCACGCCATCACTAAGCGCAGTGACCTTATAATTGCCGATATCCCTTGTGCTGAATACGTTCGTCAAAATTACCTCGTCAAATGTAGATAACAAAAATAGAAGATGACTCTGTTTGCTTAATTAAACGTCGCATTACTTAAGATGTTGCGACAATATTTATTGTGTGGCTATCATCATTCTCGACTGAGTTGTGACCGGAAAAGTTATGGACATTAAGTTATTGCGCTCTTTTGCTCTCGTCGCCGAACTCGAGCACATCGGTCAGGCAGCTGAGAAATTGCATATTTCAGCATCCCCCTTGAGCCGCCAGATTCAGCAACTGGAAGATGATTTAGGTGTGGCACTTTTTCATCGGGAAAAGAAACGCCTCTATCTCAGCGCCGAGGGCAAGCAGTTCCTGACAGAAGTGAAGGCATTGCTTTTGCACCATGATCGTCTGAACGGACTGGGTAAAAGTTTGAAGAATGGTCAGTCAGGCAGGCTTGATATTGGCTATGTCGAAGCGGCCATTCACTCACTTCTGCTTCCTGAAAGCCTTGCCCGGTTAAATTGCTCGTCAAAAGTTGATATACAGCTCCATGCCTTACGCTCACAGGCACAAATCGATGCGCTAGCGAATCATGCGCTGGATCTGGCACTGGTTTATAACGAGCCCGAAGAGGATGACTGTTTTGCCTTTCAAAGCGTGTTAGTTGAGCCGGTGGTGCTGGCTATGCCAGGAGAACAGGCAATTAGGGATCCCAGACCTGAGCAGTTACACATGAAGCGCTGGATCGCCGATAAGCAAAGTCTAAATACGGCAGTGTCCAACCGCTTGCTTGAGGTGTGTGAAGGGAGTGGGTTTACGCCTGATATTCGGCTTGAGGTTAGTGGACCACTGGCGGCGCTCTCCTGTGTTGAAGCAGGGCTGGGATTTACCTTTATTCAGCGAAGTCTTGCGCGGCTGGCTTCGTCGTCGGTCATTGTTGTTGAAGTACCCTGGCTGGCGCTGTATGTGAATCTCTATGCGGTATGGCGGAGAAATGAGGCCAAACCGCTGGTCAGCCGCTTACTGACGGCATTGAGGGAACACGTTCCCTCTTGATGTTAATGTGATAGCCACTCTTCGCGGGTCAATTCCCACAATTCATAATCGAGAACACCCGCGACATACTCTTTTTTGCCGGTTTCTATCAGACGCATGCCGGATTTACGTGAGATCTTCACTGAGCCTGTATTCACCGCCGCTTTTGGCACACGTAATACTTCGCGGCCCAGCGTTTTAAACCAGAAATCATTCACGGCGTTGCACGCTTCACTCATATAGCCACGTTGCTGCCACTCAGGTACCAGCCAAAATCCGCGGTTATCATTTTCTGCATCGCGCAGTTCGATCAGACCGATCAATTCCTCAGGCTTCTCCTGACGTCTGATACTCCAGCACCAACCTCGACCTTCCTTAACGGCGGGCAACACCACGTTATCAACGTAATTCTGTGCGGCACCTTCAGGATAAGGCCAGGGCACGGCAGCATTGAGATAACGCACGATCTCCCAGCGCGGAAAGGCGATTTGCATCGCCTGCCCATCACCGCTTTCCAGAGGCTTCAGGATTAATCGTTGCGTTTTGATTTCTGGCGTCATAGTTCCTCCATTTAGCACGTCATCGTCAATTAAGGATTGTCCCTGTTATCCAGCCGTAATTGCATGAATGTCAGATCCAGCCAGCGGTGAAATTTCGTTCCTACCTGATGAATCTGTCCGGCGTCGGTAAATCCTAACTTACGATGTAACGCGATTGAAGGTGTGTTTTCAGACTCAATACCCGCCACCATCACGTGTTTTCCCTGCGTGGTTGCGTACGTGATAAGTGACCGCATTAAGGCCAATCCAATACCTTTCCCCTGAGCGGCATTATGGACATAGACCGAATGTTCGACCGTATAACGGTATCCATCCCAGGGACGCCAGTCACCATAGGAAGCGTAACCGAGCGCGATATCCTCTTCATTTACGGCGACCAGAACCGGGAATCCTGCTGATTGCCGATCCAAGAGCCATTTGATTCGGTTTGCAATATCTACCGTTTTATCGTTCCAGATGGCTGTGCTGTTCAGCACTGCATCGTTATAAATATCCGTGATTACTGGTGCATCTTTTTCAACTGCCGAACGTATGTTCACCATAGACACCTCGCTTGTATGCCACTAAAGTAGACCCTCCGTACACTATCTTATATATCTACTATGTCAGACGAAAAATCCACTAAAGAAGATGATTTAAACGCGCGAATTGGCAAAAAAGTGAAAGCTGAAAGGGAAAAGCGCAGTTGGTCACTGACCGAATTGGCTGAGCAGTCTGGCGTTTCAAGGGCGATGATCCATAAAATTGAACGTGGCGAAAGCAGTCCTACGGCGACGTTGCTGGCACGTTTGGCGGGTTCGTTTGATATGAGCATGTCGCAATTGATCGCGTTGAGCGAAGTGCAGACTGGCACATTACTGAAACAGCATCAGCAACCGATTTGGCAGGATCCTGAGACGGGATATATCCGACGACATGTGTCGCCGGGGCAAATACCGCTCGATCTTGTCAGTATAGAATTGCCGCCCGGCGTTAGCGTGCCGATGCCGGTAATTTCCTATCTGTCGCGCCGTCAGCTTATCTGGATTTTAGAGGGCGAACTGAGTTTTCATGAAGGCGAAAAAATCTTTGAAATGCAGACGGGTGATTGTCTTGAACTGGGTGATCCCGCCGACTGTATTTTCAGGAATGACTCGGAACAACCTTGTCGCTATGCGGTGATAGTACTCAAATAAGGTCAGCAGCAGTTGAACATCCATGTTTAAAGGACCTAAAACTGCCGCCTGGATTGTGCTTTAATGCGCGCACCAGTTCCTGAGCGAATTAATTCCGCCATCCGGTGAGGTAAAGCCAGCGCAGCCTAATATCGAGTCGAATAACTTCTCATGGAATACCGGCGTTTTGTCGTTCTGCAATTGCTGCAGTTTGGCAAATGACGCTTTGTTATTACTGTCACTTAAAAACTTATCGGATGCCCAAACCATAATTGGCACCGTGCGTTGCGCCATCGGCGCATGATCGCGTGGCGTGCCGTGGAAATGCAGATTGTCGGAAATCGATTCTCCGTGATCGGAGGCATAAAACACGATGGCATTTTTATCTTTCAGGCTATCGAAAGTCTGCTTAAGGAAATAATCAGTGTACAAAAGACTATTATCGTAAGAGTTGATCATCTCCTGCGTGCTACAGGCATCATCAATGCCCTGACACTCCGGTGTGTAACGCGCGAATGCACGTGGATAGCGTTCGGTATACATATAATGTGAGCCTTTGGTGTGAAGAATTACAATATGTTTACCCTGCGGATGGCGCTGAATGGAGTCCTGCAGTTCATTAATTAACGCCATATCATCCACCGGCTTACCGACATTACGCTTCTCCGCCTGAATAGATTCGCGCATTGAATAACTGTCGGCCATGACTTTGTTATAGAACCAGGCTTCGCTCTGCATGGAATAGAGATCTTCCGAGAAACCTTGCTTCTTCATCACTGTGAAAACATTCATCTCTTTCAGCGTGCGCTGCGGAGCTTCTGAGGCGCCGCCTTCTCTGACAAACATACAGCGCAGCGAGAGCTTGGTTGAGGTATCACAAGAATAACCCTGCAAGTGAACGAGGTTTTTTTCGTGATCGAGATAAGGTGTATTATCGCGATCGTAACCGTATAAACCCATATGATCGCGGCGGGCACTTTCACCAATCACAAACACAATATACAAATTATCCGCATTTTTTGGTGGAACGTATTTAAAGTGCTCAGCGGGATCGTAAAGATTACGGTTGTCTTCAGCCTGACTGAATGAACTGTATGCCAGCAAGCCAACGCCCGATAACCAGTTAGAAGGCGAATAGGTGCCGGCAACAATGCCGCCGTAGCTGGCCATCATGCGATTATTTTTCTTATCCTGCTCATCCTGCACCTTACCCATTAAATTCAATGGCAACCAGCAACCTAACGCGGCAATAACAATGGCGATGGTTTTATAAGACCAATAACGCTTTTTGCTGATATTTGAAACGGTATTACTGCGCACTCCGCGCCAGATTAGCCATAGCGGAATGACGTTGATAATTACCATCCACAGCACAAAGTGCCAGCCAACGGATTCCTTAGAAAGATCCAGTGAATCGGTGGCTAAAACGGCGGCGATGATTCCATAACCAATATCAATATTAAAGAAAATCATGTAATAACTGGCCGCGCTGGAGAAAATTACCAGCATGGTCATCAATACGCGCGACAGATATTTTCCGGTTAATGAGGTTAACAACGTTAATAGCATCACCAAACAAAATGCAGCGATGACCTCAGTCACTAATGAAAGGGTATTATCAAACTGCAATTGCGTATAGCGGCGGATAAAAATCGGAATATTAAGCAGTACGCCGATATAGAGCGAAATAAACGCCGGTAGATAAAACTGTTTAACCCAACCCTTTTTAAACATGTATTCCTCGTTCTTATAATTAACAACTAAATCACTTGCCTGTAAATTGACAGCCCTAGGTAAGAGGATGGATTTGGGGATCAGTTCAACCATTTCTGGGCCTAAAGTATGTTATAATGTAACAACAAAATTCAGGCGCTTATGCCTCAGTTAGGGCACATCCAACCGCCTTACCCGCAGATTTCTAATCAATGCAGTGAAAATCCTCACTCTATATATGCATTTTTTTCACCATTACACCTGGCATGCGTAATCACCAATGTAAGTATTATTGGTTAAACTTAAGGAATGACTGCCTATTTGTGTTAAGGAGGGATTTCATGATTTTTAAAATTGAATAATCAGGGAATTAATATTTTTATAATAAGCCAGGAACTTTCTTATTGTTAAGGTGATATTCTGCACAAAAGAGCTTACACAAATCTTACAATCAATTTCGCTTAAGTCTTATTATGATGGCAAAAACAGGGATGTCACTGGCGCTGAGCGTCGGTCTGATCACAACTTCTGCATTGGCGGCGCCGTTAAATCCCGGCGATCGTGATTATATTCAAAACCAGCAACAGCAACGTTTGCAAAATGACCAGCAGCAGCGTGACGCATTGTGGAATGCTACCGCGCCGCAGAGCACACCAGCAGCGGATTCCGCTCAGGCCGGCCCCTGCTTTCCGGTGCAGCAAATCGCTATTCGCAACGCCACGCTGATTTCTGTTAGTCAGCAGCAATCGCTGGCCGCTCCTTATATTCATCGCTGCCTGAACTTAACCGAAATTAATTCGCTGGTGCATGCCATTTCTGACTGGTATATGCAGCGCGGCTATATCACCAGCCGGGCATTTTTAATTGAACAGGATTTATCGCAGGGTCAGTTAATTATTCCGGTGCTGGAAGGGAAGCTGGACGCCATTCGTCTCGACGGCCAGCTTCCGCGTTCATTACGGATGGCGTTTCCGGGTCTGGAAGGCAAGGTGCTTAACCTGCGCGATATTGAGCAGGGCATGGAGCAGATTAACCGCGTGCGCGCGACGCCGGTGCAGATTGAAATACAGCCATCGCCTAAAACCGGTTATTCGGTCGTCAATCTAACGGCCAAACCGGAATTCCCGCTCAGCGCATCGCTGGGGTTTGATAACAGCGGACAGAAAAGCACCGGCGTTGGCCAGCTCAACGCGTCGCTGACGGGGAACAATCTGCTGGGACTGGCTGACCGCTGGTTTATCAGCGGCGGACGCAGCAGCGCCTTCAGCGACTGGCGTGATGCGCAAAACCTGCAGGCCGGCGTCAGCGTGCCCTACGGATACGGCTTACTCGATTACACCTACAGCTGGAGCAACTATCACAGCAGCTTCGTTAACAACGGCTTTACCTGGTTGAGCAACGGCGACAACGTGTCGCACCGGCTTAACGGTTCGTGGGTGCTGTTCCGCAACGGCGATATCAAAACCGGCGTCCAGCTCGGCCTGAATCACTACTCCAGCCACAACTATCTCAACCATACCCTGTTGCAGAGCAGCAGCCGCAAAATCACCAGCGCGCAACTGGGACTCAACCACACGCAGAAAATCCTCGGCGGCGTCGCTACGCTCAACCCGACGTTCAGCCGCGGCATGCCGTGGTTTGATGCCGAAGATGACGCGGGAAAAACCGGCGATTTGCCCAAAGCACAGTTCCGCAGGTGGAGCATCAGCGGCAGTTTCCAGCGCCCGCTGGCTGACAAACTGTGGCTGCTGAGCAGCATTTACGGCCAGTGGTCGCCCGATCGGCTGTACGGCAGCGAACGCCTGACGCTGGGTGGCGAAAGCTCGGTGCGCGGTTTTAAGGAGCAGTATCTCTCCGGAGATGCCGGTGGCTATCTGCGCAACGAGCTGAGCTACAGCCTGTTCACGCTACCCGTTCTCGGCGACGTCAGCGCGCTGGCCGCCATCGACGGCGGCTGGTTAAAGCGCGACGCGCAGAACCGCGAGTCCACCGGCACCTTGTGGGGCAGCGCGGTAGGTCTCAGCACGCGCGGCCGTAACTTCTACACCCAGTACACCGTCGGCATTCCGCTTAGCTATCCCGGCCATCTCCAGCCGGATCACCTCAGCATTTACGCCCGCGTCGGGCTGGTTTTCTAAGAGGCAAAGATTATGGACGATCGTCAACCCGTTTCCCTCGCCCGTCGCGCGCTGAGCTATCTGATTTGCTATCTGGTGGCGGTCCAGCCGATGCTGCCTGCTGTCGCCGCGCAAATTACGCCGGTAACGCCAGGAACGAAAATGGATGCTGCCGGCAACGGCGTACCGGTGGTGAATATCGCCACGCCCAACGGCGCCGGGATTTCGCATAACCAGTATCAGCAGTACAACGTTGGCAAAGAAGGGTTAATCCTCAATAACGCCACGGGGCAGCTTACCCAGACGCAGCTTGGCGGCCTGATCCAGAACAACCCCAACCTGAAAGCCGGACACGAAGCGCAGGCGATCATCAACGAAGTGGTTGGCGCCAATCGCTCACAATTGCAGGGCTACACCGAAGTGGCGGGTAAAGCCGCTAACGTGATGGTCTCCAACCCGTACGGCATTACCTGTAACGGCTGCGGTTTTATCAACACGCCAAACGTCACGCTGACCACCGGTAAGCCGCAGCTGGATGCCAACGGCAATCTGGCTGCGCTGGAGGTGACGAAGGGATCGGTGATCGTCGAAGGTCAGGGACTGGACGGCAGCAGCGCCGATGCGGTATCGATCGTCGCGCGCGCAACGGAGATCAACGCCGGAATCCATGCGAAAGATTTGTCGGTGACGGTCGGGGCAAACCGCGTGGGTGCGAATGGTTCCGTCACGCCGATTGCCGGTGAAGGTGCGGCGCCGTCGGTGGCGGTGGATACCGGCGCGCTTGGCGGCATGTATGCCAATCGCATTCATCTGGTATCGAGTGAGAAGGGCGTTGGCGTAAACCTCGGCAACCTGGTGGCAAAACAGGGTGATATTCAGCTCAATGCGAATGGCAAACTGACGCTGAATAACAGCCTGAGCAGCGGCGCGCTGACGGCGAACGCTGAATCAGTGACGCTTGGTGGCGAAAACAAAGCGTCCGGACAGGTCGCGCTCAGTGCACAGCAGGATGCAACGCTCAACAAAGGGACGCTGGTCAGCGACGCCGGAGTGAGCGTTACGGCGAAAGGGAATCTCACCACCAATGGCGTCAGCATCACGGCAGGACGTGATGTACAGCTTAGTGGCGCAACCGTTGTCACGGACAGTAATGCCGTCGCAAAAGCCGGTAACGATATCCGGTTGCAGGCGCAGGATCGGCTCAGCAACAGCGGCCAGCTGACGGCCGGAAAAAACCTCAACATCTCGGCCAAACAACTCGATAACAGCGGCATGCTGGCCGGTAACACCACCGGCATCATTTCAAGCAGCCTGCAGAATGGTAAGGGCGCGGCTATCTCCGGCGCAGAGAATCTCACCCTCAGCAGCGACAGCTTGCTCAATCAGGGCGTATTGTCCGCGCCGGTGCTCTCACTTAGCAGCGTGCAAACTGACAACAGCGGGCTGATTCAGGGCAGCAAAGCGCTGACCTACAGCGGCAACCGCCTGAATAATCTGGCGGACGGCACCCTGAGTTCGAACAACAGCTTTGCGCTCAATCTGCCGCAGCTGAGTAACAGCGGGCTCATCACCAGCAAGGCCGGGCTGACGCTGAGTGGCGCCGCGCTGACCAACAGCGGTGAAATCAACGCTGCCAGCCTGTTTGCTTCAAACACGCAGCTGAACAATCAGCAGGGCGGCCTGCTGCTCGCGGATAACAACCTCAGTCTTCAAAACGCTGCGCTGACCAATGACGGTCAAATCGCCGCAGTAACAATTAATGTTGATGTCAGCACGCTGAACAACAGCGGCACGTTACAGGGCAAACAATCGCTGCAGGCCAGCGGCAAGGCGATAACCAGCAGCGGCACGTTACTGAGTGACGGCAAATTGACCATTGCAGCAGACTCGCTCACTAACCGTGGCCAGCTGCAGGGACAACAGCTGGCGGTGACGGCGGGCCGCTGGAATAACAGCGGCAACGCGTTGAGTGCGGGTGATGGCGTACTTAACGCCGCAACGCTTGATAACAGCGGCAAAATCCTCGGTCAGCAGAGCTTACAGCTCATAACAGATTCGGTTGATAACAGCGGCTGGCTGCTGGCGCAGGCGCTCACACTTCAGGGAGACTTAGTTAACAGCGGGCTGATTCAGGGCAGTGATGCGCTGACCGTGACGGGCGATAAGCTCAGTAATAAAACCAGCGGCCAGTTACTGAGTGCCGGCACGCTGACGGCTCAGGCTGGAAGCCTGGATAATCACGGCAGCATTCAGGCCGACACGCTTGATATGCGGTTGCAAAGCTGGCAGAACGCCGGCAGCGCCCAGGCGACCACGCAGTTCCTTGGCACTCTGAGCGGCGCGCTGGATAACAGCGGCACGCTGCTGAGCCAGAACGATTTTGCCCTCATCAGCAACGACATCACTAACAGCGGTACGCTGGCGGCCAACCGTCTCAGCATCACGGCTCCTCAGCTGACCAACGCCGGACTGCTGCAGGGTAACCGCTCGCTCTTACTGAACAGCGCGGATATCTCCAACGCCGCCAGCGGTCAGCTTATCAGCGGTGGTTCGCTTACGCTTTCACCTGAGCAACTGACCAATGCGGGCCTGTTACAGGTGGCGGATGACTTAAGCATTAATGGCCGTGACCTGATCAACAGCGGACGCATCACCGCAACCAGTCTGAAAGCAGACCTGAGCGGCACGCTGAACAACAGCGGGCAGGGCGTTCTGCTTGCGCAGCGCCAGGCAGATATTCAGGCGAGCACGTTGAACAACAGTGGTTCGATTGCGGCACAGCAGTTGAACGCTTCAGGTGATGTGCTGAAGAATCAAAGCCTGCTACAGGGTGACAGCGGACTCAGCGCGGATTTCAGGCAGTTCAGCAACCTGAGCGCGGGGCAGCTACTGAGCAACGGTATTCTTGCGCTGAAGGGCACAACAGCGGATAACGCCGGTGTGTTGCAGGGCAACAACATTGACTATCAGTTTGGCTCGCTGACCAACAGTGGCACCGTCTACGGAATTGACTCACTAAAAGGTCAGTCTGACGGGCTGCTGGATAACCGTGGCAGTCTGACTGCGGGCGGCAACGCCAGCCTGACGGCGGGCAACCTGCAAAACAGCGGTAAAGTGCTGGCCGATCGTCTGATGTTACGCGGCAGCAGCCTCAGCAACAGTGGCTTATGGCAGGGAACATCCGCGCTGAATGCGCAGTCGGACGGCGCTTTAACGCAGGCCGCTGGCGGCAAAACGCTGACCGGCGGTGAGCTGCTGCTGAACGCTGCTGACCTCAACACGTCAGGGACAATCCAGGGCGACAATGCACAAATCAGCGCGGGTGACTGGCAGAATCAGGGCTCGCTGCTGGGCACCGCAGGCGTGTCAGCTGACGTTGCGGGTGAGCTGCGCAACAGCGGCGAAATACTGTCGCAGGGCACGGCACAGGTCAGCTCGCAGAACCTGAACAACAGCGGCTCGCTGCTGGCGAATAAAGCGATGACGCTGAGTGGCGGCACGCTGAATAACAGCGGCAGCGTGCAGGGCGAAACGCTGGCGATTACCCCGGCCAGCGTGACCAATCAGGGCAGTCTGATTGGCTTGAAATCACTGACTTTCGGTCCGACGCAGGCCCGTGGTTTCCGCATGCTGGCGGTACAGTCGCAGCCCGCACGTGAAGTAAACAACAATGCTGGCGGTCAGCTGCTGACGCAGGGCATGCTGAACATTGCCGGTGATGTCATCACCAATAACGGCAGCTGGCAGGGACAACAAATCCTGCTGAACGCCACCCGCCTTGCCAACAACGGCGCTATTCAGAGCGCGGGCGATCTGACGCTCAACCTCAGCGATGCGCTTACGTCCGCCACGGGCAGCAAAATCACCGCCAACGGCAACGCCGCGCTCAACGCCCTCAGCCTCACTAATCAGGGACAATGGATTGCCGGAAACCTGACGCTGAAAGGCACGACGCTAAGCAACGGCGGAGAAATCTCCGGCGTTAACGGACTGACGGCAGTGCTCGGCGGCACGCTGACGCAGCAGCAAAATGGCGCGCTGTTATCAGGTGGCAAACTGGATGTTCAGGCGGCGACGGCTAGCAATGATGGCCGCATTCAGGGTGGTGATCTGACGATCACCACTGGAACACTGACTAACAACGGGCGGTTGCAGGGTGATAAGAGCCTGTTGCTGACCACCCGTGGCCGCATCACCAACAACAATAGCGGGACGCTGATAAGCCAGAGCGGTCTGACGCTGACCACGCCTGAGTTGTATAACTACGGCCTGATTCAGGGGACAACTAACCGCATCACCGCCAGCAGCAGCGCGATCAACAGTGGCAAAATGCTGTCTGCGGGTGAGCTCACGTTCACCACGCCTCAACTAATCAATAGCGGCTGGTTGCAGGCAGCGCTACTGACGCTGAATGCTGCCAACGCCAGCAACAGCGGCACATTGCTGGCCGATCAGCAGGGAACCTTAACCGGCTCGCAACTGCTGAATCAGGGAACTGCGCAGGGTGGCTCACTTGCGGTTAATTATGGCCAGCTCAATAACAGCGGCACGCTGCTGGGCGCTAATCAGCTTAACGTGAAGGCCAGCCAGGTCACGCAGCAGGCAGCAGGAAAGCTGTTCAGCGGTGGCAATCTGCTGCTGGAGAGCACCGGTTTTGATCAGCTGGGACAGGTGGTGGCGCTTGGCGACGCCACGCTGAAACTGATTAACGGCTTTACTGCACGCAACACGCTGGCCGCAGGCAATCGCCTGACTATCAGCAGTAACGGTGCGATTGACAACCAGGGCACGTTACAGGGGCAGGCGCTGACGTTGAGCGCAGGCGGCGATCTGACGAACAACGGCCAGCTCACCACCGGAACCGGCGACAGCAGCCTGAGCGGTCAGCGCATCAATATGAACAGCGCAGGCTCGCTGCAGGGTGGCGGCAACATTACGCTGGCCAGCCGCAGCGACGTAGCACTCAATGGCTTCACCGGCACGCGCGGCAGCCTCACCATTTCCTCGCCAGGCAGCATTGTGAACACGGCACTGCTTTACGCCGGCCAGAATCTCTACCTGTACGCTAACAGCATTAAAAACCAGCGTGGCGATATGCTGGCAGGCAACAGCCTGTGGATGCAACGCGACGCGGCGGGGAATGCCAATGGCGAGGTGATCAATACTTCGGGAACCATTGAGTCGCAGAATGGCGATATTACGATTAAAACCGGGCATCTGCTGAATCAGAGAGACGGGTACAGTGCTGTTGAGGAAGATCATCAGTATTACAACGGCAATGCCGCCTCTATCGATCTGCCGTTTTCGTATTTTAATGAATCCCAATATACCTACTTGATCGACAAAATCTGCGCAGGTGAAAATGACAACTGCTATCCAACATATGAATTGACGCTTAATAAAGATCAATGGCAGCAGAAAGTGCTGGTTGGTGAAAAGGTTATTAGTGCGATTGCTAATGGCAGCGCCGCAAGAATTTCTGCAAGTCAAGATATAAACTTATTAGCCGGCACCCTAGAAAATAATGCCAGCAACATTCTTGCTGGGCGTGATGCACATCTATCTGGCAGTACGCTCAACAATAACTCTGCAACTTCAGGCAGCTTCCAGACCTGGCAAACATATGATTGTTCAGCCCAGAGTCGGTTGGGATGTTACCAAGACGTTAAATATGGCAAGCTATCTAATGTCAAACCCTTTAAATTTGAAATTACAGGGCAACCTGAGTATGTCCAGGTAACCGATGGTATCGCCTATCGCGCCATCATCCAAGCCAGCGGCAATATCAACGCTAACTTCAGCCAAAATATCAGCAACACCAACCTGGCGCCTTTTGCAGGCTGGTCCGGCACAACCATTGCCGCGCCGTTGCTGAATAACCTTGCTGCTGTCAGTCAGGTCAATGCTCAGCAGCGTCAGCAACTCGCTGCTACAGACAAAGTCGCAGTGAACTCTCCTGCATGGCAAGATCAGTTGCAAAATGCACTGCAGCAGGTGAACGGCGGTACCGCACTTGACTCCTCAGCGCCAGTTAGCGCTTCACTCGCTGACCAGTCCGGAACGCAAAAAGGTCAGGCTAACCTGGGCAACGCTGGCAGCCTTGCAACGGGCGCTACAGTGGTCCCTGCAACACTCAAAAACTATGCATCTTCAAATGTCGATACCAGCGCATACCCGCTACCAACCAGCGGCACTGGCTTCTTCGTGGCCAGTGATAACAACAGCCCGTATCTCATCACCATCAACCCGAAATTAAACGGTCTGGGGCAGCTGGACGCCAGCCTGTTTGGTGACCTTAATCAGTTGCTGGGTAAACAGCCTGGCAGCGCGCCACAGGAAAGCCGTCAGCAATATACCGATGTTAACACTTTCCTCGGCTCCTCCTATCTGCTGGACAGGCTGAACCTCAAGCCTGACAACGATTACCGCTTCCTCGGCGATGCGGCATTTGATACGCGTTACGTCAGCAACACCGTACTTAACCAGACCGGCAGCCGCTATCTGAATGGCGTGGGTTCCGATCTGGACCAGATGCGTTATCTGATGGATAACGCCGCCGCGTCACAGCAGTCTTTAGGCCTGCAGTTTGGCGTGTCGCTTACCGCGGATCAGGTTGCTTCACTGGATAAGAGCATCATCTGGTGGGAGGCCACCTCGGTGAATGGTCAGACGGTGATGGTGCCAAAAGTGTACCTGTCCGAAAAAGATGCGGCGATGAACAACGGCAGCGTGATTGCCGGGAACAACGTGACGCTCTCTGGCGGGAACATCACCAACAGCGCCAGCACTATCGTGGCGCAGAACGCTGTCAGCGCCAACAGCCAGAATACTATCGACAACCTCAACGCCGGGCTGATTAAAGCCGGCGGCGAGCTGAATCTCAGAGCGCTGAATAACATTAACAACGTCAGCTCGACAATCAGCGGTAAAAAGGTGGCGCTGGAGAGCGTTAACGGTGACATCAACAACACTACCGCAAGTTCGCAGTGGACGATCGGCGGCAGCGGGCCTGTGCAGGCAAGCAAGACGCTGCTTGGCCAGACGGCGGCGATTACGTCTCTGGATGCGCTCAGCCTGAAGTCGGGCAACGATATCAATATCACCGGCGCCTCACTGAACGCAGGTGGCGATCTGCTGCTCAACGCCTGGCACGACCTCAGTCTCAACAGCATCGAAACCAGCGAAAGCCGTAAAACAGGTAACAAGGAAACGCATAGTTCAGGTGCCGAGCGCACAACACTTTCCAGCGGCAGCAATCTGACATTAAAAGCCGGGCAGGATATTACTAGCCAGGCGGCAGCGCTGGCAGCCGAAGGCGATGTTGGCCTGCAGGCGGGGCGTGATATCAATCTGAATGCAGTTGAAAGCCGCTCCGGAGACAGTGAACGGGGCAGTAAAAAAACGGTTATCAACGAAGCAGTGCTTCAGCAGGGCACTGAAATTGTCAGTGGCGGCAGCACGACGATGCTTGCCGGAAATGACATCACCACTCAGGCCGCAAGCATCACCGCAAACAAAGATATTGGATTACAGGCCGGCCACGACGTAAAGATCACCACGGCGACGGAAAGTGATTATGCCTACAAGGAAGAAACTAAAACCAAAAAAGGCCTGTTCAGCAAGAAAACTACTCACACCATCAGCGAAGACAGCTCAACCACTGGAAAAGCTTCTCAGCTAAATGGCGACCAGATTTCAATCGTCGCGGGTAATGACCTGACTCTAAAAGGCTCCACTGTTGTCGGTGAAAACAATGTTGGTCTTAAAGCTGGCAACGATCTCACAATTACTGCAGCAACCGATACCCAGAGCAGCTATCGGCTGAGTGAAACTAAGAAGAGCGGCATGTTTAGCGGTGGCGGGATTGGGGTCACTTTTGGCAGCGCATCCTCCAAACAGCAGCTTAAGCAGGACGGTACGACAGAAAGTCAGAGTGCCAGTACCGTTGGCAGCACGGGTGGCAACGTAACGCTGGTTGCGGGTCATGACGCGCACGTAGCGGGATCGGATGTGATTGCCAGGCAGGACATCAGCCTGGTCGGCGGCTCGGTCACTATCGATCCGGGCAACGACACGTTAACGCGCCATCAGAGCTTTGAGCAGAAGCAGAGTGGCCTGACGCTGCAGCTGACCAGCCCCATCACCGACGCGCTGCTGAGTCTGGGTTCCCAGGCAAAGGCCGCCAGTGAGGCAGGTGATGATCGTTTGAAGGCTCTGGGCGCTGTGAAGGCGCTGGAGAGTGGCTGGGCGATGTCACAAGGCGCTACGCAATCCGCTACAGCACTGGCAAAGGGCGATATGAATAACGCGGGCATTAAAATTTCGCTCAGCGTGGGGGCCAGCAAAAGCAAATCTTCATCCGAATACATCAGTAACACTGTTAGCGGTAGTTCACTTAGCGGCGGCGGCAATGTCGCCGTGGTGGCGACGGGCAACAACGGCACCAGCGGCGACGTGATACTGGCAGGCAGCGGCATCACCGGTAACAACGTGACGCTTGCCGCCGCACATGACCTGAATCTGGTTGCCGCCAGCAATAACACGGATCAAAAGAGCAGCAACAAATCTTCAGGCTGGAGCGCTGGTGTTCACATTGCCATAGGTCAGGAAACCGGCATCGGCGTACAGGCCAGCGGCTACATGGCCAGCGGCTCGGAGAATGGCAGCAGCACCGAATACGTAAACAGCCGCGTCAATGCCAAAGACAACATGACGCTCAGCAGCGGCAACGACACGCTGCTGTCCGGCGCCCAGGCGCTGGGTAACAGCATCAGCGTGAACGCGGGCAACAACCTGACGCTGACCAGCTTGCAAGATACCGACAGTTATCATAGCCAGCAGCAGAGCGCCAGCGGGGGCTTTAGCTTCACCTTTGGCTCGATGACGGGCTCGATCGGTCTAAGCCTGAGCAAAAGCAAGGTCAATAGCGAATACGCCAGCGTCGGCGACCAGAGCGGTCTGTTTGCGGGCAACGGCGGCTATGACATCTTCGTGGGTAACCACACACAGCTTAATGGAGCAGTAATTGCCTCGACGGCGGATGCTGCGAATAACAAGCTGTCAACTGGCACACTGGGCTGGGACAGCATTGATAATCATGCCAGTTACCACGCCAGCAGTTCTGCCATCGGCTTCAACGGCAGTTACAGCAAGACGCCAATGCCTTCCGGAGAGCATTATGCTGCCGGAGCGCTGCCGTCAGTGGTCAACATGAGCGACAGCGCCTCCGGTACCACGCGTTCGGCTGTAGCGGATGGTACGATTACGGTGCGCAACGCGCAGAACCAGACGCAGGATGTGGCAACGCTGAGCCGCGATACAGACAACGCGAACGGCAGTATCGGCAAAATCTTCGACAAAGAAAAAGTCGCGAACCAGATGGCGTTTGCACAGGGCGTACAGGAACTGGCGGGCCGGGTTGTCGGTGATGTTAAAGTGTACAAAATGGGCGCCGCATCTGCCGAAGCTCAAGCGCGACTGCTAAAAGAACATCCCGACTATGCAAATCTGACTCCAGAGCAGCTGAATGTGAAAATTCAGCAGGATCCGGGTTATCAGTCAGTCGCGGCACTGTGGGGCACCGGTGGCACCTATTCGATGGCGGCAACGGCGGTTGCCGGTGCGCTCGGCGGACTGAGTGCCAGCAATCTCGGCGCGGCCGCAAGCGGGGTGATGGCTCCGTATATTGCTAACGCCATCAAGCAGGCTACGACTACCTACAACGCTGACGGTACCGAGAACTTCAATCTGCTGGCTAACACCATGGCCCACGCAGTTGCCGGCGCTGTGCTGGCACAGATATCCGGCAGCTCTGCGTCAGCGGGTGCGGCTGGCGCAGCAGGTGGTGAGCTGGCTGCGCGGGCGATCGTAAAAGTGATGTATCCGGACACAGACATCAGCAGCCTGACAGAAAATCAGAAGCAGATCATCAGCAGCCTGAGCCAGATTGCAGCAGGCATGGCAGGCGGGATTGCGTCGAATTCGTCGATGGGGGTTGGGGCAGGAGCCGGGGCCGGGAAGAATGCGGTGGAGAATAATGCGCTCAGTGATATTGCGCAGGCACAATCGGAAGGCAAGACGCTGGAGCAAAAGGCCGCGGAGTACGTTGAGGCGGAGAACGAGCGTTATAAAAAAGAAAACTGCGGCGGGCTAAGTGCAGAAACCTGCTCAGCCAAAATGTACGATGAACGCAGGGAAGCGCTGGAAGATACGACATCGTTCGGTGCTGATTTTGTGCCGGTGGTCGGTGATATCAAAGGTTTTGCGGAAGCTGATTCAGCTATAGGCTATCTGGCGGCGGTCGTTGGTCTGCTTCCGGGCGTGGGAGATGCAGCAGGTAAAATCCTTAAGGCAGCAGAGAAAGCGCTGGCGAAAGGTGATCTTGAATCTGCGTCTAAGCTGATTAACAAGGCCAGTGATGAGATAAAAGTTAAATGGGTTGATGAAAATGCCAGTATGAGTCAGCGAGCCAAAGATTATAATGATTCCGCTCCTGGTGCTCGTTCCAACATTGAAACACAAAAAGGACAAGCCCCGAGTATTGATCGAATTGATGCTGACGGTAAAAGCAAACCTGTTCGTTTTGATGGTGTTGATGGGAATGTAATGGTAGACAGAAAAATATCTGTTGTTACAACTCAGAAAGCTAAAGATCAAGCCTTGCGACAATCAGATGCTTTGAAAAATAACGGAATGACGGGGCGTTGGGAAGTTACAAACCAAGTACAAGCAAACCGTGCTCAGAAGATGTTTGATGAGCTAGGAATTAAGAATATAGAGGTGAAAGTTGTCAATGAATAGCAACATTAAACTAATAAAAATCATAGCTGATCTCGCTATATTCCTCGAGTTTACAAGCGAAGAACGGCTGGATGCAGATACTGCTGTAGAGATGATGGAGCAAATCGCAGCAGAATTACAGCTACTAGACACGGAGGACAGGCAAGATATTGCCAAGGACTTCTTAGCCATATCAGCAGAATATACCGGAGATAAAAGTGAGTTCGTGAAGGATTTACCTGAGTCATTAGGACTAATTTAGTAGACGAGAATCCCAACCCTTGCGGTTGGGAGAACAACTCGTTATTAATGTGTTTATTTCTTATTATTTTGTTTTCTTAACTCACGCACTTGCATGGCGAAATTTCGGTCAATGATAAAAACCTAAAGTTTCATATGAGTATGTCGATAAAAAGGGTGTTTTTTTATTGTAGGGATACTTGATGCGTAATATTATCTGCTCTTTTGATTTGACTTTGGGTATGACAAGTATAACAACATCTGCTCAAGCCAACACATTGACGCAAACTCTAACGCGCTGTGACGCGTCGTGTTTCAGTTAAATTTATCATCAGCGTACATCAATTAGTCGTGTGGCCCCTTTAATGTTCGATCAGCAACATCATGCCTGGTTCAAAGCACCGCAGCCATTATTAAATTTGTAATCAAATAAGCATTAATTAAACCGCTCCCGCCGTACCTTCAAAAAACGTCACCAGCAATTGCCACAAATGCTGCGCTGCGGGCGTGAAGCGGTGATCGGCGCTGCGTAATAAGTGGCATTGGCTTTCGCGGGCGATGCGATGGTGAATCGGCACGGCGACTAAGTTCTTGGCGATGAGGTCGTCTTCAACCACTTTGGCGGTCATAAACGCGATGCCCATGCCAGCCTGGCTCAGGGCGATAGCGCTGGAAAACAGATTACAACTATAAGCCGGGCTGAATATAAATCCTTCCTGACTGAACATGGCATTCATATAACTTTGAATGCCAAAATTTTTGTCCATACCAATCAACGAATAATTAACCAGTTCGGCCACTTCAATTTGCGGGAAATCCGCGATTAGGTGTTGGCTGTGCACCACCGCGCAGATGGGTCCGCGGTGAAAACTCAAACACTTCAGGCCGGGAGGGCCAATCGGGCCAAAACCCACCGCCATATCAACGTCGCCTTTGGCAATCAGCGACACGGTGGTTTGCATATCGCCCGACAGGATATCGATAAACACGTCGGGATAAGTTTGCGAAAACGGCTGTAACACATGCCTGACGACTTCATCCACCATGCCCTGACCGACGCGTAATTTGATCGAGCCACCGCGTTTGTGGCGCAGATCTTTTAATTGACGATCCAACTGGCTGCGCCGCTGATGGGTGTGCGCGTAATCTTCAGCCAATAACTTGCCGGCTTCGGTCAGCACCACATTACGGCCACGTCGCTCTAACAGCGGCAACTGCATCTCACGCGCCAGTTGCGATAACTGACGGCTGATGGCGGCGGGATCAACATCCAGGGCTTCCGCCGCGCGACGAATACCGCCGTAATTGCCCACTTCATACAGATACCTTATGGATTTTTCTGGATAGAGCAGCATCGCCATAGGTTTTTCCTATCTGTTGATCTGAGGTCAACAATAATAGCCTTTTATCTCCATTTTTTAAGCGCATTTTTATCTCCATACTCGGAGATTCACTATGCGAGGGCAGTACAAATGAAAACTATAAAAAATTACCTGCAACAACATGCCGATGAAATTCTTATGGATATCAGGGAATTGGTCGCAGCGGAATCACCATCAATGAATAAAGCCGCCGTGGATCGTTGTGGCGAAGTCTTACAAGCGCTGTTTGCCAAACGTTTGGGCGTAGCAGCAGAGATTGATGAGCAGCCGCACTACGGTAATCACCTGAAATTCACGCTGGGAAGCGGTGACGAGCAAACCGTGTTACTCGGGCATTTCGATACCGTTTGGGATGAAGGTGAGTTGGTGATGCGTGAAGAAGACGGCAAGCTTTACGGTCCTGGCGTGCTGGATATGAAGGCCGGTCTGGTGCAGGCCATCTGGGCGGTACGCGCGTTGCAACAGCACGATTTACTGGCGGGCAAACGCATTGTGTTTCTCTGCGGCAGCGATGAAGAAGTCGGTAGCCCAAGCTCCAGCGCCTGGTTATCGCAGCACGCCCTGGGATCGGCGCAAGTGCTGGTGGTTGAGCCTGCGGTGGCGGGATCGGGCGCACTGAAAACAGCACGCAAAGGTACCGGACAATATGAAATCACCATCAACGGATTAGCGGCGCACGCCGGGAACAATCCCGAAGAGGGCATCAGCGCGGTACAAGAAATGGCGCTTCAGATCATGTTCTTGCACAACTTAAACGCGCCGGAGCGCGGCACCACCGTCAATGTGGGAATTGCGCGTGGCGGCAACCGCATCAATGTGGTGGCGGATAAAGCGGTGTTGGGCATTGATACGCGCGTTACCAGCGAAGCAGAAGCCGAGCGCATTCACGCCGAAATCAGCCAGATCACACCCCATTTATCCGGCATCACGTTGCATATTAGCGGCGCACAATCGCGCCCGCCGATGCGCCAAACGCCGGAATCGTTGGTGCTGATGGAGCGTGCGCAGCAGGTTGCCTTACAGCTTGGTTTCGAGGTGGAAGGCAAAGCGGTTGGTGGCGGCAGCGATGGCAATTTCACTGCCGCGTTGGGCATTCCAACGTTAGATGGTTTAGGCGCAACCGGCGCAGGTATTCATGCACGTCATGAACATATCATTATTGCCGATATTGCTCCGCGCGCGGCGCTGGTGGCAGGCTTAATCCTCGGAGGTGATGCGCATGTCTCAGGTTAATGTGGAGAAAAATACGCTGCGCCAACCGCCAGCAGCGAAAACCGAGCAAAGTCCTTATCTGCTGCTGTTTATTATTCTGGTGCTGGCGGCAGTGGCGACCTGGATTATTCCGGCGGGTAAGTTTGATCATGAAACCCGCAATGGCATTACTTTCGCCATCAAGGGAAGTTTGCATGAAGTCGCGCGTTCGGGCGTTTATCCCGGCGAAATCTTTATGGCGATTGTGCAAGGGGTGATCAAAGCCGCGCCGATCATTTTCCTGATTCTGTTTACCGGCGGGTTATTAGCGGTGATCGAATCGACGGGTGCTATTGCTACGGCGCTGAATTCACTGTCGCGCAGTACCAAAATTAGCGATACGCGTATTATCATTATTTTTGGTGTGATATTCGCCATTCTCGGCACCACCGGCGTGGTGCAAAACTCGGTGGTGGCGTTTGTGCCGATTGGTTTACTGGTGGCGCGTTCGTTGGGTTTATCGCCAATGATTGGTATGGCGCTGGTGTATTTAACCTGCGCGGCGGGTTTTAACGTTGCGGTATTAGGTCCAGCCACCACCGGCTTAACCCAACATCTGGCACAGTTACCGCTGTTCTCCGGCATGTTATTGCGCGGTATTACCTGTTTATTGTTCGTGTTAACGGTGATGACCTATTTGATTATCTCGGTTAAGCGCGCGCGGTATAATGGTGAAGTGCGAATAGAACAAATTGCGCAGAATGATGAATCACTGGCGATTACTGGTCGGCATAAACTGATTCTGATCACCTGCGCCGCTACGCTGATTGTATTTATGATTGGCACGGTGCAATTGCATTGGGCCACCAATGAAATGTCGGCGATGTTTATTATTCTGTCGATTATGGTCGGCATGATGGGTCGCATGTCGGGTTCTGCCATTGCCAACACCTTCCTTACGGGTTGCTCGCAATTGGTAAAAGGCGGCTTCATTGTGGGTATGGCTGGCGCGATTTCCGTGGTGTTGCAACAGGGCAATATTCTTGATCCGATTGTTGGCTTCCTGTCTGATTTACTGGCACCGGTTCATCCCGCCATTGCGGCGGTGGGCATGTTCATTAGCGCGGCGTTGATGCATTTCGGTATTTCATCCGGTTCTGGTGAATCCGCTTTGTTAATCCCGATTTTCTCGCCGTTAGGCGATAACCTCGGTTTAACCCGTCAGGTGACGGTGCAAACGGTGTTGCTGGGTGAAGGTATCGTCAACTCCATCAGCCCAACTTCTGGCGTTTTAATGGCAGCCTTGGCCACCGCCAATATCTCTTTCGGCAAATGGATTAAATTCGTTGCGCCGGTAGTAGCTATTTGGTTTGCCATTTGTGTTGTCACCTTATTAATTGGTGTGGCAATCAATTGGGGTCCATTCTAGTAAATCGTAAGAAGCCACTTAATCGTGGCTTCTTATTTTTATATTGTTGTTAACACGATCAACATCCTCTCCGCTATTTCAGTCCCACGAATAATTGTATTCAATCCCCGGCCTTTTCTTAAAGTTATCTAATCATCGCTATTTGGCTTAAGTCGCACTGGAACTGTCTCGCGTAAAGTGCTGTTATTGCCGCGTCGCAGAATTTCTTTACGTTCAATTACACAAATTAATATTAGCCTAACCCATTGCTGGCGATGTCTTTACGCATCGCGGCAGCGTTGCACGCTTCTCTGGAGTGAACGATGATGTTTCGATTGCATCCGCTGTTTATTAGCCTTGTTGCCGCTTACGGTGTATTTAATCCGGCTTCGCCAGTTTGGGCGGCGACGCTTCAGCCCTTTACACCGGAATTAAATGACAACCGCGCTGGAGTGTTTTGTATTTGTAATGGCTCTACTCAAACATTAAGCGGTAATCAGCGGTTTGCGCCCGGTCAGGACGGCGGTGGCACCATATCCATCGGACAGTTGCTCAGCAGCGGCAGAATTATTTCGTATTCCTGGCAAGATTCAGTTCGCGTCGATCTGGGCGCGCAGAATTATGTGATTAACGTGCCGGACGCTAATGGCAGCGGTAATAATAGCGTGCAGGTATATAATTCCGCCGCGATTAGCGCCATTGAAACCAATACCTTGCCGAATTTTTATAACGTTAATAATGGGCAATATATCAACGCGCGGGTAGCGCAGGTCAGCAATGGCACCATCAATGTTGATATCGGGCAGAAGGGCGCAGCAACCACCGCCAGCACCAACGGCTGGTCGATGGCAGCGAAACAGAGCGAATTATTTACCGCCAGCGGCAGCGGCACCATGAACTGGAACTCCGCCAATCGCATCTCCTTTTTTGGTTCCTACACGCCTTACACCTATCAACTGGGGCAATGGTTCGACAATGTGGTCTCGTGGCGCGGCGCGTTTAGCGTTACCACCCTGGACAACGCCACCACTTCATTCAACGTTTCCAACGTCAGCAGCTTGCAGAGTTACAACAATTGGCTGATTGAGCAATTGCAAAACGGCAATCTGGCCGCCGATAGCTACAGCAGCGAGTTTAATAAAGCGCTCTCCTTGCGCAGCGATGTCATCGCCTATGTGATCGATGCCGATGAATACTACGACGAAGTGACGCAGCCGATTGGCGAACGCATTGTGTTAAGTGCTGATGGCCCCAATGCCAGGTCAACCATTGGTAGCAGCGGCATACTGGAAGTGGTAAATGCCAGCAGCGCGGCGATGCGCGCCAGCAACGGCGGGACGGCGGTGATTGACGGCAAACTGGCCAGCGTTGGCAGCAACGCACTGGAACTGTGGAACGGTAGCACCGGCATTAACAACGGCGTCATAAACAGCGGCTTTTTCAATAATGCCGATGGCAGCGGCGTTGATGCTTCGACGGTTGGCGCGGGCGGCACTGGCGTGTATGCCAACGGTGGCAGCCGCTTCACCAATAATGGCGTGATCAATACCGCGATTAACAGCACCGGCATCCGTCTCGAGGATGCCAGCGGTGAGAATAACGGCACCATTAATGTCACAGGCAAGGGCGCGACGGGCGTTGCCGTTTCTGGCAGCCAGGCCAATTTTGCCCAGAATGGCAGAATAAATCTGTATGACGAAAATGCGGTTGGCGTTGATGTGCGTGACGACGCCCGATTAACCATCAGCGATGCCAGTTCGCTGCATTTCTACGCGCCGAATCAAACCGGTTATCAAGCCACCAACTATGCGCACATCGATAGCAACGGCGGCAGTTATGATGTCTCCACGCCAGGTTCGGCGCTGTATCGCCTGAGTGACGGCGTGATCTTCAATCCGGTGGTGGCTGCCGATGTGACGTTGAGCGGCGCCAACACACGCGGCATTGTCGCTTCAGGTGCCGGTTCACGACTTTACGGCACTACCTTGTACGGCACCGACAGCTATCACGTTAATGGCGAAGGGGCGATTGCGGTTCAGAGCTCGGAGGGTGCAGACGTGACCATCACCAACCCGATTGAGCTGAACGGCAACAATACCATTGCGGGCACCGGGCAAGGCGGATTCTTCGCCAATGTCGCGCCTATCACCGGCAACGGAACCAACGCCACTGCCTTTGATATCCGCGACGGTGTGATCTATCAGTCCACGCCGCGTGGCACCATAAATCTTAGCGGGCCAAACAGCATCGGTGTGCGTATTCGCGGCGGTGGAAATATCTTTGATGGATCCAGCACCAACATAGCCTCGGGCGTCGCGCTGGATACCGCCGAAGGCAATACCGTTTATTGGACCGATCACAGCGGATTGAGTGCGGGTGGTATCGCTGCGGTGCGCGTTGGCAATAACGGCGGGCTAACGATTAATGGTGATACCGCCGGGCCGAATTTTTACTACAGCACCATCAACGCCAATACTGGCGCAGACACCATCCTGCTGGATAAAGGCGCAGCGTCGTTAACCGCCAGCAACATCGGACTGTACAATTCCGGCGGCGGCACCGTTCTGAACAACCTCGCGGAAACCAGCAATATTTCGCTGCAAGATGTCGGGATGAACACCGATGGCGGCACGTTAATTCGCTCCGCGACCTCATTCGATCCTAATGGTTACATGCTCGGTACGGTCAGTGGCGCAGGCGCGACGGGTTATGTGTTTAGTAAAGAAGATGGTTCTACCACCAGCAACGATTTGATCATCCCACAAGGTTACAGCTTCTTTGTCTATGGCCCGGCAACCGGCGTGCGCGCCAACACCACCGGGCGGGTGATCGCCAACGGTAACATCATCGTTAACAGTTCCGATGGCGGCTCGGCGATTGTCACCAGCACCGCCAGCGAGGTGATCAACCGCGGCACCATCGTTTCGCTCAGCCTGGTTTCGCCAATTATCGATCTGCGTGGCGGCAACTCCGTATTTATCAATGAAGGCAACGTCACCGCGCCTTACCCGGAAACGGTAGTGGTCGCGGGTGGTGCTACCAATGACCAGATTGCATTGGTCGATGGCAACGTGGTGGGCGATGTGAACACCGGCAACGGCACCGACGTGGTCGAACTCACCGGCGGAACCATTGACGGCAGCGTGACGATGGGAACCGGTGTTAACAATGTGGCTTCGATCGCCAACGTCAGTCTGGCAAACACGCGTCACATCACTACCGCAGGCGGCAGCGGCAGCACGCTGAACTTTAGTGAGATTAACGCGCGCGGGGGTTCGTTCAGCAACGATGATCTGGCGCGCGGTGTTAACCTCGGCGCAGGCTGGAGCACCATCAACTTCTACAACACGCAATTTACCCTTACCGATAATCTCAAACTGGCACACAGCACCATCAACGTGGATAGCGGCTCAACGCTGTTTGTCGGCGATCAGGTCAATCCGGTTTTGTCGGGCGAGACTGACGATTCGTTGGTGGTGAATAACGCCGGTACGTTGAATCTCACCAACGGCAGCGGCGCGGCGGGCAACACGTTGACCATCAACGGTGATTTGGCGTCGGCGGGCGGCAAGCTGGCGTTGCGTACGCAGGGCGCGCAAAGCGACACGTTACGCGTTAACGGCAACGTGACCGGCACTACCTTTATCAATGATGCGCTGAGTGCTGCCACGCTGGCGGATAGCAATCGAGATGGCGTGATCTCCGCCAATGAAGGCGTTTCTCTGGTGCAGGTTACTGGTAGCGCCAGCGCCAATAGCTTTGCGCTGCAACGGGGTTATGTCGCCGCAGGGCCGTGGCAATACGGGCTTTACAGCTTTGCTCCCGAGAATGGCAATACAACCTGGGATTATCGTCTGGCCAATAACTACGTTTGTGAAGAGGGTTCCGCTTGCCAGCCGCAGACAGCAGGCAGCGGCGTGGTGCGCCCGGCGGTAATTCCACAGCTTCCTTCCTACATTTCGGCGCCGGTCGGATTGGCTTACTACACCCTGGCAACCATTGGTGATTTGCATCAACGCTTGGGCGAATTGAGGCAAAATCCAGACGGATCAGCGGAGATGTTCATCCGTTATTCCGGCTCCAACCAGAAGTACAAAACTAACCTTGATACCGCGCATTACGGTTACGACTTTGACCTCGATTACAGCGCGGTGCAGTTCGGCGGCAATCTACTGCGGTTGGACGGCGAGCAAGATAGTCTGAGCGGCGGCCTGGCTTATACGCGCGGCAATGCACGCATCCGACCGAATGCCGCTGATGGTTACAGCTCAACCGATTTCGACAGCGACAGCCTGGCGATTTACGGCACCTGGCAGCGCGAAAGTGGCTTCTATCTGGATGGCGCGCTTTCACTCGATTGGCATCGTGGCGACACTGATATCGCGCGACAGAAAGAGGTGGCGAAGCTGAAAGGCAAAGGCTGGACCGCATCGCTGGAGAGTGGTTATCCGTTCCAGCTGGCGAACGGCATTCGTCTTGAACCGCAAGCGCAACTGCTGCATCTACATTTGAAGATGGATGACTTCACCGACGGCGATCAAACCCAAGTCTCTTACGACGATTATGACCAAACCATTGGCCGCGTCGGCGCACGTCTGGCGCGGACCTGGAACGATAATGGCAGCGGGCAATATACGCCGTATCTACGCACTAACTACTATCGCGGTTGGGGCGGCACGGCGAAAGTGAATGTCGGTGCCAGCAACAGCGAGGTCAGCGAGAGCTTTAACAGCGGCAAGTTCGGCCAGATGTGGGATGCCGGCATCGGCGGCAATGCGGCTTTCACCAACAATGTCTCGCTGTATGCCGAAGCCAATTACCGCAAAGAGATCGACGGCAACGGCGTGCACGGCTGGAATTACAACGCGGGCATACGCTGGGTGTTTTGATAAAACGGTTACCCTCACAAGCCCGCCGGTTTAGTTGACGGCGGGCTTTTTTACCTGTTGTGAACGCGGTAAAATTGACAACCTACCAATGGTAAGTTACTACTAGTAGCTTACCATTGGTAGGTTGTCGCTATGCATGCTCTGATCGTTACTGCTCATCCGGACCCACATTCACACACGCACCACATCGTCTCGCAGGTGGCACAAGGAATTGCTGCTGGTGGCCACAGCTATGAAATTGCCGATCTGGCGGCGGAGCAGTTCGATCCGCGCTTCAATCAGGCCGATTTCGATCAGTTCAAAAGTGTCGCACCGTCGCCCGCCGACGTCGTAGCCGAGCAGCAGCGGCTGGATCGTGCCGATGCGCTGGTGCTGGTTTACCCGATTTACTGGTGGTCGTTCCCGGCGCAGCTGAAGGGTTGGATCGATCGCGTTTTCACCCAAGGTTGGGCGTACGATGATGACGGCCAAACCGTGGTGAAAAAGCTCGGCCATTTGCAGGTGCATTTGCTGGCGCTGGGCGCGGCGAGTCAGCGCACCTATGTGCGTCGTGGCTATTTCAGCAGCATGCGCACGCAGATCGATGAGGGGATTTTTGGCTATTGCGGCGCGCCGGTGGTGACCAGCGAATTGCTGCTGCCAACCGATGAACATTATCCCGACGCGCATTACACGCTGGCAAACCAACTCGGACAGCGACTTTTTGACGTGAAGGAAATGGCATGAATCAACCCACTCGCCAGCGCATGTCACATCAGGCTCGTCGTCAGCAACTGATTGGCGTGGCATGGAATCTGGTGCGCACGCAGGGCAGCGATGCGCTGACGTTAGGACGCGTGGCGGAAGAAGCGGGCGTCAGTAAACCGGTGGTCTACGATCATTTTGGCACGCGCCACGGTCTGCTTGCGGCGCTGTATGAAGATTTTGATCTGCGCCAGAACACGATTATCGAGGCGGCGATGCATGCCGCAGGCTCCAGCTTGATTGAGCGCGCTGATGTGGTGGCGTCGAGTTACGTCGATTGCGTGTTAACGCAGGGACGTGAAATTCCCGATGTGCTGTCGGCGCTCGATAGCACGCCGGAACTGGCGGAAGTGAAACGTAAATATCAGCTCGATTTCATTGAAAAATTCCGCAGCTGGTTTGCGGAGGCAACGTTGCCGCAAGCCAGCATGTGGGGAATGTTAGGCGCCGCCGATGCGATTTCCAATGCGGTGGTGTGCGGTGACATCAGCCAGCAGCAAGGATTAGCCGAACTTCAGGCGCTGATTCTGGCGCTGGTGGAACGTCACCAGTAACCTTTCATCCAGCCAACAGGAACAATAGATGTCATTACGCGAGATTGATAGCGATTGCTGGCAACAACTGGAAACCGGCGCAAGCGATCCCGATGCCGGTTTTCACTTCCTAACGCTCGCGTCGGTTGATCAACAAGGCAAGCCGCAGTCAAGGACGCTGGTGCTGCGCGCGGTTGATAGCGTCAAACGCACGCTGGAGTTGCACACCGATATGCGCAGCCCGAAATGGCAGGCGCTGGCGGGTAATCCAGAGGTTACGGTTTTGGGTTACAGCGCGAAAACCCAGCTGCGGCTGCAGGGAACGGTTGAGCTGCACGCCGCGCACAGCGCAGTAGCTAAAGCGGCGTGGCAACGATTATCGCGCCGGACGCAGCAAACCTATACTGGCCCTGCGCCGGGAAGTGACATTGACCACCAATCCAACGATGTCGGTCACGCGGAGGATAATTTCGGCGTCTTGCTAATCCGAATTACCCAACTGGATTGGTGCCTGCTGGCACGGGACAACAATCAAAGAGCGTTGCTGAATTACACCACCGACGGCGTGCTTGCCAGCGGCAAAAGGGTGCATCCGTAGCTAAGGCGTGCATTGTTGCTGCGCCTTGCGACGGACGTTAAACAGCAGATAACTCGCCAGCGCCAATCCCCACACGCCTGCTGCGCCATACAACAGCACGCCGGAAAAACCGTCGGTCAGCACGTGCGCGGCAATATCGTGGGTCAGTGAAACCTCGCCGCCGCCGGCGATGCGCTCGGCCAGCGCATGCACATCACTTTGTCCCGGCATAATGCGTTGCAGACTCGCCGCGATGCCCGCCACCAGCAAACTGCCCATCAGCGCGATATTGATGGCAAGCGTAATCAGGCGCGCGCTGATATCAATGCCCGACGCCATGCCAACGCGATTCCCCGGCACCGATCCGGTTGTGGTGTTGGTCACTGGCGTGTTGGTCAATCCGAGCGCCATTCCAGCGAGCAGCGCGCCCGGCAGTAAACTCATCTGCTGCGCCACGGCGAACTTCATCAACATGAAGCCCGCGCCAATGGTGCATAATCCCAGCGGAATCATGCGCGCCGCGCCAAAGCGCACCACCAGTTTCTCGCCCAGCGGCGGCATCAGTAAGGTTGGTAAAGTGTAAGCCAGCAGCGCCAAACCGGTTGCCATGCTGCTGTAGCCAAGGCCGCTTTGATAATAGACCGGCAAATAAATCATCAGCGGCCAGAAGCTGAAGTTCATGCCAATCGAGCCCATTAATGCCCCGGAAAAGGCGCGGATACGGAACACGGAGAAATCAAACATCGGGTGTGGATGGCGCTTCTCAATCCATACAAACAGTAGCGCGCTCAGCAGCATAGCCAGCAAAATCAGCTGTGCCGCGATGCTGTTCCAGCCGAGGCTGCTGCCCTGCGTGATGAGATAGGTTGCGCCGACCACGCTGAGCGATAAGGTGATCAGGCCGCTGAGATCGAGCTTTTTGGCTTCAGCATCGCGCGATTCCACCACATTTTTCAGCGCGAGGATCAGCGTCAGCAACGCGATAAATCCGTGTACCAAAAACACCCATTGCCAGCTAAACCAGGCGACCAGCATGCCGCCGATGATGGGGCCGAATCCCAACCCAAAGCCAAAGGTAATGCCCCACGCGGCGAACGCACGGCTGCGCGCTTTGCCCTGGGGAAACTGGAACGACAGAATCGCAATCAGGCAGGTTAACATCGCGCCGCCGCTTAATCCTTGCAGTAAACGTCCGACAATCAGCCACAGCGCATTGCCCGCCATTCCGCACATCACCGATGTCACGCCGAAGGCGATAATGCTGATGATGAAGATGCGCTTGCGTCCATAGGTGTCGGCCAGCGTGCCGGTGGCCATTAACACCGCGGTGCAGGCCAGCGTGTAGGCGTTCATGATCCACTGCAGTTCGCGGAAGTTGGCGTGCATCTCCCTTTCCAGCACCGGCAAAATCACCGGTACGCTGGATATCTCCAGTCCCGACATTAATGCGGCCAGACAAACCGCCATCAGCGCCAACATGTTCTTCATACTCAATCCCTGCGATACGTTAAGAGCGTGCCAGCATGAAAGATTGGCGTGAAGGTGGAAATCTGCCTGCATGCCATATATCGTCAAGATCGTGCCAATTTCTCCGGTGACCTTTAATGCAAATGATTGCTCCGCTTCATGGCCATTCGCCTGCACCGTTCAACCGCCGGCTGGTTTTGCTGGCGTATGAATGTCTGTGTACCTTTGAGTTCGGCATCGCCGTTGAGGCTTTCGGGCGCGCCGACGAAGTGTTCGGCCAGCCTTTGTATGATTTGAGCGTGGCGTCGGTGGAAGAGGGCGTATTCGGCGCGCAAGGTGGCGTGCGGCTGGTGGTCGACGGCGGACTTGAGCTGCTGGAAGAAGCGGGCACCATCGTAATTCCCGGCTGGCGCAGCGTACATGAACCGGCATCGGATCAGCTTATCGCCGCGTTACAAAAAGCCCATCGCAACGGCACGCGTATTGTTTCGATCTGTGCAGGCAGTTTCGTGTTGGGCGCTGCCGGATTGCTAAATGGTAAGCGCGCTACCGCACACTGGAACAGCACCGAGATTCTGGCGCAACGCTTCCCGCAGGTGCAGGTTGAGCACGGTATGATTTATGTTGATGAGGGCAGCATCATTACGTCAGCGGGTGGCGCAGCGGGCGTGGATTTGTGCCTGCATCTGATCCGCCGTGATTATGGTATTGAAGTGGCAAACCGCACCGCGCGTCGCATGGTGACGCCGCCGCTGCGCGAAGGCAATCAGGCGCAGTTGGTTCAGCAGCCGGTGCCGCAGCGTGCGGCAAAAAATCTCTCGCCGTTGCTCGATGATTTACGCAATCACCTCAATACGCCGCTGGTGATAGATCAACTCGCCAGGCAAGCCGGTATGAGCCGCCGCACTTTTTTACGCCGTTTCCATGACGCCACCGGCACCACGCCGGGAGAATGGATGTTAAGCGTGCGGCTGGAAAAAGCCTGCGCGCTGCTGGAGAGCGGCAAGCTGAGCATTGATCAGGTTGCCGAGCAGGCGGGATTTGGATCGCCAGAAACCTTACGCCATCACTTCAGGCAGCGGCTGAATACCACGCCGACCAACTGGCGCAAAGCATTTAGTGAAAGAGGGATAACGCAATAGTTTCGGCCTGGTGCGTATGAATGCGCACCCTACGAAAACCTGTAGGGTCGCTATTCATGGCGACCGATTCAGGATTAACCAATAAGCCTGTGGATTATTACCTTAAATGACCAAATACAGACGCGCCGCGCCAGTAAATTTGTCCACGCAATGTTCCAGCATTTTCTGCGTTTCCTCGGTCACTTTGGCGTAGCTATTAGCCTGCCACTGTTCAAGTGTATATTCCTTCACCGTTGGGTCATCCCCACAGTCAATGTCTTGTGAGACATAAGAACCACCTTCACCCTTGCCAACGCGGCGAATAGTGGTACTTAAATGCAACTGATAATTATCGTCGCCGCCGGCCAGATTTTTATATACCAACATCCAGGTTACAGGCGTAATCGTCACCGGGTCCCGATATTGTTTTGTCGGATGTTTATCAATCTCGACTTTGAGTATTTCAGCAATTCGCGGCATCAAATAAGGTAGAGAAGGATTCATTAAACCGCCTACTTGAGTGCCGCGCAGTTCATCCTTAGTGAAACTGGGTATCGTGCCACCGCCGGTAAACATCATCGCTACAGACTGCAGCGTTTTAAGCGCCACGACCTTAGTGGTGTCGCCTTGCGTGATATAACGTAACTGGAGATCCGACGGTCGACTGAAATCAGTTTCGAGTTTCTCTTCGGCCTCAAGCGTTATCTGCGAATGATTAGCGGAAATAACCGTCTGCGACTGCACGATTTTTGAACTGGGTGGTAGAGGCTTGTTAGCGCAGCCGGTGATTAATAAAGCCATTGCTAGCAAAGCGAGGGAAAACTTCTGTGGCATTTTCATTCCATAAAGTCGTTAGTCCTTGGTTAAATGCAGCATCGGCACCGAGGCATAAAACTTTACGGATAATGAAATTTCAGCCAGTAGAAGAGGTTTGATGAGGTGAAATAATGCGCAACTATGTGCGCATTATTGGGTTATGTGATTAGTTACCGCGATAAGTCGAATAACCAAACGGACTCAACAGCAGCGGAATATGGTAGTGCTCGCCGTTGCTTTCCATATTGAACTCGACCGGAATTTCCGGGAAGAAGGTTTTCTGGTTGTTCATTTTGTAATAGTCACCGGTTTTAAACACCACGCGATAGCTGCCTGCGCTGGCGGTTTTATCTTCCGGGAATAGCGCGCTAATTCTGCCGTTGCTGTCGGTTTTGCCGCTGGCTAATTTCACCCAGTTATTATTCTGTTTCTGATCGAGTTCAACCTCAATACCCGCTGTCGGCGAGCCTGTTTGCAGGTTCAAAACATGTACGCTGAGCGGATTTTTTGGTGCTGCCGGTTGTGCTGCTCCCGCTGACAGGCTGGTCGCAATCAGGATGGCGCTGGCTGAGGTAAAGAGAGTTTTCATTAAAATATCCTTTTTAAGCAGGTGAATGTGCTGCAATCCTGGATGCTTCGACAACAAAATCATAATTGATAAGACTAAATGTGAAATTTCTGAGATCTGACGAGCAATCGACCACGTGCTGACATCTTAGCGGGCATTGATGCAAACCTGGTTGCCATGAAGGGCGAGCATATGGAATGCAGGTGATTGTTGTTGTCACTCCCTCAGTACGAATGGCGGTTAATTTAATTATCAGTGAGCGGCAGCTACGCTAATCCACCTCCGATTATTCTGAGTCATCTGTCAGGATTTTTCTCTAAAAGTTGTACCAGTTTAAATAGCCTGTACAAATATAATTTTGCGGTTAATAAGCGAAGGGTAAAGCCAGAATAAGCGAAGCGGTAAATAAATTGAAGTTGATCAAGAAATAATCAATTATTTGGGTTTTTAGCTGGAAATAACCCTCCTGACATGGATAAATCTGTATTTAAGCGAAGCGTAAATACAGTATCAGGAGAGTGTTGTGCAGAAGTAAAATGATGTTAGATGATTATTCTTTTGGGAAGAATGTTATTTGCGTCGGCTGATTTTCCCTCCTTTTCTTCCTGCTTCAATGGCGCGCTCCGGGTCGTTTTTGAAGTTACCGCTGCTAGCCTGACCACCTTTGCGCCCGGCTTCAGCCGCGCGTTCCTTGTTCTCTGCGAAGTTGCCTGCACCACCACGACGTTGCGGCTTTTTTTCTTCCTCATCGGGTAGCTTCTTAGCGTCCGTCATTGGTTCTCCTCTTTTATAAATACCAACATGATGCAAAATAAATGTAGTGCCATTTTTTCCAGTTTCAAGCCTGGGTTTCTCGTAAGTCTTAATTCTAAGAGGCTTGCTTATGTTACTTCCAGTTAAATTTTCACTTCTCTCTAAATGTAACTACCATTAGTTAGTTGCTTAAGATTTTTAACATTAAAAAGAAAGCTTCTCTAGCCAGATAATAAGCGAAGCGGTAAGCGCATTTACTTATAACCTCAATCGCAATTCTTGCGCACATTACTTGCAGCTTGACGCTTGCTTGCTACGTTTAATTAATCTTCTTGTTTAGCCTAAATTAACGCTTCGCTTATTTTGCTCAATTAGCCTAAATGAGCTGATGTCATACCCATCAGGCAGCTAACTGTCGATGTTCTTCTCACTACCGGAGCAAATTGATGACCAAGGAATTTGTATATCTGGATTGGTTGCGCGATGCGCATGCGATGGAAAAACATGCAGAGCCTTTGCTGCAGGCAGCTACGCTGCGGCTGGAGGAGTTCCCGCTGTTGCAGGCACGTATGAAGCAATATGCACAACAAACCGCTGAACAGCAGCAGTGGGTGAAAGACGTTTTGAAACGCTACGACAGTAACTGGTCAGCGCTGAAAGACGCGTTAGGACGTTTGTCGATCGTTGGGCAAGCCGCGAGCGATATGTTGCGCAATGAAGAGGGCGTGCGCATTGCAGTGAGCAGCTACGTATTCTGTAACTATAAAGTGGCAACGTACACCGCATTACTGGCCGCAGCGCAGCAGGCGGCGGACAGCAAAGGGATTAAGACTTTCCAGCTGATCCTGCAACATGAAATCCAGATGGCAGATTGGCTTCTTCATCAGCTGCCGGACGTGGCGAATGAGGCCATTTTGCATAGCGCAGTAGCCGCAGTCTGACGGATAACTATAAGTGGTCGGCAGCCTTGCTCTGCTGACCGCTCAGTTTGGCTTGCAGGTTAAACGCTACAGAGAAACTAACTGTTTTCTCTTAGTCAAATTGCTGCAACCAATGAAATCAGGATCATTCTTTGCTATTTGTTAGTTTGGCGAGAACCTTTATTCTAAATTAAGTAAAAAAACCAGGCTTAGAATTTTATGTTATTCCCTATCAGTAAATGGAACTGATCAATGAAATCGATTTCAGCAAAATAACACTCCGCGTCTGATATTTGAAATGTGACCCTATCAATCATCGTCTCTAATGTTAATGAAATTGCTGACGATAACAGCAGAGATGCTGCCGATTAACGCCCGTAGCCTCTTCTGTTTTTTAAAACAACATTATTGTCTTCACTACTTTTCAATCAAAATCATTGAGGTTTCTAAATGGACGTAGTTCAAAGATTTTCACGTAATGTAAAGTTGCGAACCAAACTTACAATATCCTCTATGCTCAATATCGCGATGCTACTTTTAGTGGCGTTACTCGGATTAAATTCGCTGTTCTTAGCTGAAACCGGCGTTAACGGCATGATGAAAGACGATTATCCCACTATTGCATTGGGCAACCGATTAATTGATGAGATCAACGTAACGGTGCAGCAGCAGGCGCTGCTGCTGAGCCCGATTGATGCGCAACGCCGGACAACGATTCAGAGCAATCTTCAGGATGCCTCGAAGAAAATTACCGAAACCTATAAGCAGTTAAATAAGCTGGCTACCGATGATGAATCAATCGCATTTCTCAAGCGTGTGGAAGTGAAGCGATCTGAATTCCTTAAAGAGCGAAATGTATTCTTCGATTTAGTGAATAGTGATGTAACGAAAGCAGTGAATTTCTATTTTTCTACGCTTGCATTAGCGCAAAGAAATTATATCGATGAGGTTGAGGGGTTTATTACCCTGCAAGAGCAGCAAATGGATGGCTCCTATAATAATTTTATGGCGTCATACGGCAAAACTAAAATTTCCATGCTGATTATTTTTGTAGTGGCTATTTTACTTTCAGCATTTATTGGCTGGATTATTATTCGCTCGATTACAGTGCCATTGAAAAAAGTGATCGCCTTTCTTGGTCGAGTGGCGGATGGCGATCTCAGTTCTGATTTTCATGAACAGCGAAAGGATGAAATGGGGCAGTTAATTAACGCCATCCAGCAGATGCAGGAAAAGATGTCGGATATTGTCAGTCATATTCGCATTAGCGCAGAACAGATTTCCGGCGGCGCCAGCGAAATCATGTCGGGCACCAACGATCTCGCGGCGCGTACGGAAGAGCAGGCCAGCTCGGTAGAGCAAACGGCGGCCTCGGTGGAGGAGTTCAGTGCCACCATTAGCAACACGCGTAATAATACCCACGTTGCCGCCGATCTCTCCGCTAAGGCGGAAACCACGGTAGGACGTAATGCCAGCATGATGGACAACGTCGCCAGCAAAATGGCCGAAATCAATGATTCTGCCAGCCGCATGGCAGAGATCATCAACCTGATCGATTCCATTGCTTTCCAGACCAATATTCTGGCGCTCAATGCTGCGGTAGAAGCCGCACGCGCGGGTGAACATGGTCGCGGTTTTGCCGTGGTGGCGCAGGAAGTCCGCGCGCTGGCGCAGAAAACCGCCACCTCATCGCATGAAATCCGTAATTTGATTGAGGAGTCGTCCACGCGTATTGCCGATGGGCGCGATATGGTGACGGATGCCAATAAATTGATGAACGGCATGATGTCGAACGTGGCTGAGATGAAAGAGTTGCTGGTGCAGATCAATCAGGCCAGCAGCGAGCAGGCCGACGGCATCAGCCAAATCAACACCGCGATTAGCCAGATTGATATCACCACGCAGCAGAATGCGTCGCTGGTGGAACAATCGCTGGCGGCGTCGGCGATGCTGAGCGAGCAGGCGGCGAATATGGTGAATAGCGTAAGCGTGTTTACGCTGCGTCAAACCGCTTAATGCGAGTGTGATCCAGAACGGCATATGCGTTCTGGATCTTTTTTTAAATTGCCGTATATTCGCCGGTACCTTCTGGCCACGGCGTCAACAAATCAAAGCCGGTTTCGGTCACGGCGATGGTGTGTTCCCACTGCGCTGACAGCGAGCGGTCTTTGGTGACCACCGTCCAGCCATCGGACAGTACGCTGGTGCCGGCTTTACCCGCGTTGATCATCGGTTCGATAGTGAAAATCATGCCCGCCTGAAGCGCCAATCCCGCGCCTGACGTGCCGTAATGCAGAATCTGCGGATCGCCGTGATACACCTCGCCTACGCCGTGACCGCAATATTCGCGCACCACCGAGAAACCGGCTTTTTCCGCTACCTGCTGAATGGCCGCCCCGATATCGCCTAAGGTCGCGCCCGGTTTTACCACTTTGATACCTGCCACCATCGATTCGTAGGTGATATCCACCAAACGTTTGGCGCGCACCGACGGCTGGCCAACGTAATACATGCGGCTGGTGTCGCCGTACCAGCCATCTTTAATGATGCCGACGTCTATGTTGACGATGTCGCCATCCTTAAGCTTTTTCTCGCCCGGAATGCCGTGACACACCACGTGATTCACTGACGTACAGGTGGTTTTGCTGTAACCGTGATAGCCGATATTCGCTGGAATGACTTTCAACACGTTTACCACGTAATCATGACAAATCGCGTCCAGTTCATCGGTGGTGACGCCCGGTTTGACGTACGGCGTGATGATCTCCAGCACTTTAGCGGCGGCGTGTCCGGCGGCACGCGCCATTTCGATCTCTTCAGCGGTGTGCAGTTTGATGCTCATTACGCGATTCCCTGCGAGGTGAATAAAGGATGGTCGAGCAGTTGCGCTAAATCCGCGCCGCTGTCGCGTTCAACGCGCATCAGCAAGCGCGTCAATTCCTGATGATTGAGTGACGGATAAATCTCGGCCAGCATGCCGATCTTCATCCAGTGTTCCGCCTGCGCGTTGATGGAACGGCTCATCGCCGTGCTGGCGATGCGCAGATTCTCATGCATTAAGTCAGAGATTTTTACGATGCCCATGGTGCAACCTATATATGAATCGTATGTGATATGTATATAGGTTAACGTTTTAGGCTGGGATATGCAAAAAGGGGGTGAAGCCAATCCATGGCGGACAAAATCCTAAGGCGCCTTACTCAGACTTCGTTGGAGGACGACGACTTATTTTGCCTCCTTTCCGTCCCGCTTCAACGGCGCGTTCAGGATCGTTTCTGAAGTTGCCTCCACTGGCTTTGCCTCCCGCCTTGCCAGCTTCTTTCGCACGTTCTGGATCGTTAGCAAAATTCCCTGCGCCGCCTCTGTAGCTCTGTTTGTTCATAGGAAGACCTCTTATCAATGTTCCGTTAGATTTGAGGACTAGCTAGTCACGCTGCAATTTTAGTTCGCCGTTGCGTTAAAGCCAGGCCGTAAACGCCTATCATTGAAAATGATCATTAAGCGCGATGAAATTTGTCGAATTAATAGTGACCTTCGTCACATTTTACAATTCCTGACTATACTTCTGCCTTTGGGTTTCAACCTTTGCGCTACAAGGCGCGTTCAATATGCAGGGAACAGGAATGGACACATCGCAGCAAAACAGCGACGACGATTCAGCGCTAAGTAATCTCACCGTTAAACAGCGCATCTTCTTTGTGGTACTCGTAGCGACAATGGGTGCGCTGGCTTTTGGTTATGACACCGGGATTATCTCGGGTGCCTTGCCGTTTATGACCTTGCCGCCTGATCAGGGCGGTCTTGACCTCACACCATTCACCGAAGGTTTAGTCACTTCATCCCTGATCTTCGGTGCCGCGCTGGGTGCTTTCCTCAGTGGTTATTTCTCCGATCGCTTTGGCCGACGCATTACGCTGCGTTCTCTGGCGCTGATTTTTGTGCTGGGCGCGATTGGTACCGCCTTAGCGCCAAACCTGCACGTAATGGTGGCGATGCGTTTTCTGCTGGGCATCGCGGTGGGTGGCGGTTCCTCAACCGTCCCGGTGTTTATTGCCGAAATTGCCGGGCCAAAACGGCGTGCGCCGCTGGTGAGCCGCAACGAGCTGATGATTGTTTCCGGTCAGCTGCTGGCTTATGTGGTCAGCGCGGTGATGAGTTTCACGCTCAACGATCCGCATCTGTGGCGTTATATGCTGGCGATGGCGATGATTCCTGGCGCGTTGCTGTTTATCGGCACCTTCTTTGTGCCAGCGTCGCCACACTGGATGGTGGCAGAAGGGCGCATCAAAGAAGCGAGCCGTATCCTGCACAAACTGCGTGAAACGCCGCGCGAAGTGAAAAAGGAGATGTCGGAAATGCGCCAGCACGCGAAGGCGGCGCGTCAGGGGCCGTCAGCGCGTGAGCTGCTGCAAGAGAAATGGATTCTTCGCCTGCTGCTGGTGGGCGCGGGGCTCGGCATTGTTATCCAGTTCACCGGCGTGAACGCCTTTATGTACTACACGCCCGTGATTCTGAAAACCACCGGTATGGGCACCAATGCCTCGATTGCGGCGACCATCGGTAACGGCATTGTTTCGGTGCTGGCCACCATGGTGGGCATCAAAGCGGTGGGACGTTTTGGACGTCGCACCATGCTGATGACCGGTTTGACGGTGGTGATCGCCATGCAGCTGGCACTCGGCTGCGTGCTGCTGTTGATGCCACAAGACATGACGCAAAGTATCTTCGCGCTGGCGGCTATTCTGGTGTTCCTGTTCTTTATGCAGATGTGCATTTCGCCGGTTTACTGGCTGCTGATGTCGGAGCTGTTCCCGATGAAAGTGCGCGGCGTGCTGACCGGCGCTGCGGTTTCGTTCCAGTGGATCTGTAACGCGGCGGTGGCGTTTGCCTTCCCGCCGCTGCTCTCCGCCACCGGCAATGGCGCATTCTTTATCTTTGCAGCCATCAACGTCGGCTCGCTGATCTTCGTAATCACTATGCTGCCGGAGACCAAAGGCAAATCGCTCGAGCAGATCGAAAATGAGATGCGCGAGCGGTTCAGCGAGCAGGAGCAGGATCAGCAAACCGCGTAGCGGCGCTTGAGAATTCCTGGTCACGGGAGGAAGATACGCATCTTTCACCGGGCCAGGATTTCCCATGCTAATCACCGCCGAGAACACGCGCACCTTCAATACCGACATTCGTCTGGCCTGCACGCTGGCCGCCGTTGCGGGCGCACTTAACACCGCAGCGTTTGAAACGGTCGGCTTCTTCTCGGCGAACATGACCGGCAATGTCTCCTCACTTTCCGACCATCTGGCCAAAGCTAATCTGCACGTCGGCCTGTTTTTTCTGCTCATCGTGCTGCTGTTTATCGCCGGATCTTCTGTCTCAACGCTGATAATCAACTCCGGCAGACGGCGCCAGATTCGCGGCATCTACGCCATCAACATCCTGATTGAAGGCATCGCTTTGCTGCTGCTCGGCGTGATTGAAAGCTGGTTTCGCTTTAGCGGCTCTGGCGTGTTGCTGGTGCTGAGCCTGAGTTTTTTGATGGGATTGCAAAACGCCGTTGTGACGCGCATCTCCAACGCCCGCGTGCGCACCACGCACGTTTCTGGCACCGCGACCGATATCGGCATTGAGCTGGCGATGCTGTTTGATGTGCTGCGCCGCAAAGAATCCCCCAAAGATGCGCCGCTCTACATTGAGCGGCTTAAGCTGCATTTTTACACCGTGCTGGCGTTTTTGGCCGGCGGTGTGTTGGGGATTTGGCTGCTGCAGTGGATGAGTTATCTGCTGCTGATGGTGATCGGTGCGCTGCTCAGCGTATTGGCTTTAGCGGCACTCAAAAGGCTCTAATCGGTGACCGGCTTCACACTTCCCCACGTCGTTCGCTAAAACTGCTTGCCACTTTTTCCGCGCTGTTAGCATGATAGCGCCCGTTGAGGATTGTTACTGTTCGGCAGGCAAAACCTGAGACGCGCCCTTTTTCAGTTGAAGAGGGCGCGTCTCAGGTTTTTTTTTGCGCGAAATTCGGGACATGAGTTTAGGGCATTGTTCAGGAGAAAGAGTGATGCAATATCAGGAACTGGCGGATGACATCGTTGCCGGTGTTGGCGGCAAAGAGAACATCATTAGCGTGATGCACTGCGCTACGCGCTTACGCTTCAAATTGAAAAACAGTCAAAAAGCGCAAACGGCGGCGTTAAAGGACAATCCTGGCGTGATCATGGTGGTGGAGAGCGGCGGTCAATATCAGGTGGTGATTGGCAATCAGGTGGCGGAAGTGTATCGCGAACTCACGGCACGTCACGCGCTGGATAATCAGAACGAGTCCGCAGATAACGCTGCACCGCAAGGCTTGTTTGCACGCTTTATCGATCTGGTTTCCGGCATCTTTACCCCGTTCATCGGCGTGATGATCGCCACCGGCATCATCAAGGGGTTGCTGGCGTTGGCGTTGGTGCTCGGCGTGATGAGTGCCGACAGCGGCAGCTACAAAGTGCTGTTTGTCGCCAGCGACGGTTTGTTCTACTTCCTGCCGATTTTGCTCGGCTACAGCGCCGGTAAAAAATTCGGCGGCAATCCGTTTGTCAGCATGGCGATTGCCGCTGCGCTGGTGCATCCAATGATTCTCGAAGTGCTGCAACAGCAGCAGCAGGGCAATGCGCTGACCTTCATCGGCATCCCGCTCGAAGTGCTGAACTACAGCTCGTCGGTGATTCCGATTATTTTCGCGGCCTGGGTTTCCAGCCTGATTGAACGCTGGGTGCATCCGCGTTCGCCCAGCGCGGTGCGTAACTTCACTACGCCGTTGTGCTGCCTGCTGATCACCGTGCCGCTGACGTTTCTGGCGATTGGTCCGGCGGCGACCTGGCTGAGCCGCATGTTGGCCGAAGGTTATCTGTGGATTTACAGCCTGAGCCCAATGATTGCGGGTGCGGTGATGGGCGCGATTTGGCAAGTGTGCGTGATTTTCGGTCTGCACTGGGGTTTAGTGCCGATCATGCTGAACAACCTCGCCAACTTTGGTCACGACACGCTGCTGCCATTGCTGATGCCTGCGGTGCTGGGCCAGGCGGGCGCCACGCTTGGCATCTTCCTGCACACCCGCGAAGCGAAACTGAAAGCGATGGCGGGATCGGCCTTTACCGCCAGCATCTTCGGCATCACCGAGCCGGCGGTATATGGCGTGACGCTACCGCGCCGTCGTCCGTTTATCTTCGGCTGCATCGGTGGCGCCTTGGGCGCGGCGATCCTTGGCTTCTGGCACACCACCATTTACTCGTTTGGTTTCCCGAGCGTGTTCACCTTTATTCAGGTGGTGCCGAACAGCGGCATTGATGCCAGCGTGCTGGCGGCATTTGCCGGTGCGGCGGTGGCGCTGAGTTTCGCTTGCGTCAGTACCTATCTGTTCGGTCTGACCAAGCCCGCAGCCGAAGTCGTTGCGCCGCCGGCAGCGGTTGCTCCACCCACCAGCCTGACGCGCCGCGAAAGCGTGGTCAGCCCGATGGCGGGCGATGTCATTCCGCTCGATCAGGTCAAAGACGAAACCTTTGCCAGCGGATTGCTCGGTAAAGGCGCGGCGATTATTCCGCAGCAGGGCCGCGTGGTTTCGCCGATCGATGGCGTAGTGTCGTCAATGTTCCGCACCGGCCATGCGATTGGCCTGACTTCGGCGCAGGGCGCGGAAGTGCTGATCCACGTCGGGCTCGATACCGTGAAGCTCGATGGACAATATTTCTCTCCGAAGGTAGCGAACGATCAGCCGGTCAAAGTGGGCGATCTGCTGCTGGAGTTCGATCTCGATGCGATTAAAGCCGCAGGCTTTGACCTTACTACGCCGGTGCTGGTGAGTAATAGCGAAGACTTTGTGGATGTGTTAACCCTGAGCCGCACGGCTGTGAGCGAAGGCGCTCCGTTGTTGGCCGTGCTGAAATAATAGAGGAGCAAACAGATGACTAAACGTTTCCCGGACGGATTTTTATGGGGCGGCGCCGTTGCCGCAAACCAGGTTGAAGGCGCGTATCAGGAAGGTGGCAAAGGTTTATCGACCTCCGACCTGCAACCCAAGGGCATATTTGGTGCACGCGTCGAGCGCAGCGATGACGATTTTGGCATCAAGGATACCGCCATCGATTTCTATAACCGCTTCCCGGAGGACATCAAACTGTTCGCCGAAATGGGCTTTACCGTGCTGCGTACCTCGATTGCCTGGACGCGCATCTTCCCGCAGGGCGATGAAGCGGAACCCAATGAAGCGGGATTAGCCTATTACGATCGCCTGTTCGATGAGATGGCGAAATACAACATCACGCCGCTGGTGACACTGTCACATTACGAAATGCCGTACGGCTTGATCAAAAAGTACGGCGGCTGGGGCAATCGCATCACCATTGATTGCTTCGAACGCTATGCGCGCGCGGTGTTCACCCGCTTCCAGCACAAGGTGAAGCTGTGGCTGACCTTTAATGAGATCAACATGTCGCTGCACGCGCCGTTCACCGGCGTAGGTCTGGCGGAAGAGAGCGATCAGCAGGCAATCTATCAGGCGATTCATCATCAGCTGGTGGCGAGCGGACGCGCGGTGAAAGCCTGCCATGAAATCGTTAAGGACGGCAAAATCGGCAACATGCTGCTGGGCGCGCTGCTCTATCCGCTGAGCTGCCGTCCGGCGGACGTGCTGGAGACTCTGCAACAGAACCGCGAATGGCTGTTCTTTGGCGATGTACAGGTGCGCGGCGCGTATCCGGCCTATATGAAGCGCTTCTTCGCCGATCGTAACATCAGCATCGAGATCACCGATGCCGATAAGCGCGACCTGCAAAACACCGTCGATTACATCTCCTTCAGCTACTACATGACCGGCTGCGTCACCACTAACGAAGAGGAGAACCAGAAAGCGCGCGGCAACATTCTCTCGATGGTGCCGAACCCGCACTTGCCGAGTTCGGATTGGGGCTGGCAGATCGATCCTGAAGGGTTGCGCATTCTGCTTAACATCCTCTATGACCGCTATCAGAAGCCACTGTTCATCGTAGAAAACGGGCTTGGTGCCAAAGATGTGGTGGAAGCGGACGGGCAAATTAACGACGACTACCGTATCCGATATCTCAACGATCATCTGGTGCAGGTGCGTGAAGCGATTGAAGATGGCGTCGAGGTATTGGGTTATACCTGCTGGGGGCCGATTGATTTGGTCAGCGCGTCAAAAGCCGAGTTCTCCAAGCGTTACGGCTTTATCTACGTGGATCGCGATGATGCTGGCAACGGCACGCTGGCGCGTTCACGCAAGAAGAGCTTCTTCTGGTATCAGGACGTGATTCGTAGCCATGGTGCGGCGTTGAAATAAGTGAGTTGAATGAAGGGTGCGCAATCATGCGCACCTGGTTTACGCCTCATCCGCGTCATCCTGCAACGCCAGCGTCTCTTTGCGTACCCGCTCAATATGAATGGTGAGAAACATGCGTTCCTCGCTGGAGAGCTGATACAGGTATTTCTGCTGAATATGCTGGTCAATCTTCACTGCACATTGATAGGCGAGTGGATATTTGTCGCGCACCACATCATGTAAAGATTCATCCTCGCTCCACACGCCGCGTTTGCCTAACATGCGCTGCGCAAAGAACTTCAAATGGTTGACGAAACGGTTGTAGCTCAGGCTCTCTGTGCGGTAATCCAGCTGCAGGCGATACTTCACGATATGCAGGGTTTCCTGCATAAATTGCGTGATGTGCGAAACATCGGCGAAATCACTGCCGAGCTGCGCATTCACCAGATGCAGGGCGATAAATCCGGCTTCATCTTCAGGTAACTCCACGCCAAGCCGTTTGTGAATCAGCGCCAGCGCTTCGATACCGAGGGAAAACTCTTTCGGATAGAGCGTTTTGATCTCCCACTTCAACACGTTGCGAATCGGGATACCTTGCTGGTGGCGCTCAATCGCAAAATGGCAGTGATCGCACAGTGCGATAGAGAGGCTTTCATGCAGCGGCTGGCCCAGCTGCTGACGCGCATTGGCAATGATCAGTTCGCTGGTGGTGATCACCTCGAGCGGGATATCCGACAGCAGTTCGCTCAGCCGGCCGGTTAAGGTATCACTTTGCAGCGCAAACACTTTTTCGATCTGCTGCGCATCCAGTTCGTCGCCAACGCGCTTCTGAAACGCCAAACCGCGTCCCATCACCACCTGTTCTTTGCCGTTGTCGCCCAGCACCACCGCGACATTATTGTTGAGGATTTTCGCGATTTTCATTTTTATCTGCCCTGAAAATAAAAAACCTGACCCACCGGGAGGACGGCGTGTCAGGTTTTGCCTGCGCTGAACGCAGTAACAATCTCGCAAGATCATAATCGGCTGTGCCTTCCCGACAAGCAGAGCGACAGTTAAATGTGAAACGCATCATATTTCCAGCGCATTTAATCAGACGCGTCAAAGGCGCAATTTAATGAATGTAAGGATAGCGTAAGGAAATGATCAGATTTCTATAAAGTTTGCGTTAAGGCTGCCGATAGTACCGTAACGTTAAATTAACAGGAGTTGCGTACATGACTGGGATTTCAACATTAGGAGTCGGTTCAGGACTGGGTTTAAGCACCATTCTCGACAAACTGACCGCGGCAGAAAAACAATCGCTGGCACCGATTTCCAAACAACAATCCGCTGCGACCGCGAAGTTGTCCGCCTACGGCACCCTTAAAACCGCGATTCAGACCTTCCAGACGGCAAACAATAAATTAAACGATGCCGCGCTTTATACTTCGACGACCACAGCATCCAGTTCCAGTGCGTTTAGCGCCGATTCCAACGGCAATGCGCTGGCGGGAAAATACACCATCAGCGTGCAGAAGCTGGCGCAATCCCAGACGCTAACCAGCGAGACGAAAACCGATATCAAAGCGGCGATAGGTAGCGATGCCGCGTCCAGAACCCTGAAATTTGTTAACGCGGAAGGTAAAGAGAAAAGCATAACGCTAACCAAAGATCAGACTTCGCTTTCGGCGATTCGTGACACCATTAACAAATCCGACGTTGGCGTTACTGCAAGCCTGATCAAGGTCTCCGCCACGGAATACCGTTTGTCGCTGACATCATCGGCATCCGGCACCGCCAATGCGGTGAAATCGCTGAGCGTGACCGGCGATGATACCTTGCAGGATTTTATCGGCTTTGATGCATCAGATGCGGCCAGCAGCGGCATGGCGCAAAGCGTCGAGGCGCAGAATGCCAAGCTGACCGTAAACAATGTGGCGATTGAGAGCAGCAGCAACGTTATCACCGACGCGGTGGAAGGCATCACGCTGAAGCTTAACGATGAAACCAGCGGCAACCAAACGCTGACGGTGAGCAGCGATACCAACAAGGCGAAAACCGCCATTACCGATTGGGTGAATGCCTATAACTCGCTGCAGGATACGATGGCGAGTTTGACTAAATACACGCCAGTGGATGCGGGTAAAGATCCGGACGGGAAGAATGGAGCGCTACTCGGTGATGGCACACTGCGTAATATTCAGGTGCAACTGAAAAGTATTCTGGCCAACAGCTCGGGTTCAGGTGTTTATAAAACGCTATCTCAGGCGGGCATTACTACCGATCCCACTAACGGCCAACTTAAGCTGGATGCCACCAAACTGACCACCAGCTTGCAAGTGAAACCAGAAGCGATTCGGGACATGTTTGTCGGTGATGGCAAAAAAACCGGTGTTTCGACGGTGCTGAACACCACTTTCACCGCATTTCTCAGCAGTAAAGGTGTGTTGCAGGGCGCGACGGATTCCATCAGTAAAAAACTGAATACGCTAACCGATCAGTACAATACCGCCAGCAAACGTATTGATGACACGATTGCGCGGTATAAAAAGCAGTTCACCAATCTGGATAAGATGGTCAGCGTACTGAATAACACCAGTAACTATCTCACCGAGCAGTTCAGCAATAGTACAAAGACCAATAAGTAAGCGTAACGCGGTCGCCATAAATGGCGATCGCTATTTCTGAAACTAGCCTTACTTTTTCTTATTCAGCATGGCCTTCAAATCGGCAAAAGGGTTATAGGTGGCTTCACCAACATCCTTCTGCGCATCTTCACCCGCCACAACTCGCGTGCCGTACTGATCCGCTTCGGTGTATTTCGAGTGCTCGTGATCGTGACAATAGAGGCACAACAACTCCCAGTTACTGCCATCTTCCGGGTTATTGGTATGGTCGTGATCGATATGGTGAACGGTTAATTCGCGCAGGTTGGAATAAACAAATTCACGCGAGCAGCGGCCGCATACCCACGGATAGATTTTCAATGCTTTCTCACGATAGCCGCTTTCCAGCCGCGAGTAGTCTTTAGGGATCAGAGCCATTGCCGACGTTGCCTGTTTGAAAGAGATAAAGCGACATGTTATCTGCTCATCCCGCAGCTGCCAATGATGTTTATCATTCCTGAGCATCCGTTCTAAAAAAACCGCCTACACTAGTTTGTAACTACGCGGAAATAAAAGGCCGCCCGACCCCGTTCGATGGAAATTCACTCATAAAATGATGCCCGTTAATGATTCTCCGTCGGTAAGCCGGATGCAACGTATCGCTTTGACTATGATGGTGGCATTGCTGGCCACCATCCCTCTATGGACTAACAAAATTTATTATCGGGATGATCTTTACCGGATATTAGATGGGGATAGATCAACATGGCTAAGTAACGGGAGGCCGGGCACCTGGTTATTACAATCCCTGATCTCTTTTGGTGATACGGTCAGCGATATTTCTCCGCTTAATTTACTGCTCGGATTGCTGGCGCTAAGTATTGCTGCGGTATTTTTCACGGAAAGATTGAGAATTCCGCTTGCGGGTTTCTGGTCATTTCTCCCGCCGCTATTTATCATTCTTAATCCCTTTCTGACGCAGGGAATGCTCTATACCTATGACAGTTTCACCATACTTCTGTCATTTGCAGGCGCCATGCTGGCAAGCATGGTTAATCGCGCAAAGCCTTTTCAGGAGATCGTTTACACGGCGCTGATATTATTGCTGATTCAGACACTCTATCAGCCAGGGCTCAATGTCTATATTGCCTGCGTAGCCTTGCTGGTCGTCTCTCGACTGGTAAATGATCAATCCAGCTGGAAGTGGCTGTGCGGGAAAATAGTGGCGCTGGGCATTGCCATCCTGACTTATAAACTCGCGATGAATTATTTATTGCCGGTGAAGATCGACTGGTACAGCATGAAACACAGCAAGCTGTTATCACTGAATTCCGATTCTCTGCAAGTACTTATCAACACTATTAAGGCGTTCAGTGACCTTTTTCTCAGCGCCTATCCGCGCGGCATGATGGTATTTATAGGGCTGCCTATGCTGATAATGTTTTCAGGCCTTGTTTTGATGGTTCGAAACTTAAAACAGCAGCAGAAGTTTACGCTAAATACGGTCTTATTGCTGTTCAGTGCGGGATTGATCGTCATCATCGCCATCCCCGGACTTTCATTGGCCTTAGCCACGCCGTTATTTGCACCGCGTATGCTGGGCGCGTGCAGCATTACTTTCCTGTTCTGTTTCTATGTAGCCGTTTATTTATTACCTGCAATAAGAAGCTGGCTGGCGGGATTGAGTGCGATATTGCTGTTTTATCATCTGGTGGTGATGCTGGTCACTTTTAACACTGTAGTTAACGATCAACGTTATCAAATGGAGGTGATGAATCAGATCAAAATCACGCTTTCTGCTCCCGCTGCCCAATCGATTGATTCACTCGCCTTTATTGGGCAGTTGAATGATGCTCCAGAAGTACAAACCAATATTCGTAACTTCCCCATCATCGATCATATCCGCATGAAAATGTTGGGTGAGTCTGAACCGTGGATATGGCTGGCGCTGATCAAACATGTAGGTTTGAGATTGAAAGCGGTGAAAGCAACGGATGAAATGAGAGTAATTAAACCGCGTCAGGTTCTGGCGCGGGGACCCAATTATGACGCCTTTCAGGATGGGCAAACGATGGTGATTGATTTTAGAAAATCGGGTGGGCAGATTAATAAACTTTAATTCAACGGCTCAGTCCGGTTGCGGGTGGGTAATAATCCCGGACTGAGCTTTTATCTGGTGTTATTTATTCAACAGTTCTTTGCGAACAATTTCTGCACCTGCACTCAATGCATCCAGCTTGCCTCTTGCCACACCGCGTGGCAGGGGAATCATGCCGCAGTTGGTGCACGGGTAGAGTTTATCAGCATCGACAAACTGCAGGGCTTTACGCAGCGTTGCAGCAACTTCTTCTGGCGTTTCAATGGTATTGCTTGCCACGTCAATGGCACCAACCATCACTTTTTTGCCGCGAATCAGTTCCATCAACTCCATCGGCACATGCGAGTTTTGACACTCCAGGGAGATGATATCGATATTCGACTTTTGCAGTTTAGGGAATATCTCTTCATATTGACGCCATTCTGTGCCCAGCGTCTTTTTCCAGTCGGTATTCGCTTTGATGCCATAGCCGTAGCAAATATGCACTGCGGTTTCGCATTTCAGCCCTTCAATGGCTCTTTCTAAGGTTGCGATACCCCAATCATTCACTTCGTCGAAGAAGACGTTAAATGCCGGCTCATCAAACTGAATAATATCGACGCCCACCGCTTCTAACTCTTTCGCTTCTTCATTGAGAATTTTAGCGAATTCCCATGCCAGTTTTTCGCGGCTTTTATAGTGGTTGTCATAAAGCGTGTCGATCATGGTCATTGGACCCGGCAGCGCCCATTTAATAGGACGATCCGTTTGCTGACGTAAAAACTTCGCATCTTCAACAAATACTGATTTTTGACGACTCACCGGACCCACAACGGTTGGCACACTGGCATCATAACGATCGCGGATTTTAACGATCTCGCGCTTCTCAAAATCTACGCCGTTGAGATGTTCAATAAAAGTGGTGACGAAGTGCTGGCGGGTTTGCTCGCCGTCACTGACGATATCAATTCCTGCCTGCTGTTGATCGTCCAGGCACAAACGCAGCGCATCTTGTTTGCCGTCGGTTAATTCCTGATCTTGCAATTTCCACGGTGACCACAACGTTTCCGGCTGAGCCAGCCACGATGGTTTCGGTAAACTACCAGCAGTGGAAGTCGGTAATAATTTTTTCATAGCAGGTGACCTTATATTTTTATCGGTAATCAAAGAACGGGAGTAAACCATTGCTCAAGAAGAGTTTGATATGGCTTGATGAAGCGCTCTTCCGTGAACTTTCCTTGTTCAATAGCCAGATGGCTACGTTCTTCTCGATCATAAACAATTCGCGTTAAAGAATAATCCTGATGGCTCAGGCTTGGCTGATAGTGTCTACCAGCTGCAGAATTCGCATTGTAAATCTCAGGGCGGTAGATCTTCTGGAACGTCTCCATGGTGCTGATGGTGCTAATCAGCTCAAGATTGGTGTAATCACTGAGTAAATCGCCATGGAAATAGAAGGCCAGAGGCGCAGCACTGTTTGCCGGCATGAAATAGCGTGCCCGCAGGCCCATTTTGCCGAAGTATTCGTCAGTCAGAGAAAGTTCATCCTGCTGATATTCAATGCCCAATACCGGATGTTCATTACCGGTGCGGTAATAGGTATTTTTACTGGATACGCTCAGGCAAATAACCGGGGCTTTATTGAAATTCGCTTTGTAAGCTTCTGAGTTAACGAAGTGCTTGAAAATGTTGCCATGCAGATCGCCAAAATTATCTGGCGTGCGGAATTCAGTATGGTTCTTGTTGTGCTCAGACAATAAAACGCTGAAATCATAATCACGCACGTAAGAAGAGAAGTTATTTCCAACAATCCCTTCAATGCGTTCGTTGGTTTTTTTATCAACGATATTGGTCTTCAATATTTCGATCACCGGGAAGGTGCTGTTGTTGCCCTCAGCACCCAGATTCAGCTCAGCAGAAATAATCTCTAGCTCAACCGCGTAACGATCGCTTTTAGGGTTGTCCCAATGCGCCAGTGAATTGAAACGGTTATCAATCATCACTAAGGCATTGCGCAGGTTCTCCTGACGCTTCTCACCACGCGCCAAATTGGCAAAGTTGGTAGTGATGCGTGTATTGCCAGAAGGATTGTAATTTTCGTCGAAACGAAGGCTCTTAACAGTAAAAGTAAAGGCGTTGTTCATTTTAGTCTGCTATCCCGGTTACCAATAAAAAGCCTTGCTGTCGCTGGATTTCAGGATTTCCCAATGCTTTTGCAGGGTACTTTCATTCAGCAGGCTTGATATTATTTTAAGTTATTAACAATGGTACTTTTATGCCTGAGTCACTGGTTGAAAAAAAGTGATTTAATTTCATCGAACATGAAGGAATTTCATGATGTGGTGGGGAGGATGAACGGCGCTCACTGTAGCCAGCCTGTTCAACCTGGCAGAGGCTCTACAATTAAAGGTATACTCTTCCACAAATTTTTAACCGGTTAAGACACGACAATGGCAAAACTCACCTTACAAGAGCAGCTGCTGAAAGCAGGTTTAGTCAGCAGCAAAAAAATGGACAAGGTCCAGAGAACCGCTAAGAAATCACGCGTTCAGGCTCGTGAGGCCAGAGAAGCGGTGGAAGAGAACAAAAAGGCTCAGCTTGAGCGTGATAAGCAGTTGAGCGAACAGCAAAAGCAAGCGGCGTTATCGAAAGAGTACAAAGCGCAGGTTAAGCAGCTGATTGAAATGAACAAAATCGATATCTCTAAAGGCAATATTGGTTTTAATTTCACCGACAATAATCTGATCAAAAAAATCGACGTTGATAAGCAAACGCAGACGCAACTGATTAATGGCCGATTGGCGATTGCGCGCCTGGCCGTCGATAGCAAAGGCGAGAGCCAATACGCGATTATTCCCGCCAGCGTCGCCGATAAAATTGCACAGCGTGATGCGAACAGCATCGTGTTGAATAGTGCATTGAGTCAGGAAGCGCAGGATGAAGACGATCCGTACGCTGATTTCAAAGTGCCTGATGATTTAATGTGGTAAGCACAACGTCGGTTGCGTTGTCAGAACGGGCAGGCACACCGGGCGTTTAGGCACTCGCCGCTGACCGGATGAACAAACTTCAACTCGCTGGCGTGTAACATCAGACGCGGGATGTGTTCGGTCCCCGCCAGCATAAGACCGCCATACAGGTCGCAACCCAAAATCGGATGGCCCAACAGCTGGCAGTGGATACGCAGCTGGTGGGTGCGTCCAGTCTCTGGCGTAAGTTCCACCCGCGTTAATGGCATGAACGTCTTATCTTCCAATAGGTGATGAGTGCGCTCAATCACCTGATAGCGTGAGCGAGCTGGCTTACCATTGATTGGGCAAATTGACATCAATGGAAATAGCGTCGGATCTTTGGCAATCGGCGCGTCAATCACACCTTCGTCGTCATGCAAATGCCCGCACAACAGTGCGCGGTAAATCTTGGTCACGCTGCGCTGGCTGAACTGCTGGCAAAGTGCGGCATTGATCGCCTTATTGCGGGCAATCACCATTAACCCTGATGTGCCGAAATCCAGACGATGCACCAGCGTGCAGCCGGGGAAAAGCTTCACTAACCGATGATGCACAGAATCGAGATTGCGCGGATTCTTCCCCGACAGGCTGAGCAGACCAGCTGGTTTATTGATCAGCAGCAGATGATCGTCCTGGTAGAGAATCTCAATCTCTTCAAGACATTGCGGGGCAATAAAGGTATCGATAATCGTAGACATCAGGCTGCCCGGCTGGCGAAGGGATGCGGATAATAGCGAATTTTGCGGCAACTGGCGAATCCGGGCATGTGTCTATTCGCTCAGGCGAAAATTATCGTCCAGACTTAAAGCAAAGACGTGGTCTGCGCAGGCAATGTGCTTTACACTGCGCGCTGAAAAAACTGAGTAGATAACGATTAGGTAGGCGGCAATGGCGATGAACGGAACGATCACAACCTGGTTTCAGGATAAAGGTTTTGGATTTATCAAAGATGAAAATGGCGATAACCGCTATTTCCATGTGATTAAGGTCGCTAACCCTGAGCTGATCAAGAAAGACGCGGCGGTGACCTTTGAACCCACCACCAATAACAAAGGTTTGTCCGCGTATGCGGTGAAGGTCTCACCTGAGAGCAAATACATCTATATTGCCGGCGAGCGCCTGAAGCTCACCTCGATCAAATCTTATGTGGTTTACAGCGAAGACGTGCCGGTTGAAACGCGTATCGATAAAGAGAATACCGTGCTGTCGGTAGGTATTCTGATGAATAGCATCAAGCCGAAAACAGACGTTAAGCCGGATGAAACGCGCTCACTGAAAAAACTGGCGGTAACCACCTTTCAGGGAACGACTTTGATTTTCACGGCGGATGAAATTGATATTGATGCCACGGTGAAAATGCTTAAGGTGTGAAGATATTGTGATTAATTCTCAGCGGAAATTCTCACGCAGGATTTCCGCATTGATTATGCCGTTGGCCTTTCGTTCCATGCATCGTTGAATTGAATGTTTCCATCAACATATTTCCACGTGATCTTCGCATAACGCAGCGCAACGCTTTCCATATGCCCGGTTCCTGGACAATTACGCATGTCATGCATGATCGGCGATATCGATATGACCTTTACGCCTTCCATTAATATGTTGAAGTACTCTTCTTCCTGACCGGCGTCACTGATGCGGTACCATTTGATTTCAGCTTCTTTTAACGTCTGGCCTGTTGCCACAGCTTTGTATAAATAAGGTGACGCAGAATCAATTTCTTTCTCAAATATAAATGGAGCATGTTGCCGTGTGCCTGTTAGCTTGCCGGTATTGTTGTCGGTGGGAATAGAGAGAAGATGTTGTACACCCCGTAATTCAATGCTGCCTTCACGGTGCATCACGTCTGAACCGCCTCTGATTACTGCGCCGCCATCATCTTTAATAAACATATGAACGGGTATAGCCATGTGAATCTCCTTAGTTAGTCATACAACCAGCGTCCAGCTTTAGCCGACTCCACAAACATACGCACAGTTAGTGGTTTAACGTCTTGTTGAATTGGATCCTTAGAAAAGTATTTTCGGAAAACTGTTTCTGTTTTCCACGGATAATAAGCATCGAAATTTATAACTGTTGTATCGACATGATATTTTTTACCAAAATCCTGAATGGCATAGGGCAACTCATCCCATCCGGCGTAGCCTTGTAATGGAGTATCAAATTCGATTGGAATGGGTTTTAAACTCCATGTAGTCATGAGAGATAACTCGCCACGAAAAAAATCTAATATTTGATGTTCGTCTACCATACTCGATCTTCTTCTCTCACGATCATGTTGTAGGTTGAAACAGTCTTATAGACTATTTGAGAAAGATCATTTGCCAGTAAGACCCATCCTACAACCGGCACAGTTCGGCCAACAAAAGCCCCAAGATTGTTTGTCCACATCGGCTTGAGTAACTTAATGCTGGTATTAGTGAACGTTGGCAAAGGTCTGGGCAATTTCACATTCAGAATTTGACGCGAATATTTAGAGGCGATCGAAGTACCAGGTGTAGCATTGCCGGGCTTACCTCTTGTACCCAGAATAGGAAGACCAAGAATGATGCTGCTCACCGCAACAATGTTATTGATGCCACCTACATGCTCATCAATTTTGTCCAAAAGTATCCAAAAAAATAATTCACCAGCTGAAACATTGCTGACTCCTTTGTAAAAGTACGTCCCATTAAGCTGCTCAACCGTATCCATAATCATCCTCCCTGAATTACAGGTGGCCAGATTACTACGTGGTGAACGCTATTTTTTGTTCAAAAGAGAGGAGTGGAACCACTAAGAGCGGGTTAACTATTGGAGAGTTTAGCGAGACTATGGCAGCGTTTGCCTGATAAAGGCAGCGTGGTCGCCATGATTGGCGACCCAGCGTTTTCGTAGGGTGCACATGTATGCGCACCGGCTAAATCAGCTTAAAAACTCTGCCAATCCGCATCATTCACCACCGCAACGCGCGAGGGTTTAACGAATGAAGCCGTACGCACCACAGCCTGCTTTTGCTGAACTTCGCCAGCCGCCGCGACATGGAATTTACCCACCAGCTGATTCAAATTCCCGGCCTGTTCCTGCAGCGATTGCGAAGCGGCAGAGGCTTCTTGCACCAGCGCGGCGTTCTGCTGCGTAACGTCGTCCATCTGATTCACCGCTTGCTGCACCTGCACGATGCCCTGACTCTGCTCGACAGCGGCAGCGGCAATCTCTTCCACCAGTTGGCTTACCTGATGAATGGCATCGTTCATCACGCACATATTACGCCCTACGTCGCTGGCCTGCGCAGCACCGGCTTCGGTCAGACGATGTGACTCTTCGATCAGCGTTTTGATTTCGCGCGCGGCGGTGGTTGAACGTTGCGACAAGTTGCGCACTTCACCGGCGACTACGGCGAAGCCTTTGCCGTGTTCACCGGCACGTGCGGCTTCAACGGCGGCGTTCAGCGCCAGAATGTTGGTTTGGAAGGCGATGCCTTCAATGATCGAGACGATTTCCGTCACTTTGCGCGAGCTACCACGAATGTTATCCATGGTTGAAAGCATGGTAGTCAGTGACGTGCTGCTCTTCTCTGACAATCCGCTGGCGTTAGCGGCAAGCTGACTGGCCTGGCGCGTGTTATCGGCGGTTTGACGTACGGTTTCACTCAGCTCGGTCATGCTGGCCGCGGTCTGCTCCAGCGATGCCGCCTGTTGCTCGGTGCGTGATGAGAGATCTTCATTGCCCGCGGAAATCTGTACCGATGCGCTGCTCACTGATTGTGACGCCTGACGCACCGAGGAGAGCGCGCCTGATACGCGATCCATCAGGACGTTAAACGAGTGCGCCATGTTGCCCACTTCATCACGACGGCTCTCATCTGCTTTCAGCGTTAAATCGAGGTTCTCGCTGGCAGTCATCATTACTTTGCCCGCAGCAGACAAGCTGCGACGAATGCGCAATACGGTGAACAGCGACAGCACGCCAAAAATCAGCACGGTGGCGATAACGCCGGTGATGGTGGTCCATAACACCGAGTGGAACGTGCTGCGGTTGGTGGCGCGCAGTTCATCGCCAATGGCGATATTCAGCTGCAGCTGTTTTTGATAATCGCTAATCAGCTGGCGAATAGCGGCTCCTATACCGGTTTGTCCATCAATCAGATTGAGGCTGATATCATTTTGATGCGCACGCGAGGCGGTGATAAATGGCGCCAGTGCGGCGGTGACGTGCTGAATATTGGCATAAGCGACTTCGGTTAAGCGCTTATCTTCATCGCTGGAGATATCGTGCGCCATGTAGTAATCGGTCTGCGCCTTCAAATCCGCCAGCTGTTTCTGGATCTCGTCCTCAATAGCCGGCATTTTGCTGTCGTCGGTCTGGCTTTTGTGTTTGTAGAGCGTTAACGCCAACTGGTTACTGCCATCAATCAGTTTCCCCAGATCTTTGATCGAGGGAATCGCATTGGCCTGTACATATTCAAAGCGATCCTGAAAACCAGAGAGTAAGGAAATGGCGAGTATCGCTTGCAGGATGATGGCGCCAAACAGTATGGAAAAGGTGGCAAACAGACGTTGAGAGATGTTCATTTTATTATCCTTAATCTTAAAGCGTCCCGGCAAAAGGCGCGTAGGGAAGAGGGCAGATTAATAACCATCGGCAGATTGAGGAAATTAGTTAATTTTTTTATTCAGGGTTTAAGTCTTCAACTGGTTATCACGCTAATTTTTAACATTTTTGCCGGATACCAGCGCTGTATTGCATCGGATAAGTAAAGGACTACAAAACTCCGCGCTCCCTCCGATATTGCCTTACAGACCCGCTCTCTAACATTTCGGAAATCGTGAAAGTTTCTGAACTTAAAGAGAGTAAAATCCCATGAATAAAATTTTCCGCGTGATTTGGCATGCTGCAACGCAGCGTTGTGTGGTGGCCTCGGAGCTGGCTAAGGGCAAGGTTAAATCCCATTCCTCTTCGGTGTTAACGCCGTCCGCAAGCAAAGCCATGGCGTTAACCGGTGTGGCGCTGGCAATTACAGTGGCTCTGCATGCTACAACGGCAATCGCTGCCAGAACCATCATTGCTAATGGCAATCCGGTCATTGTAAATAATCAGGATATTGTAGGTGCGGGAACCGGCGAATATGTGCGCGGCGTAAGCGCCACAAATAATGGGACAGTTGATTTCACCACTGGCACCATCACCACTTCAAATACCTATGGGCACGGTGCATTCGCAGATACTGGCGCTGGGGTGACCTTAAAAGATATCGATATCAAAACCTCTGCAGCCACGTCGCATGGACTCTATGCGCGCGGTGCCGGCTCTATCACTGGTGACGGTATCAATATCATTACATCTGGCAAAGGTTCATACGGGGTCCAAACCAGCGGTGGTGATATCACGCTGACTAACGGCACCATTAAAACCAGCGGAGCCAATTCCTTCGGTGCGTTTGCGGCAGCGGGTGCTGGGCATCTTTCCATCAGTGATAGCAGCATCAGTACCACGGGCGATGGTGCTCATGCGGTCAACGCCACTGGTGGCGAGATTACGGTTAACAATAGCACCATCAGTGCCGGAGGCCATTTAACCAATGCCGTCAGAGCGACGGGTGCGGCGGGTATCGTCAACATCAGTGGCAGTACATTAAACACCACCGGCACGTCATCCGAGGCGGCTTATGCTTTAAATGGCGGCACGGTGAATCTCACCAACACCAATATTAATACCGACAAAATCAACTCCTATGCGCTGCGTGCCAACGGCAATGGCTCATTGGTCAACTTCGATGGCGGAACCATTACCACGTCCGGCGCGACAGATTCTGTTCAGACTTTATATGCAGGAAGTGAAATAAACGTACGTAATGCAACCATCAACACCAGTGTAAAAGCGCTTTCTGCTACCTATGGCAATGTGACGGCTGAAAATACCATCATCAATAATGATGGTGCCAATGCGCCCGATACCATGGTCGTCAGCGATTTGACAACCTTAGGCGCCGGTGTCGCATCGCGTTACGCCGGTGGATTAATCAGCCTGAAAGACGTTCAGATCAACAGCACGCGTGGCAATTTAATCGGCGCACGCGTTAGTGAAGGCGCCAGCATTCAATTAGATAATGTTGAATTTAACCATACAGCTAATGGCGCAGGTTTAGTTGTATTTAAAAACGGTACGCTGACGGGCGACCGTGTCAACGTTAACATCGCGGGTCAGGATGGCGCTGCCATGTCTTCGGGTATCTGGATGGGGATGCGTGATGGCGACAACAGCGTCGATTTAACCAATTCACAAATCACGCTCACCGGCGCGAACAGTGCGGGTATGCTGTTCGAGTCTGACGCGGTCAGCAATAACAACGTGTCGCTGAGCAACAGCGCCGTCACCGCCAGCGAAGGTAGCGCAATGGTGGTTTCTGGCACCGCAGACACAAAAGTCACTACCTCCGGCAGCCTGTTAAACGGCGCGACGCTGTTATCCACTGGCGTTAGCAGCACAGGCACGGTTAGCAATGTGACATTGAACGGTGATAACGGCTCAGTATTTAACGGTGATGTCATCATCGATCGCGCCAACACCGCGACTAACATCATCAACCTCGATAACAACTCCGTCTGGAACGGTGCGACCAGCTCACTGGAAAATCTGAACCTGGCGAATGGCAGCCAGTGGAATGTAACGTCAAGCTCTGCGGTGGATAATCTGACGCTGAATAACGCCACGCTGAATATGACCGCGCCCGGCACCGGCTTTAGCCAGGTGACCTTGAGCAGCCTGAACAGCACCAACGCTACCATCGACTTCAAAACCCATCTGATGGATGACCACTCTGAGACCGATCATCTGCACATCACCGGTGATTACACCGGTAACAGCAACGTGGTGGTACAGAACGCCGGCGGCACCGGCGCGCAAACCATCGATGGTATTGAGCTGATTCGCGTCGATGGCAACGTAAACGGTACGTTCACCCAGCAGGGCCGTATTGTGGCCGGTGCTTACGATTATCATCTGGTGCAGGATGCCAATAAATGGGTACTGGAGAGCAACAGCAACAACGTGGCACCTGGCAATCCAGGCAGCAATCCGGTTAATCCTGGCGATCCTGACAACGGCTCCGGCACGCCAGGTGATGATACCGGCAGGCCGGGCAGTGGTTCAGGTAATGCGGGCGATGTGGGCAAGCCGGTTAAAGGCTACCCTATTACGCGTCCGGAAGCGGCAAGCTATGCGGCGAACCTTGCGGCGGCGAATACCTTATTCACCACCTCATTAGACGACCGCCTCGGCGAAACGCATTACATCGATGCCGATGGCAACGAGCAGGTCACCAGCCTGTGGCTGCGTAACGCGGGTGGACACACGCGCTTCCACGATAGCTCCGGTCAGCTGAAAACCACCGGCAACCGTTATGTGATGCAGTTGGGCGGCGATATTGCGCAGTGGAGCAGCAACGGCAGCAACCGTTTCAACTTGGGCGTGATGGGCGGTTATGCCAATGCGCAGAGCAACACCCAATCCAGCGTGACCGGTTATGCCTCCAAAGGTCAGGTGCACGGTTACAGCACCGGTATCTACGCCACCTGGATGCAGGATAACGCCGAGAAAACCGGCGCTTATGTGGATAGCTGGGCGCTGTATAACTGGTTCGATAACAGCGTGAAAGGTGATGGCATCGCGGAAGAGAGCTACAAATCGAGAGGCATCACCGCGTCAGTGGAAGCCGGTTACAGCTTCAAAGTCGCGGAGATGAGCGAGCGTTCCAGCGTCTATCTGCAGCCGAAGGCGCAGACGACCTGGATGGGCGTGAAAGCGAAGGATCATCAAGAGCAAAACGGCACGCGCGTGGTGGGTGAAGGCGACAACAACCTGCAAACGCGTCTGGGTGTTCGCGCTTACATCAAAGGCCACAATGCCATTGATGATGGTAAAAACCGCACCTTCGAGCCGTTTATCGAAGCCAACTGGGTGCACAACACCGAAACCTTTGGCAGCAGCATGAATGGTATCAGCGTGCAGCAAGCCGGTGCGCGTAACCTGGGTGAAGTGAAAGTGGGTGTCGATGCCAGGCTGAATAAAACCGTTAATCTGTGGGGCAATATTGGTCAGCAGATGGGGGATAAAGGTTACAGCGATACCAGCGCGATGGTGGGCGTGAAGGTTAATTTCTGATTTGTTGGTTAGCAGGTCGCCATGAATGGCGACCCTACGAAAAGTTTCACCCGATGCGCTTTATACGCATCGGGTGATGTCATAACCGTGTTTTCGTAGGGTGCGCATTAATGCGCACCTGGTCATTACGGCCTGCGGAACAGCGCCATACTGCGGCCTTCCAGCTCGAAATCCTTCTCTTTAGTAATCACTAACCCTTTCTCAACGCTGTCAGACGTCGAAAGCTCCAGTACCCAGCCGCCTTCACCAAACTGTGGAATACTGAACGGTACATTGCCTTCATATGGATTAAACAGCATCAACACGTCATGCCAGATGCCTTCCTCCGGCACTAAATCCGGGCGACCGAGATACACCCCGAGCGTGGTGCCATCATCCCATTGATCATCCTGCTGGAAGCCGCCACCGGCGTTAAACCATTTGATTTCCATACCATCGCGCCAGCTTTCACGCCGCAGCAACGGTTGTTGAGCGCGTAACGCCAGAATATGCCGGGTAAAGTCGCGCAGCGCATCGGCGGAAGGGGGCAGGTTTTCCCAATGCAGCCAGGAAATCTCGCTGTCCTGGCAATAGCCGTTATTGTTACCAAGCTGGCTGCGACCAAACTCATCGCCCGCCAGCAGCATCGGCGTGCCGTGCGAGAACAGCAGCGTGGCGAGGAAGTTGCGTTTCTGCCGCTCGCGCACCGCGTTGATACCTTCATCGTCCGTCGGACCTTCCGCACCGTAGTTGTACGAACGGTTCTCGTTGTGGCCGTCGTTATTGTCTTCGCCGTTGGCTTCATTGTGTTTCTCGTTGTACGAAACCAAATCGTTGAGCGTGAAGCCATCGTGTGCGGTCAGAAAGTTGATGCTGGACCACGGACGGCGACCGCGCTGATCGTAGAGATCGCCGGAACCGAGCAGGCGTGCGGCGAAGTCATTAGTGACCATGTCACCTTTCCAGTATTCTCGCACCGTATCGCGATACTTATCGTTCCACTCCGCCCAGCCCGGCGGGAAGCCGCCAACCTGATAACCGCCCGGCCCGATATCCCACGGCTCACCAATCAGTTTCAGTTTGGACAACACTGGATCCTGCATGATGGCATCGAAGAAGCCACTACGCTGGTCAAAGCCTTCTGGTTCACGGCCCAGCACGGTGCCGAGATCGAAACGGAAGCCATCAACATGCATGGATTCGGCCCAATAACGCAGCGAATCGAGAATCATCTGCAGCACGCGCGGATGCGACGTATTCACGGTGTTACCGGTGCCGGTGTCATTGATGTAGTAGCGATGCTGATCCGGCAGCGTGCGGTAATAAGAGTAGTTATCGATGCCCTTAAACGACAACGTGGGGCCGAGTTCATTGCCTTCTGCGGTGTGGTTGTAAACCACGTCGAGGATCACTTCGAGGCCAGCATCGTGGAAGGCGCGCACCATATCGCGGAAGCCCTGAATCCCGCGCGGACCAAAGTAGCGCGTGGCCGGGGCGAAGAACGCCAGCGTGTTGTAGCCCCAGAAGTTTTTCAGACCGCGATCCAGCAGATGCTGATCGTCCGGGAAACCGTGCACCGGCAGCAGCTCCACGGTGGTTACGCCCAGGCTTTTGATGTAATCGATCGAAGCCTGATTGCTTAAACCGTCGTAAGTGCCGCGCATCTCTTCGGGCACCGCCGGATTAAGCTGGCTAAAACCTTTAACGTGGGCTTCATAAATGACCGTTTTCGACCACGGAATATTCGGTCGATTAGCATCCTGCCAGTCAAATTCATTGGGATCGATGACCACACATTTGGGCGTAAACGGTGCGCTGTCGCGGGTATCGAAACTCAAATCCTTATCTTCATGCAGCAGGTCATACGCGAAGTGCGACTCGTCCCACTGCAATTCGCCCGCCAGTTCGCGTGCGTAAGGGTCGAGCAACAGTTTGTTAGGGTTAAAGCGATGGCCATTTTCCGGCTCGTACGGGCCGTGTACGCGATAGCCATAGAGCGCGCCGGGCTGCAAGCCGGGAATGTAGCCGTGCCATACTTCATGGGTGTATTCCGGCAAATCGAAGCGGGCGATTTCGTTTTCGCCGCTCTCATCGTACAAACACAGCTCGACTCGCTCAGCGCAGGCCGAAAACAGCGCAAAGTTCACGCCCTGGCCATCATAGTTAGCGCCAAGCACTTGTCCCGAACCTGCTGTAATTTCTAGAGGCTTACTTGTCATCCATTATTCTCCACACAGATTAATCGGGTAATGCATCAGCTGCTTAGCAGCACTAACGGCGCACTTGAGGCCGCCTCATCCAGCGCGATGTAATCGCCAATCGTCACGGTTTCGCCACTCCATAAGTTGCGATAGTGGCGATGGGCGAGTGACTCGGGCAGTACCACTTCGGTTTGCGTCCACTGCGCGTTGTCAAAACTCAGGCGCGGCAGAATCACCAGCAGCGCGTGATTACTGTCCTGACGCGCAAAGGCGATGACTTTCTCCTGATGCTCGCCGCTGACGTCCAGCGGCTGATAATCGCCGACGCGGAACAGCTGCGGATAATCGCGGCGCAGATGCAGAAGGCGTGCAATCACCTGTTGTTTCAGTTTGCCGCTCAGCCAGTTTTGCGCGTCGTTAAAGTCAGGCGAAGCGGACTCTTCCAGCTGCTGCTCCAGCAGCGCGAAGTCCGGCGTGCGGCGGTTGTCGGGATCGACCAAACTGAAATCCAGCGCTTCGCTACCCTGATAGATATCCGGTACGCCCGGCGCGGCGAGTTTAATTACCGTTTGCGTCAGGCTGTTGATTAATCCAGCCTGAATAAACGGTTGCAACGCGTGGCTGAAATCGCTGAGGAACAACTGATTGGCCGGTGAAAGCAGATGACGCGCGTAATCCAGCACCGCTTTTTCGTAGGCTTCGTTGCTCTCTGCCCAGTCGGTGCGCAATTTGGCTTCGCGTAACGCTTTCTCAACAAAAGGAATAAAGCGCTCTTCGAGTTGGCTGGCATCCTGCGGTTGCAAGGTGGTCGGCCACACGCCGGCTAACGCCTGATACAGCATCCATTCCACTGCCGGTTCCGGCGCGGCGCCATCGTCCAGTTCCACCACCTGCGCCTGATTAATCTGCCGCCAGCGCGCTACGTGTTCCGCCCACAGCGCGGGGGCTTCGCTTAGCGTATAGAGCCGCGCACGCGCATCTTCACCACGCTTGGTGTCGTGGGTTGAGGTGGAAGAGATGCCATCGGGCTGCTGTTGCAGCCGCGTTTGCATCTCGCTGTGGAAATGCGCCAGCGAGAAGGCGTGCGGCAGCGGTTCTGCGCCCACTTCATTGATCGCTAACGCGACGTGATTGCGGAAGAACAGCGTGTCTTCTACCGATTTCGCCATCAGCGGTCCGGTCAGCTGCTGGAAGCGCATGCGGAATTCGTCCGCGTCTTTTTCGCTCTCTTCAGAAACCGCGCCCAGCAACATCGCCTGCAGCAAACTCAGCACCGTCGGCGACGCGCTGTTTTTCACCACTTCCAGCACCTGTTGCAGCAGCTCTTCGCCTTCAAGCGGCATGCCGTCCTGCTGGCCGTAAGTGCGATACACCGGGAAAGCGATGAGGATTTCGCGCAGCGCGACGTGCAGTTCTGCTTCGCCAAGGTTGCGATGTTCGGAACCGGCAATCTGCGTCGCCAGCTTAAGCAGACGCGCAAACTCACCGGCGAAATTGCGGTCAACCATCAATTCACGCGCCACGCGCAGTCCGCCTTCAACATCGTTGCGTTGTCCGGTGGTGGCTTCATAGGCCAGATGCAGCGTATCGATCTGCGAATCATCCACCAGCGCGTGCGACAGCGCGGCAATAAATTCGTAGCCGGTGGTGCCGGAAATCGGCCAATCGTCAGGGATCTTTTCCCCTTCGGCGAGGATCTTTTCTACCGTGATGTAGCAATCCGGGCCGGTGGCCTGGCGCAGCTGGCGCAAATAGCCTTGTGGATCGGCAAGGCCGTCAACGTGATCGACGCGTAGGCCGCTGACCGCACCGGAGCGCACCAGTTCGAGAATCAGCCGGTGGGAATCGGCAAACACCGCCTCGTCTTCAACGCGTACGCCGACCAGCCCGGTGATCTCAAAGAAGCGGCGATAAGAGAGCTCGCTGCGTGCATCGCGCCAGCTCATCAAGCGCCACGGCTGCTGCTCATGCAGTTCAGCAATCGCTTTGGCTTCAGTCATCGCCAGCACCTCGTCGGCGCGATCCTGCCAGCTGGCGGGCGTCAGCGGGTAAAAGCTGTCGTAATACGCCAACGCGGGATGGCCAGTTTGCGGATGCGCTTTAATGCTCAGCTCACCGTTTTCCAGCACGTTCTCGAAGCTGTCGCCGAGAAACGGCAGCGTCAGGCGGCGCGTCCAGTCGATATCAAAATGATTGGCATAGCGGCTGCTCTCGCCATACTCGATCACATCACGCCACCAGGCATTTTCCAGCGAGGCCGCCATATGGTTTGGCACGATGTCGAGAATCAAGCCGATCTCCGCGTCCTGCAACGCCTCAACCAGACGATTAAAGCCGTCGCGGCCGCCAATCGCCGGTTCGATCTCATTGGCATCGATGACGTCGTAACCGTGGGTGGATTCGGCGGTGGCGCTAAATATCGGCGACGCGTAAAGATGGCTGATGCCAAGGCGTTGCAGATAGGGCACCAGCGCCGCGGCGCGATCAAAGGTCATGCCGTTGCGAAACTGAATGCGATACGTCGCGGTTGGAATACTCATTTTGTTGCTCCCTGATCCAAACGCACCACGATGGCGTTTTGTGATAATGCTTCAGTTTCTTGCGGCCAGGCGAAAATCGTGCGACCTGGCGTGGCGGGTAAAGGTTGCGTCTGCTTGCCGATATTCAGCGCCAGCGACAGTTCGCCCTGTGGGAAATGCCAGCTGACGGCCACAAAGCCTTCAGCGGTGGCGAGCACTTTGCCGCTGTTGCCGCCCGCATCGGCCAGCAGCGGCACGATATATTGCTGACGCAGCGCCAGCAGCTCGCGCGTGAGCGCCAGCCAGCTCTGGCCTTCAGGTGTTTGTAACTTATCCCAGTCAAGTTTTGAGCGGGTAAAGGTCTGCTCGGCGTTGGGATCCGGCACCTCTTCGTCATGCCCGGCGTGCCCGGTGAACTCCTTCGCGCGCCCTTCACGCACCGCTTTGGCCAGATCGCCGTGGAAATCGGTGAAGAACAGGAAGGGATTCGTTTCGCCATACTCTTCGCCCATAAATAGCAGCGGAATATGCGGTGACAGCAGCAGCGTTGCCAGCAGCACTTTGGTGCGATCGCTGCCCGCCAGGCTGATCAAACGATCGCCCTGCGCGCGGTTACCCACCTGATCGTGGTTCTGAATGAAATCAACAAACGCCACCGGCGGCTGGCTGGCGCTCGGCACGCCGCGCCGCTGCCCACTCTGCGGTGAAAGTTCGCCCTGATAAGCAAAGCCTTCAGTCAGCACACGCGCCACCAACTTCTCCGGCACGTCGGCGAAATCTTCGTAATAGGCGTGAGTTTCACCGGTTGCAAACACGTGCACCGCGTTGTGGAAATCATCGTTCCACTCACCGGTAAATAGCGGCGCGTTGCCCTGTTTGTCGCGCGGATGCAGGAAGATAACGTTGCGGCAATCTTCGGTGGTGAGATGAATAGGGCGCTCGGGAATGTCCTGACGGATGCGTTCGGCAATCTCAATCAGCGCATGCTTACTGGAGCTGTCTTCAATCTGGTCGATGGCATCAAAACGCAGGCCATCAAGATTAAATTCCTGCAGCCAGTAGAGCGGTGCTTCGACAATGTAGCGCCGCACGGCATCGACATCATATGCAATGCCTGCGCCCCACGGCGTCATGCGTTCCTGGTGGAAAAACGCCGGCGCCAGCAGCGGCAAGTAATTGCCTTCCGGGCCAAAGTGGTTGAGCACGATATCCAGCACCACCGACAAACCGTGCGCGTGCGCGGCATCGATAAAGGCTTTGAAATCATCCGGCGATCCGTAAGCCGCATGCGGAGCGTAGAGCAGCACGCCGTCGTAGCCCCAACCGCGATTGCCACCAAACTGCGACACCGGCAGCACTTCCAGCTGCGTGATGCCTAATTCGGCCAGCCACGGCAATTTAGCTATCGCCGCCTGGAAAGTGCCTTCGGGCGTGAAGGTACCGATGTGCATTTCATACACCACCGTTTCATGCCACGGACGACCTTGCCATTCGGTGTGCTGCCAGCGATAGCTTTGCGGATCGACCACCAGTGAAGGGCCGTTAACATCAGCCTTTTGCGCACGCGCGGCGGGATCCGGCACCACCGTGCCATCGTCCAGCACAAAGTTATACTCTGCACCGGGCGCCACGCCGCTGACTTGCAGCTCAAACCAACCGTCGCCTGCGTCAAGCATGGCGGTGTCGTTATCGGCAAGTCTTAAGGTGATGTGCTGCTGCCCTGGTGCCCAAACACGAAAACGGACGCTGTCATCAGCAAGAATCTCAGCGCCCCAGGATTTTTCAAATGATCTGAATTCCATTCAATTGCCTCGTTTAGCCCACGCAGGGGCAATGGACGACATCAAGCGATTCGCTACTGGCTGAAAACGATAAATAATTTGGGATGAAAGTTAGGTCGGACAACAAATCATAGTCGATATTTTGGCGTTTTCTGGCGCGCGCGAGAGGATTTCAGGCGGGTTTAAGAAATTATCGAATAAGCGGGGGATTTTTACGCTTCGGTTAGATGAGGTCGCCATAAATGGCGACCTTACAAATTCATCCGTAGGGTCGCCATTTATGGCGACCTCTATTGATGCGGCCTGCGGTCTATGCCGGTTTATGCTTAACCTTGCGTTTACGCAATTTATCGATCAAACGATGCGCTTCCGCTTCTGTTGCCACCGCAGGCGAAGAACCTTTCAGCGGTTTGCGGGCCGTTTCACTCAAGGTCAAAACCGTCAGTAAACCAATAATCCCGGCACCAATCATGTAATACGCCGGCATCAGATTATTGTGCGTGGTATCCACCAGCCATGCGGTAATCAGCGGCGTGGTGCCACCAAATAGCGAAACCGATAAGTTAAAACCAATTGCCAGCGCGCTATAACGAATATCAGTGACAAACAGCGCCGGTAACGTTGCGGGCATGGTGCCGCTGAAACAAGTATGCAATAAGCCCAGAATCGCCAGTCCGGCAAACACCAGCAGCATATTGCCGGAACCAATCAACATGTAGCTCGGAATCGCCAGCACGATTAAGCCCAACGCGCCTAAACCAATCACCGGACGGCGACCAATGCGGTCGGTGAGATATCCCCACATTAACGTCAGCGGCATCATGATAAACATAATCACCATCACCAACATCAGGCCGGATAATTCACTCATTCCCAGCACGCCGGTTAAATAGCTCGGCATATAGGCGGTCAGCATATAATTGGAGACGTTGAACAACAGCACCAGACCAATACATTTCAGCAGCGGTTTACGCTGATCGCGCAGCATCTGCCACACGCTCAGGCGTGGCTTGTTGTGCTCCATCTCTTCGCGCTTATCCATGTGATCTTTAAACGCGGGCGTCTCTTCCAGCTTTAAGCGGATATACAAACCGAACAGACCCAACGGCGCGGCGAGGAAGAACGGCACACGCCAGCCCCAATCCATCATGGTTTGATGCGGTAAGAAAGCGATCATTGCTGTCACCAGGCTGGCGCCCAGCAGATAGCCACCCAGCGTACCAAACTCAAGGAAGCTACCCATAAAGCCGCGACGTTTGTCGGTGGAGTATTCCGCGATAAAGGTCGCGGCACCGCCATATTCACCGCCGGTGGAGAACCCTTGCAGCAAGCGCGCCAGCAGCAGCAGAATCGGCGCAGCGATACCAATGCTGGCATAGCTCGGAATCAGACCGATACAGAACGTACCGATCGACATCATGATCATGGTTAACGCCAATACCTTCTGACGTCCAATGCGGTCGCCGAGTGGACCAAACACCATGCCGCCAATCGGACGCACCAAAAACGCCGCGGCGAAAGTACCGAACGAAGCGATCAGCTGCGCGGCAGCGCTGGCATCGGCGAAGAAGACCTGGCCAATGATCACGGCGAGATAGCTGTAAACGCCGAAGTCAAACCACTCCATCGCATTACCCAATGCGGCGGCACCGACCGCGCGTTTCAGCAATTTGTTGTCGATAACGGTGATGTCATCAACGGTCAAGCCACTGGCTGTGGCTGATTGTGTTGTATCCGTTCCTGTGCTCATAAATTCCCCAGTTGAGAAAATGGCGCGATCTTATAGCTTTCGCAGCCGTAATTTCATAAATGGAAAAGAAAGCTATAAGAGGCAGAAGAAGCGCAAACCCTAGTAAAGATTTTAACATCTCGCAAGTTGGCAGGATAAAACACGGGTAGATAGCATGCTTGAGGGAGGTCGCCATGGATGGCGACCGTGAATGTAGATGATCAGCCTGGCCCCTCACTACCGGCCGCCAGCAGCGGCACAATCACATCGCTGATTGGCGTGGGAATACCGCGCGCCCGACCATAACGCTGCACGACGCCGTTGCGGATATCCCACTCCAGCGGACGGTCGGCCTGGCGGTCGGCAAGGATCGAGGTGCCTAAATCAGTCGGTGCGCGGTGAAAGCGTTCTACAATCTCCTGCGGCACCTCATCTTTTAACGCGGCACCTTCAGCGCGCGCTACCGTCAGGCACTCCTGCAAATAGGCCAGCGCCAGCGCGCTGATGTCGTCGCGCTGGAACATACCCGCACGACGATTCGACAGCACCATTAAACCGGCAACCGCGTTTTGCAGCAGTTTGCGCCAGGCGATGGTCAGGAAATCGGCGGAGAGATCGACCGCGCAGCGCGTGTCGCGCAGTGCCGCAACCACCAACTCAGCGTGCGGCGTTTCCGGTAGTGTCAGGCGCGGCTTTTCCCGCAGCCACACCGAGGCGTCCGGTTCGCGCTGGGCCGGGAACCACACCACCGATGGCAGCACGGTCGCGCCATTGACGTAGGGCGCAAGTTGGCTTTTCTGCTCCACGCCATTCTGCAGCGCGCACACCACGGTATTTTCATCACACAGCGCCGCCAGCCACGGCGCGGTGTCTTCAACCTGGGTGGTTTTCACCGCCACAAACACCAGATCGAACGGCTGCGCGATCTCAGCGGGATTGATGAGCACCGGGCCGGGAACGATAATTTTGCCGCTGTCGTGACGTAGCTCCAGCTGCGGATGTGCGGTACGCCCGCAAATCGTGGGCGTGCGTCCAGCTTCATGCAGCGCCGCCGCGATGGTGGTGCCAATCGCGCCCGGTCCAATAAGGGCGATGGTGGGATTCTCAGACATCTTATTAAGCTCCTGATTATCAAGTGGCAGATCGTTTCTTCAGCAGCGAAGAATAGCCGTTTACAGCACAGTTATGTGCTTTTTCCGCAGCAGTTGGCACATTTCGTCATCGGGTTGAGCATCAACGATCAAGGTGCTGGCCAGTGATAATTCGCCGATGGCAAACGCCGAAGCGGAATTCAGCTTCTCATTCGACACCATCACCACCGTTTCCGCCGCGCGTGCGGAAAGCGCACGTTTCACCCCGGCCTCTTCGTAGTTGCCGGTGGTTAATCCCGCTGTTTTGTGCACGCCGGTCACGCCCATGAAGAACAGATCGGCATTAATCCGCGTAATGCCTTCCAGCACCGCCGCACCCACCGCCACCACCGAATGGCGATAGAGTAGGCCGCCAATCATGATCACTTCAACCAGCGGATAATCCACCAGCGCCACGGCAATGCTTGGGCTGTGCGTCACCACGGTAAATGCCAGATCCGGCGGCAGCAGCTTCACCATCTCGGCGGTGGTGGTGCCGCCATCGATAATCACCACCTGGCCGGGCTGAATCAGCTGGACCGCTTTCTGCGCGATAAGACGCTTCGAACTTATCTGCACGCTTTTGCGTGTTTCAAACGGCGCGATAGCCGCAGAAACTGGCAGCGCACCGCCGTGTACGCGTTGCAATAATCCTTCGGCGGCTAACTCACGAAGATCGCGGCGGATTGAGTCCTCTGACACCGCAAAGCGCTGGCTGAGCTCGCTCGACATCACCTGTTTTTCCTCGCCCAGAATGGCGAGGATTTGCTGTTTACGTTGGTTGGAGAGCATCATTTTTTCATTCATGTTTTTGCTTGTATTTGCACGATTATGCATGTTAGCGTAGGTTTTGTCACCCATAGCCGGGCAAAACGTGCAAAAAAACGCTTGCCCACACTATCGAACCTTTGGAGAAACTCAATGTTGATTCTAATTGCAGGGCCCGTACGCAGCGGCACCAACGGCAATCAAGTGTTAATTCATGAAAACATTAAGAAATTAGACCAGATTGCCCTGCAGGTCTACCAGCGCGGACATACGCCGGTGATCGGTGAGTGGCTGGCGTTGCCGCTGGCGAGCGCCGCCGGTTCGCAGACAATTGGCGATGAAATCAGTGAATCTTTTCTCTATCCGGTGGCGCATCGTTTGATTCACTGTTGCGATGCTATTTTACGCATTCCGGGCGCGTCGCAGGGGGCTGATAACGATGTGCGGATTGGCAAGGAGCGGGGGATGGCGATCTTTACCCAACTGGATGAGATTCCGGTGATTGAGAGTTAGATTAAGCGTGGTCGCCATGAATGGCGACCCGATAAAAATATCATTTATTACTCGTGATAAATCTGGCTGCGTCCGCCATCAACCAGGATATCGGTGGCATTGATGAAGCGCGCTTCGTCCGAGGCGAGAAACAGCGCGGTATATGCCACTTCCTGCGGTTCACCAATACGTTTGCACGGTAGCAAAGCGGCCTGCCGTTCACGCTCGGCTTGCGGATCGGGACAGCTTGCCAGCCAGGCTTCAGCGGCGGGCGTCATGATCAAACCCGGAGAAATGCTGTTAATGCGAATGCCCTGGCTGGCGTACTCCACGCCCAGCGAACGCGTGAGGCCAATCAAACCGTGCTTGGCAACCGGATAGGGAAACGCGCCGGGAATGATTTTGTGCCCATGTACCGACGCGACGTTAACGATATTGCCGTACTGGCGCGCCAGCATGCCCGGCAGCACGCTGCGGATCAGGTTGTAGGGTCCTTTCAGATTGACCTCCATACAGCGCTGCCAGTCGTCATCTTCCAGCGCCAGCGGATCGCGAAACACATTCACGCCCGCGCAGTTGATCAGAATATCAATCGGGCCCAGCGCTTGCTGCGCTTCGCTCACCGCCCGCTGCACCTCCTCGGGTTGCGTGACATCTGCGCTACAGACAATACAGTGTTGGCCACTTTGCTGCTTCAACTCTGCCGCCAGCGCTTCGGTGGTTTCACCGTCAAGATCGAACAGTGCCACGCGAGCACCTTGTTGCGCAAACAGTGTAGCGATTGCGCTGCCTATGCCGCTGCCAGCACCGGTGATAAGCGCGGTTTTATTAGGTAATCGTGATGACATAATCGCCTCCTTATGAAGATGCCGGTAATGCCAGCCAGTCTGGGAAGTACAACGTGCGCTCGCCGCGCTGCACGGTAATCATTGGCCATTCGCCACTGCGCGTTAAGGCTTCGCAGCCCTCAGCGGTAAGTAAAAAGGTATCTTCGCTTTTTACGCCGCTGAGCGTGGGATTCCACGCCACGGCAATATCAGAGTGAATATCGCCGCGCGTATCTGGCGTTAGGATCACGTCGCGGCAACCATAACCCGCCGGGCCGCCCTGATGATGATCGCGCCACGCATCGCCATGTCCGTGCCGCTGATAGGCATCTTTAATTGCCTGAAATAGCGTTGACCAGCTTTGGCCCGGCTGCGTTGCACAGAGAATATCGGCGTGGATCTGGCACAACGTGTTGAGGCGCTGGCGTAATGCGGGTCCAGGTTGGCCGATATGCACTAACCGCGTCAGGCTCACGTGCAGCCCGTGGCGCTCGGCGCCGAGCGTGATCAGCATGTGTTGTTGCAGCTTTTTCTGCGTGGGCACCGGGTGTTTGAACGCGCTAATACGCTCATCAGCCGCCACTAAGGTGCACATCGGACGAATACCGCGTGCCAGACAGGCTGCGACAATCTCGGCCTCTACCTGCCATTCCGTCACGCCTGCTTGTAACTGACGCGCCACGCCTTCGACAATCTGCGCGGCTTCACGCCCCAACGCTTTAAATCGCTGCTGCTCGTTGCTGTTCAGGCCCTGTCGCAGCGCCACCATCGCTTGTTGAATATCAGACATGCCGTTTTGCGGCGTATCGCTGCCGAATTTGCCTTCAGGCAACAGGGTATTTAACGATTGAAACCACGGATAGCTCAGCGTTTCACAGGCAAACGGCAGCGATTCTTCGGCGAGGATACGCGGCATCTCATTTTCAGGGGCGAGCAGTAGAACCTTGTCCTGCGTGATGAGCAAGCTGGCCACTCCGACTTCGGCGCGTTCCACCACGTAAAAACTGGCACCGTCGGTCAGCCAGGCGATGTTATCGCGCCGGGTAAGCAGCACACCATCGAGTTGCCAGGAGGCGAGTGCACGCTGTAGGCGGGATAATTTTTCACTCATAAGCGGGCTCCTTGCTCTCGCTCTGCTGCGTCTGCAATAGCAATTCAGCAGCACGATGGGCCACCGCCATCACAATGGCATTGGTGTTGCCGCTGATAATGTTGGGCATCATTGAGGCATCGACCACGCGCAGGCGGTTAACGCCGCGCACGCGCAGGTCGCCGTGTAACACCGCCAGCGGATCGTTATCGTGGCCCATGCGGCAAGTGCCGACCGGGTGATAGCCGGTTTTCACCATGCGTTTGCAGTGTTCGGCAATCGTTTCATCTGACGTGATCTCTGCGCCGGGGAAGATCTCTTGCTGCACCATCGCGCCGATGGGCGTCGCGGTAATGACCTTACGTGCAAAACGGAAACCGGCGATGGTGCGCGCCAAATCGTCGGGATGACCAAAGATTTGTGTATCGATAATCGGCAAGCTGCTGGCGTTGCTATCGCGCAGCGTGACCTCGCCGGTCGCTTTGGGGCGCAGCAGCAGCGAATTGACGGTAACGCCATGGCCGGGATCGGCGCCCATAACGTCGCGATCGAGATACACCGTGGGCACGCAGAACATCTGAATGGTGGGCGTGGCGCCGAAATCGATCGGGTCAAAGAAGGCGCAGGTTTCCACGCCGGTGGTGGTGACCGGACCGGTTTTGAACAACATATATTGCAAGCCGGCTTTGACCATCGGCCAGCCACGATCCTGACCATAATAGCCAAACGCACCGTTGGTGCTGGCTACCACCGGCACTTCATAGTGATCCTGCAAATTCTTGCCGACACCCGGCAGATGCTGACGCAGCGTGATGCCATGCTGTTTTAGCTGGGCTTGTGGACCGATGCCGGAGAGCATCAGCAGCTTCGGCGTTTGATAGGCACCGGCAGCCAGAATCACCTCTTTACGCGCGCTGGCACGTTGCGGATGGCCATCCTGTGTGTAGCGTACGCCGCTGGCATTTGCGCCCTCGAAAAGAATCTCCTCTACCTGCGCGCCGGTGACAATGGTCAAGCGCGCGTCATGGCGCAGCGGCGTAATAAAGGCATCCACCACGCTGCAGCGCTGGCGCGTCTGACCGTTAATGGTGTGCTGCATAAAGCCTACGCCAAACGGATTGCCTGTGTTGAAATCCGGCGTGTAAGGAATGCCCAATCCCTGCAGAGTTTTCACATAAGCGCGGCTCAGAGGGCTGAAGTGGCCGAGATGCGACACTTTCATTGGCCCGCCGACGCCGTGATGGGGCGCACCGAGATGATCGTTATCCTCGATGGCGGTAAAGTGCGGCAGCAGCGCATCCCACGACCAGTCGATGCCCTGATTGCCGAGCGCGCTGTTCCAGTCGGCGTAATCCTGGCGATGGCCGCGCATATACACCATCGCATTGACCGTCGAACCGCCGCCTAATACTTTCGCCTGCGGCACAATCACGCCGCGTCCGTTGAGCTGTGGCTGCGGCTCGGTCTGGTGCATGGTGAGGAATTTGTCGCTGGCGAGAAACTTCATGTAACCTGCGGGCATCTTTAGCACCGGGTGATACTCATCGCGCCCGGCTTCCAGCAGCAGCACGCGCGCGTTGCCTTCCGTGACTAACCTGGCGGCGACGATACAACCGGCGCTGCCGCCGCCCACCACAATGTAATCAAACTCTTTCATGGTTCTCTCTTTACTCTGAAGCGACAGAATCTAAACGACGCAGGCGCTGCGCCTCGGGATTATGCTGCTCGCCGGGATCAAGCGGGCTGAGCAGGAAGCACCAGGAAACCAGAGCGCTGATCAAGTACAAAGCGGCGTAACCCCACACCACGCCCGAGGTGCCAAACAGTGCGTTAAAGGCGCCATAGAGCGCGGGGCCAAAGAAAGTGGAAAGCCCGGCAGCAAAGCAGTAAATCGCCATCGCGTTACCTTTATCTTTTGGCTGGCACAGGGAAGAGAACAGCGCGGCAGCGGGAACATAGCCGCACAAGGTGATGCCATATAAACACGCGCAGATAACGCTGAGGACAAAGCTGCCGTGGCTCCACTGCGGCACAAAATACATCAGCAACATTGAGATGCCGGAGCCGAGTCCACCAAATACTGTCAGCACTTTGCGCCAGCCGATGCGATCGCTGAGCTTGCCGACAATGGGATTAAAACTCATGCCGACTAAACCCATGATGGTGATCAGGCTGAGGTATTCGGTTTGCGTAAATCCGATCTGCTCGGTGAAAAAGCCTGGCAGGAAAATAAAGAAGCCGAAGTAAGGCGTGGTGTTGATGATGCGCACTACGGCAGCGGCGGCGATGCGCGGTTCACGCCACAAAATATCGATGCCGCCCATTAGCGTGCGCGCAACGCTCTGCTGACGGTGTTGCTCATCGAGCAACGACTGATAGCCGCTGCGTTCTTTCAGCGCGATCACCATGACCAGCAACCCCAACGCGACCAGCCCAAGCGACAACCAGAACGTGGCATATTCACCAATCAACTGTATTGAGAAGATCGCCACCAGCGATCCCAGCGTGGGCAAGCCGCCGGTAAACGCCAGCCAGAACCAACCGGTTGCTGAACCGCGCATATCGGCGGGTGCGGCGGCCTGAATCCACACCAGAAACGCATAGGCAAACATGGGGTAGGCAACGCCGCGCAAACCGTAGGTTAACGCCAGCAAGGCCACGCTATGGGAAGGCAAGGCGATGGCGAGGAACAGCACTTCAAACACAATCCAGATCACTCCGCCTGCCAGCATCACTTTGCGCGGGCCAATGAGTGTGGAGAGTGAACCGGCCAGCCATGAACCGAGCGTAACGGTGACGCCGTAGAAGGCGATCACCGCCGCCGCGATATTGAGTGAGAAACCATTTTCATGCAGGTAAGGCGCGAGATAGTTCGACTCCACGCCATCGCCAATCATAAACAGCAATACAGCGACGTAGCCCCAGGCCAGCGCGGGTGGAATACCGAGGCGGATCAGCCACGGATGGTTTGCAGGTGATGTTGTCATGTTCAATGTCTCTTGAGAGGTGAGGATATTTTTTTGTTATTGGGATGAGCACGAACTTTAAGGCAACGGTAGTGAAGAGGATGGCGAGACCATCACAAAAGACAGTAAACTCTGTTTAGTAAACGGGGCAAATTAGGTGTGATGGAGACAAAATGAAGCCGGTTGGTTTGAACAATTTGCAGGTGCGAAAACATAATAAGGCGCTGTTTATGTCGCTGATGTGGCGGCATAAACAACTCAGTAAATCTCAATTGGCACACCTCAGCGGCTTAACCATTCCAGCCACCAGCAAAATTTTGCAGGCGCTGCTGGATGAAGGAAAACTGCAACACTCTGAGGCGCTGATGAGCGCACGCGGTAACAGCAATGGCAGTTTTCAGCTGCCATCCAACGGAGCCTGGACGCTGTGTTTATGCGTCAAGCCGAGCAGCATTGAACGGCAACTGGCCGATGCGCAGCTGGTAGCGCAGGGAGAATTTGAGCAAGTCGCTATCAAAGCGGAAACGCCGGAAACATTGCTCAGTGAGATTGAGGCGGTGTGGCGGAAGACCTGCAAACAGTGGCCGAAGCGACGCATTAATCTGGCGCTGGCAGTGCACGGTCAGGTCGACCCGGTGACCGGTGTGTCACAGCATATGCCGCAGGCCGCGTGGAAAATGCCGTTGCAGTTGAAATTTCTGCTGGAGGAGAAGCTTGGCGTGGAAGTACGCGTGGACAACGACTGCGTAATGCTGGCGCTGGCCGAGAAGTGGTTAAATCAAAATGCGCTCAGCGAATTCTGTGTAATCAATGTGGATTATGGCATTGGCTCATCATTTGTGATCAACGGTGAGATTTTTCGTGGCAATCTGTATGGCAGCGGCCAAATCGGTCACACCATTATTGAGCCTAACGGCCAACGCTGCAGCTGCGGGCGTCAGGGTTGTCTGGAAACAGTGGCCTCACTCAGCACCTTGAAACAGCTGGCTCATCAGCGCGATCCCGATGCGCCACAGCCCAGCAGCAAGCAGTTACTGCTAGCCTGGCAAGCGGGCGAACCCTGGATCGTAGCGTGGGCACAGCGCGCGGCCGAAGCAATTGGCATGAGCTTGTATAATTTCCTCAACACTTTGAATATTAATCAGATTTGGTTATATGGTCGCAGCTGTACCTTTGGTGACAGTTGGTTGCAGACCATTGTGCGGCAGATCGATTTCAATCCGTTCGATCCGCGTGATGCGTTGAAAAGCAAAGGCACCAATGTGCATTTTGGTCAGCTGGATCGGTCGCGGCAGGTGCTGGGGATTGGTTATTTGTATGTGGAGGCGGATCCTGGTGCGGGCTGAGAGAGTGGTCGCCATAAATGGCGACCTACAAAATAGCTTTCAGACCTGCGCCATACCGCCATCGACGAACAGCTCAGCGGCGTTAATAAAGCTGGACGCATCGGACGCTAAAAACGCCACCACTTTGCCAATTTCGCCAGGTTCGCCAAGACGACCTAACGGCACCTGCGCCACCAGCGCATCAAACAATCCTTGCTGCTGATCTTCCGGCACCAAACCACCCAAACCTGGCGTGCGCACCGGGCCGGGACTCACAACGTTAACGCGAATACCGCGATCTTTCACATCCAGCGCCCATGAGCGGGCAAAGTTGCGCACCGCGGCTTTACTGGCGCTGTATACGCTGAATCCGGCAGTACCCTGAACCGAAGTGGTGGACGAGGTGAGGATCACCGAGGCATTGTCACTCAGTAGTGGCAACGCCTTCTGCACGGTAAACAGCACGCCGCGCACGTTGGTGCCAAAGATACGGTCAAAATGCTCTTCGGTGATGGCGCCAAGCGGCAGCATGTCGCCGCCACCGGCGTTGGCGAACAGGATTTCGAGGCGGCCTGCTTGTTTGGCGATTTCTGCGTAAACGTTGTCGAGGTCGCTTAGCACCGCAGCATCAGCGCGAATACCGCTGGCGCTGGCACCGATGCTGGCGACTGCCGCATCAAGCTCCGCCTGACGACGACCGGTGATAAACACGCGTGCGCCTTGTGTCGCCAACTCCTGCGCGGCTGCCAGACCAATGCCAGTTGTGCCGCCGGTTACCAATGCGATTTTGCCGTTGAGTGCATTCATGATTGCTTCTCCAATGGGTGATGAGGTTTTGATGATTGCGTTGCAGTGCATGAGAAGCAATCTATCGTCACGGCGTTTGCTGATAAATGGTGTAAAATCGAAATGACTATTTCTGTGTGTGGATAATTAAAGGCGGCGGAAAACAGCATGGATCAGTTATTGGCGATAAAGGCCTTTGCGCGCGTCGTCGAAGCGGGCAACTTTACGCGTGCGGCGGATTCTCTTGATATGCCGAATGCCACGTTGAGCAAACTGGTGCAGGAACTGGAAGCGCATCTCGACGTTCGCTTGCTGCAACGCACCACGCGGCGCGTTACGGTGACGCCAGAAGGGCGCGATTACTATGAAAAAGCGCTGCGCATCGTGCGCGATTTGGAAGATATCGATCACTCGTTTAATGCGGAAAGCGCCAAACCTGGCGGCTATCTGCGTATTGATATTGGCGGCTCAACCGCGCGCGATGTGTTGATTCCGGCGCTGCCCGATTTCATTGCCCGCTATCCGGACATTCGTATCGATCTTGGCGTTGCGGATCGTGCGGTGGATTTGATCAGCGGTAACGTCGATTGCGTGATTCGCGGCGGTCCGCTTAGCGATTCGTCGCTGGTGGCGCGTCATTTGGGGGATGCGGAGATGATTACCTGCGCCGCGCCGGGCTATCTGAAAACCTATGGCGTACCGGCTTATCCGCAGGAGCTGAAAAATGGTCATCGCATGGTGAGCTATTTGTCACCGCAGAGTGGCAGGGCGTTTCCGTTTCGTTTTACCCAGGGCGAAGAGCGGCTTGAGATTAAGAGTGAGCATCGGATTGGCGTCAATGAAAGTAACGCGCATTTGGCGGCAGCGGTTGCGGGTTTAGGGATTATTCAGACCTTCCGCTATGCAGCGGCAGCAGATTTACAGGCGGGAAAATTGGTTGAGATTCTGGCGGCGTGGCGTCCGGGGAATTATCCGTTTCATGTGGTTTATCCGCAGAATCGTCATCTTACGCAGCGATTACGGGTATTTATCGGATGGCTGAGGGACGTGTTTCCTGAGCGATTGAACGGGTAAAGCGGGATCGCCACGAATGGCGACCCCAAAGATGATTACAGCGTGCCGGTGCCGCCATCAGAGCACCACACCTGGCCGGAGGTGAAGCTGTTTTTCACATCGGCAAACGTGACGTACAGCGGGGCGATTTCAGCCGGTTGTCCTGGACGACCCAGCGGTGCGGATTCACCGAACTTCTCCACTTTTTCCTGCGGTTGTCCGCCGCTCACCTGCAGTGCGGTCCAGTATGGGCCAGGCGCAACCGCGTTGACGCGAATCTGCTTTTCACCCAGCTGTTTCGCAAGCGCTTTGGTAAACGCGACAATCGACGCTTTGGTCTGCGCATAATCCAGCAGGATCGCGCTTGGCTGATACGCCTGCACCGACGAGGTATTGATGATGGACGATCCAGCTGGCAGATATTTCAGCGCCGCTTTGGTGATCCAGAACATCGCATAGACGTTGGTCTTAAAGGTGGCGTCAAAGTCTTCAGTAGAGAGTGTCAGGATGGATTCATTAAACTGCTGACGTCCGGCGTTATTCACCAGAATATCCAATCCGCCTAGCTGCTCAGCAGCCTGATCCACCAACTTCTGACAGAACTCTTCCGAACGAATATCACCCGGAATCGCCACCGCTTTGCGGCCTTCGGCTTCAATCAGTTTTACCACTTCTGCCGCATCAGCCTCTTCTTCCGGCAGGAAGTTGATGGCGACATCAGCACCTTCGCGGGCATAAGCAATTGCCACGGCGCGGCCAATACCGGAATCACCACCGGTGATCAGCGCTTTACGACCGGTCAATTTACCGGTACCACGATAGCTGGTTTCACCATGATCGGGACGGGGATCCATTTTGCTCGCCAAACCCGGCATCGGTTGCGTCTGCTTTTTAAATGGCGGAACCGGATACGTTTCAGTAATAAGGGTTTTATTTGTGGTTTGCGATGTCATATATATCTCCTTGTCGCATGAGGTGAATAAACTAAGCCTGGCATAAATGTGATGTTTGTCACGTTAGAAAGTGAGCAATCAGATTTATTAAGACGAAACGGTAAACGAAAGGGGGGTTAAAAAGTGCAGCAGTAACGTGAGGTAATTAACAATATTTATCGAGGTGCGACTGCAGAAGGGGATAATGCTTAGGGCGTCCGTGCCCTGGCGGATTTCCAAGGTGCTATGTGCTATTTAAAACATGGTTGGCTACTTCTTGCCGCCTTTCTTACCTGCTTCTGATGCTTTAGCGGGGTCATCTTTGAAGCTACCACCGCTTTTTTCTCCGCCTTTTTTACCGGCTTCTGATGCTTTCTTTTTATCGTCAGCAAAATTACCGGAACCGCCTCTATGCTCAGCCATAAAACATCCTCTCGTGAGTTGTTGTTGCATGGCGGAAATAAGGGCTTCAACGCCATGCCCGTGCTGCAATTTAAGATTAGCGAGGTTCGGATTAATCACAAGCGGAGCGGAAGTGATTATTTATTGCTCGCTGGCGGGATGTTAATAAAATAAGTGCCGCTATAGGGAATTGGTAAGAAATCACGGAAAATCTGCTGCAGGGTCTTTTCGGGTTCCAGGTCCGCAAACAGCTGTGGATAGAGTGTCTTAGCCATAAATTCTGTCGCCGCAATGTGCCACGGACTGAGGTAGAAATTCATCCAGATCACCGCCGAGTGACCATTTTTCAATGCCGATAATTCGCGTAAACCGTTTTGCTGCGCGGTGAGCTGTTTGAAACTGGTCAGCACGGTTTCGGGTGCCACGTCTGGCCCTAATTTCAGTAAGCCCTGCGAGGCGTTATCGCCAAAGCCGGTAGCAAAATAGTACTGCGGCTGAGCGGAAATTACACTCTCTTCACTCAGGCGACCAAACACGCCGTGCTGGGTTTTGTTGGCGATATTGTCGCCGCCCGCCGCGTTGAGTAATTCGCCGAGGCTGCCGTTGATCGCCGTCACGCAACATTCGTTACGGCGTCCAAGATGCAGTTGCAGCAGCACCGACGGTTTCGCGCCCTGATAGCTGGCTAAGCGATCATGAATCACCTGCATATGCTGCTGGTAGAAACGATTAAACGCTTCTGCCCGCGCCTGCTGATTCAGCACTTCGCCAAATATCTCCACGCTGCGGCGGGTGTTTTTCAGCAGATGCACGCGCAGATCGATCTTCACCACCGGAATGTGCGCCGCTTTCAGCATGGTGACCAGGCGCAGGTCGGCATCATCGTAGCGTGCCAGACTCGACAAAATCACCACGTCCGGTTTCAGCGCCAGAATCTGCTCGGGATTAATGGCGTTCGGCCCGCCGGCACCCAGCGACGGGATTTTCAGCATCTGGGGAAAGTGACGGGCAAAACTGTTCCAGGTTTGGCTGTCGTACTTCTTCAGATCCTGCGGCCACGCCACAATGTGCTGAAACGGATCGCCGGGCTCCAGTAACGCCAGCGTATACAGCATGCGGCTTTCACCCAGCACGATACGCTGCGGACGATCGGGGATCTCAACGCGATTACCGTCGATATCGGTGATGGTTTTTGCCGAGGCCACGCTGCTGAGCACCAGCAGAAAACAGGCCAGTACCACCAACATCGGGCCGGACAAGCCTGGCGCACGTCGTACAAATATCGAATCAGAATTCAACGCTGGCCTCGAGCATCAGGTTGCGGGTTTCTCCTTCACGCACGCGCAGATTGCCGCCGCTGGAGGTGTAATAATGTTTGTTGAACAGGTTATTCAGATTGAGCTTCAGCTGGGTTTTCTCGCCAAACAGCTGATTGTTCCAGGCGACAAAGCTGTCCGCTACCACATAATCGGGCAGGGTAAAGCTGTTTTCCGGATCGCCGGCGCGCGTTCCCACATAGCGCGCACCGCCGCCTACGCGGAAATCGCCCGGAATGCCGGAGATCGCCAGATTATGGCTCAGATAGAGCGCGCCTGCGTGGCGCGGCGCATTCTGCAGGCGATTGCCGTTATTAGCCGCGTTAACACCGTCATCCACGATCTCGGCTTTGTCATAGCTGTAGTTGGCGCTGAGATCCCAGCCCGGCAGCACTTCGCCATTTAACTCAAATTCCGCGCCGCTGGAGCGCGCTTTATTGATGGCGCGCGTGGTGCCGTTAATGCTTAGCGACATATCGCGCTCGTTGATGCGATACAGCGCGACGCTGGCAAACAGCTTCGGTGAAATCTGCCACTTGCTGCCGACTTCCCATGTGGTGCCCTGTTCCGGTTTACCGACGTTGCCATAATCATCAACATCGGTCGATGGTGTGAAGGATTTACTCACGCTGGTGTAGAGCGAAACGTCCGGCGTCACTTTGTAGATCAAACCGGCCTGCGGCAGGAATTTGTTGCCTTCGCTGTCCAGCGTTTGCACCACCGGATCAAAACCTTTCGAGGCGCGTTGCTCGTAATGCTGATAGCGTCCGCCCAGCACTGCAATCCAGTTTTCCGTCAGGCTGATGCTGTCTTTGGCATAGATTGAACGGCTGTGCGTGCGGTTGAGGTTATTGGCATTGGCGCTGTTTTCGGTGCTGCTGTTGGTAACAGGCGACAGAATATCGTACTGCGGATCGGTGAAGTTGAAACCGGTGTTGGCTTTGCCCTGATACTGATGCGCGCGATAGGTTTGGATCATCTCGTAATCGGTGCCCAGCACCAGATCGTGCATCATCCCAAACACTTGCTGTGAGCCGATCACGTGCCACGAAACGTATTTGGTTTTATGGTTAAAACCGCGATTGGCATCGGCACGACGCGTCACCACGCCAGTGTTGGCATTGACCGCCGTGACGCGCACTTCATTATTATCGTATTGACGCTGGTTCCAGCCGAGCGTGACGCGCGTGCTCCAGTCATCATTAAACTGCCAGTCATAATGGGCGTTGAGAGTTTTGTTGTGGCCCCATGCATGGTTGGCTTTGTCATCCAGACGATCTTTGTAGCCCATATCCAGCGGCTTACCGTTGATGAATGCGGTGCCGCGATCGTAAGGAATGTCGTACTGATAATCTGAATAGCTAATCAGGAAGCTGGCTTGCTCACCAAACCACTGCAGCGAGGGCGCGATCAGCGTGTGCTTTTCGCTGCCGAAATTGCGCCAGTAATCCTGATTCTGTTTCTCCGCAATCAGGCGGAAGGCGAAGCCGTTGCCAAGCGGTCCGGTGACATCCACCGTGCCCGCGCCACCGCCTTCACTGGAGGTTCGGCCGCTGACTTTGCTGTGCCACTCATACTGCGGCTTTTTGCTTATCACATTGATTACGCCACCCGGATTCTGGATGCCGTACAGCAGCGATGCAGAGCCTTTCAACACTTCAACGCGCTCGGTGGTGGCATCAAAGTTCAAACCCTGGCTGCTGCGCACGCCATCGCGATAGATCGAACCATCCGAGTTGCTGCCAAAGCCGCGACGCACGAAGCCATCTTCGGTGCCGGCCAGCGTGTTGCCTTCCGTAACGCCGCTGACAAAACGCATCGCGTCGGCAAGACTCGACGCCTGATAATCCTCCAGCTGCTGCTGCGTAACCACGCTGACCGACTGCGCCTGGTTAATGCGCGGCGTAGAGGTTTTACTGCCGATCGCGCTATTAGTGACGTTGTAACCTTGTGCGTTATCTTCCTGCGCCGAAACGGTGAGCGTGTTGCTCTCCTCTGCGGCAAAACTGCTGGTGGAACCCCAAATGCTGACGCCGTAAACCGCAGCCAGAATGGCGGGATGGCGTTGAGATTTAAAAGCCGACGGCTTGTTGTTATTCATTCTTTATTAACCTGGTGCAATGCAATTGAGAATCATTCAACCATGTTGTAATGTAGTAGTAAATGGAAATGATTACGAAGCCGTTACATTTTTATTAACATAAATTCATTGGCTTACATATTAGTTCTAAGTAGTAAGTGGGTAATTCACTACAAACCTTCAGTAAAACTCTCACTCTTTAAAGAGCAATCAGCAGATGAGTCGAAATAGCATTAAAAGTCGTGTGGATGTGCTGGGTGAACGCTATCGGTTGCGCGCACCGACATTATCATCCGGTCTGCAAGCGGTGGCGCGTTACATCCACGACCATCGCGAGGTGGTGTTGGATGCCACGGCGCTGGAAATTGCCAGGGCCACTAACACCTCGGATGCGACGGTGGTGCGCGCGGTGCAGGCATTAGGTTTTGCCGGTTTGCGCGATTTAAAAACCACGTTAAACGCCTGGTTTGGACCGGCGATGAACTCTGAAGAGAAGATGAGCGCCACCGTCAGCGAACTGTCGTGCGATATCAATTCCGGCATCGATTTTGTGTTGAGCGGCCATAAACATGCCTGCGATGTGCTGTCCGAACCGCACAATCGCGAAGCCGTCGCCAAAGCGGTAACGCACTTGATTGACGGGCGTCAGGTGGCGCTATTTGGCATTAATGCCTCCGGGATTTTGGCGGATTACAGTGCGCGTCTGTTCACGCGCATTGGTATTCCGGCGGTAACGCTCAATCGCTCTGGTATTGCGCTGGCGGAACAGTTGATTGGGCTGCAACGCGGCGATGTGCTGATTATGATGGCGCAGAAGTCGGCGCATCGTGAAGGCATGACCGCGCTGAAAGAGGCGAAGCGTCTCGGCATGCCGGTGATTTTGCTCACTAATGCGCTTGATTCGGCTTTCGCTAAACAGGCGGATGTCATTATTAACGTGCCGCGCGGCGGCGAGAATGGTCGCATGCCGCTGCACGGAACGGTGTTGGTGTGTCTGGAGATGTTGATATTGTCGGTGGCTTCCGCGACCTCATCGCGTACGGTAAAAACCATGAAGCGTATTCAGGATCTCAATCGATCGCTGAAGCCATCCGGCAAAAAGTAACGCTATTTGCTGGCGCTGCTGTTTACAGCGGCGCGTTTGCCAAAGCCGTTGCTGGTCACCAGCCACACCGCGCAGACAATCAGCAGCGAACCGCCGATAAAGCCCTGATTGATCTGCTCGCCCAACACTAACCAGCCCCATAAAATCCCGAACGGCGGAATCATAAAAGTGACGGTCAGCGTGCGCAGCGGGCCAATATCGGCCAGCAGGCGGAAATAAATAATGTAGGCCAGCGCGGTACAGATAAACCCAATCGCCAAAATAGAAGCCCACACTTCCGGGATTTGCCAGCTGCTGGCGGACGTTTGCGGAGCACTAAAGGCAAAGACCGGCAGTAAACACAGCGATGCACCCAGTTGGCTGCCAAAAGCCACTTTGGTGGCATCCAGTCCGCCGCGTGCACCAATCCAGCGCTTGGTCAGGAAACCGGCAAATCCATAACAGGCGGTGGCAACCAGGCAAGCCAAAAATCCTCCAATTAAGGTAGTGCTCAGGTGCGCTTCGCCGGTGGTACTGATGACAATGATGCCGCTGAATCCGGCTATCATGCCGAGAACTTTGGTGATCGTCAGTTTTTCATCGAAAAACGCCGCACCAATGATTACGCCCATCAACGGTGTGGTGGCGTTAAGAATTGCGGAATAGCCCGCCGGTAGCACGCGCGCCGCCAGACAATACATCAGGAACGGAATCGCTGAGTTGATAACGCCCAGCAGCATCGCCCAACCTAATTTGCCCTCAAAGCGGCGTGGAATGCGCATCATCGCCATGATGATCAGTAAACCCAACATGCCACAAAACACGCGTAAAAACGCGGTGTTCACCGCGCCCAGCGCCGGTACCGCAATGCGCATAAACAGAAAACTGGCACCCCAAATCCCCGCTAAAAGCAGCAGCCGCAACAAATCCGATGTTCGCATAAGTTTCACAATTGTTAAGAAAGAGTCGCGCACAGAATAGCAAATAACCCGCTCCGTCGGGCCGCTATTAACGGCGACTGATTACCGCTTTGCAGAAATATTCCCGGGCAGCGCAATCATCAGGTAGTATTTAGGAATTGATCATTTCCTAAATGCGCGGAGAGCGAAAATGTCAGCATCAGTTATCAAACATGCACAGGGCTGGACGCAGCCATTCAACGCGTTAGACGGATTTTCCCATCATTACGCCACGGTAGGCGGCGTGCGTTTGCACTACGTCAGCGGCGGCAATGCAAATGGAGAAACGTTGCTGCTGCTGGCGGGATTTCCGCAAAGCTGGTTCGCCTGGCGCCAGGTGATGGCGCTGCTGGGCGATCGCTATTTTATTATCGCGCCAGATATACCCGGCCAGGGCGATTCAGACAAACCGCTCAGCGGCTACGACACCACATCGCTGGCGCAGAATGTACAGGGCTTGATGCAGCAATTGGGTCATGAAAGCTATTACCTCGCCGCGCACGACGTCGGCGCGTGGGTTGCCTGGCCGTATGCCACGTTGTTTAGCGATCAGGTGAAGAAATTGGCGCTGCTTGATGCCGGTATTCCTGGCGTGACGTTGCCAGAATCGCTGCCCGCGACGCCGGATAAAGCCTGGAAAACCTGGCATTTCGCGTTTCATCTCTTGCCGGATTTGCCAGAGGCGCTGATAGAAGGGCGCGAAGCGATCTATCTCGAATGGTTCCTGAAACGCAAAGCGGCCAGCCCAATGGTGTTTGGCGATGAGGATATGGCGGAATATACCCGTTTGCTACAGCAGAAGGGCGCGATACGCGCGGGAATGGCGACTTATCGTGAAGTGACGGTTTCGGCGGCTCAAAACCGTGCGTTGCTGAAAGAGCGCGGCAAATTAGCCTTGCCGTTACTGACGATCAGCGCCGATCAGGGTTCGATTCCGGATATGGCATTGCCGTTGCGCGAGTTCGCAGCGGATGTGACGGGAATTAAAATCGCGCACTGCGGTCACTTCATTCCGGATGAGCAACCGCAGGCGCTGGCAGAGGCGTTGGGTGAGTTTTTTAATTAAGCATTGGATTGGTGCGCATAAATGCGCACCCTACGAAAATCACGCCAATAATCGCCTAATCAAAACGACATCGTCACCCCAGCATAATAGGCGCGGCCCGGTTCGTTATAGGTCGAAGCACCCGAATTTTCGCGGTAAATGCGTTTATCAAACAGGTTATTGATACCGGCATTGGCGCGCAGGTTTTTGCTGATGTCGTAATTGACGTTCAAACCAAACACCGAATACGGGCTGATTTCCTGCGTCGTCATGCTCGAGGTATCGATATTGGTCTCAACATTTTGACGCGGTTTCTGGCGGCCATACTGCGTCCAGTTGATGTTGGCGCTGAGATCCTGCGTCGCCTGCCACTCCAGTTGCGAGTTGATGGTGAATTCCGGGATCACCGACAGCGGATTGCCGGTTTTCTTGCTCTCGGAGCGGAACATGTAGGTGGCGTTGGAGCGCCATTCCAGCGTATCGGCGATCAAAGGAATAGTCAGATTTCCTTCCAGTCCTTCCACAATCGCTTTGCCGCCGTTTTCCCAGCGCAGCACGTTGTAAACCGGGCGAGTGCTGGAATAAACCGGCTCGGTGCCCGACACAATCTTATTCTTGTAGTCATTGCGGAACCAGGTGATGCCCGCGACGTAGCCCTGGTTGCTGAACTCCAGTCCAATCTCTTTGTTGACGCTGGTTTCTGCATCAAGATCGTTGTTCCCCAGCAGATAACATTGGCTGAGCCCAATCGGGCAGCCGTTGCCGCGCGTGGAGAGCAGATAACCCGGCGTTGACTGATACAGGTTTGGCGCTTTAAACACCCGTGCAACACCGGCCTTCAGGGTGAAATAGTCGCCCAGACCTTGCGAGAGGTTCAGGCTTGGGCTCCAGTTGGCGCCAAACTGATCGTGATAATCAAAGCGCAGGCCAGGAATCACTTCGGTGCTATCGGTGGCGGCAATGTTGTCTTCGAAGAACAGTGAACTGATGGTGGCGCTGTTCTTACTGCTGCGCTGCGATGGATCGCCAGAACTGCCAGGCAGATTGACGCCGCTCGCGTTGGCCGCAAGCATTGATGCTGGATCGTTCAGCTCGTCGCGGTTCCACTCCGCGCCCAGCGTCACGGTTTGATCGACCAGCAGCTGCAGCGGGAAGTTGATCTCTCCGCCCGCGCGATAGCTTTCCAGGCGGCTGGTGGCGTACGTATCGCTGTTGATCATTCCTTCAGTACGCCCGGCAGTGCCTTCCTGCAGGCGGGTGTTATTGGTTTTCTCGTAGTTGAAATTGAGCTTCGAGGTTCCCCAATCCCAGATACCGTTGTGCGCAATGCCGTAGCTCTGGCGATACATGCGGTTAGTTTCATCACCGTACAGCGACTCTACTAAACCGTCGGTGCTGGCGTTGCTGTTACTGTTCTGCGTGTCACCGGCATAAATATTGCCCTGACGGCTGTAGCCCCAGGAGAAGTCGATGATTTGCAGCGGCGTGATTTTCCACGACAGCACGGTATTGATGTCTTTGTTGCGCACGCCTTCACGGCCCGCCGCGTATGAACCGTTTTCTGCGGTGTTGATATCGAACGCATCGGCATCGGTGCGGTTGAGGTTGCCGTACAGGCGCATGGTCAACGCATCACCGGCCAGCGGGCCGCTGAGATTGAAGTTAGCGCGTCGGGTATCGCCTTCTTTGCTATTTTCCGGCTGGCTGGTATAGAGCGACAGCGAGCCGTGCCAGTCGTTGGTGGGACGCTTGGTAATGATGTTCACCACGCCGCCCGCCGCGCCAGAACCGTATCGAGCAGCGGCCGGGCCACGAATCACTTCAATGCGCTCAACCATTTCAGCTGGCACCCAGTTGGTATCGCCGCGTGAATCACGCTCGCCGCGCCAGCTGTAGCGCACCGAGTTACGAGAGGAAACCGGCACGCCATCGATCATCACCAGGGTGTTTTCCGGGCCCATGCCACGGATATCGATTTGCCGGTTATTGCCGCGGCTGCCGCTGGCGCCGTTACCGGTAAGGTTTACGCCGGGCATTTTGCGAATGATGTCGGAGAGATCGTTAACAGGGGGATTTTTTTTGATGTCTTCAGCGGTGATGGTGGACACGCCCGGTTGCTGTTTGAGCTCCTGCTCGGCGGTGACGATCATTGATTCATCGTCAGCCAGCTTTTCTGTGGTTTCAGCTGCAAAAGCAGGCGACGTTAGCATTCCCGCTAAAAAAAGCGCAATTGGACGCTTTTTGCCACGCATGGTTACATTCACTTAAGATTTCTCCCTGTTACGTTAACAATTGTAAGTAAATGCGCATGATAATGATAACGCTTCTCATTGTCTATTGTGCCAGCTGGCAACAAGCCTGATAATACAAACCTTTACAAAGGTTGTTCGGTTGCGGGATATGAGTTGCGGGGAGAGGAATTTCTCATTTGCTTAGAAGAAACTGTTATGAGTAAGAAGAAATGTGTCGATGAATATTGGATAAGCAGACTATTGATTCACTTGCAAATTCTGAATTCTGTGGATAATTCCACGCCAAATCTGGTGCGGAAATCCCGTGTTGCAACCGTGCTTGCGGCTATTGCCATATTTCGGCAATAGATATGTTTTTTTCGCATTTGTGATTGTTATCTATCTTCCAGAGAATGTTCAGCGGGACGTTTTGAGGATGACAATTCCTTCCGCCACGCGCCGTTCGCGCGAGGTGAGTCAGGAGAAAAAACCATCGCTACCTCAACGCCTTTTCCCTGAGGGGAAACTTTTTTATAAATCAGGAGAAAGGTTCCAGTGAAATTTGCCAAAGGCATGACTATTCTTGCGCTCGCGCTGAGTGCACACACCGCGTTCGCCGCCGATGAAAACGTCCCAACTGACAGCTCAATCCACGTGAAGGCCGATCCTGCACTGAAAAGTCTGCTGCCTGCGGATGTGGTGAAACGTGGCTACATTATTGCCGGAACCAACCCCAACACGCCGCCAACCACTTTCTATAAAGAAGACAACAAAACGCTGGCCGGTCGTGAAATCGATATCATGAATGCCGTGGGCGAGCGTCTGGGAATCCAGGTTCAGTGGCGCGACACCGGCGGTTTCGACAACATCATTCCAGGCCTGAAAACCGGTCGTTACGATGTGGCGCTCTCCAACATCAACGCCACGCCAGCGCGTGCCAAAATCATCGACTTCGTGGGTTATTACGATGCCAGCCGCCTCGGCATTATCTCGCGCAAAGATGCCAACATCGCGCCATTCAAAGAACTGGCCGATGTCTGTGGAAAAGAAGTGGGCGCCGGTTCCGGTACCACCCAGGTTACGCGTCTTGAAGACGCCAGCAAAGCCTGTGAAGCGGCGGGTAAAAAGCCAATCAAAGTCTCCGTCTTCCCGGATCGTCCAGCCGGCGTGCAGGCGGTGGTAAGCGGTCGCGTGCCAATGTTCCTTGGCCCGTATGAAGGTTTGCTGTGGCAGGTGAAGGTGATTAAACCGCTGACCATGAGCGGTGAGATCACCGTACATGACGCACCCGTTTCCGTCGCTTTCCCGAAAGATTCCGCGCTGGAGCCCGCTGTACAGGCCGCGCTTAACTCGCTGATCAAAGATGGCAGCTACAACAAGATCCTCGACAACTGGGGCATCGGCTTTGGTGCTGTTAAACAAGCCAAACGCAATCAGGAAATCTTTCAATGAGTGACATTCACGACCACACCGGCGATTTGAAAATCGTCGGCAAACGTTACTACGGACGCTGGCTGAGTGCGCTGGTCGTGTTGTTGTGCGTGGTGGCGATGGCGAACTCGATGATTAACAATCCACGCTTCGAATGGAGCGTGATTGCGGAGAACTTTACTGGCGAATCGATCCTGCAAGGCGTATTAATGACGCTGCAGCTCACTGCGATCTCTGTGGTGCTGGGTTTTGCCTTCGGTACGGTGCTGGCGCTGATGCGCCTCTCCTCCAATCCGGTGCTGGTGGGCGTGAGCTGGTTCTACACCTGGTTCTTCCGTGGTGTACCGATGTTGGTGCAACTGTTCCTGTGGTACAACATCGCGGCGCTTTATCCCACCATCGCCCTGTCGATTCCGGGCCTCGGCGAACTCTGGAGTATGCAATCGAACGCGCTGGTGAGCCCATTCAGTGCGGCAGTGATCGCGCTGGTGATGCACCAATCTGCCTATGCCGCCGAAATTGTGCGTGCGGGTATCCAAAGCGTCGGCAACGGCCAGCTGGAAGCCGCGCGTGCGCTCGGCTATCGCCCTTCGCAGATTTTCCGTCACACCGTGCTGCCACAGGCGATGCGCGCCATCATGCCGCCCGCCGGCAACGAAATCATTGGTCAGCTGAAAACCACGGCGGTGGTCTCAGTGATCTCGCTGCAGGATGTGCTGTTCTCGGCGCAGATTATTTACCAGCGCACCTATGAAGTGATTCCGCTGCTGCTGGTGGCAACCTTGTGGTATCTGCTGATGACCTCGGTGCTTTCAGTGGGGCAGTTCTATGTGGAACGCTACTTTGGTCGTGGCGTTACGCGCCGTGAAAAACGCAGCCTGTTGAAATCTCTGCCGGGCTTCTCAGCGCCGAAAGCAGAAAGGAGCGTCAGCAATGGGTGAAGCGATCGCCTTACGTAAAGTCACCAAGCGCTTCTCTGGCGTCACCATTCTGGATGAAGTGAATCTGGATATTCCCGCCGGTTCAGTCACGGTGATCCTTGGGCCGTCGGGCTCGGGAAAATCCACGCTGCTGCGCTGCATTAACCATCTGGAAAAACTGGATGGCGGCACCATTCGCATCGGCGGCGAGATCATCGGCTACAAGCAGAAAGGCCAGGCGCTGCACGAGTTAAGCAGCGGTGAAGTTGCGCGTCAGCGTGCCGAAATCGGCATGGTGTTTCAGCAATTCAACCTGTTCCCGCACCGCACCGTGTTGCAAAACATCGTCGATGCGCCGATGCGCGTCAAGAAGCAGAGTCGTCAGCAGGCGACAAGTAAAGCGCTGTCGCTGCTGAAGCAAGTGGGTTTATCTGGCCGCGAAGATGAGTGGCCGCAGAATCTCTCCGGTGGACAGCAGCAGCGTGTGGCGATTGCCCGCGCGCTGGCGATGGATCCCGGCGTAATGCTGTTTGATGAACCGACTTCAGCGCTCGATCCCGAACTGGTTGGCGAAGTGCTGCAGGTGATCAAACAGCTGGCGCACTCCGGCATCACCATGGTGGTGGTGACGCATGAGATTGGATTTGCGCGTGAGGTTGCCGACAACATTGTGTTTATGGAAAGCGGCAAAATCGTGGCGGCGGGGCCAACCCAGCAAGTGCTCGACGACCCGGAAAACGGGCGCGTAAGAAACTTTATTGCAACGGTGCTTTAGGCACCGTTTTTCTTTTTTGATGCCAGGAACAGTGATGACGCAAAAACCGGTAATGCACAGCGCCCATTGGGGCGCTTTTCATGCCCAGCAACAGGGCGATCGGCTCACCATCGAACCGTTCAAGGGCGATCCCGATCCCAGCCCGCTGCTGCAAAATTTCCACACTGCGTTAAACCATCCGGCGCGCGTATCCCGTCCGATGGTGCGCCGTGGCTGGCTGGAGAACGGCCCGGGCGCGGACGATCGTCGTGGCAACGATGAGTACGTCGCGGTGAGCTGGGATGAAGCTTACGCGCTGGTCACGCGCGAACTGCAACGCGTCGGCGATAAGTACGGCCCGGAAGGCATCTTCGGCGGCTCTTACGGCTGGTCAAGCGCGGGGCGCTTCCACCACGCGCAAAGTCAGGTGCATCGCTTCCTCAACACCACGCTCGGCGGCTACGTGCGTTCAGTCAACAGCTACAGTTCCGGCTCCGCGTCGGTGTTGCTGCCGCATATCGTCGGCGACATGAATGAAATTGCCCGTCGCGGCGTCAGTTGGGAAGAGATCGTCCAGCACAGCGAAATCGTGGTGGCATTTGGCGGTTTGGCGCTGAAAAACTCGCAGGTCGCCAGCGGCGGTTTGAGCGAACACACCGAGCGCGGCTTTATGCAGCAGGCGGCTGAGCGCGGCACTCGCTTTATCTCGGTCAGCCCGCTGCAAAGCGATCTCCCTGAAGAAGCGCAGGGCGAATGGCTGGCGCTGCGTCCGGGCACTGACGCGGCCTTCATCCTCGGCGTGTTATCGGTATTGATCGCAGAACAGCTGACCGACGAGGCTTTCCTCGCGCGCTACACCGTGGGCTGGCCAGAAATGGCGGCCTACATTCGTGGCGAAGAAGATGGCACGCCGCGCGATGCAACGTGGGCAGCAGAAATTTGCGGCGTAAGTGCTGCGTTCATCAGCGATTTTGCGCGCCAGCTGCACGGCAAACGCGTGCTGGTGACGGTGGCGCATGCCTTGCAGCGTGCCGAAAACGGCGAACAGCCGGTGTGGCTGGGATTGGTGCTGGCGGCCGCGCTCGGTCAGCCGGGCTTGCCGGGCGGCGGCTACACCTATGCGCTAGGCGCGCTGGGCCATTACGGCAAGCATCACAATCTGGTGAGTTTCCCGGCGCTGCCGCAGGGCAAAAACGGCATCGATCGCCTGATTCCGGTGGCGCGCATTTCCGATATGCTGCTCAATCCCGGCAAGCCGTTTGATTACAATGGCCGCCGTTTAACCTATCCGCACATCCGTCTGGCATATTGGGCGGGCGGTAATCCGTTCCATCATCATCAGGATCTCGCGCGCTTGCGTCAGGCCTTCTGCCAGCTGGATACGCTGATCGTGCATGAGATCGCCTGGACCGCCAGCGCGCGCCATGCCGATATCGTTTTGCCCGCCACCATGACGCTGGAGCGCGAAGACATTGGCGGCGCACCCACCGATCGCCACTTGTTTGCCATGCAGCCGGTGGCGCAACCGTTCGGCGAAGCCAGAGATGATTACGCGATTTTCACCGAGCTGGCGCGCCGTTTAGGCCGCGAACAGGCCTTCACCGAAGGGCGCGATACGCGCGGCTGGTTGCAGCATCATTACGCCCAGCTGCAGCAAAAGCTGGCGGCGCATCAGGTTAAGATCCCCGACTTCGAGAAGTTTTGGCAACAAGGCGTGCTGGAGTTGCCGCAGCTGAAAGACGGCGGCCGTATGATCAACGCGTTTCGCGCCGACCCGGAAGCGTCGCCGCTGCCGACGCCGAGCGGGAAAATTGAAATTTTCTCTGCCACCATCGCCAGCTTTAACTACGAAAACTGTCCGGGACATCCGGTGTGGCGTGAACCGCAGCAAAAACCGAATTCCGATCATCCGTTTTGGTTGATCGCCAATCAGCCGGCGACGCGTTTGCACAGCCAGCTCGATTTTGGTGATTACAGCCTGAGCGGCAAACGCCATGGCCGCGAAGTGTGCAGTTTGCATCCGGCGGATGCGGCGGCGTCAGACATTAATGATGGCGATATTATCGAGCTCTACAACGCGCGCGGCCACGTGCTCGCCAGTGCGCGTCTCACCGAAACCATCATGCGCGGCGTGGTGCAGTTGCCGACCGGCGCCTGGTACGATCCGGTCGATCCTACCGCGCTGCGTCCGCTGTGCCGTCACGGTAATCCCAATGTGTTGACGCTGGATATCGGCACGTCTTCATTGGCACAAGGTTGCAGCGGACAAATCACCGTCGTGCAGGTGCGTAAATATCGCGGCGAAGTGACGCCGGTACAGGCGTTTATTCCGCCTGCCTAAAAGCAGACGCATCTCAATAAATTAAAGTGTGACTTTGTCTCACCGAGTGATAGACTCAGTGTGACAAAGTTACACTTTGGAGGATGTATGGCTTTAACCAAACTGCGTCAGCAAGGCGGAGCCGTTGTGCTAACGATTCCCAGTGACATCGCGACCAAAGCGGGTTGGCATGTGGGGATTGAGCTAGATGTCACTGCAACTGACGAGTCAATCAACATCAAACCTGTTAACCGGCTCGCACGCGGCAGGAAAACGATGGACCAACTGTTAGCTGGCATTGATCAGGAAGAGATTCGCCAGTTTAATGAAGCCGTCAGCGACGATTTGCAGGATAAACCGCAGGGCAAGGAGGCTATCTGATGATATCGCGCAGAGTTCCGCAGTTAGGTGAAATCTGGCACGTCAACGGTGATCCCGTTGAAGGCAGGGAGTTTAAAGGGCCGCATTATTATCTGGTGATTTCACGGCGGGAACTCGTCGCTGCTTTAGGGACAGCGGTTTGCATTCCGGTAACCAGCGGTGGCGGCGCATCACGCTCGAGTGCTGTTGCGGTGTATCTGGATGGCAGCAGCACGGATACCGGCAGCGTAACTGGCGTAGCGTTGTGCTACCAACTTCGTTCTCTTGACCTGACCGCGCGGAAGGCAAGTTTCGCCGCGAAAGTTGAATCGCACGTCATGGATGAAATCCTGTCGATGGTAGTGGATTTGATTGATCCGCGTTAAAAAGCTGAATGCGCACCCTACGAAAATCACGATGACAATCGTAGGGACGCCATTCATGAATGCCGCCCCGTTCACCCTAACTGACTAGCTTTTTCATCTCACGCCGTGGTTTTCCGGTTATGGGTCAAATCTTTCACCGTTTCCGCTGCACGTTTACCGGCAAGGAACGCGTGGTCCGAGTTGTAATATTCCCATTCGCTGTAGCGCCCGGAAAGATGGATTCCTTGCGTTGCCAGCCAGCTGCGAATCAGCGTGACGTTGGCGGTGCGTTGATGGTCGTACACCACATAAGCGTACGGCATATCCACTTCGCTGGCGGTAACGATCTCATCATCGGCATTGATGATGCCGACCCGAATACAATCCGCAATGCAGCGTTCAATCAATGCATCGCCTTCGCAAGGAAGCGGCTGATCGTCGCGATAGGTCATTTCGCAGGTCAGGCCAAAACCGCCTTCTGGATTGCAGTGCGGGCTGGCGTTGCCCTGTAAAAAGATGCGGTGGAACAGCGTGTTACCGGGATAGTAAATCCAGTGTTTGTCGCTGATATTGGCGCGGCCAATGCCCAGATTGACGCAGCGCACCGAGATATGACGCAGTTGCTTCGCCGCTTTCTGCACCGCTTCTGGTGCAAAGCTGCCCATCAATCGCACCAGTTCTGGCAGCGGCAAGGTGCTGATCATCTGGTCATAATGAAACTGTCGGCCATCACTTAACAGCACGCGCCGTTGCAACGGCTGAATTTCGCTGACGCCCGCTTCCATCTCCAGCGTGCAGTCCAGATGTGGCAGAAATCCCTCCATCAGCGCCTGAAAACCGCCGCGCAGCGGATAGCCAAAGCGCGCATTGGGGCCGACCGGCTTATCCAGCGGCGCCAGCGCGCCGGAGATGATCTGCTCCAAATCGGGCAGCGGCACGCGTCCGCCGAGCCATGAGGTTTCCATATTCACCAGCGGGGTTTTCCACAGTTTCTGGTTATACGGCAGGGCGAAATGGCGGGCGATGCCTTTGCCCCAGGTACGGAAAATAAAGCTTTCGAAATCTTCGCTCTCCGGCTGACAAACCAGGCTTTCACCATCCGGGATGGCGCCATCGGCGCAGCAATCACGCCGTGCCTCGGTGGCCACCGCCTGTAACGCGGGAGGCGACGCATAGCGCGCTTCAATCGCGCCCAATACGCACTCGCCAATCACTTCGGCAGGCAAACCATGCAGCGCCGACTGGAACGGATAGCGGGTGTAAACATCATGGCTGTAAACCCAGGCTTCACGCGTTTGCCAGTGCTGATTGTCGCCCAGCAGAATGTCGTACAGACGCAACACGTAAGGATCGTTGGAGAACATGATGTGGCCGGCGTGATCGAAGGTGAATCCCTGATCTTCGACCGAACGGCACCAGCCGCCCACGGTGGCATTTTTCTCCAGCACTACCGCGCCCGCGCCGTAGTGATAACCGGCGCTCAGTCCGGTTGGCCCGGCGCCCAGAATCAAGCACTCAACGGTATTGTGCGCCAGCGCGGGCGGACGTGCGGCGGCTACTTCGGGATGGGAAATCTGGCTTTTGGTCAGCGCCACGATATGCGCCTGCATCTCCTCGACGGTGCGATCCCACGAGGTTTCCGCTACGCGTGCCGCCATGTTTTTCGCCAGCTGATAGCGGGTTTCCACCGGCATGTTGAGCGCCGCTTCGCAGGCCTGAATAAAGCTCTGATGTGAGTCGGCGATGCTCACCACATCGGTGTAATGTCGCGCCACATCGGCAATTGCGGTGCTGACAATCGGCAGCTGCGCCGCCATGTATTCCAGCACCTTGGTGGGGCTGATAAAGCGCGTCGAAGCATTGAGCGCGAACGGCATCAGGCACAGATCCCAGCCGGCGAGAAAGTGCGGCAAGGCGGCGTAGGGTTGCTGGCCAAACCAATGCAGATTGCTGCGCTGGGGCAGGCTGGCGGCATCAATTTTCACCACCGGACCGACCATCACGATCTGCCAGTCGGGATGCGCATCGGCCAGCGCGGCAATCAGCGTCAAATCGAGGCGCTCATCTATCACGCCGTAATAGCCGAGGCGCGGTTTTGGCAGGTTTTCCTGCAGCGGATGGCTGTTAGTGCGGTCCAGCGCCTGTTCGAAATGTCCCGCATCGACGCTGCTTGGGCAGCAGTATACCTGCGAATGGCGATGTTGCTTCGCTTCATACAGGCTGGTGCCGCCGGTGAACACCAAATCGGCGCGGCTCAACAGCGCCGATTCACGCTGCTGAAGCTGGCGCGGCGCCTGGTTAAAGGCGGAGAGCTCATCCATGCAGTCATAGATAATCGCGCTCGGTGTAAAGCAGGCCAGCAGCGGCAGCGCCATCGGCGTGTAAAACCACACCAGCGGCGTTTCATCGTCATCAAGCAGTTCAGCCAGCAGCGGTTGCAGCACGGCGATTTGGCTATCGTGAAAGCCAGGCGCGGCCACATCGGTATGCGGTTCGATCACCGTTACGTTTGGTGCGGGCTGATAGTGGCGTAACGCGGCTTCACCGGGCTGATAAATCGGCTCTTCAATAAACACAATGCGGTGGAACTGGGCGAGGCGCGACAACAGATGCTGTGGACGTTGAAAGACAAATCCCCAACGTAAATGACTGAATACCACTAATACGGATTGTTTCATGACGCTTTCCTCTGGCCTGCTGGCCGCGGTGATAAGACCCTGAAAACGGGCTAATAATCGTTGTGATTGCTGTAATGACGCGGCATAAACCGGGTTCAGCAGACGCTTTTTGTGAGGATCGACATCCCACAATCCGCTGCGTGGCCAGTGTTCGAGATCTTCCCAAAGTGGGCGATCGATAATCGGGTAGAGGCAGATGCCGCGAATATCACAGCCATTGAGCTGTGCCTGCGCGACATCTGCGGTTACTTGTGAAATCCAGGCGGCGCGTCCGCTGCCGACGTGGCTGGTTTCCGCCAGCAAAATGGGCCGCTGGTAACGCTCAGTTAACTGCGCCAGCAGCGGATGCAGCGGCGCGCGGCGCGCATCGCCCAGATGCCACTCCAGTCGGCAGCCGGACCCGGTGAGCCACTGATTGCTGTGATAATAATTGGCGCCAACCACATCGAGATAGTGCGGTTTGCCGCCGAGTTCCGGCTCGCGCAAACCGGCGATCATGTCCCACGCCTGATATTGCGAAGCGTTGATATCGCGGGTGCGCTGTCGACACGCATCGCTGTCTTCATTCGGCACCACGTGAATAATCGGGTCGCAGTGCAGGAAACGCGCACGCGGATCTGCAAGGCGAATGGCGGCGCAACCCGCCAGCGTGGCGCGAATCAATTGACGCTTAATCTCATCGGGATCGGTGTGAGCATTATTGCCAAACAGGCCGACAGAAATTCCCCACGCCATAAACGAGATTTCATTCATCGGCGAATAAATGGGTGCGTCTTCATAATATTCCGCGAGGAAGCCCGACATGCGCTGACAAAAAGCGGCGAAGCGCGGCACAAATTCGCTGGAAAATAAGGTTAAGTCATCCGGCCAGCCGTAATGGCAAAAGGTCCAGTTAATTTGCACGCCAAAGGAGCGCGCCGAATTCATGCGTATTTTTAAACTTTCGAGCGTGGTTTGCGGTTCCATTTCCGCCAGTCGCCAGCCAATACTTTCGCGGGCGGAGGTCATGCCAAACTGCTGCAGCGCGGCGTAATCGTTATGGTATTGCGATAAATGGTCGGTCAACGCATTCATTGAAAGCCGCTCGCCGAAGGGATTGATATGATCCGCTCCCTCATAACCGGCTTGCCAAAAGCTGGAAAATGGCGGCATGGTGTTCCCCCGGAATGAAATTCAGGAAATAGAAATAAATAAAAGAAGTTAATTGTTTTTTAGGGTCGCCATTAATGGCGACCTGGGGAAATGACTGTTGAACCTAATTCAAATTATAACCACGCTTTGGCTTAGCGCAAATGGCTGAGCTGAAAAGAAAATAAGCCCAGCGTGAGTTTTACTTATTTAAGTGAAGCGGTGCAAAGAAATGAAGATATTATTGTTGCGCGATTTCTTACGCTTAACTCACATAATGAAAAGAAGGGCGATGTTTAATTTATTTCATTACTACACTTTAATTAACCCAATTCGGGTTTACGGAGGTACGTATGTCAGAACGTCCAGATGATGATGTAATTCCACTGCCAGGTGATGATGAAACATTACCTGACGAAGATGATGATTTACCCCGCGATACTGAATTCCCTGAAGATCAGCAACCTAAAATCTGAAAATCGGTCGAGCCGCCGCTGGCGGCTCACTATTTAGAGTGCACTCTGCTGTAATTCCCCCATAATACCTCTCCAGGATTCATTTATTTTTTAACACTTAAGGGAGAGATACGATGGTCAACGACTATTTCACACAGCCAGCGATTGGCGTCACAGTTGAGCAGCATAAACGCACCGTTGCGGTTGCGGCGGCACTAGCGGTGGCAAAAGAGTCAGTTAGCGCCTCAACCTCTGCCAGCGGATCAAAGGCATCGTGGGATTTGCAGGCGGTTGCCAATGAGATCGCAAATCTGGCCGATGCCATTCAGGATGCGCTGGAGCCGGTCGAAACGCTTTAAGCGAGTAACTGGGTTAACTGCGCCAGATGCGCACTGTTAGCCAACTCGCTGCTGTTCAGCAGTTGTTGCTGACGTAGCGGGGATTCCTGCTGCAGTGCCGCGCGCAGCTTGCCTGCAACATCCACCGCATCGGCCAGCGATTGCTGACGAGTGCGGTGATGCTGCATCTGCAAGCCGTCGCGTAGCGTAATCGTCACCAGATGAAAACGCAGCGCCGGGTTAATCGCATCCGGTGGCGCACCTTCATCTGGCGTACGACGCACCTTTGCTGCCAGCGGCATCACCTCTTGATTCAACTCGCCTTCGGCAAACTCCTGCAAACGCAAATCGCCATACATCAGCATCGCGGCGATCACATATTCCAGACTGAAACGCGCTTCGATGCTGTTGGTTGGCACGCGCACCGATGCCGCAATATCACCGCCCGGCGGAAACGCCACGCTAATTTCGCTAATGTTTTCCAGCAAACTTTCCAGTGATTTACCGCTCGCCAGCCATTGATTGCGCAAGATGCGCGTGGCTTCGGCGGCGCTGTGCGTACCGGCGCAGGTGGGGAAGGGTTTGAATTCCAGCCCAGGCGCGACGATGCGCCACGGCTGCGCCCAATGCTCAATCAGTTTTTCCGGCTGCGCCTGGCCATTGCTGGTGGCGGAGATGAAAGCGTCAATTACGCCGTCCTGCTTGCCATCAAAGCCTGCCAGCGTCAGCTGTGCGGCGCTCACCGCGCGTTCAGCTGCAAACCCGGCATGCAGCGGCTTTACCGCCGAACCAAACTGCGCGCGTAAGCCGCTGGCCTGCGTGGTGGCGATGCCGAGCAGCGTTGCGGTGGCAGCCACATCTAACGCCAGCAAACGCGCCAGCGCGGCGGCAGCGGCAACTGTGCCAAGCGTCGCGGTATTGTGATGACCTAAAGCGTAATGCTGCTGGCTGACGGCGAGGCCTAAACGTCCGGCAACCTCCACGCCGACCGCATAGGCATCAAGAAACTGATCCAGCTCAGAGGGCTGCAACTGCTGCCAGGCAAAGAGCGCAGGCAGAATCACCACGCTGGGATGCCCGCGAAAATCCGCATGGAAATCATCGTAATCCAGCGCGTGGCTGGCATACCCGAGCAGCAGCGCGTTGGATCGCGCGCTGCCGTCGCCATATACGCTGCGCAGCGCCGGTAATCCGCTGTCTGGCACCTGACCTTGCAGTACCGGCCAGCTGACGGCGAGGAAATCACGCACCCCTTCGCGTGCCGCATTACGTGCGGCGGCGTCCGGTTGGCTGTGAACAATGCGCTCAGCCAGCGCGGCAGTGAGGCTCATCAGCTCACGCTCTTCAGCGCTGCGACCGCCAGATTGGCGAGATAGCGCGACGTCGGCAGCAGCACATCATCATTGATGCGAAACGCCGGGTGGTGCAGCGCATAAGGCTCGCCGGTGCCAATCATCATAAACGCGCCCGGCAGCTGTTGCTGATAGAACGCGAAGTCTTCGCCGATTGGGCTGGCTTCCACCACGCGCGCCTCAAAGCCGCTGGCGCTGGCCTGCTGCAAGGCAAAATCCGCCCAATGCGCATCATTTACCACCGATGGCGGACCCGCGTGCCAGTTGAATTTCACCTCGGCGGCGAAAGCGGCGCCGATACCTTGCACGATTTCACGGAAGCGCTGCTCCAGACGTTCGCGCGTTTCCTGCGAGAAGGAGCGCACCGTGCCTTCCAGCCAGGCGCTATCAGGAATCACGTTCCAGGTGCTGCCGCTGTGAATCTGGGTGATCGAGACCACCGCGTTATCGCCGGATGGCGCATTGCGGCTAATCAGCGTTTGTGCGGCCGAGACAATTTGCGCGGCAATCACAATCGGATCGTTCCCCTGATGCGGTTTGGCGGCATGGCTACCCATGCCGGTGATGCTGATATCAAAGCGATCGACTGCGGCGGTGAGCGGACCGGCTTTGCTGCCAATCACGCCTGGCGGCAGCGACGGATCGTTGTGGATGCCGAAGATTGCCACCGCGTCATCCAGCGCGCCGGTAGCAATCACATCGGGCGCGCCCTGGCCAGTCTCTTCTGCTGCCTGGAACAGAATGCGCACGCGACCCGGCAGCGCATCTTCCTGCTGCTTAAGCAGAATCGCTGCGCCCAGCGCCGCCGAGCTGTGGAAGTCGTGGCCGCAGGCGTGCATCACGCCGGGACGTTCAGATCGAAAGCTCACGTCTGACTGCTCTTCAATCGGCAGCGCATCGATATCGGAACGTAGCACCATCAGCGGTCCGTTTTCACGACCTATTTCAGCCACTAAACCGGTTTTGAGCGGCAGATCTAGTACGCGAATCTGGTGTTGCTCTAATTGCTGACGAATTCGTGCGGTGGTTTCAAACTCTTGATTGGAGAGCTCGGGAAAACGGTGCAGTTCGTGGCGGAAAGCGATCAGCTGTTCGCCTAAGGTGTCGAGAGATTGGCTCATGCTTTTACTCCTTGTTGTGCCGCCTGGCGCGTTAACCACGCATCGTGGGCGCTTTCATCCAGTACTTTCTTCATATACTGCGTGATGTGGCCTTTGCCGAGATCGGTGGTGTGCATCAGCTGGAAACCGCGCTTTTTGTACATCTCGATCAGCCACGGATGGCTGGTGGCGGTGCCGAGCGACACCGCAGGCGCGCGCAGTTGGCCCAGCAGAATCTCCTGCTCGAGGCGATCCTGCACCTGACGACCATATTGCTGGCCGGGATAATCGGGATGCGCGCCAAACCAGCCGATATGCGGCAGGCCAAACGGACCGGGCAGCGGTCCCCACGGATAGCGTACGGTAACGGATGAGACCATCACATCATCGGCATACAGGGCATAAACGCCGTGGCTTTGCAGATGACGCAGCGTTTTGGCAAGGTCGGCGGTGGCGGCATCAAATTTGATGCCGAGCGCCAGCGTCGGTGCATACGCGGCATGCATCAGCGCCTGATAGGTTTCCACCTCGTCTTCTCTGACCTGACGAAATTCAAGTGACATAGACATCCCCGGAAAAATATGCGCTTTTGTAGGGTCGCCATTTATGGCGACCTTACAGGCGTCCATACAAAAGAGATCAGATTACCAGCAAAGCCATTCCCCGCTATATGTGAAAAATAACTAAGCTAATGCGAATTTGTGAAAATGAAATCGCCCCTTTTGCATTGCTTAAATCGTTATTTACCGTAGTATGCAGAAAATACATAGCGCTATAACTATTCTGTATTAACCCTCTGAATTATCTTAATTTAATCCGTTATAGCCTTATTCTTAATCAGGGTGACGCCGTGTTAGCGATCAAATCTCCGCGTGCATATGCACATGAATCCGGTTTGCGTGCGCGCGCCGGTGAATTTATCAAACCTTACGCTTCCCATATTCGCATCTTTACTTCTCCCCGCGCCTGGCAGGCCGTTAATCCGGAATTAACCCAGAGCCTTGAAGCCAATAATATTCGCTGGGAAATAGAGTATCTGACCGGTGAATGCACCGATGACGCGATTGAAACCCTCAAACACAATGTCGAGCAGCAGGGCGCTGAACTGCTGTTTGCGGTCGGCGGCGGACGCGTGCTGGATGCGGCGAAAGCGGTGGGCAGCCAACTGCCCGATCTCAAAGTGATCAACTTCGCGACAGTCGCCGCGACCTGCGCTGCCTGGTCGCCGGTGGCGATTGTTTACAATCAGCAAGGCGGGCATGTGCGCAGCCAGCCGCTGGGCAAAATGCCGGATTTGGTGCTGGTAGATAGCGAGATTATCGCGCGCAGCGACGTGCGTTATCTGAAGGCCGGCATCGTTGATGCGCTGGCCAAATATTACGAGTTCTATCCGTATCAGAGTAACAATCCCAACGATCTGGCGCTGGATCTCAAAGTGATGACCGCTAAACGCGCGCTGGATCTCTACCGCGAGCTGGGCCCAGCGGCGGTTGCCGCTAACGAACAGCAGATTGTCACGCCGGAACTGGTGAAAATCATCGATGCCAATATTGTGTTGGCCGGCTTAGCCAACAGCGTGCGCGATGTGCTGCCGACGCCAGGTTTTGCCCACGCTATTCACAATCGTCTGACGCATCAGCCGGAACTGCATCAATGGCTGCACGGTGAAAAAGTGGGTTACAGCCTGCTGGTGCAATCGCTGATTGAGCATGACGGCGTGCCGGATGCCGATCTGCTGACGCTGCTGCGTGCGTACGACATGCCGCTGACCTTAGCGCCGTTAACCGGTGACCGCGCGGCGTCGATTCGCACCATCGCAGAACAGATTAAATTCCCGGCGGCCAGCGCCGAACGTCTGCCATTCCGCATCTCTGCCGATGCGCTGGAACAGGCGCTGCTGGCGACCGAGAACACGTTTTAAATCGCACCACTTTTTATTGACCAGGACAAATTAATGGCTAACTCAAAACAACAACGCCGCATCCGTTTAGGCCTTTTCGTGCAGCCGGTAGGACAACACGTCAGCGGCTGGCGTCTGACGGAAAAGCTCGGCGATCCAACTGACATCGACTGGCTGATCACCATCGCCAAAAAAGCCGAAGCCGGTAAATTCGATCTGTTCTTCGTAGGCGATGCGCTGGCCACCAGCATGTATCGTCTGCCCTCGACCATGGCGCGCCTTGAGCCGCTGACCATGCTGTCGGCGCTGGCGGTGAATACCAAACGCATCGGTCTGGCGGCAACGGCGTCTACCACCTTTAGCGATCCGTTCACCATGGCGCGCAGCTTCTCTTCGCTGGATCACATCAGCCGTGGTCGCGCGGCATGGAACGTGGTGACCTCGTTCTCTACCGATGTAGCGCGTAACTTTAGCCGCAACGATATGCCAAACCATGCCGAGCGTTATGCGCGTGCGCGCGAATTTCTCGAAGTGGCTGACAAGCTGTGGGCCGGTTGGGAAGAGGGCGCGGTGCAGCCGAACAAAGAGACCGGTGCGTACTTTGTTGATGAAAAAATCCAGCCGATTAACCATGAAGGCGAGCACTTCCAGGTGCAGGGTCCGCTGAATATCACCCGTTCGCCGCAGGGTCGTCCAGTGATCATTGAAGCCGGTTCCTCCGCCGATGGTCAGAAACTGGCGGCGGAAACCGCGGAAGTGATCTTCACCGCGGCTGCCAGCCTCGAAGAAGCACAAACCTTCTACCGTTCGCAGAAAGATCAGGTCATTGCCGCTGGTCGTAATCCGGATCATGTGGTGATTATGCCGGGCGTGATGCCGATTGTGGGCCGCACGCGTGAAGAGGCCAAAGCACTGTGGAAAGAGCTCAACACGCTGGTGGACATCGAAAACGGTCTGCGTCAGCTGTCGCTGCGTTTCAGCATGGATCTCAGCCAGTTCCCGCTGGATGGTCCGGTGCCAGAAGTGCCTCTGGGCGAGGGCAACCAGAGCCGCGTTAAACTGATGACCGATATGGCGAAACGCGAAAATCTGACGCTGCGCGAGCTGGCGGCGGTGGCTGCTGGTTCACGCGGACATCGCGTGATTGTCGGTACCGCCGAAGATATCGCTGACGATTTCGAGCTGTGGATGAACGAGGGCGGCGCGGATGGTTTCAATATCATGCCGGCGATCATGTCCGAGCAGCTGGATCTGTTTGTTGAGCTGGTGATCCCTGAACTGCGCCGTCGCGGCCTGTTCCGTGACGATTACGAGTTCGCCACGCTGCGTGAAAACCTCGGCTTGCCGGTGGCTTAACTCATTCAGGAGCTCAACATGGTCACCTTATCAAAGCGTGTGCAGTCCGTGTCGCTCTCTGCTAATGCTGCGGCGCGTCAACTGACGCGCCAGCTGAAAGAGCAGGGCGTGGATATTCTCGATCTCACCACCGGTGAGCCCGATTTTGACACGCCCGCGCATATTCGTAAGGCGGCGGTGGCGGCAATGGAAGCCGGTGAAACGCGCTACACGCCAACCAACGGCACCACGCTGCTGCGTAAAGCGGTGCTGGCTAAGCTGAAAAATGAAAATCAGCTCGATTATGAGCTGGCGCAAATTTGCATCGCCAACGGTGCCAAGCAGATTATCTTCAACGCCTTTGCCGCCACGCTGAATGAAGGCGATGAGGTGATTGTGCCAGTGCCGTACTGGCCGACGTTTCCGGATAGCGTGCGTTTCAACGGCGGCGAAGCGGTGCTGCTGGCGTGTCCGCTGGAGCAGGAATACAAGTTGCAGCCGCAGCAGCTGGCGCAGGCGATCAGCGCTAAAACCCGCTGGCTGGTGCTGAACAATCCCGGCAATCCTTCCGGCATGGTGTACAGCGCTGATGAGCTGACCGCGCTGGCGACGGTGCTGCGCGACCATCCTAATGTGCTGATCATGCTGGATGAACTTTACGAGCATATTTTGTTTGATGGCCGGGAACACGTCAGCCTGCTGCACGTCGCACCGGATTTAGCCGAGCGCATTCTGCTGGTCGGCGGCGTGTCGAAAACCTACGCCATGACCGGCTGGCGCATCGGTTTCGGTGCCGGGCCTAAAGCCCTAATCGACGCGATGGTGGTGGTGCAGTCGCAAAACAGCTCCGGTGCCAGCGCGATCAGTCAGGCCGCAGCGGTGGCGGCGTATAACGGTGGACTCGACTTCCTGCCGCCGCAACGCGCAGCTTATCAGGATCGCCGCGATGCGATTATGGTGCTGTTAAAGCCGGTGCAGGAAATTGACGTGCTCAATCCTGATGGCGCGTTCTTTATTTTCTGCCGCTGCGCCAGTTTATTAGGCAAAACGCGTCCCGATGGTCAGAAAATCGAAAGCGAGCAGGATGTGATGAATTATCTGCTGGAGAGCGGAGTCTCTGGCGTGGCGGGCAGCGCATACGGTTTATCGCCTTATTTCCGCTTGTCGATTGCCACCGATATTGAAACGGTGCGTGAAGCAGGCCGCCGAATTGCGCAGGCCTGCGCGGTTCTAAAATAAGCTTGCTATTAAAAGACGTCAGATATTTCCTGGGAATTATCTGACGTCTTATCGCCATATCTTCTTCAACGAATTAACAACTTTCCAACACGCCTTTCATCCCGCATAATGCCTTTTTTCATTATTTCCGGTTATTATTTCATGTCTAAATTATCTTTGAATCTGAATACCGCTTTGATCAGCGGTCTGGCTATTTTCGCGCCGCTGCACGCCATGGCGAATACAGAAACTTCCCAAGCGCCGATCATTATTCAGGGCGCGATGCCGGTTGAAGCGGAGCATTTTGCCGCCAAACTGGAAAACGCGAAAGAGCGCCAGATTGGTGAATGGCGTTTCTGGCAGGGCACGGTTGACGGCTATCCGGTGATTGTTTCTGAAACACTGAAAGGCATGTCGAATGTGGCGGCTGCCACCTCGATTGCGGCGGTGGAATTCAAACCCAAAGCCATCATTAATCAGGGCACTGCGGGCGGTCACGACCCGGCATTACATGTCTATGACATCGTGGTGGGCAAATATTCGGTAAACCTCGGCGCGTTTAAAACCCCGCATAAGTTACAAGGTGCGGGCAGTAATTCCGTTGAGTGGAAACCGATGGACTTGCTGGCCTCGAAAGGCAGCGCCAGTGAAGACAAAAATGCTCACAGCATTCGCCAGTTTGCCGCCGATCCACTTCTGATGAAAGCGGCCGAGCAGGCGATGCCAGCTTACACCAAAGGCAAAGTGGTGGAAGGCGTGATCGGATCGGCGGATGTGTGGAATAGCGAGTTGGATCGCATTCGCTTCTTCCATGAGAACTTCAACACCTCTGTCGAGGAGATGGAAACCGCGTCGGCTGCACAGATTTCATCGCTGTTTAATATCCCGTTTATCGGTATTCGCGTGTTATCAAACAACATCACCAATGACGGTAAGTATGATGCGCAAACCGGTATCGCTTGCCAGGATTATGTTTACGACGTTTTAAAAGCGTATATCAAACAGATTAACGCGCAGAAGTAATAAGTAGAAAACGCAGCACCTGTGCTGCGTTTTTACTGTTCACGCGCTGTACAGCGTGTTGCCGATTAAATCAGGAAATCATCCATTGAACCGCCAGCTTCCAGTGCGGCTTTAATCGGTGACGGCGTGCGGCCCTGGCCGGTCCACAATTTTTCGTTACCCTGTTCGTCGATGAACTTATACTTGGCGGGGCGCGGAGCGCGTTTCGACTTAGGTTTGCTTTCCTGGGTGTTTAATTGCGCCAGGTCACTAATATCAATGCCGTCTTTCAACAACATCTCTTTATACAGCGCCAGCTTTTCTTCTTTTTCGCGCTGGGCTGCAGTTTCTGCTTCCGCTTCTTCACGGCGCTCTGCGACGACCACGGCGAATTTTTCCAGCATCTCTTCTAATGCTGCGATTTCAATATTACGCGCTTCGGCACGCAGCGTACGAAGATTGTTCAATGCTTTGAGTGCATCGCTCATGAATAAATCCTTATTACTAATTTGAAAGTTTGAAGCCGCGTATTCTACGAGATTTTTTGCCAAATTAAAATAATCAGACGTGGGCAGAATTGTCTGTAAAATATTCGCTTGATCAGACCTTTCTTTATATTTCGTGACGCTTTCTTAAGCTGTTTAGGTTATTCACGTAACGCGGGAGAGTAATGAGAATAATAGTGGGTGATTTATTCTGCGTTTTAATGCGGCATGTATGAAGGTCGCCATAAATGGCGACTCTACAGGTTTTCGTAGGGTGCGCAATAATGCGCACCTGAAAATCGTCTGCGTGTTGGAATCTGTTCAATTTCACATAGTTGCCAAAAATCCCTTCATAAACCTTCCTGAAAATAACGCTTATCAACTATTACTCGTTGAAGAATAGGGTTTTTCATCAAGTGTAAAAGTGTCAGTAAACCAGTAACAATTTCTTGCATTGAAAACCTTAATGCGTATATTTCTCATTTGCTTTCTTAACGGCTTCCTTACTGTCGTTCCTCTTTCAGACGTCAGCAGCGGTGCCGCAAAAAAATAACGAAAAGTTGATTGAGGAATTGTATGTCTTTCAGTGATTTGCGCGTCAGGAAACCCGGCAATTCGCCTCAGCGTGCGTTGCGTCTCTCTTTACTGGCTATGATGGTTGCGTCGGGTATCGCGCAGGCAGCAGAGACCACCAACACCGAACAGACGCTGAACGTGGATGCCAGCGCTAGCGCGGATCAGCAAGAGCAGGCGGCACAGGATTACAGCGTACCGGTGACGCGTGCCGGTACCAAAATGGCGCTCACCGCGCGCGATATTCCGCAATCAGTTTCGATCGTCAGCAAGCAGCGTATGGAAGACCAGCAGCTGCAATCGTTGAACGATGTGCTGAAGAACACCACCGGCATCCACGGCGTCTCTTCCGATATGGATCGCACCAACTACTATTCGCGCGGTTTCCTGATCGACAACTATATGGTCGACGGTATTCCCACCGCCTTCGCCTCACGCTGGAACCTTGGCGATGCGCAGAGCGACATGGCGCTGTATGAGCGCGTCGAAGTGGTGCGCGGTGCCACCGGCTTGCTGACTGGCCCGGGCAATCCCTCCGCCTCCATCAACATGGTGCGCAAGCACGCCGATAGCAAAGAGTTCACCGGCGATGTTTCCGCCAGCTACGGCAGCTGGAACAAGCAGCGTTACGTTGCCGATCTCTCTGCACCGCTGTCGCCTGAAGGGAACGTGCGTGGTCGCCTGGTCGCGGGCTATGAAGACAAAAACAGCTTTATCGAACGCTACGGCGCAGACAAAAAGTTCGTCTACGGCGTGGTTGACGCTGATCTGACCGATTCCACCAAATTGTCGGTTGGTTACGAATTCACGCAGGTCAACACCGACTCGCCAATGTGGAGCGGTTCCCCGCGCTGGTATACCGACGGTTCTCAGATCAAAGCGCGTCGTGGTTACAACACCGCGCCAGACTGGGCTTACAACAACAAAGAAAACAAAAAGGTCTTTGTTAACCTGCAGCAAAACTTCGATAACGGCTGGAACATCACGCTTAACGGCACTCACAACGAAATGTTCCTCGACAGCAAACAGCTGTATATCGATGGCTTCTTTGATAAAACCACCGGCGCGGGCTCTTCCTCTTACGCCGGCTATCCGGTTATCGGCGGCACCGGCTATAACACCGGCAAACGTAAAGTGGATGCGGTGGATGCCTTCGCCAGCGGCCCATACGAATTGTTGGGACGTCAGCATGAGCTGATGATTGGCGTTAACTACAGTCGTCAGGACAACAAGTACTACAGCTCGTGGGAGAACATCTCATCAGCAGAGCTGGGTAACTTCAATAACTACAACGGCGATTTCCCGGAATCTAACTGGGATCCGCGCGAACCGGCATCGGATACACAGCTGGTGCGTCAGAAATCTGCTTATCTGGCAACCCGCATCTCGCTGGCCGATCCGCTGCATGTGATTCTCGGCGCGCGCTACACCAACTGGAATCGTCAGACGCTGAGCGAAGAGATGGAGAAGAACAACATCACGCCGTACGGTGGTGTGATTTGGGACTTCTATGACAACTGGTCGGCGTATGCCAGCTACACCTCGGTATTCCAGCCGCAGGATTATCAGGATGCCTCGGGCGGATTCCTGGCGCCGGTGATTGGCAAGAACTACGAAGCGGGCGTGAAATCAGACTGGTTTAACAGCCGCCTGACTACTTCTATCTCCGTATTCCGCACTGAACTGGATAACGTTGGCGAAGCGACCGGGCAAACCAACCCGGAAACGGGCAATGCCATTTATGTGGGTAAAAGTGGCGTAGTGAGCCGTGGCGTAGAGTTTGAAGTCAACGGTGCGGTGACCGATAACTGGCAGATGACCTTCGGCGGTACCAGCTATGTGGCGGAAGATCGCGAAGGCGAGAACTACAATTCTCAGCTGCCACGCACCTCATTCAACCTCTTCACCAGCTATCGCTTGCCAATGCTGGATCAGTTGACCCTGGGTGGTGGCGTGACCTGGCAGTCGAAAACCTACGGCGACATTGGCGGTCCAGATGGCGAAGGCACCTGGCGCGCACGTCAGGGCAGCTACTCGGTGGTCGATTTGTTCGCACGCTACGACGTCACCAAAAACGTCTCGCTGCAGGCGAACATCAACAACCTGTTCGACAAAGAGTACGACACCAACGTCAGCAACGGCGGTATCGTGTACGGCGATCCACGTAATTTCTCTGTCTCGGCGACGTATCGTTTTTAATCAAAATTTAGGGTGCGTGTCATGCGCACCCAATAATAACCCCGTCAAATCACCTTAAGCTGGCCTTTTATGGCAGCCCGCATTTCTTCTGATTACCCTCCAGACCAATAAATTCCAGCGTCATGATGTACTCCTCTCAGCAGAAAGGGCGGATTTGCCCACTGAAGTGAAAATGGCGTCGTCCTGCGGCGTATGAATCCGGCCGCACAGCACGTTACGCAGGTGACGTTGTAACGGGTGCTGGCGCATCAGCGCGTGATTGCCGATGCTTTCCACCATCAGCTGCACACTGCGAATGGCGTTTTCGGTCACCACCTGTTTGATTTGCGCGGCATGTCCGCTGGCGACGTGGCCGTGCGCAGCGCTGCTCAGCAGGGTTTGATTAGTAAACAGCAGTGTATCGATGCGGCCAACCAGCTCCTGAAAGCGCGGCAATGATGCCAGCGGTGCGCCAAGATTGGCCGGCACGCGCTGCTGCAAAAAGCCGATAAACCAGTCGCGCGCGCTGTGCGCAATAGCGTCGTAAAGCGAACCGAGCAGCACCGCCATCCAAACTGATTCCTCTTCGTTAAGGCCAGGTCGCGGCGTGCTCCAGGGCGCGACGTTGACCGCGTGATCGAGCGGGATCAGCACTTCGTCCAGCACTACGCGATGGCTACAGGTGCCGCGCATGCCGAGGTGATCCCACTCATCAATAATGTGGATGCCGGGCGCGTTGGCCGGCACCAGATAGCCGCCGACCAGCGGATCGGCATCGTCGCTGCTGGCCCACACCAGAAACCAGCTCAGCCCATAGCTGCCGGTGGAGTAAATCTTCTCACCGCTGATACGCCAGCCTTCAGCGGTGCGGCGTGCGCGGGTGGCGGGCAATCCGCCGCGCGCGGGCGTGCCTAATTCGGGTTCGACACGTAATGCGTTAATCAGCGCACCGTCGCGAATCACGCTCTCCGCCACCCTGCGGCGCACCGCGTCTGGCCAGTTTGAACTGTCGTCGAGGCGACGCGTGTTGAGATACTGCATGATGAGGATCAGCGCCGCAGAAGGTTCGCCGCGCGCCACGGCCTGGATAATCGCCTGGCTTGCCAGCAGATCGCCGCCGCTGCCGCCCGACGCCTTCGGCAATACAAAGTGCAGCAAGCCATGCTGCTGCAACACGCTAAAAGCGGTTTTGGGAAATTCGCCGCTGCGATCAACCTCTTCAGCGTCTTTTTCTAAGGCCTGAATAATCACCGGCAATATTTCAGCCAGAAAGGGCGGGTTATTTGCCATGCGTTATTAATCCCCTTATTAAATCAGGCTTAATTGTTTCCTGTTCTGCCACCGCTGTAAAAGCAATAAACCGGCTATATACATGCGGAATCGGCATAATTCTGCCGCCGGTGGAAGTGTTAATTTGCAATGGCTGTTTCTGCGCGAGCCATTAATTAGGGTCAACACCTTCACCTGCATTTATTTTTGGGAGTCATTTAATGCCAAATAATTATTTAGTTTCCCGTCGGCATTTTCTGGGATATTCCGCCGCAGCGGCGATGGCGGCAACGTTACCGGGCCGCGTGTTTGCCGACGATCATATGGCGGGCATGCAGATGCCCGGCGATTTACTGCAAGATGGCCCCGGAAAATGGGCGCTGGCGAAGCCAACGCATGTGCGTCTGGCGGTCAATCTCAACGCCATCTGTCTTGCGCCGGTAGTGGTGGCCGATCAGCATAACTTCTTTAAAGCGCACAACCTGGAAGTGGAGTTCGTTAACTTCGGCAACTCCACCGAACTGCTGCTGGAATCCATCGCCACCGGCAAAGCCGAAGCCGCCATTGGCATGGCGCTTCGCTGGCTGAAAGCGCTGGAGCAGGGCTTTGATGTGAAACTCACCGCCGGCACGCACGGCGGCTGTATGCGCCTGCTGGCGCGCGATGGCGGGCCGACCACGCTGGAGCAGCTGAAAGGCAAAACCATTGGCGTCACCGACATGGCGGGCGCGGATAAAAACTTCTTCTCGCTGATGCTGAAAAAGCACGGCGTCGATCCCAATACCGATGTCGACTGGCGCGTGTTCCCGCAGGATTTGCTGCCGATGGTGCTGGAGAAGGGCGAGATTCAGGCCGCCAGCGGTTCCGATCCGGTGATGTGGCGCTTAACCCAGAAGCCGGGCTACCGCGAGATTGGCACCAACTTAATGGACGAGTACGCCAGACTGAGTTGCTGTGTGGTGGGCACGCGCGGCAGTTTGATTCGCGAACAGCCGGAAGTGGCGGCGGCGATCACCCACGCGATTTTGCAGGCGCATGCTTATGCGGCCAAACACCCGGAAGCGATTGGCAGCGAGTTTAACGGCCAGGCGCTCAACACCACGCCGCAGGAGATCGCCAGCGTGTTGAAAACCCATACGCACGGGCACTATTCGGTGGGGAACGTGTTTGTGAATGAAATTGACGTGTATGCGCGCGATCTGAAGGCGATCAACGTGTTACGACCGGAAACCGATCCGCTGTTGTTTGCCAAGGGGATTACCAGCAACGTGCTGGTTTAAATTGAAATCGCGCCGCTACGAATACATGCAGGACTCTGTAGCGGCTCGATTTATCGCGCATTATTTTCAGGCGATTTTCCTGGAGGTCTGCACGGCGCTCGCCAGCTTCAGCGATTCGGCTGGTACCTGATGCGCGAACAGCTGGGTGGTTAAATAACTGCTGCCGCCATCGGCCAGCAACACCACAATGCGCTTGCCACGGTTCTCCAGTCGCGCTGCAACCTGTTGGGCCGCCCACAACACGGCACCGGACGAATCCCCCACCAGCACGCCTTCGCTCAGCGCCAGCTGCCGTGCTGCCGTATACGCCTGCCAGGTTTCCACCGCGATCACCTCATCGTAAACGCGGTGATCGAGATTGGCAGGAATGCGCTCTGGCGTCTGGTTGCTAAACGCGTGCACGCCGGTGATCTCCAGTGGATCCGGGCGCAGTTCGCTCGGCTGTGAACCCACGCCTGGCTCCACGGCGATCACCTGTAATCCCGGATGCTGCTGTTTGAGATAGCGTCCGGTGCCGGAGAGCGTGCCGCCGGTGCCGACGGCGGCGATAAAGATATCCAGCTCGCCGCCGCTGTCGCGCCAGATTTCCGGCCCGGTGGTGCGCTCATGCACCGCCGGATTGGCCGGATTATCCAGCTGCAGCAGGAAGTGCACTTCCGGTTCCGCTGCGGTGACCTGCTCGGCCAGCCATTTGGTGGCGGCGACGAAATCGCCGTTGCTGGCATCGTAAAACGCTTTGAAGCCTTCAATGGTGCTGAACGGCACCACTTCGGCACCGTACGCCTGAATAATCTGGCTGCGTTCGATGCTAACGAAATCATTGATATAGACGCGGAACTTGTAGCCTTTCGCCGCCGCAATCGCCGCTAACCCAATGCCGGTGTTGCCGCTGGTGGTTTCAACCAGCGTATCGCCGGGCTGAATAATGCCGTTGCGTTCGGCGGCTTCAATCATGCTGAGGGCGATGCGATCTTTCACGCTGTGATTGGGATTAAACAGTTCGAGTTTGGCGACCAAATCCGCCTGAATATCGTGTTGCTGTGCGTAGCGAGACAGGCGCAGCAGCGGCGTATTACCAATCAGTTCAGTGATAGAAGCAGAGATTTTTGCAGCCATAATCGACCTCATGTGTGGGGGCGGTCGCCATGAATGGCGATCCTACGAATTACCATTTCACCGCGCTGCGCTGCCATGACAGCAGGCGATCGCGCACCAGGAACAGCAGGGAGATCAGCGAAGAGAACAGCAGCGCCATTACAATCAGCGCGGCGTACATATTGGCGTAAGCCGCCCAGCCTTGCGCCCACTGCAGATACCAGCCGAGCCCGGACTTCACGCCCATCATCTCCGCCGCCACCAGCACCGAGAACGACGCGCCCAAACCCATAAACAGGCCGACAAACAAGTGCGGCAGCGCAGCCGGCACCGCCACGCGCAACACGAGGAACAGCGAATTGGCACCGAGCGTGCGCGCCACATCGTAATAACGCGTATCAACGCTGGAAACGCCCGACCAGGTTAGCACCGTCACCGGGAACCAAGTCGCCAGCGCAATCAGAAATACCGCCGCCGAGAAGCTTGACGGGAAGAAGTAGAGCGACAGCGGCAGCAGCGCGGTAGAAGGCACCGGGCCAAGGAAGCGCAGAATCGGATGCACCCAATAACCCAAGCCGCGCGACCAGCCAATCGCCACGCCGGTAATAAAGCCAACCACGCTGCCGTAGATAAAGCCGAAGGCCAGCAGACGCAGCGAATTGAGCACGCTATCCAGCAGGCGCGGCCAGTCGGTGGCATAGGCTTCGACCAGCGCACGCGGCGGGGCGAAAAACGGCGCGGGCAGCAGCGCCAGTTTGCCAGTGACGGTTTCCCACAAGCCGATCAGCAGCGCCAGCACAATCAGCCACGGACCGCTGCGTTTGAGTGGCGCGAGTAGTGTCAGCCGTGGGAACAGGCCCGAGGCAATCGCCAGCCCGGTGAGAAGCAGCGCGATGGCGGCAAACAGCTCATGCGTTTCATTGACAAAGCGCGGGGCGGCAAAACCCTGCGGCTTATCCGGCACCGCCACCATCAGCGCGACCAGCGCCCACCACAGCAGGAGCGCACCCCAAACCGCCGGTTGAAGGCGGCGCGGCACATCACGGTTGCGGGCAATCGTCAGGGTTTCACTGGCCATTCTCGTCTCCTTAACTCGACATGTTGCTCATGTGCGCCATGTTACTGGCGTGCTGATGGGCGGATTCCGCCGGCAACAGCTCCGGCACATAGTGTTCGGCGAAGCGCTGCGCATCGGTATCCGGGCGGATCACGTTGATTTTTTTCAGCTCATCGATATAAACCGCCACCTCTTTGCGCAGCTGCGTGCCGGTGGAGTGATGACTATGAGTGTGCTCTTTCAGCATCGCGGCGATATCCTCCACCGCGACGGAGCCGGGCACAAACGGCTGGAAGATTTTCGCCGTCTCGTCCGGATGTTCGGCGGTCCACTGCTGCGCATCGACAATCGCCTGAGTGATAGCACGCGCGGTGGCGGGATCGTCACGTACCAGCGAGCCGCGCAGGCCCAGCACGCAGCAGGTGAGGTTGGCGTATTCGCCTTTTAGATTGTTATCAACTTCCACCAGGTTGTGCTGCTTCTTCAGCAGCCAGCCCTGTGGATCGTCGGTAGCCAGCGCCTGCACTTCGCCTTTGCGCAGCGCTTCGCCAAACAGGTCGGGCGGATATTGCAGCCAGTTGACCTGCTTATCGGGATCGATGCCCTGTTTCGCCAGCTGAATGGCGAAGAAGTTGCGAATCGGGCTGGCTTGATCGCTCACCGCCACCGATTTGCCCACCAAATCTTTCACATCGCGGATGCCGCTATTTTGCGGCGCGAGTAAACGCATGCAGCCGCCGTGCGTGCCGACGGTGAGATCCACATCAAAACCCTGCTCCAGCGGCTTCAGCCAGCGCAGCGCCATGCCGATGCCGCCATCGGCCTGGCCGGTGGCAATCGCCTGTAACAGCGCATCGGTGGGGCCGCTGAAGTTCACCGGCTCAACATTCAAGCCGTACTTTTTAAAGAAGCCTTGCTTCAGCGCCACCGAAATCGGTGACTGACACACTGCGGTTTGCCCCCAGGCCAGCTTGATGGTTTTGAGGGATTTATCGTCGGCAAACACGTTGCTGCTCAGCAACGGATTCACCGCCATGCCGGCACTAAAGAGACCCAGCCCGCGTAATAACGCGCGGCGGCTCAGAGAGAATTGTTGCAATGCCATCCTGTCTTCCTTGTAGATAAAGTTCACAGGCACTATGGCAAAGGCAATTAGCGCGACCAAATAACAATCCCGCATGACATCATGCAGTTTTTCATTATGAATATTTGCGGATAGGTTTGCCGAAATGGCTATTTCGATATGGGAAATGCGAGGCTTATGCTTTATTTCTTAGCAAATCAAGCAGGAGCGAAAATATGGCTACCACTTCGGCGGGCGTTAATATTGCGATTGAGAAGGTGAATCATCACTTCACCTTAGAAGGCGAAGATTTACCGGTGCTGGAGAATATTAATTTGCAGGTAGAGGCCGGTGAATTTGTCGCGCTGCTGGGGCCGTCCGGCTGTGGCAAATCGACGCTGCTGCGTTTGCTGGCCGGCCTCGAACCGCCCGCCAGCGGGTTACTGGCGGAGGAGGGCAAAGCGATAACCGCGCCCGATCCGTCGCGCGTGGTGGTGTTTCAGGATCCCACGCTTTATCCGTGGCGCACCGTCTATGACAATGTCGGTCTCGGTTTGCAGATTCGTGGGGAGAGCCGGCCGGTGCGCGAACAGCGCATTAACGCGATGCTGGATCGCGTCGGCCTCAGGCAGTTTGCTCGCGCGTGGCCACATCAGCTTTCGGGCGGTATGGCGCAGCGTGCAGCGCTGGCTCGCGCGCTGGTTAACGTGCCGCGTTTGCTGATCCTCGATGAACCGCTCGGCAAGCTCGATTCCCTGACGCGGTTGCGGATGCAGCAGGAGATTGTCGATCTGTGGCAGGAGCAGCAGTTCACCACGCTGATGGTGACGCACGACGTAGAAGAAGCGCTGGTGATGGCAAATCGCGTGGTGGTATTCAGCCCAAGACCGGCGAAAGTGGTGGATGTGATTGAGGTGAATCTGCCGTGGCCGCGCCGTCGCGATGATCCGCAGTTGGTGGCGCTGCGCAGCAGGATATTGGATTTGTTGGGGGCGGATCGGGTAGCTGCGTGATGTGGGTCGCCATTCATGGCGACCTTCTGGCATTTACCCCTGCACGATCCGGCAACCGGCCAAAATATCATCCGCAGGTTGATACTCGCTGGTCTGAATCCCCGTCAATCCCAGCAGGGTGGAGAACAGATTATCCTGCGAATAACCCTGATGCGCCGCTTGTTTATCGACACAGCGTTTACTCACGCCATAACGCTGCTGGTAATCTGGTGACAGCCAAATCAGCATCGGCACATGTTTCTGCACATCCGGTGCAATCGCATACGGCATACCGTGCAAATAAGCGCCATTCTCCCCCAACGACTCACCGTGATCCGATAAATACACCAGGCTGGTGGTGTATTGATCCTGATGCGCCTTCAATACATTGATCGCCTTATCGACAATGTAATCGATATACAGAATGGTGTTGTCGTAGGTATTCACCAGCTGCTGTTGCGAACAATCCTGAATTTGATTGGTATTGCAGGTCGGCGTGAATTTTTTAAACTGCGGCGGATAACGGTTGTAATAGGTTGGGCCGTGACTGCCAATGGTATGCAGTACGATCAGGCCGTTGCCTTTAAGGTTTTTAATATAGTCCTCGATACCTTGAAATAATACCTCGTCATAACACTCCCCATCGTGACACATATTCGGCAGATTCAGGCTGGTCATATCCTGATGGGGTACGCGGTCGCAGGCACCTTTACAGCCGCCGTCATTATCATTCCATAAAACCTGCACGCCGGCGCGCTGGATAATATCGAGCATGCCTTCCTGATGTTCAGCGAGCCGATCGTCATAATGCGCGCGCGGCATATTCGAGAACATGCATGGCAAAGAGACCGCAGTAGCGGTACCGCAGGATTGCGTATTGGGGAAATAAGAGACGTCATCTTTCGCCAGCAACGGCGTGGTTTCGCGGCCATAACCATTAAGCTGGAAATTCACCGCGCGCGTGGTTTCACCCACCACCAAAATCGTCAGATTGCGCTTTGCACCCGCCAGCATCTGCGGTTTTTGTTTGGCATCTAAGCCAATTTTCACCAGCGGTAAATTGGCGGTGCGGCTGTGGTTATACCAGGAAAGTGTCGCCACAATCGAATTCGACGGGCTGAGCGATTTAATCAGTTCTTTTTGATTACGAAACAGTGAGGCGTAATCCTTATAAAAAAACGTCGCCACTAAGGCGATACAGATTACCGACACCGCAATCGACACGGCGCGTTTGGCGATGTTTTTCCACAGCGGTTCGTTGTGTTTAACCCGAATCCAGAACACCAAAAGGGCAGCAAGCAGGCCGCTGCCACCCAACGTAATAATTAACTTCGGCGACAATAAAGCAAAGGATTCAGACGGCGTAGTATCCAGAATATTCACGATCATCGATCGATCAATAACAATGCCGAAGGTCCAGATGAAATATTGCGCAGCAGCCGCCACCAATACGAACAGCGCAAGAATAAGCCGGTCGAGCCAGACAAAAGAGGCGATCGTAGCAATAATGTTGATCACGCTAAAAGCCACCAGCGGCATCGAGACGAAGACGAATATCGTGCGCAGCGTATCGAGCGGCATCGCTGCAATTACCTGTCGATAAAAGGCAATATTCAGGAACACCGCAATATAAATGGAAAATAGCGAAATAAGGGTCAGCCGACTTAGCGTCGGTCTTTTGCGCAGCGAAAACGTCATTGGTCCATCCGTAATAGTGAAGATGGCGCCAGCTTAAGCAATGAAGGTTAAGTGAACCTTAGTTTAGAACCAGACGATGATAAAACTCACTACGGTAAACACACTTACCGCAATAGCCAGATATTCACTGAATGGTCGGGATGGCATCGATTGCATTAAAAATCTCCTGTTTTGTTGAGGACATTTTCATTGCTGAAGATTAAGTGAACCTTAGCGCGAGAGGAATTCATCACAGCTCGCGGTTTATTTGTGCAGCAACCTTTTTTACCTTTCACGATTCAATTCTGCGGCCTTATACTTTCGCCGGTATTTTTCAGGAAACCACATTATGACCTCCGATTTTCCCTTGCTGGATGTGCAGGGCGTAACCTTTTCGCTGCAGGGGCGCACGCTGCTGGCGCCCGTTTCGTTGCAACTCAATGCCGGTGAAAGGCTGTTGCTGACCGGTCCTTCGGGCAGCGGTAAAAGCACTTTGCTGAAGATTCTCGCCTCGCTTCTTGAGCCGAGCGGCGGGCAGATTCTGTTTGAGAACCAGAATATCGCCAACTTGAAAACCGAACATTATCGGCAGCAGGTTTCCTATTGTTTCCAGACGCCGCAACTGTTCGGCGACACGGTGTACGACAACCTGGCGCTGCCGTGGCACATCCGCCAGCATAAGCCGTCGCGCGACAAGCTGGTCGCGTCACTTGCCGATGTGCATTTGCCTGCTGACATGCTCGATAAAAAAATTGAGCAGCTGTCAGGCGGCGAAAAGCAACGCGTAGGCTTGCTGCGCAACCTGCAATTCCTGCCGCAGGTGCTGCTGCTGGATGAAGTCACCAGCGCATTGGATGAAGAGAATAAAGTGATTATCAACGCATTGATTGATTCGCTGGTGCGCGAGAAGCATCTCGCCGTAATCGGCATCAGCCACGATGGGCAAGAGATTCGCGAGGCAAAACAGGTGCTGAAACTTGAGGCACCAGAGCAGGGAAGCGCCGATGAGCCAGCATAATATTACTGACAGCTCGCTCTTACTCTCGCTGCTGCTGGTGGTGATTGCGCTGCTGATCAGCCAGAAAGAGAAGCTCTGTATGAGCAAAGACATTATCTGGAGCGTGTGCCGCGCCATTATTCAGTTAGTGATTGTTGGCTATGTGCTCAAGTCGATCTTTGACTTGAATAATGACTGGCTCACCGTGCTGATGGTGCTATTTATCTGCGTCAATGCGGCGCTCAATGCGCGCAAGCGCAGCCTCAATGTCAGCAATGGTTTCGTTATCTCGTTTGTGGCGATTACCACCGGCACCACGCTGACGTTGACCATTCTGCTGCTTAGCGGTGCTATCGAGTTTATCCCAATGCAGGTGATCCCGATCTCCGGGATGATCGCCGGCAACGCGATGGTGGCGGTGGGACTCTGTTTCAGCAATCTCAACCAACGCTTTAGCGATAACCGGCAAAAAATTCAGGAGATGCTGAGCCTGGGCGCACCGGTGAAAGTGGCGTCGGCGCGCTTTATTCGCGACAGTATTCGCGCGGCGATGATTCCCACCGTTGATGGCGCCAAAACCGTGGGTCTGGTGAGCTTGCCGGGCATGATGTCAGGGCTGATTTTTGCCGGTATCGATCCGGTCAAAGCGATTAAATACCAGATTATGGTGACCTTTATGCTGATTGGCACGGCGAGTTTATCGACTATCATCGCCGCCTATTTGGCCTATCGTCGTCTGTATACCGCGCGAGCGCAGCTGAAGTTCTGACCTAAATTGCCGTGGCGAATAGCAAGTCGCGCAACCAGCGATGTCCGGCATCGCGGTGCGTTCTTTCGTGCCACGCCACGGTTTTAGTGAAGCCCTGAATCTCCAGCGGCGGAGCGAAGACTTTCAATCCTGCGTGGTGCAGCGCCAGACGACGCGGCACCACGCTGATCAAATCGCTAACGCGCAAAATCTCCGGCAGCACCAGAAAACTGCATACCGAAAGCGTGACGCGGCGCGAGCGTCCCATCGCATTGAGTGCGGCATCGGTGACGCCGTGAAAATTCCCGCCGAGATAAGACACCAGCGCGTGATCCTGCGCACAGAAGTCGTCTAACGAGAGGGTTTCACGATTGGCCAGCGGATGATCGTCGCGCATCAGGCAAACATACTCTTCAGCGTACAACGCGCGGGCATGCAGTTCGGGCGGCGCGGTATCGGGCGTGATTAAGGCGATATCCACCGATCCACGTTCGAACTGCAGCGCCAACTGCTCATTGTTTACCGGCAAAACCGCAACGCGAATCCCCGGCGCCTGCTGACGCAACGCCGCCATAAACGGCACGATCACCGCCCGCAGCGCGTAATCGGTGGCGGCAATGTTGATGGTCATCTCGGCAGTAGCCGGATCAAATTGCTTCGGCTGCAGCAGCGCACTTACTTCCGTCAGAATGCTTTTTACCGGCAGCGCCAGTTCCAGCGCGCGCAGGGTCGGCACAATGCCGCGTTGCGTGCGGGTGAACAGCGGATCGTCAAAGCATTCACGTAACCGCGTCAACATGCCGCTAACCGCGGGCTGTGTCAGCGATAAACGCTCCGCTGCGCGCGTCACGCTGCGCTCATCAAGTAGCGCATCGAGCGCTTTGAGTAAGTTGAGATCTAAGGTGCGGAGATCGGTTTTCATGGTTTTCATCTTCAGCGGGGATGCAGTAAGCATAACGTGATGCAGATATCACAGTAAGTGATATCACAAATAAAAAATGGCGATTGGCCTTATGTCTCTGCCCACCGGATACTGCGTCTGTCCAATACCAACCCACTTTTAACCCTGAGATTGACCCGATGAAAATGAACGCGATTAACTGGCCCGAAGGCTTTGTGCCGGGTTTTACTGATAATTATTGCTCGAATGAAGTGATCGTCGCTGGCCTGACAACCGCCGATATCTGGCCACTGCTCAACACGCCAGCATTGTGGCCGAGTTACTACCAGAACTCCGCCAACGCGCGCTTTTATGACAACAAAGGCCCCGAACTTGAGCAGGGCGTGCGTTTCTACTTTGAAACCTTTGGCTTCCCGGTTGAAGCGCAGGTCACTGAATATGTGGCGCCTGTCGCGGGCGAACCGGCGCGCGTTTCATGGCACGGCTGGGCGGGCGAGCCGGGCAGCGACGATCGTCTGGACGTGCTGCATGCGTGGCTGATTGAAGATCTTTCCGATAATCGCGTGCGCATCCTGACTCAGGAAACGCAAAACGGCAAACCAGCCGTCGAGCTGGCAAAAGCGCAGCCAAACCCGATGATTAACGGCCATCAGGATTGGCTGAATGGCCTGATTGCTGCCGCCAAATCGTAGGGTCGCCATTTATGGCGACCGCCTCACATGTTACTGCCGCACGCACAGGGTGCGAAGCGCTGCCTGAGTGATTTAATGCACAATGCCGAAGCGATACATCGACGCGGAACAGGCCGCGCGTCTGGCGGATAAACTGCAGTCGATCAATTACCTGCGCAGCTGCTGGCGATGCAACATCGCAACTTCAGCGGCAAGCAGATCATTTTGCTTTAATCAGATTCAGAGGTGGTTATGTCAGGCCTATTTACGCCCTTTACCTTAAAAGATGTCACGCTGCGTAACCGCATCGCCGTGCCACCGATGTGCCAATACAGCGCCGTGGATGGCATGAGTAATGAGTGGCATCGCGTGCATTACAACAGCCTGGCGCGCGGCGGCGCAGGATTGGTGATTGTCGAAGCCACCGCAGTATCGCCGGAAGGGCGCATCACACCTGCTTGCCTTGGCATCTGGAACGACGAGCAGGCCGAAAAGCTGGCGCAGATTGCGCGTGAAATCAAAGCGTCAGGCGCGGTGCCGGGCATTCAGATTGGTCATGCGGGACGCAAAGCCAGCGCCAATAAGCCGTGGGAAGGCGACGACCATATCGCGGCCGATGACGCTGCCGGTTGGGAAACCATTGCGCCATCAGCGGTGGCGTTTGGTCAAAACCTGCCGCGCGTGCCACAAGCCATGACGCATGCGGATATTCAGCGCGTGCGTGACGACTTTGTGCGTGCCGCCCAACGCGCGCGTGACGCCGGTTTCGAATGGCTGGAGCTGCACTTCGCGCACGGCTATCTGGCGCAGAGCTTCTTCTCGGTGCACGCCAATCAGCGCACGGATGAATACGGCGGCGATTTGACTGGTCGCAGCCGCTTCCTGCATGAAACCTTCGATGCGGTGCGCGCGGTATGGCCAGAAAATCTGCCGCTGACGGCGCGTTTTGGCGTGCTGGAGTTTGATGGCCGCGATGAAGAGACGCTGCAGGAATCCATCACGCTGACCAAACAGTGGCGTGAAAAGGGTCTTGATTTGCTGAGCGTCAGCGTGGGCTTCTCCACGCCGGATGCCAATATTCCGTGGGGTCCCGCGTTCCTGGCGTCCATCGCCGAGCGCGTGCGCCGTGGAGCCAATATCCCTGTGGCTTCGGCGTGGGGAATCGATGCACCGACAATTGCCAATCAAACCATCGAAAAAGGTCAGCTGGATCTGGTGATGGTGGGGCGTGCGCACCTGAAAAACCCAAATTGGGCATATCAGGCCGCGTTGGCGCTGGATAAGAACGAACCATCCTGGGTGCTGCCCGCGCCTTACGCGCACTGGCTGGAGCGTTATCGGGTGAGTGAGGCTTAAGTTAAGTCTATGTATGAAGGTGCGCATGAATGCGCACCCTACAAGGGTTTCGTAGGGTCGCCATTCATGGCGACCGATCCTCAGGAATCAGCTTATTTGTACGTCACTTCAATAAACTTAAGATTATTAACCGATTTCACGCGCACGGTCCCCAGTTGATAAGGCAGCGCTTGTTGTGACTGATTGAGTGTAATAGTACGCACTTTATCAACACCTTCGCGCGTGCAGGTAACGGACGTTCCTTGCAGCTGAGTAGCCGTGGTGCAGGACGGTTCAACAATCGCACCGCTGAAGCTAATCGTGCCATCAGCGGCCATCGCTGTTTGCAGCATCATCAAGCCGGACAATAAAACCAAGACTTTACACATACGCAATCCTCCAGAATGTCTAAAAGGATTTTCGTCCTCTTATGCTTAAACTTTAGAGGATGAGAGGCGGCTTGCGAAAAATCCTGGTTTTTAGGATGCAGGCAGGGTTATGAAGATGGCTGAACGATCTGCATTTGTTGTTTGTTCATCCTGCCACCGTGAACTTTTAAGGCAGACAGCTCCGTATTCATTTCGCTTAATTCTGTTGGCGTAAATCGAATGTTTAATGCGCCCAGATTTTCATGCAGGTGATTACTGTTTCTGGTGCCTGGAATCGGCACAATCCAGGGTTTCTGTGCCAGTAACCATGCCAGGGCAATCTGAGAGGGCGTGGCATTTTTTTCTGCACCCATTTTTCTTAGCAGATGCAAAAACGGCTGATTGGCTGCCAGATTTTCAGGTGAGAAGCGGTCAAAGCCAGCCCGCAGATCTTTGTCTGCATCAAAATGGGATTGCGCGTTCAGTGTCCCGGTTAAATAACCCATTCCAACGGGCCCCCAGGGAACAAATCCAATACCCAACGCTTCACAGGTTTGCAGAACGCTGTTGTGCTCCGGATCGCGGTTCATTGCCGAGTACTCCGTCTGGACGGCCGTTACGGCCTGCACAGCATGGGCGCGGCGAATGGTTTCAGGGCTGGCTTCGGAAAGGCCAAAATGCAGGATTTTTCCTTCACTAATCAGATCTTTGATGGTGCCAGCGACGTCTTCTATTGGCACATTGGGATCAACCCGATGCTGATAATAGAGATCAATACGATCGGTTTTCAGTCGGCGAAGCGATTCTTCAACAACCTGACGAATATGCTGAGGCTGACTGTTTAGTCCACCGTTTTTGATATCGAAGCCAAATTTACTGGCAATGATGACCTGATCACGAATTGGCGCTAAGGCTTCTCCAACCAACTCTTCATTGGTGTAGGGACCATACACTTCCGCCGTATCGAAGAACGTAACGCCCTTATCATGTGCTTCCCGAAGCGTACGGATACCCTGATGACGGTCGGCCGCCGGACCGTAGTTGGCACTGATGCTCATACAGCCTGCGCCCAGTGCTGAGACGGTAAGATTACCAAGTTTGCGCGTTGACATAATCTCTCCTGCTGGCGATGAATTGGTATTTTTCTGTGCCCCGGAAGCGGCGGATGTGGAGGCGCCCCACGACAGCGAGCTAAAGGCCATACCTGCGCTGATCATTGCTGTCCGGGATATAAAACTGCGCCGACTGATTGTTCCTGGCGACGTCGGGAATGCCTCAGCCGAAGCATCGAATTTTTTTATTTTCATGGTGATCTCCAGAGGATGAATGACGTTAAGCGGCAGCGCTGCGAGAAGCTGCCTGTCCGCAAAAAACGTTGGGGAATTATTGCGCCCAATTCTTCAGCCAATACGCATAAGGCACTGGCAATAACGACTCGGGTGAGCTGATATTCAGTTCGCGTGCTGCCTGGAAAACCCAGTGCGGATTGGCCAAAAGCGTGCGGGCAAAAAACACCAGGTCTAGTTTTGCATCCTGGATAAAGTCGTTAGCATCGCTGGCTCTGGTGATCATCCAACTCGTTGCTACGGGAATGCCGGTTTCTCTACGCACCCGTTCCGCGTAGGGAACCATGAAATTTGGCCCCCAAGGTACCTGCTCATCGGGAGTTGAGAGCGCCAAACCCACATCAACAAAGTCGATACCGGCTTTTTTCAGCCAGCGAATGACTTCCAGAGATTCAGCAAAGCTGTGTTCAGGACAGGCATCAAATTCGATGACACCGAGTCGAGCGGTGAGTGGCAGGTGTGCAGGCCAGACGGACTTTACGGACTCAACAACATCAAGCATAAAACGTGCACGATTCGCTAAAGAGCCGCCATAGTGATCTTCACGAAAGTTGGTTTTTGTTGAAAGGAATGTTTGAGCCTGAAAGCCGTGTGCAAAATGAAGTTCAAGCCACTCAAATCCAGCTTCCGCAGCGCGACGCGCAGCCTGTTTGAAAGCATTAATGGTGTGCTGGATTTCCTCTAAAGACATCTCATGAGGAACGTAATTACTATCTTGCACGTAGGGCACTGCGCTGGCAGAAACCGGAATCCATGCGTTTGGATCCTGCTGATCTAAAGGCGCGCCACCCATCCACGGAGGAGTGCATCCCGCTTTTCTACCCGCATGGCCAAGCTGAATTCCCGCTACCGCCCCGGTTTGTTTGATCGCTGAGGCAACCGATGCGAATCCTTCAGTATGAGCATCGCTCCACAGGCCAAGGTCACCCGGAGTGATACGTCCTTCAGGCAAAACGGCGGTTGCCTCAACGATGAGTAAACCCACGCCTCCCTTTGCCAGCATTGAATAATGTGACTTGTGCCAGTCGTTAATGAGTCCACCGTTAGCCTGATATTGGCACATCGGTGACGCAACGATTCTATTGCGAAGGGTAATGTCTTTAAGCGTGTAGGAATCAAATAAACCAGGCATTTTTCGTCTCGGCTCTTCAGATTAAGTGTTGACCTATTATGGGGCGGCTTTTGCCTGCCAGGCTTGTCGGATCTGCCGAGAGAATTGCCTAAAACGATGCATGTGCCTCGAAGGGTACATATTGAATTTTACTGATGGTAAAATCGCCGGATTGAATCTGGGGCAGGTGGTAGGCTTAAATGGTCGATAATGATTTGAATTCTGGCGTTGAAAAATTGGCTGCGCTGATTAGCAGGATTGCCCAAAACGAGGGGGACCACTTAACCGCTATAGCTTCACTTTCTGTTCATCGCCGCAACATGGCAACGTTGCCAGTGCACTGTATTTATCAGATGGGTTTGGGTGTGGTGGTGCAGGGAGCAAAAGAGATCATGCTGGCGGGGAAACCGACGCATTACAGCGCGGGCGAATCTCTACTCACAACCATCGATTTGCCGGTGGTATCGCATGTGACTCGGGCCAGTCAGCGTGAGCCTTTTTTAGGCTTGATGTTAACGCTTGATCCTCGCGTGGTAGTGCAGATTGCCGCGCTGATGCCACCCGCCAGGCCCAGCAAGGAAATACCGCTCAATCCACTGTCAGTCGAACCTCTGGATGAGGGGTTGATTGATGCGTTAAGCCGCTTAATTAAGTTACTTGATGAACCGGATTTAATTACTCATCTTGAACCGCTTATCCAGCAAGAGATTGTGATGCGCTTATTAGCCAGCAACCATGGTCCGCAGTTGAGACATATCGCTACCGCCGGTTCGCCCAGTCAAAATATTTCCAGGATCGTTGGCTGGTTGAAACAAAACTTCACGCGCCCTGTCAGCATGGAGGAACTGGCAGCGAATGCTTTTATGAGTCCATCGACGTTTCGTCAGCATTTTCGCGCTATGACAGGTGTCAGCCCTTTGCAATACCAGAAAAAGTTACGACTACAGGAAGCCAGACAGCAAATGTTGAGTAAAAATCTCGATGCCAACAGCGCAGCGTTGATGGTTGGTTATGAGAGTGCATCGCAGTTCAGCCGCGAATACAGACGCGAGTTTGGCGAATCTCCGCAAAGAGATATCAAACGCATGCGTTTAGTTGGAGAGGGATAAGTGGTATTCGCTGCGCTATTGCCAGCGGTGATTGGATAATATTACTAACGTAATTTCATCGTTTCCTCCTGCGTCAATCCGTTTTAATCCCCTATCTCCTTGAATAGAAGAAATTCGCCACGAGGTCTAAAGTCACCGGCATTGCTGCCGATACAACCCTGTGAATTTTTTTTATCAATCAGCCTCAACCATTAATCATTGTTTCCTCCGCACGACAGAGGATTTTTCAATCAAGGATTTGATGTGAATTTACCCTTTTCTAAAAAAGCTGCATCCGTGCTGATCGCCGCTTCTCTGACTTCCAGTTGTGCCTCAATGAATGACTTTGCTCGTGATTACGGTACCGCTGCCGGTTGTATCGGCGGTGCCGCACTGGGTGGCGGTATCACTTATCTGGTGACTCACGACGCAAAGAAAGCTTTGGTGGGTGGAGTGGCAGGCGGCGTAGCGGGATGCGTGGTCGGGAACGTTTGGCAGAATCGTGAACAGGCGCTGGCTAAAGTCGCCCAGGAAGAAAAAATTCGCATTAGCACTCAGGCGCTTAAGGCGCAGGAGAACAGCAAGCAGGAGCCGGTTGGGATTGTTGCACAAGTTGAGGACGGTACCATGTTCGCCATCGACAGTGCAGAACTGACCAGCAGCGGCATGCGTCAGGTGCAAAAAATTGCCACAGCGATGAAAGGCGGCCAGCAATCCTCCAGCGATGTTTTGCTGGTGGTGGGACATACGGACGCCACTGGCAACGCCGAACACAATCAGCAACTTTCTGAAGCGCGTGCCCGCAACGTTGGGCTGGTACTGGAGCAAAGCGGCATTAAAGCCAGCCAACTCTATTTCCAGGGCGTGGGTTCCTCACGTCCACTGGCGGATAACGATTCCCTTTCGGGTCGGGCACAAAACCGCCGGGTTGAAATCGTGGCGTTAGCGAATGAAACACTGTTACGCCAGCGTCTGGCGCTGGAAAGCAATAACCCACTGTATTTGCGCCACAGCTCTGCTGCTGAAAATACGCTGGCGCGTACTTCAACCGCCAGGGCGGCACCACGTAAAGCGAGCAAGAAGGCTGCGGCAAAAAGCGCTGAAGTAAAAGCGCCGGAAGTGGTGACCCAACCCACTCAAGCTATTGCTGAGAGCAATCCCGTTAACTTTGTCGATTTTGGTGGCAAGCCCACTAGCGCACAGGTTACGGGTCTCGCCAGCAACTTAAAGCCGCTGTCGCAAGGTTTCAGCCTGATTAGTCAGGCGCAGGCCAGCAGTGTCAGCGGTAGCTGTCTCACCGATCTTCCTCGCGTCAGTGGACTGGCCAAGAATTTAGCCAGCGGTAAGGCGATCGATCAGCATGATACGCGGGAATATCTGCCCAATATGAACGGGCGCGCGTGGGCAGGATTGGTGAATGGCAACCTGGTGACATTGACGCCAGTGTTTGTTCTCAAAGAGAGTGCGGTGGTGACGCAAAACCCACAAGTGCTCATCACGCCAAACTATGCGCAGGGCAACCGCAAGGCGCTGCAAGGCATGGCAAGTGTCGCCAACAGTTGGGAAGGGGAAGACAGCATTCTTTACCGCGTCTACATCGCCGATGCCCAGCAACAACCGATCTCCTGCGTCGACCTCTTGCTGCCGAAATCAGGCAAGCCTGCGCAACAAGGACAACTCTTTTATAGCAACCATCGTCAGCCGTGGCTGGCCAATTACGCACCTCAGCGTGGATAAACGGATAACTCTCTCATGGAAATTTTAGATACCTTAATGCAGGCGATCGCCACCTATCGCTACATCTTCTGGCCGCTTTTCGGGCTGTTGGCGCTAACACTTGGCGTGATCAAATGGTGGGATCAAGTTCGTTACTTCTTCCTCAACCTGTTTTGTTCCCTACCGTTGTTTGGACACATCACCCGTTTGTCGCGTAGCCATGAATCGCGCCGTGCGGGCACCGGCGGACGCATCTGGCATCCGGCAGAAGAAGCGTTGTGTGGCAAGTTCTATCAGTTTCATAGCATCTCCAACCGCGATGCCGATTTTTATCTGCGCTGCGTTAACTATCTGAACAAAGTCGATGAGCGGGGCCGCAAACCGACCAGCGTGGTGTTGTGGTTATGCAGTATCGCCCTCGTCATTCTGGAGGCCTTTATCTTTGCGCTGGTACTTTCGCCATTCATTGCCAACAACATCTCTGCGAACCAGGCGGAGCTGTCGGCGATTGTGGTTTCGGTGCTGATTGGTGTGATTTTGGTGCCCGCTACGCACTTAATGGGCACGCAGTTACACAAAAATACGCTGCTGAGCAAAATCCGCTACTGGCATAAAGAAGCGCGTCTGGAAGGCCATGCGCAGGCGTTGGTTAAAGACAACCGCGTGTCGCTGGAAAACAGCCGCATTGATGATGACGCACCCAGCTATTTGCAAATGCTCAACCGTGTGAACCACGGTATTGGTGCAAAACCGCAATATGTACAAACGGTTGTGACGCTGCTGTTGATCGTCACCTTTGCGGTAGGTGCCTATTTCATTCGTGCGGCAACCATCAATGCCGCCGAAACCCAGGCCGTTAATGGTACGCCGTTTAGCCAAACCAGCGCGGCGAGCAACGCTTCACCTTTTGAGTTGCCACAGCAAGCGGTGGAAGATAATCAGCAGGCTGATAAGCAAGCGGCGAAAGAGGTCAGTGACAACCGCGTGTTCGCCTCCAAATTGACCTTCATTATTCTGTCGGTGATTTTCATTGGCGTGCAAATTATCGGTATTTTGATTGGTTATTACCGTTCTCTGGTCGGCATCGAATCTCGCCTGGCGGCGAAATATATTGGTAATTTCAGTAGCTCTGAAGAGTTTGCCGCGTGGTACGCCATGCGCCGTGAGCGCGTAGAGCGTGATGCGCAGGATAAACTGGCAAGCTTGCAGAATCGTATGGCGATGCAACGCGCCAGTAGCGCCAGCATTGCACAAACTGATGTTCGGACCTTCGACGATTACGTGCGCGGTAAGCAGCGCGATAAAGCACTGGCCGACGATCAGCATCAGCAATTTAACGCCACACGTGCAACCGTTGCTCCAGAGCGCCCGGTACATCAGCCAGAACCGGCTTTGGTATTTGAACCCACAACGCCAACGCCTGCACCGGTGGCACTGGAAACGGCACCTGCTGCTAACGCCGATGAAAAGGCGCGCATTGCGGAGTTAGGCGATTTGACAGCCTTAGATGATGAAGAACTGCGTTTGGTGGCTGAGGATTTGGGTCTGTCAAATGAAGCGCTGCTCAGTCGTCGTAAAGTGCAGCGCGTGCTCAATAAGGCCAGAGGATAATCAGGTGAAGATCAGCAAATGGTGTTTGCTGCTGTTAGCCGGGGTGAATGCCCTGGCGCAGGCTGCGGATCGCAACGATATTCCGAGCTGTTATGACTATGCCAAACTCAGTCAATATCGCCCGGCCAACAGCGGTCGTGAGCTGGTGGTGATTATTGATCAAACGGTTAAAGTGCCGCTGCAGATCAAAAATGCCAGTTGGCAGCAGATCATGCGTTTTAGTCAGCCCGGCGATCATGTGGTGCTTTATCAGTTCTCGGCGTTGTTGCAGAACAATTTCATGCAGCGCTTATTTGATGGTCGTCTGGAACCGTTACTCACGGACAAGAAAATCCGCGACAATCAAGGCATGGAAAGTTTGAAGAACCTCGACAAATGCCTGAGTGAGCAGAAGCAATATTTCGCGAGCGCATTGGGTGGGCTGATGGCAAAAAGTTTCGCTGAGAAGGGCGATAACATCGCTAAAAGCGAGATCCTCGATAGCCTTAAACGCATTAGTCATGATCTTCAGCGGGATGAAAACGCGTCACGTACTCTGTTTCTGATCTCCGATATGCTGGAAAACAGCGCTTTCGATAGCTTCTACCGCAATAACGCGCTGCGTTTGCTCTCGCCAGAGAAAGAGTTGCAGCAGGTTAAACAGCAGAATTTGTTAGCGGATTTTGCTGGCGCAAAGGTGTTTGTCGCAGGTGCAGGATTGATTGATACCGATGCGAAAAACAATTATCGCTCAGGGAAAATCATTCAGCAGCTTGAGATATTCTGGCGCGACTATTTTACTGCGTCGAATGCGGAGTTAGTCAGTTTTGGTGCCCCGGCGTTAAACGTGGATTTGCAATAAGTTGTTTAGAAACGATGTATTCACTGCCTCAGCGTCAGGTTAGGGCAGTGAATATGAGACGCGACTTCGTCACCATAATGGTTTTAGGGTTGATTACCATGTTCACCTTCTCACCGTTGATCAGGGCAAAGCGCTTTAACATCTCCCGCATCTTGCATTGAAAGAATATGTGCGTATGGCAAGGTCCGCTTTAAGCGATCAGCAGACATCAAGAAGATTTTATAATACAAATAAAAAATCACACTCACTCTTACCTTCTATTGAATAATGGGTGGATAATAAATTTACGATTAATGTCGGTTATATCAAGATCAGGTTTGTCATATGAAGAGTAAATTATAAGAGTTTCAGTCCGTTTAATGCCTATGACACCAACAATAAACCATACCTTCATGAGTTCATCGAAGTTCATTACTATCTTGGAATGTAACTCATCCTCACCGTCTGATGAAGCCCTATCGAGAATGTAGGTTAGAATTAAGTTTTTATCTTCCTCAATAATAGAGTCTAACGAAAACTCTTGTTTTTTTAATATGGACAACGAGTCGATATATTCAGAAATATTTTTATAAATAGTTGCCCATTCCGACACCAAAGCCCTTTTTCTAGAAGAAAAAAACTTCTCTTCTGCAATTAAAACTATATCTTGATTTATTTCAATTTGGCCATCACATTCTTTCAGGCAATAATTTACAAAACTAATGGCATCTCTTGGTCTGAGCATGGTTCTATCTAAAATATACTCATCAGCTTGAATACCATCAACGTCAAAGTTAAAAATATCTTTCATTGTAATTACGCGAGATCCCTGATATTTATTCTTTACCAAGTGATTTATACGCATATCAATTATTTTTCTAATGTCAGATTTATTCCATGAAACGGAATAAATAAGGGGCTGGTCCTTCTCATCTTGCCTTAGTGTTTTATTGTAGATTCCCATAAGTATATCAGTTCTTATTGAAATCAGTATCTTAACGGATTTTACATCAAGTAATTCTCTAAAAGCTTCTAACAGTGCGTTGATAAAGTCATACCTTATATCACTTGAGCTCAGCCATGAGCGATCAAGATCATCAATGCTTATAATTATCCTGAACTGACCAACTTCAGAGAATTCTTCATTTAATATCTTTATCAACTCTTTTTGTTTTCTAATCAATTCTCTACTAACGTAGCTTGATGTTTCTGATTGTACTTTCTGAGCATCTTCACGACCTAATTTACCTCCAAGACTTATCCCTTTTATACCTACTTTTGTAGACAGTTCAGTTTGCATTTTATTGCTTATTTCAACTAAAGCCTTATCATTAAAGAAAACGTCCTTGAATTGTTCAATGTATTCATTTGCTAATTCAGGATTGTAAGGCTTCTTTTTTCCTCCAATCAAATCGTGGATCTTATTGAAAAAGCTTTGATAAGTTGAACGGTGTAAAGCAGGGATGACTTTTATTAAGAGGGCATGTAGCCATAGCGATTTATAGAATACTCTTAAATCAATGCCGCTATCACTTAAGGATGAAATGAAAACATTGTTTTTCACATGTTCGAATATTGTATTTTCCGCTTCTATCTTTTCATAAACTTTGATGGTACCTTCATCCAATATTTTCTTTAAAAGAGCTGATTTACCACTGCCGGTTCGCCCAACTATTATTCTTTTTGTGAAGTCTGGATTTTGTTCTGATGGATCAAAATTCATAATCCCCTTAAATATACTTGTTTCTAAAAAACAAGAGTCCAAATAGTTGTCTGATTCGGCCTCTAATTTTCCTATCTCATCATTATTTCTGAATATGAACGTATTCAATTGGTCTAATCCTCTGACTAATCAGGAAATTTTTCCTGAGGGGGTGATGATTGTGTAAATTTAAGATAATTAATTGATATTTTTGGTTTTACTTCACACTAAAGCTATTTTGATCAAAATAGCAGATTATTTTTAACTGTACTATGAGTTCAACTGCAAAAAACTTCCGCTTTTGGCACAAAGTAGACATCTCTGTGTTTGTTTGGTTTGAATATGGCTAAGTCGTTAATTAGACCAGATCCCGAACAAAGTGGATAACACCTGTACTACAACCCATATTCCCCACACAACAACCCAAACAGCCAATCGTTATGCCACGCATTCCTCAGCCAGTAATTTTCCCGCAGTTCACCTTCTAATACGAAGCCGACTTTTTCCAGCAACCGACGTGAGGGCGTATTGCCTGCGGTGACGGTGGCGCTCAGGCGACGGATACCGCCATCGCTAAATGCATAGTCACAAATCGCCCGAAGCGACTCGTGCGCATAGCCTATTCCTTGAGCTTCTGGCTTGAACAGAAAGCCAACTTCGGCGCAGTCATTTTCGCGATGGATATAACCACTGACGCCGATGCGATTGCCTGACTGTTTCTCCCGCACCACCAGACACAGCCAATGCGCGCTGCGAGGCGACCAGCGCGGCAATCTTGCTGTGAAATCAGCGAGAATTTTTTCTTCAGATTTTGTATCGGCGACGTAATGCATGACGTGTGGCGAGAGCTGGAGTTGACGGAAGAAGTCCCAGTCGTCTTCCGCGATCTGCGAGCAGGTGAGTCTGGGGGTTTCGAGATGCAGTTTAGCGATCACATTTCACCTTCGTTTATGGATGAAAGTGGATCACGTTAAACCAGGTCGCCATAAATGGCGACCCTACAAATGCGCGACGGAAATCACAACTGGAACCGCAACGCCACACCAAATGCCTGCTCGGCACCAACAATAATTGCCGCCGCTTCCTCGCGGAACGGCACATCACCGAGCAGCAGGCTGGCTTTCACTTTGCGCAGATCCGAGGTGCGCAAACTCAATCCTGCCATGCGCGCGCTGCCGTCGTAATCAATCGGCAATCCGGCGAAGCGCTGCGTAACGTATTCCGCGGCGGCAAAGCGTACCGTTGCCACGCCCGCTTTGAGCACAAACGCGCCTTCCTGACAGGCGGTGAGTTTATCGGCACCGAATAAACGGCTGTAGGGCTGAGCAGCGGCGGCGGGATCCTGCGCCACCACCACGAACTCGACGATATCGCTCACGCCATTCGGATGGACGCGCCACGCGTCCTGCCACACTGAATCCGGTGTGTCGTGCTGGCAAAAGAAGCTGCGGCCATTTGCAACCAGCGACGGGCGTAACCGCACGGTGCGGAAGCGTGCTTCCTGCTCGGTGCCGTCCGGCAAAGTAACGGGACGGAAAAAACTCGCCGGCAGATCGCCGTCAATGTCCTGGCTCTCCAGATAGCGCCACACCGCGTCGGCATCCTCGGTTTTCCACACTAAACCGCTGAGGCCAATCGGCGATTGCCACAAATCCTGGCGCAGATTGCCGCGCCCAGGTTCAAAACCCAACAGCTCCAGATAGTTATCACCAAAAATCGCCAGATGATTACTGGAGCCGAGCGAATGATGGCCGCGCTCGGTCAGCTGAAATCCCAGGCGACGAAACAGCGCGCTGGCGTCATCCAGCTGGCTGGCAACATTGATCACCACATGGTCGAGACGTGGAACAGGTACAGAAATCGCCATCGCTTTTCTCCTTGCTCTCATGGTCACGATGCCAGCGCCTGTTGTTGACGCAGCGTCAGCAGCGCGCGCTGGGCCAGCTCGGTGAAGTAATGCACCGCCGGTTCCAGCATCGCTTCATCCGGATCGAAACCGGCATGATGCAAGCCAAATTCACTGGCGCTGCCGATGCTGACGAACGCGCCCGGCAGCTGCTGCAGGTAGAAGGCGAAGTCTTCGCCACCCATCTGCGGCGTGCCGACTTGGGTTTGATAGCCTTGCTCTGCTGCCAGTTCCAGCGCGAAATCGGCCCATTGCGGGGTGTTGACCAGCGAAGGCGGACCTTCCTGCCACACCAGCTCAGCCTGCGCGCCAAATCCGGCGGCGATCCCATTTATCAGCGCTCTGATTTTCTGCGGGATCTGCGCGCGAATCGCCGCATTGTGAGTACGCACCGTGCCTTCCAGCTCCACCGTTTGTGGCAGCACGTTCCAGCTGTTACCGGCGGTAAAGCGCGTCACGCTGACCACCACCGATTCCAGCGAACTGAACACGCGGCTCGGCAGCGTTTGCAGCGCGGTGACGATGTGGCTGCCAATCACGATGCTATCAATGCCTTCATGCGGACGCGCGGCGTGCGCACCTTTGCCGGTGATAGTGATCTGGAAACGATCGACGTTGGCATAGTAGGCGCCGCCGCGCGTGCGCAGCGTGCCGGTTGGCAGATCCGGCGCGTTATGCAGGCCGAAAATCGCCTGCACATCTTTCAGCGCGTCCGCCGCCAGCAGCTGTTTCGCGCCGGTAAAAATCTCTTCGGCAGGCTGGAACAGAATACGCACGCGGCCAGGCAGCTGGGATTCGATGCGTTTCAACTGCTGTGCGACGCCCAGCATTACGCTGCTGTGCAGATCGTGGCCGCAGGCGTGCATCACGCCCGGCTGCTGGGAGCGCCATGCTTGATCGGTTTGCTCGTCAATCGGCAGGGCGTCGATGTCCGCACGCAGCGCAATCAGCGGTTCGCCGTGACCGATTTCTGCCACGACACCGGTTTTCAATTCCAGCGGCAGCAGTTTGACGTTGAGTTCCTGCAGCCAGCGGGTAAGGCGCTCGGTGGTGGCAAATTCCTGATCCGACAGCTCGGGATGCTGATGCAGCTCACGTCGCCAGCGCACCAGCTGTTGATGGGAAAGATCCGTCATGGTCATCCTTGTGTGTGTTCAGGTAAGAAAGGTTCGCCGAGCGTCAGCATCAGGCGGTTGGCCCAGGCGAAGAAGGCGGCGGATTGAATCAGGTCCAGCAGCTCCAGCGTGCTGAATCCCTGATTGCGCAGCGCCTGCAGCTGTTTCAGGCTGGTGGCGGCAGGCGTGATCGATAAGGTGGCAACCAGATCGATCTGTGCCGCCCAGCGGGCCGATTGTCCGTGCGACAGCTCAGCGCCCGGCGCGACATTAAGCAGCTTCTGCACCGCCGGTTCATCTTTCGACAGCTGGCTGGCTTTGCGCGCATGCACCGAGGCGCAGTAGATGCAGCCGTTGACCTTGCTCACCACCGTGGCGGCGAGTTCACGCTCGGCGCGTGAGAGTCCGCCTGCGGTGTAGAAGATGCCTTTATCAGTCAGCGTGCGTTGCTCGAGCAGCGGCTGATTGCGGCCCAGCAGGCGGAAGTAATCAGAGTCGCTATGGCCGAATTTCGCCAACGTTGCCTGCTCTTCAGCGCTAAATTCATGCAGCGGTTTCGCCGCCAGCCACGGTTCCCAGCCGAGTTCCTGTTGGGTAAAGGCGGTGAGGGCGGTTTTACCGCTTACGGTGAGCGGCGCATCGTGCCATTTACCGGCCACCGCATGCGGCTGCGACGCCGTCTCTTCGCCGTTGAGCAAACGCAAACCCGCAAGCAAGCGGCTCTGGAAGCTGACAAAGGCGATCAGCTGCGCCAGCGTGACGATGCCGCGTGGCGACCATCCGGCAGTTTGCAGCGTCTCGATGTGATGCGGCGCAGCATCGACCGGATGCAAGCTCAGCAGTTCCGCAAACGCCAGACCCGCAGCGAAGCGTGCGTTGTTAGGTTGATCCGGCTGGCGGTAATGCGCTTCGAGACTCGACGCGCCATGCCAGGCCGCGACCTGCGCGGCGAGGGCGAAACGTTCTGCTAACGGCAAATCCTCATCATCCTGCGAAAACAGCACGTCATAGCTGCCTTGCGTGTGCTGGGTGGCGGCGTGACGTTCGGCGCGGGCTTGCGCCAGTTCAGACGCGGGATCGATATCCGCTAGCGCGGCCAGTAAATCTGTCGGTTGAGACATAAAATTCTCCAGTTTAACGTTAGAAGGTCGCCATGAATGGCGACCCTACAAACCCCAGGGGCGCCGACTTACCCACGCAGCGCGGGCGCAATATGCTCGGCAATCAATTCGATGGAACGCAGAATGTCGGCGTGTGGCGGATCAATGGAGTGCACCTGGAAGCTGATATCGGTGACGCGCTGCAGCGACGTATCGGCCAGCAGCGATTGCAGCACCGTGTCGGCATCGCCGAAGTGCGCATCCAGCTGACGCGCCTGTTCGTCCAGCGTGTTGCCAATAACGTGTCCCGATTCGCGGAAATGCTGCGCCTGTCGCTGCAAGCCCGGCTCGGCGAGACGGCGCGCGTAGTCGTTGGAATCGGCCACAAAGGCGGTGCGCGATGCCAGAATGCGCGGCGCAATGCCCGCCGGTAAAGCCGCCAGATAGGCATCGATCATCGGGTTTTGTATCTGGTCGAGCGGCAAATTGGGCTGGCCCGCCGGACGCGGCTGGGTGCGCGACAGCATCAAACCGTGCCCGGCTTTTCCCGCGCGCGCCGCACCTTCCACCGAGAAGGTGGCGATCCACACGCGCTGCGCCAGCGTCGGCGCTGCGGGATAGAGGTGATTATCCGGATGGCCCAACGTATCGCCGCGCCAGGCGCTCAGCAGTTGATGCAGATGATCGGCAAACACGCTGGCGCGCTGGTCGATGGTGATGCCGAACGGCAGAAACGAGGTCGCGGTGCCACCCGATCCTAAACCGACTTCGAGGCGACCGTTGCTCAGCAAATCCAGCACCGCTGCATCTTCGGCGACGCGCAGCGCGTTCTCCATCGCCAGCGTGATGATGCCGGTGCCAAGCCGAATAGTGCGGGTGTGCGCCGCAACGTGGGCCAGAAACAGCAGCGGTGAAGGCAAGCCGCCTTCTTTCTCGTGAAAGTGGTGCTGAGCAATCCACGCGCTGTCAAAACCGGTGCGCTCGGCGTGCTGAATCTGTTCAGTTGCCAGGCGATAGCGCTGCTGTGCGGAAGTGTCATCCAGCAGGCGAGTGAAAAAACCAATGCGTTTGCGCGTCATGCAGACTCCTTAATCAGCGGACGGAAAGCGGGTATCGCGTCAATCAGCGATCGGGTATACGGATGCTGCGGAGCGCTAAATAGCGTGACGGTGTCACCTTGCTCCACCACTTCACCGGCGCGCAGCACGGTGACGCTGTGCGCAATGCGGCGCACGGTGGCGAGGTCGTGGGTGATAAACAGATAAGTAAGGCCGAGCTCGCGTTGCAGTTGTTGCAGCAGTTGCAGAATCTGCGCCTGCACCGTGACATCCAGCGCTGAGGTCGCTTCATCCAGCACCAGAATCGCCGGTTGCAGAATCAGGGCGCGGGCGATGGCTACGCGCTGACGCTGGCCGCCAGACAACTCGCGCGGTTTACGCGTCAGCAGCTCCAGCGGTATCGCCACGCGCTGCGCCACGGCTGCGACGCGTTCACGGCGCTCGTCGCTGCTGAGTTTCTCAAAGTTACGCAGTGGCTCTTCAATGATGGCGAACAGCGTCTGGCGCGGATCAAGCGAGGCAAACGGGTTTTGATACACAAACTGAATCTTGCGGCGCAGCTGACGTTGCGCTTCGCCGCGCAGCGCGGTGGCATCGATGCCATCGATCACCACGCGGCCGCTATCGGCCTGCTCAAAGCCTAAAAGAATGCGCGCCAGCGTGGTTTTCCCCGAGCCGGATTCACCGACCAGCGCGTGCGTGGTGCCGCGTGCTACGGTCACGCACACCTCTTTCGCCACCTGCAACTGCTGCTGGCGACCAAGGGAAAACTGTTTATTGATGCCGGAGAGCTGAATCGCTGGCGACGAGAAGTTGGCATGTGTCGGCACGGACAGCGCGCTGTCGCCCGGATCGGCGTCCTGCAACAGCTGCCGCGTGTAAGCATGCTTAGGCGCGTTGATCACCTGCGCCGCCGGGCCTTGTTCCTGAACTTCGCCATGACGAAATACCAGCAGGCGATCGGCACGTTCTGCCGCCAGCGCCAAATCGTGCGTGACAAACAGCACCGCCGTGCCGGATTCGCGGCGCAACACATCCAGCAGATCAAGAATGCGTTTTTGCACCGTGACATCAAGCGCGCTGGTGGGCTCATCGGCAATGATGATCTGCGGACGCAGGGCGAGCGCGATGGCAATCAGCACGCGCTGTTTCATGCCGCCGGAGAGCTGATGCGGATACTGCGTCAGGCGCTGTTCCGGATGGCTCAACCCCACTTTTTGCAGCAGCTCCAGCACGCGCTGCTGACGTTCGGTTTTGCTGATTTTCAGGTGCAGCTGCAGCATTTCACCGACCTGATCGCCAATGGTTTTCACCGGATTGAGCGAGTTGCCCGGATCCTGCGGCACTAAGCTGATGCTGACGCCGCGCAGGCTATCAAGACGTTTAGAAGACCAACCGGCGATATCGGTGCCGTTCAGCACAATTTTGCCGCTGTCACGACGGCCGTTGTCCGCCATCAAACCAATAATGGCCTGCGCGGTGGTGGTTTTGCCGGAGCCGGACTCACCGACCAGCGCCACCATTTCACCGGGCTGCAACTCAAAGCTGACGTTGTGAACCACTGCGCGCCACTCGCCGCGCTGGCGATAGCTGAGGGTTAAATTTTCAATGGCTAATAACGCGCTCATGCGTCACCTCCGGCCAGTTGACGGCTGATGCGGTTAGCGGCCAGCACCACGGCGACCACCACTATGCCGGGGAAGGTGGTGAGCCACCACGCGGTCGCCAGATAGTTACGTCCTTCGGCGATCAATAAACCCCATTCGGGCGTCGGCGGCGGCGTGCCGTAGCCGAGGAAGCTGAGCGTGGATAACGCCAGAATCGCCTGGCCAAACTGCAAGGCGGCGAAGGCGATCACCGCCGTCAGCGAGTTGGGTAAAATATGACGCCACAACACGCGCCAGAAACTGCCGCCGCTGCCGTAAGCCGCTTCGACGAACTCGCTGCGGCGTACGCGGACCACTTCGCCACGCGCCAGGCGGGCAAAGCTGGCAATCGAGGCGATGCCCACCGCCAGCGCGGCGTGCACGGTGCCAAAACCCAGCAGAATCAGAATGCTGAGCGACAGCAGCAGCGAAGGAATCGACAGTAGCACATCCACTAAGCGCATCAGCCAGTTCTCAGTGCGACCGCCCATCGCGCCCGCCAGCACGCCGAGCGTGGTGCCGCCAATCAGCCCCATCGCCACCGCTGCGACCGCCGCCGACAGCGACTGTGACGCACCATAAATAATGCGCGCGTAGAGATCGCGGCCCAGCTGATCGGTGCCGAGCCAGTAAGCGGCTTGCGGCGGCAGACGTTGTGCGCCAGGCACGCCTTCCGTTGGGCTGAAATGGGTAAACAGACCAGGCGCAAATGCCGCCAGCAGCGCCAACAGCATCACGCCCCACGCCAGCCACAAACCTGGCTGGATGTTGAGCACGCGGGACGCACGTGCGTTGCCGTTGCTTTGACGCGCAGTTGAGTAATCGACCAGACTCATCGGTTGCCTCCGGCAATGGATTGCAGACGCGGATCGAACAGCGGCATCAGCGCATCGACCAGCAGGTTAATCAGCACAAACGCCAGCGCCGAGATCATCACCACCGCCTGTAACACCGCGACGTCCTGATTATTCACCGCCTGCTGCGTCAGCTGACCGACGCCGCTTAGGCCAAACACGGTTTCGGTAATCAGCGCACCGGCGATCAGTTCCCCGAGCAGCAAACCGGCAACGTTCAGCACCGGCAGCAACGCATTGCGCATCACGTGATGCCACAGCACATGGCTTTCGCTGGCGCCTTTAGCGCGCGCTACCGCCACGAACGGTTGGGTAGAAACCTGATCGATGCTGCGCAACAGAATCTGCGCCAGCGGCGCGGAGATCGGGATCGCCACGGTAATCACCGGCAGAATCAAACCCTGCAGCGCCGACGGATTGATCACCGGGATCCAGCGCAGCTGGAAAGAGAACAGTTGAATCAGCGCGATGCCGAGCCAGAAGGTCGGTAGGGAGATAAACAGCGCCGGGACCGATTGCAGCACCGAACGCAGGAAGCGCAGCGCCGGCAAGCGCGATAACGCCGCCAGCGCGAACGCGATAAGGGTTGCCAGCGCAAAGCCGAGCAGCGCCAGTTGCAGCGTGGCGGGCAGGTTGCTGATCAGCTGTTCGCTGACCGGCACGCCCGCCTGCACCGAGTAACCAAAATCACCGCGCAGCATCGCCAGCAGCGTGTGCACGTACTGCTGCCAGAGCGGATTATCCGCGCCGTAAGCCAGTCGCATTTCGGCGATTTGATCCGGGCTGAGGCCCAGATCCGGGTTCTGAAACTTGATCAGCACCGCATCGCCGGGCAGCACCTGCAGCAGAAAGAACGACAGGGTAAACGCGGCCCACAGCACCAAAACGCTTTGACCCACTCTTCGCAGCAGTGAACGTTGCATCATTAACCTGCCTTAGTGTTTTTCCAGCCACGCGCCGTAGAACGACGGACGACCCACAGCTTCAAAATTCACGCCTTTCAGCCAAGGCGCACCGGCAAACACCTGCGGTTCTTCAAAGATCGGAATCACATAGGCCTGATCGAGCAGATAGCGCTGCGCATCGCCGGTCACTGCCAGGCGTTTCGCCGGATCGACTTCCGAGGAGATCCCCAGCAACAGCGTGTTCAGCTTGTCGTCGCGGAAGTTCTGCACCTTGTCGCTGGAGCCGCCTTTTTGCAGCAGCGCATCGCGGTTAGTCGGATAGAACTGGCTCTTCACCACGTCAGGATCGGCGCGGCCCACTTCGGACACCACCAGCGGGGTTTTCAGCGGATCGAGGTTATCCAGCACGCGGCTGCCTGCATCACCGGCTTTCACCGCCAGCGCGACGCCAACCTGACGCCACTGCTGTGCCACCAGCTGTAACACCTCTTTGTTCTGCGGCTGCGGCAGCGATTCATAAATGGTCAGCGCCAGTTTCTTGCCATCCTTTTCGCGGATGCCGTCGCTGCCCGGTTTCCAGCCCGCTTCATCCAGCAGCTTTTTCGATAACGCCGGATCGAATTTCAGCTTGTCGGCCAGATTGACGTAACCGGCCGCCGAGGTGGCGATCACCGAGGTGGCCTGCGGATAGTTCGGTGAGAACAGGGTTTGCACCACTTGCTGCGCGTTGGTGGCGTGCAGCAGCGCCTGACGCACTTTCACATCGCTGACCAGCGGGTTATCCGGGCGGAAGCTGATGCTGTCGTTAACGCCACGCGTGGGTGCAGCGTAAATCGGGAAGTTTTGCTGCTGCGCCTGCTTCTCGTCGTAGGCTTGCACCTGACGAATGAAGTCGGCCTGGCCGGCCAGCAGCGCGCCAATACGCACGCTGTCTTCCGGCGTGACGATGAATTTAATGCCGTCGAGATTGGCGGGACCTTGCTGGGCGAGGTTTTTCGGGCCCCATTGATAATCTTTGCGCGCGGTTAAATCGACCTCGCGGCCGAGTTTCTCATCGCTGACCACAAATGGACCGGAACCAATAATATGACGCGCATCGCCGAGTTGGTCGAAGCTACGCTGCAGCGTACTGAGGGAAACCAGGCCTGAACCGATGGTAGCGGTGCCCTGTAAAAAACCGGGAGATGGCTTTTTGAAATAGAATTTCACCGTCTGAGGATCAATAACTTCACTGCGGTCGTAATTATTGATCACTTCGGAAACCGGCAGGCGCTGGGCTTTATTTCCCAGACCGTAAGTATCAAAGTTTTTGGCTACCGCATTGGCATCTAAGGGCGTGCCATCAGAGAAGGTGACGCCGGGACGAATTTTAAAGGTATATTCGGTTTTATCGGCGTTACTGCTCCAGCTTTCGGCAATCCACGGTTCCACTTTTAAGGTTTCAGGATTCTGCCACGTCAGCTTATCGGTAATTTGATTCAGAATACCGCCATTGGGATAAAAGCCACCGGCGGGTGGATAAAGGTTGGTATGCGCCTGTTGTTCGAGGTAAACCAGCGTGCCGCCTTTGACGGGCGTGTCTGCCGCGTGGGCGCTAAAAATCCCTAATAGCAGGGCCAAACTCAACGCCTGCAAGTGAAAATGCTTAGTCATGGTGTTTCCCTTTTTAATCAATAGCCCGACGGGCGGTTTTCATCATTGAATGCCGCACACGGGAGTTGAACCAAGGAATTGCACTAAGCTTTGCTAAAAAAAATAAATAGGCGTTCTGTTCATACGATGGGGCGCCATAAATGGCGTAATGCTTATTAGCTAAGCCATTGGTGATGGCGCTGACCGGTGCCACTTTTGATCCGGCGGTCCTCGCGCCGCTTACGCGGCACCTTCACTTCGCTCGTCTGCCTGACGGACCGGCGGAGACGGGACGTCCTGTCCCGGCTCCGCCTTTCGCCCGCGTCCTGCGGGCTCTCCTGGCTTCCTCGCTTCGTTCAGCGCTGCGGATTGCCGGCCCAAAAGCGGCCCCGGCCTGCTCCAAACCTTCAGTGCGAGTTGTTGAAAAGGGCACATTTGCCAGAGGCGCTGACGCGTCTGCTGCGGCAAAAGGGCTATCCGCAGCGCTGAGGCTTTTACGTTGGGCCAGGAGCCTCACGCAGGGATGCGTGAGGCAGTTCGGGGCCGGCCAGGACGGCCGATCCCCGAATGATCCGTCGGCACGACGTGAAAGCCGAAGGTACCGCGCTAGCGGTGCGAGGACGGCCCGTGACGCAGTAGATGTGTCAGAGCCCGCAGCAGATTTAAAGCACAATGATTTGACCGGTTGTTACATCACGCCCATTAAACGCGGTAGCCATAGCGATAACGCCGGAATATAGGTAATCAACATCAGCACAATAAACAACACGCCATAGAAAGGCAGCATGGCGGTGACCACTTGCTCAATCTTTTGCTTACTCACGGCGCTGGCGACAAATAATACCGTGCCGACCGGTGGCGTAATTAATCCGATGCCTAAGTTGGTTAGCATTATCATGCCGAAATGAACCGGATCGACGCCGAGTGCGGTGGCTACCGGTAATAGTACTGGCGTCAGAATCAGGATCAGCGGTGCCATATCCATTAGCGTCCCCACCACCAGTAGCAGCAGATTAATGCACATCAAAATCACATACTTGTTGCTGGAAAATTGGGTAAAGGCTTCGGTAATAATGGTGGGTAATTGCATAAAGGTCATTACCGCACCGAAACCGGCGGCGAAGGCGATCAACACCATCACAATGGTTACCGTTTTGATGGTACGAAACACCAGAATATGCAATTGCGTCCATTTGAAATCACGGTAAATAAACATGGTGACAAAGAACGCCCAGATGCAGGCAATGGCTGCCGATTCTGAGGCGGTGAACACGCCGGACAGAATCCCGCCGAGAATGATGAAAATGGTGAACAATCCCCAGAACGCATCGAAGAAGATTTTCAACGCCTGCTTGTAAGGGATGCGCTCACCTTTGGGATAGCCGCGTTTACGCGCAAATCCCAGGCACATTACCATTAAGCAAAAACCCAGTAACAGGCCAGGAATGATGCCGGCGACAAACAGCGATGAGATGGTGACAACACCGCCGGTGGCGAGCGAATAAATCACCGAGTTGTGGCTGGGCGGGGTTAACACCGCTTGTACCGAGCCGCTGGCCGTTACCGCCGCAGCGAAATCACGCGGATAGCCTTTCTCCTCCATCTGCGGAATCATCACGGAACCAATCGAGGCGGTATCCGCCACCGAAGAACCCGAAATTGCACCAAAAAAGGTTGAGGCGACAATATTCACCAGCGACAAACCGCCGCGAATAAAACCAACGAAAATATAGGCAAAGTTGACCAGCCGTCGGGCAATGCCGCCTTCCGCCATAATCGCACCAGCCAAAATGAAGAACGGAATGGTTAACAGTGAAAACTTATTAATGCCGTTGGTAATCTGAATTACCACCGCTTCCAGCGGTAAATCGATCCACCATGCCCCGATAAACGCGCTCAATCCAACGGCGAATGCCACCGGGAAACCCACCAGCAGTAATACCACCAAACTGCCTATCAAAATCAGTGCGTCCATTTTCTTCTCCGCTTAGTGGGTGCCGCCAAGAGTCACGATGGCGCGTTGGCTTTGATCGCCATTAACCAATCTTTCAATGACAAACAGCAGGGTGAAAATCGCGCCGATTGGGATCGGCAGATACATTTCGCCGTAGGTCACCACCGGTAGTGAGGCCAGCGTTTGCACCCACATCGCTTCACACAGGTTGTAACTGGCGCGGAAAATCACCAGACAGGTGATGATCATCAGCGCGTCAGACAACTTGAGCAGCCAGCGCTGATTCACCGGCGAGAGCCGGTCGGTCATCATCGAGACGCAAATATGCGTACCGGCGCGGAACCCGACTGGCGCACCAATAAAGGTAAAGATGATCATGCAAATGATGGCGACCGGTTCTGGCCAGGATAACGCGTCGTTCAGCACATAGCGGGTGAAAATCCCGATGGGAATCACCGTCACCATAATCAACAAGGCAACAGCGGCGATCGCCATGCACAGCAAATAAAGCCCATCCATCAGACGAGAGTATGCAGTCATAATATTTACCTGATTAAAACGCCACGCAGGCACGTGGCGTGGGGAGGATTACTTCACATCAGCAATTTGTTTCATCAAATCCTGATATTTCCCGCCAAACTGATCGCGCACCGGTTGCGTGGCTTTCATGAAGGTTTCACGATCGGTTTCCTGGAAGGTCACGCCACCGGCTTTCATCTTCTCGATGGATTGTTGGGTGTAGGTTGCCCAAAGCTGACGTTCTTCCTCCTGCGCCTCTTTGCCTAATTTCTTCAGTAAAGCCTGATCATCCGCCGAGAGGCGATTCCACAACGGTTTGGAGTAGAGAATCATTTCAGGCTGAATGAAGTGGCCGCTCAGCGTGTAATACTTCGCGACGGGCATATAGTTGTGGGCGACAAAGGTTGGCGGGTTGTTTTCAGTGCCATCTACTACGCCGGTTTGCATGGCGCTAAACACTTCGCTCACGCCCATAGCCACCGGATTCGCCCCCATCGCTTTTAAGGTCGCTAACGAGATCGCACTGTTTTGCACGCGGATTTTCATACCCTTAAGATCTTCGGGTTTGGCGATCGGCTTTTTGGTGATCATGTTGCGTACACCGGCGTCGGTCCAGCCGAGGAAAATCATGCGGGCGTTGGGATCGTTATCAAATTTCTCGACGATATTTTTCCCGATATCACCATCCAGCACTTTGTGCATATGTTCCTCATCGCGAAAAACATACGGCAAGGTTAATACGCTGGTTTCTGGCGCGATGCTGGTGACCGGTGCCAGCGAAACGCGAATCATATCAATCGCACCCAGTTGCACCTGCTGCAGCGTTTGGTCTTCATCACCCAATACGCCACCGGCGTAAACCTTCATCTCTAACCGCCCGTCAGTGGCTTTTTTCAGCTTCTCGCCCATGTGTTCAAGCGCCACCACGGTGGGATAACCCGCCGGTTGAACTTCAGCCACTTTAATGACCTTGGCAGAAGCCACTGCCGGGCAAAACGCTGCCGCAGAGGATAACGAAACGACCAGAAGTAATTTTTTAAACATCATGCTTTTTCTCCAGCTAAGGGGAGGCAGGAAGGTGCGGCGCATTAATTTGTCGAAGGATGCCGCGTGGTGTCAGCATAGAGAAAATAGTGGCTGGAAAAATAAGGGAATCGCGATTGGATGAATTACGTCACATTTTGAAACGATGTTTTAATAATTTTATATTGAGTGTCACATTTTCAAAACATCACCACAACAATCCGTATCCTGTGGGGATAATTATGTGTTTTCAAAGGAGTTTAAACCACTTGGTCCAATCTATCTCCCTGATATGCATAAAGTAAATATAGATACGACAATATCATGTTTTACGAATCCGCCTTCTCCACCACAAACTACTCGCCATATTCATGACGAAAAGGATAAGGCGCATGTCATACCGACTGAGTTTGCTGGATAAATCGCCGATTGCCGACGGAGAGACAGCCAGCCACGCGCTACACCGCACGTTACAGCTGGCGCAGCAGGCGGAAGCCTGGGGCTATCACCGTTTCTGGTTAGCGGAACACCACAATACCGATCGTCTGGCGAGTCCGTCGCCGGAACTGCTAATCGCCTGGATCATCGGCCAGACGCAACATATTCGCGTCGGCTCCGGCGGCGTGATGCTGCAACACTACAGCCCGTACAAAGTGGCGGAAAACTTCAACTTGCTGGCGTCCTTAGCGCCGGGCCGCATTGACGTTGGGGTCGGCAAAGCGCCGGGCGGCTTGCCGCTCTCAACGCGTGCGTTGCAGCTCGGCGTGCATCTGCAGGAGAAAGGCAGCTTCGCCGAGCAATTGACGCTGCTGGATAGCTGGCTGCAAGTGCCGCCAGTGGGCGATGAAGAGATTCTGCGCGCCACGCCGCAGCCGCCGCGTCCGGCCAATCGCTTCCTGCTGGGTGCCAGCGAAGAGAGCGCCAAACTGGCGGCGGAACTCGGCTGGCAGCTGGTGTTTGCGGCGCATCACAACGGCGATCCGCAACTGATGGAGAAAGTCCTTAACAGCTATCGCCAGCACAGCAACGGCCAGCGCGCGCTGGTGGCGGTGCAAGTGGTGGTGGCGGATTCTCCGGCGGAAGCCGATCTGCTGGTGGATAACTTACGTGTTTATCACGTCAGCGTGAAAGATGGCCCCAGCGTTAACGTCGGCAGCGTCGAGCAGGCCGAGCGCTACGTGCGTCAGGGCGGTTATACCGATTACGTGATTGAACCGCGCACGCCATCGCTGCTGAAAGGCACCGCCGCGCAGGTGCATGCCAAGCTGGATGCGCTGCATCAGAATTTCGGCATTGAAGAGTTCGTGATTGATACGCCGGTGGCTGAAGAGCAGGCGCGCGTGAAATCACTCGAACTGTTGGCCACTCACCGTTTAGTCACCGCATGATTCGCTGCTTCCGGAGGCAGGTATGACGCAATTTAGCGAACATCAGCTGATTGACTGGCGACGTGAGCTGCACAGCTGGCCGGAGTTATCCGGCCGCGAAGTCGAAACCACTGCGCGCCTGCGCCGCTGGTTACAGGACGCCGGTTTGCGTCTGCTGGATTATCCGCTGGAAACCGGCGTAATCGTGGAAGTGGGCCGCGGCGACACGCTGATTGCGCTGCGCGCCGATATCGATGCGCTACCGATTCACGAAGCCACCGGACTGGCTTACCGTTCGCGCAACAGCGGCGTGATGCACGCCTGCGGCCACGATGTCCACAGCGCGGTGATGTTGGGCGCGGCCTTGCAGCTAAAAGCAGTTGAAGATCAATTGCCGGGCCGCATCCGTATTCTGTTCCAACCGGCGGAAGAGAACGCCACCGGCGCACGCCAGTTGATCAATGCGGGCGTGCTGGACGGGGTGCAGGCGATTTTCGGCATGCACAATGAACCCGGTTTGCCGACCGGCACCTTCGCCACACGCGGCGGCGCGTTTTACGCCAATGCGGATAAATTTATCGTGCGGGTTTCCGGCAAAGGCGCGCACGCCGCGCATCCGGAAGAGGGCGTGGACAGCATTGTGGTCGCCAGCCAGATTATTCAGGCGCTGCAATCGCTCACCAGCCGCAGCTTCAACACGCTGGACAGCTTAGTGCTCAGCGTAACGCGTATCGACGCTGGCAAAACCTGGAACGTACTGCCCGGCGAGGCCGAATTTGGCGGCACGGTGCGCACCCATGACAAACAGGTGCGCGCGGAGCTGGAGCAGCGCGCCCGCACGCTGGTGGAGAATATCGCCGCCGCCAACGGAGCCAGCGCCTCCTTTAGCTGGCATCCCGGTCCGCCGGTGCTGGAGAATGATGCGCGCTGGGCGCAGTTTGCCAGCAACGTGGCGCAGCAGGCGGGTTACCGCGTGCAGACCGCTGAATTACATCTCGGCGGAGAAGATTTCGCCTACTACTTACAGCAGATCCCCGGCGCGTTTGTCAGCATTGGCAGCGCGAGCGAATTTGGTCTGCATCATGGCGGCTTCAATCCTGATGAAGCGCTGATCGCCCCCGCTGCACACTACTTTACGCAACTGGCCCAGCAAGCGTTGCAGCACCTCAACGCGCGATGTCGTGACGCCATTCTGAACTAACGCGATTCACCTATTTAATTCCGGTTCTGCACGGCGACAGGCATGTCGCCGTCAGGCTGCGCCTTGGCAAAAGAGAGAACATTATGACTGCAAGACAACTGCGATTGGGCACCATTCTGCATGGTGCGTCCGGCAATATGTCCGCGTGGCGTCATCCGGCGGCGCTGGCGAATGCCAGCATCAATTTTGATTACGCTAAACACATTGCGCGCAAGGCGGAAGCGGGCAAGCTGGATTTCCTGTTTGTTGCCGATGGCCTGTTTATTAACGAAAAATCGATTCCCCACTTCCTCAATCGCTTCGAGCCGCTGACCTTGCTGTCGGCGCTGGCGGGCGTGACCGAGCATCTTGGTTTGGTCGGCACGGTTTCCACCTCATACAGCGAGCCGTTCACCGTGGCGCGGCAGTTTGCCAGCCTCGATCATCTGAGCGGCGGTCGTGCGGGCTGGAACGTGGTGACCTCGCCGCTGGAAGGTTCGGCGAAGAACTTCTCGCGCCAGCAGCATCCGGAACACGCGCTGCGCTACCGCATCGCTGATGAGTATCTGCAAGTGGTGAAAGGGCTGTGGGATTCGTGGGAAGGCGATGCTTTCGTACGTAATAAAGAGAGCGGCCAGTTCTTTGATCCTGAGAAGCTGCACACGCTGAATCACCACGGCGATTTCTTCCAGGTGCAAGGGCCGCTGAATATCGAACGCACGCCGCAAGGACGTCCGGTGGTGTTCCAGGCAGGCGCATCGGAAGATGGCCGCAAGCTGGCAGCTAAACACGCCGACGCCATCTTTACCCATCAGCCGACGCGCGAAGAGGCGCAGGCGTTCTACCGCGATGTGAAAAAACAGCTGGTGGCGAACGGCCGCGAACCGGGCGATCTGCACATTTTCCAGGGCGTTGGCGTGATTGTTGGCGACAGTGCGGAAGATGTGGAGCAGCAGTATCAAACCACCGCCGCGCTGGTTTCCATCAAAGATGCGCTCAACTATCTCGGTCGCTTCTTCGATCATCACGACTTCTCACAATATTCGCTGGATGAGCCGTTCCCGGAACTCGGCGATATCGGGCAAAACAGCTTCCGCAGCACCACCGACGAAATCAAACGCAAAGCGCGCGAGCATGGCCACTCGCTGCGCCAGGCGGCGCTGGAAGCCGCGACGCCGCGTCCGCTGTTCCACGGCACGCCAGAGCAGGTGGCCGACGGTTTGCAGCTGTGGTTTGAGAGCGAAGCGACCGATGGCTTTATCATTCAGGGCGGCACGCCAGATACCTTCGAACGCTTTGTCGATCGCGTGGTACCGATTCTGCAAGCGCGCGGTTTGACCCGCAGCGAATACCCCGGAACCACGCTGCGCGCCAGCTTTGGTCTGAAAGATCCGGTTAACCAATACACACAAAAATAAAACTCGAGAATAAACGCTATGCAGAAAAAATCCCTTATTGCGCTGTTGTTGCTGGGCATGAGCAGCGCCGTATTCGCCGAAGATGTGGCGGTTAACGGTCAGAACATCAGTGTTGAAGCCAACAAAACGCCAATCAATACCGCGAAAAATGACACCGCAGTGGCGCAGATCCCGGCTGGACATCGCTTCGCCGTGCCGGGCTCGTTCACCGTGGCGGTCGCCGCGCTGAATTCACCGCCGCTGACGGTGTTCAGTGATGACAACAAAACTCTGCTCGGCAGCGAAGTGGATATCGCCCGCTTAGTCGCCGACAGCCTGGGTTTGAAACTCAACGTGGTGCCAACTTCTTGGGAAGACTGGCCGCTGGGCGTGGCATCGGGCAAATACGATGCGGCGATCAGTAACGTGACCGTCACCAAAGAGCGCAAAGAGCGCTTCGATTTCGCCACCTATCGCAAAGACTCACTCGGTTTTTACGTCAAATCCAGCAGCCCGATTAAGTCGCTGACCAAAGCCGAAGATATCGCCGGACTGCGCATTATCGTCGGCTCTGGCACCAATCAGGAATCGATCCTGCTGGCCTGGGATAAAGAGAATCAGGCCAAGGGATTGAAACCGTTTACGCCGGTGTATACCAAAGACGATGCGGCACAAACGCTGGCGCTGCAGTCGGGCCGCGCCGATGCCTACTTTGGTCCGAACGTGATTGGCGCCTGGAAAGCCGCGCTGACTAAGCAGACGCGTTTGGTTGGCAGCGTCGATGGCGGCTGGCCGAAAGCGGCGCACATCGCGGTGACGGTGAAGAAAGATGGCGGTTTAGTGCAGCCGATCAACACCGCGCTGAATGGCGTGATCAAGAACGGCGATTACGACAAGGTGCTGAAGCGCTGGGGTGAAGGCGTGGAGCGTATCGACAGTTCAGAGATCAATCCGGCCGGATTGGGCGATTAAGGAGGCCGCATGAGCGAGAAACTGTTCCGCGAAGTATCACCGGAAGCGCCTGAGCTGCAACCGATTTTGACCGGACTGTTTGGTGAATACACCGCGCGCTACGGCGCGTTCTTCACCAGCCAAAAAGAGGTGGAGCTGACCGAATGGTATTTGCCGCCGCGCGGGCTGTTTATCGTGCTGGAGCGTGACGGTGAGATCATCGCGATGGGCGCGTATAAACCCTACGACGAGGTGACCGCCGAGTTTAAACGCATCTGGACGCGCAGCGATCTGCGTCGTCAGGGATTGGCGCTGCTGATCCTGCAGGAACTGGAGCGCCGCGCGCTGCGTGCGGGCTATCAGCGCGTGTTTCTCACCACCGGTTTCCGCCAGCCGGAAGCGGTGAAGTTGTATATCGGCCACGGTTATCAGCCGCAGTTTGAGCTGCTGGAGGATATGGAAGTCTACAGCCAGCCGCCACACGATGGACGCTTGCGCTTCCTGAAAGTGATTGATGTACATAGCGTGGCGCAGGCCAGCTAAGGAGTTGTAATGAGTAATGAACCACAACGTTTAACCGTGGTGCCGGCGCGATATCCGGCACGTACCGTCGGCGCGATTGTCGCGCTGTTTATTCTGGCCAGCGTGATTGATTCGGTTGCGTTTAATCCGCGCTGGGAATGGGGCGTGTTCGCTAAATGGTTTTTTGATCCGGTGATCCTCAGCGGTTTGGGGCAAACGCTGCTGCTGACGCTGTTTGGCACCCTCCTCAGCCTGATTTTTGGCGGTTTGCTGGCGCTGGCGCGCCTCTCGTCATCCTGGCTGCTGAGTACGCTGGCGTTCGGCTATATCTGGCTGTTCCGCTCGCTGCCGCTGATTGTGGTGCTGATCATCCTCTACAACTTCTCTTATCTGTACGACACGCTGTCGCTCGGCATTCCGTTTACCGCGCTGTCGTGGGGCCACTTCCAGACCATCAACGTGCTCGGCCAGTTCCCGGCGGCGGTGATTGGTTTGACGCTGGTGCAGAGCGCTTATAGCGCTGAGATCATTCGCGGCGGTTTTTTGGGTGTCGATCACGGCCAGTTTGAAGCGGCTTCGGCGCTGGGATTATCTTCCACGCGTCGTACCTTCCGCATCATTCTGCCGCAGGCGCTGCGCGCGATTATTCCCACCACATTTAATGAAATCATCAGCCTCGCCAAAGGCACCTCGATGGTTTACGTGCTGGCGATGCCGGAACTGTTTTACACCATCCAGATGATCTACAACCGCACGCAGCAGGTGATTCCGCTGCTGATGGTCGGCGCGGCCTGGTATCTGATTATCACCACCGTTTTGTCACTGCTGCAGCACAGCGTTGAGCGCTGGCTGGCGCGCAGTGTCACCCGTGAACCGCAGCCATCGCGCTGGCGTCAATGGCGTAACCGCAGCGCCAAACCTGCAACCAAGGAGCTTTCCCATGTCCGAAGCCATTGATTACCGCAATCTGCATACCGCTGGCGCCATTAGCATCACCGGTGTGAGCAAGTCGTTCGGCAAACTAAAAGCGCTGGATGATGTGTCGCTGGAGCTGGAACCGGGATCGGTGACGGTGATTCTTGGGCCATCCGGCTCGGGTAAATCGACGCTGCTGCGCACCATTAACCATCTGGAGCGCGTCGATGAAGGCTATATCCAGATCGATGGTGACTACATCGGTTATCAGCGTCGCGGCGACAAGCTGTATGAGCTGAAAGAGAAGGCGATTCTGCGTCAGCGCATCAACGTTGGCTACGTGTTCCAGAACTTCAATCTGTTCCCGCATCTGACGGTGCTGGAGAACCTGATTGAAGCGCCGATTGCGCATCGTCAGCTGTCACGCCGTGAAGCGATTGATCGCGCCGGTGAGCTGCTGGATGTGGTGGGTTTACGCCACAAAGCCGATGCCTGGCCGCGCCATTTGTCGGGCGGCCAGCAGCAGCGTATCGCAATTGCGCGTGCCTTAATGCTCAACCCGCGCGTGATGCTGTTTGATGAACCGACGTCAGCGCTTGATCCCGAGCTGGTGGGTGAAGTGCTGGATGTAATCAAAAAGCTGGCGCGTTCCGGCACCACTTTGGTGATTGTCACGCACGAGGTCGGCTTTGCGCGAGAAGTGGCAGATAACGTGGTGTTTATGGTCGATGGACGCATTGTCGAGCAGGGCAGCAGCAATCAGGTATTGAATCAGCCGCGCCACGAGCGCACCAAACGTTTTCTGGCGCGGGTACTTTAATGGAACGAGTAATTATTACGGCGTTGCTGGCAGTGATGTTAAGCGCGCCAGCCATCGCAGCAGAAACGCTGGATGCCAAAAACAACGAAACGCCGATCAATATAGCCGCGAATCCACAGGCTATCGCGAAGATTCCAGCGGGTTTTCACTTTGTGAATCCGGGTTATTTGACTGTCGCCACCACGGCGATGAACTCGCCGCCGATCGGTTTATGGGCGTCGGATAATAAAACGCTGATCGGCAGCGATCCGGATATTGCGCGTCTGCTGGCGGATGGTTTGGGCTTAAAGCTGAAGCTGGTGCCAGCCGCCTGGGAAGATTGGCCGCTGGGTATTACCGCTGGACGGTATGACGTGGCGATGTTCAATATTGCCGTCACCGAAGAGCGCAAAAAGAAGTTCGATTTCGCCACTTATCGCGCGGATAACCACGCCTTTGCGGTGAAAACCAACAGCGCGATAACCGCGATTAAGGGCCGCGAAGATGTGGCGGGTAAGCGCATCATTGTGGGTTCGGGCACCAATCAGGAGCGGATTTTACTCAGCTGGGATGAGAAGAACCGCGCGCAGGGCTTAGCGCCGGTGCAGCCGATCTATCTCAACGATGATGCGGCGGCCACGCTGGCGCTGCTTTCGGGACGTGCGGATGCAACGTTTGGCCCTCAATCATTGGCAGCATGGAAAGTCGCTTCGCGCGGGCAGACCAAAATCGTCGGCCACGGCCCGTTCCGCGCTTGGGTAGCGGTGACCACTAAAAAAGGTAATGGATTGGATGTGGCACTGCAGCAGGCAATTAATGGCGCGATTGCCAGCGGCGAGTACAAACAAGTATTGGCACGCTGGGGCGAACAGGAAGAGGCGGTGGAAACCTCGCAGGTAAATCCGCCGGGGATTGTTTACCAGTAATTTTCTGTTCTGCTTAATTTTGCGAGAAAGCTCACGATGTGAAAGTTGTGAGCTTTTTTTTATTTCATTGGGTTTTAGGTCGGCTCACATTAAATTGTCAGTAGATTGTTACTTGCTCAGTTGATTGATTATCTTCTTTGTTTTTTTGACAGTTATTTTTATTTTCTTATTCAAACCACTAATGTTTGTGAAAAAAACCGGTGTTAAGATGTTCAGGGTTTTGGGCGAGTGCGGTGTTTAACGTTTACCATTGCAAAAGGGAGTTTGATTATATGGCCTACCGTCAACCTGCATTACCCAATCAAAAATGGAAACGATTGGGGTGAAATAATGTTAGCTGAACCGTTAAATAAAAGTGTTATCAATTATGCGTGCCGTCAACGTAAATGCAATTAAGGCGGACAACCACCGAGCGGAGGTAAAGGAATGCAAGAGCGTGTTAAAAGGCTGGAAGATCAGGTTACTTCGCTGGTCTCTGATGTGGCTGTAATCAAGTCAAATTATGCGACTAAAGAGGATGTGGCTGCGGTGAAAGCGGATGTAGCGGTGATCATGTCTAATCACGCTACTAAGGAGGATGTTGCGGCGATAAAGGTCGATTTGTATAAAGCAATGATTACACAAACCAAATGGATGGTGACTACCCAATTTGTAACCTTAGGAGCGGGTCTTTCACTTGCGAAACTGCTGTTTTAAATTGTATATGCTGGAACGGTCGCCATAAATGGCGGCCCTACGAATGTATAACGCGGTTTTCGTAGGGTACGCATTTATGCGCATCTGGTCGCCATAAATGGCGACGGTACGATTATATAGCGCGGTTTTCGTAGGGTGCGCATTAATGCGCACCTGGTTGAAATAAATGGCGACCGTACGATTATATGACGTGGTTTTCGTAGGGTTCGCATTAATGCGCACCTGGTCACCATAAATGGCGACCCTACAAAACAGGGGGTTATATTTTGGCCTTTTTGATCCATACCTGCGCATCTGCGGGCGGCAGCGGGCGGGCGAAATGGTAGCCCTGAAACAGATGGCAGCCTTTATCGCGCAGGTAGGTGAAATACTCCTCACTCTCGATGCCTTCAGCCAGCACATTCAGACCCATTTCACGCGATAACTCGATGGTTTTCTGCACCACAATCGCCGATGACTCATTTTTAAAAATCTGCATGATTAACGATTTATCGATCTTAATATCATCAATAGCAAAATCACTAATCGATTTCAGCGAGGAATAGCCGACGCCAAAGTCATCAATCGCCCATTTAACACCTAATTGGCTAAAATGGTTGATTACGTCGCCAATACGCTTCTGGTCGTAGATAAAGGTGGTTTCAGTAATTTCAAACTTGAGGCGTTCGGGGCGGATTTTATAATGTGACAGCGATAACAAGGTATCCTGGGTGAAATCGCGGTATATTAACTGCAGCGGACTGATGTTAACAGAAAACACCAAATCACTAAGGTGCTGACCGCGATCCCATTCGGCGATTTGCTGTAAGGTGTGTTCCATCACCCACTTGCCAATGTCGATAATCAAGCCACTTTTTTCGGCCACTGGAATAAACACTTCGGGTGAAATAAAGCCTTTAACAGGATGCTTCCAGCGCAGCAGGGCTTCAAATCCAATCAGCTTTTTATTGCTGTCGACTTGTGGCTGGTAATAGAGCTCCAGCTGATTCTTTTCGATGGCTTGTGAAAGTTCACGTTTAATCAAATCGGTTTCGGAGTAGTTGCCGCGCAGCGTGAATGCCGTCAACAACAGCGCGATCATTGGCACTGCACAGTTGACGATATAAAAGCCGGATTCATGCGGGATATTGAGCTGAAACGCGCTATGTTGCCAGGTTAATCCGGTCGAGATAAAAAACAGATAAACCACCAGGCAGATTAACGGGAATATTTTACTTAAGTAAGGTGTTTGCTGGCGTAATACCAACGCTGAACCCACGGTTAACGCCACCAGATAATTGTACTCTGAATGTTTCTCGACGCTGTGGTCATTATCCAGCAGGAACAGCAGCATTATGATCAGTAACAAAGCATGCACGATGATGTAGAGATGCTTGTTCAGCTTGTTACAGAAAGCCGCAACCACAATATAAAATCCCATCGCGGTGCTCAGGCAATATAAGGCGGAAACACCATTTTCTCCCTTAATGAAATTCGTCACTACCATATAAAAACCCGCCATGATGCTGGAAAATCCAGCAATGAGCAGAGTTAAGCGCAATTTTTTCTCTGGGTTATCACCCTGCAAAATGAAGGGTAAATCTTTTAGCATGGAATATCTGGAGCTAAAATAAGAAATCATCTGAGGTTCTCATTTTATCTGTCATATTTATTAAATTGAATCGCATAATTATTCTAGATTCATGCATCGGGAAAGTCATAATTTTGTTTTCTCCATTCAGAGATTGTTCCTACCCAGTGCCCGGTAGGCGCGCTAGAATCAACGAACAACGGAAAGGCTTTTACAGAGCTTAAACTCACCTTCAACATACTGATTGCAATGAAAATACGATTCCTGTCTGCCAATGAACTAAAGCTGGCCGAGGTGCGTACCATCCTTGAGCCGGTCGGTGTCGAAGTGCTGCCCATCGCACGCCGTATTGAAGAGATTCAGACTGAAAATGAGGTTGAACTGGTGCGCGACAAGCTCACCAAAGCGTTCTCTATTATTGGTCGTCCGCTGTTTGTCGAACACACCGGACTCTATCTGGATGGCCTGAACGGCTTACCGGCCGGATTGACGCGCATCTTCTGGAGCCGCCTGAATGCCGAGCGCTTCACCAAACTGGTGAACGGTTTAGATAGCGCCTGCGTCACGGCAAAAACCGTGCTTGGCTATTGCGATGGGCAAAAAATGTATCAGTTCGAAGGCGAACTGCGCGGCACCATCGCCACCGAGCCTGCTGGTCCACGCGAATTTCAATGGGACTGCGTGTTTATCCCGGAAGGGCACACGCAAACTTTCGCCGAAATGGGCGAGCTGAAAAATGAGATTTCGATGCGTCGCCTGGCGCTGGATCGCTTCGCAACCTTTTTGAAAACATCGCGGGGATTGGCATGAAACCCGAGCTAAAACGCGCCTACGATGCCGGTAAACTGATCCTGTTTGCCGGTGCAGGTATTTCACGCAATCTTGGCTTACCGGAATGGCATGAGCTGATTGCACATCTGGCTAAAGAATTGGGCTACGACCCGAAAATCTTCAATACCTACGGCACACATCTCTCGCTGGCGGAGTATTACAAACAGCGTAAAGGCTCGCTGGGACCGCTGCGCAGCTGGATGGATCGCGAATGGCATCGCCCGGATATTGACGTGCGCAGTTCTGAAATCCACACCATGATTACGCAAGGCAATTTCTCACGCATCTACACCACCAATTATGATCGCTGGCTGGAGATGGCGCATGAGGCGCACAACGTCCCTTACAGCAAAGTGGCGAATGCTGCAGATTTGGTGTCGTTGACCGAAGATAAGCGCCATATCATTAAGCTTCATGGCGATTTCGACGACGATACTTCAATTGTACTGGATGAGAGCAGCTACTTTGAGCGTCTCTATTTTGATTCGCCGCTTGATATCAAACTTACGCACGACGTTATGGGCAACTCGGTGTTGTTTGTGGGTTACAGCATCAGCGATTTCAACATTCGTCTGTTATTCTACCGCCTGACAAAAATGTGGGGCCGAACCGGATTGGCCACCGCACGTCCCAAATCGTACCTGTTCACTAACCGCAATAATCCTGTGGCGAAAGAGGTGCTGGGACAGTGGGGTATTGAGATGATCGTCTCGGAAGAGGACGATCCGCGCAAAGCGCTGGCGCTGTTCCTGGAAGAATTACTGGCTTAACAGCAGAAAGTCATTGCCTGGAAAAGTTTGATCAGAATATACTGTATATAAATACAGTTAACCGAGGTGCATCATGGCAGTCGAAACCAAATATGTTGTAGTCAGAAAGGGTGAAGAAAAGATGACGTTTGCCAATAAAAAAGACGCGGATGCCTGGGACAAAATGCTCGATATGGCAGACGCCTTTACCGATTGGCTGCAGCAGCATCAGCCAGAACTGGGTGAAGCGCAGGCCGAAGCATTGGGTCTGCTGTTGGCTGAACAGAAAGACGCCGTGCAGCACATTCTGCGCACCAGCAAGTTGCCGGATATCGTAAAGGAAGAAGAGGTTGCGCAAGCGCCTGAAGCCTCTGCGGAAACTGAGAGCGAAGCAGAAGCGGCAGCGCCGGAAAAGAAAGTTCGCGCGGTTAAAGCGGCGTAAGCTGTTTTGCCAGGTGCGCATTGATGCGCACCTGGTTACCCATCAATGCTTAATCTGGTAGCGCGTGCTGCGCCCGCCGCCGGGTAATTTCTCCACACAACCTTTCGTCAGCAGTTCTGTCAGATGTCGCGTCGCCGTGGCTTTACTCACTTTCGCTACTTTCTGATACTGACCTGCGCTGATGCCTTCGCTAAATCCCTGTTCACCGCCATCCAGTAAGCGATTCAGCACGCGGGTTTGCTCCGCACTCAGCTCAGCAGCATTGTGCATTAACCAGAAGCGCGCTTTATTTTGCGTGCGTGTGACGGCTTCCAGCGCGAGCTCAAGGCTGTCGTTCAGCACATCACAAAACCACAGCAGCCAATCGGTGACGTCCAGTGCACCGCGCTGCGTCTGCTGCAGGATGCGGTAATAATCGGCACGTCGCGCCAGAATCGATGCGGACATGGCATACAAGCGGATGCTCTGGCTATCCGCCTGCGCCAGCGCCAAATCGGTCAGGGCGCGGGTGATACGTCCATTACCGTCATCAAACGGGTGCAGCGTAACGAACCACAGATGGCACAGCGCGGCGCGCAACAGCGGATCGAGCAGCGGATTCGCGCGGCTGTGATTAAACCAGGCAATAAATTCCTCTAGCTGTGCTTCCAGCCCTGCACGCGGCGGCGCTTCGAAATGCACCGTTGGTCGATCGATGCGTCCTGAAACTACCTGCATCGGTTCATCGCCGCGTAACGTGCCGACATTCAGTCGCTTGATGGTCCATTCGCTTGCGGGAAACAGCCAGCGATGCCACTGACATAAACGCGCCAACGTTAGTTCCTGATCGCGTTGCGTAATGGCATCCATCATCATGGTTGCCAAACCTTCGGAACGTTCGGAAACCGGGTAAGGCTGATCGAGCGAAACCCCTAAACGGCGGGCAAGGGACGATCGTACCGACTGCGCGTTGACGCGCTCATCTTCAATCGCTGAGGAAGAGAGGATATTGCTGAGCAGCGTATCCAGCGTTTGTTGATCGCTGTTATCTTGCACGCTAGCGCGGCCCAGCAAGACGCCGCGCTGCTGCTGCAGCTGGCGTAGGCGCGGCAGTAATTTCTCTTCCTGCCAGCGAAACTGCGGCCAATCGGGCTGCTGCCAAATCCACATCATAGAGTCACTCCTGAATCGCATGAGCTGAATAGAACGGCTATTCGGCTCATATGGTGAGCTGAATAATAGTCTGTAATCGGCTCATTGACCAGCAGAGAGAGGGCGCATCGGGCGCTGACTTGATGACGGTCGCCATGTATGGCGACCCTACAAAAACCTCGCCCAACAACGGTAGGGGCGCCATTCATGGCGACCGATTCAAGCCTATCTAACAAGCATTACGCCATTCATGACGACTCCAACGGAGTTTGGTACTTCGCCATCAAGTTCCACCGCCGCGCGCCGATAGAGTGTTCAAAGGGATGTAAGCGCACAGGGAGTGGTTCTGAATACCTAAAAGTGTCAACTCCAGGAGCGCCATAATGGCCAAACACGCATCACTTAAGAAAACAATGAGCACCCGCACGCAGATGCTGCTGACGGGCGCCTTAACCATCACACTCGGCTTTGCCGTAACCATCGGCGTGCTGAGCTGGCAATCCAGTAACGAACAAAAGTCACTGGCCGAAAGCTATCTGCAGCAGATTGCACAAAGCCAGGCGCTGCAAATTCAGCATGAACTTAGCTACGCGCGCGATGTGGCGCATAATCTCGGCCACAGCTTGATCGCATTGCCAGCGGCGGGCATTCAGGACCGTAAAGTTGCTGATAAGCTGATGGAATCGGCGCTGCGCGATAATCCCGATTACCTGTCGATCTCAGTGATCTTCGAAGAGAATGCCTTCGACGGACGTGACGCGGAGTTCACCACCCAAGCCAATGCGGCACCGAAAGGTCGCTACGCCTTCTTCGTCGATCGCGATCAAACCGGCAATTTTAACCTGCATCCGCTGACCTCGATCTTCACGCCAGGTCAGGGCGATTACTATCTGCTGCCGCAGAAAAGTCAGAAAGATATGCTGATTGAGCCATACAGCTACGCCTACAACGGCGTGCCGACGCTGCTGACTTCGGTAGCGGCGCCGATTGTGAGTCAGGGCAAACTGTGGGGCGTGGTGACGTCCGATATTTCGCTGGCGTCGCTGCAGGAGAAGGTCAACAAAATCAAACCGTGGGATGGCAGCGGCTATGCGATGTTGCTCTCCAGCGCGGGTAATGTGGTTTCCTATCCGGATAAAAGCCAGACCAGCAAGCCGTGGAAAGGTGATACCCATAACTTCAGCAGCAGCGTGATGGAACATCATGATGCGTTGCTGGGTGAAGATGCGCTGGTAACCTGGCAGCCGGTGGTGATTGGTAACAGCGATCAGAAATGGTATCTCGGCGTGGTTGCGCCGGTCAGCCAGGTGATGGCGGCGGCGCATCGTCAACTGATTAACGCAGTGATCCTGATGATCATCAGCATTCTGGTGGTATGTACGCTGCTTGGCATGCTGTTCAGCCGCAAAGTGTTGAAGCCGATTGGTGGCGAACCGCTGGAAGCCGCGACCATCGCGCTGGCCGTCGCCGATGGCAAACTCGATAACGTCATCACGTTGAAAGGGAGCGATAACAGCAGCTTGTTCTATGCGCTGCATACCATGCAAAACCAGCTGCGCGATATCGTGGGACAGATTCAGGATGCCAGTTCGTCGGTGCGTCAGGGCGCGGGTGAAATCGCCAGCGGCAACCTCAATCTCGCCTCGCGTACCGAGCAGCAAGCTGCCGCGCTAGAGCAAACCGCCGCCAGCATGGAGCAGATTACTGCCACGGTGAAACACAACGCCACCAACGCGCATCAGGCGACAACGCTCACCGACAACGCCACGCACATTGCCAGTCGTGGTGAAACGCTGGTGGGCGAAGTGGTGCAAACCATGGCGCAAATTGACGACAGCGCGAAGAAAATTGGCGACATCACCGCCATCATCAATAGCATCGCCTTCCAGACCAATATTCTGGCGCTGAACGCCGCAGTAGAAGCGGCGCGTGCCGGAGAACAAGGACGCGGCTTTGCCGTGGTGGCGTCGGAAGTCCGTAATCTGGCCCAGCGCAGCGCCAATGCGGTGAAAGATATCGGCGCGCTGATTGAAGAATCCACGCAGCGCGTCGGCAGCGGCGTGCAGCTGGTGCAGGATGCGGGCAAGACCATGCAGGAGATGACGCAGGCGGTGAATTCGGTGCGCACCATTATCGGTGAAATCGTGATTGCTTCCGATGAGCAGGCGCGCGGCATCAGCCAGGTGACCATCGCGGTGAACGAGATGGACAGCACCACGCAGCAGAACGCCGCGCTGGTGCAGGAGATGTCTGCCGCCGCCAGTTCGCTGGAAGATCAGGCCTCGCAGCTGGCGAACACCGTTGGGCGTTTCCAGCTGAGTTAATCGAGCCTCAGCTAAGAACGCGCTGAGCGTGGCACGCCGTTTTTCTCTGAATAACGGCTGCCTATCCACCAGGTGATCAGCGCCGCCAGGGCGATCGCGCCCAGCACGGCAAACGCACTGCGATAGGAATAGGCTGCGGCAATGTTTCCCGCCAACGCGGGACTCATTGCCGCGCCGACGCCCTGCATGAGCATGATAAAACCCTGACCCGCATTGGTATGTCCGCTGCCCTCAAGCACCTTCACGATATAACCCGGCACCGCCACGCCCAGCAGACCCGCCGCTACGCCATCCAGAATCTGTACCGGAATCATGAAATAAGCCCCGTCAAAAGCGGAGGCAATCAACGCACGTAATGGCAGCACCAGCAGCGCCGCCGTGATCAGCACGGGATAGCCAAAACGCGGTGCGTGACGTGCAGCATACAGCGCCATGGGAATCATCACACATTGCGAAATAACCACCGTGGCGGCAGCATAAAGTCCGGGGCTGATGGCTGCATTGTGCGCTGCCGCCACCCGCAGGCTCAGCATAGGTAACAGCGCGGCATTGCCAAGATGGAAGAGTAACAGCGTGACTCCCGTGATAATGACGGCAGGATTACGGGCAATCTGATAAAGACGTGGGACGTTGCTGGCCGATTCGCTGCCAGAAAGCCCGCGCGCGGCAAGGTTATCGATGTCGTTATGGCGAATAGCCAGCACGGCTGCACCTGCGCACAGCGCCATCGTTGTCATGAGTACAAACACCGCACCCGTTCCCCACAACCACACTGAAGCACCCGCAATAATGGCGGCTGTCATATTTCCGCCGTGGTTGAAGGCTTCATTTCTCCCCATTTGATGGCTGAATCCTTGCGGACCGGCCAGGCCAAGGGTAATACCCGTCAACATCGGCGCGATGAGCGCGGCGGAAAGGCCAGTCACAATCTGCGATAAAACCACGATCCATCCCTGATGGAAATACCACAGCAGCAAGGTGGATAGGGTGATCAGGAGTGAACCGATGAGCAGCAACGATCGTTTATGGCGAGTAGCGTCTGTGGCTAAACCCGCCGGCAGGGTGGCAACCAGCCCTGCAAGGCCACCGGCGGTCATCACCCAGCCAATATCTCCTGCATTCCAGTGGCGTTCTGTCAGAAATATGCCGAGAAAAGGCCCAAGACCATCTCGTACGTCAGCCATAAAAAAGTTAACCAGACACAGAGCCTGAAGCGAACGCAGTGGCATAGTAATCCTTAGCAAGTAATCGGAACGGGACGAACGTAATCATGGCAGGAAAACGGCAATTTTCCTGCTGTGATGGACGCTAATTATGTTACCGGGTACCAAACCGCTGCCGATACTGGCCGGGCGTGACGCCGGTCAGCTTGCGGAAAATTTTGCGGAAAGCGGAAGGGTCGCTGTAGCCGATCTCCCAGGCGATCTGATCGACCGAACGATTACTCAGCTCCAGCGCGTCGCGCGCTTTCATAATGCGTACCTGCTGCAAATAATCCGTTGGCCGCAGGCCGGTCGCTTTCTGGAAATGGCGCAGAAAAGTACGTGGCGTCATGCTTGCCAGCGCCGACATGCTCTCAATGCTGTGCTGCTCAGCAACATGGGCATGAAGATGATGCTGCGCGCGCAGAATTTGGCTATCACCGTGATCGAAATTGGGGATAAATGCCGAATAGGTGCTTTGCTCGCGTCGCGGCGGGTCGATCAGTAAAAAGCGTGAGGTCGCCAGCATGGTGCCGGTGCCGAGCACTTTTTCGATCAGCGTTAAACCCAAATCCGTCCACGCCAAAATCCCACCGGCGGTAATAATGTCGCCATCGTCAATCACCATATTTTCCACCGCGACGTCTACCGCAGGAAAACGCTCTGACAGCGTCTGCGCAAAGGCCCAGTGCGTGGTGGCGCGACGGTGATCGATCAGTCCGGTTTCGGCCAGCACAAAGGCACCGGCGCACACCGAACAGAGCGTTACGCCTTCATCATAAAGCCCGCTCATCCAGTTGGCAGGCACCTTCATGGGCACCATTTTCGCTGGCACCACCAGACTTGGCGGCGCAATCACGTGGCTCAATCGATGTGGCGTATCGGGATGGCTATCCCAGACGCAAACCATGTGATCGCTGTGCGCATCGATCTGCCAATGTGAGACACGAATCGTCCGCTTGCGCTCCTCACCCGATATATTTTCCGCCCATTCCGCGGCAATCCTGAACATATCGGTTAAGCCATAAATCGCCGCGAGCTGGCAATCGGGATAAAGTACCAGGCCAATCTCCGCCACAACGCTGTTTTCTGCAGTTTTCATCATTTGTCAGTTACGGACCCTAATGTGTCATATTTGACAATATTAGCCGCTGCCGCTTTCCGTGACAATAAGCCCATCGAACGCAGACAATCACTTACAGAGGACTTACTCATGAGCAACGGCATCATCACCACTCAAGACGGTACCAAAATCTTTTACAAAGACTGGGGCCCAAAAAACGCGCAACCGGTAGTGTTTCACCACGGCTGGCCTTTAAGCGCCGATGACTGGGACAACCAAATGTTGTTCTTCCTGGCACAGGGTTATCGCGTTATCGCCCACGACCGTCGCGGCCACGGGCGTTCTGACCAAACCGCTAGCGGCAACGATATGACCACATACGCCGCCGACGTGGCAGAACTGGCCAAAGCGCTGGATCTGCGCAACGCCATCCATATCGGTCACTCAACCGGTGGCGGTGAAGTGGCGCGTTATGTGGCGCATGCCGAGAAAGGCCGCGTAGCGAAAGCGGTGTTGATGGGCGCCGTGCCGCCAATCATGTTGCAAACCGCCGCCAATCCTGAAGGCTTGCCGAAAGAGGTGTTTGACGGTTTCCGCTCAGCGCTGGCCGCTAACCGCGCGCAGTTCTTTATCGATGTGCCAGCGGGGCCGTTCTACGGCTTTAACCGTCCGGGTGCGAAAGTGAGCCAGGGTTTGATCGATAACTGGTGGCGTCAGGGCATGGCGGGCGGCGCTAAGGCGCAGTACGACTGTATCACTGCCTTCTCGGAAACCGATTTTACCGAAGATTTAAAAGCGATCACCGTGCCGGTTTTGGTGCTGCACGGGGAAGACGATCAGGTGGTGCCGATTGATGATTCGGCGCATAAGGCGATTAAGCTGCTGAAACAGGGCACGCTGAAAACCTACCCAGGCTTGTCGCACGGTATGTTCGCGACGCATCCTGAGCAGATTAATCCTGATTTGCTGGCGTTTGCGAAATTGTAGGATGTGCGTTGACGTGCACCTGGTCGCCATAAATGGCGACCCTACGAGAAACGCTGCATTTTGCGATATGCGGCGGGTGTGATGCCGGTGACGCGGCTGAATACTCGCCGCATCACGTCAGCGCCGGAAAATCCGCACTGTAATGCCAGCGTTTTTGCGGGCAGCGATTTTTGCTCCAGCAGCTGTTTCGCTTTCGCTACGCGCTCGCGTTCCAGCCATTGTCCCGGCGTCATCCCCAACTCATTGCGGAACAATCGCGTCAAATGCCTTTCACTGATCGCCATATGTTCGGCCATCATCGCCACGGTTTTAACTTCCGCCAGATGCGAAATCACCCAACGCTGTAACTCCTGCAACGCCGAGCGGCCGCGCAACGATGCGCTGTTGCTGCGCATAAAATGCGCCTGATTGACCGGACGCCGGAAAAACATCACAAGATGCGCGGCGATCTCAATCGCAACTTCTCGCCCAAGATCCTCTTCCACCAGACGCAGCGCCAGATCCAGCCCAGACGTAACGCCCGCGGCGGTACGCACTCGCCCATCTGCAACGCACAACGCATCGGCATCTACGGTGATCTCGGGAAAACGTGAAGCCAGTAAAGCGGCGCTTTCCCAGTGCGTGGTGACGCGCTTTCCGGCCAGCAATCCGGTCCGCGCCAGCAGCAATGCGCCGCTGCACACCGAACCGAAACGCTGGCTGCGCTGGCATAAACCGCTCAGCGCATGCAGCAGGTTGTTATCGGCAGCAAAATTTTCTATGCCCGGCGCACCCGCAATCAGAAAGGTATGCGGCGCATAGTTCAGTGTTTCAGCCAGCTGCAAATCTGCGCTCAGCCGCACGCCGGATGATGCGTGAATTTCTCCGCCCTCAATCGCGATAATGCGTGGCGTGTAAATCTGCCGCTGCAGCAGACGGTTGGCTTCGGCAAACACATCCAGCGGGCCGCAAACGTCGAGTAACTGCACGCCCGGCACCGCCAAAATCGCTATTTCATGACGCATTCAATTCCTCATGTCGCAAAACATCACAATGTCTTTAATCGTCTGCATTGGGCACTTTAAGACTTTTAGCCTGCGCTCTATGGTAGAAAAAGACAACCAACAGGAGAGAAAAAATGAGCGTAAATATTACCGGCATCCGCATCCCGGATAGCAAAATGGCCCGCGAAGCGACAGAGTTTGTGCGCGATACCGAATCAGAGTTGCTGTTTAACCACTCCAGCCGCGTCTATTACTGGGGCGCGCTAGCGGGGCAGCAGCGTGGAGTTAACGTCGATCGCGAGCTGCTGTATATCGGCTGCATGTTCCATGACATCGGCCTGACGCACGAACACTGCAGCTGCGATAAGCGTTTTGAGGTAGATAGCGCCAATGCCGCGCGGGCATTTTTGCAGGGCTACGGCATCGCCAGCAGCGATATCGATAAGGTGTGGACCGCGATTGCGCTGCACACAACGCCGGGAATCCCGGAGTTTATGGCACCAGAAATAGCGCTGGTTACCGCTGGCGTGGAGATGGACGTGCTGGGCATCGGTTATGAGAAGTTTGCGGAAGAGGAGATTGGCGCCGTGACGGCGAACTATCCGCGCCCGGCGGCATTCAAGGAGGCGATCATTCAGGCCTTTTATGATGGCATCCGGCTTAAACCGGACACCACCTTTGGCAATGTAAAAGCCGATGTGATTAAGGATAAAGAGCCGGATTTTTCACCGCTCAATTTCTGTCGCGTTATCCGTCAGTCTCGCTGGCCGGGCTGAGTGACGTTTTCGCCCGGCAGTTCTCAGCCGGGAAACCCTGCTTAGCACGCAGCGCAATTCCCAACGCGACCAACAGCAATAGCAGAATCGCCCACGGAAAAGATTGGGAGCCGACATGTTCCAGCAACATTCCGCCGGTCAAACCGCCGAGGGCGATAGCGCTGTTCCAGGTGACGACATTCATGGAGAGCGCGACATCGGCATATTCGCCGGCGGCATCTGCCAGAGCCGTTTGCAGCAGCGTCGCGGCACCACCGAAGGTGAGTCCCCAAACGGCTATGCCCGCATAGATCACGGCGGGTGTTGGCGTACTCAGACCAAAAATCACCGACACCGCAGCAAAGATGGAGAGTGACAGCAGCACCGCTTTGCGCAGATGCGTATCAATGATCTTGCCGGTAATGAATATTCCACCCAATGCCGCGATGCCAAAGATCAGCAGCACCACATCCACGCGATGCGCCAGACCGGCTGAAGTAATAAACGGCGCGATGTAGGTATAGAGAATGTTATGCGCAAGCATCCAGGTCAGCACCACAGCAAGCACGGCACATACGCCGGGGAGGCGTAACACTGCGCCGAGCGGCATTTTTTGCGTGGCCGATTGGCCGGGATAGTTCGGCACGGCCAGCAGAATCCAGCCAATCAGAATAATCGAGAGTCCCGACATGGCGGCAAAAGTCAGACGCCATCCCAGCAACGATCCCATCCATGTGCCTGCCGGGACGCCGATTGAAAGGGCGATTGGCGTGCCGACCATGGCGAGCGCCAATGCGCGTCCCTGCAGCGATGGAACCACCATTCTTCGCGCATAGCCCGCAATCAGACTCCACGCCAAACCGGCTGACGCACCAGCAAAAAATCGCGCTATTAAGATGATGACAACGTCAGAAGAGACGGCGGTAAGAGTGTTAAATAGCAGAAATCCACACACGGTGCTCAGCAGCACAACCCGGCGCGACCAGCTTCGGGTCAGCAATGTGAGCGGAATCGCGGCCAGTAGCGAACCGGCTGCATAGGCGGTAACCCATTGACCGGCCAGCGAGGGGGAAATATTAAGCCCCTGACTGATTTGTGGCAGCAATCCCGCGGGTATGGTTTCAGTCAGGATGCAGATAAAACCTGCCATTGCGAGCGCCAAAAGCGCCAGGATTGGCAGCCGTTGGGCTTCTTCGTGCTTAAACGTTGAATTCATTATTTAGCCTGCTCTTGATTTGCAACAGCGCCGCGAAGCGCCATGGATATATGTATCGATCGGTATTTATATTGCGGAGGTGAGCTGTGCGTTGTCAATGAATTCTGTATCGATTAGTATAAATGGCGGAGGATGTGATGATGAGAACAGGCAGACCAAGACAATTTGATAGGGATGAAGCGGTGATCAAAGCGATGCACCTTTTCTGGGAAAACGGCTATGAATCAACCTCGCTGGCGCAGCTCAAAGCCTCAATAGGCAAAGGCATCACCGCGCCAAGCTTCTACGCCGCGTTTGGATCGAAAGAGGCACTCTTTGCTGAAGCCGTGAACTGTTATTTGCAAACCCATGCTCAGGTCACGGAAGCTTTGTGGGATACCCGCGTGCCCGCTCGGCAGGCGCTGGAAACCGCGCTGCTCAACTCCGCCAGAATGCAGTACGATCCTGCGCATCCGCGTGGATGCATGGTTGCGCTAAGCGTGATGTCTTCCTGTTCTGAGGAAAATCGCCACGTGCTTAAACCGCTTGAAGCATCGCGCATGCGCACCCGTGAAGGGATAAAGCATTGCGTTGAAAGAGGGATCGGCAGCGGTGAGTTGCGGGATGAGGAGGAGACGCTTTCGCTGGCGGTCAGCTTCAACAGTTTTATGCTGGGGATCTCAACGCTAGCGCGCGATGACGTTCCTCTCCACGAAGTTGAGCGCGGAATCGCACAGATGATGAGATTGTGGGATGCCTCGCGGGCAATCCCACAATCTTAAGTGCGTTACGGTTTGCGCTGCAGCGTAATGCGGGTCAACTCTGAGGGGCGGCCCAAACGCACCGCCATGCCAGGCCACAGCGCGGTGCCGTTGTTGACGTAGAGTTGCATGCCGTCGACCTGATACAAACCCGACACGAAACCCGCGTTGGGTTTGGCAAACAGGCGATCGAAGCCAACAATCAGGCCGCCGTGCGTGTGGCCAGACAGCTGTAGATCGATGTTTTTCAATGCGTTTTGCCGGGCGTTGCGCGGCTGGTGGTCGAGCAAGATCACCGGAGCGTTTTCCGGCGCACCGGCCAGCGCCAGTTCCAAATTGGGGCCAACTGCGCCACGTCGTGCTGCTGACGTATCCGGCATGCCGGCGATCACCAGCTCGGCGTTATCGCGCTTAATCACCGTATGGCGATTGAGTAACGGCTCCAGACCTAGCAACGCCAGATGTGCGGTCCAGCGCTCCTGCTCAAAGAAATATTCGTGATTGCCGGTGATGGCGAAAACGCCATCGCGCGCGTGTAATCCGCGCAGCGGTTCGACGTCCGCACGACGGTTCTGCAGCGTGCCGTCAATCACATCGCCGGTGACCAGAATCAAGTCAACGTCCAGCGTCATGGCTTTTTGCACTAGCGCGCGCGTCCATTTCTCATTAAAAAGTTTGGTGATGTGCATGTCCGTTAACTGCAACAGTTGATAGCCTTCGAATTCGCGCGGAAGGTTGTCGATTTCGATTGTCACATCTTTGATGGGCGGAACGCGGATGGCCTGATAAACGCCAACCGTGGCCAGAATCAAGGCAAACGCCGCCGCCACATAACGCACCGCGGGCACGATTTCGAACGGATGGCGGAACAACAGCGAAACCAGCGCCACTGCATCAATCAAAAATTGCGTCAGCGCGAGGAATAAAACGGCGCTGAAACCCCAGTTGAACAGGATGACGATGGCGCGCGGCATTTCCGGCGAGAACATGCTGCCAGAGGTAAAACGGCTCACCAGCAGATATTGCGAAGCCAGCAACACCAGCAAAGACAGGATGATTTTTAACAGCAAGGGCATGGCTAACGGGAACAAAAATCGGGCGATCACATACCAGCTCGGTATGCTGAAAATCAGATGGAACATCACTCACTTCCCTGGTCTAAGAGCGCTGATTTAGCGCAAAAATTTATCCGCAAAGAACATTACTGACCGCGCTGTTGATATAAAACCGCATCATCGGGTGATGCCTTCAGCCAGCGTGGCCATCAGCAATGCCCGGCGAGATTCGAGTTCACTAATTTGGCGTTCAATATCCGCCAGTCGCTTATATTGCACAGCCTGAGTTTCCGGGCAGAATGCTGCCCCTTCGATCATGCGCATACAATCCGGAAAAGAGCAGATTTCGGCGATGCTGAAACCGGTATTGATCAGCCGTTGAATCTGGCGCACCTGGGTTATCGCCTGTGGCGGGAAAAAACGGTATCCATTGCAGGCACGTGTTGAAGTTAGCAGATGATGGCGATCGTAATGACGAATGGCGCGCACGCTCACGCCTGTCTCTCTTGCCAGCTCTCCAATTGATAACTGCATAAGTGACTCCCCATAAAGCGGCTTGACTCTGACATCAGTGTCAGGGTTCAGGATAGCCGGGAATCATTCATTTAAGGAGACTTTTTATGCTGTTACTTATTAAACGCACACTGTTTGTCGTCGTTCTCATGCTCTTTTCTGCCACGCTGTTTGCCGCTGAGAAGCAGTACACCATTACCGCGCCAGATGGCGTAAGGCTTGCAGTACAGGAATCAGGTAATCCTAATGGTTTACCTATTGTGTTTATTCACGGTTTGCTTGGCAGCCACTTAAACTGGGAAAAACAGATCAGTGATGCGCAGTTACAGCAACGCTATCGGCTGATTACTTTCGATATGCGTGGGCACGGTTTATCCGACAAGCCTGAACAAGAATCAGCTTACCGCGATGGAAAACGCTGGGCCGACGATCTCCGCGCAGTGATTAATCAAAGCCATGCAAATAAGCCGCTATTGGTCGGATGGTCATTAGGCGGAGCGGTGATCACCAACTATCTGGCGGCCTACGGTGACGGTAATATCAGTGGCGCTATCTACGTCGACGGTGTGGTAGAACTTAATCCCACTTTGATTCCGGCGCATGAAGTGTATGGTGCAATGACGGCAAGTGATTTGAAAACGCATCTGGATGGCGAGCGGGCCTTTCTACACCTTTGCTTCTATCAGCAACCTGACCGCACAACCTTTGAACGTCTGCTGGCTAACGCCGCGCTGGCTGCATGGCCCATGCAACGAGCGGTGCCAACCATGACCATTGCCTTGGAAAAAGGAGTAAAAAATTCGCGTGTGCCGCTGCTGTTTATCTACGGTGAGCATGATGCATTGGTGAATCCTGCTGCATCTCTCGCCAGAGTAAAGCGTATCAATCCGCGTATTCAGACACAGATGTTTGCCAATTCTGGCCATGCGCCATTTATCGAAGAATCTGCACGTTTTAATCGAACACTGGCAACTTTTGCTTCAGCTTTATAAAGTCTGAGGGGCCGCCATCTTCGGCGGCCTTTATCCCGCATTCACCACGGAGGATGCATGCAACGCCAGCAGCTGTTCGACTACATCAATCAGCACTATCAGGTAGAACCCGATTATCCGTGGAAAAAGCACAGTGAATATGCGGTGCTGCGTCATCCGCGGCACCGCAAATGGTTTGCGCTGGTGTTCCCGCTGGAGAGTCACAAACTCGGTTTGCCGGATGGGCCGGTAATTGACGTGATGAACATCAAAGCGCGGCCTGAACTGATTGGATCGCTGCGCCAGTTGGCCGGCGTTTATCCGGCTTACCACATGAACAAAGAGCATTGGCTGAGCATCACGCTTGAGAACGGTTTGCCGGAAAGCGAGATTCTGGCGCTGCTCGACGATAGCTTTAGTCTGACGTTTTAGCGCGCGAGCGGCGCGACGGCATCATGCGCACTAACGTATTGTCTTTGAACAGATAATGGTGCGCCAGCGCGGCAACGGCGTGGATACCGATCAGCCAGTAACCATAAGGCGCTAGGGTCTCATGCCAGCCCGCAATCGTATCGGCGAAATCCGGATCCGGATCGCCACTCACCGGCATCGGAATGCCGAAAATCCACCAAGTGCGGCCCATATAGAAGCGCGACAAAATCCCCAGCGTCGGCAAGACGATGAAAAACACGTAGATCGCCAGATGCATCAGATGCGCCAGGCCGGTTTGCCAATGCGGCGGTTTTGGCACAATTGCCGGGCTGCGATGGCGAAAACGCAGCATGATGCGTGACAGCATAATCACCAGCACACAACTTCCTGCGCTGAAGTGACCAATAATCATCGCAAAGCCTTGCCACGAACCGCGCGTCGCCAAGCCACGAAATTCCATGGTGCAATACGCAGTGACGACCAACAGGAAGGTCAACCAATGAAGAAAAATCTGCGATGGGGCGTATTTATTGCTCATCTCTAATCCGTAAAAAGGCCTGGCGGGACGGTTACTTTAATAGAAAATGCGCTGAATTAATTCATTATTTGACACATCAGCAACAGCGTTTTTACCTTTCCGCTTCCGTTGCCACCAACAGTTGACTCAGCAAGGTTTTCAGCTGCGTTTGCTGCGACGCATCCAGCGTTTCCAGCAGGCTATTTTGCGTTTGAGTATGCACCAGCAGCGCTTGCTCGATCTTAGCTAATCCTTCTTCAGTCAGCGCCACCAGCATGCTGCGCTTATCCTCGGGATCGGCAACGCGCACAATCGAACCCACTTCTTCCAGCCGATTGAGCCGATTGGTCATCGCGCCCGATGTTATCAGCAATGATTTATACAGCTGGGTCGGCGATAAGCGATAGGGCGCGCCCGCGCGCCGCAGCGTCGCTAGCACATCAAACTCGCCATCGCGAAATCCAAACGGCGCCAGCGCTTCAGCACGGGTTTTCGCCAAATGTTTCATGATGCGCAGCATGCGGCCAAAAACCGCCATCGACGATGCATCCAGCTCCGGCATCGCGCTGGCCCATTGTTCCACCACAAAATCGACATGATCGGTCAACGGCTAACTCCTCAGTTTATCTTGAGAAGGTGCGCATGAATGCGCACCCTACGAAAAACGCGCCATTTATGGCGACCACATTACATCCCCATTTGTTGCTTTGTGCGCATGGGCTTTTGCTGCTGCGAAAAGTATCTTAACGTTAAGATACTTTTAATGAGCATGGAGATGCAAAGTGAATCGTACTTTACCCGCGGTTGGGATGTTTGCCTTACTGGTTTTTGTTATCGCACTGAATTTGCGGCCGATTATGGCAGCGATGGGGCCGTTGTTTCCGCTACTGCAGCGCGACGCGCAACTCAGCGCTACGCAGCTTAGCCTGCTCACCACATTGCCGGTAATCATGATGGGATTGGCTGCGCTGGCCGGGCCGCTGCTGTTGCGCCGGCTTGGCGAAGTGCGCGGTATCGCTGCCGGATTGCTGTTGCTAGCGCTGGCGAGCGTGGCGCGTGGATTCGACCAATCTGCCACCGCATTGATTATCAGCGCGTTGGTGGCGGGTTGCGGTATCGGATTAATTCAGGCCTTGATGCCAGCGCAGATCAAACGTCACTTTGGTGCGAAAGCAGGCACGCTGATGGCGCTGTTCACCACCGGGATTATGGCGGGCGCAGCGATTGCCGCCGCCAGCGCCGCGCCACTGGCGAATGCGCAAGGATTAACGTTAACGCTGGCAATTCCTGTTGTCCCCGCAGTCATCGCGCTGTTGCTGTGGTTGACGTTTTCACGCGGCGTAACGCCAATGCAAAGTAGCCAGGCTCCACGCACTGCTCGCTCACCGCGTGCCTGGCTGTTGATGATCTTCTTTGGCATTGGCACCGGCGCGTACACCTTGGTGCTGGCGTGGCTGCCGCCGTTTTACATGCAGCACGGCTGGCAACCTGAACAAAGCGGCTACGTGCTGGGCGCGCTCACGCTGACGGAAGTTGCCGCGGGTTTTGTGCTATCGGCGTTGATTCATCGCTTCCGCGATCGTCGCCGTCCGTTGCTGGTGGTGTTAACTTCGATTCTGCTGGGCTTGATCAGTCTGCTGTGGCTTGGCGGGGCGCAGGCGTGGCTGCCTACATTGCTGCTTGGGTTAGGCATTGGCGCGCTGTTCCCGCTCTCGCTGATCGTCACGCTCGATCACGCGCGCACGCCGGAAGAGGCGGGCACATTGCTCTCCTTGGTGCAGGGCGGCGGTTATTTGCTGGCGGCGTTGATGCCGCTGATCGCTGGCATCGTGCGTGACCGCGCCGCCTCGCTGGATAGTGCGTGGATAATCATGAGCGTAGGCATTGTGTTACTAATGCTAATGGCGCTGCGGTTTAAACCTCAGCGGTAAACGCGCGGCACAGAATGTGATAAAACGTGGGGCAATTTTTTCACGTAGGGTCGTCATTTATGACGACCTGGCAAAACAAGGAGCAACGATGTCACCACAAGTGGGAATCGGCGTTTTAATTTTCCGCGACGGCAAATTGTTATTGGGACAACGCAAAGGCAGCCACGGCGCGGGCGACTGGTCTGCGCCGGGCGGTCATCTGGAGTTTGGCGAATCGCCGGAAGCCTGTGCGCGTCGCGAAGTGCTGGAAGAAACTGGCTTACAGCTGGGTGAACTGCAAAACGGCGCGTTCGTTAGCGATGTGTTTCCCGAGGTCAACAAGCACTACATTACGCTACTGATGGTGGCGCAGGACGCAATCGGTGAACCACAACTGATGGAGCCTGAAAAGTGCCACGGATGGCAATGGTTCGCACCAGAGAATCTGCCGCAACCGCTGTTTGCGCCGCTGCGCACATGGATGGCACGCGACGGATTGGCGGCGCTGCAGGCGTTGGCAAAATCGACTTAGAGCACCAACTTCATCACCGTAACATCTTCATCAGCAATCTCGCGCTGCTCCACATCCTGCCAGCCGAAGCGGCGATAGAGCGCTTGTTGATCCGGCGTATACAGCCACAATGCGGTAATCCCACGCTGACGCGCTTCGGTAATTAAGCGCGTCACCAAGCCACTCGCCAATCCTTTACCACGATGTGCTGCGGCAGTAATGACTTCGCCGAGCCAAAACTCGCGCTCGGCGATATCGTGCAGTTCGTAATGGATAATGCTGGCGGTCGCCAACAATTCGCCATCGCTTGTGGTGGCCACCAGCGTCAGCGTTTTGGCCTCGGCGGCATTGCGCGCCTGTAATCGCTGCTCAATCACTGCCGCATCGCGCCAGTTGGGGAAATCCGACCATTCTTGATGCAGCATTTGCGTCACCGCATCCAAAAACTGTGGCTGTTGTGCCAGCAGGCTGATGTGCATTCCGATTCCTAAAAGGTGGCAGGCGAGAGTGACAACATAGCGATTAGTGATTGATATTGCCAAGTAAACTGCGTTCGATAATAGCGCCGGGCATCATCTGCTTAATACCTTGCTCCAGCATATCGCCCGCATGTTGCAATGCTTCGAGTGGCATCGCCGGTAATCGCTCCAGCACAAACCACATCTGCGTTTGCTCAATACTGAGACGCGTGCGCACACCTTGTCGCCAGTTCCAGCGACGACAAGTTACGCCTGCGTCATCCCGCCACACCACTTCGCCAGGTTCGGGAGATTCATGGCTCAAGACGCCTTCTTTATAGACATCGAAGGGTTCGCTGCCATCGGCGCGCGTCAGCCGCGGGTTCCCCACGTAAGCGGCCACATTCTCACCACCAACCGGAATGGCGAAACGAATGCTCACCGCATTGTAGAGATCCACGATTGGATCGATGGCTGCCATTGATCCGTCGCGCTGCACGCGCTTGCGCAAGGCATCTGCCGAACAGGGCGTACGTTTCGGTTTGGCACCAAAATGTTTGAACATTTCCGTCCATTGCGTCAGATGTGCTTCAGCCCACGGAAAATCATCCTGCATCATATCGCGACAAGCTTGCGCTAAGGCTTCCCCACCAACTTGCGGACGCAACACTGGTGCAGCCTGAACTAAAATGCTGAGCGCGGTAAAGTCAGGCGCTAAAGCAGTAACGGAAGGATCGATTGACGGGCGAAAGGCGAACATAACATAATCCTTTAATGACTAATTTATTCCATGATAGTGACCGATGAAGATGAAAGTCAATAAAATGACCGAAACGGGTTCTGATATCGACTATGTCAGCGCCGCCGTTTCAATCAGCGTCAAAAGCTACCGCCAACAGCAAAAACTGTCGCTGGATGAGCTTTCACGCCGTGCGGGCGTCAGTAAAGGCATGTTAGTTGAGATTGAAAAAGGCAGCGCGAATCCCAGCATCGCCATTTTGTGCAAAGTGGCGGCAGCGCTGGGAATATCGGTGGCCGATATTGTGAATGTCACCGCCAATCCGCTGGCGCATCTGGTGGCTGAAGAGGACATTCCGGTGCTGTGGCAAGGCGACAAGGGCGGCACGGCGCGTTTGCTGGCCGGCACGCAAGGGCCGGATATGATTGAGCTGTGGCGATGGAAGATGTTTCCCGGCGAACAGTTTGCCTCGCCGGGCCATCCGCAGCGCACTTACGAACTGCTGCATGTTGAGCAGGGTGAGCTCACGCTGAAGGTTGACGAACAGCATTTGCAGGTACCCCGCGGCAGTTCAGCAGTGGCGAAAACCGCTGCACCGCACAGTTATGCGAACCTCGGCGAACTACCGCTGGTTTTCACCATGGCAGTCGCCGAAATTCACAGTTAATCCACTTCGTTCGCCAGCGCCACCGCATCTTCACCGGCTGGAATGCGCATCGGAGCATGCGGATCGGTCGCCGCACGCCACACCGCTTCCGCCACATCCAGCGCCTTGGTGGTCGGTTGTGGCTGCTGCATCGCGCTGAACACGCCATCTAACAGCGGCTGATACGGCTCAAGCTGGGTGTTCTCCATGCGCGGCGAATCGCGCCTGACCACGCTTGTGCAGTTGGTGATGGATGAATGCCGCGCGCAGCGACCGGCGCGTCATGTGGTGCTGGAACGCTTACTGGAGCTGCTATTAATTGAGGCGCTGCGATCGATGCCGATTTGTAATGCGTGTCCTGGCGTGATGAGCGGGTTAGCTGACGAACGGCTGGCGGCGGCAATCCGCGCCATCCATGCCAATCCTGCGCACAGCTGGACGGTGGCCGAACTGGCGAAAGCCGCCGCGCTGTCACGTTCCTCTTTCTTTGTGCGTTTCCGCGAAGCGGTTGGCGTGGCGCCGATGGTCTACTTGCTGACGTGGCGCATGGCGCTGGCGAAAAATTTGCTGCGCGGTAAAAGCATGGCGGTGGCTGAAGTGGCAGAGCGCGTCGGCTATCGCTCCGCCAGCGCCTTCAGCGTGGCGTTCAGTCGCTACGTCGGCCAGCCGCCTGCGTGGTTCGCCGCCGAAGAGGATGTTTAGCGATACAGCTTCAAATTGCCGGTTAAACGGGTAATTTTCTTCTTTGGACCGATCAAACCGATCGCCACCAACTCGATCTGATCGCTGTGCGCGGCAGCAATACGTTCGCCATATTCTTCGTACGTTTTACAGGATTGCGCCAGCGCGCTGAACGGCATCGCAAAAATCTCACTATCCGCGCCGCTTATTTGCTGCAACTCGCGCAGATAATTGCCGTCCGCCAATAACACCGGCAGCGGCGCGTAGATGACGCCGGGATAATTAACGCCATCCAGGCTTTGCTGCTCCGGCCCCACCAAATTTCCTATCAATTTTCCAAAACTAATGCCGATAACGCTGACAGCGTTCATCGCCAATCCGGCGGGCAGTTGCTGATCAATCACGATGGTGCAGCGATGGGTGTTTGCGTCGAAATTCATGATTCAGGCTTCACTTTGAGTGGGTTATAGGTACGCGGTTCTGCGAATAACGCTGGTATTTCCGGTGCGCATTAATGCGCACCCTACGCCGTAGGGTCGCCATTCATGGCGACCTGGCTACATCCGCGCAATGATTCTGACGGCAATCATCAGACAAAAAGTATGCCGCAGCCCTAAAGGAAAGTGCTTTCTGAATACGTTGCAAAAGGAATGGATTAGGGATAAAAAATCCCTTAATCGCTAAACAAAGGAAAGGATTTTCCATTTATGAGCTTAAGCAAGACAGATATCAAAATCCTCCAGCAGTTGCAGCAGGACGCGCGCATCACCAACCAACATCTCGCCGACGAAATTGGCCTCTCAGCATCCCCAACCTGGCGCAAAGTACGCAAGCTGGAAGAGGACGAAGTGATTCAGGGTTATCGCGCGGTACTTAATCGAAAAAAGATTGGCCTTAATGTGATGGTGTTTGTACGCGTCACCATTGATAGCCACAGCGAAGCCGAAGCGCGTAAATTCGAACAAGAAGTGATGGCGCTGGATAATGTGGTTTCCTGCTACAGCATCGGCGGCGATGCGGATTTTTTATTACAGGTGGTGGCGGCGTATATGGATGCTTACGCGGAATTCGCCATGTCGGTTATACGAAGATTGCCGGGGATAAAGGAGATGCAGAGTATGTTTGTGCTGAAGGAGATAAAGGGATTGGCGGCCTGGCCCTTAGGTTAATAATCGGCTCGATAATAAGGGGCATATCCCCCTATTTAAATAGGGTGCTGCATTAAATTAGATCCATCGTGTTATTTTATTCTTTTAGTTAAACTCCTAAATCCTCTCTCCCATCTCACAATTCCTTAACTCAAATTGGACGTTTTCCAGACAAAGCGTAGATACTCATTTCACCCGATTTCAAAAATCAAAAAGCTGAAACAAAATAATTCACTTACTTAAACAAACCTAAAGCGCAACGGTAATAAGCCGTGCGCGTTTTGTCTTTTCTCTGCATGAGGAAAACAACGTGTTTAAATTAAATCCGGTGTTACTGAGCCTTGTGGCGGCGCAAGGCGTGATGTTCCCTGTGTTGCCGACAACAGCAGCGATATTAAAGCCTTATACGCCTGAAATTAATGACAATAAGGTTGGTGCTTACTGTTTATGTAATGGCAGTACGCAAACGCTGAGCGGATTGCCGCGCTTTACGCCCGGCGAAAGTGGCGTAGGCAATGTGACGATTGGTGAATTGCGATCAATAGGCCGTATCATCAATGATAACGTCATTGGTGCGGAACGATTACAAATTGGACCGCAGAATTACACCATTGGCGTACTTGACCCAAATTATCATACCTATATCAATTATCAGGTGTTTAATAGCGCAGAACTGGTTGATTTATCTTCGGTTAATCTCGACACAGTGGTGCCAGATTATTTTGATGTTAATGACAAACAATATATCGATGCGCGTGTGGCGTCTGTTAGTAACGGGACCTTGAATGTCGATATTGGCAAGCACAATGCCGCAATCAATTCCTCCAGTAATAGTTGGTCGATGGCAGCGAAGCAAAGCCAGTTATTTACCGCCACTAAGAAAGGGAATTTAAACTGGAATTCAAACAACCGCATCACTTTTACCGCAGGCACCACGCCTTATGGTGGCGATCGTTTAGCTTACGATGTCGGCAACGTAGTGGAATATGCTGGTGAATTTAGCGTTGGCACTTACGATGGTGGGGTTACCCAATTCAACGTCACTAACCTCAGTGAGTTGCGCCAATACAATGACTGGCTGATCGAGCAACTTGCCAACGGCAATGTCATTACTGATAACTACAACACCGAATTTAACAAAGCCTTCAAACTGCGCGATGGCCGCGTGGTGTACCGCATGAGCACGAATAACTTCGATGATGAAGTGGCGTTGCCAATATTCGATCAAGTGGTACTCAGCGCTGATCGGCCAAAAGCGACAGTCAAAATCAATCGTGGCAAAACGCTCGAAGTGGTCAACAGCGATAGCGCGGTGATGCGCGCCAGCAACGGCGCGAAAGCGATTATCAACGGCAAACTTTCAAGCACCGGTTCGGGTTTGGAATTACTAAAGGGCGCTCGTGGATTCAATAACGGCGTCATCAACAGCGGCTTCCTAAATAACGCTGATGGCAACGGCGTGGATCTCAGCACTATCGGCAACGGTGGAACCGCAGTGAGCGCCGCGTATGGCAGCAAATTTATCAATCGTGGCGTGATCAATCTGCAACCCGGCGCGGGATACAGCGCGGGCATCACCACCTACAACAGTAAGGTAGTCAATCACGGTAATATTAATGTCGGCGTCAGCGACGTTTCCAACGGTGGCTCAGCGTCTGGCGTGATGCCGAGTAGTGATGGGCAAGGCAGCTTTGTGAACGCCAAAGACGGCACGATTTACATCGGACGTTCACCGCAAAATCGCAAAAGTGATGCCACGCAAGATGTCGCGGTCAACATGAGCGGTGGCGTTAACGGCATCTTGCAACTGCTTGATTCCAGCGCCATCAATAATGGCAATATTGTTATCGGATCCAAAGTGCAAAATGCCACAGGCATGCGCGTGGAACTGGCTCCGCACGCGACCACCATCAACAACGGCGTGATTGATATCAACGGCCAGGCGCAGCCCAATCCGGCAGAAAACGTTGGCATGTTGGTGCTCGATTCCGGCAGTCTCAGTAACAAAGTGATCAATGCCGGAGCCATCAATGTGAATGGCTTCAACAGCACCGGTCTCAAAGTCATCGCGCGTGATGGCAATGATTCAGAAGCATATTCCAGCGGTGCGATTAACGTTCTCGGCGATGGCGATCGCTACGGAACGTCGTATAACACGGCGGTTTGGGTGAAGGGTGATCCCGGCGGCACCGCGTACGCCAATCTTACCGGGCCGATTCGCCTCGGCGGCACCAACGGCATTGGTATTCGCGCGGAAGGCAGTGCCGCCATTGATGTCAGCGCCAATTCAATTCCCGTTTCCGTTCCCAGCTCAAGTCTGTTCACCGGGCGACAAATCAGTTTTTACGCCATTGGTCCCAACGCCAGAATCAATTTACCCGCCAACGGCAGCTATCTCTCATCGGTTTACGGCGGCACGATTTTCCGCGTTGAGGATGGTGCAGACTTCGACGGCACAGGCCGCACGCTCTCAATGACCAACAGCTTCGCCACCGGCGTGTACGGTAGCGGCCAGTACACTGACGTGAATACGAATGGCGGCACGTTTAATATTGCGGGCATGTATGCGCGTGGCATTGAAATTACCGATGGTGCGCAAGCCACCATTGATGCTAACGCGCGCATCAAATTGATTGGCGTCGGCGCGACGGCCGCCATTGCCGACGGCAATAAGTACAGCTTACAAGGCGAAGCCATCAATCCGGCAACCCAGTTCAATCCCGATACATTGTTGGTCAACCATGCGCCACTGAGCGGTGATGCTAACGATCAGGAAGCGCTGATCGTCAAAAATCAGGCGCAATTGATTAACACCGGCGACATCACTTTAGGTGGTAGAAACACCACCGGGATTCGTGCGGAATCTGGCGCGTTCGCCTTTAACCGTGGCGTAATTACCGTAACAGGCAACAGTACCGGCCTGTATGCCAATGGCGATCCGCAATACGGTGATGGGCAAACCTTGACGCAGATATTCAACAACGGTTTGTTAAACGTGTATAGCGTTGATGGCATGAACTTATTTACCAGCAAAGGCGTGGTGGCCTTTAATGAGCTGGCGCGGATCTACCAAAGCGGCACTATCAATCTTTACGGCACAAACGCGATGGCAGGATCGGTGTTTGCTGGCGGCTTGTTGGAGTTGGGAGATGGCAATAGCGTGGAGTTTCACGACCCCAACCAATTCGGTTTTCGTGCTGCCGATCCCGGAACGCGCTTGATCACCCACGGCGGCAGCATCTCTGTCGACAGCGACAACTCGCGCCTGTACGAGATCGTTAACGGTGCGTGGCTGGATGCCGCAACGCCGGGCAGCGTCGCGCTATATGGAAACAGCACCACCGGCATCGATGTCAGCGGTCCGGGCGCGTTGGTGTCCAGCACCGATAGTTACTTCACCACGGGCAAAAATGTCACCGTGCTGCGTGCCAGCGACAATGCAAAAGCGTTCGTCACCAGTAACATTGCGATGTACGGTGAAAACAGCAGGGCGGCAATCGCCAGCGGCGGCGGAACGCAAGTATCCGTCTCCGCACCCATCATCGGCAGCGCCGACAATCTTACCGCGTTTGACGTCAGTTCAGGCGCGCACCTGGTCAATCAGCAGCAAGGCTCGGTGAATTTCACCGGTTACAATAGCACCGGCGCGCGCATCTACAACGGCGGTCATTTGACCAACCGTGGCAGCATCTACGTTGCTTCCGGCATCGGCGTCGATGTCGGCAGCGGCTATAACCAATACGAGCCGATAAAAGGCCGGTTGCAGGTCGATGAAGGTATCGCAGCGGTGCGCGTTGGTAACGCTGGCTGGCTAAATATTGTCGGCGATGGGCAGGACGCAAGCACCATTCAGGCGCGAGGCGGTGCGGATGGCGTGCGGCTGGAGCCGGGTGCACGCGGCTTTGAAGCCAAAGACATAACTATCCTGACTTACGGTGCCAGCGCGATCAACAATATTGCCGAAAGCACCAATATCTCCCTGAAAAACGTGGTGTTGGATGTTTATGCTGGCAACGGTGTGCGTTCCGCGACATCGTTGGATCCTAACGGCAGTGTGCGCATCAACGTGACCAGCGGCACTGGCTACCTTTTTGAAAATGTCGATGGTGTCAGCACCACCAACAATCTGGTGCTGGGTAAAGATTACTCAATCATGGTGTCGGGCGACGGTACCGGTATTCGCGCTAACACCGACGGAAGAGTGATTTCTCGCGGCGTGATCGACATTCTCGATGCGGATGGCGGCTCGGCGATTGTCACCCGCAATGCCAGCCAGGTGATCAATCAGGGAACGATCAGTTCACAAAGTCGCGTGTCGCCGCTGATTGATCTGCGCGGCGGGCAAACGCTGTTCATCAATCAGGGAACCATCAACGCACCATTCCCGGATCAAGTGGTGGTGGCGGGCGGCGCGGGCAGTAATGTTATCGCGTTGCTCGATGGTTCGGTGGTCGGCGATGTGAACACCGGTAGCGGCAGCGATGAACTGGTGGTGACCGGCGGCACGCTGAACGGCAGCCTGACGATGGGCAATGGTGCGGCGAATCAGGCAACGGTGCAGAGAGTCAGCCTGGCCGATACCCGTCACATCACCACCGAAAACGGCGCTGGCAGCACGCTCAATCTCAGCGAACTGACGGCGCGCGGCGGCTCGTTTAGCCGCGATGATGCCAGCAAAGGCACTAACCTCGGCGCGGGCTGGAGCACGCTAAACTTCTTCGCCACCCAATGGACGTTAACCGACAACATCAAACTCGCGCACAGCACCATTAATATCGACGCCGGCAGTACGCTATTTGCCGGCGATAACGTCAATCCGCTGCTGCAAGGCGTGACCGATGATTCGCTGGTGGTAAATAACGCCGGTACGCTGGACCTCACCAACGGCGGCAACGCGGCGGCGAATGTTTTAACCATTGATGGCGAACTGGCATCGGCGGGCGGCAGCCTGAAACTCAATTCTACCGCCACGCAGAGCGACAACCTGCGCGTGAACGGCAATGTGTCGGGCACCACCTTGATCGACGATACGCTTATCGGCGGCCCGCAGCTGGACAGCAATCGCGACGGCGTGATTGCCGCCAGCGAAGGTGTGTCGCTGGCGCAGGTAACCGGCAGCGCCGGCACATCCAGTTTTGTGCTCAAGAGCGGCTATGTGGCGTCCGGCCCGTGGCAATACGGTTTAGCCAGCTTCGCACCGGGCAGTTCAACATCCGGTGCATGGGATTATCGGCTCGCTAATACCTTTGTCTGTGAAGACGGTTCGCTGTGCCAGCCACAAGGGGGTAGCAATCAGCGTGCCGCGCGGCTGGCCGTGACGCCGCAGGTGCCGTCCTACATCTCCGCGCCGGTTGGTTTGGCGTATTACTCGCTGTCGGTGACCGACGATCTGCATAAACGTCTCGGCGAACTGCGTCAGCAGCAAACCGCGTCCGATGCCGTGGGCGGCGAGATGTTTATCCGCTATCTCGGCTCCAATCTGAAATATCAAAGCAATCGCCGCTTGGCCGATTATGGCTACGACTTCGATCTGGATTACAGCGCGGTGCAGCTGGGCGGCAACGTACTGCGCGCCGATGGCCCACAAGACAGCCTGCGCGGTGGCGTGGCCTATACGCGTGGTAACACGCGCATTCGTCCTCACGCAGCCGACGGTTACAGCTCCACCAGCTTCGACAGCGACAGCATTTCGCTGTACGGCACCTGGCTGCGCGACAGCGGATTCTACCTCGATGGCTCGCTGAGTTGGGGTTGGTATCGCGGTAAAACCGACATCGCCCGGCAGAAAGAGGTGGCATCACCGAAAGGCAATGGCTGGACGGCGTCGGTGGAATCGGGCTATCCGTTCACCTTCGCCAACGGCGTGCGCCTCGAACCGCAGGCGCAAATCACCTGGCTGCAGATGAAGATGGATAGCTTCACCGATCAAGATCGCACGCGCGTGTCGTACAACGATTACGATCAAACCATCGGCAGACTCGGCGCGCGTCTCGATCGCACCTGGCTGGACGCCAGCCAGAATGCCTACACGCCTTACGTTCGCGCAAATTACTACAAAGGCTGGGGCGGCACCGCGAAAACCAAAATCGGTGCGGCGGATACTGAAGGCAGTCAAATCTTCGAAAGTGGCAAGTTTGGTCAGATGTGGGACGTTGGTTTAGGCGGCAGCGCCACGCTGAATAAGGACGTTGCGCTGTATGCCGAAGCCGATTACCGCAAAGAGATCGACGGCAACGGCGCCAAAGGCTGGCGCTATAACGCGGGCGTGAGGTGGTCGTTTTAAAATTTAGCGCATCAATGTGTTTTCTTCATATCGCCCATGCTGAACGCTTCAGCATGGGCGATATGCCCTATGCAGCAGCAATTATTGATTATTTCATTGTGAAATAAACATTTATCGCTATCTATATGCTGATTATGAATTTCATCCTTTTAACCCGATCTTGTATGGTACTTGAAAGGGTTTCAACCCCTTGCATTATAAGAATTAATTATTACTACTTCCTATTTTTCACCTGGGGTAAATCATGCTTAATATTAAATCTCTATTATCGGGAGCTATTCTATCGTCTGCATTATTAACGGCATCCGTTTATGCGCAGGAAGAGGCGGGCGTTGCGGCTAAATTTAATTTTCAGGTGAAACCTGATGCAAAATTACAGTCTTTATTACCGCAAGAGATCATTCAGAAAGGTTATGTGATTGCCGGAACCAATCCTAATACACCGCCCACCACGTTTTTCCTGGAAGATAATAAAACCTTATCCGGTCGTGACGTCGATATCATGAATGCGATTGGTCAGCGTCTGGGTTTGAAAGTCATCTGGAAAGATACCGGCGGCTTCGACAACATTATTCCAGGTTTAAAGACTGGTCGCTTTGATGCGGTGCTGTCTAATATTCGACCGAGCCAAAAACGTTTTGCACAAATCGACTTCGTCAGTTATTTCGACAGTTCACGTCAGGCGGTGATTTCGCGGAAAGATCAAAACGTGCCGCCGTTTACCCGCTTAACCGCACTCTGTGGCGAAACCGTCGGCGCGGGCGTGGGCACGGCGCAGATTGAGTTTCTTAATGAAGCCAGCAAAACCTGCGTCAGTGAAAATAAACCGGCGATCAACGTTGCAGTATTCCCGAGCCGTCCTGATGGCGTGGTTGCGGTATTAAGCGGTAGAACGTCGTTTTATTACGGTCCGTGGGAAGGGTTAGCGTATCAGGCCGCGCAGCTGAAAAATCTGGCAATTACAGGTGAAATCAGCGTGCAGGAACCACCGATGTCAATCGGATTACCGAAGGGATCGCCAATAGAGAAGGCGGTTCAGGCGGCGTTGAACTCGTTAATTCAGGATGGCACTTACCAAAAAATCCTCGATCACTGGTTCATCGGTTACGGTGCGGTGAAAGAAGCCAAACTCAATGAAGACGTGTTCGCTAAACAGTCATAGGAAAAGGTATGAGCGGATTCCGTATCGTTAGCAGAACGCGTAAAGCCAGTGCGCAGCAGATTGCGGCTTATCAGGATTTGCCGGTGGCGAATATCAGCGATGCCATGCAGCGCTTAACCGCGGGCGGGGCCAATCTACGGCCTTATCACGCCGGTGGATCTATGGCGGGTGCCGCGCTCACGGTTAAGTGTCGGCCCGGCGATAATTTGCTGGTGCATTACGCGTTAAATATCGCTGAACCCGGCGATGTGATTGTGGTGGACGCCGGTGGTGATGTGACCAACGCGATTGTCGGCGAGCTAATGCTGGCCTTCGCGGCAAAGAAGCGCATCGCTGGCGTGGTGATTAACGGCGCGGTGCGCGACAGCCTGAGTATCCGCAACAACGCTTTGCCGGTGTATGCGGCGGGCGTTACCCATCGCGGGCCCTATAAAGACGGCCCCGGCGAAGTGAATGTGCCGATTTCGTTGAACGGTATGGTGATTGAAGCGGGTGATCTTATCGTCGGTGATGATGATGGCGTGCTGTGCGTGCCTTTTGATCACATCAATGAGATTCACGCGCTGGCCAGCGCGCGCCACAGCGGTGAAATCGCCAAACTGCAGGCCATCGCCGAAGGGCGCAATAAGCGCGATTGGGTCGAGAAGAAATTGCGCGAATTAGGCTGCATCTTTCCTTCGTAGGGTCGCCATTTATGGCGACCATCTCATCAGCCATGCACTTGCTGCGTGCGCCGATCCCTTACCGTGACATACAAAAACGCCAGCACGAACAGCGCTGCGTAGATCACCACAATGGTTGGGCCCGGCGCGCTATCGAGGAAGAACGAGGCGTATACGCCGCTGAAACCCGTCACCACCGCAATGCCAATCGCCAGCAACATCACCTGCACGAAACGACGCGCCAGCAGCAGAGCAATAGCGCCAGGCGCGATCAGCATCGAAATCGACAGAATCACGCCCACCGATTTCAGTGCGGCGACGATGGTTAACGAGATCAAACACAGCAAACCGTAATGCATCAATTTGCCGTTAATGCCGCAGGCGCGCGCCTGATTAGGATCGAACGCGTGCAGCAGTAAATCGCGCCACTTGATGCCAATCAGCACGCTAACAATCACCGCGATGGCCGCAGTCTGGATGATATCCGCCAGGCTGATGCCCAACATATCGCCGAACAAAATGTGGTCGAGATGCACTTCGGGCTGCAATTTCAGATAAAGCACCAAACCGGCGCCAAACATGCCGGAGAAGACGATGCCCATTACCGTGTCGGGTTTGATGCGGCTATTCTCGCTGATGTAGCCGGTTGCGACGGCGCACACCATGCCAGCGACAAACGCGCCGATGGCGTACGGCAAGCCAATCAGCCAGGCGATCACCACGCCAGGAAATACCGCGTGGCTCATCGCATCACCGAGTAATGACCAACCTTTTAGCACCAGAAACGCCGACAGCATCGCGCACGGCAGCGACAGCATTAAGGTGATGATCAGCGCCATGTTCATAAATTCGAACTGGAACGGACTCAACAATAATTCAGCCATTTACGCCGTCCTCCATGGTCTGGCGCGCACGGCGGCGTGAAGCCAGCACGCCATGTTTTGGCGCGAAGACAAAGGCCACTAAAAACACCAGCGTTTGCGCAACCACAATTACACCGCCGGTCGCGCCATCAAGGAAGTAGCTGCTCCATGCGCCGAGGAAACTGGTGACGCTGCCGATGGTCACGGCGATCAGCAACAGGCGCGGAAAACGATCGGTCAACAGATAGGCGGTGGCGCCGGGCGTCACCACCAGACAAATCACCATAAACGCGCCGACGGTTTGCAGCGCGGCGACGGTGGACGCCGAGAGCAGTGTAAAGAACAAAATCTTCAGCCGCAGGGTATTCAAACCGAGTGAACGCGCGTGGCTCTCGTCGAAGAAGGTCACCATCAGATCTTTCCACTTCAGCAGCAGAATGGTCAGGGTGATAAAGCCAATCGCGCCAAGCTGCCAGATATCGGCGGGCGCGACCGACAAAATATTGCCCAGCACGATGGTTTGAATATTCACCGACGTGGGATTGAGCGACACCAGAAACAGGCCGATGCCGAAAAACGACGAGAAGATCAGGCCGATGATGGCATCTTCTTTTAAGCGCGTACGCTGATTGAGAAACAGCATGCTGCCCGCTGCCAGCCCGCCGGAGAGAAACGCGCCGAGCGAAAAGGGCAGTCCAAACATATACGCGCCCGCCACGCCGGGCACAATCGAGTGCGACAGCGCATCGCCAATCAGTGACCAGCCTTTCAGCATCAGGAAGCAGGAGAGAAAGGCGCAAATCGCGCCGACCAGCGCTGCGATCCACATCGCATTCAGCATGTATTGATAGCCAAACGGCTCAATAATCCACGACATGGTTCGCTCCCCGGTCAGGATTTTTGTCTTTCATCAGCTGCATCAACACCGCGTTACGCTCATGCAGCGCGCCATCAAAGGTCTGCGCCAGATTATCGGCGGTGAAAGTGTCATGCAGCAGACCGCTCGCCAGCACGGTATTTTTCACCAGCACGCAGCGATCGCAGAAATCGGGAATGGCGTTGAGATCGTGGGTGGAAACCAGCATGGTGCGGCCTTCGTCGCGCAGCTCTTTCAGCAGGGTGATAATCGCGGCTTCGGTTTTGACGTCCACGCCGGTAAATGGCTCATCCAGCAGGATAATCTGACCACTTTGCGCCAGCGCGCGCGCCAGAAAAACGCGTTTTTTCTGCCCGCCCGACAGCTCGCCAATCTGACGATGGCGATAAGCGCTCATTCCCACGCGTTCCAGCGCCTGGTCAACGCTCTGTTTATCGGCGGCACGCGGAATACGCAGCATACCCATATAACCGTAACGGCCCATCATCACCACATCTTCCACCAATACCGGGAAGCTCCAATCCACTTCCTCCGACTGCGGAACATAGGACACGATGTTGTGTTTCAGCGCCTTATTGGCCGGCAAACCGGCCAGCGTTACCGCGCCCGAGGAGAGCGGCACAAATCCCATGATCGCTTTGAACAGCGTGGATTTGCCGGAGCCGTTGACGCCAATCAGCGCGGTGATGCTGCCTGCGGGCACGCTAAAAGAGGCTTTACGCAGCGCTGTGTGGCCGTTGCGGTAGGTCACACCCACATTTTCGACGATTAATCCTGCGGCTGGGTTCATTTCTGGCTTCCTTCTGTGATGCCTTTCACCACGGTTTCGGTGGTGACGCGCAGCAGATCCAGATAGGTCGGCACTGGGCCATCGCTGTTGCTCAGCGAATCGACGTACAACACGCCACCGTAATGAATGCCGGCTTCACGCGCCACTTGCTGAGCGGGTTTGGCAGAGATGGTGCTTTCACTAAAGATGGCAGGAATTTGATGATCGCGCACCGCATCGATCACTTTACGCACCTGCTGCGGCGTGCCTTGTTGATCGGCATTAATCGGCCATAAATAGAGCTCTTTCAGACCGAAATCGCGTGCCAGATAGGAGAAGGCACCTTCACTGGTCACCAGCCAGCGTTTATCGGCGGGCAGCTTGTCGATAGCGGTACGCATCGGCGCGATGGTTTGTTGAATCTGCGCTTTGTAACGCTCAGCGTTGGCCTGATAAATTGCGGCATTGGCGGGATCGTATTTCTGCAGCGCGTTGCGGATGTTATCGACGTAGATCAGCGCGTTATCCGGCGACATCCACGCATGCGGATTGGGTTTGCCGTTGTACGGACCTTCAGTAATGCCCATCGGCTCAATGCCTTGCGTTACGGTGACCTGCGGTACATCGTTAAGACGCTGGTAAAACCGGCTGAACCACAGTTCCAGATTAAAGCCGTTTACCAAAATCAGATTGGCACCCTGCGCGCGACGAATATCGCCTGGCGTGGGTTGGTATTCGTGGATTTCTGCGCCGGTTTTGGTAATCGACGTCACGTCCGCCGCATCGCCCGCGACGTTTTTCGCCATATCGGCGATCACCGTAAAGGTGGTGACCACTTTGAGTTTTTCAGCCGCTGACGCGGTAAATGCGCTGAGTGACAACAGGACGGCAATCGCAGGCAAAAGGCGTTGAGTGAACATGATCATCTCCAGAGTAATATAGCCAATGCTATAATATATAGCTGATGCTATCTATATGAGTCATTTTTGTTCACAACGCCAGTGTAAAGACAAAAATTTACGAAAGGGGCAAGTGTCATAAAGACGGAATTAAACGGCATTTCCCCTAAAACATTAAATATGGTTACATCAACAAAAAGCGGACAGGATTTAAGACGATGCGCATCAAAATCAATGCAGTAGCAGACAGTGAACGCTTTCCCGAATCCGTTGATGTGATTGTGATTGGCGGCGGCATCATTGGCACGTCAGTGAGTTACGAACTGGCAAAGCAGGGCGTTTCCGTGGCGCTGTTTGAGAAGGGCGTGATCGGCGGCGAGCAATCCGGCCGCAACTGGGGCTGGGTTCGCCAGCAAAACCGCGACCTGTACGAATTGCCGATGGCGATGCGCAGTTTGCAGCGCTGGGACGAGTTGAGCAGTGAAATTGGCCTCGATCTCGGCTTCTCGCGGCAGGGCATTACTTACGGCACGCAGAGTGAAAGCGATCTGGCGCGCTGGGAAGCGTGGGGCAAGCAGGCGCAGCAACTGGGTTTCGTCAGCCATTTGATGACCGCAAAAGAGACGCGCGAGCGCATCGGCAACAATGCGCCGTGGATTGGCGGCGTGTGGTCGCCCAGCGATGGTCGCGCAGAGCCGTCGCTGGCAGCGCCGGCGATGGCGACTGGCGCGAAAAATCTCGGCGCATCAATCCAGCAAAACTGCGCGGTGCGCGGCCTCGATGTATCTGGCGGACGCGTCATCGGCGTCTGGACCGAGCGCGGCCTGGTGAAAGCTAACCGTGTAATCTGCTGCGGCGGCGCGTGGAGTTCGCGCTTCTGCAAGCAATATGGCATCGAACTGCCGAGCGCCAATATCCTGGGCACCGCGTTCAAAACCACGGCGGCGCCTGAAGTGATCAAAGGCTGTCTCAGCACCGGCGGGTTGTGTATTCGCCGTCGTCAGGATGGCAGCTACACCGTGGCGCTCGCCGGACGCGGGCAGATTGATCTCGCGCCGCAAAATATCCGTTACGCCACCAGGTTCTATGCGATGTATCGCAGCAAGATCGCCAAGAAGCTCAAGGTGCGCATCAACGGCTCGTTCTTCAACGGCCCGGAAGCCGCCGGTTCGTGGTCCAATCAAAGCGTGTCGCCGTTCGAGAAGATCCGCACCCTCGATCCGGCAGCGGATAACGGCATTGTGCAGGAAGCGATGCAGGCGCTGGTGCAGCTCTATCCGGAGCTAAACGGCATTAAAGTGGATCACGCGTGGGGCGGCTGGATTGATACCACGCCGGATTTGGTGCCGGTAATTGATGAGATGACTAGCATGCCGGGCTTGTTTATCGCCTCCGGCTTTAGCGGCCACGGTTTTGGTATTGGGCCAGGCGCAGGCTTGTTGTGCGCGCAGATGGTGAATAATAAACCGCTTTCCACCGATATGAAGCCGTACAGTCTGGCGCGTTTCGCCAAAGGTCAGGCGATCCGTGAACCGCAGATGATGTGATGGCAACCGCACGACCGTTCCGATGAACATACCGATACGTTTGCCAGGTCGCCATTAATGGCGACCCTACAAAACCGCGCGTTTATTCCGGTGTATTTCCCGATGGCGAAAACCGTGCGATCATTCCGATGCATGGCCCGATCGTAGGGTCGGCATTTATGACGACCTTGCCGCTAACCGCACCGCTACGTTTTCCAGGTCGCCATAAATGGCGACCCTACAAAATCAAACATCTAACCGATGAATCACGTTCACAAACTCATGTACGCCGCTGTTAATTTCTCGCAGGCTGCGTGACAACACGCTGATTTTATCCTGCTCGGTCACCACAAACTGCTTGACCTCATTAAGCTGCTGCTCCATTTGCGCAATCAGGCTGGCGTTGTGTTCCACCACTTGCGTGATCTGCTTAGTCGCGCTGGAGGTGGACGCCGCCAAACGTCGTACTTCGCCCGCCACCACGCTGAATCCGCGTCCCGCTTCACCGGCGCGCGCAGACTCAATTGCCGCATTCAGCGCCAGAATATTGGTTTGTGAGGCAATCAGGTTGATGGTCTCGACCACTTCGCTAATGCTTTTCGCCGAGGCGTTGAGCTCGCCCCCGATCGCCGTTGCTGCATTAACCTGCAGCGCCACCAGACCGGAGTTGCGGATGGTTTCGTCCAGCACCTCGTTGGCGTTGTCGGTAATTTGTGACGTTTCTTCTGAGGTCGTCAGCGCGATGTCGGCCACGCGCTTGGCGGCTTCCACGCGCGCGGTGATATCTGAGGCGATTTTGATCACCTTGTACACCTTGCCATCGGCGTCATAAACCGGGTTGTAGCTGGCCTCAAGCCAGATGCGTTCACCGCCGGCGGTTTTGCGTTCGAAGCGGCCGACAAAGTGCTGGCCTTTAGCCATCTTGCGCCAGAAGTCGGGATTTTCACTATAGAAGTTATCGAAGCAGAACATGCGATGATGCTGCCCTACAACCGCAGCCAGCTCATATCCCATGTGCTTGAGGAAGTTATTGTTGGCCGTGAGGATTTGTCCGTCCGGCGTGAACTCAATCACCGCCATGGAGAGATCCAGCGCGGTGATCACCGCTTCTTTATGCTCCAGCTCCTGATGACGTTCTGTGATATCCGATGCCACCTTGATCACTTTGTAAACCTGGCCTTTGTCATCGCTCACCGGGAAGTAGGTGGCGCTGAGATAGAAGCGCTGGCCTTGCTTATTGAAGCGCTCAAAAATGCCGGTCACCGATTCGCCAGACGCCAGCGTTTGCCAGAAGGCAAGATAGCGCGAGGATTGGCTGTGTTGCGGGCTGCAGAAGAGACGGTGATGCTTCCCCTGAATCTCATTTAACTGGTAGCCGGTGGTGGCAAGGAAGAGGTGATTGGCGGTGAGAATCTCGCCGTTAGGCGTAAATTCAATCCATGCCACATGCTGTTTGATCGCATTGATATCTTTAGCCACATCGCCACTTTTATAAAACGGCAAAGAAAGACTCGACTTTTTCACACCAAACATGGGAAGCCTCAGGTGATTATTGTGCTGTTGAACGTAATGCGTGCAGTGCAAAATTGGTCACGCTCAACATGCGTCACCTGAGCTGCCCGCAGATTCCCCTTCGCCGTACACTTAAGTGTCTCTGTGCGCCGCAGCGCCGCACGGGGTATGTAATTAACCTACCTGATGTTTTCAAAATGTACCGCTCAGAGCGTACTCGCACTCCGCAACACTAGTTATCGGCGGCCTTATTTAAAGGTTTAATTTAAATGCATGTAAAAGGGCTGTTAATAAACTTGAGTTTATTTGCCGCTGCAAACTGGCATAACGCCCCCTTCCTGACTAAACAGTTAAACGTCCTTGATATTTTCTTAACGCATTCCTGATGCGATGTTGCGGGTTCGCTTGATGCGCGGACCTTACCTTTTGCCGGTCAGACGCTGCATCTCTGGCCCATCACGGAGTTGATGATGAACAACCACAAATCTGCGCTTTCTGCCGTCGCCATCGCCACACTCACTGCGTTGTTGACGCCCGCACCTGCGCTGGCATGGGACAGTCTGACCGTGTTTGGCGATAGCCTGAGTGATAGCGGCAACGTGGGCCGCTTTACCTTCGACGGTGCACAACATCCTTTATACGATGAGATTCTTGCCGCGCATTTGGGGGAGGATTTACAGCGCTCAACGTTAGGCGGCAGCAATTATGCGCAGGGTGGCGCAGTTTCGGTACCCAAGCTCGATCCTGTTTTAAACACCCAGGACCAACTGGCGGGTTATCTCGCTTCAACCGGCGGTCGCGCGGATAGCAACGGTTTGTATATTCATTGGGTCGGTGCCAATGACATCGCCGTTGCCGTCACCAATCCCTTAACCGCCAGTGAAACCATCAGCAACAGCGCCAATCAATCGGTTGCGCAAATTAAAACCCTGCTGGATGCCGGCGCGGGCGCGGTGATTGTGCCCACCGTGCCGCAGCTCGGCTCAACGCCCTATATGATTCAAACCGTGCTGCGCGTGCTGGGAAGTGAAGCCACACCAGCGATGGTGGCGGCGTTTCAGTCACTGGATGGCGTGACCACGCCAGATAAAGCCGCGCGACAGCAAGCGGTGCAGGATGCCTTCACGCAAGCGGCAGGCGAAGTTTCGTCGGTTCCAGCGGTGCGTGACGCGCTGGCGCAACAGCTTTATAACGCATGGCAGGAGCTGAGCGAGCAGGTCACGGCGCTCTCCGACGGTTATAACCAGCAGGAAGAAGCGGGGCTGGCGACCTTGAATGGCAATATTGTGCGCGTGGATATCGCCGGGCTGTTCGATGAAGTGATCGCCAATCCGACCCAATATGGCTTAACCAACACCATTGGCATCGCTTGTCCGATTGGCACCTCAGCGGATGAGTGTCAATCCAGCACGCCGGGCTTCTCCACGGCGCAGGATTATCTGTTTGCCGATCGTCTGCACCCGAGCCCAGCGGTGCATGCGATGATCGCCGATTACATCCAGTCGATTCTGGATGCGCCAGCGCAGGTGGCGGCATTGTCACAATCGCCTCTGATGATGGCGCGCGATACACAAAACACGCTCGATGGGCATTTGCAGCAACAGCGTCAGCAGCCTGCTAGCGCCGGACAGTTCACGGTATTTGGCGGCTATGCCGGACAACATGTCGATTATCAGGGCGACAGCTGGAGCGACGGAAATGCCAACACCACCAACTTAACGCTGGGTATCGGCTATCAGATCACCGACAACTGGCAAACGGGTGTGCTGTTCTCCAACACCAATCAGCGCCAGGAACCTTCGTCGAACTACGACTACAAACTGCGCGGCAATCTTGTGGCGCTTTACAGCCAGCTGACGGTGTTCGATCAGGGCTGGATCAACGCCGATCTGCATTATGCCGATCTCGATTTCGACAGCATCGAGCGTGATATCCACATCGGCCCGGCCAAACGTACCGAGCAGGGTAGCACCAGCGGTAAATTGCTCGGCATGCGCGTGCAAACCGGCTGGACGCTGCCAATTACTGAAAATCTCAGCACCGGGCCAGTTGCCAGTTACGCGCTGGATTACGGTCGCGTTGGCGGCTACAGCGAGAACAGTAACAGCAGCACCGCGATGCGCTACTCCGATCAAACCACCCATTCACAGATTGGCTCAGTCGGCTGGCGCATCGACAGCAAACAGTGGGTGGTTAATCCGTGGGCGCAGGTGAGTTACAACCATCAGTTTGGCGATACCGATTCCACTGTACGTGCAGGTTTGAAATCGACGCGCACCTCGTTTGAACGCAGCGTCGAAGCGCGCGATAAAAACTGGCTGGATCTCTCGGTAGGTGCCAACGTGCCGCTAGGCGAAACGGTGAATGCCTTTGCTGGCGTTTCAACCGTCGGCGGTAACAGCGATTACCATCAGGTGACCTGGAATGTCGGTGTGAACGCCACTTTCTAAATGAACAGGCCAGTAACTGTCAGTTACTGGCCAATTGATTATTAACAACCGCAAATGATTTATCTGCTTAGCGATCAACTCTCTCATTCAGCATTCTTCCACGTTTTCCGTGCCATGAAAATAAAGAAGGTGCCTGCGATTAATCTGTAAATCATCACGCTGCCGCTACGCTTCTGTTCATTAATCATATTGTTGCCTGGCTATGCTCAAACCGCATAAGTAAATCACCCCAGTAAGACTGGTACGCACCAACACATTAATTATCAGTTACTTATAATCGATGGTGCAGTTACTTTCTCTTAATAGTTAAGGGGTACACCATGGCGAATGCGTCCAGCAGTTCGAATACCGCACCACAAAATGCCGTCGCGGCGGCTGCGCCAGTTATTCAGATTAGTGATGTCGCACAACTTAAAGCTACGGAACCGACGACCGGTGGTGAACTCGCCACGGTGCTGGAATATACCCGCGGAACCAAAGCCGGCGGCGGCGTGTTTGTTTACGATGCAACTGACTCAACCAGCCCAGATGACGGTGGATTAATTATTGTGACGGCGGGGAAAAAACGCTGGAAGCGCGTAGTACTCGATTACAACTCGGTCACGGTATTGGATTTTGGCGCAGTGCCGGACGGGAAAACCGACTGCATTGAAGCGGTAAAACGCATGTATACCTGGTCGCAACGCGTGTTGCCATCGGCGGGGATTCGCTTTACCGCGGGCGTGTTTAGTATGTCGACGTTCGACATCTCGGATAAAGAGATCAATCGTTTCAAGGTTACTGGCGCATCGGTCAACTTCGGCTATTTCCCTACCACAACGCTGGTTTTCAACTGGGAAACCAAACCGCGTGGTCAGCTGTTCTTTAAAGTGCAGGCGCGCTATGCGGAGATCTCGGGGATTGTTGTAAAAGGAATGAGTTCCAACAGCGGCGATGATGGTGGTACGGCGTTTAACACCGTAGGCTTTTACGCCAACACCATTATTGGCGGCCAGTTCTTACGTGTGAGCAGTATGGAATTCCGCTTTCTCGGCGGACGCGCACTGGATCTCATCGATACGCTGGATTGCAAAATTGATCAATTCTATTCCCGTGGCTGTCAGGACAGTATTGTCTACGCGCGCTGGTCCGGCCGGGTAGAAGGCGCATGGGATCACTCAACCGCTATTGAACTTTCTAACTTTAATTTACAAGGCGGCACCAAAAAACCGGTGCTTGATTTACCACGCTGTACGCAATCCTTTATTCGCAACGGTTGGATCGAACATTCGGAATTTGCCGGTGATCTCACCAACGGCCAATGGGTGATTGAAGGTTTAGCCATTGAATCCACCACCAATCCGCTCAAGCTCGGTTATTGCCGCGCCACTATTATTCAGAAAAGTATTCACAACCAAAGCGCCGGTTTTGATTACAGTACCGAAGGAATTGAACCCTGGACGCTGATTGGTGAAGGCGATCGCGGCGTATTGGAGTTCTCGGATTGGGGAATTATTGCGCAGGGTTCGCTGAGCTATGATTATATTTCCTCGCAGCACCATATGGATAACCGCACCGCCAACAATAAATGGTTTTACGTTGGCGAATTCAATTTCTCCGATGCCACGTCACAAATTCACGTACGTATTGTAGGAACCGCGCAATATAATTCGCAAAGTGAAACCCAGGTCGACTACAGCAATCGCACGCCAGAAGGCGCAACCAATATCTATTTACAGGCGCGTGATGGTGGGAACACGATTGGCAGCTGGTACGGCGAAGGTTCCAGCCCCGTAGTGAAAGTCCATATTTCAGGTAACGGTGCCAGAACTAAGCTCTATGTGAAAATCGCTGCCTATACCGGATTCTCAACCGCGTTGGTGACGACCAATGGCAAAGACCGTTATCAGGCCGGATTGTGTTTCATCTTCCGTAAGAGTTTTACCGCCTGTACCACAGAAGAGAGCGCAACGCTGGATGCAGCACCGGTTGTGGCATTTGAGCAACACTGGATCGGTAACAAAGACGTTGGCTTCGGCTACAACAACAATAAAGAGTTGTTATTGCGTGGAACGGTGATTAAAGGGGAAGTCGAAGAGTATGAACCAGGGAAATATCGCACGCGCCGCTATTTAAAAGTAAGAGTTAACGGCGAAGCGTGGAGTATTCCATTAAACGACGCGGAAAAACCTTATATCTAACTAATCGCCAGCAACATCGGTTGCTGGCTTAATATATGATCAATTCACACCCGGAATTTGCACCTCCGGCAACGTATCCCGCACTTCCCAGCCGCGCAATTTGCCCGGATTTAATAAATTATGCGGATCGCAGGCACGTTTCATCGCCACTACGTCGGCTCGTACCATGCCTTGCTTGCCGTCTTCAATATGAATTACGTGTGGATTATTTATCTTCACGCCGTTCGCGCGGTAAATATCCATAATCGCGTTAAGCCGATCTTCGTCGCGATAACGCACCAACGGCAAGCCGCTACAGGTAATAGTGCCGTTCATATCGCGCAGAAATTCAATGTGCGACATCACCTCATCGGATAATTGCGCTTCCAGCGCTAACGCCTGCTGCTGATAGTTATCCGCCGCGTAAGCGGTTTGCAGATACGTCAGCGTCTTGTCGATTTTCAGCGCTTGCAGCGTAGTGTGATTCCAGCAATATTCGATCAGTGAATGGCCGCTGTTTTCCCCCTCGGCAAAATGCAGCGCATTTCGACCCGCATGTTGGGTCAGCAGCGCAGGTAACAGCCCATCGCTTTCGCTGCCCACCACTGAAATCACGCCATGTTTGCCTGCCACATCGGCATCGGCCAAATCGCTGAAGTAATCAAGCACCGGCGCGGCGAACACTGCGATTTGGCGCTTCACCATGCCCGGCGAACGCGCCAGCGCATCGGCAAAGGCCATCGCCGCTGGGAAATCGTTGAAGATATCCAGACGTTCGATCCAGTCGTGGCGCGGTGCCAGCGCCAGTTCAATCTCCAGCACGATGCCGTTGCTGCCGTAGGCGTGATGCAGCAACAGCGCATCTGGCGCTTGCAGGGTGATAATGCGTGGCGTCTCTTCCATGGTCATCAGACGTACCGACAACACGTTGCCCGGCGCGGCCAGCGGCCCGTAATTAATTGAACCTACGCCGCCAAATCCGCCGCCAAACAAGCCGCCGAGCGTCGCCAGTTTCCAGGTGGAGGGCATGCAGCGCAGCTCCCAGCCAAGTGGACGCGTATGCGCTTCGAGGTCGCCAAGGCGAATGCCTGCCTGCGCACGCACCGTGCCGTGGCCGACGGCGGTCACCGCGTTGAGACGCGTCATATCAACCATCACGCCACCGTGCAGCGGAATCAGCTGACCGTAATTGCCGGTGCCGCCGCCACGCAAGTTGAGCGGCACGCGCTGTTTGGTGCAGGCCGCGACGATCAGTGCCAGCTCCTGCTCGTCACGCGGACGCACCGCCAGCTCGGCAAACTTCGCTTCCAGCTGCGGTTTCAAGACCGGGCTGAACCAGTGGAAATCGCGCGACAGACGTTTGACCTTTGGCGCTTCTTTGATCCAGTCAAGTTCAGGCAACGCCGCAACCAGCGCCGCCAGTGCAGACTGGCGATCGGAATCAGACATGTTTATTTCCTGTGGTAAAAAGGGTGTTGCGCCGTGACGGCGCGTGCGTTTTTAACTGGGGCTCAATTCACTCTCATGCCACGCCGCCAGTACGCGGCGCGTCAGCCACGACATCAGCGCGAACAGCAGGAAACCGGCCAGTGAAATCAGCAGCAGCGCGGCAAACATCAGCGGGATATTGAGCTGATAACCAGCCTGCAAAATCTGGTACGCCAATCCGGTATCGGTGCCGCCGGTGCCGGCAACAAACTCTGCCACCACCGCGCCAATCAGCGACAAGCCGCTGGAGATGCGCAGCGCGCCGAAGAAGTACGGTAGCGCCGAAGGAATACGCAGGCGCAGCAGAATCTGCATGCGTGACGCATGATTGAGGCGGAAATAGCTCAGCAATCCCGGTGACACGCTACGCAGCCCTTGCGTGGTATTGGAAATTATTGGAAACACTGCCATCAGGGTGGCGCACACCACCAGCGACAGCGTGGTGTCTTTCACCCAGATGATGATCAGCGGGGCGATGGCGACAATCGGCGTCACCTGCAGGAACACGATGTAGGGAAAGAGGGCGGTTTCAATAAAGCGATTTTGCACCAGCAGAAACGCCACAATCGAGCCAATCACAATCGCCACCGCGAAGGAAATCACGGTGATTTTCAGGGTGTAGAGCAACGACATAAACAGCGTCGGGAAGTTCTGCACCAGACTTTGCGCCACCACTAACGGCGACGGCACCAGAAACACCGGAACTTTGAAGGTGGTGACCAAAAACTGCCACAGCAGTAGCATGGCGACCGCGACGATGGCGGGGAACAGCCACTGCTGAAATTGCCGATGGCTTGCTAACGGTTTCATCATTGACTCTCCTTGCTCGCCGCCAGCAGGCCGCGTTGCAGCTGTTGCGCATAATGCGTGAAATCCTGACTGACGCGAAACTCATCGTCGCGCGGTAACGTGGTTTCAATGCGGATGTCATCTACCACGCGCCCGGGGCGCGCCGCCATCATAATCACCCGCTGCGACAGAAACACCGCTTCCTGAATTGAGTGGGTGACAAACACCACCGTCAGCTTCTGCTCTTGCCACAAATCCAGCAGATCGCTGTCCAGCTTGTTGCGGGTGATTTCGTCCAGCGCGCCAAACGGCTCATCCATCAGCAGCACCTTCGGGCGCGTGACCAGACCGCGCGCTATCGACACGCGCATCTGCATGCCGCCGGAAAGCTCGCGCGGCAATACGTGACCAAACTGGCCGAGGCCGACCAGTTCGAGGATTTCGCGCACGCGGGTGTCCGCTTCGGCACGCGGCACGCCTGCCAAATCGAGCGGTAGACGCACGTTTTTGTGCACGTTGCTCCACGGCATCAGCGTCGCTTCCTGAAACACAAACGACAGCGGCAGATCGCGCTGATTTTCGCGACGATCGCGGCGAAACAGCATTAACTTGCCATCGGTCGGCTCAATTAGCCCGGCGATCATCTTCAGCAAGGTACTTTTGCCGCAGCCGGACGGGCCGAGCAGCGAGACAAATTCGCCCTGACGAATGGTGAGATCGACCGGCAGCAGTGCGCGCGTACCGTTGGGATAAATTTTCTCCGCTGACAGCACCTCAATCGCCGGTGGCGCCGCAGAACGCGGCACCGCTTGCGCATCGGGATGCAGCAGCGTCAAATGGCTGGCGCTATTCATGGCAGAACCTTGACGTCTTGGATGAATTTCAGCGTGTAGCTGCCGTCAAACGGTACTTTGGCCGCATCGATCAGCTTGGTATCGACCAGTAGCTGCCAGGTTTGCTTGAGGCGCGCTTCGGTCATGATGCCGATGCCACCTGTTTGCGCATCGCCGCCGGTTAGCATCTGGTATTTCTTCATCTGCGCGATGCCGAAAGCGATCTGCTCATCGCTCATCTGCGGGTTCTCTTTCTTAATCAGCACGTTGCCGGCGCTTGGATCTTGCAGATAGTTTTTCCAGCCCTGCATCGATGCTTTCACAAATGCCGCCACCGCTGCCGGACGTTTCTCGATGGTCGATTTCATGCACACGATGCTGTTGCCGTACGGCGGATAGCCCCAATCGCTGATCGGGTAAACATTGGCCTGCGCATTGGCTTTCTGCACCGCAAAAGGCTCGGAGGTGATATAGCCTTGCTGCACCAGATTTTTATCGGCTAGGAACGGCTGAATGCTGAAGGTGTAAGGACGCACGCGGGCATTTTTCAGCTTCAGCGCGCTCTGCGCCCACGGCCAATATGAGGTGTAGGCTTCCGCCGCCAGCAGGAAGGTTTTGCCCTGCAAATCAGCCTGATTTTTCACATCCGGATGGGTGAGAAAAGCAATCGCCGAGTGCTGGAACGTGGTGGCAACCGGCATCGCCTGCACGCCTTGCTGCCAGATTTCCAGCGCCTGCATGTTATCGCTGATGATGCAGTCGGCCTGACCGGCCGCCATCAGCTGCATGGTATGCACCTGCGGACCGCCCATTTTGATGGTGACGTCGAGGCCGGCATCGCGATAGAGATTCTGCGCCTGCGCCTGGTAGAAGCCGCCGTGTTCGGCCTGCGCATACCAGTTGGTCATAAAGGTGAATTTCTCTGCCGCCATGCTCGGGGCCGAGAGTGCCAGCGCAAGCGCGGCAACAGTGCTCAATGTCTTTTTCATCATTATTCCCTAGCGAGGTGGTAAAAAGGCGGCTGCGTCGTGGTGATCTAATACTTTGCCTTGCCACTGGCCGGTGCCCCACGCCGGTTCGGCGCGGGTTACCCATGTCATCTGGTGCACTTCGGTAATCACCTGCGCCCAGCTTTCTGCCAGCGAATCGAGGATGGCCGCGCCTTGCTCCGGCGTGGAGGGCAAAGGATCGCCAATCACGCCGCTCGGGCCGAAATCGTAGGAGGCCCACGCCGCCATCGGTTTGTTGGTCGAAAGCGTCGGGCAGGGGAATGCCGGCGGATAATTAGCCACTGCTTTATCCATCTGCACGGTATCGGGAGCCAGCGCCAGCATCAGCGCGGTTTCGGCATGTCCCGCGTGCATCGCCATCTGCCGCTCTTTGTCGTCCATAAAGCTTTCCGCACAGTTCGGCACTTTAAAGGTGTCTTGCATGATGATGATCATGTCGCCGTGGCGCAGACGCAGTTCGCGCGCCGCCATCTGCAACGGCTGCGGCTGGCCGCCGTGGCCGTTAACTATCAGGAACTTGCGGAAACCGGCGCGATAGAGTGATTCGCCAATCTCCAGAATGGTATGCAGCAGGGTTTCGCCGGTCAGCGTTAGCGTGCCGGGAAAATGCAGATGCTCATCCGATTTGCCGTAGGTGATCGGCGGAATGGCGTAAGCCGGAATTTCCGCCGGTAAGCGCGCCAGCGCATGGCCAACCACGCCGGAGGCGATCACGCTATCCACCGCGCACGGCAAATGCGGGCCGTGCTGCTCAATCGCGCCGGTCGGCAACACGATTACGGTGTTGGCTTTATTTTCCAGCGTGGCGATGTCGGTCCAGCTCAGGTACGGCAAAAAGCGGTTTGCCGGAATATAACCATGCAACATTTCAACTCCTCGTGTTATTGCGGCAACCACGCCGTGGCTTCAACTTCAATCAAGACGTCCGGACTCGGTAGCATCTCGCTCACCTGCACCACGGTAGAAACCGGCGGCGCATCAGGGAAAAATTGCTTACGCACCCGGCTGTAGTGGGGAAAATGGTCGAGATTGCGGAAGTACTGCACCAGTTTGAAGACATCACTCATCTGGCCGCCGGCGCTTTCGATGGTGGTGCGGATGCTCTCCAGCACGTACCAGCTCTGCGCCAGAATCGGCCCCTCTTTAATATCGGTGGAGAACTCGCCGGTGCGGCCAAGCAGCTGTTGCGCCGCTGCGGGAATGTCGTCGTAGCCGCGCACAATGGTGGCAGTTTGTGGGTTCACCGGAATAATGCCGGAGAGGAAAATGAAGTCACCCGCGCGTCGCCACGCGGCATATTTCGCCAGCGGTTTTCCCGCTCCCTCATCTAGCGCCATCTGTTGTTTCTCCATAACGCACACCCCTTTTCAGCCGATAGCGCTGACGTTGACGCAACGGCCAGCTCGCCACATCGGCATGCGGAAAAATCACTAAATCATTGGCCAGCAGCGCGCGGCGTTGGCAGATCAGCGCGGAAGCCTGATCAAACGCCGCGACCAGTTGCAGGCTCAGCAAACCGCTAAACAGCGTATCGAGCGGGTCGTAACTGCCAAACGGACAGAACGCGTCCTGCACGTTGTCAGCGCCGAGCAGCAGCGGAATGCCCAGCGCCTGCGCCTCTTTCACCAACGTTAAACCACGCAGACGCGGCGTGCGGCCGGGCACCGCGTCCTGCAACAGCAGGTTGGTGAGCGGCAGCGCAATCAACGTCACATTGTGTTGCGCCAGTAAGGCAAGAATCTGTTGCGCATCGTCCTGCTGCGCCAGCGCGCAGCTGTGGCTGCAGGTGATTGCGCCGCTAAATGGATGCTGCTGCAAATAGTGCGCCAGCCAGCGCAATCCCTGCGCCTCGACGTTAAGTTCTTCATCAATATGCAGATCGATATCCAGCTGCCACAATTCGGCGGCTTCCATCAGATGCTGAAACGCCTGCGCATCCCAGTTGCTGCTGTGAATAAAGCCGCCCAACAGCGCGCCGGGACCGCTGGTCGCGACCTGCGCGGCAATATGCTGCGCATCGCTGGCGTCGGCAAAGAAGGTGAGTGGCGCGAGGGCCACGCGCTCAATGCTGCACAGCGGATGGTACAGATCGCCAATCACTTGCCACGCTAATGGTGCATCAACGGAGAACCAGTCGATGTGGGTGCGCAGCAAACCGACACCAGCTTCTACCGCCCAGCGCAGCGCCTGCGTAGCGCGCTGCTGCAGATCTGCTGTGTTCCAGTGCGCGCGGTCCTGATGCATGGCAGCGATCGCGGCCAGCAAACCGGGCTGTTGCGCCGGGCTGCGTTGAATAGTGAAGGTTTTATCCAGATGCGCGTGCGGTTCGATAAACGCGGGCAGCACCAGCGCGCCGTGAAGCGGCAGATAATCAGCGGGTGCTGCTGCATGGTCGGGTTCGAATTGCAGGCCCGCAGCGTGGAAATGTAAGGTCGCCAGCTGCGGTTGATTGTTGGCTTCAGGCCAGTTTTCTGGCAGCAGCCAGCGGGGTAAACGTGCGCCGGTCGCACCGGGATAGCCGCTCATAGATCCAGTACCAATAAAGGTGAACGCGCACGTGAACAGCACAGCACGATGCAATCGTTGGCCGCACGCTCTTGCTGGCTCAGCACATCATCACGGTGATCCGGCTCGCCCGCCAACACGCCGGTGATGCAGGCGCCGCACATGCCTTGTTCGCAGGAGAGTTCGATTTCAATCCCTGCTTCTTCAAGCACTTCAGCGATGGTTTGTTGCTCGCCCACGGCAAAGCGTGCGCCGGAGGAGGCGAGCTGCACTTCGAAGGCAGCGCCAGCCATCAGCGGAGATGTGGATTGGAAGCGCTCGCTGTGTAACTGTGCTTCGTCCCAGCCATGTTGCAACGCCAGCTGCTGCAGATGATGCATAAAACCCGCCGGGCCGCAGAACACCAGCGCAGCGTTGTCTGGCTGGGTGAGATCCTCGGGAACGTGCTGGCGCAGGCTGTCGCCTTCGCTGCTGTAGTGGATGACCACGCGCGTGCCGAGATTGCTCAGACGTTGGCTGAAAGCCAGCTCGTCGGCGCGTTTCAGGTAAAGGTGCAGGGTGAAATCCGCCTGACGCGCCGCCAGTGCTTCGGCCATCACCAATAGCGGCGTCAAGCCGATGCCGGCGGCAAACAGCAGCGTGCGCGACGCGTGCGGCAGCGGAAAGTGGTTACGTGGCGCGGATATCTCTAGCTTATCGCCGGTGGTTAACTGCTGATGCAGCCAGCGCGATCCGCCGGTTGAACACTCATCCAGACGTACGCAGATTTCATAATGATCGGCTGGCGCAGAGCAGAGCGAATACTGGCGTTTACCGCAGTTGGGAATAATGACATCGATGTGCGCGCCGGGCGTGAAAGCAGGCAGCGGCTGCCCGCTGCGATTCGCCAGCGTCAGTAACACATTGCCTGCACCGTTGAACTGCTTTGCGATGACGGTGACGGCGAGAGGAGTGGATTTCATCATCTATCTGCCTGAGCAGGGATGTCGTCGGCTGGGAGGCCGCGCAAGCCCTTGTTTTAATCATGGCAGCGATTATTATTTTGCCCATGTGTAAGCGTCCATCTGTTTAATTCGCATGATGCGTTGCAAAAAAGAGAGCACCCCTTATGTTTGCCTTCTCCCGATTTCTGCTCTATTTCACTGAAGTGGCCCGCCAGGGTTCGCTGCGCAAGGCTTCTGAGGTGCTGCACGTCTCGGCATCATCAATCGACCGGCAGATCCTGCGCGTTGAAGAACAGCTGGATATGCCGCTATTTGAGCGCCATCCATCAGGATTACGTATGACCGCAGCGGGTGAGATCCTGCTGAATGCGGCGAAAAACTGGCAGCGGGATTTTGGCCGCGTCTGCACGCAGCTGGATGATTTGCGCGGATTACGTCACGGCCATGTGCATATCGCCACCATTGATGCGATTAATCGCGGCTTCTTTTCATCGATTTTGCAGCGCATTCGCAGCGACTATCCTGGCATCTCCTTCACGCTGACCACCATGAGCAACATCCATATCGCCAATGCGTTGACTTCGGGCGATGCGGATTTCGGCATCATGCTTAATCCGCAGAGTTCGCGCGAACTGCTGGTGAAGTCATTCGCCGATTTACGTCTGGGTATTGTGGTGAGCAGCCAACATCCGCTGGCAAATCTGGAGTCGATCCGCTTTAGTCACTGCGAATCCTGGCCATTTATCGTGCCCGCCGCACCGCTCATGCTGGCCGATCCGCTGGAAGCGCTGATCAACAGTTCGGGCATTAAGATCAACGAAGTGGCGCGCACCAATAATATTCATATGCTGCGTTCGCTGGTGCGCGATGATGTGGGGATTAGCCTGATGTGCTGGCTGGATATCGTTGATGAGTATCGACGCGGCGAACTGAAGTTTATCCCGCTGATCGATACGGTGCTGAAGCCTTTTACCTTGTCGCTTTGTGTTGCGCCGCAGCGCCAGCTTTCGATTGCCGCTTCGATGATGCTGCGCGAGTTGGAGTCGTTTTTTGCACTGATGCAGAGTGAGGAGTTGCTGGCTTAGGCTGGTGCGGTTTAAAACCAGGTGCGCATAAATGCACACCCTACGGCGTATGTAGGGTCGCCATTTATGGCGACCGGCCCCAACGCCCGCGCAAATAATTCACCGCATCCTGAGTTTGTGGCTGATTCAGGTAATTCTCGCGGAACAAAATGGTGCCGTTAATTTGCGGTAGCGACTCGTTAAGATCCAACTGCTTTTTCAGCTCCGGCACGCCGCCATTCACCGTCCAGTCAGGCTCGCTTTTCGACACTTCGCCGATTTTATATAGCGCCACACCGATATAGAGCCGCGTATGCGTTGGCTTCACCACGTCCGCCCACCAATTGGCTAATACGTCGTAACGGGCGGCCTGACGCGCAAACGGCCAGTAAAGCTGCGGCGCGATGTAATCCAGCAGTCCCATTTGCACCCAGCGACGCGTATCGGCATAGGCTTCGTCGTAGGCGGCCGCACCGCGCGTGTCGGAGCCCGCCGCATCATGCGACAGATTGCGCCACACGCCTGCCGGGCTGACGCCAAATTCTACGTTCGGGTTCAGTTGCTTGATGGTGCGCGACACCTGCTCAATTAACAGCAGCGTGTTGTTGCGCCGCCAGTCAGCTTTCGATGCAAAACCTTGACCATATTGGCGGAATGTGGCGTTGTCGTTGAGAGTTGAACCAGGCGTTTCAGTATAGAAATAGTCATCGAACTGCACGCCGTCGATCGGATAGTGCGACACCACTTCCGCAACGATGCTGGTTATCCAGTCGCGCGCGGCGGGGATGCCGGGATCGAGCACGAAGCGGTCGCTGGCGGTGCGGATCCAGTCGCGATGCAGCACAAATACGCTGGCCGGTTGCAGCGCAAGCGTATTATTCAGCGCGTTAACCGTGGAAGGTTTGACGTTGGTCGAGACGCGATATGGGTTGAACCACGCGTGCACCTTCATGCCGCGTTTGTGCGCCTCATCTAGCATAAATTTCAGCGGATCGTAGCCGGGATCTTCACCAATCCTGCCCGTGAGCATATCTGACCACGGCAAGATACTGGAGCGCCACAGCGCGGTGCCATCCGGCTTTACCTGGAAAAATACCGTATTGATGCCGAGGCTTTTCAGTTTATCCAGCTTGTCGGTCAACGCCTGTTGCTGCTGGTGGATGCGGTTGGCCGGGCTGGCATTCACTGAATTGATCGGCGGCCAGTCGAGGCGTGAAACGGTGGTTAGCCATACGCCGCGCACCGGTTCTTTGTTCAGCGCAGGTTTGGTGGGCGTAGGCGGTTTGCTGACCGTCGGCAACGGCGTGACCAGCGATTTCGGTGGCGGCGAGGAGCAACTGGCCAATGAAAGGGCGACAGCAATGGCGACTAGCGCAGCGGATTTTTTGTTGGTGTTAACCCAGGGAAAACGATGTGAACAGGCTATGGTAAACTCCCTTTTTTGCAACTTTCTGTTCGAAGAGCCTCATTCTCTTATCATGCGGACTAAAGTCAATATAATCGCGCGGTCGCTCAGCATTTGTAGGTCGCCATAAATGGCGACCCTACGAAGACATCGCGTTCACGTATGGCGACCGCCACCCAACACCATTGAGGAACCCAAAACCTATGCAATACGAAGACCTTTATCGCCGTATCGGCCAGATCATCTTTAGCTGTGGCCCGCAAGGTGCGCGGGAATTGATCGTTCAGGCTGAACTGTTTGCGGACGATGATGGCGGGCAGTTTCAGTTCGATTACATCGATGAAAACGGCGAACCGGATTGGTTTGAACCCGATGCGCGCGCGATTGGCGATCTCTCGGAGGCGCTGAAAGAGTTTCAGCAGTACTTCGTGGATAACAACATGACCAACGGTCTGCCGGTGTGGCGTAAATGCGCGATAAACCTCAACGTGCAGGAAGAAGCCATCAGCATCGACGTGCAGTACGACTAAGTTCCGCGGCATCCTTGCCCGGAAGTAATGCGTTACGAACGTAACGCCACCATCTCCTCGTTTTTCCGCGCCACGCGTTTGCGCTGCACAATACGGCTGGCGGCGACGACACCCAGCGTCAACAGGCCGGTGGCGATAATCTCTGGACGGTGTTGTTGGTTGAAAAGCATGGCAACCAACACGCCAACGATGAACACCATCGTCGCCCACGTCAGGCCAGGGAACAGCCACATGCGATAGCTGAGGATTTCGCCGCGCGCTTCACGTTTTTTGCGCAGCACCAGATGAGACGCGGCGATCACCAGATACACCAGCAACGCAATGGCACCGGAACTGGCGAGCAGGAACTCAAACACCGCGCTCGGTGCCAGATAGTTGGCGATCACCGCGAGGAAGGCCGCCGCCGTGGAGAGCAACACCGCTACCCACGGCGTGCCGCTGCGGGTGGTGCGCGACGCGACGGCAGGCGCATCTTCACGACGTGAAAGCGAATAGATCATGCGCGATGCGGTATACAGCGCAGAATTGAGACAGCTACACACCGCAATCAACACCACCACATCAACAATCTGCTTAGCGTACGGCACGTTCATCATCTGCATCGCTGTCTGATGAGAACCGGCTTTCATCAGCGACGGCGTATTCCACGGCACCAGCGCCACCACGATGAAGATCGACAGCAGATAGAACAGCGCGATGCGCCAGATCACCGAGTTAGTGGCCTGGGTGATTTGCTTCTTCGGCTCGCGTGATTCGGCGGCGGCAATGGTGACAATCTCGGTGCCCATAAACGAGAACATGGTGGTCAAGATCGCCGCCAGTACCGCACCGATGCCATTCGGCATAAAGCCCTGCGTGTCATACAGATGTGAGATCCCCTGCGTGCTGCTGCCCGGCATCAAACCAAACACCGCTAAGCTACCCGCGCAGAGAAATGCGACAATCGCCACCACTTTCAGCAGGGCGAACCAGAATTCAAACTCGCCATAGTTCTTCACACTGAAGAGGTTGCTGATGGTCAGGAATGTGGTGATCGCCAGCGTGTATTCCCACACCGGAACCTGCGGAAACCACGAATGCAGAATGGTGCCAGCGGCATTGGCTTCCAGCGGGATCACTAACACCCAGAACCACCAGTAAAGCCAACCGATGGTGAAGCCGGCCCAGCGGCCCAAAGATTTGTCGGCGTAGGTGGAGAATGAGCCGGAATCCGGTGACGCCACCGCCATTTCTGCCAGCATGCGCATAATCAGCACCACCAACGCGCCCGCGGCGATGTAGGCCAGCAGTACCGCCGGACCGGCTTCGGCGATCGCATGGCCAGAGCCAACAAATAATCCGGCACCAATCACGCCACCAATTGATAACATCCGTACATGACGCGGCTTCAGGCCTTGCGCCAGTACATCGGCATTCTGTGAACTCATCAATATTTCTCCAAAGCGTCTCTCGGGCCGCGCGACGCGCAGCCGGGTTACAACAGGTGAGAAGCCCAGCCCGCCGCGCGAGCTGGGTAGATTGTTACGAATCGGCGTGTTGACTCAGCACGCTGCTGAGGATCTCCAGCGCCTGGCGGAACTGCGCATCAGGAATGGTGAGCGGATAGAGGAAGCGGATGACATTGCCCTGCGGGCCACAAGTAAGCAGCAGCAGCCCATGCGCCATCGCGTGTTGCTGGATGGTTTGCGCGGTTTGCGCGCTGGCGAACTCCATCGCAATCATCGAGCCAAGGCCGCGAATGTCGGTGATGGAGGAACACTCGCTGCGCGCGCTGTGCAGGAAGTCGGTTAACTGCGCGCCGAGTTGTTGAGAGCGTTCGCACAGCTTCTCGTCGGCGATCACGTCCAGCACCGCATGCGCCGCGGCAATCGCCAGCGGATTGCCAGCGTAGGTGCCGCCCAAGCCGCCCGGACCCGGCGCATCCATAATCTCGGCGCGGCCGCTCACCGCCGATAACGGCATGCCGCCCGCGAGACTTTTCGCCATGGTGATGAGATCCGGTTTCACCGCATAGTGATCCATCGCAAACAGTTTGCCGGTGCGGGCAAAGCCGGTTTGTACTTCATCGGCAATCAGCAAAATGCCGTGCTCATCTGCCAGCGCCCGCAAACGGTTGAAGAATTCAGGCGGCGCGACGTGGAAGCCACCTTCTCCCTGAATTGGCTCAAGTACGATGGCGGCAACATCCTGTGGCGCGATGTCCTGAGTGAAGATGTCCTGCAAGCTGGAGAGCGCATCATCAACGCTGATGCCGGTCACGCTGTTGGGATAGCGCGCGTGCCACACCGATGCGGGCATCGGGCCGAAGTCGCGTTTGTAGGGGGCCACTTTGCCGGTCATCGCCATGGTCATAAAAGTACGACCGTGGAACGAGTTGCCGAAGGTGATGATGCCGTGACGACGCGTTGCCGCACGCGCCACTTTCACCGCGTTTTCGACCGCTTCTGCGCCGGTGGAGAAGAAGGCGGTTTTGGCTTTACCGGCAATCGGCACCACGCGATTGAGGCGTTCCGCCAGCGCCACGTAGCTCTCATACGGCGTCACCTGGAATGCGGTATGGGTAAATTTCTCTAACTGATCGGCAATCGCCTGTACGATGCGCGGATGGCGATGACCGGTGTTCAGCACCGCGATGCCACCAGCGAAATCGATCCAGCTGTTGCCTTCACCATCGCGCAGCGTGGCGTTCTCCGCGTGCTCTACGTACCACTGACAAAGATTGCCGGTGCCGCGTGGCAGGGCATCATCTTTACGTTGCTGCAACTGGCTGTTTTTACCTTCCATAACCTTTCCTTAGCGATAAGCGTCTTTACAAATCACGACAAACACGCTTATTTATGCCTGCGCTGAGCTATCTTGCCAGAGCCACTTTCAGTGAAAAGAGGGGAGCCAATTGCGAAGTTTGTACGCCGATCATGTATTAGAGCGCATGCAGTTTATGCCGGAAGGAACGTTGCAGCAGCGTTTGCTGAGCTGCATGCAAGCCGCTATCGCAGAAGGCATTTTTCCTCGTGCCACGCGCTTGCCCGCCACGCGCGATTTGGCGCGCGAGCTATCGATATCGCGCAACACGGTGTTGAACGTGTATGAGAATTTGATGGCGCAAGGCTACGTCACAGCGCGAACCGGCAGCGGTACATGGATTGCAGAAAATTTGCCGGAGGGATCGCTGAACACGCCGCGCAATGTGGCGACTAACGAACCCTTAACTGCGAAACCGGCGGCGATTTCCAAACGCGGCGCGTCGCTGCTCGGCCATGCCAATGCGTCGCCTTATCAGTGGGGCGCTTTTGTGCCTGGCGCGCCGGATGTTACAAAGTTCCCGCATAAACTCTTCAGCCAAATTCAGGCGCGTTTGAACCGTGAACCGGATATCGAACGGCTGATTTACAGCAGCAACGGCGGCTGTGCACAGCTGCGAGCCGCGCTGGCAGAGTACCTGAGCGTGGCGCGTTCAGTACGCGCTGATGCCGACCAAATCATCATCACCGAAGGGATTCATCAGGCGGTGGATTTGGTTTCGCGCGTGCTGTGCGATCCCGGCGATCAGGTGTGGATCGAAGAACCTGGTTATTGGGGGACGCGCAATCTGCTACGCATCAACGGACTGAAAATCAATGCGATTGCGGTGGACGAGCAGGGATTGATCCCCGATTTACCACCGCGCAGTCGCGCACCAAAGATGATTTTCGTGACACCGTCACACCAATATCCGCTGGGCGTGCATCTCAGCCTGGAACGGCGTAAGCAGCTGCTCGATCTGGCGCGCAAACACAAAACCTGGCTGGTGGAAGATGATTACGACAGCGAGTTTCGTTTCTCCGGCCAGCCGTTCCCGTCGTTGCAAGGCTTTGAGCCGGATGCGCCGGTGATTTATATGGGCACTTTTAGCAAGACGCTCTATCCGGCGCTGCGTCTCGGTTATCTGGTGGTGCCAAAAGCGCTGGCGCAGCCGCTGCGTGTGGCGGCGGCGGAACTCTATCGCGGCGGGCATTTGCTGGTGCAGCGCGCGCTGGCAGAGTTCATCCAAAAAGGGCATTACATGTCGCACATTCGCCGCATGCGCAAGCTCTACAGCCAGCGGCGGCGCTTTATGGTGAGCCTGATTGAGCGTTATCTGGGCGCCGATTTTCTGCCGGTAGTGAATCATGAGGCGGGATTGCACCTGGTAATGAATCTGCCAACCGGCTGCGACGATGTGGCGGTCGCCGCGCTGGCGCTACGGCGCGGCGTTAAGGTGCGGCCGTTGTCGCAATATTATATGCATCCGCAGGAGCGGCGCGGCCTGCTGTTGGGTTTTGCCTGCGTCGATGAGCGGCAGTGTCAGGATGCGTTTGGTACGCTGAAAGGATGTTTGGCGGAGATGGGGATTATTTGAGGCGGAGGTCGCCATAAATGGCGACCCTACAACGGCCGCATCGTCTTCGTAGGGTCATCATTTATGGCGACCTGGTCAACCTATGGCTGAGCAATGCTATCTAAACGCTGCAGAATTTCTGGCGTAAGTGTCACTTCGCTACTCGCCAGGTTCTGCTTCAGGTGCTCCGGCGATGACGTGCCCGGAATCAGCAGAATATTAGGCGAACGCTGCAGCAGCCACGCCAGCGCCACCTGCAGCGGCGTAGCATTGAGCTCATTCGCTACCTCGCTCAGCTGATCCGATTGCAGTGGTGAAAATCCGCCGAGTGGGAAAAACGGCACATAAGGAATGCCTTGCGCTGCCAGCTGATCAAGCAGCGCCTCATCCTGACGATTGGCCAGATTATAGAGATTTTGCACGCAGGCGATCGGCGTCATCGCTTGGGCATCGGCCACCTGTTTAGCAGTCACGTTGCTCAGACCAATGTGTCGAACCAGCCCGCGCTCTTTTAGCTTGATCATCGCTTCAACCTGCGGCTCCAGCGAACCTTCTTTCGGTCCGTGCACGTCCAGCATCGAACGCAGATTCACCACTTCCATCACATCAAGCCCTAGATTGCGCAGGTTATCTTCCACCGCTTGCGTTAGCGCTTCTGGCGTGAATGCCGGTAACCAGCCGCCTTTATCGTTGCGGCGCGCGCCCACTTTGGTGACGATAACCAGATCGTCGGCGTAAGGATGTAACGCTTTTTTAATCAGCTGATTGGTAATGTGCGGACCGTAGAAGTCGCTGGTATCAATGTGATTTACGCCTGCTGCGACCGCATCGCGCAGCACCTGCAAAGCACGCGCTTCATCTTTCGGCGGACCAAACACGCCGGGACCGGCTAACTGCATGGCACCGTAACCGAGTCGTGCAACCTGGCGGTCGCCAAGGGTGTAAGTCAATGCTGGATGAGACATGGAAAGCTCCTTCGTCAGTGTGTGGTTAGATTGTAATCGCCAAAACGCTGTGCAACTATCCGTACAAATTGGGACACAGTGTACGAGGTAGCGAACAATGGCATTGGATATCGCCTTGTTGCACGCGGTGGTGGCGGTGGCCAAAGCGGGCGGGTTTCGCGAGGCGGCGCGCATCACCGGCAGTAATCCGTCGCGCTTGAGCGATGCGGTGCGGCGCGCCGAAGAACAGCTTGGCGTGCGGCTGTTTAATCGCACCACGCGCACCGTGACATTAACTGAAGCCGGCAGGGCGCTGATGTCGCGCCTGCTACCGGCAATGAACGAAGTGGATGCGGCGCTGGATGCGCTGAATACGTTCCGCGATACGCCGGGCGGCACTTTGCGCTTAAACGTGCCGGTGAGTGCCGCGCGCATCGTGTTACCGGCGATTGTGCCGGGATTTCTGCAGCGCTATCCGGATATCCAGCTGGAAGTGGTGGCGGAAAGTAATGTGCAGGATGTGTTCCGCGATAGCTGTGATGCCGGCATTCGTTACGACGATCATCTGGAGCAGGATATGGTGGCGCTGCCGATCGGTCCGCGCACCCAGCGCTTTGCGTTAGCGGCGTCACCCGCGTATCTGGCGCAGTTCGGTACGCCGCAGCATCCGCGTGACTTAGTGCAGCATCGCTGTTTACACGGACGCTATGCGACCGGCGTGATTGCCGAATGGGAATTCACCTACGGCGAGGAAACCGTGCGTTTGCAGCCGAAAGGGCCGCTGATTTGCAGTATCGGCGCGGCGATGGACTTGACGGTGGAAGCGGCGATCGCCGGCTGCGGCGTGGTTTATCTGTTTGAGGATTGGATCAAACCGGCGCTGAGTAATGGCAGCCTGCAGCCGATTCTGCCGGATTGGTGGCAAAGCTTCTCCGGCCTTTGGCTCTATTACAACGATCGTCGGTTGATCCCGGCGCCGCTGCAGGCGTTTCTGGATTATGTGCGCGAACTTAATGCGCAGACGATAGCGGGTTAACCAACAACCCAGACATCAGCAAACGGAAAGCGTCCACAGCGCGTGGCAAAGCTGCGATCGGCTCGTCAGATGCCGCTATCCACAGCGCAGCATTCAGCGCTGCACCATTGATCAGTTGCGCGGCGGCTTCAGTATCCACCGGTTTCACCGTACCTTCTTCAATGAGTATTGCCAGCATATCTGCAGTCGTACGCAGGCATGCTGTTTGATTTGGCCACTGCGAGGGATCGCCTAACACCGCTGGGCCATCCAGCAGCATGATGCGCTGTACTTCTGGCTCGAGAGACATCTCAATATAGGTTATGGCTTCGGCGAGAAAAGCATGCCATTTAGAGGTGAATTGCTGTCCTGCAGCATGCATTTGGTCGAGTATCTCTGCATCAATTTGCTCAATAACGGCCCGCAATAACCCTTTTTTATCGCCAAAATTATGATAAAGCGCACCCCGTGTAAGACCTACTGCTGCGGTTAAATCATCCATTGATGCTGCGTTATAACCTTTCTCCGCAAAAGCACGTCGTGCCGCTTCGATCAGTTTGCCTCGTGTCTCTTCCACCTGTTCTGCTCGCCGTCTGGCTGCCATATCTTCCTCACAAATTGGTATTGACATACGTTACGTATGTTATCCATATTAATACATACGCAGCGTATGTTAAAGCGCTTCCGGTCTAGCTAACCGGGTTACACCTTATTTCCCATCAGGAGAGAAATTATGAGCAAACGCGACGCTGTATTTCCAGCAGGAAGACAATCTTTGTATGAGATAAACAGCTATTCGGCAGCGATACGTTCTGGTGATTTACTATTTGTTTCCGGGCAGGTCGGCAGCCGAGAGGACGGTTCTGCAGAGCCGAATTTTGTGCTCCAGGTTAATCTTGCGTTCGAGAATCTACAAGCGGTGCTGGAAGCGGCGGGATGTACGCTAGATGACGTGGTGGATGTCACCTCGTTTCATACCGATCCGGAAAATCAGTTTTCCACAGTGAATGAGGTGCGATTGCGCTATTTTGGCGAGCCACCGTATCCAAACTGGACGGCAGTAGGCGTTAACTGGCTGGCAGGATTTGATTTTGAAATCAAAGTCATTGCGCGCATCCCACAATAATTACGGATCAAGCCTTTGTAAGGTCGTCATTCATGACGACCACCCGTAAAAGCCAATAAAAAAGCCGATAACCGTTGCCAGTTATCGGCTTTATCACATCACAGGTAATTATGCGTTCAGCAGCTGATTCGCCGTTTTCTCAACCAGCGCCAGCAGGACTTTAACATCCTCCAGCGTTACGGTTGGGTTCAGCAAGGTCAGCTTCAGGCAGGTTACGCCCTGATTCTCGGTCACACCCACGTTGGCGCGGCCAGAATCCAGCAGCGCATCGCCGATACGCTGGTTGAACAGGGCAATCTGAGCGGTATCGGTCAGTTGCTCTGGACGATAGCGGAACAGCACGCTAGCCAGCTGAGGCTGCATCACCAGCTCGAGGCGTGGTTCAGAGGTGACATATTTCGCCACTTCCTGCGCCAGCGTGACACCGTGATCGATGATCGCCGCGTACTGTTTCTGACCCAGCGCTTCCAGGCCCATCCACAGTTTTAACGCATCGAAACGACGCGTGGTCTGCAGGGATTTGGATACCAGATTCGGCACGCCGGCCTCTTCGTCAAACTCAGAGTTCAGGTAAGCCGCCTGATAGCGCATCAGCTCGTAATGACGCTCATCTTTCAGCAGAAACGCACCGCAGCTGATGGTCTGGAAGTACTGTTTGTGGAAGTCCAAAGTGACAGAATCCACCAGCTCCAGGCCATCGAGGTAGTCGCGATACTTCTCGGACAGCAGCAGTGCGCCGCCCCAGGCTGCATCAACGTGTACCCAGATGTTGCGCTCGGCAGCAATGCCGGCAATTTCACGCAGCGGATCGATAGCACCGGCATCGGTGGTACCGGCGGTCGCCACGATCGCCAGGATCTGTTCGCCGTTAGCGTCGGCCTGCGCCAGTTTGGCTTTAAGGTCTGACACGTCCATACGGGCGAACTCATCAGACTTCACCTGCACCACAGACTGATAGCCGTGTCCAAGCAGCGCCATGTTCTTCTGTACGGAGAAGTGCGCGTTTTCAGAGCACAGCACTTTGATCTTACGCAGATCGCCAGTGATACCGTGCTGCTGCACCGAGTGGCCCTGGCGCTGATAGAAGGCATCGCGTGCCAGCATCAGACCCATCAGGTTGCTCTGGGTGCCGCCGCTGGTGAACACACCTGCGTCGCCAGCCGGATAACCCACTTGCGCACGCAGCCATTCGATCAGTTTGATCTCAATGATGGTGGCGGAAGGGCTCTGATCCCACGAATCCATACTCTGGTTGGTGGCGTTGATCAGTACTTCTGCCGCCTGGCTTACCACCAGACTCGGGCAGTGCAGATGCGCTACACATTGTGGGTGATGCACTGAAAGACTGTCTTTCAGGAAATATTCAATCGCGCGCTCAATCGCGGCCTGGTTACCCAGGCCGTTTGGATTGAAGTCGAGCGTAATACGCTCGCGCAGTTCGGCAACAGTTTTGCCTTGATACATCTCAGGCTGTTGCAGCCATTGCACAACCGCGGCGCTGCTCTGGGCAATCGCCTGCTGGTACGCCTCAATGCTCTGTGCAGAGGCGGCCAGAATCGGGTTTACTTCAGACATTTACTCTTCCAATCAAACAGGTTTGACGCCAGCGCCAATCAGCGCCTGCTCAAATTTATCCAGGAAAATCGCCAGCTCATCGTTGGTGATCAGCAGTGAAGGCAGCAGACGCAGAACTGCGCCATGACGGCCACCGCGCTCCAGAATCAGACCTGCTTCGAAGCACTTCTTCTGCAGCAGCGCAGAGAGTTCGCCGTCAGCCGGGAAGCTGCCCATGTGATCGGCCGCTTCGTTCGGTTTAACGATCTCAATACCGATCATCATGCCGAGACCACGAACGTGACCAATTACCGGGAAGCGTTTCTGCATCGCAGCCAGCTGCTGTTTCAGCCATTCACCCTGCGCGGCCACTTTGCCTGCAATATCCTGCTCTTTGAGGATTTTCAGCGTGGTCAGGCCGGTAGCCATCGCCAGCTGGTTGCCACGGAAGGTGCCGGTGTGATGACCCGGTGACCAAACGTCGAACTGCTTTTTGATGCCCAGCACAGCCAGTGGCAGACCGCCACCCACAGCTTTAGACATCACGATGATGTCTGGCTCGATGCCGGCGTGTTCGAAGGCGAAGAATTTGCCGGTACGGGCAAAGCCAGCCTGAACTTCGTCGAGGATCAACAGAATGCCGTGTTCCTGCGTCACTTTACGGATGCGCTGCAGCCACTCAGCGGGTGCTGGGTTCACGCCGCCTTCGCCCTGAACGGCTTCGAGGATTACCGCAGCAGGCTTACGCACGCCGCTTTCCACGTCGTTGATCAGGTTGTCGAAGTAATAGGTCAGCGCTTTCACGCCAGCTTCACCACCGATACCCAGCGGGCAACGATACTGATGCGGATAAGGCATGAACTGCACTTCTGGCATCATGCCATCAACCGCTTCTTTCGGTGCCAGGTTACCGGTGACGGACAGCGCGCCGTGAGTCATACCGTGATAACCGCCAGAGAAGCTGATCACGCCGCTACGGCCAGTGGCTTTCTTAGCCAGTTTCAGCGCGGCTTCAACCGCATCGGCACCAGAAGGGCCGGTGAACTGCAGGCAATAATCTTTACCCTGGCCTGGCAGCAGCGAGAGCAGAGACTCAGAGAACTGATCTTTCAGTGGAGTAGTCAGATCAAGAGTATGTAACGGCAAGCCGCTGGTAATGACATTTTGAATGCTCTGGAGAACATCAGGATGGTTGTGACCCAGTGCCAGCGTCCCTGCGCCAGCCAGACAGTCAAGATATTGTTTATTCTCAACATCTGTGATCCACACGCCATGGGCTTTAGCGATAGCTAAAGGCAGTTTGCGCGGGTAACTCCTAACGTTAGATTCAAACTCAGCCTGACGGGCTAAGAATGCGTCGTTATTTCCGTTGAATGCATTGGCACCAAAACTATCAATACGGACTTTATCCGTCATCATATCTCTCCTTCAACCGGGGCACGTAAGGCTCGCCAATTGACTAATTGAACAAAAAAGTAACAGCTGTGAAAAAACGCGGCCAATATAGAGCCTTTTGACCTACATCACAATGATTAATTTTGTTTAGATTTGTTTACTCTTTCCATATATGAATCAGAGCGTTGGCCAGAAATTGGCCACTTAATTTCGCACCGCAGTTGGGGTGGTTAAAAAATAATCGAATGAATAAAGAGACTTATAGCCGCTAAGGCGATCCACGGACCAAAGGCGATGACGTGATTGAGCTCGCGCTGCCCGCTAACTCTGGAAATCAAAACACATAAAATAGCGCCGCCCGAAGCCAATAAAAGCACCCAGGGTAAAAGCGACCAGCCCAACCAGGCGCCGATTGCCGCCAGCAGTTTTGCATCGCCCATCCCTAATCCCTCAATCCCTCTAATCCATTGATATAAAATTGATAGCGCCCACAACAAGCAATATCCCGCTATGGATCCCCATACCGCTTCTTGTAATGAGCCGGGTAGCCATCCCATCGCTTTAAACAGCAGCGCAATCCACAGCAAGGGCAGCGTAATCACATCCGGTAAAAGCAGATGTTCGAGGTCAATAAAGGCTAATACCGTTAACGCCCAGAACAATATGAGCGCGCCCAGCAATTGCATATTGACTGGCATCAGCCAGATAAGCAGCAGCGTCAGAAGCGCGGTAATTATCTCCACCTGTGGATAACGCCCGCTGATTTTACAATGGCAATAACGGCATTTACCGCGTAACAGTAACCAACTTATGAGCGGAATGTTGTCGCGCCAGCGCAGCGCGGTGGTGCATTGGTGGCAGTGAGAGGGCGGACAACACACATTTAGCGGAGTGTTCGGGTGCACTATTTGCAATGGCAACCGCGAGATCACCACGTTAAGAAAGCTGCCTACGGCCAATCCTAATAGGCCACTAATTAAGCCATATACGTATTCCATTACTCATACCTCGCGCCATCCAGGCTTGTCGTTGCCAGGACTTTACGCCGAAGCGAGGATAGGTGCGAGAGGTAAAAGGGCGTTACAGCGGCATACATCGGGATTGCAGAGCGGGCTCCAGAAATGGAGAGGAGAAGATTAAGCTTGCTGCTTGAACAGCTGAATCGCTTCCTGCACATTGCTGGTATTCAATGACATTACGCGGTCGTTATTAAGGAACACATCGTAGTGGCCGGCGTTATAGCGGAACACATATAGATCGCCGCGATAGCGCAATCCTTTGGTTTTGACCCCAATATGGTGGCGGCGCAGCGCTGCCTGAGAAAGTCTGTCAGTAGCCGTACTCATCGCATTATCCTCCAGACGTTATAAGACATATCCTGACTTAGTATAGGGTCAAAACCTTAATTTAACCTTAAGAAGTGTGCTGGTTCATGATGATAAACCGGCAAATTTGACCCTTCCTCTACCAATCCTCAACGTGTCAGAAAAAGCCGACTTAGTACCCTTCTCATTTAATGTTGCGTTAAGTTAACCCGCGTATTTTGGAATAAATGGCCGTTAAATAGTGCTTAATTCCAAGGTAACATAATGAATTTTCTACCATTCTCACGGCCCTCGTTGGGTGAAGAAGAGTTAGCCGCCGTTAAATCGGTGTTTGAGTCGGGTTGGATCACCACCGGCCCGAAAAATGCCGAACTGGAAGAGGCTTTTTGCCAGCTCACTGGCAATCAGCATGCGATTGCTGTCAGCTCCGCCACGGCGGGGATGCACGTCACGCTGCTGGCGCTGGGCATCCAGCCCGGCGATGAGGTGATCACGCCTTCGCTAACCTGGGTTTCCACCATCAACATCATCACGCTGCTGGGTGCGACGCCGGTGATGATCGATATCGATCGCGACACCTTGATGGTAACGCCGGAGCTGATTGAAGCGGCGATCACGCCGCGTACGCGCGCCATCATTCCGGTGCATTACGCTGGCGCGCCCGCCGATATAGATGCCATTCGCGCTATTGGTGAGCGCCATGGCATTCCGGTGATTGAAGATGCGGCGCACGCCGCAGGCTGTTATTACAAAGAAAAGCACGTTGGCCAGCAGGGCACGGCGATCTTCTCCTTCCACGCCATCAAAAACATGACCTGCGCCGAAGGTGGCTTGATTGTCACCGATGATGCGGCGTTGGCCGACCGCATGCGCAGTCTGAAATTCCACGGACTCGGCGTCGATGCGTACGATCGCCACACGCACGGCCGCAAGCCGCAGGCCGAAGTGATCATGCCGGGTTTCAAATACAACCTGCCAGATATCAGCGCAGCAATTGCTTTGGTGCAGCTGAAAAAGTTGCCCGCCATCAATCAGCGCCGCGCGGCGATTGCGCAGCGCTATCTCACGGAACTGGCGAATACGCCGTTTCTGCCGCTGGCGCAGCCAAAATGGGCGCATCAGCACGCGTGGCATCTGTTCATTATTCGCGTTGATGAGGCGCAATGCGGCATCAGCCGTGATGCGCTGATGGAAACCTTGAAAGCGCAGGATATCGGCACCGGGCTGCATTTCCGTGCCGCGCACACCCACAAATATTACCGCGAACGCTATCCGCAGCTCTCACTGCCGCACACCGAATGGAATAGCGATCGCATCTGCTCAATCCCGTTGTTCCCTGATATGCGCGATGAAGATGTCACGCGCGTGATTAGCGCATTACGTCATATCGCTGGAGTTTGACATGCTGGAAGAAAAAGCCATTCGCAAAGTCTCCGTGGTGATCCCGGTGTACAACGAAGAGGAGAGCCTGCCGGAACTGGTGCGTCGTACTGATGCGGCCTGTGCGGGATTAAATCTGGCGTACGAGATTCTGCTGGTCGATGACGGCAGCAGCGATCGCTCAGGCGAGATGATTGCCGATGCCGCCGATATGCCGGGCAGCCATGTGGTTGGCGTATTGCTGAACCGTAATTACGGCCAGCACTCAGCGATCATGGCGGGCTTTAGCCACGTCAGCGGCGATTTAATCATCACGCTGGATGCCGACCTGCAAAACCCGCCGGAAGAGATCCCGAACCTGGTGAAAGCGGCTAAGCAGGGCTATGACGTGGTGGGCACCGTGCGTCAAAACCGCCAGGACAGCTGGTTTCGCCGTCGCGCCTCACGCACCATCAATCATCTGATTCAGCGCGTCACTGGCAAAGCGATGGGCGATTACGGCTGCATGCTGCGCGCTTATCGCCGCCATATCGTCGATGCGATGCTGAACTGCCACGAACGCAGCACTTTTATTCCGATCCTCGCTAACACCTTTGCGCGCCGCACCATTGAGCTGCCGGTGGCGCACGCCGAGCGCGAATTTGGCGATTCGAAGTACAGCTTTATGCGGCTGATTAACCTGATGTATGACCTGGTCACTTGCCTGACCACCACGCCGCTGCGCTTGCTGAGCATCGTCGGCAGCCTGATTGCGCTGGCCGGTTTTGCCTTCTCGCTGATTCTGATTGTGCTGCGTCTGTACCTCGGCGCGGCATGGGCCGGTGATGGCGTGTTCCTGCTGTTCGCGGTGCTGTTTATTTTTGTCGGCGCGCAGTTCATCGGTATGGGATTACTCGGCGAATACATCGGCCGCATTTACAACGACGTACGCGCCCGTCCGCGCTACTTCATCCAACGTGTGATTCACCCACAGCAAAACGCCTCATCTGTACAGGAAATTGAGCAATGAAAACTGTCGTCTTCGCCTACGCCGAAATGGGCTGTGCGGGTATTTCTGCACTTCTGAACGCTGGCTATGAAATCAGCGCTATTTTCACCCACTCAGACACAGGAACTGAGAGCCACTTTTTCGACTCCGTTGCGCGTTTAGCCGCTGAGCAGGGCATTCCGGTCTATGCGCCGGAGGATGTCAATCATCCGCTGTGGGTCGATCGCATTAAAACCTTGGCGCCAGATTACATCTTCTCCTTCTATTACCGCGCTTTGTTGAACGACAGCATTCTCGGCAGTGCGCGTCTCGGGGCCTTTAACCTGCACGGTTCCCTGCTGCCCAAATATCGTGGCCGCGCGCCGCTGAATTGGGTGCTGGTCAATGGCGAAACCGAAACCGGCGTTACGCTGCACCGCATGGTGAAACGCGCCGATGCCGGTGAAATCGTGGCGCAACAGCGCGTGGCGATTGACGAGCAGGACAACGCGTTAACGCTGCATCGCAAGCTGGTTGCCTGTGCAACGCAGGTGCTGGAAGGCGCATTACCGGCGGTGAAACGCGGCGATATCGTTACCACACCACAAAATGAGCGAGAAGCCACGGTTGTGTGGCGCCGCACGCCAGAAGATGGTCGCATTAAATGGGAACAACCGGCGCAGACGGTCAATAATCTGGTGCGCGCGGTGACCTATCCGTGGCCCGGCGCGTTCGCCTATGCCGGAACGGTGAAATTCGTGGTGTGGAAAAGTCGCGTACACAGCACTGAACATCAGGCCAAACCGGGTACCGTGCTTTCTGTTGAGCCATTCCTGATCGCCTGCGCTGAAGGCGCGCTGGAAGTGGTGACCGGTCAAAGCGATAACGGCGTGTTTATGAACGGCAGCCAGCTGGCGCAAAACCTCGGTATGGTGAAGGGCGCCTTGCTCTATTCTCAGCCAGTGGCGGCGGTGAAACGACGCACGCGCGTGCTGATTCTCGGCGTGAACGGTTTTATCGGTAACCACCTCACCGAGCGTCTGCTGCAGGATGATAACTTCGAAGTCTACGGTTTAGACATCGGTTCTGACGCCATCAGCCGTTTTCTCGATCAGCCGCGCTTCCACTTTGTCGAAGGCGACATCAGCATTCACTCAGAATGGATCGAGTATCACATTAAGAAGTGCGATGTGGTGCTGCCGCTGGTCGCTATCGCTACACCGATTGAGTACACCCGCAATCCGCTGCGCGTGTTTGAACTCGATTTTGAAGAGAATCTCAAAATCATTCGTGACTGCGTGAAGTACAAAAAGCGCATCATTTTCCCATCGACTTCCGAAGTGTACGGCATGTGTACCGATCAGCATTTCGATGAGGATCACTCCAATCTGGTAGTGGGGCCGATCAATAAACAGCGCTGGATCTATTCGGTTTCTAAACAGCTGCTGGACCGCGTAATTTGGGCTTACGGTGAGAAAGAAGGGCTGCGCTTTACCTTGTTCCGTCCGTTTAACTGGATGGGACCGCGCCTTGATAATCTGAATGCCGCGCGTATCGGCAGTTCTCGTGCTATCACGCAGCTGATCCTCAATCTGGTGGAAGGCTCACCAATTAAGCTGATTGATGGCGGTGCACAGAAGCGCTGCTTCACCGATATTCGCGACGGCATTGAAGCGCTGTTCCGTATCATCGAAAACAAACAGAACAACTGCGACGGCCAGATCGTCAACATCGGTAACCCCGATAACGAAGCCAGCATCAAAGAGTTGGCCGAGCGTCTGCTGGCGAGTTTCGAACGTCACCCGCTGCGCAGCAACTTCCCGCCGTTTGCCGGCTTCCGTGAAGTGGAGAGCAGCAGCTATTACGGCAAAGGTTATCAGGACGTGGAACACCGTAAGCCGTCGATCAAAAACGCGCGTCGTCTGCTGGACTGGACACCAACCGTAGAGATGGATACCACCATCGATAACACGCTGGACTTCTTCCTGCGCACCGTAGAGCTACAGGATAAACCATGAAGAAAGTCGGTTTGCGTGTCGATGTCGATACCTGGCGCGGCACCCAACTTGGCGTGCCCGCGTTACTGGAGCAATTCAGTTTGCATCAGCTGCAGGCCAGTTTTTTCTTCAGCGTTGGGCCGGACAATATGGGGCGCCACTTGTGGCGCCTGTTAAAACCGCGTTTCCTGTGGAAAATGCTGCGGTCGCGCGCCGCATCACTCTACGGCTGGGATATTTTGCTGGCCGGCACCGCCTGGCCGGGACGTGAGATTGGTCGCGGTCTGGAGGAGATCATCAGCGCCACCGCCGATCATCATGAAGTCGGTTTGCATGCGTGGGATCACTTTGCCTGGCAAACCTGGGCGGGCGTGTGGCCGCAAGAGAAACTGGTTGAGCAAATTGCGCGCGGTAAACAGGCGCTGGAAGCGATCATCGGTGACAATGTCACCTGTTCAGCGGTGGCGGGCTGGCGCGCTGATGGCCGCGTGGTGGCTGCCAAGCAGCAGTTTGGTTTCAGCTACAACAGTGATTGTCGCGGCAGCGGTCCATTTATACCGATTCTCAGTGATGGCAGCCCCGGCACGGTACAAATCCCGGTGACCTTGCCGACCTGGGATGAAGTGGTTGGGCAATCGGTGAGCGCGGAAGGTTTTAATGACTTCATCCTCAAGCAGATCCATACCGCAAGCGGTTCGCCGGTTTACACCATTCATGCCGAAGTGGAAGGGATTGTCGGGCTTGAGGCGTTCGCCGATCTGCTGAGGCGTGCGGAGCAGCAAGACATTCAGTTCTGTCCGCTCAGCGCCTTGTTACCCGACGATCTCACTACGCTGCCACAGGGCAATATCGTACGCGGGCATATTCCCGGACGTGAAGGCTGGCTAGGCTGCCAGCGTTAATTTTACAGGAACCACGGATGCGTACAGGCACTAAAACCGCGTTACTTATCGCGCTCTTCGCGCTGTTTTACCTGATGCCAATTGAGTTCCGCGCCTTATGGCAGCCGGACGAAACCCGCTATGCCGAAATCAGCCGGGAAATGCTGTTTAGCGGCAATTGGGTGGTGCCGCATTTCTTCGATCTGCGCTACTTCGAGAAACCGATTGCCGGTTATTGGGTCAATAACCTCGGCCAGTTGCTGTTTGGTCACACCAACTTTGGCGTGCGCGCCGGTTCGATATTCAGCACCACGTTGAGCGCGGTATTGCTTTATTGGCTCGGCATGCAGATGTTCGCCAGCCGTAAAATCGCGCTGAGCGGCAGCATTATTTTTCTCACCTCGTTGCTGGTGTACGGCGTCGGCACTTACGCGGTGCTCGATCCGATCCTGATGCTGTGGCTGGTCGCGGCGATGTGCAGTTACTGGCTGGCGTCGCAGGCCAGCAGCACGCGGCAACGATTGATCGGATATGTGTTGCTGGGTGCGGCCTGCGCGATGGGCTTTATGACCAAAGGTTTCCTCGCGCTGGCGGTGCCAGTATTGGCGATTCTGCCGTGGGCCATCTGGCAACGTCGCTTTGGTGAATTGCTGCGTTGGGGGCCGCTGACGATGTTGGTCGCTGCGCTGCTCAGCACGCCGTGGGCGCTGGCGATTCATCAGCAGGAAGGCGATTTCTGGCATTACTTCTTCTGGGTCGAGCATATACAGCGTTTCGCCGAGTCGGACGCGCAGCACAAAGCGCCATTCTGGTATTACATTCCGGTGCTGTTGGCAGGCTGTTTGCCGTGGCTGGCGCTGCTGCCGGGATCGCTGGTTGGTGCGTGGCGTCAGCGCAGCCAGCAAGCGGGTTCGATTTATCTGTTGAGCTGGGTGCTGTTACCGCTGCTGTTTTTCAGCATCGCTAAAGGCAAACTGCCGACCTACATTTTACCGTGCTTCGCGCCGCTGGCCTTGCTGATGGCGCATTACGCGCACAGCGCTTCGTCAAAGGTGGTTACAGCGCTAAAGGTGAATGGTTGGATCAATCTGCTGTTCGGTTTGGTCATCACCATTGTGGTTTTAGTGGTGCTGGCACCCTGGGGCGTTGCGCATCGTCCGGTTTATAGCGGCGATGAAGGGATGGGCGTGCTCTGTGCGGCGCTCTCCTTTATAGGTTGGGCCGTGATGGGCTGGCTGAGCCGCAAGCCGGAGAAGGGTCGCTGGCAGTTAGCCGCGCTCTGTCCGCTGGCGCTGGCGTTACTGGTGGGTTTTGCCATTCCTGATAAGGTGCGCGATGCCAAGCAGCCACAAAGTTTTGTTAGCGCGGTACACGATCAGCTGGCGGATAGCCGTTATCTGCTGGCAAACAATCCTGGCGTGGCATCGGCGGTGGCCTGGGAACTACAGCGCAGCGACATCAATTTCTACGATGCCAAAGGCGAATTGCAATATGGCCTGAGTTATCCAGATGCAAAGTCACATTATATTAATGCAGATAACTTTGCCGACTGGCTGCGTATCCATCGTCGGCTGGGCAAGGTTTCGCTGGTTTTGATGCTGAATGCCAGCGACAGCACGCCGGATAAAAACCTGCCGGAACCGGATGATGTCTATCGTCAGGGCCGCCTGGTTTACTACGGCTATGATGCTAAACCATGAATCTGCTGCTGATTTTACTGGTGAGCGTGCTGAGCTGTGCCGCCCAGCTATGTCAGAAGCAGGCGGCCCATCTCGGTATCAAAAAGGGGGTTTTTTGGCTAATGCTCAGCATCCTGCTGCTCGGTATCGGCATGCTGCTGTGGCTGGCGGTATTGCGCGTGGTGCCGGTGAGCGTGGCGTATCCGATGCTGAGTCTTAACTTTGTGTTGGTGGCGGTCGCCGCGCGGCTGATCTGGCGCGAAACTTACAGCGTGCAGCAGTGGATTGGCACGCTGGCGATTGTTGCTGGCGTGGCGCTGATGGGAAGTCATCTATGAAAGGCGTGATGCTAGCGCTGTGCAGCGTGTTGCTGGTATCGCTGGCGCAGCTGGTGCTGCGGGTGGCGATGCTAAATTTTCCGTCGTTAAGCGAAGTGCTCACTGTGCAGCACTGGAAAGCGCTGCTGCTGTTGGCTTTAGGTCTCGGCGCGTATGCGCTGTCGATGCTGTGCTGGATGCTGGCGCTGCGTCATCTGCCGCTTAATCGGCTCTATCCGCTGCTCAGTTTGAGTTATGTATTGGTGTGGCTGGCCGCGATTTCCTTGCCGATGTTGGGCGAAACCTTCCGCTGGAGCAGCTTTGCTGGCGTGTTGCTGATTGTGTTTGGCTTGCTGCTGATTTCGCTGCCGCGCCGCAGGTGAATATTCGTCACGGCATGGCCTGTCTGTGAGGTCGCCATTAATGGCGACCCTACGGAAAACGAATAGGTTAATAGATCAACCGCAAATGCCTTTCCCCTAAATCCGCCAGCGACGCCGCGCCTAACATGCCTAAATCGCGGCTCACTTCGCTGGTAATCAAATCAATGGCTAAATTGACACCCGCCAAACCGCCCACCGCACAAGCATAATTAAAAGGCCGCCCGACAAAACAGGCTTGCGCGCCCAGCGCGATGGCTTTAATGGCGTCGGTGCCGCGGCGAATCCCGCTATCAAACATCACCGTCATTTCACCGGCCGCTTCGACGATTTCCGGCAGCACATACAACGGTGGGATCACCGTATCCAGCTGTCGCCCGCCGTGATTGGAGACCACAATGCCGTCGATGCCGATGGCTTTACAGCGCAGCGCATCTTTGCGGCTGAGAATGCCTTTAATCACCATCGCGCCGGGCCAGCGCGCGCGGATATGCTCGATATGCTGCCAGGTTAAGTGGCTGCGGCCGCTGAAATCCCGCACCGCGTTTTTCGAAAACAGCGGCGCGCCACGTTGCGCATTATTGTTCTCAAAATAGGGCATGCCGCTTTTCAGCAGTGTTTTAAATAAAGTTCCAGTTAACCAGCGCGGATGCGTAATGCCTTGCCACGCCAGACGCAGGCTGGGACGGAACGGCGTGGCAAATCCGGCGCGCACGTTGTTTTCCCGATTGGCTTTAACCGGCGTATCCACGGTGATCACCAGCACCGGGATGGCGGCACGCTTGACGCGATCGATCAGCGCATCAATCTCTTCCAGCGTTTTCGGCAGATACGCCTGGAACCACATATCAGGATTCACCTGCACCACATCCTCCAGCCGCGTCAGCGAGGAGCCGCTCATGATAAACGGCACCTTCTTCTCCTTGGCCGCGCGGGCCAGCGTGCAATCTCCGTCAAAACCGGTTAACGCCGAGATGCCCATCGGCGCGATGCCAACCGGCGCCGCGTAGCGCTGCCCAAACAGCTCAACCCCAATGCTGCGCTGCGACACATCAACCATGTTTTCCGGGATCAGGCTGTAGCGCGCGTAGGACGCCAGCGTGTTGCGCAGCGCGATATTGTCCTCGACGCCGCCAGAGACATAGGCGAACAGCGGATGCGGCAGATGACGTTGTGCGTACTTCTCGAAGTCGTTCAGGGATAGGCAACGCGACTGCATATTGCGCATGAAGGTGATGATCCAGTTGGCGAGTCGGCAGGGGAAAAGCAAAGAAATCAATGCTATTGCACTAATGGGATTTTACAAATCTATTGTTCGGCAATGTTAATGCGAGATTTGCATATAGACGGTCGCCATAAATGGCGACCTTTCTAATTACCTTGATGAATCCTGCCTAAATAAAATCTTCCGCTGATGAAATTCCATCAAAATAAAAACACCAAAATGCTTGAACTCACATTTTGGAAAGCAAATTTCAAATAAAAATTAACATGAAATAAAAATGCCGCTAGCGTGAGCGTTCTGTTTTGTTCTGCCGTATTTCCTTAATTGTTTTTCACCAGGAGGTATTATGGAAAGAGAACTTTATATATCCACCAACACCGCTTCCGGCCCCAATAGCACCACGCGCACCGAGCCATTTGTTAAAATTATTGCGCTGGTCGCCACGCTGGGTGGATTACTATTCGGCTACGATACCGGCGTAGTCTCGGGCGCTTTACTCTTTATGCGTGACGATCTGCAACTCACGCCTTTTACCACCGGATTAGTCACCAGCTCACTGCTGTTTGGCGCTGCTTTTGGCGCGCTGCTCGCTGGTCATTTCGCAGACGCGCTGGGACGCCGCAAGATTATCATTTCTCTGGCCTTTATTTTTGCCCTTGGCGCTATCGGTTCGGCATTTGCGCCGGATGTCATCTCAATGATCGCTTCGCGTCTATTCCTTGGCATCGCCGTCGGTGGCGCAGCGGCCACGGTGCCGGTGTATATCGCGGAAATCGCTCCTGCGAACAAGCGCGGTCAACTGGTCACATTGCAGGAGCTGATGATTGTTTCAGGTCAGCTGCTGGCGTACGTTTCCAACGCCACTTTCAACGAAATCTGGGGCGGAGAGCACACCTGGCGCTGGATGATCGCCATCTCAACTGTACCCGCGGTTTTACTTTGGTTTGGCATGATCTTTATGCCCGAAAGCCCGCGCTGGCACGTGATGCGCGGTAATAACAACGAAGCGCGCAAAGTGCTGGAGAAAACCCGCGCGGCGGATGACGTCGATTGGGAGCTGGAAGAGATCGAAGAAACCATCGAAGAGAACCGGCAACAGGGCAAAGGCCGCTTGCGCGATCTGCGAACGCCGTGGCTACGCAAAGTGTTCTTGCTCGGCATCGGCATTGCAGCAATTCAGCAGTTGACCGGCGTCAACACCATTATGTATTACGCGCCGACCATGCTGACGGCAACAGGCTTGAGTAACGATGCCGCGCTGTTCGCCACCATCGCTAACGGCGTAATTTCGGTGCTGATGACGCTGGTCGGTATCTGGATGATCGGCAAAATCGGCCGTCGTCCGCTGGTGTTGGTTGGACAGATGGGCTGTACTGCGTGCCTGTTCTTTATCGCGGCGGTGTGCTTCTTCATGCCGGAATATCACTCGGCAGGCGACGTCAATCTGCTGCGCGCCTATCTGGTGCTGGCGGGTATGTTGATGTTTCTGTGTTTCCAGCAAGGCGCGCTGTCGCCGGTTACCTGGCTATTACTTTCTGAGATATTCCCGGCGCGTATGCGCGGCATTTGCATGGGCGGCGCGGTGTTTGCGCTGTGGATAGCGAACTTCGCCATTTCGATGGCGTTTCCGCTGCTGCTGGCGGCGTTTGGCCTGGCCGGAGCCTTCTTAACCTTTGCCGTGATTGGTATTGGGGGATCGATGTTCGTGTTGCGCACCATCCCGGAAACCAAAGGACGCAGCCTGGAACAGGTCGAGCACTATTTCCATGAGTTGTATAAATGATGTTGCATTGATGTAAATCAATCAAGGTTCTGGCAGAGCAGCAAAACAACATCGCTTACTATCGCAAGATATCGACGCGCCATAACAAAACAGAAGCTAATAAATATTACTCTTTCAGGATAGAACACACCATGACCTACAAAATAAGCCATGACCGACTCTGCGTTAATCGTAAAATCGCGCCTAATCTTAGTCTCGAGCGTTTTTTCTCGCTGGTTGAAAAGCTGGGGTTAAATAAAGTCGAAATCCGCAATGATATGAAAAGTGGTAGCGTGACCGATAATTTAACAGGCGAAGAAGTTCGCCATCTCGCGACTCAGCATGCTTTTACCATTGAAACTATTAATGCGGTTTATCCGTTTAACCAATTAAGCGATGACGTGCTGGAGAAAACGCGCGCTTTATTAAAAGACGCGCGTGCCACCGGTGCGAAAGCGTTAGTCCTTTGCCCACTGAATGACGGCACCGTTATTTCCCAGCAGCAAACCGTCGATGCGTTAAAAACGCTGGCGCCACTGTTTGCCGAATATGGCATTGCCGGTCTGGTGGAGCCGCTCGGTTTCCCGCAAAGCTCGCTGCGTTCTGCCGCGCTGGCACAACAGCTGATCAAGCAAGCCGGCGCGCCGTTCAAAATCGTACTGGATACCTTTCACCATCATTTGTACGAAGGCGCTGAACAAGACTTTGCCGGCGGCGTCGACGTCAACAACATCGGGCTGGTGCATCTGTCCGGCGTGACTGACGCACGTCCAACGCATCAGTTAACCGACGAAGAGCGCATCATGCTGAGCGCCGACGATCTGCTGAAATCGAAACAGCAAGTGCAGCGTCTGGAAGAGATGGGCTATCGCGGCATCTACGCTTTCGAACCGTTTTCATCGGTGATGGATAACTGGAGCGAAGAACAAATTGCTCATGAAATCCAATCCAGCATTGCTTATCTGAATAACTAAGGAACACTTCCATGACGCTCAATATCGGTGTAATTGGCACTGGCGCGATCGGTCGCGAACACATTCGTCGTTGTAGCCAGGTGCTGCAACATTCGCGCGTAGTGGCGCTGAATGACATCAACCGCAGTAATTGCGAGCAGATCATCCGCGATCTCGGCATTCAGGCGGAGATTTACGACAACGCACATGATCTAATTAACGCGCCAGAGGTGCAGGCGATTCTGGTCACCTCGTGGGGCCCAACCCATGAAGAGTTTGTGCTGGCAGCGATCAAAGCCGGCAAGGCGGTGTTCTGCGAAAAGCCGCTGGCGGTCACCGCGCAGGGTTGTATGAACATCGTGGAAGCGGAAATCGCCGCCGGTAAGAAGCTAGTGCAGGTCGGCTTTATGCGTCCTTACGACGCGGGCTACCGCGCGCTGAAGGCGGTGATTGATAACGGTGACATCGGCGAACCGCTGATGCTGCATTGCGCACATCGCAACCCCGAAGTCGGCGATTCCTACACTACTGATATGGCGATCACCGATACGCTGATTCATGAGCTCGATGTGCTGCGCTGGTTGCTGAAAGATGATTACGTCAGTGCGCAGGTGATCTACCCGCGCTCAACCAGTAAAGCCGCTTCGCATCTGAAAGATCCGCAAATCGTGCTGCTGGAAACCGCCAAAGGCGTGCGCATCGACGTCGAAATCTTCGTTAACTGCGCTTACGGCTACGATATTCAGTGTGAAGTGGTCGGCGAAAGCGGCATTGCGCGCCTGCCTGAACCGATGTCGGTACAGACGCGCAGCGCGGCCAAACTCTCCACCAGCATTCTTACCGACTGGAAAAAGCGTTTCATCGATGCCTATGACGTGGAGTTGCAGGACTTCATCAATAACGTGTTATCGGGTGAAATGACCGGCCCGTCTGCGTGGGATGGCTTCGCTGCGGCGGTTGCTGCCGATGCCTGTGTTGCGGCGCAAAAATCCGGAGACATCGTACCGGTCACTATGCCAGCGAAACCGGCGTTTTATAACTAAGTTGCTTTCCCATTCTTAAACGCGCGTCAGGTTTAACTGGCGCGCATTTTATCGCGTATCACACTCTCTTCTCAGCGTTTTCCCGTGTATCATCGCCGCCTTTAAGATGTTTTGTAGGGAATAAGTGATGACGGAGATGACATTGTCCCGCCGCCAGCCTTCCGTATGGTGGGGCGCGATGATTATTTGCGGCACCGTGGTGGGCGCAGGGATGTTTACGCTGCCGGTGGTGATGGCGGGCGCGTGGTTTGGCTGGGCGATGATGTTACTGCTGATCAGCTGGGGCGGCATGTTGCTGTCCGGCTTGTTGTTTATGCGCGTCAGCCTCACGTATCCGCCGGGCGCGGGTTACGACACTTTAACCAAAAATTTGCTTGGACGCGGCTGGGCGGCGCTGAACGGCCTCAGCATCTTATTCGTCCTTGGCATCCTGACATACGCCTACATTTCAGCCAGCGGCCCGGTCTATCAGCACTCAATCAGTCAGTTGGGATTACCCATCTCAACTGCAGAAGCCAAGGTGTTACTGACGCTGTGCGTCGCCGTCGTCGTTTGGCTCGGTACGACGGGCGTCAGCCGTTTGATGACCTTCTGCGTGCTGGCGAAAATTCTGCTGTTGATCGTGCTGTTTGGCGGCCTTCTGACGCAGGTGAACGTGCCGTCGTTACTGAGCGGACCCGCAGCCGGTGAACGTTACTGGCCTTATGCACTCGGCGTGCTGCCGTTTTGTCTCGCTTCGTTTGGTTACCACGGCAACATCACCGGTCTGGTGAGTTATTACGGCGGTAATAAGCAAAACACCACGCGCGCTTTGGTGTTGGGAACGCTGCTGTCGCTGGCGTTGTATCTGTTTTGGCTGACCAGCACCATGGGAAATCTACCGCGTGCCGCGTTTCCTGAGATTGTGAAGCAGGGCGGCGACATCGCTGCGCTGATGGCGGCGCTGCGTGCGCATCTGCACGTCAATGCGCTGGCGCTGATGATGTCGATCTTCTCGCATTTCGCCGTGATTGCCTCATTCCTTGGCGTCACCGCCGGTCTGTTTGATTTCATCGCCGATCGTCTGGGATTCGGGAATTCATCCGTCGCACGCCTGAAAACCGCCAGCCTGACTTTCCTGCCGCCGTTACTTGCCTCGATTTGGTGGCCGAATGGCTTTGTCGCCGCGATTGGTTTTGCCGGACTGTTTGCTACCTTGTGGGCGGTGATCATCCCCGCACTGCTGGCATGGAAATCTCAGCAACGCTGTTCGCTGGCGGTGGCTTTTCTGTTGGTGTTTGGCGCGATGAATATATTAGCCTGGCTGTTGAGCTGGTTTGGGGTGTTGCCGGAATTTGGTGGCCGATAAGAGAGAAAAGGACAACGTCGTGCAGACGTTGTCTTCGATTTAATGCGTAGAACCGGCTAACACGTTAAGAGCATGCGAGAAGAAGTCGCGCCGACCAAAATTCCCCGATTTAAGCGCCAGCGCCAGCGGCCGCTCGCCCTGAGCAAACAGGGCGGGCACGCCAGGATCGATTTCACTTCCAACCTGCAGCGAATCTAAATTCAACGCGCTGACTACCGCGCCCGAGGTTTCTCCGCCGCCAACCACTAAACGCTGAATACCCGCTTCAAGCACCAGCTTGCGTGCCGTATCGCCAAATAGCCGATCAAGGCGTTGCGAGATGTTGTGTTGGCCAAACTGCTGCTGTGCTTGCTTCACCGTTGCCGGATCGCCTGAGGAATAGATCAGCGGGCAACGGTCCTGATGGGTGAGGATGAAATCCACGAGATCGTCAGCATCAATACGTTCCGCCATCACATCCTCAATCTCAATGGCCAGTACCGCATGCTGTTTTTGGTGTTCCTCTATTTGTCCGCGCGTCGCACCTGAACAACTGCCAACTAAAATGGCGCTGGAACCTTTAATGGCAGGAAACTCACTGTTATTACCTTGTGCTTTACCGGCGCTGATAAAGTTGTGCGGCAGGGCAAGCGCGATGCCCGATCCACCACTGATCAGCTTCTCATCCGCAGCGGCGATGCCAATCAGCGTTAAATCGTGATCGCTGAGGGCATCCACCACCACCAATTGCGTTTCCTCATCTGTTTGGTCTTGCAGTATCTCGCGCAGTGCTTCACTGCCTCGCTTCACTTGCTGCCAGCCAATGTGGCTGACGCGCGTTTTGGCCTGGCGCGCCAGCAAACGGCGGATATCCGCATCCTTCATTGGCGTTAGAGGATGATGCTCCATGCCAGATTCATTCAGCGGACGGTCGTGCACAAACAAATTGCCCTGATAAAGCGTACGGCCCATCTCGGGAAACGCCGGGCAGACAATCACATTGCGCGCCGCTAATCGCTGAGCCAGCGCGTCGAGTACCGGACCAATATTGCCGGCATCAGTCGAGTCGAAGGTCGAGCAATATTTAAACACGATCTGCGCACAGCCTTGCTGCAACAGCCATTCACAGGCAGCCAGCGATTGTTGAACGGCTTCCTGCGCTGGCAGAGAGCGTGATTTCAAAGCAACAACGCCAGCTTCCACCTTTTCCTCGGCAGGCTGTTGCGGTACGCCAAGATACTGTGTCGTGTGCAATCCGCCTTCGCCCAGCAATCCTTTCGACAGCGTGACGGCGATATCGCTGGCACCGGTAAAATCATCAGCGATGACCCCAATCAGCATGATGAGCCTCCAATCGCTAACTGCATTTTTTTCACCGCGGCATGCGGTGCCGTTAACACCGGAATCGAGACTTTCTCACGCACGGCATCGGCGGCGCGCGAGGTGGAGAAGTGCGCCAGCATAATTACATCGCAGTGACTCAACTGCGGCGCGAACTCTGCGACCAGACGATTATGGCTGGCGACATCGCCTTTACGTAGCAGGTCGATGGCATCCGGAACCAGCACGGTTTCCAGCGTCGCGGATGAGCCAATTTGTTCGGCATAGTGATAAAACTCATCGCACATCGTCACTAATGACGGGCCAAAGGTCGCCAGCATGCCGATGCGTTCGCCTTGCTGCAGTGCAGCCTCGAACATCGCTTCATTCGGTTTCAGCACCGGCACCGGCAAAGCCGCAGAGAGTTCATCAATTGCCGGGCCAAAAGCTGAGCAGGTCACCAGAATACCTTGCGCATTCATCGCATAACCGTAGCGGCCAAAAGCAACAAAGCGATCAATCAACAGGCGCGAAAGCTGTTCCTCTTTAGCGCGATCCAGCGTCAAACCATCATCCAGCAAATTCACCACTTCAGCCTCTGGCCAAAGATCGTTAAAGGCTTCCTGAATAGGGGACATCGCCACCGGCGTGGCATGCAGTAAAACTATGCGTTGGCTCATCATTTTCTCCGACACCAGCGATACACAAGTGAATTACAGCACACCATACCTGAGGCAAAATGAAAATGTAAGGGCTTACATTTGTCTTGATAAGGTGATGCTCGTCACATAAAAAAACTGCGTATCTGTCAGGATAGAAATGAATGCATTCATCGGAATGTCTATTTTGAAATCGCTTACTTTTAGCTAACCCTGAGAACGCACTATGACCATTCGTGGAGAAACCACCGCTATTAACGTTAACGTAACACCCGAAGCGCAGGTGCGCCCTGCGAATACGGTGCCACGCCATTTTCGTGATTTGCTGGCGCTGGAAGATTTTGAACGCCATGCGCGTAAGCGGTTGCCGAATATGATTTATCAGTATGTGAAAGGCGGCGTGGAAACCGGCAGAGGGCTTGCTGCCGCGCATGAGGCTTATCAGCAATATGTCTTTGTGCCGCGTATGTTCCGCGATGTTTCGGGCCGGGATCAGCGGGTGAATTTGTTGGGCCATGATTGGGCGCATCCCTTCGGTGTGGCTCCGCTTGGTGGGGCGTCGTTTGTCAGCTATCGCGCGGACTTAATGCTGGCGAAAGCCGCACGGGCCATGAATGTGCCGATGATCCTGAGCGCCTCATCGCTGATTCCGCTGGAAGAGGTGATCGCCGCTAATCCGGACGCCTGGTTTCAGGCCTATCTGGCGGGCGATCAACCGCGCATCGATCGATTAGTCGATCGCGTTGAACACGCAGGCTATAAAACGCTGGTGGTGACCGGTGATACGCCGATGCTGGGTAATCGTGAACACAATACCCGCAGCGGCTTCAGCATGCCGATAAAAATCACGCCGAAAGTGATGTGGCAAAGCGCCATGAGTCCGCGCTGGCTGCTGGGCACGGTGGCGCAAACCTTCCTGCGTCATGGTGCGCCGCACTTCGAAAATACCGATGCTGAACGCGGCCCGCCGATGATGTCGAGCAAAGTGCGTAACACCAATGCACGCGACAAACTGAGCTGGAAGCACGTTGAAGCGATCCGTAAAAAATGGAAAGGCAATCTGGTGATTAAAGGGCTGATGTCGCCGGATGATGCCTTCATCTCGCGTGATCTTGGTGCCGATGCGGTGATTCTCTCCAACCACGGTGGCCGTCAGCTGGATCACACGGTGCCACCGCTGCATACGCTCGCTGAAATCGCGGCGGCGAAGGGCAATATGAAGGTAATTATTGATAGCGGCATCCGTCGTGGCACCGATGTGATGAAAGCGATGGCGCTGGGCGCGGACTTCGTGTTTCTTGGTCGTCCATTCCTGTATGGCGCGGTGATTGGCGCTCAGGCGGGCGTTGAACATGCCATGCATATCCTGCGGGATGAAATCGATCGTGATTTAGCGCTGATCGGCGTTACACGGCCTGAGCAACTTAATGCTGCGCTGCTGCGTCGCGCTCCCTTTTTCGCACGCGAGGATTAATCATGGCGTTAACGATTTATAGCGCGCTCGCACTGAGCGCGCCGTTTAACATGCTGGTTGCCCAATGGCAGTCGCAACATCCCGATATACCGCTGGCGATACGCTGGCATCCCAGTGCCATCATCGAAAAAGAGCTCAACGCCGGCGCCGAAGCGGATGTGGTGATCGCTACGGTTGAGACGCTGGACCGCCTGACACAATCGGGTTTGGCGGATGCGGGCACACGTATTGAACTGGTCGATTCTCCCATCGGAATTGCGGTGCGAGCGGGCGCTGCACAGCCTGATATCAGCAATCGCGAAACGTTGATTCAGATATTGTTAGCCGCGCGTTCGGTGGCCTGGTCAGAAGCCGGAGCCAGCGGTGTCTGGTTCTCGCAATTGTTGAAACAACTCAACATTGATACGGAACTGCGCGCGCGTGGCACGGTGATTCCTGCTGGTTTCACCGCCGAGCAACTGGTGCAGGGCAATGCTGACCTGGCAGTACAGCAGATCAGCGAATTGCTGATGGTGGAGGGCATTGATGTTGTTGGACCGCTGCCAGCGGGTACGCAGCAGGCGATTTCGCTCTCGGCTGCGGTGTTAAGCCGCGCCCAACAACCGGAACGGGCGCAGGCATTCCTTAGCTGGCTGAAAACGCCGTCAGTCACGGACGTGTTCAACCGTTTCGGCATGGACAGGCGCGATTAGCGTTCCTGACGGGGCACCGAGCCGCTGCTGCCGCGGACAATCAACTCGGTACTTATATGCGTCTGCATCTGTGCAGGTAAGTTATTCAGCGTATTTAATAAATAGTGCGCCGCGTGTTCACCAATCGACGCTAAATCCACGCGCATGGTGGTCAGCGGATGCTCAAGATGCTCGGCGTATTCATAGTCGTTGAAGCCTACGATGGAGATATCATTCGGAATGCGCAGATAACGCTCGCTCGCCGCGCGCATAGCACCAAACGCCAACAGATCGTTACCGCAGATGATGGCGGTGGGCGGCTGCGGCGCATCGAGTAAACGAAACACCGCTCTACGCGCATCATTCATGGTGAAAGCGTTATCAATTAAATGTGTATTCGGCAGCGTCAATCCATACTGCTGCAGGGCGCGGCGCGTACCGTTCAGACGTTCTGAAATACGATCGTTCGAAGGCGGCGTGCCGACAATCACCGCAAAACGCTGATGGCCTAATCCCAGCAAATGCTGCGCCAGGGTTTCAGCCGCACCCTCGCTGTCATAACCGACACAAGGTCTTTCGCTGTCTTGCGAAAAGGTCTGCACGCAGGCGATATCCTGCTGAATGATGCGCTCCCACAGTTTTGGATGATGGGTATTGCCCACCAGCATCAAACCATCGATACCGTATTCAATCAGCTTATTGACTTCTTTCAGCTCGGTTTCCGGATCGAAATTGGAGTTGGCCAATAGCAGCGTGTAGCCGGCTTCATGAATCAGTTGCTGAAACGCCGCCAGCGGACGCGAAAAGGTTTCTGTCGCCAGCGTGGGGACCACCGCGCCAATTGTCATGCTGCGGCGTGAGGCGAGGGTGCGCGCGGCGCGGTTAATCACATATCCCAACTCTTCGCAGGCCTTTTCCACCGCTTCACGGCGTGACGCTTTGACCGTGGTGCTGCCGTTCAATACGCGTGAAACCGTCGCCGTTGAAACGCCAGAGAGACGCGCAACATCATCCAGTGATACGCGGCCAGATCCATTTTGCTTCTCACTCATCAAGTCACTCCTGCAGAAAGAGTGAGCTTGCCCACAAAAATTGCAGACAACTCACAATCAATTTTGAAAGCGCTTACTTTTGGCTTGACTGAATTTTGTAATCGCTTACTTTTGACATCATGTTATCAGTTTGGGTGTGCCTGCTCACGTTTTTTTAACAGGTTCGCGAACTGTCACCCCCAAATTTAACCCCAACGCGGGCTGCAGCCGCCCTACGGCTGCAGAACCTCGTTAACCCTATATAAATCATAAAGGAATTCACCATGCGCAGATATCCACGAATTCGCTGGCTGATGATCGTGTTCTGCTTTTTCGCCATCGCAATCAATTACATCGATCGTATCAACCTCGCGATCGCCGCACCGCACATCAAAGCAGATTTAGGCCTCGATGACACCAGCATGGGACTGATTCTGGGCGCCTTCTTCTGGACCTATGCGCTGATGCAAATTCCGGCCGGACGTCTACTCGATCGTCTTGGTGCGCGTGCCGGACTAGCCATCGCCGTCGGCTGGTGGTCGTTGTTTACGGTGTTTACCTCGTTTGGTAAAGGATTCAGTTCTCTTTTTGCGGCGCGCTTAGCATTAGGTCTGGGCGAAGCAGGGGGAAATCCGGGCTGTGTCAAAGTGGTTTACAGCTGGTTCCCGAAAAAACAGCGTGCAACGGCGAGCGGGATCTTTGATGCCGGTCCGCGTGCTGGCAGTGCGCTGGCGCTGCCGCTGGTTGCCTGGCTGATCAGCGTGTGGGATTGGGAAACGTCCTTCATCGTGACTGGCGCGTTGGGACTGATTTGGGTGGTGATTTGGTTAGTCTTCTATCGTGAGCCTGAAGAGATGAAAGGCCTTGATGAAACTGAGCGCCAAAATCTGCTGGAAGATCGTGCTCTGCCCACCACGCAGGCCGACGCCAAAGTTGAACTGTGGTCACTGTTCCGCCATCGCAACGTTTGGGGAATGATGATTGGTTTCTTCTGCATGAACTTCGCTACCTATTTCTTTGTGACCTGGTTCCCAACTTATCTGACTGTGGCACATGGTTTCTCGCTGAAAGAGTTAGGGACGCTGGGTGCGATCCCTGCGCTGATGGGGATTCCGGGAAGTCTGCTTGGCGGGATTGTGTCAGATACCCTTTACCGCAAAGGATTTAGCCTAACGGCGGCACGTAAAACCTGTCTTATCAGTGGCATGTTGCTCTCCAGCGTGATTGCTTTCGCCGCATTCACCGACAGCATCACCGTGATCCTGACGTTGTTCTCCATCACTTACGCCGGTTTAGCCTTTACCGCCGCCAACATCTGGACGTTGCCAGCCGACGTTGCGCCCGCCAGTAATTATGTGGCCACGCTAGGCGGCATCCAGAATTTTGCCGGTAACCTGGCCGGGATTGTTACGGCTTCCTTCACCGGCTTAATGCTGAGCCTCAGCCACGGTTCATTCGTGGTGCCATTGCTGGTCGCGGGCGGCATCTGTGTGCTGGGTGCGCTGACCTTTATGTTTGTGCTAGGCAAATTGGAGCCATTACCGATCAGTCCCAAATCTGATGCCAACGTCATTGCCACCGCCAATCAATAACAGGAGAAACCACATGCAAAACGAACAGGTCTTGCGAGAAGAGATTTGCCAGGTAGGAGCCGATCTGTTTAACCGCGGCTATACCACCGGCACCGCGGGAAACATCAGCGCTCGGCTGGAAGATGGCTGGCTGATTACGCCAACCGATGCTTGTCTGGGACATCTGGAGCCATGCCGGATTGCCAAGGTCAATCGCGCGGGTGAATGGGTTTCAGGCGATAAGCCGTCGAAGACTTTGCTGTTACATCGCCAGATTTATGATCGCAACCCGGAGGCGCACGGCGTGGTGCACACCCATTCCACGCATCTGGTGCAACTGACGTTAGCGGGCGTGTGGCAGCGCGACAGCATTTTGCCGCCGCTGACGCCGTATCAGGTGATGAAAGTCGGGCGGATTCCGTTAATCGACTATCGCCGCCCAGGCCATGCCGATGTGGCTGCGCAGGTGGCTGAACTGGCCAATGACGTGCGAGGCGTGATGCTGGAGAGACTAGGCCCGGTGATGTGGGGCAAATCCGTTTCAGCCGTAAGCTTTGCCCTTGAAGAGCTGGAAGAAACCGCGCGCCTTTGGCTGAATTGCGTGGATAAGCCCGCCGCGCTGCCAGAACAAGCCGTATTGGAGCTGTGCGAACACTTTAATACACGCTGGTAACACCCGCATTGTTCCCTACAAAAACGAGATCCAAGATGAAAAAGACGGTAATAGCCGCAGGCATGATGCTTTTTGCATCAACGGTATTGGCGCAGGAGAAATCCTTTGTCTACGTATCCAACGGCGACAGCGGCACGGTGACGGCCTACGAGCTGCAAAAGGCGCAGCGCCAGCTGAAACCGATTGGCGAATACCCCAGCGGCCTGAAAAGTATGCCGATGGTGGTATCGCAGGATAACAAGACACTTTATGTCTCCGTTCGCAGTAAGCCTTACCATGTTTCGGCCTGGCATATTCAACCTGACGGCTCGCTGCAGCATTTTGCGGATACACCGCTGCCAGAGGCGATGGCGTATGTCGCGCTGGATAAGAGCGGGAAATTCCTGCTTTCATCTTCTTACGGCGGCGATCTGTTTTGCATCAATCGCATTGCCGCGGATGGCAAAGTTGAGAGTGCGCCGGTGCAGGTGGTGCATACCGGAAAGCGTGCACATTCCATTCAGACCGATCCCAGCAACCAGTTTCTCTATGTACCGCTGCTGGGCGCCGATCAGCTGCTGCAGTACCGTTTCGATAGCCACAGCGGAACCGTCACGGCGAACACGCCAGCGTTTGTGAATATCCAACGCGAGTCGGCAACCGGACCGCGTCATTTCACCTTTGCACCGCAGCGGGATGAGAAGGGTGAGCTGAATCTCTATTTGCTGACCGAAATGGCCGGCAACATCTCCCGCCTGACGCTGAGTAAAGATGGCACCCTGACGGAACATGAAGCGACACCGTCACTCGATCCGGCCATTGCCGCCAACATGCAGCGTGGTGAGGCGCGACCACTCACCGGCGATGATGATTTGCCAAAATCCGCCAAACCGCGTTTATGGCAATCCGATATTCATATCACGCCGAATGGACGTTTCCTTTATTCTACCGAACGCACCAGCAGTCATATTACTGCATTTCATGTTTCACCGAACGATGGTCGATTGACGTTGATTAATAGCACGCCCACAGAAGCTCAGCCGCGTGGATTTGCTATTGATAATTCCGGGCGCTATTTAATTGAATCGGGTCAGAAGTCGACACAAATTTCGCTCTATTCCATAGATCAAACCACTGGCAAACTGACATTAATTGAGCGCGTCCCCACCGGCAAGGGCGCTAATTGGGTCACTATCGTTGAGTAAATTTCTGCTCTACTTAATTCATTCGTAAGAAAAGGAGTGTTTATGTCGACTATTCGCAAAACATTATTCAGCACATTATTGTGCTCGACGCTGTTAAGCGCAGGATTACCGACACAAGCGGCTGAAAAAGGGGTTGCCACCGATCTGGAACCACTGCACCACGTCATTCTGGAAAATAAATACGTCACGGTGATGCGCGTATTAATTCAACCTGGACAATCGACGCTATTTCATGAGCAACATCTGGATTATGTTAATACGCACATTGAAGGGAGCCCGGTCAAAATAGAGTATCCCGACAAGCCGGTTAACATGACAGAAATGAAAAGCGGCAATGTTAAATTTGGTGAGCATCAAGGAAAATCGGATACGGATAAGGTCACCAATACCGGAAATAACGTCAATCATCAGGTGGCGTTCGAAATTAACATCCCAGACCCGCAACATTTTGGTAACGCTTCGCGGCCTGCCAATGCCGCATTTAGTCAGGTGCTGGATAAGAAAACCGTAAGAGGCTGGAAGGTCACGCTCAAGCCTGGCGCCAGTACCGGCGAATATACGCAACACGGGCCTGGCGTGCGCGTGTTCTTTACGGAAGGGCGGGTACTGATTGCCGATCAAACTCATACCAATCGGGTAAAAGAAGTTTGGGTACATCCCGGCGATGCCTTTTTAACCGAGCCAGGTAAAGTCGATATAACGGCCGCAAGTGGAGAAAATATCATCTTCAATGATTATGAATTGTTATAGCACTGTTTGTATTTTGTGAATTGACGTTGTCTGATAATGTGCACTTCTGTGGGTTGCCACAGAAGTGCATTATTGTTTTTACCATACTAATAATTATTTACCGGAAGCAATTACAATGAAAGCAAGAAAGGTGAGACAGTGTTGTCTGCCTTTCGCGTTGAGCATTCTGATGTCTGCCACATTTTCAGCTCACGCTGAAGATGCGGCTGAGTCTGCGGCTCTTATTGCGAAAGGCAAGTATTTGGCTATTGCTGCGGACTGTGGAGCTTGCCATACCGCACCGAATCAGGGCAGGGAAATGTCGGGTGGCTATATTATCTCCTCGCCGTTGGGGAATATTGTTGCCAGTAATATCACGCCATCAAAAACTGCCGGCATTGGCGATTATAGCGAACAAGATTTTGTTAAAGCCGTGCGAAGTGGCATTAATAAACAGGGGCAGCATCTTTATCCGGCGATGCCTTACACCTCATACGCGAAAATTTCTGATGCCGATATGCATGCGCTGTATGTTTATTTTATGCACGGTGTAAAAGCAGACGATAATGTACCGCCAGCAACGGATTTGCCTTTCCCGTTTAATATTCGTTCAAGTATGTTCTTCTGGAATATGCTGTTTGCCGATAATAAACCGTTTATTCCGGCAAACGATAAATCGGATGTGGTTAATCGCGGTGATTATCTGGTGAATGCATTGGCGCACTGCGATACCTGCCATACGCCACGTAATGCGCTGATGGGGCAAAACAATGCTCAGGCACTCAGCGGTGGCAGCCTGGGCAGTTGGTATGCGCCGAATATCACTCCCGATCAACAAGCCGGCATTGGCAACTGGAGCGATGCGCAGATCGCGCAATATCTCAAAACGGGTCATGTTGCAGGCAAAGCGCAGGCAGCAGGTCCGATGGCGGAAGCGGTCGAGCATAGCTTACAGCATCTGTCTGATGACGATATCAATGCGATAGTGGCTTATCTGCGGCAGATCCCCGCAGTGACTCAGGCCACCCATCCGCCACGCGACATGCTTGGCAAACCCGCAACAGATGAAGCGGCGCTGCGGGCGGTTAAAAATCCTGATGCGGGCTGGCAGGTTTACGCCAGCTCTTGCGCTAACTGCCATCAGGCGGATGGTGCGGGCAATCACTTCTATCCTTCGCTGTTCCATAACACCGCCACCGGCGCACCGCAGGCCGATAACCTGATTGCCACCATTGTCTATGGCGTACATCGGCAGGTTGATGGCAAAGATGTGGTAATGCCCGCTTTCGGCCCGGATGGATTATTTACCGATCGACTGAGCGATCGGCAAATTGCCGACGTCAGCAACTACGTGCTTAAAAACTTTGGTAATGCTCAGCTGAACGTAACGCCTGAACAGGTGAAAACCGTGCGTGAAGGCGGCGAGCGTCCATTGATTGCACGCCTGGCGCAGCCTGCTGTATGGGGCGGTGGCGCGGTAGTTATCTTTATTTTACTGGTGCTGCTGGTTTCAATTTCGCGCAAGGGGAAAAAACATGGCGCATAACCTTTCCCGACGTCGTTTGCTGCAAGGCATGGGCATTTTGTCACTCGGCGCGATGTGTAATTCCCTGTTCCCGGCGCGCGCGCTGGCTGCAGATCAGCTGGCTGAAAATGGTTTTCTGACCGTTTCGCAATTTCTGGTGAGTCGCCCGGTCGGCCCGATTTTGGGGCAGCGCTATTTCGATGCCTTAAATCGCCATCATCCCGACTTCACACACCGGCTCAGCAGCCTGCGGGCATTGTTGCAGCAGCATAATTTTGCCCATGTCGACGAATTTCTTGCCGCATTTGGGGCCGATAATTCTGACTGGCAAACGGCAAAACGCATCATTTCTGCGTGGTACACCGGCGTGGTCGGCGACGGCAGCGATCTGGAGTTGATCGCTTATGCCGATGCGATGATGTACCTGCCCACCAAAGATATTCTGGTGGTCCCAACTTATGGCGGCGGGCCGTTCTACTGGGCAGTAACGCAAGATGGCAAAGTGGCAACCACAGGAGAAGGCGCATGAGTGCACAAAAAGTCGATGCCGATGTGATCATCATTGGCTCGGGCGTGATGGGTGGGTTGATCGCATGCCAGATGGCAAAAGCAGGTAAATCGGTGATCATCCTTGAGGCGGGCCCACGAGTTTCTCGCCAGGAAATCGTCGAACGTTTTCGAAATTCCCCGTTCAAGATGTCGTTAACCAACATCAAATTACAGGGCGTGGGTTCGCCTTATCCCAATCCGCCGCATATTCCGTCCACCTACGGTGACTATTTGCAGCAGGTTGGGCCGGTTAAGTATCCCACCAAATACCTGCGCGTTGTCGGTGGCACAACCTGGCACTTTGGCTCCGCGCTGTGGCGCATGATCCCCAACGATTTCAAACTTAACACCCTTTATGGTCGGGGCCGCGACTGGCCTTTTGGTTACGACGAGCTGGAGTCGTGGTATGGCAAAGCCGAGCATGAGTTGGGCGTTTCTGGCGTCGATGGACAAGATGAAAGTGGGCAGGGCGGCAAAGCCTGGCCACCGCGATCTACGCCATTCCCGATGCCGGGTTTGCCAACCAGTTATCTGTTTGATCGCCTCACCGAGATGCTGGGTAAAGGCGGTTATAACCCAGTGCTGGAACCGAACGGTCGCGCGACTAAACCATGGGGCAAGCGGCCGATGTGTGGCGGCAATAATAACTGCAATCCGGTTTGCCCAATCGCCGCCAAATATGATGGCTCGATGCACATTGATGAAGCGGAACGTTTGGGAGCGAAGCTGCTGGATAACGCGGTGGTCTACCGCATTGAAGCGGCGGATGACGGCAAAATCACCGGCGTTTGGTACAAAAAGCCGGATGGTTCCGAGCACCATTTAACCGCCGACTACTTTGTGCTGGCGGCCTACGGTATCGAATCGCCCAAGCTACTGTTGATGTCGACGTCGGAGAAATATCCCAACGGCATCGCAAACTCTTCCGATCAGGTGGGGCGCAATTTGATGGGCCACACCGGCATTAGTATGAACGTGATGATGTCAGAAGATGTGTGGCCAGGTCAGGGGCCGACCGAATTGCTGGTTTATCTGAACAACCGCGATGGCGCCTTCCGCAAGGATTTCCCCAGCTACAAGATCAAAGTGCGTAACACGGTGCCAACCGCTGATTATGCGGCATCGCTGATTGAGAAAGGCGTGCTGGGCTCCAAACTGGATGCTGAGATCCGCCGCCAGTCGGCGCGCTCGCTGAACTTTGCTATCGATTTTGAAACCTTGCCGCTGGCGGAAAACCGCGTTACGCCAAGCAAGACGAAAAAAGATGCGATTGGTATTCCGTTGCCGGAGATTTACTACAGCGTGACGGATTACTGGCATGCCGGGAAAGAAGCGGGCATCAAAGATTTTCACAAGTTTGCAGAGCTGCTGAATGCGGAAATATTATCGATCGATACTAAGTTTCAGGATCGCCAGCACATCATGGGCACCACCATTATGGGCGATGATCCCCACAATTCAGTGGTAGATCGCGATTGCCGCACGCACGATCATCCCAATATGTGGATTGCCGGAACCAGTGTGATGCCGTCGGCGTCATGCATGAACCCCACATTAACCGGTGCGGCGTTGAGCTTGCGTTTGGCTGAGCATATGTTGCAGACCATGAAGTCGGAAGTAGCAGGTTAGGTGAGAATCGGTCGCCATAAATGGCGACCCTTCGTTGGAGCGGTGCGCATTGATGCGCACCGCTCCAAACAATCACTTTTTATTCGAAATCAACGTGCCTTTCAGGCCGTGCGGCTCGGAGCGCAGATACTGCGGTGGCGCTTTAGCCTGCGCGCCCAATTCAGCGGCGGCATGCCACGGCCAGCGCGGGTCGTAAAGTACTGCGCGCGCCAGCGCGATCAAATCTGCGTCACCTACCTGCAATGCTTGTTCTGCCTGCTTTGGTTCGGTAATCAAGCCTACGCCAATCACCGGAATCTTTACCTGTTTGCGGATGTCGCGTGCAAAAGGCAATTGATAACCGGGACCGACCGTGATTTTCTGCTGCGGTGACAAGCCACCGCTGGAGACGTGCACGTAATCGCTGCCCGCCGCTTCGAGTTGCTGGCTGAAGACAATCGACTGCTCAACATCCCAGCCACCGTCAACCCAATCCGTTGCCGAGAGGCGCACACCCACCGCCACTGAATCTGGCACGGCGCTGCGCACCGCATGGAACACTTCCAGAGGGAAGCGCAGACGATTCTCCAGCGAGCCACCGTACTCATCCTCACGCTGGTTACTCAGTGGAGACAGGAACTGATGCAGCAAATAGCCGTGCGCGGCATGCAGTTCAATCAACTGGATACCGAGTTTGGACGCACGCTGCGCGCTGTCAACGAAGGCCTGTTTCAGGCGCTCAAGATCCTGTTTAGTTAACGCCACCGGTGCGCGATCTTCAGGATTAAAGGCTTGCGCGGATGGCGCAACGGTTTGCCAGCCGCCTTGCTCCAGCGACAGCTGATTGCCGCCCAGCCACGGCGCGGCGCAGGACGCTTTGCGTCCGGCGTGACCGAGTTGAATACCAAAGGGAATGTCAGAATAGTGGCGGATATCTTGCAGAACGCTGGCTAAAGCCGCTTCTGTTGCATCGTCCCACAAGCCTAAATCGCCCGGAGAAATACGTCCGGCGGCTTCCACTGCTGTCGCCTCGATGATCAGCAAACCGGCGCCGGAAAGCGCCAGTTGCCCGAGATGAATGCGGTGCCAGGCGCTGGCTTTGCCATCCTCCGCAGAGTATTGGCACATCGGCGCGATCACGATGCGATTATCGAGCGTTAACTTACCCAGTTGCGTTGCACTAAACAGTAAACTCATTGAAACCTCATCTTCAGTGGCTGAATGGCTTTAAGCTTAGGGCTAAAAGCGCATTTTGCAGAGGCCTATGAGTTTGAATGTTGTAGCAAAAAGTAAGTTAAGCGGAATGTGCCGCTGCGACACATTACAAGGCAGGGATCCTATTGAATGTTAATAAATCATCATTTCAAGACTTAAAAAGATAAAATATTAGCACTTCAATTTAAAACGCCGCCGATCGCCAGCCGCGCGCTTTATCATTGCCGGTGCGCACCGCCAGTGAATGCGCTGCACGTTGCGAACGCGCCATCACCTCTTTTTGATTGAGCTGGGTAAACTTACCATTCCGCAGCAGATAAGCGCCATCAACAAACACATCGCTGACCTCGTGGCCGAGCGCCGAGTAGACCAGCGATGAAACCGGATGATGGATCGGCGTCATTGCCGGATGCGAGGTATCCACGATCACCACATCGGCGCGTTTACCGACTTCCAGCGAACCCACCAGATGTTCGAGGCCAATCGCACGCGCACCGTCAATGGTGGCCATCTCCAAGACTTTTTCCGCCGTCATAATGGTGGGATCGCGGTGCACGCCTTTTTGCAGCAGCGCCGCCACTTTCATCGCCTGGAAAAGATTGTGATTGTTGCTGCTGGCCGGGCCATCTGAGCCTAAACCCACGGTTAAGCCGGCAGCCAGCATCTGCGGAATCGGTGGCACGCCGGAGGCGAGATAGAGATTGCTGCAGGGATTGTGCGACACGCGCGTGTCATGATGTTTGAGTGCGCGGATGTCGCGCGAATTGCACTGCACGCAATGCACCGCCAGCACATCCGGGCCGAGGAAGCCGATATCGCTGAGGAATTCGGTATCGCTGGCCTGAAAACGCAGCTTCGCCTGCTCGATCTCAAAATCGGTTTCCGCCACATGCGTAGTGATCAGCACGCCGGTTTCATCCGCCAGCTGGCGCGTGCCGCGCAGTACTTTCTCATCCAGCGCCCAAATCATGCTCGGTGCCAGACCGACTTTTACCCGGCCATCGACCTGGTGATAACGATCGATCACCGCGCGCGCATCGGCCAGCGCCTGTTCAGGCGTTTCGATCAGTTCGGCAGGAATGCCATGCTCAGCGCCGCTGGTGAGAAAACCGCGACACACATGACCACGAATACCGCTGACTTCAAAGGCCTCGATCACTTTGGCGGTTAATCCTGGACGCGGATGCGCGTACATAAAATCGACCAGCGACGTGACGCCCGAACGCAGTGATTCCATGCAGCCGTGCAGCGCGGCGGCGTAAACATCCTCTTCGGTCAACGCCACGGCGCTGGGTCCGGTCATGCAGGTGAACCACTTTTTCAGCACCATGTCATCGCCGAGACCTTTCAGCAGCGTCTGAAACAGATGCGTATGCGTGTTCACCATGCCCGGCATGATAATGCGTTCGCGGCAGTCGATAATTTCCGCTTCAGGATAGCGCTGCTGCAAAGCGTCGCGCGTGCCGATGGCGCGAATGGTCTTATCTTCAATCAGCAAACTGGCCTGTTCCAGAATCTCGCGTTGCGGATTCATAGTGATCATCCAGCCGTCAGCCAGCAGATAACTCATGAGGCGTTCTCCAGTTGCTGCTGTAATTCAGCGGCATTAACCACAAAACCAAAGCATTGCTGCACGTTATACAGCGTGGCATCGCGGCAATAAGCCGGCGAGGTGGTGGCGCTGCAATCTTCCAGCAGCAGACAGTCGTAACCGCGAAAGTTGGCATCCTGTAAGGTGCAAAGCACGCACTGATCGACGTTAACACCGGCAAACAGCAGCGTGGTGACGTTGAGATTGCGCAGAATGCTGTCGAGTTCGCTGTCCTGAAAACCGGACATGCGGTATTTGTTGACGCGAATGTCATTGGCATCCGGCGTCAGTTCGTCCACTACTTCCGCCGCCCAGCTGCCGGCCTGCAACACCGGCGCGCCGGAAACCGGCAGCGGATCGCCTAATCCCACGCCATCACCGTTCGGGTTATAGACGTGCAGCAGCGCAGGGCTGAGATTGAGTTTATCAGCGCGATTGCCCCAGTTAAGCCAAATCACCGGTACCTGAGCGGCGCGCAGCGTCGGCAGCAAGGCTTGCAGCGGTGCAATCGGCGCGCGCGCAGGCGTGACATCGACGCCGATATGCCCGAGCCAGCCTTCGGCATGACAAAAGTCGTTCTGCATATCAATTACCAGGATTGCCGTGCGCTGCAGATCAAAAATCACTGAACGTTCACGCGATGTAAGCTGCACGCTGCGCGACGCCTGCGTTGGACGCCGCGTATCAACCACTTGCGCTGAAACGCGCCATTGATTGTGTCGACTGCTGCCTAAAACGTTCTCCGGCATATCAGGCTCCCGTTAATACGCGAATATCTTCTGCATCGAGCGTGACAGGGTCACCGCTGCGAATCAGTTCGGAGAAGCCTTCATTCGGCGTCATCACCGTCAGCGTATAGAGTTTGCTGCTGCCGGTGTTACGAATGGCGTGATCGTTACCCGGATGCAGCAGTAGGGAATCGCCTTTCCTTATCTCAAGTTCATCATCGTTGCAGCGCGCCACGCCTTCGCCGTGCAGCACATAGAAGAACTCGTGCGCGGTGGCGTGTTCATTCGGTGGCGTAGCGCCGCCGACGTTGAAGATCTCCACCACGAAAATGTTCTCAATGCCGTCTAACGGCTTGTCGAACAAGATGGCGAAATAGTTGCTGCTGTCCGCACTGATACGGAACGCCTTAACATCCGCAAGATTGTTGAAACGAAACGATTTCATACGTTATTCCTTTCGATAAGGCTGCGTTAACGCGCCGGGTTGCAATGTGCGTCCCACCACGCCGGACATCGCCAGAATAGTGAGCAAGTAAGGCAGCGCCAGCAGCACCTGCGGCGGCAGCGTGTTTTCAAACAGCTGCAGTGAGAGTTGCAGGGCATCTGCAGCGCCAAAGATAAAAGCGGCGACCAGCGCTTTAAGCGGGCTCCAGCGACCAAAGATGACAATCGCCAACGCAATAAAACCTTGCCCGCTGACGATGTTGTCGCGGAACAGGCCGATCTGCGCGGTGACCAGATAACTGCCCGCCAATCCAGCGCCCACGCAGGAGAACAGCACGCCCCACGTGCGGATCTTCAACACGTTGAGCCCGGCGGCATGCGCCGCGCGCGGGTTTTCGCCCACCGCGCGCAGCGACAGGCCAAAGCGGGTATGAAACAGACCAAAGTGCGCCAGCACCGCCAGCAGCAAAGTGAGATAGAGCGGCAGCGGCTGCTGGAACAGAATCGGGCCAATAAAAGGCAGCGAAGAGAGCAGCGGCACATGCCAGGGTTCGAGCATTGGGATGGTAGGTGAGGATGCATTGCCCATCACCAGCGCGTAAATCCAGGTGGCTAATCCCGCTGCCAATATATTGAAGACGATGCCCACCACAATCTGGCTGGCATGGGCGCGCAGGTAGAGCGCCGCCAGCACGCAGCCAACCAGCAGTCCGCCGACGCCACCGGCGATAAAGCCCAGCGCGGTCGATCCGCTCTCAACCGCCGTCATGTAGCTGGAAAGCGCGCCCAGCAGAATAGTGCCTTCAATACCGATATTCAGTACGCCGGAGCGTTCGGCATAGATTTCGCCCAGCGCCGCCAGTAATACCGGACCGGCAAGGCGCACCGCGGCGGCCAGCCAGCTAACGAAAAAGGCAGTATCGAGATTCATCCACAGATTCATGATTGTTCCTCCGCCAGTTGGCTGCGCGATTTACGCCCGCCGGGCAGGTTGATGCGGTAATAGCGCAGCAGATCGCCCGCCAGAATCAGTAGCACCACCAGACTTTGCAGAATCAGCACCACCGAAGTGGGTAAGCCAGTTTGGCGCTGCATAGCGCTACCGCCCACTTCCAGCCCGCCGTAGAGAATGGCGGTCGGGATCACCAGCAGCGGATTGAGGCGTGCCAGCAAAGCAACCACCACGCCGATAAAGCCGACGCCGCCGGAAATGCCTTCCATCAGGCGATGTTGCACGCCTAATACCGCGCACAATCCCGCCAGCGCAGCCAATCCGCCGCCGAGCATCACCGCGCCCATTTGGCGGCGATTGACATCCACGCCGCTGTAGCGCGCCGCGCGCGGATTCAGCCCGGCAATTTTGATTTCGAAACCGGCGGGCGTGGCACGCATCAGCCAGAAGACAAACAGCGTGGCGACTAGCGCGATGGCGATGCCCCAATGTGCGCGCATGCCGTTCATCACAAACGGCAGCCAGCTCTCCACCGGCAAACGTGGCGTCTGCGGCAGATCGCCCGGCGCGCGCATTGGGCCGGAAACCAGATACTGCACCATGAAGAGCGCCACATAGTTAGCCATCAGCGAAATCAGCACATCGTTGCCGCCAAATTTCACCCGTAACGCGCCAACCCAACCGGCCCAAATGGCACCCGCGAGGAAGGCGGTAATCAGCACCATCGGCCAATAGAGCAGCGCGGGGATCGCCCACGGAAAGCCTTGCGGCGTACCCGACAGCGCGATCCAACTGGCCGCCGCGGCACCCAGCAGAAAACAGCCTTCGAAGCCGATATAACCGAGCCCGGCGCGCCACACCACGATGGTTGCCAGCGCGATCAGCATTAGCGGCGTGGATTGCACCAGGCTGAGACCAAAGCTGCGCAGCGAGCCAAAAGCAGCATCAAACAGGAAGCCATAAGCCGAGAGCGGATTGCCGCCAAACGGGATAAACAGCAAGCCGGCAATGATGAAAGCGGCAAGGATGCCGCAAAAACTGGTTAACACCAGCGCGCCGCTGGATTCGGCGGGCGCCAGACGTCGCTCAAGCAGCTTCTTCATGGTTGCCTCCGGTTTTTTTCAGGTGCGCGCCCGCCATCAGTTCGCCGAGGCGTTCTGGCGTGGCGTCGGCGGCGTCCATTTCTCCGGCAATCTGGCCGCTGTACATCACCGCGATGCGATCGGAGAGATTGATGATCTCCTCCAGCTCGGCGGAGATCATCAGAATGGCGCAGCCGCGATCGCGCGCCGCCATCAAACCCTGCCACACGCTCTCAATCGCGCCGACATCCAGCCCGCGCGTAGGCTGTTCAACCACTAATAAGCACGGATTGCTGGCGACTTCGCGCCCGAGAATCAACTTTTGCAAATTGCCGCCGGAGAGTTTTCCGGCTTCAAAATCGGCATCCGGCGTGCGTACCGTAAAGCGGGCGATAATGTCGCGCGCATGCTGGCTAATGCGCTGGCGGTCCAGCAGCCAGCCGCCCGCGCGGGTAAAGGTGCGCTGGCGGCCAAGCATGGCGTTATCGGTAATCGATAAATCGGTCACCGAACCAACGCCACGGCGATCCGCCGGAATAAAACTGATGCCTTTGTGGCGGCGGGTAGCGGGGGAATCGTCGCTGATGTCTTCGCCATTCAGCAGAATGCGGCCTGCTTCCAGTTCACGCAGGTTGAGCAGCGCTTCCGCCAGCTCCGATTGGCCGTTGCCTTCCACACCAGCAATGCCGAGGATTTCGCCAGCAGCGACGTTGAGCGAAACGCGCCAGATTTTTTGCTGGCCGCTGGCATCACGCACCGCAATGCTATCCACCTGCAACACGGTTTTGCCCGGCTGGCACGGCGTTTTTTCTACGCGCAGCACCACATCGCGCCCAACCATGCGGCGTGCCAGATCGCGCTCCGAGGTGTCTTTAATATCCACCGAATCCACCATTTTGCCGCCGCGCATCACCGAAACGTGATGGGCGATCGCCATAATTTCATACAGTTTGTGAGTGACGATCACCACCGAACGGCCTTCTGCGCACAGCGATTTCAGGGTAGCGAACAGGCCGGCTTTCTCCTGCGGCGTCAGCACCGCCGTCGGTTCGTCGAGAATCAGCACCTGCGCGTCACGATATAAAAGCTTGAGGATCTCCACGCGCTGCTGCACGCCAATCGGCAGATGCTGCACTTTCGCCCAGGGATCGATCGCCAGCCCGTGTTTATCCGACAGCGCCTGCAAACGCGCCGCCGCCGCGGGCAGATTAAGTACGCCGCTGGCGCTCTCTTTCAGGCCCAGCACCACGTTTTCCACCACGCTCATCGGCTGCACCAGCATAAATTCCTGATGCACCATGCCAATGCCGCAGGCGATGGCATCGCTGGGGTCGCGAAAACGCTGCGCCTGGCCATCCACCACAATGCTGCCTTCATCGGCCTGATACAGGCCGTAAAGGATTTGCATCAGCGTGCTTTTGCCCGCGCCGTTTTCACCCAGCAGCGCGTGGATTTCACCGGCTTTAATGCTGAGCGAGACGTCGTCATTGGCCACCACGCGCGCAAAGCGTTTGGTGATGTTTTTCAGCGCGACGCGGATGTTTGCTGTTGCTGTCATGATGGTTAAACCACTGGCTTCAGCGCGCCGCTGTCGAGCTGCTGCCAGATCTGCTGGAAGCTAGCCCATGCGCTGGCACTCACCAGTTTGGCGTTGTAATGTTCGCTGCCATTGACCACCGACCAGGCTTTGCCAACGGTGGGGTGCCATTCGTCGCCGCCTTTGAAGGTTTTATTCGCCACCGACTCGCCAACCTGTTCTACCATCCAGTCGAGGTTCTGGCGGAAGCTGCAGGCAACATAATCGGGCGCGACATCACGCTGATCGACATAGCAGCCGATAGCTTTGACTTTCGCCGCTGCCGCGCCTTGCATCGCGCCGAGGCCGGTGACGTCTGCGGCATGCCAAATCACATCCGCGCCGTTGCCAATCATGGTGGTGGCAGCTTCACGGCCTTTGGCGGCGTTGTCGTAATCGCCGGTCACCACGCCCATGCCTTTAATGCCCGGACGGGTTTTCTCAGCGGCCTGAATAAAGGCGCGCATCATTGCCTGCTGCGTGGGATTATCGCCGCCGCCCACAAAGCCAACCGCTTTGCCTTTTTCGGAGATCAGCGCCGCCAGCGCACCGGCGGCATAGGCGCCTTGCAGATAGGCGAGGTTAACGTATTCCACGTTGCCCGGTGATTTTTCGCCTGGCTTGAAGGTGGACGCGAAGAAGTAGGTATCAGGATATTCCGGCGCGATTTCGGCAAACGCCGAGCCGTATTCAAAGCTGTGGCCAATGATCAGCGTGTAACCCTCATCGGCGTAGCCACGAATGGTTTGATCCATCTGCGCCTGCGACACGCTTTCGCTGTGCGCCACGCTGAAACCGGCTTTTTGCAGGCTCTGCAATCCGGCATACGCCAGCGAACTCCAGCCGCCATCGGCAACCGAGCCGGGCAACAGCAGGGCGATTTTTATGGTGTTATTCGCCGCCATCGCTTTGCGCGACAACATCGGTGCCAGCGCGGGTAACAACAGTGCGCCAGCCACTAACTTCGCAAACTTTCTGCGGGATACGTCTGCCATCATGTGTTCTCCTGGTGTGGTTTTGATGTATTAATCACCGGAAGAGCATTATCTTAAAAGCATCATTTTTAGTACTTACCGATGCCTAAAAGGCAACGCAGGGGGAATATGCTGCAACATCGTTTGTTTGTGTATATCGATCAGGTGGCGCGCAGCGGTTCGATTCGCAAAGCGGCTGAACGGCTGCACATCTCGGCGTCGGCGATTAACCGCCAGCTGATTGCGCTGGAAGAGGAGCTGGGCACGCCGCTGTTTCAGCGTTTGCCGCGTAAAATGATTCTTACCGCCGCCGGTGAAGCGCTGATTCATCATGTGCGGCAGAGCTTTAAAGAGATTGAAATCGCGCAGATGAAAATCGAAGAGCTGAAAGGACTGCGGCGCGGCGAAGTGACGGTAGCAATGATGAGCGGATTAGCAGCAAACCTGATTCCGCGCGTGGCAGCGGAGTTTCGCCGCGCCAATCCGCGGGTGAAATTGCTGCTGCAACAACTCACCACCGGCGAGAACATCACTAACGCGGTGGCAAGTGGCGAGGCCGATTTGGGGATTGGATTTGATTTCGACTTGCAGCCGGTGCATCGCAATATTGCCAGCGTGCCGGTGCGATTGGGCGCGGTGGTGGGCGCGGGGCACCCGCTGGCGGAGAAATCCAGTTTACGTTTGAGTGATTGCTTGCCGTATCCGGTGGTGATTGCCGACAAATCGATGGTGATTCGGCCTTACCTAAATGAAGTGTTCGCGCGTGCCTCGATCAATATGCAGCCAGTTATTGAAACCAATTCGATCGAGGTAATGCGCCAGTCGGCGATGATGGATCAAACTCTCACGTTTCTCACGCCGATTGACATTGAATCTGACCAGCGCAGCGGCCGGTTAATCTATATTCCGGTGCGCGAACTGGCGCAGCACACGCAAACGCTGATGTTGATCGGCCACGATCGCGGTACCAGCGCGATTGGTAGCGTGTTCGCCGAAACCATTAAAGGGATGATGTCGGAATTGCGTTGAGAGCAGGTCGCAACGATGCGGGTTTTATAGGGCCCGCATTAATGCGCACTTGGTCACCTTACATGGCTACCCTACGAGAATGCGGTGCGATCGGTCAGGAAATGAATATCGAAATCGTTCACTTCGCGTGCCAGCTTCAGCAGCGCATGCGCAGCACGATCGGTGGCAATCGCACCGCGCTCAGCATCCGCCGCTGCGGCGTTGCCGGTGGCACCAGACAGATGCAGATCCTGCGCCATCCAGCCAAAACCAATGCCGCCTTCCGGCGTTAAAATACCGCCGGTCGCTTCAAGCGCCACCGAAGTGGAAACGAAATTAGCGGCGTGCTGCATCTGCACCAGTTCAGGGTGCAAATGCAGCATCATGCTGGTTTCTGATTCACCGCCGTGAATGCCGTGATTAAGTTCATGCGCGCTGTAGAGATCCGATGCATCAATGGTACGGAACCAGCTGGCGCTGACGGCAAACATGCCCAGTTCGATGCGCAGCTGGCGACAGACGATCTCCATCAGCTGCGGCTGTCCGCCGTGCGAGTTCCAGAAAATCAGCTTGCGAATTCCGGCGCGCCAGGCGCTTTTCGCGACTTCGAACCACACTTTGCCTAACACGTCATACGGCAGCGAAAGGGTGCCGGGATAGGCAAGATGTTCATCCGATTTACCCATCGGCAGCGCGGGCAGCACCAGCAAAGGAAGATCGTCGGGCAATAATTCCACCGCGCGTTGAATAATGCCGGCGTTGATCGCCGCATCCACACGCACCGGCAGATGCGGGCCATGTTGTTCAACTGCGCCAATCGGCAGCACGGCGACGATATTCGCCATATCAAGTTCACTGAATTCCCGGGTTGAGAGATCCCACCACCAGGGCGAAGACGGTTTGAGCATGTTGACCTCCATTTTTGACCCCAACATAGCGAGTTAATAGTGCAATGGAAGCAACAAAATTCGCACTTAGCGTTGCTTTAAAGGCAATGGTAAGCAGGTCGCCATGAATGATCGGCGACCCAACAAGAGCGGCGTTACTTCTGATTTTTACTGGTGAATTCCTGATAATTTTCTTTGGTCACCGTCTGGTATGGCACCCAGTTGTAGGCTTCGGTCTTTTTACCGCTCAGCATGTCGTAAGCCACATCGACTGCACCGGTCGCCTGGCCTTTCGCATCCTGGAAGATCGTCACCGCCATTTTGCCGTTCTTAATAAACTGCAAACCATCCGGCGTGCCGTCGATGCCGGCGACTAACACATTGTTTTTCTTCAACTGATCGAGCGCCATAATCGCCCCGATCGCCATTTCATCGTTGTTCGCGATGATGGCGTTGATATCATTCCCATCCTGCAACCATGACAGGGTTTTATCGACCGCTTCGTTGCGCTGCCAGTTGGCGCTCTGTTTCTGGATCACTTTCAGGCCGGGATGATCCTTCACATAATCTTCAACCGCTTTGGTGCGCTGACGTGCTTCTTCGGTGGAGAGGGCGCCCATCAGAATGGCGATATTTCCTTTGTTATCCAGACGTTTGGCTAAAGCTTCGATCTCCATTTTGCCGCTTAACGCTGAGTCGGAACCGACATAGGCCATTTTGCCGGTCAGTTTCACTTCGGGTTTACGGTTCACGAAGATCAGCGGGATATTGGCTTTCTGCGCAGCGGCGATCACCGGCATTACGCCTTGCGTATCCACAGGGTTGATGATGATCGCGTCTGCGCCCTGATTGATGAAATCATCCACCTGCTGGATTTGCAGAGATACATCGCCTTTAGCATCGGCAAACTGGCTGTTAAGCCCTTTGTCTTTAAGCTGCTTTTCCATCTGGCTTCGTAAGATGGAAACAAAATTGAGATCGAGATTAGCCAGAGCGACGCCAACCATGTAGGTTTTCGCCTGGGCAGTGAACACACTGAGCAAACCGCAGATAAGCATTACTACTTTGAATAATTTCATTTTTTTATCTCTGTAGGGGAGGTTTCTATTATTTTGCATCCGGGTGCAAAATCAACGGGATGAGTTCCGCTGATTGACATCATGTTCAGACGGACAACGCGATGCGCTGCATTCACTCTCTGGCACGGTTGAAAATTAGTCAACGCAGCAAAAAGCGATTTCATCACCACGATCACAAAATCATCACGATTTGCACCCGAGTGCATTACAAAAATGCAACCGGGTGCAAAGTTTTTCAAAGTCGCCTCTTGTTTACCTGAGGAATCGCTTTATGCTCACTTTTTGCCAGCTAATTTGCGGAAGGGAGGCGATGACGAGAACAGTAAAAAAAGCCACGGCCAGCGATGTGGCGCTTCTTGCCGGCGTATCGAAATGGACGGTATCGCGCGCGTTTATGCCCGGCGCTTCAATCTCTGAGAAGGCGCGCGAGAAGGTGATGCGCATCGCTAAAGAGCTGGGATATCGGCCAAATTTGCTGGCGCGCAGTCTGGTAAAAAAGAAGACGCATATTATTGGCGTGGTAATCGACGAGCTGAAAAATCCGCATACGCTGATGATTCTCAATGAAGCTACGCAGCAGCTACAACGTCGGGGCTATATGGCGTTGATCCTCAACATCACCGACGGCGAGCCGTATCGATCGGTAATGACGCAGGCGGATCAATTGCAGATCGACGGCATTTTGTTTCTCGGTACGGTGTTATCGGCACAGCTGATTACGCTGGTGGAGGATATGTACAACATTCCGCTGGTGCAGCTGTGCCGCAATACGCATGCGCAGGGCATCGATGTGGTGGCGATTGATGGTTATGCCGCCGGCAAGCAAATCGCCGAGCTGTTGCTGGCGCAGGGCGCGCAACGGTTTGGTTTTATGCAAGGTCCGGATACACCAACGTCACATCTGCTGCGCAAAGAGGGATTTGAAGCGACGCTGCAACAAGCGGGCTGTCAAATTGATGTGTTGCTTAAAGCCGGCAGCTACGATCGTGCACGCAGCTGGCAAGCGATGAGCGATTATCTGCATCAGCCGGATGCGCCCGCAATTGATGCGCTGTTCTGTGAAAACGATGTGCTGGCGCTCGGCGCGATGGAAGCGATGCGCGCCGCGCCGACCAGGCCAAGAATTGCGGTGGTGGGATTCGATGATATCGAAGAAGCCTGCGCGCCAGGCTGCCAACTCACCACCTTTAGCCAACGTATTGATCTGCTGATCGCCGAAGCGTTAAACCGATTGATTGATGGCCGCGAAAGTGCGGATGAGCGTTGGCGGCAGGGCGAAATGCGCGTGCGGCGTTCGCATTTGAGGTCGCCATAAATGGCGACCCTACAAAGGATTGGCCCGTTTATTGTAGGGTGCGCATTAATGCGCACCTGCATACATAAGAAAACAAATGCTTAACTAAGCGGCATTACGCCATGAATGGCGCCCCTGCGGCGTGATACTTACTGTTCTATGCTGGTCAGCAACGCATTCTGAATAATTCTCTGTGCTTTCAGCGGGTTTTGCTCACGCTGCGCTTCCTGCAACGCGGCGATATCCAGCTTATCCAGCGCGCGATAGATATGTTTGAGGAAGCGAATCGACAGATTGGCGGCTTCAACATGATCTTCACGGAACGGGAATTGATCAAGCTGCCACACGCCGTCCCAGTTATTGATCTTCAAAACATAGAAGAACTCAAAAATCTCGGTCATGTGCACGGTACCGACCACCAAATCGTCATCCCAGCCGCGCAGGTTGTCGTTGACGTCCATACCAAACAGACGACCACGATCGATAATCAGCTGGGCGGAATCCGCTGGGGATTCACCGGCAAACAGTGCATGACCAAAATCGAGCAGCACGCCTACGTTATCCAGTCCAATATCCTCAATGCCGAGCAGCGTACGCGCAGCTGAATCCCAGGTCATTTTCACGCGTGGTTCACGCGGTTTGTATTCTATAGCAAATTTGACGTCTGGATTGGCGCTCGCCAGTTCGCGCATGCCGTCTACTGCCATCTTCCACAGGTTTTTATGGTCAACCTGGAACGGGTAATCCCAGCCATCCTGACCCGGCCAGACTTTCACGTAGTTGGCACCCAGCTCACGCACCACGGTGGCGGCTTCGTGCATTAAATCAAACGCCTGTTTGCGAATGGCGGCGTCAGGATTGGTGAAAGCACCGCGTGAGAAACGGCGCAGATAGATTTCCGGGGTGACGCCAATCGCTTTCAAGCCGGCATCGGCCAGCGCTTGTTTTACTTGGGCCACGGTTACGCCTGCGGTGAAAGGATAGGGCACATCAACGTAGGAAAGGTCTTCAACGCTGCCAGCGAGTTTGATCTGATCAAGAGTGCTGAGCGCCGGTCCGTAACCGTCTACGGCGTAGCGATCGATATAGTTGGCAAAGTGCCACAAGCCGGCACCGAATTTCGGATACGTGTAGGAACTCATTCGACCTTCTCCTCAGATGATTGCGCCATTGAATATATATTCACATATGGTTATATATTCCATTCTGCGCCTCAGCGTGCGCAGTTAACCAGCAATCATTGACGGAAATGCAACCGCAATCACACAAAATTCGATGCCATGCCCCTTTGTTCAAATTGGTTTGCTGTGATATCCCATCCGACTTAACCGGCTGAATAAATCTTTATTATTGGCGCAGTTGAGCTTGCGAATAATACTTTGCCGATGATGGCTGATGGTTTTACAACTGAGATGCAGCTTGTGCCCAATATCGGTGAGATTGCTGGTTTGTCCCAGCATGCGTAATAAGCCAAATTCGCGCGCTGAAAGGGTTTGTTTGGTGCGGCGAACACCCGCCGCGAACTCTGCAGACGACGGCAAACCTAACACAGCATCAGAAAGCTCTTTCAGGCTGCACTTTTTCGAAAGAAAGGTGACGCCGGGCAGCAGGCTGACCACGTAGCTAATGACGGCTTTTTCATGCAGATCGGTCAGCACAATAATCCGCGTGGCCGGCGATGAACGCTGAACTTTCAGCAGCAGTTCGGTGAAGAATTGTATGTCGCGACCATACGCGGTTAATTCACTGATGAGCAAATCCGTACCTGCAATCTTACTCAGCGCGGCATCCATATCGTCACTATCAATATTCTTAACCTGAATAAATTTCCCGGCAAAATAACGCGAAATCCCTTCAGTAATCCATTTGTTATTATCTACCAGCGTTAATGACAACATAGTTATCCCCATCCTTATTATGCTGGCATTAAAGCGCGATTGCGGCGTTATAAATATCGGACTGGGGAAGGGAGGTTTGTACGAAATTTCCGAAACTGGCGGTTGTGCATTTTTAGGGCGATCACTGCACTAATTGCTCACCATTTAATCTTTTGTTGCAACGCATTATCGATGTAATGGTCTTCATTGATACAGTTTTAGAGCCGCAATTGATGCGCGGTCATCTTACTGAGCTTGAGTGGCAGCTGGATACTTATCAAGCGTATCCGTATACAATTACGCAGGTTCAAGCACTTCAAAAAGCGAATTAACGTTGGAGGAATAATGCAATTAGAAACAACCCGACTGCAGCTGGAACCCTTTGAACACGCGCATTTTGACGGACTGCGGGCGATGGAGAACGACCCGGAAATTATGCGTTATATCAGTAATGGCGTAGTTAAAACGCCAGAAGAAACCCTGGCGAGTATTGAGCGAGTTCAATCGCGCTGGCAGCAGTACGGATTTTCCTGGTGGGCGATGCGGGAAAAAGCGTCTGGCGAAATCGTCGGTGCGGCTTGTCTGCAGCATCTAGCCAATCAGAATGGCGCGCCACTGGAAATTGGCTGGCGTCTGAATGCCAATCATCATGGGAAAGGTTTTGCGACAGAAGCCGCGCAGGCAATTATTAAATTTGCCGTCGAACAGGTTGGCGTAAAATATCTGGTCGCGGTCGCCGATCCAGAAAATGCTGCTTCGCAAAAGGTAATGCAGCGACTGGGAATGAGCTATAAAGCGATTGAGCAACACTACGATGTGCCTTGCGTGGTGTATGAGCTTCATCTTTAGGCATTCGTGAACAAGTGCCATCAACGATTTATGACATATTCCGTTTCTGGTGATTTCACAGGAATGGAATATGAAACAGCACGATATTGGTTTTAGCCACATAGCGCTGCAAGTGAGAGATTTAGAACGCAGCATCGAATTCTATCAACGTTACGCAGGGATGCAGGTAATCCATGAGCGTGAACCAGGCATTGCAGAAGCGCAAAAAGTCGCATGGCTTTCTGACCTGACGCGTCCGTTTGCGCTGGTGCTGGTGCAATCTCAAACCACAGTAGATACGCCTTTGGGTCCGTTTGGTCACATTGGCGTTGCATGTGACAGTAAAGAAGAAATTGATGCCAGGGTTGCTCAGGCTGAATGCGAAGGTGTGTTACGCCGCCCAGCGCAACAATCAGCCGCTCCCGTCGGTTATTGGGCATTCTTCGCCGATCCCGACGGTAACACGCTTGAACTTTCATATGGCCAACAGATTGGCCTTGAGATTATTACCAGCCGCCTTAACGCGGGTGTTTAACCTAAAACGTCACTTGAAAGGGTGACGGTTGATATCGGGTTTAGACGTGGTATGAGTGCGCGATGAGATGCTTGATTTAACATAATCATGATTATGCGCACTTAGTTTGTAGTGGCTAAATTCAGATGTCCGCCTCTGGCTATATTGAGATGTCCGCTTTATCGTCCTTTTTCCAGGGTTTCCCGGCTGAGGACGCAACTGATGACGGCTTACGGTTCGGAGTGCTTTACGAT
>NZ_JAIMIE010000006.1:0-290117 GCF_019795955.1 Pantoea sp. DY-5
TTATTACCTGGGGACCGGATTGCTTTTACCGTAACCTGGCTGAGGAGAAACTTCGCCAGGCAAAAATTCCATTTGCAGTGATACTGGAATGTCCTTCAGTAGCAGGTATGCTTGCGGCGATAACCACCGGACTGGGGGTGGGAATACTCAATCAATACAGCGTAGAGAAAACGATTTGTAATGTGTCTGAACTTGAGAAATTGATGCCTCTGCCGTCGGTTGATTGCCTGCTTCGCCTGAATAGACACTGCTTCAATCCAGCAAGCGAGGCCTTCTGCGAGATGCTGACCAGGCTGATGCATAAGCCCGCTATTAATTGATGAATACAACGCGATATTAGTCATGTCTGCTTCTGGCACAAAGCTGACATGCGCACTGCACGATCCACTTTAACCGCGAAGCGGGTCACGTGTTAACAGCTCGGAGAGCGATGAGAAGAAAGCAAAGTATGATGACTCAATACTCACCTATAATTGCCCGACTGAAGACGGAGTGGTAAATATTGCCTATGCATTTTCAGACGCGCCCACGCGTATGGCATGAGCATCATATGTCGCTGGATAATACCTGCTCGATAAAAAGCACGAAGCGAAACGCCGTGTCGAGGTCGGCGATGTTTAATGCGGGTCACTAAAGATCCTGAACTCATCAGCCGATAAATAGAGATCAGCTTTTGCGGCCCTAAGATGCCTGATAACAGGCTCTGGCAGTGCTGCGATGAAAAGCATGACGTTATCATTATCAGGCACTTTTTCAGCACCTGATGGGTTTTAGCAGCAGAAATAAATGTGTTCAGCATCATCGGCAAACAACGGAATCACCAGCATGAATATCGCGATCAAACCCACACTTTCTGCCGTTTGGTCGACGGATGCACGGGGCATTTGCATTGCCAGCCAGGAAAGCCCTGAAGGCTTATTGCCACTACTTAAAGGCATAACGCTTGGTGAGTGGCTTAGCCTTGCGCTGGTAGAGGAAGATGCAAAAATCGCGATGCAGCTGACAGCGGCATTAGAGTTTAAGACGCCATTTAATATAGAGGTGCCGATCAAGTGTCTGGATGGAACGATGCGCCATGTGATTGTTTCAGGTCTGCCGGCATGCCAACCAGGTGATTCTCATACACAGTTTAGCGGCTTCGTTTTAGATGTTACCGGACAGCGCAAAGCCCTTCAGGACGCGCTGCGTACGGCGACAGAATATCGTCTGTTGATAGAAAACAGTACTGATCTGATCGCCCACTGCGATGCGGAAGGCCGGTACGTTTCGATCTCTCCTTCGTATAGCGAAATGATAGGCTGGTCAGCCGATGAAATGGTGGGCCAGCTGGTGGTGGACTTCCTGCATATCGACGATCAGCAGCCTGCTGCGGCAGTTCTGGCAAATATCTTCAACGGTGCTGAGTTACCAGACGTCGTCGAGGTGCGTAAAAGGCATCGTAACGGTCACTACATTACACTTGGCACTAAGGCCTGCGGCGTAAGCGATCCCTCTACAGGTAAAAATATCGGAGCAGTGCTGGTTTCGCGTGACATCACCCGGGATAAAGAAAAGATGTTGATGCTTGAGCTGCTAGCGACCCGCGACACCTTAACCGGACTGCCAAACCGAGCCTGGATCAACGACAAAGTACAATCCATGCTTACGCACGTAGAAGATCCTGCGTATACGACTGTCCTGTTTATCGATCTGAATGGATTCAAAGCAGTTAACGATTCGATGGGGCACGCAATAGGGGATATGTTGCTGCAGCAGGTAAGCGAACGGCTACAAAGTTGCATGCGCCAGGGCGACTCGTTAGCACGCCAGGGAGGAGACGAGTTTGTCGTGGCAGCAAAGTGCAGTAGTCATGATGCTGCAGCCGCTATTGCACTGCGCCTCATAGACGGCCTGAAAGATCCTTTTGCTATCAATGGCGTAGAAGTAAAGATCGGCGCATCGATTGGCATCAGCCTGGCACGATTTGGGACAAAAACGGTAAAAACCTTATTTGAAAATGCCGATACAGCGATGTATCAGGCTAAAGCACGACGTGATGGGTCATATCAATTTTTCCAACCTGATACGCTGCCAATATGAGATTAAGCCAGCCCGTTTCACATGCTCTCTTCGGCGCTCAACTTCTTTTCCATTTAGCATGATCTTCAAATATGTGATGAAGTTGGCCAGAGGAGGGCATGCCGGTCGCCGTTACCACGGTGAGGACAAAATAGGACAGACTTTCAGTATGATTATGGCGTTTGCTGGTATTACAGGAAGCTGTCGTTTCCTTTTCAATCCAATCTGAGTAATGGTAAGAGCGTAACATAAGTTAAATTTTCTCGAAGTAAGCGTGTTTTTAAAACACGCTTCGTTTTTAAAATAATGTAACTAAAAAAATATAAAATATTTTCCCTAAAATAAAGGTTAATTTAAATTGAGTTATTTACGGAGTTAAATTAATCCAAAGCATTTAAAAATGCCAAATTTAACTTAAGTAATCCGTGATAACTCAAGCAGTTCTTATATTTTCCGTACGTGATGAATTTGAGTGAAGCCCTTATTAATTTGTCGCGCAGGCAGGGTTAATTTCACTGTCTATAATTCCTCTTCTTCGGCAAAGCATCTTGAACTTTAAGAGAATTATAAATGAAAATATCTACACGTCTGGCTGCGGGTTTCAGCCTGCTCATTATTCTTTTCGTATTGTGCACGGGGATTGCTCTGAACGCATTATGGCAGGCGCGGGATGGGATGGAAGATACGGTCAATAACAAGATGAAGCGCTTTACGCTGGTTCAGGATATGCGGGGAATTGCTCGAGATATGGCCATTGCCGTTCGCAACCTGGCTTTACTGAGCGATCCCGTAGAAATGCAGCCTGAATGGCAAAGATTAATCTCGCAGCAGAAAAATTATATTGAGAAGCGCCGTGAGCTGGTGGATAGCATGAGGATCAATGTTTCCTCTCACGGGAAGGAGGCTCTTGAAAAAGTCGTTGCCTCTGAGAGCGCCGCGATGGAGACGTTAATGATCGCAGGTCAAATGGGACTCGATAACCGTCAGCAAGAAGCAACGGTTTACCTCATGAAAACTGCGCGACCGGCGCAACAGGCATTAATGGGATCGCTGGATGCGCTAACGAACATCGAAATGACACTCAGCAAGGATACGATGGCTGAGAACAGTGCATCCACGACACGTACAGCGTTTATTTTATTAATAATGGCGGCGCTCTCGGTGATTATTTCTGTGGTGACCGGTTATTTAATCGTACGTGTACTGATGCGTCAGCTAGGCGGCGAGCCCGCCCAGGCACAGGCACTGGCGGCAGCCATCGCCGCGGGGAATCTGACAACCTCAATAACCTTGCGCCGTAACGATAAGCACAGCCTACTGGCATCGTTAGATCGTATGCAGGAGAGTCTACGTGGACTGGTATCACAAATTAAAGACTCGGCTGGATCCGTTGCTTTAGCCGCGGATGAGATATCAAAAGGCAACACTGAACTTTCATCCCGTACTGAACAGCAGGCCGCTGCGCTTCAGGAAACGGCCGCGAGTATGGAGCAACTCACGGCAACGGTGAAAAGTAACACTGCAGGTGCACAGCAGACGGCACAAGTTGCACGTGGGACAGCAGAGCTGGCGCGAGCTGGTGAGGCGGATGTGCAGAAAATGTCGGATACGATGAACGAGATTTCTCTCAGCGCGACAAAAGTGAGGGATATTACTTCCGTCATTGAAAGCATTGCCTTCCAGACCAATATTCTTGCACTCAATGCCGCCGTTGAAGCTGCTCGCGCCGGTGAAGAAGGAAGGGGATTTGCCGTGGTTGCCGGTGAAGTCAGAACGCTAGCACAACGAAGTGCGACTGCTGCACGGGATATCAAACAACTCATTGAGCAGGCCGTAGGGCAGGTGGAAAGTGGTGTGAACGTGGCGACAGGAACCGGGCAGAGCATCATGAAAATCGTCAGCATGGTAGGTGAGCTTGCGGATGCGATGGACGAGATATCTCTGGCTTCTTCCGAACAAATGCAGGGAATTTCACAGGTCAGCATTGCCGTCAGTCAAATGGACGGCGTAACTCAGAACAATGCTGCATTGGTTGAAGAGTCCTCCTCTGCGTCGCAAGAGCTTTCTGCTCAGGCACATGCTTTACGAGGCATGGTTGAAGCGTTCCAGCTTTAATAAATCTCATTTACATTGGGGGCCCTTCTATAATCTGGGCCCCGCATTGTTTGAATTCTTTTCGTTCGACTCCGTGAGAAAACAGGCTCAGGCATGCTTCCTCTGTGGCTCTCCGCGCGTTGACTAATGCCTTCGTGCATCTTCAAGTCATAATTATATTTCGGGCGAAAAAAATGAATAGCGGTTGGCCTGCTCCCCGTAGATTAGTATTAGCAACGTCCGCTAGTGGCAATAACCAGATACCTATACGAAGCCATACCCGTTCATCTATTATCTCAGACGACAACTCTCTCCTCGGAGGATCTTATGCCGGAGTACTGTTTTTTTAAAAAGGGTAACCACATCACCGCGCTGGAGAAAACAGATAAAGCAGGAGCTTTCGCTCTGACGAACAAGGGCTATGAAAAGCAGTTTGAAGAATTGAATGCCCCGGATGTTAAGCGCGCACTTGCCAGATTTATAGACATCCGCAACGAAGAGCAAACTACAACTCATTCATTCGTAACAGGCGCGGTTTTCGCATCGTTGTTAATTGGCCTGGTAGCCGTGGCAGGTTGGCTTTTTATCAAATAACCGTTGGGATGGTCACCAAGAGTTAGAATTATCGACATCCCCGCCTCAACCATTCACCTGCCCGAAAGGGTTGTAAAATGTGTGTGCGATCAGAGATATTGATGCGGCTATTCGCAGCGCAGGTGACGAAAGGGAAGGGAGCAAGGTGAAAACGTCGGGAACCAATCTGGAACACGCACGGGCGCACAATCGCCGCGTGATCATTGAAGCTATTCGCCTGCACGGCGAATTGACCCGCGCCGAGCTGGCTCGTCTCACGGCGCTGACGCCGCAAACCGTGTCGAATATTGTGGCGGAGCTGGAGCAGGCCGAACTGCTCACCAGTCGCGCGCCGCGCAAACAAGGACGCGGGCAACCGGCAATTCCGGTGACGCTTAATCCCGCCAGCGCCTTTTCGATCGGCATCCATCTTGATCACCAAACGCTGCTGATTGTGCTGGTGGATCTCACCGGCGAAATTCATTTTCGCCGCCTGATTCTGGTACAAAAGCCCCAGCCGGATGCCACATTAGCGCGCATCGCCGACGTGCTCAGCGAAATTAAAACGCAGCTGGGCGATCGCTGGCAGAAAGTGCTGGGCATTGGCGTGGTGATGCCCGGTCCGTTTGGTGTTGAGGGCATCTCGTCAATGGGGCCGACCACGCTGCACGGCTGGGAACAGGTGGATATCGAAGCCAAACTCGCCGCGATGAGCGGCGTGCCGGTGACGTTGGAAAACGATGCCACGGTGGCAGCAATTGGTGAGCGCTTTCATGGCGTCGCGCGTCAGCTCAATTCGTTTGTCTATCTCTACATCGGCACCGGTTTGGGCGCTGGCATCATCATGGATGGCCACGTCTATAGCGGCCATGCGCATAACGCCGGCGAAGTCGGGCATGTGGTGGTGGAGCCGGGCGGACGCGAATGTTACTGCGGCAACCACGGCTGTTTAGAACGCTATGTTTCACTGCAGGCGGCGTACGAGTTTTGCGGGCTCGATCCGATGACCGCTTTGCCGGAAGATTTGCTGGAAGTCGATCCGGCGCTGTTCGATAAATGGATCGATACCGTGTTAACGCCGCTGCGTCAGGCGATTAACCTGCTGGAATGCATCTTCGATGCCGAAAGCGTGATAATCGGCGGCATGATGCCTGCGGTGCTGCTGGATAAAATCATGCGTCGACTGCCGCCGCTCTATCAGTCGGTGCGCGGTCGGTACCTCACCGGAACACGCGTAAAGATCGGTATGACCGGCAGCGATACCGCCGCGCTGGGTGCCGCCGCGCTGCCGATTTTCGACGAGTTCAATCCACAGTTTAACGTGTTGATGAAGTAGCGGCCTGATCATGCCGCGACCTTCACTGTCGTTTTCCGCTTCTCCTTCATCTTCCAGCATAGCCACAGCGCAATGAACCACACCGGCGAAGCGGCTAGCGCGGCGAGCGTGTCGGAATCAAATATCATGATCACTACCGAAAACAGGAAGAACATCAGCGTCGCCCACGCCATCATCCTGCCGCCGGGCATCTTAAATTTGGATTTTTGATGCAGATCCGGACGCTGCCGGCGGTACACCAGATAAGAGACCAGAATCATTCCCCAGCAATAGATCACCAGAATGGCGGCCAGCGTCGAAACGATGGTGAACAGTGTTGTCACATTCGGCACCAGGAACAGCAGCAAGGTGCCGCTCAGCATGCAGAAGCAGGAGAACAGCAGGCTGCGCAGCGGGATACGCGTGGTGCGTGAAAGAATACGAAACTGCCAGTGGGCATGCTTCTCGACGGACAAGCCGTATAACATGCGGGTGCTGGAGTAGACGCCGCTATTGGCGGAAGACATCGCCGAGGTGAGTGCGACGAAATTAATGATCGCTGCCGCCGCAGGCAAGCCGGCTTTGGCAAACAGCGTCACGAACGGGCTGGTATCCGGCGATACCCCTTGCCAGGACGTCACCGCGATGATCACCATCATCGAGAGCAAGTAGAAAATCACAATCCGCAGCGGCAGAGAGTTGATCGCGCGCGGCAAAATTTTCTCGGGATCGCGCGTTTCTGCCGTCATGGTGCCGAGCAGCTCAATGCCGGTGTAAGAGAAAATCGCGATCTGGAAACCAGCCAGAAAACCGGTAATGCCATGCGGCATGAACACCGCAGGATCGGTGAGGTTGTGCACCGAGGCTTTAACGCCATCCGGCGAGGTCCAGCCGGTAAATACCATCCATCCGCCGGTGATGATCAGCGCGATGATGGTAATCACCTTGATCAGCGCAAACCAGAATTCAGCTTCACCAAAAGCCTTCACCGACAACATGTTAAACAGACACAAAATACCGAGGGTAAATAACGCGGGTATCCACGCCGACATTTCCGGGAACCAATACTGCATATACGCGCCGCATACCACCACATCGGCGATGCAGGTCACCACCCAACTTAGCCAGTACGACCAACCGAGAAAGAAGCTGGCTTTGGGGCCGAGATAATCACTGACAAAATCGGCAAACGAGCGATAGTCGAGCCGGCTAAGCAGCACTTCCCCCATTGCCCGCATCACCATATAGCTAAAAAAACCCACCAATAGGTAGATGATTAATATCGAGGTTCCGGCTACCGCAATATTGCGTCCCGCGCCCATAAACAGCCCGGTACCGATCGATCCGCCCAGCGCGATCATCTGAATATGGCGTTCGCTCAGCCCTCGCTGCAGTTTTTGCGGGGCGTCGTGAGCCCGAGCAGGCTGAATCTGCCCTTGAGTAGGTTTGTTAGACACAATGATTCCTTCAGTCTGGCAAAAAGACGCGTGACGATGCCTGCCCGCAAGCATCAATGGTAAATAAGGGGTTAAACCTTAAAGAGGCACGTTTAAATAGATGAAAGAAAACAAAATTAATAAAACGCTAATTCATGATGGAGGTTTCCGGCTGGGTTTTACTCATCGTGGTGGCGTGAGTTAACAAAGTCAATGCGCAAAAATAACAGTTTATTCACTTTTTGATGACTATCAAAGAACTGAAAAATAGGAATAAAATCAAATTTTATGCAGAAATGTGAATAATAAATGCATAAATATACACCATATATGGCCTTTTTTTATGCTTAGTTATTCATTAATTCAGGCATTTTTGCGTCGAAAAAGTTAAATCCTCCTTATTTGGCGTGACCCGCTTTTCTGAAAAGGTGTTAAATTACTTTCCGTCTAGTGCAATGCATCACCTTTCCACCTCTTTTCAATATAAATAACTCTGAACCTACAGGCTTCTCATGGAAAAGTTATCTTACGCTTCTGAAAGCAGTACATCTCCCTGGACTACCTACCTGAGCCAAATTGACCGCGTTGCGCCTCATCTTGGTGAATTGTCTCGCTGGATAGAAACCCTGCGTCATCCCAAAAGAGCACTGATTGTCGACATCCCGGTGCAGATGGATGACGGTTCGATTCGCCACTTCGAAGGCTATCGCGTACAGCACAATCTTTCGCGCGGGCCGGGCAAAGGGGGCGTGCGTTACCATCCTGCAGTCGACCTGAATGAAGTGATGGCGCTGTCAGCCTGGATGACCATCAAATGTGCGGCGGTCAACCTGCCTTATGGCGGCGCGAAAGGCGGTATTCGCGTCGATCCGCACTCGTTGTCTGAAGGTGAACTGGAGCGCTTAACCCGCCGCTACACCAGTGAAATCGGTTTGATTATTGGTCCACAGAAAGATATTCCCGCGCCTGATGTCGGCACCAATGGCAAAGTGATGGCGTGGATGATGGATACCTACTCGATGAATCACGGCACCACTATTACCGGCGTGGTCACCGGTAAACCGATCCATCTTGGCGGCTCGTTAGGCCGTGAGAAAGCGACAGGCCGTGGCGTATTTATTACCGGTCGTGAAGTGGCACAACGTTCTAACATCACCATTGAAGGCGCACGCGTGGCTTTGCAGGGCTTTGGTAATGTCGGTAGCGAAGCGGCGCGTCTGTTCGCCGAAGCCGGTGCGCGCGTGGTGGTGATTCAGGATCACACCGCAACCTTACTCAACGAAGGCGGCATCGATTTAGCTGCGCTGACTGCGTGGCAGATCGAGCATAAACAGATTGCCGGTTTCCCAGGTGCGCGTGAGATCGACAGAGAGCAGTTCTGGACCACCGCCATGGATATACTGATCCCGGCTGCGCTTGAAGGGCAAATTACCCGCGAGCGCGCAGAAATTATCAGTGCCAAACTGGTGCTGGAAGGGGCCAACGGCCCAACGTATCCGGATGCGGATGATATGCTGGCGAGTCGCGGCGTGCAGGTGGTGCCAGACGTAATCTGTAACGCCGGTGGGGTAACGGTGAGTTACTTCGAATGGGTACAGGACATGGCGAGCTTCTTCTGGAGCGAAGATGAGATTAACCAGCGTATGGATCGCATCATGACCGAAGCGATGGTGCACGTTTGGGATAAGGCCGCTGAAAAGCGCTGCTCATTGCGCACTGCTGCTTATATTGTTGCCTGCGAACGTATTCTGCTGGCACGCAAAGATCGCGGTATTTATCCGGGCTAATTAATTATATTTTAAGTTTATTTAAATCAAAGGATAAACGCCTTCGTAGTGGGCAGAGGGCGTTTATCTTCGCTATTAAGCGAGGTTTACGCCGCGTAAACCTGACCAGCACCTTGCGGCGGATTGAGTAATCATCACCGAAGGATCCTCACTGAACTCGCTCACTAAAGTCACCACCCGGTCGGTTAAACTCCTTATATTCTCGCTGCCTACATAAACGTATTCATTGGTGGGTAACACATAAGTGTAGCCTTTCTCGCACACCAAGCTACGCGCGAAACCATTCTCAAGCATCGCATAGAGCAATTCAATTTGCGCGCCAGCGGTGGGTTCTTTCAATTCGATACGGATAGTATAACTGAGCATGATATTATCTCCGGTGGCTTAATTTAAGTTTACTTAAGTTTAATTGACCAGAAATGAATTTCATTTTTTTAAGATAAATCTTAGCGCGAATTTATAAGTGATGACCGCCGTTAACAGTAAATACTGGCCCTATTAATCGCAGCGACAAAAAGGGTTAAATAATAGTTATTAAATTACTCTTTTATTACGTTCGGCTTAAATAAGTTTATTTTTAATTAAAGACAGCCGACTCCACGAAGACTATAATTATTTTATGGCTCATTTTGGGCTGATTACTAAAAAGTGTACAAATAGTATCCGCAACGGGCGATTTTAAAGAGTTTTATTAATTGGTATTTATTTCTGCCCATGAGGAGTAGCGGATGAAATTAAACATCACGGATTTTTATGTTTTTAGTCAGGCAGATACAGAAGGTTGCTGCAATCTTCATCGCGAAAGCTGCCGCATGGCTCCCGCCTATGATAATCGTGTGTTCATGGGATCGTTTTATTCTCCTGAGCATGCCTGGCAATATTTCCACACACATCATCCCAACAGCCGAGCGGTATTTTGCCTGTTGTGTATGAAAGAATAATGCGGGAAACATTCTGCACGGATCGATAGGTAATCACAGATTGTCGTAGGATTGCCATTCATGGCGACCTTCTTCCTGGTGCGCATGAATGCGCACCCTACAAAAGCGCTTACTCCATCACCCAATGCCCGTCACTCACCTCACGATAACGCCGTGCTTCAGGCACAAATCCCAACGCACGTACCGGGCTTTTTAGCTCGCTGATGTCAATCTGGCGCTTTACATGACGGCGCGCCGGATCGGGCACCGGCACCGATGACAGCAATTTACGGGTGTAGTCATGCTGCGGATTTTCAAAAATCGCCGCGCGCGGGCCGATCTCAACGATTTCACCCAGCAGCATCACCGCCACGCGATGGCTAATGCGCTCAACCACCGCCATATCGTGCGAAATAAACAGATACGACAAGCCAAGGCTCTGTTGCAGGTCGAGCAGCAAATTGATGATTTGCGCTTTCACCGTGACGTCCAGCGCCGACACCGATTCATCGGCGATGATCATTTTCGGATCGAGCATCAATGCGCGGGCGATACAGATACGCTGGCGCTGGCCACCGGAAAATTCGTGCGGATAGCGCTTAATCATGCTGGCGGGTAATCCGACGCGCTCCATCAGTGAGGCGGCTTTCGTGCGCGCCTCGGTTTTGCTGCCTAAACGATGTTGCAGAAAAGGCTCGGTCAGCGCTTCCAGCACCGACATGCGCGGATTGAGGCTGGCAAACGGATCCTGAAAAATCATCTGCATGGCGCGGCGCAAGGTGCGCAGCTCATGAGCAGAAAGATTCAGCACGTCGTAACCATCAAAGGCCACTTCGCCCGCGTCGGGTGTGACAAGGCGCGTCAGCGAACGTCCGGTGGTGGATTTTCCACAGCCCGATTCACCGACCAGCGACAAGGTTTCGCCTGGCATCAGATCAAACGAGATGTTTTCCACCGCATGTACCGCGCCAGTTTTGCGGCTGAACACGCCTTCGTGGATGCTGAAGCGGGTGCTGAGATTTTTCACCGACAGCAGCGGCTGTTGCGATGTCGATACGCGATTGGTCTCAGGTGCGTCGCGCTGGTCAAAGGAAAATTTACGCGGCCCAGCAATGCCGCGCATCGCGCCAAGCTGCGGCACGGTAGCAATCAGCGTGCGGGTGTAATCGGCGGCGGGCGCGGAGAAAATCGCGGCGGTGGTGCCGGTTTCCATCACATCACCTTGATACATCACTAGCGTGCGATCCGACACTTCCGCCACCACGCCCATGTCGTGGGTAATAAACAGCACCGCCGTGCCTTCCTCTTCCTGCAATGTCTTAATCAGGTCAAGAATCTGCCCCTGAATGGTGACGTCCAGCGCGGTGGTCGGTTCATCGGCAATCAGCAGTTTTGGCCGCAGCGCCAGCGCCATCGCAATCATCACGCGCTGGCGCATGCCACCGGAAAAGTGGTGCGGATAATCATTGAAGCGTTTCGCCGCGTTGGGAATACGCACTTTCTCCAGCAGCCGAATGGTCTCTTCACGCGCGACGCGTTTACTGATTTTGCGGTGATTGATCAGCGCCTCAGCAATTTGATTGCCGATGGTGAACGACGGATTCAGGCTGGTCATCGGCTCCTGAAAAATCATCGCCACCGCATTGCCGCGAATGTCACGCATGGCGGATTCGCTCAGCGTCAGCAGATCGACGCCGTTCAGCAGCACTTTGCCGCTGACGCGCGCGTGGCGCATGTTGAGTAAGCGCATGATCGCCATCGAGGTGACGCTTTTCCCCGAACCGGATTCACCGACAATCGCCAGCGTTTCACCGGCATTAACGGTGAGCGACAGGTTCTTCACCACCTCGCGCCAGTGATCCTCAACGCGAAAGGCGACGGTCAGATTTTCGATGCGCAGCACCGGTTCGACTGCTGAAGCGGGCGCGTTCATTTCGCTGCCATAAAGCGTGCCGATAAGTGGCTAACCGGCAGATAAGTGAAATCGGTATCGAACGGATAGGCGGGCTGTAATTTACGCTTGCGAGTTAAGCGTTCCACATATTGATCGACTACGCCTTCCGACAGCGCCATCAGGTTGGGATTGGCCAGCGGGGCCAGCTCCGGCGACAGATAACCGGACTTCACTACCACGATTTTGGCCGCTGCAGGATCGAGGCCGAGCAGGGCGAAATCCGCCAGATTGTGATAAGGACGGCGACGGTCGGCGACCACCAGCGTAATGCCGCCGGTTTGCAGCAGCGCCTGTTTCGCCAGCGAACGCGCATCATCGCTGAGATGTTTCACCACGAATTCGGCCTGCACTTTGCCGCCGGCCGGATCGAGTGATGCGCCAACGGTCAGCGTTACGCTTGCGCCAACGCCAGCAGCAAAGGCCGCATCGGTGGCCGGTTTATCGGTGATACCGGCGACGATAACCTGCTGCGCACCCTGGCGAATCAGTTCCGCCAACACGTCTGCGCGATCGCCGACGCCACCGCCGGTGGGATTATCCCCAGAATCGGCCAAAATCACCGGCGCGGTTTCGCTGGCGATGGCCATGTTGACGCACTCTTCAATGCTGCCGGTGACGCAGCCAAAGCTGAACTCATCGCGCGCCTGCCAGTAAGCCAGTGCCAGTTTAGCCGCCTGTTCAGCCAGTACATCGGCAACGGTGCCGGTCATGATCGCGGCGGCGGTTGCGCGCGGTTCATCGGCCCAGACGTAACCGACCATCAGCGACGCATCCCAGACGTGCTCCAGCTGGTTTATCGCGGGCAAACGGGCATACAAACTTTTGGCGGGTTCATCTTCGGTGCTGGTGCGTTCACCGGGTAACACCACCGGAATCGGCGCCCACACCACGCCGGGTTTAATGCCGGTTTGCAGGCTTTTCACCAGCATCGATACCGAGCGGCGCATGGTCTCTTCGACATCAATGTGCGGCGCGGTGCGATAGGTTGAGAACATATCGATAGCATCAATGATGCGTTGCGTAACGTTGCCATGCAGATCGTAGCTGACGGCGATCGGGCACTCCGCGCCGACCAACTCGCGCGTGGCGTTGATCCAGTCGCCTTCGGCATCTTCCATGCCTTCAACATAAACCGCACCGTGCATCGCGAGATAAACGCCATCCACCGGCAAATGTGCCGCGAGGCGCGTCAGAAAATCCTGCTTAAAATCGTCATAGGTGACGCGCGCCACCGGACCACCGGCGATGGCGCGCGCGTGGAAGGTCGGCAGAAACTCGGCATCATAATCCTGCAAAAAGGCGAAATAAGGATTGGTGGTCAGTTCATCCCCGCGCACGATGCGGAAGTCGTCGGCATAATTCAGCACCGGATTATAAGTACTGCACTCAGTATGAATTCCACCAAAAGCAATGCGCATAGCAGCCTCCGCTAGTCGGGTAAATGAATGATAAAACGATACGCCGCCACACTGGCTGCGGCTCTGGCCCAGCTCTCTTCGTTGATCACCATGCTGGCGATCGGTGTTTTGCCGATGATCGACGGCAGCACATGGCTGTCGATGGCCTGCATCACCACGGTTTTTAGCAATCCATCAAACGCATTGGGCTGATGCGCAATCACAATCAACTCGGGATCGTTCATCTGGATGATATTGGCGATGGATAAACCCAGCGCATGGCCGGCCTGATGCAAAATGGCAATCGCCGCGCTGTTACCTTTCACCGCCAGCGCTTCCAATTCGGTAATCGATTCACACTCTAGCGCTTTATCACGCACGCTTTCGCGGATGGCGGTTAACGAGGCCAGCGTATCGAGGCAGCCGCGTTTGCCGCAGCGGCAGGGACGTCCGCCGGGCTCGATGGTGCAGTGGGCGATTTCACCGGCAGCGCCGTGCGCGCCCCGATGCAGTTGGCCCTGAAAGAAATGCGCCGACCCAATGCCATCACCGTGCGAAATCAGGGTGAAGTTGCGCGCCTTTTTTGCCACGCCGAAAATCTTCTCGCTCACCGCCAGCGCTTTGGCATCGTTCTCTAAGGATACTTCCAGCCCGGTTTGCTGTTTTAGCAGTTCCGCCAGCGGCACGTTCTTCCAGCCCAGCAGCGCCGACTGCACGCAAATCGCCTGATGTTCATCGACAAAGCCGGAAAGCGTCACGCCCAGGCCAATCAGCTGATCCTGCGTAATTGATTTCTGCGCAATCAGGTCCGGGATTGCCGCTGCAATGGTTTTGGCCAGCTGCGGCGGATCGAGATTCAACGGCATCTGGGTGGCGGCCAGCGTGCGGCCGTGCATATCAATCAGCACCAATACCACGCGTTCGTCCAGCAGCGAGGCACCGAGAAAATAGGCGCTGTCGGCACGCATTTTTAATAACACCGATGGGCGACCCTGGCCGCTGGATTCCGGAATACTCTCTTCCAGCAATCCGGCCTGCAGCATCTCTTTCACCAGCGTGCTAATTGCGGCTTTGCTTAATTTCATTTTTTCCGCAAGCACGGTGCGGCTCATGCCATGCGACGCAATAAGTAAGCGCAGAATTTGTTGCTGGTGGGCATTGAGCATTGAAGTTCTCACAGCGTTAGCACTATGCGCTGACAATAATAAGGACAGAAAACAAATACAACGCTATTTAGTTAAATTTCTGAATGTAGATCTGATTATAAGTAAATTATATGAACCAACCTATTGGCTTTTGTTTAGTGAGTGTGGCTTATATAGCGTGGATATTTCACCGATCGTTTCAATGATTCATTGAGGGCCTTCATGGAAAGCAAAAATAAGCATTTCAAGGTACTGACGCTGGCCGGCTGTTTACTGGCGTCGATGGCGAGCGCCTCCGTTTTTGCCAGCCAACTGGTGATCATGCAGAACGAACCGCCGCGCAGCATGGATCCCGGCAACCAAACCGCGACCTTTACCGGCACGGTGCTGGACCCAATGTACGAAGGCCTGACGCGTCTCGGTGATGACGGCAAAATCATTCCGGCACTGGCATTATCCTGGACATCCGATCACAGCGGACTTAACTGGACCTTTACCCTGCGACCCAATGTGAAATTCCACGACGGCACGCCCTTTAATGCCGATGCGGTAGTTGAAAACTTCCAGCGTCATTTAAATACGCAGCGCGGTTTAGCGGGTAGTGGGAAAATTCGCACCTTTATTCAGGATGTGAAGAAAAAAGACGATCTCACTGTCACGTTTCAGCTGAAAAAAATTAACCCGGCCTTTTTAACTGTTTTAGCCTCCGGTCCGGGATTAATGGTGAGCCCGAAAGCAGATAAAGCCGGAAGCATCAACAATAAAGCCGACGGCACCGGGCCTTATAAACTGGTGCAGTACAAATCCGGTGAATATGTACTTGAACAAAAGAATCCCGACTATTGGGGAAAATCTTCCGGGCCGGATGAAATTAAATGGACGTGGAGCAGCGAGCCTTCGGTGATGAATATGGCGTTGCAATCGGGTCAGGTTGATATTATTAACCCGGTGCCGCCGCAGTTTGCCGGCATGTTGAAAAACAACGCCAACGTAAATCTTAAACAGTCGCCGGGCGCGGCGGTGTTCTGGGTCGATCTCAATACCCAAAGCAAAGCACTGAGCGATGTGCGCGTGCGTCAGGCGCTGAATTTCGCCACCGACCAGCAGGCGCTGGTGAAAGCCATCATGTTTGGTTATGCGCAACCGGCAAACTCCGCGTTGGCACCGGTCGATCCCAACTACGACAAAAGCTTGCATGACTATCCGTACGATCTGCAAAAAGCCAAAGATTTGCTGAAAGCGGCGGGCTACGCCGACGGTTTCCCGATGTCGATTGCGGTGCAGGCGCCGGATGCGCGTACCGCACAAGTGCTGCAGGGCATGTGGGGCAAAATCGGCGTGAAACTTAACGTGCGCCAGATGGAGAGCGGCGTGTGGACCAAAGCGGCATTTGCTGATGGCAAAGAGAAAGCCGCGCAGGGCACCGATGCGGTGCTGGCGTCCTGGTCTTCCGGTTTATATGGCTCGGATCTGCAGCTCCGTCCGCTGTATCACACCAGCAGTTTCGCGCCGGGCGGGGCTAATCTGGGCTTCTTTAGCGACAAGCAAACCGATGATTTGATCGACACCGCAGCGTCGACGCTCGACGATGCCAAACGCAAAGATCTCTACTTCCAGGCGCAAAAACAGATCAGCGGATTAGCGCCGCAGGTGCTGCTGTTCTATCAGGACGATCTCTATGCCGCACGTAAAAATATCAGCGGCGTGGTGATGCAGCCGGGCGGACAAATCGTCGTGCGCGACGCAGTGAAGCAATAACCTCATGGCTGATGTGATATGAAAGCGTACGTCGCAAAAAAGGTGCTTTCGCTGCCGTTAATCATTTTCGGCGTGTCGATTATCGTGTTTATCGCCATCCGTGCGCTGCCGGGCGATCCGGCGCGGCTGATGGCGGGACCGGAAGCGCCGCAGGAAGCGGTGGACAGTATGCGCGTGCGGCTGGGGCTCGATCAGCCGCTGCCGCTGCAATATGTCAGGTTCGCGGCGGAAGCGCTGCACGGTAACCTTGGCTTGTCGTTGCAGTCGCAGCGTCCGGTGATGACGGAGATCAGCGAGCGGTTGCCGTACACCTTATCGCTGGCGGCGCTGGCGTATCTGCTGGCGATTGCGATTGGTGTTCCGGCGGGCATGACCGGCGCCATCTATCGCCAGCGGATTCCGGATCAAATCGTGATGGTGCTGACCATAGCCGGTGCGTCGATTGCCAACTTCTGGCTGGCGCTACTGGCGATGAATTATTTCGCGGTTGAGCTGGGCTGGTTACCGCTGTTGGGCGCCGATTCGTGGAAAAACTACATCATGCCCACGGTTACGCTGGCGATCTTGCCAATGGCGATGATCGCGCGCATGACACGTTCCAGCATGCTGGATGTGCTGAGTCAGGATTATATCCGCACCGCCAAAGCCAAGGGGTTATCCTCCGCCAGCATTAACTGGAAGCATGCGCTGCGTAATGCACTGATCCCGATTGTCACCATTGTGGCGCTTAACTTCGGCAGCCTGATTGGCGGCGCGGTGGTCACCGAATCGGTGTTCAACTGGCCAGGCATTGGTCGCTTGCTGGTGGATTCGGTGCGCTATCGTGATTATCCGGTGATTCAGGGCGTGACGCTGGTGGCCGTAACCGGCGTGGTGCTGATGAATCTGGTGGGCGAAATCCTGATTGGCCTGCTCAATCCAAAAATAAGGTTCGACTGATGAACAGCATTGAAAATTCCGTGCTGCCGCCGCGTTCGCGCAGCCGACACCTGATCAGCACTCTAATTGCAAACCCGTCCATTGCCATCGGCGGTGCATTGGTGCTGCTGGTGGTGCTCGCCGCCGCGCTGGCTCCGCTGATTACCAATTGGGATCCGGTGGAGCAGGATCTGCTCAACACCTTGCAAGCACCCTCGGCCGCGCACTGGTTTGGCACCGACGATTATGGCCGCGACATTTTCTCGCGCGTGATTTACGGCGCGCGCATCACGCTGTTTGAAGTGAGCCTCAGCGTAGCGATCTCAATGGTGATCGGCATTCCGCTTGGCATCATTTCTGGCTTAGCCGGACGCAAAATTGATGCGCTGATCATGTGGGTGATGGATATCATCTTCGCTTTTCCTGGCATTGTGCTGGCGATTTTGATCGTTAGCGTGCTCGGGGAAGGGCTCACCAATATGCTGATCGCCATTTCGCTGTTCTCAATACCGGTTTATGCGCGTCTGAGCCGTAACCTGACGCTGGGCCTGAAAAACATGGAGTACATCGAAGCGGCACATATGCTCGGCGTGCGCTATCCGCGCATCATTACGCACTACATTCTGCGTAACTCAATTGGTCCGCTGATTGTGCAATCGACGCTGACGGCGGGCGCGGTGGTGCTGTCTGCCGCCAGTTTGTCCTTCCTCGGTTTAGGCGTGCAGCCACCGATGCCGGAGTGGGGCACCATGATGAGCGATGGGCGCAACTTCCTCGGCCTGAATATTTATGTGTCACTCTTCCCAGGATTGGCGATTTTGATTACCGTGCTGGGCTTCAATGTGCTGGGCGACGGTTTGCGTGATGTGATGGATAAACGTTTATGAGTAGACAATCTGCGGTGATTTGCCTCGATCTGGGCGGTTCTTTTATTAAGTTAGGCGTGATGAGTGCGCAGGATCAATTAACCCTTCTCGATCAGCAAAAAATTCCGGCAACCAGTTGGGACGACTTCACCGCGCTGGTGAGTCGCATGATTGCCCAACATCACCTGCATTATACCGCCAGCAGTGCGGTGGCGATCTCTACCGCCGGCATTGTGGCACCCGATTCTGGCGAGATGTTTGCCAGCAATATTCCCGCGTTTCATCAGCGCCGTCTGGCGAACGAATTAGGGGCGCTGCTGCAACGTAAGGTGATTGTGCATAACGATGCCGACTGCTTCACGCTGGCGGAAGCGCTGGCGGGCGCGGGAAAAGGGCACAAAGTGGTATTTGGCGCGATTCTGGGTTCGGGCGTTGGCGGCGGATTGGTGGCGGATGGCCGCATTATTACCGGGCAGAACGGATTGACCGGCGAATGGGGACATGGGCCGATCACATTAACCGAAGTGGAGATCGATGGCGTTACGCGGCGGCTGCCGCGCAAAGCGTGTTCGTGCGGGCAAAAAGGCTGTCTCGACAGCTACGGCGGTGCGCGCGGGCTGGAAAATCTGCATCAGACGTTGCATGACCGCACGGCGAGCAGCGTTGAGATCATCGAACGCTGGCAGCAGCAGGATGCACAGGCGCAGCAAACCATTCAGGCATGGCTGCAAATTGTCGGTCAGCCGCTGGCGTACAGCATCAATATCACCGGCGCATCGCGCGTGGCGGTTGGCGGCGGATTGGCATCGGTGGCTCCACTGATCGCGGCGTTAGATGAGGTGGTGCAGGGTTACGTATTACGCCGCACCACGCATCGTCTGGTGGTGCCAGGCGAGTTCGCGCATCACGGCGGCATGATGGGCGCAGCGCTGTTGGCGCGCATCATTTAACCCGGTGCGCATAAATGCGCACCCTACGAAAAACGCGTCAATCCTTTGTAGGGTCGCCATTTATGGCGACCTCTGCCACAGCGTTACTCCAACCCTTCCCAATAATTTGCGCTATCATATGCCGCTCACTCTTCTCGGTCTCGACGATGGCTGTCGCGTTAAGCGCCCACGATCCTGACTGAGTTCTTCACTTGCGGTTCGGAAAACTCATGTCATCAGTACAACCCCAACTTACTCAGCTGCCGGATGAGGCATCGCTGCCGCGTCAAAGCGTGCTGAAAGCCTTGTTCGCGCTCGGTACCGGCGGCTTTGCCATTGGCACCGGCGAATTCGTCATCATGGGACTGCTGCCCGATGCAGCCAAAGGTCTCAACGTATCGATCCCCTCGGCAGGCCATCTCATCAGTATCTACGCGCTAGGCGTGGTGATTGGTGCGCCGCTGCTGGCGGTGCTGGGCGCGCGCGCCTCACGCCGTAATTTCCTGATGACGCTGATGGGCCTGTTTGCCGCCGGCAACCTGCTAAGCGCCATTGCGCCGGGTTATTATTCCATGCTGCTGGCGCGTTTCCTCGCCGGATTCCCGCACGGCACCTTCTTCGGCGTGGCGGCGTTGGTCGCAGCCGGTTTGGTTGAACGGCGCAAACGCGCGCAAGCGGTCTCAATGGTGCTGTTTGGCCTGACCATCGCCAACTTACTCGGCGTGCCCGCCGTCACGGCTATCGGCCAATGGTTTGGCTGGCGCGATGCCTTCGCCATTGTCGGCGGTCTGGCGGTGATAACCTTGCTGCTGATTTGGCTGTGGGTGCCAAACGTGGCGGGCGACAAAAATGCCAGCCCGCTGCGCGAATTGTCGGCGCTGACGCGCAAACAGGTACTGCTGACGCTGGCGATTGGCGCGGTGGGCAGCGGCGGTTTGTTTTCGGTGTTTAGCTACGTGAAGCCAACCATGACCGAACTGGCGCAGATGCCGGTGAGCTGGATCCCGGCGGTGCTGGCGTTGTTTGGTTTGGGCATGATCATCGGTAACATCGCCGGCGGTCGTCTGGCCGATCGCGGCATTGAAAAGACCATCCGCATTTTGCTGATCTGGTCATTCCTGGTGCTCAGCGCCTTCGTGTTTGCCGCGCACTATGCGCTGGTAGGTGCCATCAACGTGATGCTGGTGGGCACCATGGTGGCGCTGGCGGCGGTGCTGCAGATCCGTTTGATGGATGTCGCCGGTGACGCGCAAACCATGGCGGCGGCGATGAACCATTCGGCGTTTAACCTCGCCAACGCGCTTGGCGCATGGCTGGGCGGTGTGACCATTTCTGCTGGTCTGGGATGGCAATCCACCGGTTGGGTGGGCGCGATTCTGGCGGTGTTGGGTCTGCTGATCCATGCGGTGGCGATGCGCGATGCACGTCGCAAATCGATTACCTTCGCGCACGAAAGTCATTAACACCCTACCTACCGTAGCGGCGCGATATATTACGTATTGCCGGGCTGGGCACATTGCCGCCCTTAATATGCGCAATAGATCGCGCCGCAAGGGGTAATTAATTTTTACGCCAACTTCTGCTGCAAAAATGTCATAAACACCCGATTGATCTCACTGCGCTGACGGTGCTGCGGATAGAGCGCATTGAGATGGAGCGAGGTCGGCTGCCACTCTTCTAACACCGTCACCAACTCACCGCTTGCCAGCGCTGGCGCCACAATGAACTCCGGCAACAGAATCAGACCCAACCCGGCCACCGCCGCGTCGCGCAGCATTTCCCCGTTATTACTCACCATTGGCCCATGCACGCTGATCACTTTACGCTGGTCGCCGTTAAACAGTTCCCAGCCGGTCTGGCTTTCGCGTCCGTAGCGCAGGCACAAATGCTCGCTCAGCTCCTCCGGCGTACGCGGCGCGCCTGCGCCCTGCAGGTATGACGGGCTGCCGCAGATTACGCGGCGAAACTCGCCCAGTCGCCTGGCGATCAAACTCGAATCTGGCAGCGTACCGATGCGAATCGCCATATCAAATCCTTCACCCACCATATCGACATGCCGATCCGCCAGTTCAACCTGAAACTGCAACCCCGGATGCTGGCTGAGAAACTCGGCAATAAACGGTGACAGATGGCTGATACCAAACGACATCGGCACGCTCAGGCGGAAGCTGCCCTGCAGCACCTGACGACGCCCCGATACCGCCAGCTCGGCTTCCTGCACATCATCAAGAATGCGCTGCGCATGCTGCGCAAACAGCTGGCCGTTATCGGTCACCGACAGCTTACGCGTGTTGCGATTCAAAAGCCGCGCGCCGAGCGACTCCTCCAGCGCGGCGATGCGGCGACTGACATACTGCTTCGACAGCATCAGCTGTTCGGCGGCGGCGGTGAAGTTACCGGCCTTGATCACGGCTACATAAATACGGAGATCTTCAATCTGCATATTGTCCACTTATCGGTGACAGTCATTGTCATTATGACGCATTGTTAGGCAAATCAGTTTACGTATACTTGTTTGCAACGGGAAGGGCAATCGCCCCCCAACAGCAAATTTGAGGAGCAGACCATGATTGAACAACGCCTATCAGAACAACGCGGAGTGGGTGACCATGGTTGGTTGAATTCGCATCATACGTTCTCTTTCGCCAGTTACTGGGATCCAAAACAAACCGGCTTCTCAGACTTGCTGGTGATCAATGATGACCGCGTTGCACCGGGTCGCGGCTTTGGTGCGCACCCGCACAACAACATGGAGATCATCTCCTACGTGCTGGAAGGCGCGCTGGAGCATAAAGATTCCATGGGCACCGGTTCGGTGATTGTGCCGGGTGATGTGCAGCTGATGAGCGCCGGCAGCGGAGTCACGCACAGCGAGTTTAACCACTCAAAAACGGATAACGTGCACTTCCTGCAGATCTGGATTGTGCCTGGCGAACGTAATTCGCCTCCGGGTTATCAGCAGATTTCGGTGGAGGAAAGTGACAAACGTGGTCAGCTGCGCCTGATTATCTCGCCGGAAGGGGACAACGGTTCACTCAGCGTGCGTCAGGACATCCGCATTTATGCCGGACTGTTCGACGGCGTCGAGCAGCAAACCCTCGCGCTGGATGCCGATCGTTACGCCTACATTCACGTGGCACGCGGCAGCATCGAAGTGAACGGCGTGAAGTTCAAAGAAGGCGACGGCGCACGCGTTCGCAACGAAAGCGCGCTGCAGTTCGCTAACGGTGATGATGCGGAAGTGCTAGTGTTTGATCTGCGTCCGCTGGAAGTGAATCATCCACAGCGTTAATGATTAAAAATACCGCAAAGAGCAGTGCGAGCCATCGCGCTGCTTTTTTTTATGCGCGATCACAGCGTATGTAACACTTTTTCTTAACATTAATTGCAGTGATTAAGATCGCAATAATTATTTCCATACTCTCTTTAATGGTTAGCCAATGAACCTAAGCATCACGGCTTAACATGGAGAGGGCAGCATGCAAGAAAAAATCCCCGGAACGCGCTGGTATCGCGTCATCGCCCCAATTCTTATCACCTGCATTGTCTCATTCATGGATCGCGTCAATATCAGCTTTGCGCTGCCTGGCGGCATGGATCAGGATTTAGCGATCACCAGCCAAATGGCCGGCATGGTGAGCGGCATCTTCTTTATCGGCTATCTGTTTTTACAGGTGCCGGGCGGACGTATTGCGGTGAATGGCAGCGGCAAACGCTTTATTGCCTGGTCGCTGGCCGCGTGGATGGTGGTCTCCATCGCCACCGGTTTTGTCACCAATCACTATCAGCTGTTGGCGCTGCGTTTCGTGCTGGGGATTTCCGAAGGCGGCATGTTGCCGGTGGTGTTAACCATGGTCAGCAACTGGTTCCCGGAGAAAGAGCTGGGTCGCGCTAACGCCTTTGTCATGATGTTCGCGCCGTTAGGCGGCATGTTTACCGCGCCGATATCGGGTTACATCATTAATGTGCTGGACTGGCGCTGGCTGTTCATTATCGAAGGCCTGCTGTCTGCGGTGGTGCTGCTGATGTGGTAGCTGGTGATCGCCGATCGTCCTGAAGAGGCGCGCTGGTTACCGGCGCGTGAAAAGGAGTATCTGCTGCGCGAACTGGCGCGCGAAAAAGCCCAGCATCTGCAAAAGGAGCCGGTCAGCAAAGCGCCGTTGAAAGCGGTGTTTCGCAGCTCCGGGCTGATGAAATTGGTGGCGCTCAACTTTTTCTATCAAACTGGCGATTACGGTTACACGCTGTGGCTGCCGAGTATCCTGAAAAATCTCACCGGCACCAATATGGCGGGCGTTGGCCTGCTGGCGGCGATTCCTTTTGTCGCGACGGTGCTCGGCATCTACGCCATTTCATGGTTAAGCGATCGCACCGGCAAGCGCCGTTTGTGGGTGATGGTGTCGCTGTTCTGCTTTGCCGCCGCGTTGCTGGCGTCGGTGGTGTTGCATGACAACGTCGTCGCCGCTTATATCGCGCTGGTGGTGTGCGGCTTCTTCCTCAAAGCGGCAACCAGCCCGTTCTGGTCGATTCCCGGACGTATCGCTGCGCCGGAAGTGGCGGGCAGCGCGCGTGGCGTAATCAATGGCTTGGGTAATCTGGGCGGATTCTGCGGACCGTACTTAGTCGGGATCATGACGCTGCTGTATAGCCAAAACGTGGCGATCTGCTGGCTGGCGGGTTCGCTGGTGATTGCCGGAATCTTTACGCTAATGCTGCCTAAGGAGTGCGATATCAATCCATCTGAAACGCGCCGACATATGAAGAGTAATCATTTGATGAGTGTAAAACATTGAATGAGGCGAGGATGGCACTATTCTGAATATTAACTGTTGAAAGGAAGAATAAATAAAAGGGAGCGCCTGCTGAGGTGCTCCCTTTTTAATGCATCAATCAATCGAAAGATTGTGAATAGCCAGCACCGCGCGCGCCGCTTCTTTGCCTTTCTTAATAAAATGCTCGGTATAGAAGTTTTCAATCACATCAACCGGCTGGAAATTATGTGGCGTTAATGAAACGGAGAACACCGGTACGTTGGTGGTCAGCTGCACATTCATCAAGCCATCAACCACCGCAGCGGCAACGAAATCATGGCGATAGATACCGCCGTCAACCACCAGCGCAGCGCAGACAATCGCATCGTACTTGCCGGTTTCAGCCAGACGCTTAGCCAGCAGCGGCATTTCAAATGCGCCAGGCACTTCCATCACTTTTAATTCCGCTTCAACGGATTGATCGGCTAATTCTTTTTCAAAACCCACCAAGGCATTATGGACAATTTCTTTGTGCCAGCCGGCTTTAATAAATGCAATTTTAATATTGTTCATGGTTATTCCGACATCACCTGTTTATAAAATTAGAGAGAAATCCACTCTCAGCAATAATGTGTTTGTATACCATATGTTACGTTTGTGATCCACAAAGCCCAAGTAGCGATAAATGCCTTGCTGCTTATTTCCCTGTAAATCGTCTGGTTATTTCGCGCTTGACGGCGACCATCGCCTGCAATACAAATAGACGCGTCGGGGGAGTCTCGCCAAAGAGACTGAGAGGCTAATAGCGCATTGCGCGGCTTAGCGACCCTTTGAACCTGACCCAGTTGATACTGGCGTAGGAAGACTGACAGTCTTGTTGTATTGGGCTGTCTGGCGCTCAGGCAAGCTCGATGGATGCGCCATTTCCCTTCTCCTGTATCTGCGGGTCTCAGCTAACACTGAGAGGCCGATGTGAATTCCCCCTGTTTGAACATCCTGGATCCGGCGCTGTGAGCCGCTGGAGCGTGCTTGGCTGCGGCGTGGCGGGCCTATGCGTAGCCACTTTGCTGGCGGAACGCGGTGAAGACGTTGAGGTGATGGGCGATGACGCGCGCCGCCCGGCATCGTGGTTTGCTGGCGGCATGCTGGCGCCCTGGTGTGAAGCCGAAAGCGCGCCGCGCGATGTTATCACTCTTGGGCAACACGCCGCCGCGTGGTGGCAACAGCGCGTCAGCAGCGTCGAGCATCAGGGCACATTGGTGGTTGCGCCGCCGCGCGATAGCCAGGAACTCAACCGTTTTGCTCGCATGACCGAGCAGCATCAATGGGTCGACCCCGCCGACATTGAACCGGCGCTGGAAGGGCGCTTTGCGCGCGGTCTGTTTTTCGCCGGGGAAGCGCATCTCGATCCGCGTCTGGCGTTGCAGGAGATGCGTGACGCGCTGATCGCGCGCGGCGTGTCATTCAGCAATCACGCGCCGAGCGGTCAGATTATCGATTGTCGCGGCATCCACGCCGCGCCGCAACTGCCGCGCCTGCGTGCGGTGCGCGGCGAGATGCTGATTCTGCACAGCGATGAAGTGCAGTTTTCCCGCCCGATTCGTCTGCTGCATCCGCGTTTTCCCTGCTATCTGGTGCCGCGTCGCGGCGGCCACTTTATGCTCGGCGCCACCATGATTGAGAGCGACGATGCCAGCGCCATCAGCGCGCGCGCCATGATGGAGTTACTTAGCGCCGCCTATGCCATCCATCCCGCCTTAGCCGAAGCGCGCGTGATTGAGGGCGGCAGCGGTCTGCGTCCGGCCTATCCGGCGAATCTGCCGGAAATCCACTATCACAATCACACTTTTTATCTCAACGGCATGTATCGCCACGGTTTTCTGCTGGCGCCAATGCTGGCAGAGCAGCTGATGCAACGCATTTCTGGGGAACTCAATAATGAATATTCAGCTTAACGGCCGCGCCATCAGCACCCAGGCAACAAGCCTGAGCGAATTGCTGATCGAGCAGCAAATTGATGTGGCCTGCGTCGCCACCGCCTACAACGGTGCGTTTGTGCCGAAAAGCCAGTACGACACGCAGCGGCTGGATGAAGGTTGCCAGCTCGAAGTGCTGTCACCGATGCAGGGAGGTTAAGCGATGTTTTACGATTTTGAACCGCAATCACGCTTCCTGCTCGGCACCGCCGGTTATCCTTCGCCCGCCATTTTGCAGCAGGCGATTGCCGCCTCCGGCACCGACATCATCACCGTCAGTTTGCGGCGCGAAGGCGCGGCGGGCGCGGCATTCCGCGAACTGCTGACCGGGCTCAACATCCGCGTGTTACCGAATACCGCCGGTTGTCACACGGTAAAAGAGGCCGTCACCACCGCACACATGGCGCGAGAACTGTTCAACACCGCGTGGATCAAACTGGAAGTAATCGGCCATGCCGACACGCTGCAGCCCGATCCTTTCGCGCTGGTGGAAGCCGCGCGCATCCTCAGCGCAGAGGGTTTTCAGGTGTTTCCGTACACCACCGAAGATCTGATCGTCGGCGAAAAGCTGCTGGCAGCGGGTTGCGAACTGTTGATGCCGTGGGGCGCGCCGATTGGTTCCGGCCAGGGTTTGCGCAACATCGACGGCCTGCGCGCCATGCGCGCGTGGTTCAGCGACATCCCGCTAATCATTGATGCGGGCATTGGCGCGCCGTCGCAGGCGGCGCAGGCGATGGAAATGGGCTTCGATGGCATTTTGCTCAACACCGCCGTCGCCAAAGCCGGCGATCCAATCGGCATGGCCAACGCCTTCCGGCTGGCGATTGAAGCCGGACAAGCCGCGCGCGCTGCCGGACTGATGGAGAAGCGCGATATGGCAGCCGCGTCCACGCCGATCTTCGGTCTTGCAAATCTGAGTTAAGGACGGCAACTATGCAACGTTATCAACGCCAGATGATGCTGGCGGAAATCGGCGAAGCTGGGCAGCAAAAGTTACTTAACGCGCGTGTGCTGGTGGCGGGCGCGGGCGGATTAGGCGCCACGCTCCTGCCGCAGCTGGTGGGCGCGGGGGTCGGCTATATTCGGCTGTATGACGACGATGTGGTGGCGCTGCATAACCTGCATCGGCAAACGCTGTTTACGCAGCAGGATATCGACCAGCCCAAAGTGCTGCGCGCGCAGCACGCGTTGCAGCAGCGCAATCCGCAGGTGCAGATCGAGGCGCTGCAACAGTCGCTGAGCGCCAGTAATCTGCAGCAGGCGCTGGCGGGATGCGATCTGGTGATCGATGCCGCCGATAACTTTGCCGTCACCTACCAACTTTCCGATGCTTGCATGCAGGCGGGCATGCCGCTGATCAGCGCCTCGGTGCTGGGGCGGCAAGGTTACGTCGGCGGATTCTGTGGCGGCGCGCCGAGCTATCGCGCGCTGTTCCCACGCTTGCCGTCCTCGGCCGCGAATTGCAACACCGCAGGCGTGATGGGCCCGGCGGTGGCAGCGCTCGGCGCGATGCAGGCGCAGATGGCGCTCAGCGTACTGCTGGAATTACAGCCTTCACCGCTGGGTTGTCTGGTGAATTGCGATTTTGTGAACTGGCACTTCCGCCAGTTCCGCTTTGATGATGCTGACGAGCCGGAACATGCGGTGCCGTTTATCGATCCGCAACAGTTGGCCGCCGATGACTGCATTGTCGAACTGCGCAGCTATGAAGAAGCGCCGGTCAGCGTGGCGGATGGCGTTGAGCGCATCTTGCCGCAGGCGATCGCCGCGTGGCAGCCGCCCGCCCAGCAGCGCATCGTGCTGGTGTGCGCCAGCGGCATCCGCGCCGCGCAGGCCGCTAACGCGCTGGCGCAGCGCGGATTTCACCAGCTGGCGATTCTGGCGGCCAATCGCCCATGAATCAGGACATTCTGTTCAACGATGTGAGCTTTAGCTGGGACGATAAACCGCTGTGTCAGCGGCTGAATCTGCACCTGCGCGGTGGCAAAACCACGGTAATGCTGGGACGCAGCGGCATCGGCAAAAGTACGCTGCTGCGTTTGGTGGCCGGTTTACTCCAACCGCAGCAGGGCGCGGTGCGGGGCTTGAGCGGCAACGTGGCGTGGATGGGCCAGCAGGATCTGCTGTATCCGTGGCTGACGGTGCTCGACAACGTGATGCTGTCGGCGCGGCTCAGCGGCGACAAGCCGGATCGCCCGCGTGCGCTGGCGCTGCTCGAGCAGGTAAAACTCAGCGACGTGGCGCATGCACCCCCGCATCAACTCTCCGGCGGCATGCGGCAACGCGTGGCGCTGGCACGCACGCTTTATGCGCAGCGCGACGTGGTGCTGATGGATGAACCCTTCGCCACGCTGGATGTGATGACCAAACTCAGTTTGCAAACGCTGACCGCCGGATTACTGCGGGGCAAAACTGTGCTGCTGGTGACGCACGATCCGCTGGAAGCGTGCCGCATGGCCGATGACATTCTGCTGCTGCAAGGCCAGCCGCTGGCTATCGAAAGCTGGCCGGTTGCTGGCGGTGACGCGCCGCGTCCGTTTGATCATCCCGACGTCCTACAGGCGCAGGCGCAACTTTTCTCCCGACTGAATACCCATGAAAACAGTGTTTAGCGCGATCTACCTGATCGTGGTGCTGCTGTGCGGCTGGTTACTGGCACGTCACAGCGGCGTGCCGACTTTCCTGCTACCCGCGCCGTCAGCGGTGCTTGAGGCGCTGTGGCTGCATCGTCAACTGCTGTGGCATCACGCGCTTTATACGCTGGCGGAAATTGTGCTGGCGCTGCTGCTGGGCGTCGGCGCGGGCGTGACGCTGGCGGTGCTGATGGCCGCCAGTCCGCTGCTGCGTCGCGTGCTGTTTCCGCTGGTCACCGCCAGCCAGGCAATTCCGGTGTTTGCTCTCGCGCCGCTGCTGGTGCTGTGGCTCGGCTTTGGCATCGCCTCGAAAGTGGTGGTGGCGGCTTTGATCCTGTTCTTCCCGCTGTGCTTGTCACTGTTTGATGGGCTGTGCCGTACGCCGGTCGGTTGGCTGGAGCTGGCGCAAACCTCCACGTCGTCGCGTTTCCGCATCTTCTGGCGCGTGCGCTGGCCTGCCGCGTTACCGCAGTTTTTCTCCGGCCTGCAGATGGCGGTGGTGTTGGCCCCGATTGGCGTGGTGATTGGTGAATGGGTCGGCGCCAGCGAAGGGCTCGGCTATCTGATGATGCAATCCAACGCGCGACTCGAAACCGCCACCAGCTTCGCGGCGCTGCTGCTGTTACTGATTCTGGCGCTGCTGCTTTCGGGCAGCGTGGCGCTGATGCGCAAGAAAATCCTCTGGCAATCTACATAAGGAAATACCGTGAAAACCCTACGAATGGCATTGACCGCGTTGCTGCTGCTGGCGACCGCTAACGTGCAGGCGGCGGAGAAAGTTCGCCTGCTGCTTGACTGGTTTATCAACCCCAATCACGCGGCGATTTTTGCTGCCCAGCACAGCGGCGCGTTTAAGAAAGAGGGGCTGGATGTCGAGATGATCGCGCCCGCCGATTCGGCGTCCGTGCCGCTGCTGCTGGCGGCGGGCAAAGTCGATCTCGCCGTCAGCTACCAGCCGCAGCTCTACACGCTGGTGGATAAAGAGGTGCCGGTGATCCGCGTCGGCACGTTGATTAATCAGCCGCTGAATACGCTGACCACGGTGTCAGACGATATTCACTCGCTGAAGGATTTCACTGGCAAAACCATCGGCTACGCGGTGCCGGGCACCGAAGACGTGGCGATCCGCAATATGCTAAAAGCGCAGGGCGTTGATGCCGACTCGGTGAAGCTTATCAACCTGAATATGGATGGCACCTCCGCGTTGCTAACGCACAAGATTGATGGCGCGATGACCATCTTTCGCAACTATGAGCTGGTGGATCTGAAAGACAAAGGCGCAAAGCCAACGGTGTTCAAGCCGGAAGATTACGGCGTGCCTGCTTATGATGAGTTGATCATTCTGGCAAACCAGAAAACTGCCGCGCAGGACAAACGCATTCCGGCGTTTTTACGTGGCCTGGATGCCGGTGTGGCGTGGCTGCGCGCGCATCCGCAGGAAGCCTGGCTTGCGTTTATTAAACAATATCCCGAGCTGAATACGCCGCTCAATCACGAAGCGTGGCAGGCAACGCTGCCGTATTTCGCGGAGCATAGCGCGGCGTTTGATCAGGCGCGCTATCAGGCGTTTGGTGAGTATATGAAAGGTAATGGCGTGATTAAGGCTGTAGCCCCGATGGCGCGATATTCACTGCAGTAATCTCAACCAGGTGCGCATGAATGCGCACCTTACGAATTTGTAGGGTCGCCATTCATGGCGACCGCTCTCACATAATGAATTTCCCTTGCACCCGCACTTATTTTTGATAATGATATTTATTCTCAACTATCAAGTGATGGACAACCTGATGCGTTTCCCTGCTCTTTCTCTGCTGCTTAGCCTGTTTTTCATCTGCACCCATGTACAAGCCGACGCCGCCTGGCCGCGCACTATCACCACACCGAAAGGCCCGTTCACTCTGCAACAGCCGCCGCAGCGCATTGTTTCGACCAGCGTCACGCTAAGTGGCACCTTGCTGGCGATTAACGCGCCGCTGGTCGGCTCCGGCGCCACCAGTCGCAGCAGCAGCGTGTCGGATGCGCAGGGCTTTTTCACGCAATGGAGCGCGGTGGCAAAAGCGCGGCAGGTTAAACCGCTCTACATCTCACAGCCAAACGCTGAAGCCATTGCCGCCGAAGCGCCGGATTTGATTGTGATAGCCGCCACCGGCGGCGATTCGGCGCTGCGTCTCTACGATCAGCTGCAAACCATCGCACCGGTGTTAGTGATCGACTACGGCGATAAAAGCTGGCAGGCATTGACCTTGCAGTTGGGCGAGATTACCGGCCATGAAGCCGATGCCAAAGAGGTGATCGCAGCGTTCGACAAACGAGTAGAAACGGTGCGTCACAAGATTACGCTGCCGCCGCAGCCAACCTCTGCGCTGGTCTATTACGAAGATGGACGCGGAATGAACTTGTGGACGCCAGCATCGGCGCAGGGCGCGCTGTTGCAGGATTTGGGCTTTACCCTGGCCGCGCCGCCCGCCAGTTTTCAGGGCAGCACCAGCATGGGTAAGCGCAATGACATTATTCAGCTGAACGGTGAAAACATGGCCGATGGCATCACCGGCAACACGCTGTTGCTGTTCGCTGCCGATGAGAAAACCGTGCCGCAGGTGGCGAAGAATCCGTTCCTCGCCCATCTGCCGGCGGTAAAGCAGCACGCCATCTTTGCCCTGGGTAACGATACTTTCCGCCTTGATTACTACAGCGCCAGCAATATGCTCAGCAGCATCGAGCGGCAGTTTACCCGTTAAGCCTCTGCGGTGGTGGGCTGCGGCGCGTCCGGTTGTGCACTGAGACGCGCCGTGCGCAGGCCGCGCGCCGCCAGCGACAACAGCACCAGCAATCCCGCCGCCAGTCCACCAAACCATAGCACGCTGCTCAGCGGTGCCAGCACGCGTGCCAGCGCACCTAAACCCAATGCCCCAACCGAGTCGCCGGTCACATCCTGCGCGGTGCCGAGGCTGTTGACGCGTCCCAGCAGCGCATCCGGCGTGTGGTGCTGCGTCAGCATAAACTGCAATAGCGAGGCGATGGCATTGCTGTAGCCGTAACACACCAGCGCCAGCAGCGCGGGCAGCAGATGGCTGTAAAGACCGAGCGAGGCGATGCAGGCAAAAGCCAGCAGCGCACAACCCATCAACACCCATCCCGGACGCGTTAACTGCCGCACCCAGCCGCTGGTGAAGGCACCGATCATCGCGCCCAGCGGCACCGCTGAGTACATCAATCCTAATGCGGACGCATCGGCATGGAAGGTTAGTGCCAGCGCCGGGAACAGAATACGCACCGCGCCAACCATGCTGAGCAGCAAGCCAACCAGCACCACCGCGCCGACCACTTTGTGCTGGCAGACAAACTTCATGCCGCTCGCCAGCGCGCGCAGCGGATGCTCCGGCTCCTGTTGTTCGGGCTTCATCGACGGTAAACGCACCAGCGGAATCAGCGTTGCTAACGTACCAATCGCGGCGACCGCAAAGGCCCAACCGACACCCGCCGCGACGATGATCATGCCGCCGAGCGCGGGCGACAAAATCGCGCCGAGGCGCACCGTTAGCATGCTGAGCGCACCGGCTTCCGCCAGATGTTCACGTCCGACGATCAGCGGGATCACTGCCATTAGCGCGGTCATGCCAAGCGCGCCAAAGAAGCCATCCCAGAAGGCGAGGAAGTAGAGCGCCAGCAACGAAGGTGCTGGGCTGAAGGCGTTGAGGCTGAGCAGCACAAAGCCGATGCCGCAGGTGCCGCGCGCGAACAGGATTAATTTGCGGCGATCGTAGCGATCGGCCAGCACGCCGCCGAGCAGCAGGCCGATAAACATGCCGATGCCGTCGAGCATTACCGCCACGCCGACCTGCAGCGTGGAGCCGGTCATTGCCTGAATCTGCACTGGCACGCCAACCGCCAGCATGCCAAGGGCGAATACCGAGAGCATGCGCGCGCAGAATATCGCGCGGAACGATGCGTTGTTTTTGAGCAAACTGAAATCTAAGAATATCGAGGGCTTAGACATGATTCTCCAGTGTATGTGAACGAGGTCGCCATTAATGGCGACCCTACAGCGTGTATATTTCCGGTCGCCATTAATGGCGACCCTACGGTGTGGGTTTTCGTAGGGTGCGCATTCATGCGCACCGTTTCGATGCCCGCACTAAACTCCTCAACCCGCCAACAAACGATTAATCAACGGTCCCAGCACCTGCAACGAATCTGCTGAAAGAATATCGGCGTGTTCGCAATCCAGCGGGAAGATCGTCAATTCATCAACGAACGGTGCCCAACTGGCGCGCACATCCATCTCCGGCGGCAGCGTTTTCTCGGCCATAAATAGCGTGGCGTTGCCGGCATAACGCGGGGTGCGCGCTTCGGCGAGGCGCGCCACGGCGTCTTTGTAGTTGGCGACGATGGTGCTAAACATCGCCGCCTTCTCCTCACGCAGCAGCGGATCGCGTTCATCCTCGGTGGCGGCCATAAATTCGGCCTGCTCACGCGCCACTTCCTGTTCCGCTTCATCGGCATCCGGCGTGCGCCAGTCCTGACCTTCAGCCGGATAAGTATCCAGCAGGCCGAGGAATGCCACCGTTTCACCCTGCGCCTGCAAACGGGCCGCAATGCCTTGCGCCAGCGTGCCGCCGAGTGAATAACCGAGCAGGAAATACGGACCGCTCGGCTGCTGCTGGCGAATCGCCTGCAGATGACGTTCGCACATCGCCTCCACGCTGTGACAGGCAGCAATCACGCCGTTTGGCCGCGGTGATTGCAGGCCGACAATCGGGAAGTCGCCGTCGAGATAGTGCAGCAGGGCGCTGTACTGCCAGGCGAAGCCGGATGCCGGATGGATGCAGAACAGCGTCGGGCCGTGACCGGCGCGCAGCGGCAGCAGTTCGCCGTTGCCACCGCTTTCAATGTTGGCACCGCCGTCAAGCAGCGCCGCCAGCTTCTCCACGCTGCGCGCGGCGATGATCTGCCCGACGCTGAGCGGCGGCACATCACGACGGCGCAGTTCCGCCGCCAGACGCATCGCCAGCAGCGAATGACCACCGAGCGCGAAGAAGTCGTCATCGGCAAACACGCTGTCGCAACCAAGCAGCTGCTGGAACAGATCCGCCAGCAAACGCTCGTTGGCGCTGTGCGGCAGGCGGCCGCTGCGCGCGCTGAGTTGCGGCATCGGCAGCGCTTTACGATCCAGCTTGCCGTTGGCGCTGAGCGGCAGATCGTCGAGCAGCAGATAGCTAACCGGCTGCATATGCGCCGGCAGACGTTCGCCCAGCTGCTGCTTCACGGTTTCGATATCCAGCGCGACGCCCGCTTCGGCCACCAGCCAGCCGAGCAGCTGACGGTTATCGACGCCCGGCGTGGAGTGCTGCGTCAGCGTGCGCGCCGCCACCACCGCCTGCGCCACGCCCGGCAGCGCCACTAGCGCCTGTTCAATTTCGCCCGGCTCGATACGCTGTCCACGCATTTTTAGCTGATCGTCGCTGCGGCCGAGATACTCCACCGCGCCGTCGGCGCGCCAGCTGGCGATATCGCCGGTGCGATACATGCGCTCGCCTTCGGCAAACGGCGCGGCGACAAAGCGCTGTGACGTAAGGTCGGCGCGATGCAAATAGCCATCGGCCAACTGCACGCCGCTGAGATAGAGATCGCCCGGCACGCCAACCGGTACCGGTCGCAGCAGGCTATCGAGAATATGCAGCTGCGTGTTCCACACCGGACGACCAATCGGCACGCCCGGCCCGTTAAGGCCTTCCAGCGCGCTGCCGCTGGCCGGTTGCCAGGTGACATCGACGGCGGCTTCGGTTGGGCCATACAGATTGTGCAGCGGCGCGGCGATCATCTCCTGATAGCTGCGCGCCAGGTCGCACGCCAGCGCTTCACCGCTGCAGAATACGCGGCGCAGCGTTGGGCAAGCTTGCTCGGTTTGCGCGGCGAGATGGCCGACAAAGGCCGCTAACATCGAGGGCACGAAGTGCAGGGTGGTCACGCGATAATCGTCGATCAGCTGCCACAGCGCCTGCGGATCGCGGTGCGCTTCCGGCGGCGCCATCATCAGCTGCGCACCGGTCATCAGCGGCCAGAAAAACTCCCACACCGATACATCAAAGCTGCACGGCGTCTTCTGCAACACTACATCGTCGGCGCGCAGCGGGTAGCTGGCCTGCATCCAGCGCAGGCGATTGACGATGGCGCGCTGATTCACCACCACGCCTTTTGGTTTACCGGTCGAGCCCGAGGTGTAAAGCACGTAAGCCGGGCGACTGGCGTCCGCCTGCGGCAAAGGGTGGCGCGGCTGAATGTGTTCACCGGCTAAACCATCAAACATCATCAGCGTGCCAAACGTGGCAAAGCGGGTTTCCAGCGCGGATTCGGTGATCAGCACCCACGGCCGCGCATCTTCCACCATGTAAGCCAGACGCTCATCGGGATAACCGATATCCAGCGGCAAGTACGCCGCGCCCGCCTGCAGGATGGCAGTGAGCGCAATGCTGAGACGCACCGAGCGCGGCAGCGCCACGGCGACGATATCGCCCGGCATCACGCCCGCTTCAATCAGGCGATCCGCCAGCAGCGCGGCCTGACGCTGCATGTCGCCGTAGCTCAGACGGTGGTCGACATCCATTAGCGCCAGCGCGTCCGGCGTGCGCGCCGCCTGTTGGGCAATCGCCTGCTGCAGGGTTTCATTCTCCAGCTGCACGCCGGTGTTATTCACCCAGGCGAGCAGCGATTGCTCGGCCAGCGTTTGCAATTTCCACTGCGTCAGCGGCAGATCCGGCGTGCTGACCAGCTGTTGCAGCAGCAATAATAGGCGTTCGGCAAGACGTTCCGGCTTGCTAACGCAGTCGCGATACTCCATCAGCAGCGTCAGCTGTTCGCCCGGCAGCACCAGCAGCGTCAGCGGATAGTGCGTGTAACCGCGATTATGGATCGCTTCACAGCGCACGGTGGCGTTGGCATCCAGCAGCGTTTGGTTGTCCGGATAGTTCTCCACCACCAGCAAGGTATCGAACAGCGTACCGGCGCCGACCAACTGCTGAATCTCGGCGAGACCAAGGCAATCCTGCTCAACCAGCTGGATTTGCTGCGCCTGATGATCGGCGAGCTGCGCCAGTAACGGACGCTGATGATCGAAGCGCACGCGCACCGGCAGCGTGTTGCTGAACAGGCCAACGTGCTGATCGATGCCGTCAATCTGACCAAAACGGCCAGAAACCGGCGCACCAAACACCACGTCTTGCTGGCCGCTGGCGACCGACAGCAGCAAGCCCCACAATCCCTGCATCACGGTGTTCAGGGTTAAGCCGCGCGCCCGGCATAGGGCATAGAGTTCCCGCTCCAGCGTGGCATCCAGCGTAATGCGCTTTTCGTTGACCGCGCTATCGGCGGCCTGCGGATAAAGCAGCGTCGGACGCACGTCTTTCAGGCAAGCTTGCCACTGCTGACGCGCTTCATGGCTATCGCGCTGGCTGAGCTGACGCACGATGTCGGCGTAGCTGCTGCTGTGCGCGGGTAAAGTTTGCTGACGCAGCGCGCTGAGCAGATCGTTGAGGATCACCGGCGTTGACCAACCATCCACCACCAAGTGATGCGCGTTGAGCAGTAGCGTCCAGCGCGCGCCATCGCGATGGGCGATCAGCGTGGCGTGCAGCATGATTGGCTGGCTAAACAGATCCTGCGCCAGCGCCTGATGTTCCAACGCCTGAATGTCCTCTTCCTCGCCCAACTGAAGCAGCGTCAGCGGCCAGTGCAATTCGCCTTCCGGTATCAGCTGCAGCGGTTGCAGGCTGAGTTCGGCGTCGAAGCGCGCCGCCAGCTGCGGATGACGCTGTAACACCGCGTCGAGCGCGGTTTGTACCGCTGCGGCGCTGATGTCGCCGCTCAGCGTCAGGCGGGTTAGTGAGTTATAGCTGCCTTGCTGCGTGGTGGCTTGCGCGTGGAACAGCAAACCTTTTTGCAGCGGTAACAACGGCAGCGCATGGCTAAACGCACCGTGACGCGCATGCAGCTGTTGCAGCAGCGCGTCATCAACGCCTTCCAGCGCCACCTCGGCGGCAACCAGCGTGTGGGCAGCGTGCTGCGGTTGCTGTTGGGCCAGCGCGATCAGCGCCTGCGCGGTAGCCGCCATTGCCTGATGTAAATCGGCAATCGCTTCGGCGTTGAGCACGCCGTCCGCCCAGCTCCAGTTCAGCGCCAGCTGCGCCGCATGTGGCTGCTCCTCAACGAAGACGTTGAGTTCCAACGCGTGCTGCAGCGGTAGCGCGTCATCCTGCAATACCGCGAAAGTGTCACGGAACTGTTGCGCGGTGCGCTGTGGCGTCCAGTCACCGCTGCGTTGTGTGAAGCGCCCGAGGTAGTTAAACAGCACCTGCGGCGCGTGTTGTGCCGCCAATTTTTCCAGCGTTACGCCGCGATGTGCATCGAGCCAGCGCAGCTGCCCGTAGCCAATGCCGCGATCCGGCACCGCACGCAGTACCGCTTTTACCGCGCGTACGCACTCATTGAGCGGCGCATGTGGATTTTCTGGCAACGGCAGCAGTAAAGGGTATTCTGCCGTCAGCCAGCCGACGGTGCGCGCCAGATCCTGCTGCGCATGTAGTTCGGCACGGCCATGCGATTCCAGCGTGACGCGCTGCTGTGCGCTGCCGTTGAGCTGACGCAGAGCGAGGGTCAACAAGGTCAGCAGCAGCTCTTCGCTGGTGGCGCGATAGTACTGCGGCAGCGTGTTGAGCAGCGCGTGCGTGGTTGAGGCATCCAGCAGCGTGCGTTGATGCTGTTGGCGATCGCCGGACTGAATCGCCCGTTGCCCAACAAGCGGCAGCGGTTCCGTCAGCATCTGTTGCCAGAACGGTAACTCGCTGGCGCGCACCGCAAGGTTCGCCAGCAGCGCGGCAGACCAGTCGTGCAGCGAGGTTTCCTCGGCGGGGATCACCAGCGGCGTGTTATTGAGCAGCGCGTCACCGGCTTGTTGCAGTTCTTCCAGCAATACGCGCCACGAGACGCCATCGACAATCAGGTGATGCAGCGTTAACACCAGCCCACAGCTGGCGCCTTCTTGCTGCAGCAGCGTGGCGTGCAGCAGCGCGCCTTTAGCCGGGTCGAGCGCCTCAGCATCTTCGCTAAACGCCCGTTCCGCTGCGCGGTCGCGGTCCTGCACCTCCAGCGCACGCACGCGGGCAGGGCGCGTCGTCAGCGCTTCGCCGACAATCAGCTGATCGCCGCGCGTAAAGGCGTTGAGCGCCGGATGCGCCTGCGCCAGCTGATCGATCAGTTGTTCCAACTGAACGAGCTGCAACTGCGGCGGCACCGACAGCAGCACGCCGTGAGCAAAGCGCGCATTGATGCCCGCCTGGGCGTTGAACCAGTGCAGAATCGGCAAGCCGCCAATCGCGCCCTGTTGCGCGACGCGCGCGCCGGTGTGGTGTTGTGCCAGCGGCTGCAAACCCCGCGCCATGCGGGCGGCGGTACGTTCGGCAAAGATTTCGCGTGGACGCAACAGATAGCCAGCGCGACGGGCGGCGGTGCTGAGCCCCATCGCTGAGATGCTGTCGCCGCCGAGCGCGAAGAAATCATCTTCCGCGCCAACGCTCTCCAGCCCCAGCAGACTGGCAATCGCGTGGCAAATCAGCTGCTCCTGCGGCGTGCTGGCGGCGCGACTTTGACTTTGCTGCGCCTGTTGCGGCTTCGGCAACGCCTGACGATCAATCTTGCCGTTAACGTTGAGCGGCAATTCGTCCAGCACCATCAGCACCGCAGGCACCATGTAATCCGGCAGCTGCGTGGCGAGCTGCGCCAGCAAACGGGCGTTGAGATCGGCATCGGCGCGCAGCGCATCATCCTGCACCGAGCAGTAACCAATCAGGCGATGCGTGGCGCCTATCACTTCGGCGATCACCACGGCGGTGCTGACTTCCGGCAGCGCCACCAGCGCATTTTCCACTTCACCGAGTTCGACGCGGAAACCGCGCACTTTAATCTGGTGATCGGTACGGCCAATAAACGCCAGCTGTCCATCCTGACGCCAGCGCATCAGGTCGCCGCTGCGGTACATCACATCGCCGTCGCGGAAGGGGTTAGCGACAAAGCGTCCGCTGGTGAGATCGGGACGACGCAGATAACCGCGCGCGATGCCGCTTCCAGCGATATACAGCTCGCCAGCGCAGCCAATCGGCACCTGACGCAGCTTGTTATCCAGCAGATACACTTCGCTGTTCCCCACCGGACGACCAATCACCGGCTGCGGCGACGCCATGACGCTGGCACCCAGCGTATCGATGGTGTATTCCGACGGGCCGTAATAGTTGTGGATCTCCATCTGCTGCTGTTGCTGCATCAGCTTCCACAACGTTGGCGTGGCCGCTTCACCACCAATCATGACGAAAGAGGGACGATGGTTATCGGCTTCCAGCAGGCCGCTGTCGATCATCTGCGAAAAGAATGACGGCGTGATATCCAGTAAATCAACCGGCACCGCGTTCATCTGCTGAATCAGGCCCCACGCATCGCGGCGCAGCTCTTCGTCGAAGATATTCAGCTCGCAGCCCATCAGCATGCAAAACAGCGGTTCCCATGAAGAATCGAACGAGAAGGAAGCGGTGTGACCGGCGCGCATGCGGCGCGGGCTGCTGGCGCTAAAGCGCGCAATCGCCGGGCCAAACAGATGCTCGCGGTGCGACAGGAACAGATTGAGCAACCCTTGATGGGTGCTCATCACGCCTTTCGGGCGGCCGGTCGATCCTGAGGTGTAGATCATGTAGGCCAGATCGTCGCCGCATAGTTTGGTATCTGGTCGTGTGGTGGAAAGGGTGTTCAACGCGATCTGATCAATCAGTAGATGCGTTAACTCCGGCATTTGCGCCAGCGTGCTGGAGTGCGTCAGCAGCAGCTTCGGCTGCGCGTCATCGCACATCAGCGCCAGGCGTTCGCGCGGATAGTCGAGATCGAGTGGCATATAAGCCGCGCCGCTCGCCAGCACGCCGAACATCGCTACCAGTGAATCCACCGAACGCGGAATGCCAATCGCCACCACATCGTCAGCCTGCAGGCCGCGCGCAATCAGCAGATGCGCCAGTTGCATCGCGCGATCGGCTAACTGGCGATAGCTCAGGCTGCGCGCGCCGCACACCACTGCGGTTTGCTCGCCGTATTGCTCAGCGGCTTGCAGCAGGATATCGACGATGGTGTGGGTGGCGGCGGGCGGCACAATGGTCGGTCCGGTCGACCAGCGTTGCAGATCGTTCTGTTCCTGCGGCGCCAGCAGTGACAGCGCGCCGATTTGCGTGTCTCCATCCGCCGCGAATTGCGTGAGCACGTGGCTGATGCGCTCGGCGTGACGTTGTAGCGTGTGCGCATCGTAGCGGCGCGGGTTTGCCACCAGCGTCAGCTGCAATGCGCCAGCGCGGAAGCCAACTTCAAACTCGAGATCGTCGACCGGGCCCATCGCCAGCGTGTGCGTTGGGGCTGCATGGCCATCGAACTGCAGATCGTCGTGGTAAACCTTGACGTTAATCACCGGACCATACAGCGCCTGGCTGCTGCCGACCAGACCAAGGTCGCGGCGCAGCTGTTCCGCTTCATAACGCTGATGACGGCGCGCTTTGCGGATTTCGCCTTGCACCTGCTGTACCAGCATCGGCAAGGTCATCTCATCGCTGACGCTGAAAATCAGCGGCAACACGTTGACCACCGGGCCGAGGGTAGAAATTGCTGCCGAACCCATGCGGCGCATAAACGGGAAGCCAATCGACAAACGTTGGCTATTACTGAAGCGCGCCAGATAGGCCACCAACAGCGCGCTGACAATATCGCCTTCGCTGCTGTTGGCGAGTGGTTGCTGCTGTCGCAGCGTGGCCAGTTGCGGCAGCGTTACCTGACAGCTGATCGGGCGATCGCCGGGATCGCTGACGTTTTCACTGGCAAGCGTCAGGGTTTCCGGCAAATCCGTCGCGTAACTTTGCCAGTGGCTAGCGGAGCGGGCAAAAGCCGGCGAATCCTGCCACTGCTGAATCTCTTCAATCACCGTGGTGAACGGGGTAAACGGCGAGGGCGCGGGCGCTTCGCCGGCGCAAAGGGCGGCGTAGATCGCTGCGACGCGTTGAGTCAGCGCTTCAAAGCTGAAGCCATCTACCAGCAAATGATGATAGCGCTGATACCACAGCCAGCTGCCGTCGCCGATGCGCATCAGCGCGTGACGATAGAGCGGTTTGTCGCCGTCGGCGGGCAGTTCGGCGGCGAGATCGGCCTGCATCAGTTTGTGCGCCTGGCTGCTGGCATCGGCGCGCTGGCTGAAATCGTGCCACTCCGGCGCGACCGGCGCTTGCGCTCCGAACCACTGCGCCGGATTACCATTATCGTCAAGGCCAAAGCGCGCCTGCACGGTATCGGCTTCCGCCATCGCCTGCTGAATGGCGCTGTCCAGCGCCGCCTGACTGATGTCGCCGTGCAGCACGCTGTAGTGTGCCACGGTAAATTGATTGCGCTGCTGCGCAATGCTGTCAGCGATCCAGATGCCGGGCTGCGCCGCGACGAGTGGATAGGCTAGAGAATGATTGTTTAGCGATGCCAAAGGACAATTCCTGTCTAATTCCCGTCATCCTTCAAGCTGCAGCCGCGTTGGCTGCATGCGTTCACCCCAGTCACTTACTTCAGTAAGCTCCTGGGGATTCGCGCACTTGCCGCCTTGCTGCAGCTCGAATGATTTTGGGAATAAATTATTGAAAGAAAATGAAAAAATAAAATTAAGCTTCGGTAGACGACGTCTGTTGCGTCGCTGGCCGCATGTCGTGCCAGTTTGCTTCGATAAACTCAATGGCGGCGCTGCGCGTCAGCGGTCCCGCCACGTTGTGCCAACCTGCCGGAACCGGGGCAAAAGCGGGCCACAGGCTGTATTGCTGGCGCGCGTTAAGCAGCACCAGAAAATCGAGCGCATCGTTATCAAACGGATTCTGTTGTTCAGACATGGTGGTTACCTTCAGAGGTTGATGTAGGGGAGAGAAAATCGGCCAGCAGCCAGCGGCAGCCGTCGATCAAACCGCCACGCCAGCACAACGCATCGTGCCCTCCGGCGAAGCGGCGAAAATGTAATTCATGGCCTGCGGCCTGTAGCGCCGGGGCGATCTGTTGGTTGACGTACACCATGTCCGCCTCGCGATCGCCCACTTCCTGGAAAATCTTCAGCTTGCCCGGCGGTAAATCGCCCTGTTGCAGCCGCTCGAGTAGCAAGCCGGGTGCGTGCTGCTCGCGGTTGGCGTAGTCGCGGATGTATTGCAGATGCGGCCACCAGAAGGAGCCGGATTGCGTGAGAATGCGGCCAAAACGCTGTGGCCAGTGCAAACCGGCATAGAGCGCGGCGAGTCCGCCGTAGCTTTGCCCGGCCACCAGCGTGCGGTCGGCGTCGCTGCTGAACGCCGCGTGCTGGCGTGCCAGCGGTAACAGTTCCTGCTGCACCGCCTGCCAGAAAGTTTCATTGCACGGCAGTTCGGCTTCGCGGTGCTGGCTGTCGATGACATCGATAAACAGCCAGCAGGCAGGCGGCAGTGTGCCATCGGCGGTGACCTGATCCAGCGCGCTGAAAATCGGTTGGCCGTACACCCAGTTTTGTCCGTCGAGCAGGATTGCCAGCGGACGCTGTTCCGGCTGAGTGGCTGTGCCGGTGTTGTAGAGCCAGACGTTGCGTGTGACGTTGAGCAACGCGCTGTGCCACTGCAGGGTTTGCAGCGTATCCGGCCAGGTTTCCGCCATGCCGGCATCCAGCGCGCGCCAGGCCGCTTGATCCGGCGCATCCGGCATGTGCGCGTTGCTCAGCGCAAAACGGCGACTGCTGAGAAACGGCGGCGTGGGATTGAATTTGTCGGGGATCGCTAGCGGCATCAGCGAGATCCACCACTTACGCTGCAGCGCGCGGCATTCGGCTTCATCGCCACAAAACAGCGGCGGTAACTGCTGCGCGGTGGCGGGGATCAGGCTGTAACTGCCGCGCCAGTCAGATTCAATGGCGGTCGACCAATGCCAGACGTTGCTGTCGCCGACGCGCACCAGACTTTCTGGCGCTTCGCTGTGGTGATCGGTGACGCCGTTAATATCGATATAAACCCGTTCAGTGGAAGAACGTGCGGAATGTCCTTCGGGATCGCGCCAGAAGAAGTGCATGGTCGTTTGACCGCTTTCGTCACGCTCCACCAGCGGCGTACCTACCGCATACAGCCGCTGCCACCAGCTTTCGCTTCCTACTTCGGCCTGCTGCAACCATTGCGCAACTGTCCCGGCGGGCAACCACGTCTGCGTTGTATTTTCTGCGCTTGTTTGAAACATCCTGCAACCTATCTCCACATTTTGTTCACTGTCTTTACTTAACCAAAGCTAATGCAAATGCTATTGATAACGATTTACATTTGCAATATGATTTTTCGTGCCTGATAAACCTTCGTAATTTCAGTGGATTATTTTGTGAAGGACGTCACGCAGGGAAATTAGGACCGTCAATAACGCAAGAGATTAATATTTCAATCCGTTACGGCCATTGTCGTTAGGCGAGGGCGACTGAACGGATTATTTCATTTACAAGGCAGTTTGAAATAGAGATGGCAACTATGTCCGTTAACGCTAAAAATTCAGCAATACCTGCTGTGGCACGGCAGTTCAGATTCAATCCTCTGTACCTTTCTCTGGCCTCAATTTTGTTGGTGACACCAGCCGCCTTCAGCCTGGCTGCCGAAGAGACCCTAACCGTCAACGCCGACACGCGTGAAAGTGTGACTTCGCCGCTGCAGGGCTACGTGGCGAAAGAGAGCGCGGCAGGCACCAAAACCGCTACGCCGCTGCGCAAAACCCCGCAATCCATTTCGGTGATTACCCGCGAGCAGATGGACGATCAGGCTGCGGCCTCCGTTGCGGATGCGCTGAGCTACAGCAGCGGCGTGTTGACCAACTATCGCGGTAACTCCAACCGTAATGATGAGATCATCGCGCGCGGTTTCCGCTACGCGCCAAAATTCCTTGATGGCCTGAGCTACGGTTTATCCGGCCAGGCGGGCGCAGCGGGGCAGATCGATCCCTGGTTGCTGGAGCGCGTAGAGATGATCCACGGCCCAGCTTCTGTGCTGTACGGCCAGGTGAATCCGGGAGGTATCGTGGCCATGACCAGCAAGCGCCCGACCGCGCAGAGCATTCACAAAGTACAGCTCAGCACCGGCAACCAGCATTTGGGTGAAGCAGCGTTTGATTTTGGCGGCAAGCTGAATGATGACAACACGCTGTTTTACCGCCTGAACGGTATTGCCAGCACTAAACATGAGTTCGTTAAGGACAATAAGCAGCAGCGCATGGCGATTGCGCCAGCGATAACCTGGCTGCCTAACGCGGACACCAGCTTTACGCTGCTGACGATGTATCAGAACGAGCCGAAAGCGGGATACCGTAACTTCCTGCCGGCCAGCGGTACGCTGAAAGAGAGCAGCGCGGGCTTTATCCCTTACGATTTCAACGTCAGCGATCCGAGCTTCAACGAAGCCAAGCGCGAACAGACTTCGATCGGCTATATCTTCGAGCACAATTTAAGCGATAACGTCAGCTTCACGCAGAATCTGCGCTACAGCAACATGGACGAATCGTACAAATATCTGGTGTATACCTTTGATGCTGATAACGATCACTCGATCAACCGTCGTCCGCAGCATGACAAGATCAAGTCGAAAGAGTTGGGCCTTGATAACCAGCTGAAAGCCACCTTTGAAACCGGCAACATCGCGCACACCGTGCTCGGCGGGCTGGATTACAAGTGGAGCGACGTGGATAACAAACTGTGGCGCGACAGCGGCGATCAGTACATCCTCGACTGGGCGAATCCAACGCGCATCAGCATCAACGAGAGTGATTTGACACTCACTACCAGCACGCGCAAGAAGCTCGATCAGGTGGGTGTTTATCTGCAGGATCAGCTGGAGTGGAATCGGTGGAACCTGCTGCTCTCCGGACGTCACGACTGGAGCGAAGTACGCACGCAGGATCGCACCGACAACAGCCAAACCCAGCAGAATGACGACAAGTTCACCGGCCGCGCGGGTCTGCTGTATGCGTTTGATAACGGCATTTCACCGTACGTCAGCTACAGCACGTCGTTCGAGCCAAACCTCAACAGCGGCGCGCCGGGCACCGATCCCTTCAAACCGACCACCGGCGAACAGACCGAAGTCGGCGTGAAGTATCAGCCGGTGGGTTGGGATGCGGTGTTTACCGTGTCAGCGTTTGATATCACGCAGAAAAACATCACCGCTTATAACAGCGTGACCGGTTATAACGAGCAGATTGGTAAAGTGCGTTCGAAAGGCATTGAAACGGAAGCGCATGCGCAGATTACGCCAGAGATCAAACTGTTAGCGGCCTATACCTACACCGATGCGGTGACCAAAGAGAGCAGTATCACGCAGCGCATCGGCCATTCACCGTCGAGCATTCCGCGTCATGCGGCGTCGGCGTGGGGCAGTTATACCTTCCTTGATGGTGTGCTGAGCGGCTTTACGCTGGGCAGCGGCGTGCGTTACACCGGCACCGCGCCAGCGGACGAAATTGGCGTCGACAAAGTACCGCATTACACGCTGTATGATGCGATGGCCAAGTATGAGCTGGGCGAAGCGGCGAACTCGCTGCGCGGCACCACGCTGCAGCTCAACGTCAACAACATCGCGGATAAGCACTACGTGGCGTCATGCAGTAATGAAAGCGCCTGCTTCTACGGCAGCGGTCGCACCATCGTGGCTTCCGTCAGCTACAGCTGGTAATTCCCTCCGGCGGCCTGCGTGGCCGCCGTTTCGTTTGCATTCCGTGCGACGCGCTTTCCAGTCAGACATTTCTTGAGCGGTTTTCGGAAAATACTGTATTTGTGTGACTGTCATCACTCTGCAAGGCACGTTAAAATGAACGCTTCTCATTTAGCAGGGGTTTTTCGTCACGATGTTATCGCGCTTCACTTTAGCCACTTTGATGGCAACAATCATGCTTACCGGCTGCGCCCGCCTTGCCGCCGTTACTGGTACATCTCATGACAGCACTGCGACTGCGGACGCGTCCGCCGCTCAGCCTGCAACCGGCGCGCCAATTGACAATAATGATTCGCCTTCTCCGTTTGAGACCGGCCCAACGGTGATCAACGTTTCGCATCTGGTGACGCGTACCGATGACGGTTCTTCGGTCTATGTGACGGTAGATGGTCAGGATGCGGGTCTGCTGAAGAAGGGTGAAAAACGAGAAATTCGCGTCGCGCCAGGTAAACACCAGATTGGTGGTTACGTGCAGACGCTGTTTGGCTTTGGCAAAGTGACCATCGCATCCGTGGATGTCACCACCGAGCCGAACAGCCCGAAAAACGTGGTCTATTCTGTAACGCGCCAGAAGCCCGCGTTCAGCGAAACCGACGCCACGCCGCCGAATAATTCGTGATGTATGGGTGCGTATATATGCGCACCGGCACGGTTTTGTAGGGTCGCCATTGATGGCGACCTCCCCACATCAACTCCGGCTAAACACCAGCTTCAATCCCGCAACTGTGAAGCAGCAAGCCAGCAGCGCATCCAGCCCACGACGGATGCGGCGATAAAAGGCCGCCATCAGCGCAGTGGAAAACAGCACCGCGTAACCGCCAAACACCAGCACGCAAATCGCCGCGCAGCCTGCAATAATCATCGGCAAGGTTGACGCCGCCGCACCCGGTTTTAACGCCACCGACATGATCGCCACCCACGTCAAAATCGCTTTAGGATTGCCGACGTGCATCAAAATGCCCTGACGAAACATTCTGCCGAAGCGCGCTTGTTCACTGACCGGTGCGAATTCGCTGGCATCGGGCCGACGCAGCGCCGATTTCCCCGCCTTAAACGCCAGCCACAGCAGATACAGCCCGCCGCCAATTTTCAGCACAATCAGTAACTGCGCAAAGGTGGCCAGCACGGTGAGAACCCCGCACGCCGCCAGCAGCGCCCACATCATCGAACCGCCAATCACGCCGCTCGCTAATGCCAGCGCCGCGCCGCGTCCCTGCTTCATCGCCGTGCCCATAATCGCCATATTGCTCGGGCCGGGACTGGCGGTCGCGACGAAATAGGTGGTGTAGATCAGAATCAGTTCATGTGACAGCGCCATAGGTTCCTCTGCGATGGCGGAAGGGAACTCACTTTATATCGCCTGAAGATGCATTCTTCCAGAATGGTTTAACGATTCATCCTTGCTGCACCCTTACTTCCCATGCAACTCCTTCCGCAACAGCACCAACTCGCCCGCCAAATCGCGGCACAGCATCGCCGTCATCAGATGATCCTGCGCATGCACCAAAATCAGCGTGACCGGCACTTTGCCGCTGCCTTCATCGGCGCCAATTAACGCGGTCTGGATTTTATGCGCCGCTTTAGCCGCCTCGTCGGATGCGGCTAATGCCTCATCGGCACCGTGCCAGTCAGCTTTACGCGCCTGCTGGATCGCCATCATGGCTTGCGATCGCGCCTCACCGGCATTAATCAGCAACTCCATCATCGTTTGTTCAAAATCCATATCCGCCTCACTTATTGGTATGCCAAATTGGTGTTACCGATGCTACCGGAATACCAAAAAAGAGTTCCGCGAGCATGATCACAGAAATTAACGGCGAATATCGCCATTTTGGTATGCCACGAACCATCAAGCTGATGCATAACACCTAAAACCGCTGAGGGTTGACCAATGTCTCTACAGGAACGTCTTATCGATTCACTGGGTAGCTTTGCCACGCGATTCAATAGCTACCGCTACATCATGGCGATCAAAGCCTCGTTTATTACGCTGATGCCGGTGATCATCGTCGGCGCGTTTTCGGTGCTGATTTCCAACATGGTGCTGGACCCGAAAAATGGCCTTGCCAGTTTCTCTGCGCTGTCGTTTCTCGCCGATCTGAAACCGATCACCAGCAGCATTAACTACGCCACGCTGAGTTTTCTGAATATCGGCGCGGTGTTTCTGATTGGTATCGAACTGGGTCGCATTAACGGCATTAAAACGCTGTTTCCCGGCCTGTTGGCGATCATTTGCTTCATCTCGGTGACGCCCACCACGCTGCAAATGCTGGTGGATGGCCAGATGCATGTGGTGACCGATGTGCTGGCGAAACAATTCTCCGATACAAAAAGTCTGTTCCTCGGCATGTTTATCGCCATTCTGTCGGTGGAGATTTACTGCCGACTGGAGCAGGTCGAGCGGCTGAAAATCAAAATGCCGGATACCGTGCCGCCGAACGTTGCCGCGTCATTTTCCGCGCTGATTCCGTCGATCATTACCGTCACGCTGGTCGCCACCTTTGGCTTTATCTTCCATCAGATCACCGGCATGTACCTGTACGACGCGGTATACAAAGTGGTGCAGCAGCCGCTGGAATCGGTAGTGCAGAGCTTGTGGGGCATTCTGCTGCTGATGTTTGTTGCCCAGCTGTTTTGGGTGATTGGTATTCACGGTAACCAGATGGTGAAACCGATTCGTGAGCCGCTGCTGCTGGGGGCGATTCTGGTCAACATGAACGCCTTCGAGCAGGGTAAGGAAGCGCCAAACATCATCACTATGCCGTTCTGGGATGTGTACATGAGCATCGGCGGGTCCGGCTTAACTATCGGGCTGTTAACCGCAGTGATGATTGCCACCAAACGCAAAGAGATGCGTGAAATCGCCAAACTGTCGTTTGGACCTGGCTTATTCAACATCAACGAGCCGGTGATTTTTGGTATGCCGATCATGCTCAACCCCATTCTCGCCATTCCCTTCATCATCACGCCGCTGGTAACCGGTTCGATTGGCTATTTCGCCACGGTGATGGGCTTTGCCGGTAAGGCGGTGGTGATGGTTCCGTGGACTACGCCGCCGATCATCAATGCGTGGCTTTCTACCGCCGGTTCGATGGGCGCGGTGGTGACGCAAATCATCTGCATTGTAGTTTCGGTGTTGATTTATCTGCCTTTTGTCAAAGTGGCTGCGCGTCGCGCTGAAGCGGCGGAAGCGAAAAATCTGCAGGCCGAACTGACACAAAATTAAGGAGAATCTATGAGTAAGCACACCATTGCGCTGCCGCAGGGCTTTATCCTCGGCGCGGCGGCATCGGCCTGGCAAACCGAAGGCTGGAGCGGCAAAAAAGTCGGGCAGGATTCGTATCTGGATGCCTGGTATCAGCAGGATCGTCATGTCTGGCATAAAGGCTATGGACCGGCGGTAGCAACGGATTTTATCAACCGCTTCCGCGAAGACGTGGCGCTGATGAAAGCGGCGGGGCTGACGCACTATCGCACCTCGATCAACTGGTCGCGTTTTCTCACCGACTATGAAAACGCGGTGGTTGACGAGGAGTACGCGGCCTACTACGACCAGCTGATTGATGAGATGCAGCGACAGGGCATTGAACTGATGCTGTGCCTCGAACATTACGAACTGCCGCTGCAGTTGCTGGAGGAGTATGGCGGCTGGCAATCAAAACATGTGGTTGAGCTTTTTACCCGCTATGCCGAGAAGGTGTTTGCCCGCTACGCCGGAAAAGTGACGCGCTGGTTTGTTTTCAATGAGCCGATTGTGGTGCAGACGCGCGTCTATCTTGATGCGCTGCGCTGGCCGTATGAACAGAACACCCATAAGTGGATGCAGTGGAATCACCATAAAAATCTCGCCACGGCGAAGGTGGTCAAGCTGTTCCGCCAGCAGAGTTACGCCGGTACGGTGGGCACCATTCTCAATCCGGAAGTGACCTATCCGCGCTCTTCGGCGGCGCACGATGTTAAAGCCGCAAAAATCTACGATCTGTTTTACAACCGGGTGTTTCTCGATCCGGCGATCAAAGGCGTCTATCCAGCGGAACTGCTGCAGCTGCTGGATAAACATGAGGTGCAGTGGGACGTGACCGAGGAAGAGCTGGCGATCATCGCCGCCAACACCGTCGATGAAGTGGGGCTGAATCTTTACTATCCGCATCGCGTCAAAGCGCCATCACGCGCCTGGCACCCGGAGACGCCATTCCATCCGGCTTTTTACTACGAACATTTCGAGCTGCCGGGCCGCCGCATGAACAGTTCGCGCGGTTGGGAGATTCAGCCGCGCATTGTTTTCGACATGGCGCAGCGTATGAAAGAGGAATACGGCAATCTGCCGTGGTTTGTGGCTGAGAGCGGCATGGGCATTGAGAACGAAGCGCAGTTTAAGGATGCGCAGGGCGAAATTCAGGACGACTACCGCATCAACTTTATTGCTGAACATCTTTACCAGGCGGTGCGCGCGCGTGAAGCGGGCAGCAACTGTCAGGGTTATATGCTGTGGGCGTTTACCGACAACGTTTCACCAATGAACGCCTTCAAAAACCGCTACGGACTGATCGAGATCGACCTCGAAAACCAGCGGCAACGGCGGATGAAGAAATCCGCGCACTGGTTCCGTCAGTTGCGCGATACCCAGCAATTGACCCTCAACATTGACGATGAAGCCAAATAAGGACCACCTATGAAACGCATTATTCTGGCCTGCGCGGCAGGCATGTCGACTTCGATGTTAGTCACCCGCATTGAGAAAGAGGCGGTCGCGCGAGGCCTTGAGTACCAGATCTACGCCATCCCGGAACAGAACCTGCGTGAAGAGTTACAAAACTACGGTCAGGACGTGGTGGTGGTGCTGCTGGGACCGCAGGTGCGCTTTAAGCTGGAGGAGAATAAAAAGCTGACCGACAGCTATCAGCTGCCGATTGCGGTGATCGATACCGTGGCATACGGCACGTTGAATGGTGCAAAGGTACTCGATCAGGCACTGGCTTTGGTACACTAGCGCCCAGATAGCAGTCAGGCTCCGGCTCGCACAGGACGCGGCCGGGCCGAATGCACCATGATGCAAAAGGGTGAGAGCGTGGAAAAAGCCGAAGCGCCACAAGAGAAAAAGCAGTATCAGGAAATTGGTCAGCATCTGCGTCAGCAAATCCTTGATGGTCATTATCCGGTTGGATCACGACTGCCGCCAGAGCGGCAGTTGGCCGAAACCTGGGGCGTGAGCCGCACCATTGTGCGTGAAGCGTTGCTGATGCTGGAGCTGGAAGGCACGGTGGATATTCGTCAAAGTTCCGGCGTTTACGTGATGCGTATTCCTTCGGAAAGTGAGGATGCGGAAGAGGCCTTTTTCCGCAGCGATGTCGGCCCGTTCGAGATGTTGCAGGCGCGTCAGCTGCTGGAGAGCAACATCGCGGCCTTCGCCGCCAAAATGGCTACCAAAGCCGATATCGAAAACCTACGCCGCACGCTGGAGCAGGAGCAGCGCGCCATCGCGCTCAACGACAGCAGCCAGGATAACGACAAGTTATTTCATTTGTTGCTGGCAGGCGCGACGCAAAATCAGATGTTGCTCGATACGGTGACCAGCGTCTGGCGTCATCACGAAGCCAGCCCGCTCTGGCAGCAGCTGCGACCGCAGTATGAAACCCGCGCCTATCGCCTAAAGTGGCTGGGCGATCATCAAACGATTCTGGCCGCGCTGCGCCGCCGTGATGTGATGGGATCCTGGCAGGCGATGTGGCAGCACCTGGAAAACGTCAAGAACACGCTGCTGGAGTTATCTGATGCCGATGCGCCAGACTTTGATGGCTATCTGTTCGAATCGGTGCCGATTTTCCAGGGTAAGTTGATGTGATGAGGTCGCCATTCATGGCGACCATCCCAACCCCGACAACCATTAATTCGACGGCTGCCAGGTTCCTACATCCGCGGCATTGATTGGTTTCGGTAGCAGTTTGGCGTTATAGAACGCGTCGGCGATTTTCTGCTGTTCGACGAGGTCGGTTTTCTTCACCGGTTCGATAGCGTAGCTGCGCTGCTTGTTCGCCTGCTCGATGGTGGCTAACGGCAAATTACCCCATAGCGGTGACAAAATCCTGGCGGCTTCAGTGGGATGGGCTTTTAACCATGCCGACTCCTGCGATAGCGCACGATAAACAACATTCAGTACCTCACCATGTTTTTGCGCATACGGCGTTGAAACCAGGTAATAACGCTGATAACTCGCCAGGCCGTTGCCGCTGACCAACACGCGCGAATGCTGCTCGACTTTAGAGCTGGTCACAAAGGGTTCCCAGGTTACCCATGCATCCACGCTGCCATGTTCCAATGCAGCGCGTCCATCTGCGGGCGTTAGCCAGGCGGGGGTAATATCACTGAATTTCAGCCCGGCTTTTTGCAGTGCCGCAATCAACAAATAGTGGCTGCCAGCGGCTTTGGTTACCGCGATCTTCTTTCCTTTCAAATCCTGCAGGGTCTTGATGGTCGAGTTGGCGGGCACCAGAATGGCCTGAGCATCAGGCGAGGGCGTTTCACGCGCGTAGTAAGTCAAATCAGCGCCAGCGGCCTGGGCAAATACCGGCACGGTATCCGCCACATCAGCAGACAAATCAACGTTGTTTAAATTCAGCGCCTCCAGCAGCGGCAGGCCGCTGGTGAATTCGTGCCAGCTCACTTTAATGCCGCGATCGGCCAGCGACTTATCCAGTTCGCCGCGCTGTTTGATCAACGTTAATAAGGTGGAGGATTTCTGATAGCCAATCCGCAGCGTCTCCTCCGCGTGAACCGAAAAAGAGAGTGCCGCAGAGAGAATCAGTGAACCGATCATTCGGGAAGAGAGCGTGTGCATGGGAAATCCATTGAAGTTTATGATGTTAAAAATCATAAAGCCCGGGTCCCGCTAAACCAAAAGGCATGTTTGCATAAGCTTTGCGCAATTCCGCATTACAGCTTCGCGGTTAACGCACGCAGCGGCGTGCGGAGCACCTCGTGCAGTGCGCGGATCGCTGGGGAAAACTGTTTGCGATGCGGGCAGATAAGGTGCAGCGGCGTGCTTTCGCCCGGCATCTCCGGCAGTACGCGCTCCAGCCTGCCGGCCAGCACATCGTCACACACATCAATCCACGATTTATAGGCGATGCCCATGCCGGCGATGGCCCAGCGGCGCGCCACTTCGGCATCATCACACAGCATGCGGCTTTTCACCGTGATCTGGCGGCGCATGCCATCCTGCGGAAAGGTCCATTTGTCGTAAACGTGGCCGCCCATAATAAACAGCAGTCCATGATGCTGCTGGGCGATCTCCTCCAGCTGTTGCGGGCGACCGTGACGATCAAGGTAATCCGGCGATGCCACCATCACGCGGCGATTGTCCTCCGCCAGCGGCAGCGCCACGTAGCTACTGTCTTCCAGCTTGCCGTAGCGGATGGCGATATCCACCGGATCGCGGAACACATCGCTGATCTGGTCGGAAAACGAGAGCCGCACCGCCAGCGCCGGATGCGCGCGGCAAAAGTCGGTGATCAGCGGCAGCAGAATGTTGCGGCCAATATCCGACGGCAGCGCGATTTTTAGTTCGCCGCTCAGCGCATCTTCATCGCTCTGCAAGCTGTCGGCACCGGCGTGCATCAGCGCCAGCATCTCCTGCGCATAGGGCAGATACTTCTCCCCTTCGGCGGTCAAGCGCAGGCTGCGGGTGGAACGGGCGAACAAGCGGCGATCCAGTTCCCGCTCCAGTCGCTGAATCGCCGCGCTGACCTGTCCGGGCAGCAAATTCACCTCGCGCGCCGCGCGTGAAAAGCTGCCGAGTGCGGCGGAACGCACAAACAGGGTGACATCTTCCAGTCGGATCATCTTCTTATTCATCGTGGTAGTCGGCAGGGATTTTCACTCTAAGAGTGAAAGTGTTCACCTGCAACTGGCATTTTTCATTGCGCTGCGGCCCGCTATGCTGAATTCACTTCATGAAATCTGCTGATGAATAAGGATCTGCCTGATGAAAGCCATTGTTTATAGCCAAAACGGTTTACCGATTTCCGATGAAAATGCGCTTTATGAGTTGGAGGTTGAGAAGCCAACGCCGGGCGCGCGCGACCTGCTGGTAAAAATTCACGCCATCGCGGTGAATCCGGTGGATACCAAAGTGCGCGCCGGTGCGCCAACCGATAAGCCGCGCATTCTGGGTTGGGATGCGGTCGGCGTGGTGGAAGCGGTGGGCGCAGACGTCACGCTGTTCCAGCCGGGCGACGAGGTGTTTTACGCCGGTGATATCACGCGCGCCGGCAGCTATGCCGAATATGGGCTGGTGGATGAACGTATCGCCGGGCACAAACCGCGTTCGCTGAACGACGCCGATGCCGCCGCGCTGCCGCTGACTTCGCTGACCGCGTGGGAACTGCTGTTTGATCGCCTTGAAGTACGAGCCGATGACAACGCCGCGCTGCTGATTATTGGCGCAGGCGGCGGCGTCGGTTCCATGCTGACGCAGCTCGCCAGTAAGCTAACCAAGCTGACGGTGATTGGCACCGCATCGCGCCCGGAAACGGCGGAATGGGTGCGTTCGCTGGGCGCGCATCATGTGATTGATCATTCTCAACCGTTGGGCGAACAGCTGGCGGCAATTGGGCATAAAGAGGTGCGTTATGTCGCGTCGCTGACGCACACCGACAGCTATTACGATCAGCTGATTGATGCGCTCGCGCCGCAGGGCAAGCTGGCGTTGATCGACGATCCCGAGACGCTGGATGCGGTGCCGCTGAAGCGCAAAGCGATTTCACTGCATTGGGAATTGATGTTCACCCGTTCGCTGTTCCATACCGCCGATATGCAGCGCCAGCATGAGATCCTGCAGCGCGTAAGCCAGCTGATTGATGAGCAAACGCTGCAAACCACCGCCGGCGAACATCACGGCGTCATCAATGCTGCCAATTTGCGCAAGGCGCATGCGCTGATCGAGAGCGGTCGCGCCCGCGGTAAGATCGTGTTGAGCGGATTTTGAGTTTGTGGTCGCCATGAATGGCGACCCTACAAAACAGCACCGAACATCCGTAGGGTCGCCATTTATGGCGACCGTAAAACATTCTCTATTTGAACAATATAAGGAATAGACCATGACACTCAATGATGCAGTCGCTCGTCGTCACACCGTCAAAGCGTTTGAGGGCGGTAAAAGCCTGCCGCAGGATGAAATCGAAACCCTGCTGAACGTGCTGCGCAACAGCCCGTCCTCGGTGAACTCCCAGCCGTGGCATTTTGTGGTGGCGTCAACCGCTGCCGGTCGCGAGCAGATGGCAAAATCCACCGAAGGCGCGTTCGTCTACAACAACCCGAAAGTGCTGAACGCGTCGCACGTTATCGCGCTGTGTATGCGTACCGATCTCGATGAAGCACACTTACAGAACGTGCTGGCGCAGGAAGAGGAAGATGGCCGTTTCGCCAAACCAGAAGGCAAAGCGGGGCAGGATAAGAGCCGCCGCAGCTACGTGGATATGCATCGTTACGAGCAGCGCGATGTGCCGCAGTGGATGGAAAAACAGGTTTACCTGGCGCTGGGTGGATTGCTGCTAGGCGCGGCGATGTTAGGCATTGACGCCACGCCAATGGAAGGTTTTGACCCGCGCGCGCTGGATCAGGCGCTGGGCCTGCGTGAGAAGGGCTTCACCAGCGTGGTGCTGGTGTCGCTGGGTTATCGCAGCGACGCGGATTTCAACGCCGCGCTGCCGAAATCACGGTTGCCGCGTGACGAGATTTTTACATTTATCTAAAGTTTGCGGTCGCCATGAATGGCGACCCTACCGCAGGTTTGCAATATAGGGGGCCGACCCGAGAACGTGATTTCGTAGGGTGCGCATTTATGCGCACAGTTTCAATGGCCGCATCTAACCGACGGAAATCGCAACGTAAAACGATTAACGCCATCTTCGCTGTGCACCTCACAACTTCCCTGATGCAGCCGCATAATGCTGCGAACAATCGACAATCCCAAACCGCTGCTGCCCTGATGACGTGACGCATCGGCGCGCCAGAAGCGATCAAAGATGCGCGCCTGCTGTTCAGCACTCAGCGCCGGACCCTGATTCTCCACCATCAAAGCGCTGCCCCGATTGAAAATGCGCACGGTGGAATCTCGATCGCCGTAGCGCAAGGCGTTCGCCATCAGATTCGCCAGCGCTCGTTGCAGCAGTTGCGAATCGGCGCGCAGTTCGCCGTGCAGCGCCATCTCCAGCCGCATCGACTGCTCTTCCGCCATGCCGTCAAAGTAGTCCTGCAACTTCTCGCCGAGCAGCGCCAGATCGATGTTCTGCCAATCCATTGCCTGGCTGGCATCTTCCGCTTTGGCAAGAAACAGCATGTTGTCGATCATCTTCGCCAGCCGTTCCAGCTCCTCGTAATTGGAACCGAGCAGCGCCTGATAATCGCCGACGCTGCGCGTCTGGCTCAGCGCCACTTCGGTTTGGCCGATCAGCGTGCTAATCGGCGTACGTAGATCGTGCGCCATATCGGCAGAAACCTGGCTCAACTGCTGATAACCCAGCTCAAGGCGACTCAACATCTGATTAAACGCCGCCACCAGCGGCTGCAATTCCGCCGCTGCCTGTTGTGGCATGCGCTGCGACAAATGACGTGCGTCAATCGCATCCGCCTGCGCCGCCAAACGACGCAGCGGGGTTAAAGCGCGCCGCACTAGCCAGATGCTGATCGCCGCCACCAGCAACGCCGCCAGCGCGGTGGCGAGAATAATTTGATTGCGATAACTGTTAAGCGTTTGCGTGCGGTCGCTCATCAGGCGGCCGGTGATGATCTCAATCTGGCCGTTGCCATCGCGCGTTGGTGCCAGCGCGGCCGCCGAGATAAACGGCGTGCCGTCGGCGGCGGCGAGATGATGCACCGACGACAGCGCCAGCGGCTGATCGGCGGCAACCGGCGTAATCGCGGGAACCGGACGTTGGCCGGGATTGACCACAATCAGCGGCGGCTGGCCGGGAAAACGCAGCACCAATAACGATTCGGTATTGCCGAGCATATTGGCAAACAGACGCGGTTTTTGCTGGATCAGCTTAAGCGCATCTTCATCGCGCAACAGCGTGCGAATCTGATCGATGCGCGTCAGCAGCGCCGCGTCGTCGCGCACGCCAATCTGCGTTGCCAGCGAGTGATAAAGCGCGATGCCGCTGAGTGAGAAGATGACGATCACCGTGGCGCTCAGCAGCAGCGACAGGCGCGCGGCGAGAGAGCGGGTTTTCATGATTCAGCTTCGCAGCGATATCCCACGCCGTGCACGGTGTGAATCAGCGGCTGGGCAAACGGGCCATCAATTTTCTGCCGCAGGCGTTTCACCGCCACATCCACCACGTTGGTGTCGCTGTCAAAATTCATGTCCCACACGCGCGAGGCAATCACGGTGCGCGTCAGCACTTCGCCGGGATGCAGCAGGAACAAGTGCAGCAGGTTGAACTCTTTGTTGGTGAGATCAATGCGCTGACCGCCGCGCTCAACGCGACGTTTCAGGATATCCAGTTGTAGATCGGCCAGCTGGAGAATATCCGGTAACTTCTGCTGACCGCCGCGCCGCAGTTGGGTGCGCACGCGGGCCAGCAGTTCAGCGAACGAAAAGGGCTTAACCAGATAATCATCAGCGCCCAATTCCAGCCCTTTGATGCGATCCTCCAGCGTGCCTTTAGCGGTGAGGAAAATCACCGGCGTGTGGATCTGCTTATCCAGCGCCGCCATCACGTGCCAGCCGTCGATGCCGGGCATCATTACGTCGAGCAGAATCAAATCGTAATGATGCTCCTGCGCGTAGAACAAGCCATCCTGTCCGTTTTCCGCCACATCAACGATAAATCCCGCTTCGGTCAATCCTTTGCGCATGTAATCGCGCGCTTTGGCTTCATCTTCAATCACCAAGATTTTCATGCGCTTCTCCGCGGGAGGGGTTTCAGGGCTGGGCGTGTAACGCGGCTTGCTCGATCAACTTCGCGACGTCGTCAGGATGCGATTGATACACCGAATGGCTGGCGCCGGCAATCTCCACCGTGTGGCTGTGCGCGCGTTTGGCGTACATGCGCTCCAGATCGGGACTGATGATTTTGTCAGCTTTCGCCACCATGTACCAGCTAGGCTTGGTCTTCCACGCCGGGTCAGGAATGTTGGCGGTGAACACCGCGAAGTTGGTGGGCATCTGCGCGTGCGCTTCAAAATCAGCCTGCGCCGCGGGTAAATCGGCAGCGAAATCGCTGTGGTAATTTTCCGGCGCGATGGTCAGATAACCGTCGCTGGATTTAGCAAACGGATGCGCGCTATTAGGGAATTTTTTGCCGTTGCTGGCTTCGGTTTCACCGTTATCCAGCGCATGCGCCGCGATGTAAACCAGCCCAGCGACTTTAGTGTCGTTACCGGCTTCACTGATGATCGCGCCGCCGTAGCTGTGACCAACCAGAATCACCGGCCCATTTTGCTGATCGATAATGCGGCGCGTCGCCGTCACATCTTCCGGGAAGCCGGTCAGCGGTTCTTGTACCAGCGTCACGTTGTAGCCGTCATGCGTCAAACGGTCATACACCGGACGCCAGCCCGCACCGCCGACGAACGCGCCGTGCACCAGCACAATATTCTTAACCGGCTGCGCCTGAACCTGCGCTGCGCCGCCGGCGATAGCCAGCAGCATGCCCGCTGCAAGGGTAAGTTTGTTCAATTTCATCGTAATGCTCCAGATGGCAAGGTAGGCCATCAGGATAAGCAATCGGCTCTGACATCAGCGTGAGCGAGTTATGACAAAAGAATGACATGCAACTGGAGAGCATTAAGTAAAACTTAATGGGGCATAAATAAAAGCTAACCTACTAACAATTATAAGTATTTACTCTACATTAAATCCGTAATTTCTGTAGTGAGATCATGTCCACCATGTTATTAACTCTGTATGACGTTGTGAATTTAGCTACCTGCCGGAGATAACAATGAAGAAGAGTTTGTCCTTTGCCTTACTGCTTTCACTGAGCGCTTTCAGCCACGCTTCTTTTGCTCAGCAAACCTTGCGTTTCGGCGTCGATCCCACGTTCCCGCCGTTTGAATCCAAAGCCAGCGACGGTTCGCTGCAGGGCTTTGATATCGATCTCGGCAACGCGATTTGCGCCCAGGCCAAAGTGAAGTGCCAATGGGTGCAGATCGGTTTTGATGGCAGCATTCCGGCGCTGCAGGCGAGAAAATTTGATGCGATTCTTTCGGCGATGTCGATGACGGAGAAACGCCGCGAGCAAGTGGCCTTCAGCGACATGCTTTATGTCACACCGAGCGCGCTGCTCACACCGGCAAAAAGCCCGCTGTCCGGCGACATTGCTGCGCTGCGCGGCAAAAGAATCGGCGTCGCGCAGGGCACCATTCAGGAAACTTTCGCCAAAGCGCAATGGGCAACCAAAGGCGTGAGTGTGGTTTCTTACCCCAATCAGATGGAGATCTACCCTGACTTGGTGGCGGGACGGCTCGACGCCAGCCTGGCGAATGCAGTCTCGGCAGAACAAGGTTTTCTTAACACGCCAGCCGGCAAAGACTATGTCATCAGCGCCACGCTGGTGGATAAAGAGGTGTTGGGCAATGGGGTGGGCATTGGATTGCGTAAAGACGATGCGGCCAATCTGAAGTTGATCAACACCGCGCTGGCCGAACTGCACAGCAACGGCACTTACGATCAACTGGCGAAGAAGTACTTCAAATTTAAGGTCTATCCGTAAAATTCATATGCACGCAAGGCCGCCATTGATGACGACCTTGCCCACCAACCGCACCCACACTCACTCAAAAATCATGACGAACTTACCGCACTACCCAACTCAACGCGCCCGCTTTCTCGCCGCCGTCAAACGGCAAAACGGCGCATTAACGTCCTACGCGCATCCGTTACCCGGTCCGCAGGGCGAGGAACTTTTCACTGACGTAGCGGTAATCGGCGATGTCAACGCATCACGGCTGATGCTGGTGATCTCCGGCACGCACGGCGTAGAAGGCTATTACGGTTCCGATTGCCAGATCGCCTGGCTGGAAACCTTCAACCTCACGGCGCTGCCGGCGGATACTGCTATCGTGATGCTGCATCTGCTCAATCCGTGGGGCGCGGCGCATTTACGCCGCGTCAATGAAGACAACATCGACCTCAATCGCAACTTTATCGATTTTTCACAGCCCACACCCGCCAATCCCGATTACGCTGCGTGGCATGGCATTTACCACGGGGAACGTGCCCGCGCCGATAAGCTGTTAGCTGACGCGCTCAACAGCGCCGGTTGGCCGGCGATAAAACGCGTGGTGGAAGCGGGGCAATATGGCGCGGCGGACGGTATCTTCTTCGGCGGCCAACAGCCAGGCTGGTCGTACCGCACGCTGCAAACCATCATCGCCGATCACTTGTCGCAGGCCAAAACCATCATCAGCTTCGATCTGCACACCGGCGCGGGCGCGTGGGGACATCCGATGCTGCTGTCGATTGCCGAGCAGCGTTTTGCCGCACATGACTGGGGCAAGGAGATTTATGGAGAATGGTTAACGCTGCTGTTCACCGGCGCAGGGCGCGACAGCGAAACCGGCGTGACCGCGACGGCTACCGGCTATGTGTCGCAATTTCTGCTGACGTCGCTACCGAAGACGCAGATTTTGCCGCTGGTGGTGGAGTGCGGCACCTATCCTGGCGAGGAGATGCATCGCCGCGTGCGCGACGATCACTGGCTGCATCTGCAAGGCGATCCAGCCAGTGAAAGCGGGCGGGCGATTAAGCAGGAGCTGGTGGAAGGATTCTGGCCCGCCGACGCTGACTGGCGCGCGCTGGTGGCTTTTCGCACCCAGCAGATTTTTGTGCGTGGCTGGCGGGCGTTAATCGATTTATAAGCGTCCGTAAAACGTCATGCGGGCGGTTTCCGACAGGGCAATGCCTGGCTCGGTGTTATACGCCAGCACCGCCAGCATGCGGGTGATATCGCCTTGGGTTGGCGTAACGCGATGCAGCGAATTGCGCCCACGGAACAGCACCAAATCTCCGGCATCAATCGCCAGCGCTTCTACCGGTTGGCGCTGATCCAGCACCGCCGCTACACCGTCGAAATTCATCTCACCGGCATCGGCATCGCGCAGATCTTTCACATACTGGAACACGGCGCCGGCGCGCGGTTTCTGCACCAGCAGCGTGATGGCGAACGACGAGTTATCAAAATGCCAGCCCAGTTCCTGGCCGTCGGGCGCGTAGTGCAGATTGATCGACGAAAGCGGATCGGCATACGGATAGAGCGCCTCTTCACCCAGCACATCGCACAGGAAGCTTTTGAACAGTTCATCGTTGTAGAGCTGGCGCAGCGGCGAATCGGCGGCAATCACATCATCGGTGATGCAGCCTTTGGTGCTAATGACATCGCGATTACGCGGATGATCGGCGCTGAAGGCCTCATCTTTTTTCATCAGATAAACGTTGTGTTTGCTGGCGGTGTGATACGCCAGATGGCGCTGCGCATCGCCTTCGGCAATGATGGCCTGCAGCGCAGCGGGCTGCAGGAACTGACGCAAAACTAAAGCGCCGTGCTGATTAAGTTGCTCACGGCAGGTGCGACGCCAGTCGGCATCGGCCAGCGGATGCAGATCGAAACGAATCAAGGCAGACATAGTTTTACTTCTCATGTGTTACAGGTGTGTAAAGACTGTAACTCGCTGATATGTTAATACGTAACGATAAAAATTTAACACCTTGCTAAGGAAACCTTAATGCCCGCGCCATCACCGCGTTTGCCCAAAATCAGCGTCATTCAATCCTTCAAAGTGGCGGCGGAACTGGGCAGCCTGGCGAAAGCGGCTGCGCAGCTGGCGTTAACGCCAGCCGCCGTGAGCCAGCAAATTCGCCAGCTGGAAGAGCAGTTGGGCAGCACGCTGTTTGTGCGCACGCAAAGCGGCGTGATGCTGACGGAGATGGGCAAAGAGTATCTGCGTTATGTCACTGAGGCGTTCGACATTCTACACCTCGGCCAGCAAAACCTGCGCCATGCGGCGTCGGTGCCGCGATTAACGCTCTATTCGCTGCCGGCGCTGGCGTCAAAATGGCTGCTGCCGAATATTGCGCAGTGGCGTGAGCAGTGTCCAGAAATCGATTTATCGCTACACGGCACCCATACGCAGGTGGATTTCAACGCCACGCCGGCCGATTTTGTCATCTGCTTCGGCGAAGATCGCTATCCTCAGTTGGATAAGCAGTTGCTGTTTCTCGACGAGGTGCTGCCGGTGGCGAGCCCGGCACTGCTACTACGTTTTGCCGGTATGGATGTGTTGCAGCGTGCGCCGCTTATCCACCTCGACTGGGGTAACGAAGGGCGCTTCTTACCTGACTGGCTTAGTTGGTTTCAAGCCAAAGGCATTGACGATCCCCCGCCGCAGCCGTCGTTCAGCTTCAATCTCACCTCGCTGGCGATTGATGCTGCCGTGGCAGGCGCGGGTTTGCTGCTCGGCCAGCGCCGTTTGATTGCCAACGAACTGGCGCGCGGCGATTTGGTTGTGGTCGATCCGCTTAGCTTGCCGCTTAGCAAACCCTATTTCCTCGCCTGGCCGCAGCGCTCGCTCAGCCAGCCGGGCAGCGCTGCGCTAATCCACTGGCTCTCGCAGCTGGCGGGTTAACGCACCCACTCGTAGGGTCGCCATTTATGGCGACCTGGAATAGAAAGGGAGTTCACCCATGCCCTTAGATCTCAACTTCTGGCTCACCGCGCTGGTAGTCGGCATCACCATTTTACTGTGGGCCAGCGCGCGTTTGCCGGAATACGTCACCGCGCTGCTGTTTTTCACGGCGGCGATGTTGCTCCAGCTGGCTCCTGCCAGCAGCGTATTCAGCGGTTTTGCCTCGTCGGCGTTTTGGCTGGTGCTCAGCGGGTTTGTGCTGGGCGCGGCGATCCGCAAAGTTGGTTTGGCGCAGCGCTGGGCGAACTGGCTGGTGGTGCCGCTTAGCCAAAGCTGGCCGCGTATGATTGCGGGAACCGTGCTGCTGACTTATCTGCTGGCGTTTGTTATGCCCTCAAATATGGGACGCATCGCGCTGCTGATGCCGGTGGTGCTGGCGATGGGCGAACGTGCGGGAATCAAAGCGGGCAGTCGAGGCAGTATTGGCCTGGCGCTGGCGGTGGGATTTGGCACCTTCCAGCTCTCCGCCAGTATTTTGCCCGCCAATGTGCCGAATCTGGTGCTGAGCGGCGCGGCGGAGAGCGCGTATCAATTACATCTGCAATGGTTGCCGTGGTGGTTGCTACATATGCCGGTGGTGGGCATCGCTAAGGGCTTGTTGTTGATAGGTTGCCTGCTGTATCTGTTTCGTGCGCAGCCCAAAGCGGTCCACCAGCGCGACAGCTTAGCCGCGCTTAGCCGCAGCGAGTGGCGCTTAATTGGCCTGCTGGCGATCACCTTGCTGCTGTGGATGACCGACAGCGTACACGGCTTACCGGCTGCGTGGGTGGGATTGGCGGCAGCCTGTATCTGTTTATTGCCGCGCGTAGGTTTTATCTCCAGCGAGGACTTTGCCAGCGGGGTAAATTTCCGCACCTGCATTTACATTGCCGGGATTCTTGGCGTCGCCACACTGGTAGTGGATTCAGGCCTGGGACGGATGATCGCCAATGCGTTGCTTAACGTGTTGCCGCTGCACGAACACCCATCTTTCAGCAATTTCGCGGTGCTCAATGCGCTGGTGTCGCTACTGAATTTTGTGCTCACCGCCAACGGCGTACCGGCGATGGTAACGCCGATGGCGCAAGAACTGGCGAACGCATCTGGCTTTCCGCTGCTCACCGTGATCATGTTGCAGGTATTTGCCTACGCTACGCCGCTGCTGCCGTATCAGGCATCGCCGGTGGTGGTGGCGATGGGACTCGGCAACGTTCCGGCCAAGGCCGGTTTACAGTTGTGCGCACTGATTTTTCTGCTTAGCGCGGTGTTGCTGTTACCGCTGGATTATCTGTGGTTTCGGCTGCTAGGCTATGCCTGATGTCTTTGCCAGAGATTGCCTATGCCAGCCAATAATGATTGGGTTGATTTTCGTCGTGACGATGAGACCGGAATTGAAAGCGTCAACGCGCATTTTCGCGGGCACGCTTACGATCCGCACGATCACGACGAGCTGCTGGTGGGCGTGACACAGCAAGGTTTACAACGTTTCAACTGCCATCGTTCGCTGCACACCAGCACGCCGGGCCGGGCGATTTTGATTGAACCGGGCGCGGTACACGACGGACATGCGCCGGACGCAGAGGGATTCACCTACGTGATGCTCTATCTGCCGCAAAGCTGGGTGGCGGAAATGATGCAGCGTCGCGGCTTGGGCGATGTGTCGAATATCGAAGGCGCTTTCCGCCACACGTTGACTGACGATCCGCTGTTAGCCAGCGCCATTCAGCAAGCCTGGTTTGCCGTACATCAGGGCGAAGGGCGGTTGGCGCGCGATCAAAGCCTCGATCATTTGCTCACCCTGCTGTCACGCCATCTGGATACCAAACCCAGCCTGCAGCACAGCGAAGCGATGCGTCAGATGCAGCTGCTGCGCGACTATCTGCACGATTTTATGGCGCAGGATATTGGTCTGGATGAGCTGTCGCGCCTTTCCGGCATTGATCGATTCCGCCTGACGCGCCAGTTCAAACAGGCGTTCGGCCAATCGCCGCATGCCTATCTGGTGCGTTTGCGTTTGCGCAGCGCGCGCACGTTGCTGGCGCAGGGCATTGAGCCGGTGCAGGTGGCGGCGCAGGTTGGATTTGCCGATCAAAGCCATCTGGGCCGCTGGTTTCAGCGCGCCTATCGCATGACGCCCGCCGCTTATCAACGTCAGTGCACAAACGTTCTATACGCTTCCCCGCCTGCTCTTAGATGATGAGGTTTTCGTTGTCATTGGAGAGTTGTTGCAGATGTTTGATACCAAAATCGCCCTGATCGTACGTGATGATTTAGCCACCTGGCAGCGCCTGAATGTGGTGGCGTTCCTCGCTACCGGCGTGGCGTCCGCCGCCCCCGAGATGATGGGTGAACCCTATGTTGATGCCAAAGCGCGACAGTACGGCAACATGGCGGGCCAGCCGATGCTGGTGTTTGCCGGAGATTTAGCCGGTTTACAGCGTGCGCACCGTCAGGGAATGGAGCGCGAGTTAACCATTATTCCTTACGTGGAAGCGATGTTCTCTACCGGCCACGACGCGGCGAACCGCGAAGTGTTTAGGGCGGAGGATGCCGATAATTTAAATCTGGTCGGCATTGGGCTACGCGGGCCGAAGAAAGCGGTGGATAAGGCGATTAAGGGATTGGCGTTGCACGGGTAAGAAGGGTGCGCATTTATGCGCACCTGAATTTATCCGCCACACTCAGCAACAAATCTTCCCGCCCACGCAGCGCCAGCAACTCCAGCCCAATCGGCAAACCTTCGGCGCTGAATCCTGCCGGAATGCTGATCGCCGGCGCGCCGGTCACCGCTGAAATCAGCGCGTTGCTGCCTTCCTGCATCTCGCCGTGCTTAACCGGCGCACGGCGCACTACCGGATAAGCCAGCAGATTGATCTGCTGCGCGGCGAAAAACTCTGCCAGCTGCAAATACAGATCGCGCTGACGCTGCTGCACCCGCCGGTAACCTTCACTCTCAACGCCCGGATGCTGGGCCCGCGTGGTAAACACCGTTTCCAGCTGAGGATGATAGCGCCCGGACGCCACCACTTCCGCCAGCGTGCGGACCTGCGCCTGCGATTTATCCGCCAGATACGCCGCCAGCGCAGCGGCAAATTCGTAGCCGATGATATTGGCGTCGGCGGCCAACGTCTCCAGCTGCGGATAACTCACCTCACGCGGCGCGAAATCCGCCAGCGCCGCGCGCACCGCCTGATTAATCTCGCCTTCATCGGCTGCAAACCCTTCCAGCCAGATGCCGATGCGCAGCGGCTCATCGCTCTCCGCAAACTGTTGTCCGCTAAGAATTTCAGACGCTAAACGTAAATCCGCCGCCGACCGCGCCAGCGGGCCGGGAATATCCTGAGTTGGCGACAGCGGCACAATGCCGTCGGTGCTGATTGCACCGCGCGTCATGCGCAGGCCAAAAAGATGGTTAAACGCTGCCGGAATGCGCACCGATCCGGCGGTATCGCTGCCGATCGCCAGCGGCACGTAACCGGCTGCGACCGCCACGGCGGAACCGCTGCTCGATCCGCCCGGCGAGCGGCCTTCAACCCACGCATTGTGGGTAAATCCGCTTAACGACGACGCGCCGGTGATGCCTGCCGCCAGCTCGTGCATGGCGGTTTTGCCGATCAGAATCGCACCTGCCTTTTTCAGTCGGGTAACCAGCGGCGCATCGTCGCTGGCGATAACCTCACGCAGCAGCACCGAACCGGCGCTGGTTGGCCAGCCCTGCACTTCGATATTGTCTTTAATCAGCACCGGAATCCCTTCCAGCGGTCCCGCAACCTCGCCGCGCTGACGACGCGCATCGCTGATGTCCGCTGCCGCTAAGGCTTGTTCGGCAAACAGCCAGGTGATGGCGTTGTAGCGCGGTTGATCCACCTCGGCAATGCGCTGCAGCGCGAAGGTGGCTAACTGGCGCGCGCTCACCCTGTGCTGGGTCAGCGCCTGCTGTAAATCGTCAATCGAAGCGGTGAGATAATCAGCGTATTGCATCAGGTTAAACCTCCAGCGGAATCCATTGCCCGTCGCGCGTGACGCGTCCGCACGCGCTGCCATTAAAGTGGGTGCTGAACCAGATTGCCTGATGTTGTGCGCACCAGTCCACCACCCGTTGCCGTGAAGTGACCGCCAGCGCTTTATTCTCGCAAAACAGTGAGTTCCAGTGCGGGTACTGAAACTGGATAGCATTATGCATCACGTCGCCGGCAAAGATGGCCGATTCACCGGCGCTTTCCAACACGATCGAGGCATGATCAACGCTGTGACCGGGCGTAGAGAGATAGCGCAGCACGCCAGCAAACAAAGGTGAATCCTGCACGGTGATAGTCTCAAGCTGTCCGCTTGCTATCAGCGGCAGAATGCTGTCGCGATAGAGCTCCTGCGCCGCCGGATTCTGCTGGCAGTGCGTCAGTTCCCGCGCCGAGCAGATATAGCGCGCATTCGGGAACATCGGCAGCCATTCGCCATCACGCTGATGCGTATTCCAGCCAACGTGATCGGTATGAATATGCGTCATCAGCACCAGCGTCACTTTTGCCGGATCAACCCCCGCCTGCGCGAGGTTTGCGGCATACGGCGTATTCAGCTGGTGAAACAGCGGTTTGTTGTCGCGGTTACGCCCGTTGCCGGTGGCGGTATCGATAATGATGGTGTGTTCGCCGGTACGTATTACCCAGCTGTGAATCGACATTTCAGCAGGTTGATTGGCTAATTCATCACTCATTTCCGCGCGATGCGGCGTAAACAGCACGCCGATTGGGAAGACGGCGGTTTGTTCGCTCACTTTGGTAATCAGGCAATCGCCGACGCGAATCGTCATGAGGTGCTCCTAAATTTTTTGGTTGCTGCGAAGATGCCTCACTATAATGGCGGCACGATCATTATTTAAATCGATTAGAATCATGCAAAGCATCAACGAAAATGATTTCTCGCGCATCGACCTGAATTTGCTGGTGGTGTTGCTGGTGATGTACGAGGTGCGCAGCGTCACGCAGGCGGCAAATCGGCTCTATCTCGGACAACCGGCGGTAAGCGCGGCGTTAAAACGGCTGCGCGAGATGTTTGACGATCCGCTGTTTGTGCGCGCCTCAAACGGTATGACGCCAACGCCGCGCGCCGAACAGCTGGTGCAGCAGTTCGCGCCGCTGATGCAGAATCTGCATCGCGTGATCTTCACGCAGCAGCCGTTTAACGCGGCAGAAGATAGCTACAGTTTTCGGATTGGCATGAGCGACTGGCTGGAGCATTGGCTGATGCCGGATCTGCTGGCAGAACTGGCGCGTGTGGCGCCGAATAGTGATGTGAAAGTGATCGCCACCGATCCGTGGCAGGCGATTCCGCTGATGGAGCAGCAGCAGGCCGATGTGGTGATAACGGTTGGCAATGAAACCAGCCGCGACCTCACGCGCGAAAAGATCCTGCGCGCCGGTTTTCGCACGGTTTGGCATCGGCAGCAAATTGAACTCGACGCGCCGCTGACGTTGCAGCAGTTCGTGAGCTACGAGCATGCGCTGGTGTCGTATCGCGGTGTGAGCGAAAGCGCGCTGGATCGGCAGCTGCAACAGCAAGGTGTGGCGCGGCGCGTGCGCTATGTGACGCCGAACTTTTCCGCGTTGCCGATGCTGCTTAAGCGTCTACCGCTGTTCGCTACGGTGCCGCAGGGTTTAGTGCCATCCTGGTGCGAGCTGTATGATCTTAGCGCCGCGCCCGTGCCGGTGAGCATGCCGGATTATGAAGTGTCGCTGCTGTGGCACAACGCGCGCAGCGAAGATGAAGCCAACCGCTGGCTGCGGGAGATGCTGCGCGGATTAATAAACAGTAAGCCGCTTTGATAAGGTCGCCATGAATGGCGACCCTACGACAGGTCGGTGGGAATTTCATGGGATCGCCATGAATGACGACCCACTACAGGGCGGCGTGAATTTGTAGGGTCGCCATTTATGAACCAGTATGGCGACCTGCTCATTTACCACGGCACCACACGACCTAAATAATCCAGATAATGAATTCCGCGTCGCCCAGCATAGCTTTCCATGGTGTTCAGCAAGTTCGGAATGCTCTCCTCAATGGTCAAACGCGCTTCCGGGCCGCCCATATCGGTGCGCACCCAGCCGGGTGCCATCAACAATAACGTGCGCTCGCCGCCGCTACGTGCGGCGAAGCTGCGCATAAACATATTTAGCGCCGCTTTGCTGCCGCGATACACCTCGTAATTACCGTTGGTGTTGTTGGTCAAACTGCCCTGGCCAGATGACATCACCGCAATAGTGCCGCTGGGCGTAACACGATCTTTAAAGGTTTCAATCACCCGCAACGGGCTTAGCGCGTTAGTCACCATCACGCGGGTGAACTCTTCGGTGGAAACATCGGCGATGGTTTCTCGGTCATCATTTTTCACCCCCGCGTTGACGAACAACATATCGAACTGCCAATCCGCCAGCCGCGTATGCAGCGCTGCGACCTGTTCCGGTTCATTGATATCCACGCTCTCCACCGTCAACTGTGCGGGGAAGCGATCGGCCAGTTGTTGTAAATTCCCTGTCGAGTTTTCACGTCCGGTGGCGACCACCTGATAACCGCGCTGCAGCATGGTTTCCGCCAGTGCCAAACCCAGGCCACGCGATGCGCCAATCAGTAATATCTTCATGTTGTTCTCCACGGTGTTTGCGATAAGAAGAGTGTAGCGCCGGGCGAGGGCAGGCGGAACGCGCAGCACTCGCAGTATTAACCTGCGCAAGACGCCTTGTCTCAAAGTGCTCAATGGGCGAGGATAAAGCGTATGAATGATGCCGATTTGAATCTGTTAATTGCTTTGGATGCGCTGCTGATTGAAGGCAGCGTGATTGGCGCTGCGCGTCGCTTGGGCTTAAGCGAATCGGCGATGAGCCGCACGCTGGGACGCTTACGCGCCACCACCGGCGATGCGCTGTTAGTGCGCGCCGGACGCAACATGGTGCTGACACCTTACGCCGAAGCGATCCGCGAGCGCACGCATCACACGGTACGCGAGGCGCGTGCGGTGTTAAGCCCGACGGCGCAGTCGCTGGATCTGCATCAGTTAGATCGCTGCTTCACCCTGCGCACCAATGAAGGATTCGTCGAAGCCTTTGGCAGCGCGCTCATCGCTGCCGTGGCGCACCAGGCACCGCACGCGTGGCTGAGTTTTGTGCCCAAGCCGGAGAAAAGCGCGCGCGATTTGCGTGAAGGCAACATCGATCTGGAGATTGGCGTGCTGGGCAATATGGGCCCGGAGATTCGCCTGCAGGCGCTGTTCCGCGATAGCTTCGTTGGCGTGGTGCGCGCCGGACATCCGCTCACGCAGCAGCTGGATATCACCCAGTTCGCCGCCTTTGGTCATATCGTGGCGTCACGGCGCGGTGAGCTTGGCGGGCCGATTCATGATGCGCTGCAGCAGGCTGGATTAACCCGCAAAGTGGCGGCGGTGGTAGCGGCATTCACCAGCGCGGTGGCGCTGGCGCAGGAATCGGATCTCGTCGCGTTAGTGCCGCGTTCGCTGTTTCTGCATCATCCGTTGATCAAAAACAGCACCCGCTTAGCGATGTTTGAACTGCCGTTCGCCACGCCAGAAATGACCGTGTCACAGCTGTGGCATCCGAGACTGGAAAATGACGCGGCGCACCGTTGGCTGCGCGGCGTGGTAAAAAGTGTTTGTCAGCCGCCGCGCACCGACCCGCGCCACACCACATCGGCCTGATACAGCAGGCTGTCGTGCTGCTGTTCACCTTGCGGCGTGAAGCCGGTTTCCTCCTGCTCGGTTTGTATCAACCACTTCACCGCATCCTGCGCGAACTGCTCAACCGGCTGGGAAAATGTGGTGAGATTGTAGGATGACCAACCGGCCTGCGCGATGTTGTCGTAACCGATCAAACAGAGATCTTCCGGCACGCGCAGGGCAAAGCGATGGCGCGCTTCATCCATAAAGCCGCAGGCCACCAAATCGGTGACGCAAAACACACCGTCGGGCCGCTGATGACGCGTCAGCAAGCGGTGCGCCAGAATCTGTCCGCTCTCGTACGAAGTGGTACCAAAACGTTCGATGGTCACGCTTAAACCCGCACGTTCAGCCGCCAGGACAAAGGTGTCTTCGCGCTTTTTCAGGCTCGGCGTGCCCGCCAGCGAATTGGCAAACGCCAGATGCTGACAACCGGCACGCTGAAACGCCATCACCGCCGTTTGTGCGGCGCTTTCAGCATCGAGATTGATGCTAAGCGAGCCCGGCAGCGCTTCATCGCGGTTGATCAAAATGATGCGCTGACCGTGCTTGTAACACTGGCGCGTGATGGTGCGATCCGGCATGCCGGAGAGAATGATTGAGGCATCGGCGCGGAAATTAATCGCCTGCTGCAGCGCCGCCGAAACGCTGTTATCCGAGCGGTCGGTGTTGATCAGCATCGCCACTTTGCCTGCTTCCTGCAAAAACTGCGTCAGCCAGCGTACCAGACTGGCGCGATAGGGCGTGGCGATTTCCGACACGATCAGGCAGACAATGCTGCTGCGATTGCGCACCAGACCGCGCGCCAGATGATTGACGTGATACCCCAACTCTTCCGCCGCCTTCATCACCCGTTCTCGCGTTGCCGGTGACACGCTGGCGCCCGGCGTAAAGGCGCGCGACACCGCTGAGCGCGATACGCCCGCGCGTTCAGCGACATCCTGCGCGCTCACCACCGCTTTCTCATGCTGCATGCTCAACACCTCTTCACAATCTGGCTGCAACTGAGTCTGCCTCAGATTGCAAAGCTGTGCAAACTGCTTAAGATCTCATTTGTTGCATTTTTGTGACATCGCCTAACAATTGCGCAGCGTGGTGTTTGACAGGACATTTCTTGTTCATTACTACTTTGCACACACGTGCAAAAAAAGGTGCCAATGAAGCACCAACCCTACAATCCAGGAGAACACTATGCGAGTCACCTCAATGGCCATCGCGCTATCCCTCTGTTGCACTGCCATACCTTTTGCCGCTTCGGCGGCGGGCAATCTGAACATGGTCTGCTCCGCCGATGTGGTGGTGTGCGAGCACATGACCAACATCTTCAGCAAGGCACATCCGGATATCAAAGTCAGCATGGTGCGCCTCTCGGCGGGCGAAGCTTATGCACGTCTGCGCAGCGAAGCACGCAATCCGCGCACTGATATCTGGTGGGCCGGCACCGGCGATCCGCATATGCAGGCGGCGGAAGAGGGGCTGACGCAGCCGTACAAATCGCCGCTGCTCGATCAGCAGCAGGATTGGGCGCAGAAGCAGGCGGAAAACTCTCATTACCGCACGGTGGGCATCTACGCCGGCGCGCTCGGTTGGGGTTACAACACCAAATTACTGGCGTCGAAAAAACTGAAAGAGCCGAAATGCTGGGCCGATCTGCTGGACCCAAGCTTCAAAGGGGAAATCCAGATCGCCAACCCGAACTCGTCGGGTACGGCTTACAACACGCTGGCGACGCTGGTGCAGATCATGGGTGAAGATCAGGCCTTTGATTACCTGAAAAAGCTAAACGCCAATATTTCGCAATACACCAAATCGGGCTCCGCGCCGGTGAAATCGGCGGCGCGTGGCGAAACCACCGTCGGCATCGTGTTTATGCATGATGCGGTAGCGATGGAAGTGGACGGTTTCCCGATCAAGACCGTCGCGCCGTGCGAAGGTACCGGCTATGAGATTGGCTCGATGTCGATTGTGAAAGGGGCGCGCAACCTCGCTAACGCTAAAGTCTGGTACGACTGGGCGCTCAGCGCTGAAGCGCAATCGCATATGAAAGAGGCCAAATCCTTCCAGCTGCCGTCGAACCGTAACGCGGAGATTTCGGAGTACGCGCCGCGCTTTGAGAACATCAAATTGATCGATTACGACTTCAAGACCTACGGCGATTCGGCCAAACGTAAAGCGTTACTGGGACGTTGGGATAAAGAGATCGGTGCCAGCGCGCAGTGAAATCGGTGCGGTTTGTGGGGCGGTCGTCATAAATGACGACCCTACAAAACCCGATGAATCCACGTAGGGTCGCCATTCATGGCGACCGGGTCAATCACCGTACCCAACTCCGTAGGGTCGCCATTCATGGCGACCTGGTTAAGCACCGCACAAAAACCCGAATTCGAGGTATGTGATGAATGCAAATAATCGTCGTCTGACAGGCGCGCTGCTCATCGGCGCAGTGGCGTTACTGCTGCTGCCGTGGTTCAGCCTGGAAGCCGGTTTCTTCAGCCGCGGCTGGTTAACCAGCCTGTGGAGCGATAGCGCCAACGCGCCTGCGTTGTGGCAAGTGGGCGAACATCCGTGGCTCATCATCGCCATCGCGCTGTTTGTGCTGTGCGCTTGCTGCGGCCTCCTGCCGGGCGCGGCGCGCAGCCGTTTGCTGCTGCTGTTCAGCGCACTTGGCGTGCTGTTCCTCATCATCGAAGGTCACGCCATTGGCTACAGCGGCTGGAGCTGGCTGTGGCTGGAAAACCGCTTCGGCGCACTCGCATCGGGCCAGCCGGCGATGGGCGCAGGTGCGCTGCTGTTACTGACCACTTTCCTGCTGCTGTTCTCCTTTGCGCTGGCCGAACGCGGCGTGATGAAAGGCGACGCCTTTGTGGTGGCGTCGCTGGTGCTGCTCACCGCGCTGGTAAGCATCTTTGTGCTCTATCCGGTGCTGAGCATGTTTGTGGTGTCGGTGCAGGACGTAGACGGCAGCTTCAAACCGGATGGCTTAATCAGCAACATTCAGGATCCGTCGATCTGGAGCTTGTCCTGCTTGTCGGGCGGCACCTGCGGCACCGCATGGCGCACGTTGTGGCTGGCGCTGATGACTGCCGCCGGATCAACGCTGCTCGGTTTGGCGTTTGCCTTAGCCGCTACGCGCACGCCGCTGCCCTTTAAGAAAGCGCTGCGCATGCTGACCATTCTGCCGATCATCACGCCGCCATTTGTCATTGGTCTGGCACTGATCCTGCTGTTTGGTCGCTCCGGCGTGGTGACGGAACATCTGGCGGCGCTGTTTGGCATCGAGCCGGGCCGCTGGCTATATGGCTTAACCGGCATCTGGATTGCGCAGGTGCTGTCGTTTACGCCGATTGCGTTTCTGGTGCTGATTGGCGTGGTGGAAGGCGTCAGTCCGTCGCTGGAAGAGGCATCACAAACGCTGCGCGCCAATCGCTGGCGCACCTTCACGCGCGTCTCGCTGCCGCTGATGGCGCCGGGTTTGGCCAACGCTTTCCTGATTAGCTTTATCGAAAGCATGGCCGACTTTGGTAATCCGATGGTGCTGGGCGGCAGTCACGGCGTGCTCTCCACTGAGATCTTCTTCTCGGTAGTTGGCGCGCAGAACGATCCAAGTCGTGCGGCGGTGCTGGCGATGATTCTGCTGTGCTTCACGCTGACGGCCTTTGTGCTGCAGCGCTGGTGGCTCGGCGGTAAAAACTTCGCCACCGTCACCGGCAAAGGCGACGGCGGCAAACATGTGCAGCTGCCGCGCGTGCTGCGCTTTGGCGTGTACGGCATGGTGATTCCGTGGGGCCTGTTCACGCTGGTGATCTACGGCATGATTGTGGTCGGCGGCTTTGTGCAGTCGTGGGGATTGAATGATGCGCTGACCATCGAGCATTACGTGCGCGCCTTCGGCGTCAGCTTCAGCGACGGGCATCTGCTGTGGAGCGGCGTGGCGTGGAACTCGTTCTGGACCACGCTGGAGATCGCGCTGATTGCCGCGCCGCTGACGGCGATGGTCGGCCTGCTCACCGCATGGCTGATTGTGCGGCAGAAGTTTGCCGGTCGTCAGACCTTCGAGTTCCTGCTGATGCTGAGCTTCGCCATTCCCGGCACGGTGATCGGCGTGAGTTATGTGATGGCCTATAACCTGCCGCCGCTGGAGATCACCGGTACCGCGATGATCCTGGTAGCCTGCTTTGTGTTCCGCAACATGCCGGTCGGCGTGCGCGGCGGCATCGCGGCGATGAGCCAGCTGGATAAAAGTCTGGATGAAGCTTCATTAACGCTCGGGGCTAACAGCTTCCGCACGCTGCGCAAAGTGGTACTGCCGCTGCTGAAACCCGCCATCAGCGCCGCGCTGGTCTACGCCTTCGTGCGTGCCATTACCTCAATCAGTGCGGTGATCTTCCTCGTGAGCGCGCAATACAACATGGCAACCTCTTACATCGTCGGGCTGGTGGAAAACGGCGAATACGGTGTGGCGATTGCTTACTCAACCGTCTTGATTGTGGTGATGCTGCTGATCATCGGCATGTTCCAGTGGCTGGTGGGCGAACGGCGTTTGCGCCGCGTGGCCCGTCCGGTCGATATTGCGGTGCCGCCCGCAACAACCTCATTAACCCAGGAGAGAGCCGTATGACACGCGTAACCGCTGGATCTGTGGTGTTTGAACACGTCTCAAAACGCTTTGCCGGTTTTGATGCCATTCCCGATCTCTCGCTGACGGTGGAGCCCGGCACGCTGGTAACGCTGCTGGGTCCATCCGGCTGCGGCAAAACCACCACGCTGCGCCTGCTGGCCGGGCTGGAGCATCCCACCGCCGGACGCATTTTGATTGGCGGCAAAGATGTCACCAACTTGCCCGCCAATGAGCGCGATGTGGCGATGGTGTTTCAGTCTTACGCGCTGTTCCCGCACATGAGCGCGCTCGACAACATCATGTATGGCTTGCAGTCGTCAGGTATGAATAAGCGTGAAGCGCAGGACCGTGCGCGCGAAGGGTTGAAGCTGGTGGGCCTCGAACATCAGGGCCAGCGATTGCCATCGGAGCTTTCTGGCGGGCAGCAACAGCGCATTGCGGTGGCGCGCGCGCTGGTGCTGGAGCCGCAGGTGCTGCTGCTGGATGAACCGCTCTCGAATCTTGATGAGCGTTTGCGACGCCGGGTGCGCACCGATATCCGCGATCTGCAACAGCGGCTCGGCTTCACCGCGGTGTACGTCACGCACGATCAGGAAGAGGCGCTGGCGGTCTCCGATAAGATTATTGTCATGAAAGAGGGGGATATTGCCCAGCAGGGCGCGCCGGAAAGCCTCTATCACGCGCCGAACTCGGTGTTTATCGCCGACTTTATGGGCGAAGCTAACATTCTACCGTGCGAAGTGGAGCAGCTTGATGGCAGCGAAGCGCTGGTGCGACTCGGCAGCCAGCGCTATCGCGTGCGCGGCAACGGCCTGAAAACCGGCGCAGCACAGCTGTCGGTGCGACCGCAATTCATCACCCTGCGCGGAGAAGGCGCAGGTGCACTGCGCGGCGAAGTGACGCACAGCACGTGGCTCGGCGACCATATCGAATATGAAGTCGCCACCGAACTGGGTTCGTTGTTTATTGTCGATGCCGAGATGGAGCAGCAGTTGCCGCTGGCATCGAACGTCGCGATTGATTTTAAACCTCAGGGTTTGGCCCTGATTGCCGGTTAATTTGAGGATGGATGATGAGTGAATTAGACAATGACCCGCTGTTATCGCGCCTGATTCTGGCGGAGAAGGTGGCACGCGCGGGCGGCGCGAAGGCGCTGGAGTATTTCCATCAGCGTGAAACTTTGGTGGTCGAGACCAAATACGATTTGCAGGATGTGGTGTCGCGCGCTGACCGCGAAGTGGAGCAGATGATCGACCAGCAGATTCGCGCGCAGTTTGCCGACGACGGTTTCCTCGGCGAAGAGTACGGATTGCAGGAAGGTTCATCGGGTTATACGTGGGTGGTCGATCCGATCGACGGCACCAGCCCGTTCCTTAACGGCATGCCGAACTGGTGCGTGTCCGTGGCGGTGCTGCATGACGGCGTGCCGGTGATTGGCGTGATTTTCGCGCCCACTTATCAGGAGTGCTACGTGGCGGCGATGGGTCAGGGTGCCACGCTCAACGGCAAGCGCTTGCAGGTGGATGCATCGCGCACGCTGCAAAACCACGTCACCGGTTTTGGTGCCAACAGCCACGTCAGCCCGGATGAAGTAGGGATAATTCTCGCCTCGCTGCTGGCGGCGGGGGGGAATTTTATCCGCATTGGGTCCGGCGCATTGATGCTGGCGTGGGTCGCGGCTGGGCGCGTGGTCGGTTATTACGAACCGTATATGCATGCGTGGGATTGCCTGGCCGGTTATTGCCTGGTGAAGGAAGCGGGCGGCTGGTATCACCCGTTCAATACCGAAGGTGAACGATTGTTGAAAGGCGCACAGGTATTGGCGGTTGCGCCAGGCGCGGAAGCGGATTTGAAGCGGATTGCCGGGTTGTGATGTTGGTTGCGGTCGCCATTTAATGGCGACCTTCTATCAAACCAGAATAAATTCCCGGTAACCCGACCAAATCACATAGATGGCGAAATAAACAAAAATCAACGCCGAAGCAAGATAGGAATACTTCAACAAACGCTGCCCCAGCAGCTTGCCGCCCATGCTCCCCACCAGGCACAGCACGCAGGTCCACACTACGCCCGCGATAAAGAAGCCGCCAAGAAACGATGAGGTTGCCGCCGCGCTGCCGTGTCCCATGCGGGAAATCAACGCACCGCCGACGCTGGCAAACCACAAAATCGCGGTCGGCGATGACATCGCCAGCATCACGCCACGACTGAACTCGCGCAGCAGCGATCGATAGGGCTGTTGTTCGGTTTCCGGCAGTGCAGCCTGCTTTTGCAAGGCCGCATACAGCATTTTCCCGGCAAACCACAGCAGCATCACACCGCCGCCAATCCACAATGCCCAGCGCACGGCGGTGAACTGCAACACAATCGCCATGCCCGCCAGCGCCAGCACCGCATAGATTAAGTCACCAATGCAGGTGCCAATCCCCAACCAGAAACCGTGAAAATAGCCGCGCTGCATCGCCAGCGTGATCATGGCGATATTGGCGAGACCGATATCAAGGCATAACGATAAACTCAGCAGAAAACCATTTGAAAACTGCAGCATAGCAACGTCAGCATCCCTGGCATGTTAATAGGGCTGTATTAAAGCATGCAGGAAAACGCAGTAATAATAAGAATTACGCATTTATGCTATTCCGGCTGCCACGTTTGGAGGTAATCGTGCTCTAGCGGCGGATAAATCCACGATAATGTGAACACGATCACGCCTGTTCGCCGCGAATCAAAGCAATCCCACTATAGTCGTTATGCGGCCTGCAGCATTGGCCGCAATCACAATAAAAAATCCAACTCTGCGAACGATTTTTATAAAGAACATTCCGATTATGGTGGGTACCACAATGAAAAATCACAATAAAACGGTGTCTGGCGGTATGGCGTCACGTCTAAGCGTGGCATTATCGCTGGCTGTTTTCACATTAGCGGGAAGTGCAATGGCAACTGCAGCGGAACATCACAACCAAACGGCTTTAGTGGGCACATGGACCAGCATCCCGGATGCGCCGTTAGTGCAAAATCCAGGTCATCCCAGCGAAGGTTTGTACCGTTTGAAGGTCAATAGCGACGGCACGCTGACGCCGCTTGATTTCATCAAAATGAAAAGCCCATCGTGGATTGTGAAATCGCACGATGGACGTTTTGCCTACACCACTAACGAAGAAAACGCCGGTGCTGTGACTGCGCTGGCGATTGATCACGGCGGCGAAGTGCGCGTGATTAACGCGGTGGATAGCCACGGCCAGCAGCCGACGCATGCCACCATTAGCCCGGACGGGAAATTCCTGTTTGTCGCCAACTACTCGGTGGCTAAAGGCGGTGCCAGCGTGGCGGTATTCCCGATTCATCACGACGGTTCGCTCGGCGAGCAGGTACAGAATTTCCCGTTCGCCAGCGGCAGCGGGGCGGTGAAAGATCGTCAGGATAGCGGACATGCGCACTCCACCACCTTCACTCATGATGGCAAATACCTTTACGCTGCAGATCTCGGCGGCGACAAACTGCACGCTTATGCCTATCACGCGGGCAACGCTCAGCCGCTGCAAGCGGATACTTCACGCGATGTCGCCTTCCCGGCCGGTTCTGGCCCGCGCCACATGGTGTTTTCACCGGATGGTAAACACGCCTATGTCATAACCGAAATGGCCGGTGAAGTGGTGGTGTTTGCGGTTAAGGACGATCGTCTGCAGCAGCAATCCAGCGTCAAACTGAATACGGAAAACAGCAGCGCCGAGTATCGCAGCGGCGGCGGCATTATCCTCAGCCCGAACGGCAAATTTGTGATTGCCGCTAATCGTGGATCGGATAACAGCTTAGTGGTGTTCCGCATTGAGCAGGATGGTTCACTGGGATCGCCGGTGCGCTATAAAGCGGATGGCATTGAACCGCGCGCTTTCGCCTTTGATGCCAGCGGCAAATACCTTTATGTGGCAAACGTGTTCACCAATAACATCACTCTGTTCCATTTCGATGCAGAAAGCGGCACGTTGAAAGCAGCGGGTGAAGTGGCGAAGATTGCCACGCCGACGGATATTAAGTTTTTTAATTGAGTTTTATTGAGGTCGCCATAAATGGCGACATTGTCGGTTTTGTAGGGTCGCCATTTATGGCGACCGCGCACTTAATTGGTGCCCATTGCCATTTAACAGTGCGCACGTTGTCGTAGCGGCGCAATTTATTGCGCGATTAATCGCGCCGCTACGTGAATGTGCGCTGTTTAATTTATTTGGCCCACTTCTTGCTTTATAAAAAATAACGCCCCAACGATGTGGCAACCCTCTTGTCAATGCAGACAGCGCCGTCTGTAGCTCGCGTTTATTCTTTCCGGTCTCCCGGAAACACTCCTGTTTGATCCTTCTCTTTTCAAGAGGTTGCTATGGCTATTAGTCGTCGTTCATTTATCCAGGGTTCAGCCGTTTCGGCATTAGGCTTGGCTGCAGGCGTTGCGCCTCAATTCTCTTTCGCTGCCGACAGCAAAGACGCCATCAAAATCGCCAGTATTCTCGACTTATCCGGCGGGCTCGATATCTACGGTAAGCCGATGTCGAACGCTATTAATTTGGCAGCGGAGGAGATCAACGCAGCCGGTGGTTTATTAGGTCGCCCGTTGCAGGTGATTAATTACGATGCGCAATCCAATATGCAGCTTTATGCACAATATGCGCAGCAGGCGGCGCTGAAAGATAAAGTGGCGGTGGTGCACGGCGGCATTACCTCGGCCTCGCGTGAAGTTATTCGTCCGGTGCTGGATCGTTTTCGCTCGCTCTATTTTTATCCGGCGCAATATGAAGGCGGCGTGTGCGATCGCAATTACTTCTCTTCCGGTTCGACGCCGGCGCAAACCGTGGAAAAACTGGTGCCTTACGCGGTGAAGAAGTGGGGCAAAAAAGTCTACGTGCTGGCGGCGGATTATAACTACGGCCAAATCGTCTCGGCGTGGGTGAAAAAGTCGGTGCACGATAACGGCGGCGAAGTGGTGACGGTTGAATTCTTCCCGCTGGATGTCACCGATTTTGGTGCGGCGATCTCCAAAATCCAGAGCGCCAAACCCGACATGGTGTGGTCAGCGCTGGTCGGTGGCGCGCACATCTCCTTCTATCGCCAGTGGCATGCCGCCGGTATGAGCGGCAAGATCCCGATTGCTTCCACGGTATTTGGCGGCGGCAACGAACATATCATTCTGTCACCGGAAGAGAGCAACGGCATCCTGGTGGCCGCCAACTATATGCAGGAAATCCCCTCACCGGAAAACAAAGCTTTCGTTGAGCGATTCCATGCGCGCTACGGCACCAATACGCCGTACATCAGCGACCTGGCGATGGGCGCTTATCAGGGCATGTTGATCTGGGCGGAAGGGGTGCGCAAAGCGGGCGATATCGATCGCATGAAGGTGATCGAGGCGCTGGAGTCCGGCGTCACGCTGACCTCGCCGAGCGGCAAGCTGAGTGTGGATCCGGCGACGCATCACTGTTCGCTGGATGTGCATATCGCCGAAGTGGAAAACCATCAGATGAAAATTCTGCAAACCTTCACCGATCAAGCGCCGGTGGATACCGCGATGGTGTGCGATCTGAAGAAAAACCCGCGCGATACCAAACAGTATCAAATTGAGCTGTGACAGGAGCCGCTATGGATCTGTTCATTATCTACGCCATTGAAGTGCTTAATGCCATCGCCGTGCTGGTGATCATGAGCGTCGGGCTGGCGGTGGTGTTCGGCATGATGAAAATCGTCAATATGGCGCACGGCGAATTCATGATGCTGGGCGGCTACAGCGCCATTCTCGCCACCAATCAGTGGGGCGTGCCGATCTGGATCTCGATGCTGGTGATTGCGCCGCTCACTGTGGGGGTGTTTGGCGCGGTAATCGAGCGCGTGATTATCCGTCATCTGTACGGGCGGATGATCGATACCATGCTGGCGACATGGGGGCTGAGTCTGGCACTGATTGGTGCCGCCACCATGCTGTTCGGCAACACCACGCTGGGCATCAGTTCACCGCTGCCCAGCGTCAGCATCGGCAGCTACAGCACCAGCGGTTATTCGCTATTCATGATTGTGTTTGCGATCGCCTTGCTCGGCGCGCTGTGGTTGCTGCTGCGCTTCACCACTTTAGGTTTGTGCGCGCGCGCCACCATGCAGAATGCGCGCATGGCGGCGGCGCTCGGCAGCAATCCGGGCAAAATCTACAGCCTGACGTTTGGCCTGGGCGCAGCGCTGTCGGGTTTAGGCGGCGCGCTGTTAGCGCCGATTACCGGCGTGATCCCGGCCATTGGTGTCAGCTTTATCGCCAAAGCCTTTATCACGGTGATTGGCGGTGGTAGCGCCATCATCGCCGGAACGCTCTCCGCCTCGACGCTGTTCGGCACCATCTCGCAGCTGGTGACGTACTTCTCCACGCCGGTGTTTGGTGCCGTCGCGCTATTGCTGAGCGCCATTGTGCTGCTGCGCTTGCTGCCGCAGGGCATCACCGGACGCTTCTTCAGGAGATCGCTGTAATGAAACTGTTCTCGGAAAAGATCCAGATTGTCATCACCTCACTGGCGATGGTGCTGGTGGCGCTGTGGCTGTCAGGCGCGATTGAGCTCTACACCTTGCTGTCGCTGACGGTGTTTCTGGTGATGGGTTTGTTGTCGCTCAGCCTGGCGTTCATCTGGGGCTACGGCGGCATCCTGTGCTTTGGTCAGGCGGCGTTTTTCGGTTTAGGGGCCTACACCTATGCGATTTGCGCTATCAACTGGGGCGATTCGACCTGGGCGGTGGTGATGGCGGTGCTGCTGCCAACGTCGTTCTCGCTGTTGCTCGGCTATGTGATTTTTTATGGCGGCGTCAGCGATGTCTATCTCGGCGCCATCACGCTGGCGGTGAGTCTGGTGCTGTTTAACTGGGTCAACTCCACCTCCGGCAGCGAATACCACATCGGCGAGGCGTTGCTGGGCGGCTTTAACGGCATTCCTTCGGTGCCGACGCTTAACCTGCCGTTCCAGCCGGAGGCGATTTTATCGCCCGAGGCGATCTTTATGGTCACCGCCGGATGTCTGGCGCTGTGCTACGCCTTGCTGAAGTTCGTGCTGCTGAGCCGTTTTGGCAAAACCGTGGTAGCGATTCGTGAGAACGAGCAGCGCGCCGGATTGCTCGGCTACAACGTGCCGGCGCATAAATTGGCAACCTTCGCCATCGGCGCGGCCATTGCCGGACTGGCGGGCTGTTTGTACGTCAACTGGGGCGCCTTTGTCAGTCCCGGCGTGTTCAGCATCAGCCAGTCGGCGCAGATCATCATCTGGGTGATTGTCGGTGGACGCGGCACGCTACTGGGTCCGGTGATCAGCTGCGTGCTGTTACAGTGGATGGTGACGCGGCTGGGCGCGCAGCAAACCGTGGATGTCAATTTAGTGCTGGGCGTGATTCTGGCGGTATTTGTGTTGCTGATTCCAGGCGGCATTCTGCCAACGTTGCAGCGCCTGCGGCGGCGCAAGCGTCCCGCCGCGCCCGCCAGCCGCGCGCAGGTCAGTGAGGTGAAACCATGACGGCCAACGTGTTACTGGAAACCCGCAAAATGGGCGTCAGTTTTGGCGGCGTGCATGCGGTGAAAGAGGTGGATTTCACCCTACGTGAAGGTGAGTTGCGCTGCCTGATCGGCCCTAACGGCGCAGGCAAAAGCACTTTCTTCAAGATGCTGAGCGGCCAGGTCACGCCGACGCGCGGCGAGTGCCGCTATCGCGAACAGGTGATCTCCGGCAAACGGCCATGGGAAATCGCGCGTTTGGGGATTGGCATTAAAACTCAGGTGCCGAGCGTGTTCGAAGGCTTAAGCGTGCGGGAAAATCTGTGGCAGGCGGCGGCGAATAAGCTGGCGAAAGCGGCGCTGCCGGCGGCGATAGAACAGGTGCTGGAGGATATCGGTCTGGTCGATCTGCAACATGCGGTGCTCTCGGAACTGGCGCATGGTCAGCGGCAGTGGGTGGAGCTGGGGATGATTCTGATCTCCAAACCGCAGCTGGTGCTGCTGGATGAACCGGCGGCGGGTATGACGCATCAGGAAGTGCGCAAAACCGCGCAGCTGATCAAGGCGATTAATCAGCAGAGCACGGTGGTGGTGGTGGAACATGACATGGAGTTCATCAGCATGATTGCGCAGCAGGTGACGGTGTTTAACCAGGGCGCGGTGCTGGCGGAAGGCAGCTTCCGCGAGGTGACGCAAAATCCGCGGGTGAAAGAGGCGTATCTCGGCAATCTGGAGATTAAACATGCTTGAAATTAAAGAGATGGTCTCGGGTTACAACAAGATTCCGGTGCTGAACTTATCCGAGCTGTTTGTCGGTGCTAAGTCGTTTACCGGCGTGCTGGGCCGCAACGGCATGGGCAAAACCACGCTGCTGCGCACCATTATGGGTGAACTGCCGGCCTGGCAAGGCCAAATCGCCCTGAACGGCATCGATATTACCCGTTATCAGGCGCACCAGCGGGCGTTGGCGGGCATTGGTTTTGTGCCGCAAGGGCGACAGATTTTCCCGCAGTTGACGGTGGAGGAGAATCTGCGCATGGGCTGCGTGAAACACTTCTCCCGCGCCGTAGAGATTATCGAGCAGATGCTGGCGTATTTTCCGCGCCTGAAACGCCTGCTGGCGCAGCCGGGCGGTGCGCTATCGGGCGGCGAGCAGCAGTTGCTGGCGTTGGCGCGATGCCTGTGCGGCCAGCCGCAGCTGGTGCTGCTGGATGAGCCAACGGAAGGGATTCAACCGAATATCTGCGAGGAGATTATCGAGACGTTGCGGCGGCTGCGCCATGAGATGGATATTTCGATCATTCTGGTGGAGCAGGATATCGAGTTTCTTTACGCGCTCTCTGACCAGATTCATGTGATTGAAAAGGGGCAGATTGTGCAGAAGATCGATCCGAAAACCCAGTCGAGCGCCAGCGTGGCGGAGCAGTTTTTGGGGTTTCATGTTTGAGCATCATTTAAAAGGTGCGCATGAATGCGCACCCTACAAAACCGTTCCTCATCCTTGTCCGCCCTGACACAGCACCCGGCAGCATCAGCAAAGCGTCAACCCATCCGCTCGCTTACTGTGAGCTTTCCTCATTCGGGATGCGCATAGGGTGAACCATGACTGAACAATCATTACTGGCAACGCTTTCTGGTGTCCGGCTGCATATTTTCCATCCTGATTCACAGAGCGTGCGCGCGTTTTGCGCCTCGCTGACGCAGCTGGGCTGTCACGCGCAGCACAGCTGGCCGCCTGCCGCCTCACTCTCCACGGATACGCAGCTGCTGCTGGTGGCGATCGATATGCATCAGCAGCCACTGTTAACCCCGCTGTTTATCAGCGCGCGCGAAAGGGATATTCCCATCATCGCGCTGGCGGATAGCCACAACGCACGGCTGTTTCCGCTACTGCTGCAACTCCAGCCGAATGCCATAGCTGCGCGTGAACTCAATCCGTTTGCCTTGATTGTGCAAATGATTGGCACGCTAAAAACCGTGCGTCACCAGCAGCGGTTGCGTGCGGTACAGCAGGCGCGTCAAGCGCGGAGTGAGCGACTGGCGCAGGCCAAAAGCGTGCTGATGCAAACCTTCGGGCTGGATGAATCGGGGGCGTACCGCTTGATGCGCAGTGAAGCGATGAACACGCGCAGCAGCATGGAATACACCGCCGAGCGCGTGATCACCACGCTACAAAAGTAGCGGCGCGTCCGGCTGCCGTAACAGGCTGCTGGGCGTATAACCAAAGGTTTTGCGGAACGCCAGGCTGAAGTGCGACATATCGCTAAAGCCGTGATCCAACGCTACCTGGGTGATATTGCGCGCTTTGCCTTCGGCGAGAATGCGATGACACGCCTGCAAACGCTCCTGCCAGAGGAAGTTCATCGGCGTGGTGCCGTGCGCGGCAAACACCCGGCTGATGGTGCGCGGCGAGACGTGATGCACATTGGCGATCTGCGCCACCGATAGCTCGGGCTCCTGCAGGTTGTGACGCAGAAAACTCACCACGCGTGAGTAGAGATCCGGCTTCAGCGCCTCTTCGCTGTGCTGCAAATTGACGCTCACCGAAATCATATTCAGCAGCGTGTTGGCAAACTGCTCAGCCAGAAACGGGTTCTCGCGGTCGGGATTAAACACGAACGCTTCCTGCAGCAGCAACTTGAGCGATGCCATGCCGGGGCGCGTGAGATCCAGCGTTTTGCCCGCCAGTTTGGCAGTAGCTGGCGCTTCCTTCTCCATGATGTGACGTGGCAGATGCACGATATTGATCGCCACCTTCTCCATGGCAAAATCAAACGGCGTCGCGGCATCGTAAATCACCACGTCGCCCGCGCTGACGCGTGATTGATGGCCATTCTGCCGCAGCGTGCCGCTGCCGGCGCAAACGTAGCCCAGATAGAAATCGTGATTAGGATGGCGGCGGATGCACTCCGGCGTGCGTTGCCACATCAGCGCGGTATGCGATACGTGATTGGCAATATCCATGTGACCGAGCATCGAATAGGCAAAGCTGCCGGAAAAAGTGCCTGAATGCATCTGTCGCGCTTGGGCGTTGATCAGACGCGAGCACACCGCATCACGCCAGGCATCGAAGCGATGACGGTTATCGAGATCGTCGGTGGTGAAAAGCTCTTTCATATCAGCATCCCCTAAACATGGCGAAAAAGGGCGGAAGTCAGGAAGTTGAAGCAAGTTTCAGGCCATGAGCGGGTGAAATGACCGCCCCGAAGCTATCGGGGCGGCAAACAACGCAGATTTACAACGCAGGATGCTGATTATGCCAGTCGGTGACCTGCTGGAAGGCCCACGCGCCCTGAATCATGGTGGTTTCGGCGAAATGTGCTGCCACCAGTTGGAAGCCAATCGGCGCGCCGCCTGCGGTTTTGCCGCACGGCAAGGTGATGGTGGGATGTCCGCTGGCATCGAATGCACTGGTATAGCGCAGCACGCCGTTAAACAGTGCCTGATCGGTACCAAAACGGGTCATGGTGTCCCAGGTTAATCCGGCATACGCGGTAGCCGGTGCCAGAATCAGATCAACCTGAGTAAAGAGCGCGGAGATATCGCCGCGCAGCGCCGCACGGCTGAGTAGCAAACGTTGATACTCCAGCGCGGTGACGCTGTGACCGAGATCCAGCAGACCAGCGAGGCCCGGACCGTAGTGATCTTTCTGCGCCGGATAAGTGTCTTGATGCGCCAGCGCGGTTTCCACGGCGCAGAGTGCGCTCCACTCGGCGGCGGCTTTTTCGGTATCGGGTAAGGTGATATCTACCAGCGTCGCGCCGAGCGAACTCAAGGTGGCGATCGCTGATTGCAGCGCAGCGCGTGTCTCCTCGTCGACTTTCTCCAGCGCCCAGCTTTTATCAACACCGATGCGCATCTTGCTGATGCCGCGCGTCATCAGCGCCAGATAATCCGGCACCGGCTCGCTACTGGAGGTGGGATCTTTGTCATCGCGACCAGCAATCGCCTGCAACATGGCGGCGGCATCGGCGGCGTTGCGCGCCATCGGGCCGATATGATCCAGTGATGCCGCCAGTTCGCAGGCACCGTGACGCGTGACGCGGCTCCACGTCGGTTTAATGCCGGTCAGGCCGTTGGCATTGGAGGGAAAACGAATCGAGCCGCCGGTATCGGTGCCAATTGAGCCGAAGCATAAACCTGCGGCGGTGGCGACGCCGGATCCGCTGGAGGAGACGCCGGTCCACAGCGCGCTGCCCCACGGATTATTTGGCCGGGTGATATCGGGATGGTGATCGGCGAAGGCGCTTTCGGTTTGCGTCAGTTTGCCAAGAATCACCGCACCCGCCGCGCGGAAGCGCTCCACCACAGTGGAGTCTTCTGATGGGTAACGATCTTTGTGGATGATCATGCCGTGGCTGGTGGGCGCATCTTTGGTCCAGATCAGATCTTTGAGCGCGATCGGCACGCCGTGCAGCGGACCGCGCATTTTGCCCTGAGCTATTTCGGCATCGGCTTCGGCCGCCTGTTGCAGCGCGCTGTCGCGCATCACGTAGAAGTAGCTGTGTAAGTCGCGATCGAGCGTATCGATGCGCGTCAGCAGGGTTTGCGTGACCTCTACCGAAGAGATTTCGCCCGACTGAATCAAGCGGCCAATTTCCAGCAAACTTTTGTAATGCAGGTTATCCATCGTGACCTTACCTCGTGAGTGAGAGACGTGTTGATGAATAACCTAAGTCACTGCGCGAAGTGCGGCTGTGTTTAGGCGGACAGATGGTATGTCTGGAATGCCAGGTTGGGATGTTGTTTTGAGAAGGTCGCCATTAATGGCGACCCTACAGTAGGGTTGCCAATTATGGCGACCGAATAATGTAAAGGTGACTAAAGCTGCTCGTTAATACGCCGATAACTCTCAGGAATAGTACACAACGAGGATTATTTTCATGCTAAATGGGATTGGCAGCAGCGTACTGAGAAATTTAATCGCATCGAATGCGGTGGTGACGCCGGCGGTGAACAACAAATCCGCGCAAAACGCCCTTACGGCGGAAGCGTCGACCAAAGTCACCTTCAGCGAGGCGAGTGACGCCATCGCTGCAATCTATAAAATAGAGCCCGCGCAGGTCAAGAGTTCCGTCGATGTCACCAGCAGCCTGCAAGCGCAGCTCAACGGTGCCGCGCATGCCAGCGGCGTTGGCATGAACGGTCTCGGCAGCACCTTATTGAATAATCTGGCCAGCAATCGTGGCGACGTGACCCTAAGCGTGCCAGCAACTGAAGCGCTGAACGGTGCGCAGAGCATCAGCCAAAGTGCGCTGGCGTTGACCATCACTACCCAATCTGGCGTGCAGGTGAGTTTGCAGATGACGCGTCAGCAAGGCGGCATGGTGGTGGAGCTGAAAACCAGCGGTGGCCAACTGAGTAACGATGAAGCGGCGGCGATGGGTCAGCTATCCGCCGGTTTGCAGAAGGCGCTGGATGGCCTGGATGGCAGCACCACCAAACTCGATATCAGCGATCTGATGAAGTTCGACAGTTCCGTGTTGAAAAGCGTCGATTTGAAGACCGATCTGCGTAATGGCAATGACGTCACGCAGTCGCTGAACTTGCATGCCGACGATCAGGAGCGCTGGCTTGGCTTCCACAACGGCGATGTCAGCATCAAACTCGATACCGATGTTTCGAAACTGACGCAGGCGGGCAGCGCGGCACAGCAGGCGGCGGCGCTGGATCAGTTGAGCAGCAAATTTGATCAGGCCGCTTCGCGCGGTCACGGCGATAGCGATATGCTGACGCTGTTTAAAGATAGCTTCCGCGCGCTGAATACCACCGAAGGCAAAGCGGCTGAAAGCATCAATACGCAGCGTGTGAAGTCGATTGATGCCAATGCGGCGAAGAACGGCGCAATCAGCGGACTGGCGGACTTCTCGGCGAGCTATCAGCAGACGCCGGTTTCCGGTAATCCGTATAAGCCGGAAGAGCAAGACACCTTCTCCCTGAACGTGGCGCAAAAAACCGCTACGCAAACGCATGGTGATAGCCAGGATTTGACCCAGCAAACGCTGTTTAAACTCAAGGCCAGCTTCCACACCGCGCTGGATTCTGTCTCAGCGGCGAAGCTGACCGAACAGAAGTCGTCGCAAAACTATAAGTATCATCTGATCGATGATGAAGAGCGCAGCCAGACCTCGGTGACGCAGAATAAGAAAGGGGATTTGACCGCGAATTATGCGCAGCAGCTAACGCAAAATGAGACGGTGAAAACCTATCAGTTGGCGAAGTTGATCGATAGCGTGCAGATTCCGCATAGTGCGATAAGCGAATCCACCCGCAGTTTCGCTGCCGCGCAATTTGATACACAAATATAGTAGGGTCGCCATTAATGGCGACCTTATAAAATCCCGCACAGTTCCACAAGGTCGCCATTAATGGCGACCCTACGTTATATGCATTATTTAAAATTCAATTGCGTTATTTGATCTTAAGAATAACTCGCCGATTTTTTATACTCGTTAATTCTCCGCAGCGCCGCCGCTAGCCTGTTGTTGTGCTTAAATAAATCCATAGCTTAATAATGGCAACGCATTGCCGGATATAGCATAACCGCGCTATTTACTTGCTTTAACCCCGCTGATTATCATCGCTTTCAATCCGTTATTAATTCCACGGCCTGCTGAGTTTTTCAGTGCAGGCTTACTATTCGCTGTGCAGTAAAAGTGAAATCAGCTATGACACAAAACAGTGACGAGATTATTAACCGCGCGGCGGTATTAAACAGCGATGAAGAAGCCATCGCCGCCGCAAACCATTTGGCCGAACAGGCGAAAGGCGGCGCAGTCGAGCGCGATCAACAACGTATTTACCCCATCGCGCTGCTCAACCAGTTCACCGCATTAGGACTTGGCAGCATCAGCGTGCCGCGCGAATTTGGCGGCGCAGGGTTGTCGTACCAAACCATGGCCGAAGTGTTTCGGCTGATCTCCGCCAGCGATCCGTCGCTGGGGCAAATCCCGCAAAACCACTTTGGTCTGATCCAGTTCATCCTCGGTGAAGGTTCTGCCGCGCAACAGCAGCGGCTGCTGAGCGCGGTGGTGCAGGGCAAACGTCTGGGCAACGGCGGACCGGAGAAAAACACCAAACATACGCGAGACGTACAGGCGCAGCTAGTGACAACGTCACAGGGCGTAGAGCTCACCGGTGAGAAATTCTACTCTACCGGCGCGCTGTTCGCCGACATTCTGGTCACCACGGCGATGCACGATCAGCAGCCAAAAATGGCCTTTATTCCGCTGCCGACGCCGGGCGTGGAAATTGCGGATGACTGGTCCGGTATCGGTCAGCGCACTACCGCCAGCGGCACGGTGAAGTTGCATCAGGTTGTGGTTGATCCGGCGTTATTAATGTCGTTGCCCGCAGCTGAAAAACCGACGCTGCGCGGCGCAGTTTCCCAGCTGATTCAGGCGGCGATTGATGCGGGCATTGCGCAAGGCGCGCTGGATGAGGCGCTGGAATTTGTGCGCAGCAGCTCGCGACCCTGGGTGGATGCCAATGTCAGCCGCAATGCTGACGATCCCTACATCCTCGCCGACGTGGGCCGCATCAGCACCGAACTGAGCGCCGCCAACGCGCTGCTGGCTCGTGCTGCCCGGGTACTCGATAGCATCGATCAACAGGCGCTGACCGCCGAAAACTGCGCACGCGTATCGATTGCGGTAGCGGAAGCCAAAGTGCTGACCACCGAAGTGGCGCTGCGTGCCAGTGAGAAGCTGCTGGAATGGGGCGGCAGTCGCGGCACCTTGCTGCGCCACGGACTCGATCGTCACTGGCGCAATGCGCGCACCCACACGCTGCACGATCCGGTGCGCTGGAAAACTCATGCCATCGGCAACTATTACCTCAATGATGCGCTGCCTGCGCGTCATGCGTGGATTTAAGGAGCAACCATGACGCAGGTATCACCTAAACAGCGCGCGACGCGCATTAATAATGCCCAGCAGGCGTTGCAGGTCGCGCAGGAGCTGGCGGAACGTTTTCGTGCTGGTTCTGCCCAGCGCGACCGCGAACGTGAACTGCCGCACACCGAGTTGCAGCAGCTGTTTCAATCCGGACTCGGCGCCATCACCGTGCCGCGTGACTTTGGCGGCATTGAGATTTCTACCGCCGAACTGGCAGCAATTTTCGTGCTTTTGAGCGCCGCCGACGGTTCGATTGGTCAGGTGCCGCAGAACCATTTTTATGCGCTGGAAGTGTTGCGCATCAACGGCAGCGAGGCGCAGAAACAGCGGCTCTACGCCGAAGTGCTGGCGGGCGTGCATCACGGCAACGCGCTGGCGGAATTCAGTTCGCCTGCCGCGCATCAACGTTCTACGGCGGTTTCGCAGCAGGCGGATGGATTACGCCTCAACGGCAACAAGTTTTACTGCACCGGCGCGCTGTATGCCGACCGTATTCCGACGCTGGCGATTGCCGATGACGGCAAAGAGCAGCTGGTGTTTGTGCCGCGGCATCAGCACGGCGTCAAAGTGATTGATGACTGGAGCGGCTTCGGTCAACGCACCACCGGCAGCGGCAGCGTGCAGTTCCGCGACGTAGCCATTGCGCCGGAAGATGTAGTGCCGTTCCAGACGGCGTTTGAGCGTCCGAGCACCGTTGGGCCATTTGCGCAGATTATGCATGCCGCTATCGATCAGGGCATCGCGCGGGCGGCGTTTGACGACATGCTCGATTTCCTGCGTCAGCGCGCGCGGCCGTGGCCGGACAGCGGCGTGGATCGTGCCAGCGACGATCCGCTGACGCTCGATCGCACCGGTCGTCTGGCCGCACGTTTGAGCGCCGGCGATGCGCTGCTGGCAATTGCGGGTGATGCTGTTGACGTAGCGCAGCGAGATCCCAGCGCCGAAAACGTGGCGCTGGCGTCGGTGGAAGTCGCAAAAGCGCGCGCCTGGACCACGGACGTGTCACTGGAGGCCAGCAATCTGCTGTTTGAACTTGGCGGATCGCGATCCAGCCTGCGCGAGCATAACTTTGACCGCCACTGGCGCAATGCGCGTACCCACACCTTGCACGATCCGGTGCGCTGGAAATATCCGGCCATCGGCAACTACCTGCTGAATGGCGTGTTGCCGCCGCGTCGGGGGACGATATGAGCCACAAACAGATTCTGCTCAACGCCTTCAATATGAACTGCGTTGGGCACATTCATCACGGTATGTGGACGCATCCGCAGGATCGTTCGGTGGATTTCAACTCACTGGATTACTGGCTGGATCTGGCGCGTTTGCTGGAGCGCGGGCTGTTTGATGGGCTGTTTATCGCCGATATTCTCGGTGTATATGACGTCTATCAACAAGGCATTGGTCTGACCGCCAAAGAGTCGATTCAGCTACCGGTGAACGATCCGCTGATGCTGATTTCCGGCATGGCCAGCGTTACGCAGCATCTGGGTTTTGGCGTCACCGCCAACCTGAGTTATGAAGCGCCGTATCCGTTCGCGCGCCGCCTTTCTACGCTCGATCACCTGACCAAAGGGCGCATCGGCTGGAACATCGTCACCGGTTATCTTGATAGCGCCGCGCGTGCCATGGGCCAGCAACAGCTGCTGGCGCACGATCGCCGCTACGATCAGGCCGATGAGTTTCTCGATGTCACCTACAAGCTGTGGGAAGGCAGCTGGCAGGATGATGCGTTGCTGCAGGATAAAGCCAATCGTCGCTACGCCGATGCCAATAAAATCCACCAAATCAATCATCAGGGCGAGTTCTATCAGGTGCAGGGTTATCACCTGAGCAGCCCGTCGCCGCAGCGCACGCCGCTGCTGTTCCAGGCCGGTTCCTCGGCGCGTGGCGTGCAGTTCGCCGGACGTCACGCCGAGTGCAGCTTTGTGAATGCCGCGTCACCGTCAGCGATGCGCGAGCAATCGACGCGCTTACGCCAGGCGGCGGTGAAGGCTGGACGCCACCCTGACGATCTGCGCATCTTTATGGGCGTCAGCGTGATTGTCGCGCCTACCGAACGTGAAGCGCAGGAGAAGCATCAAAGCTACCTCGCCTACGCCAGCCCGGAAGCCGGCATCGCGCACTTCTCCAGCTCGATTGGCCTCGATCTGGCGGCATTCGAACTCGATGAGCCGATTCAGACCGGCGACACGCGCGCCATAGAATCGGTAAGCAAAGCCTTCAGCGGCTGGACGCGGCGTCGTTTGCTGGAGCAGCACGCGATGGGCAGCCGCTATCCGCTGATCGTCGGCAATCCGAGCCAGGTCGCGGATGCGTTGATTAAGTGGATCGATGAAGGCGATATCGACGGCTTTAACCTGACGCGCATCCTTAATCCGCAGAGCTACCGCGATTTTATCGATCTGGTGGTGCCGGAATTACAGCAGCGCGGCCGCTTCAAGACCGCGTATCAGCCCGGTTCATTGCGGCAGAAAATTTTTCAACAGCAGGACCGTTTGCCCGATCGCCATCCGGCGGCGCGCTGGCGCGACGGCGTTAACCTTCGTTAATTTAACCTCAGGGATCTGATATGAACATTGCACGTCATTTTGCGCTGGCTGCCAGCGTCGCACTGCTGGCGTTTAGCGCCGTCGCCGCCGAAAACTACAGCGGGCCGCTGAAAGTCGGTACTACAGCAGCCTTTGCGCCGCCGCTGGAAACCGCGGTGGCTGAGGCGAAAAAACAGGGTTTGAACGTTGAGCTGGTGGAGTTCACCGACTGGACCGCGCCGAACGTCAGCGTGGAAAACGGTGATATCGATGTGAACCTGTTCCAGCACAAACCGTTCCTTGAGAATGCCAATCAGCAGGGCGGATTCCATCTGGTGCCGTTCGCGCCAGCGATCATCAACAACATCGGCCTCTATTCGAAAAAACATACCGCGATTGACCAGATTCCCGATGGCGGCACGGTGGCAATTGCCAACGATCCGATCAACGGCGCGCGCGGCTTGTTGCTGCTGCAAAAAGCCAGGCTGATTACCTTAAAACCGGGCGCGGGCCTCAAATCTACCGTGGATGATATCGTCACTAATCCGAAGCATCTGAAGATTATCGAAGTGGAAGCGGTGCAGCTGTCGCGTTCGCTGGATGAAGTCGATTTAGCGCAGGGTTATCCGCACTATCTGCGCCTGTCGAAAACCATCGACCCAAACAACGCGCTGCTGTTTGATGGCCTGGAACATCCGGAATACGTAATTCAGTTCGTGATCCGCGACGGTCATCAGAACGATCCGCGCCTGGCGAAGTTCGTTGATATCTATCAGCATTCGCCGGTGGTGCGCGCCAAACTCGATGATTTCTACGGCAAGCTGTATCAGCCAGGCTGGAGCCAGTAAGCATGGTGAGCCTGACGCTACCCGGCGAGCGAGATGCGTTGCTGTCACCGACGGCCGAGACGGCAGGGAAAATCCACGTGCAGATTCGTGGCTTGAGTAAACGCTATCCCGGCCAAACCCAGGATGCGCTGAAAGAGGTCGATCTGCAGGTTAAGCGCGGCGAGATTTTCGGCATCATTGGCCGCAGCGGGGCGGGTAAATCAACCCTGATCCGCTGCCTCAATCGGCTGGAAAATCCTACGCGCGGTCAGGTGGTGATTGACGGGATTGACCTCGGCACGCTGAGCGATCGTCAGCTGGTGGATTGGCGACGCGGTACCGGCATGATTTTCCAGCATTTCAATTTGCTGTCGGCGAAAACGGTGCGCGAAAACATCGAGCTGCCGATGAAAGTGGCGGGCGTACCTGCGGCGGAGCGGCGGGGCAAAGTGGATGAACTGCTGGCGCTGGTGGGCCTTGAGCAGCGCCAGCACGCGTGGCCGGCGCAATTGTCCGGCGGGCAGAAGCAGCGCGTCGGCATTGCGCGCGCGCTGGTGCACGATCCGGAACTGCTGCTATGTGATGAAGCCACCTCGGCGCTCGATCCGGAAACCACGCGCTCGATTCTGGCGCTGCTGAAGAAGATTAATCAGCAACGTCACATCACCATCGTGCTGATTACCCATGAAATGGACGTGGTGCACGATCTCTGCCATCAGGTGGCGGTGATCGATCAGGGCGAAATCATTGAGCGCGGACCGGTGTGGCAGGTATATAGCGATCCGCAGCAAGAGACCACGCGACAGCTGCTCAATCCACAGTTCAGCGCGCTGCCGGAAGCGATTCAACCGCTGCTGACGCCAACGCGCGAGCGTGGCGATTCGCGTCTGCTGGTGCGGTTGCGCTACACCGGACAGGGCGCACAGCCGGATTTGGCGGCGCTAAGCGCCCGGGTTGGCGGGGAACTGACGTTAATTTATAGCGCGGTGGAGTGGGTGGACAGCAAACCGACCGGGCAAATGTTGCTGCTGCTTGATGCGCAGCACGACGCTGATGCCGCGCGGACCCGGTTAACCCCTATTGCGGACCAACTGGAGATTCCGGGCTATGTCACTGGCTATTGATCGTTTATGGATTGGGCTGCTGGATACGCTGCTGATGGTGGGCGTGTCGTCGCTGCTGGCGCTGGCGCTGGGTTTGCCGATGGCGGTGATTCTGGTGGTAACCGGACGCGGCGATCTGTTTCCCAGCCCGCTGCTGAATCGCGTGCTGGGCTGGGTGGTGAACCTATTCCGCTCGATCCCGTTTTTGATTCTGATGGTGGCGCTGATTCCCTTTACCCGCTGGATCGTCGGCACCACCTACGGCGTGTGGGCGGCGGTGGTGCCGCTGACGCTGGCGGCGACGCCGTTCTTTGCGCGTATCGCTGAAGTGAGCCTGCGCGAAGTGGATAAAGGGCTGACCGAAGCGGCGCAGGCGATGGGTTTTCATCGCTGGCACATTATCTGGCATGTCTTATTGCCCGAAGCGCGGCCTGGCATTGTGAGCGGGTTTACCATTACGCTGGTGACGATGATTAACGCCTCGGCGATGGCCGGTGCAATTGGCGCCGGTGGTTTGGGCGATTTGGCGTATCGTTATGGTTACCAGCGTTTTGATATGCAGGTGATGCTGACGGTGATTGTGGTGCTGGTGGCGCTGGTGACGGTGCTGCAGTTTTTTGGCGACAGGTTGTCGCGCCGGTTGAATCACCGTTAGGTGCGGGGTTTGGCGAGGTCGCCATGAATGGCGACCCTACGGCACGTTGATGCGCACGACGGTGCTGTTACCGTTGGGTGCGGTTTTGGCCAGGTCGCCATAAATGGCGACACTACGGCGCATTTTCGTAGGGTGCGCATTTATGCGCACCGTTTACATGGCCGCGATTTACCGGATCTGTAATCCTTCTAACGCCGCCAGTAGCGCATCCACTTTGGGTAGCAGCTGCTTGCGGCACGGCCAGATCAGCGTTAAGGCCAGGCCGTCCGGCTGCTGCTCGGGTAGAATGATCTCCAGCTCGCCGCGCGCCAGCGGTTCACGCACCAGCCACGATGGCATCTGCGCAACGCCTAATCCGGCACACAGCGCCTGCATCTGTGCATCCACATCACCCAGCGCCATGCGGTGCGGCAGGTTACGCCAGTGCGGATAGCCATCTTCTGTGGTGAACAGCCACGGTTTGGTGCTGCCATCAACGCGTTCATACATGATCGCCTGATGCTGCAACAATTCGGCTTCGCTGGTGGGCCGACCCACGCGCGCCAGATAATCGGGCGATGCGCAAAACACCATGCGTTCGCGGCCCATCTGACGACAACCCAGCGAGGCGGGCAGATCCGGCGATCCACCAATGCGCACCGCAACATCAATCCCTTCATCAAACAGATCGATAAAGCGATCTGAAAAAGTCAGATTGAGCTCCACATCCGGATGCTGGTGGCAAAACGGAATCAGCAGCGGCATCACGCCGAGGCGTCCATAGGTGTTCGGCACCGCCAGGCGTAAGCGGCCGGAAGGAATGGTGCGCTGCGCCGCCAGCACCGCTTCGGCTTCTGCCAGCTCCTCCATGATGCGTAAACAGGTTTGGTAATAGGCGTTTCCGGCGTCGGTGAGTTTCAGGCTGCGGGTGGTGCGCTCCAGCAGGCGCGAACCCAGGCGGGTTTCCAGCCGCGTCACGCTTTTGCTCACCGCCGAACCCGTGAGATGCAGGCGCTCAGCGGCGGCGGCAAAGCTGCCGCCCTCGACGCTGGCAACAAAAGGAACGATATCTTTCAGGCGCTGATCGTGCATGGATTCGTGAACTCAGGTTATGAATGCTGTGAATTAATGCCAATGATAGGAATTAAATTCTCTATTAAACTCATCATTACTGAAACCGAGGAGAATTGAAATGCAAAAGCAGGCATTGATTGTAGGCATCAGCGGTGTGATTGGACGTGCGCTGGCGGAAAAATTGCAGCGCGAAGGTTGGCAGGTCAGCGGTTTGTCGCGCGGACGTGGCGCGATTCCTGAATGTTGCCGCAGCTTGACCGCCGATCTAACGGATGCCGACGCAGTGCGTACTGCACTGGCGGAAGAGCAGCCGGATGCGCTGTTCTTTAGCGTCTGGTCGCGTCAGGAAAATGAGAAAGAGAACATCCGCGTTAATGGCGGCATGGTGCGTAACGTCATCGAAGCGCTGGGCGAGCGTCTGAATGGATCGCATGTGGCGCTGGTGACCGGCCTGAAGCATTACCTCGGCCCGTTCGAAGCCTATGGTAAAGGCGCAGTGCCAGTGACGCCATTCCGCGAAGAGCAGGGACGCCAGCCGGTCGATAACTTCTATTACGCGCAGGAAGACGAAGTGTTTGCCGGTGCGGAAAAATATGGCTATCGCTGGAGCGTGCATCGTCCGCACTCGATCGTTGGATTTGCACTGGGTAACGCGATGAATATGGGCCAGACGCTGGCGGTGTATGCCACGCTGTGCCGCGAGCAAGGTTTGCCGTTTATTTTCCCAGGATCGCCTGAGCAGTGGAATGGTGTGTCCGATGTCACCGATGCCGGCTTACTGGCTGAACAGCTGCTATGGGCCGCGACTGCGGCAGAGGCGGCCAATCAGGACTTCAACGCGGTGAACGGCGATGTGTTCCGCTGGAACTGGTTGTGGCCACGTCTGGCGGACTATTTTGGCGTGGAAGCGGCAACGTATCCGGCGCAGATGATGCCGCTGGAAGGGCGCATGCAGGATGCCGCTGAAGCGTGGCGCGAGGTGGCGGCGCGTTATCAGTTGCGTGAGGCCGATATCACTAAACTGGCATCATGGTGGCACACCGACGCAGATTTGGGACGTCCGATGGAAGCGTTTACCGACATGAGCAAGAGCCGCAAAGCGGGCTTCACCGGTTATCGTTCAACACTGGATTCATTTACTCAGCTGTTTGATCGTTTGAAAGCGGAGAAGGTGATTCCGCAGTAACGTCCTGTTGATAGTAAAGGGCGACTTGCCGGGCCAAATGCACGGCAGCTAAGTGTAAAACGGTTACCATGAATGGCGACCCTACAAAGGATTGGCGCGTTTTTCGTAGGGTGCGCATTCATGCGCACCTATATACATAAAATCAGGCATTGAGCGCAAAACCTGCGTTAAAATCGTTGAGGTAAAAATATAAATCACCTAAGTCACATCCTGCCTATGATTAGTTTTCAATTCCTATAAGTAATCAATGATTTTTTATTCATTAACATGCTCATTCAACTGATTTTATTCCTATCGTCACGAACCTCACTTTTGCAGTTTAAGTTGTACAATATAAATCATCTTGTACATATTAAATTCATGGCCTGCTATTTATTATGGGCACTGAATAAATTATTTTTTCCAATTAAATGTTCAGGAAAAATATTGCCGTCTATATTGATTCTTACGCACATCTTAAATTCGAGGCTGGTATGTTTCTAAACTACTTTGCGCTTGGGGTTTTAGTGTTTGTTTTTCTTGTCATCTTTTACGGGATAATTGTGCTCCACGATATCCCTTATCTCATTGCGAAATCACGTAATCATCCGCACGCAGATGCAATACACGTTGCGGGTTGGGTAAGCCTGTTCACACTGCACGTGCTGTGGCCGTTCTTATGGATTTGGGCCACGCTTTACCGGCCAGATCGGGGCTGGGGAATGGAAGGTAGGAACGCGTCCCTGGAACAACGTATAACGGCGTTGGAACAAAAGGTGATGGCAGACCAGAATTCTCCGAAGGGGTGACATATGGACTTACTGATTATATTGACCTATGTCGCTCTGGCTTGGGCCGTTTTCAAAATATTCAGAATACCGGTAAATAAATGGACAGTCCCAACAGCAGCATTGGGCGGTATTGTGCTGGTCAGCGGCTTGATATTGTTAATGAATTATAATCATCCCTATACGTCGCTGGCGCAAAAAGCCGTTATCGCCATCCCCGTCACCCCGCAGGTGACCGGAATTGTCACGGAAGTCACTGACAAACAAAATATGCGGATTAAGAAAGGGGATATGCTTTTCCGCTTAGATCAAACCTTGTTTAAGGCGCGCGTCGACAGGTTAAATGCTGACCTCGTCACCGCCATCCATAATATTCAGGTGTTACGTGGGCAATTAGAGGAATCCCTGGCGAATACCTCAAATGTGAGTGCGGAAAGAGACCGGCTATACAAAAACTATCAACGTTATCTTTCCGGCAGTAAAGCCCGCGTAAATCCCTTTTCTGAACAAGATATTGATGATGCCAGGCAAAACTATCTCGCACAGGATGCGTTGGTAAAAGGATCGGTTGCTGAACAACGGCAGATAAAAAGCCAGCTGGATAGCATGGTCGGCGGCGAGCAATCACAGATTGTCAGCCTCAGAGCTCAGTTAGCGGAGGCGCAATATAACCTTGATCAAACAATTATTCGTGCGCCGAGTGATGGATACGTCACGCAGGTATTAATTCGTCCCGGTTCTTTCGCATCTTCATTACCACTGCGGCCGGTGATGATTTTTATACCTGAACAGAAGCGTCAGGTTATTGCGCAATTCCGACAAAATTCATTGTTGCGTTTAACGCCCGGTGATGAAGCGGAAGTGGTATTTAATGCGCTACCGGGGCAAGTATTCAGCGCGAAACTGCTGAGAATTATTCCGGTGGTGTCGGGCGGTACATATCAGGCTCAGGGAACCTTGCAATCTTTGACGATTGATCCCGGTTCGGATGGCGTGCTGGCAGTGGTTGAATTGAATCCTGATACGGCAGTCGATGCATTGCCGGATGGTATTTTTGCGCAGGTTGCTGTTTATTCTGATCACTTTTCCCATGTTTCAGTTATGCGCAAGGTATTGTTACGCATGACCAGTTGGGTTCATTATCTCTATCTTGACCATTAATAAAAAAGATATTATTTAATGCTTGTTAGTCAAGCTTGCATTGGTCGCCATGAATGGCGACCCTACGTGATTTGGCGGAGGGCGTAGGTAAGATTATTTCATTTGAAAAGGACTGCCTTAGCAGAAGTCATATTCATGCTGAGGCAGTTTTGAAATTACTTTTTCTTGTAGACGATTGCAGTACCATAAATTTTGTTATTGGTATTCGCGGACGTCACGATATAGATGTCGCCGCCTTTTTCATCTGCCAGTTTGGACAGCTCTTCTTTTGCACTGGCGGCATCCGTTTCGCCTGATGTGGAAATATTGCCAACCTCGACATACTGATCTTTTACTTTTTCAAACTCGACCTTGGTCATCAGTTGCGCCGCAAATGAGCTGAATGATAAAGAGCTTACGACTAAGCCTAAAATTAACTTTTTCATACTGATCCTTGGGTTAGAGAGAAAGTTGAGTTGCTATTATTGTATAGTTTAGAAGCGAAATATTTACAACCTGAAGCAAGTCATTACGATTAGTTTTGTTGGTAAATTGAATCCATTCCATCGTTACCCTGTATTTCCATCAGCATCTCAGAAACGTCTTACCGGTCACAATTTAGTCGAATCGATCCACTGAAATTTTGTCAGCCCTCACAAAACATTCGAAACATTCTTGTATGGCAGTTAATCAAGGGTCAATTCTTATGGCATAACTCCTGACAAGGTGCTGCTGATGATTAATCGTTCGGAAGAGAAACCCATCAAGTTAAGAAACATGCTGGCCTATGGCGGCGGCGATGTTTTTGGTGGCGGAAGTTTTACGATTCTTGGCTTGTGGCTGATGTATTTCTACACCACCTATGGCGGATTAAGCCCGGCAGAAGCAGGTGCAGTAATTGCTTTTGCGCGTTTGCTGGATGCTTTTTTCGATCCTCTGATGGGCTACGTAACCGATAACTTCTGGCGTAACCGGCTTGGGCAGCGTTTCGGTCGTCGCGGCTTTTTCTTCCTGATTGGCGCACCGCTGGTGTTTTTCAGTTACATCATCATGTGGGTCAGCGACATGGGATTCGCCTATTATCTCGCTACTTACATCCTTTTTTATGCCTGCTACACGCTGGTCATCGTACCTTACGAAACGCTTGCGGCGGAAATGGCTCACGATTTCCACGTGCGCTCACGTCTGACTGGCGTGCGCATGTTCTTCTCAATGGGAGCCGGCATTCTTGCTGCCTGGCTACCGGGCGCAATTATTGCCGTGCTGGGTGATAACGCCTCCTCCTCGTTCCTGTATATGGCAGTTATCTTTGCCACGCTGTTCGCCATCGTAATTTTTGGGCTCTACTTCTTTACCTGGGAACGCGCCATCGAGATCACCGAGAAGCCCGCGCCGGTTGAGTTCAAACGTGACATGAAAGCGCTGTTCCGCTCACTGATCTCAACCTTCCAGGTGCGCACCTTCCGTCAGCACGTTGGTATGTATCTCGGGGCTTATGTGGCGCTTGATGTGCTTGGCGCCGTGTTGGCGTATTACATCATTTTTGTTCTGGGCCACAGCGCCATTGATGCCGCCAACAGCATGACCTTTATGTCGGTGGTGCAATTCTTCTGCATCGCCGCCTGGATCCCTTTCTGTATTCACATTGGTAATGGCGCGGCTTACAAGCTGGCGCAATACCTGATGCTCATCAGCGTGGCGCTGTTCATCAGCTTCTATGCGTTTGGCATTAGCGCGGAGATGTGGATGGTTTGGGGCGCAGCGATTGTGATGGGAATGGGGCGTTCAGGTACCCAATACGTGTGCTGGAATATCTACAGCTTTATTCCGGACGTCGATGAAATGCTGACCGGTCAGCGTCGTGAAGGCATCTTTGCTGGCGTGATGACGTTCGTGCGCAAAGCTGTGCAGGCGGTAGCGCTATTTATCGTCGGAGTGGTACTGCAATCCTATGGTTTTGCGGGTAAAGGCGCAGTAAGTCAGCCTCCCGAAGCCATTCACGGCATCGCGCTGGTATTCGGCATTGGTGCGCTAATTTTCCTGACTGTCGGACTCTTAAGCGCCCGTGGTTTTAGTTTGAACCGTCACAATCACGCGCTGCTGATTGCTGAGATTCAGCGCCGCCATGCGGGCGGAAATCCCGCCGAAGCTTGCGCAGAGACGCGCGCGGTCGCAGAAAGACTGACCGGCTGGCCGTGGGCCAGTTTATGGGGAAAAAACGACATTATGAAGCGCATCGATCCACGCGCAGAAAACCTTACTGTTAAAGGAAACCAGCAACATGACACGCATCACCTTTGAAACTATGCAGTCTACGATTGAGCAGGCGTTATTAAACGCCGGGCTAGGGGCGAAACAAGCGGCGTTGTGCGCGCGAATTCATACCGAAACCAGCTGTGACGGCATTCCATCGCATGGCCTGAACCGGGTCGCCCGCTTCGTCGATTATTTAAAGAAAGGTTGGGTTGATGCCAACGCCGTACCGGAACGCGTCAAGAGTATGGCCGTGATGGAAGTGTGGGATGGGCAGCGCGGGCCGGGCATTACCAATGCCATTATGGCCGTTGACCGCGCGACTGAGTTAGCGCGCGAACATGGCATGGGGCTGGTAGCGATGCGTAATACGACGCATTGGATGCGGGGTGGCACCTATGGATGGCGTGCGGCAGAACAGGGAATGGCCGCAATTTGCTGGACCAACACCGAATCTTGCATGCCTGCGTGGGGCGGTAAAAATACCCGACTCGGCAATAATCCGTTTGTGATGGCGGTACCCGGGAAAGAAGGGCCGCTGGTACTGGATATGGCGATGTCGCAATATTCGTATGGCAAGCTGCAGGTGACGCGTTTGAAGGGGGAACAACTGCCGTATCCTGGCGGATTTGATCAGCAGGGAAACTTGACCAGCGATCCTGCGCCTATTGAGCAATCAATGCGTATTTTGCCAACGGGCTACTGGAAAGGATCCGGTCTGGCAATTTTGCTGGATGCGATGGCCGCTCTACTTTCAGGCGGAAGTTGTACCGCCGAAATTGACACTATCCAGCAAGGCAGTTGCACCGGAGCCAGCCAGATCTTTTTGGTCTTCGACCCGGCGCAACTCAGCGGCAGAGATTTCAGCGAACAACTGGCTGAGACTATTCAGCAGTATGTGAATGGGTCTGAAGTTGCGGAGGGATTCAATCACGTCACCTGGCCGGGGCAGCGTCAACGCGCGACACGTGAGCGTAATCGTGTTGAAGGGATTCCGGTTGATGATGGGGTTTGGCAGGACGTCCAGCAGCTGGCGGTGCGATGATTAAAACGGGGGATTTTAAATCCTCCGTTTTAATCCGTATTTAACGCAACGTCACCAAACGTTTCCCCACCAGCACGGTTAACGCCACTATCGTTACTATTGCTGCCAGATGCATGACAAAATCCAGCGGATGCAGATGCACCGGATGGCAAAACGCCAGCAACGTCACTGCCATGCAGGAAACGCCCAGGCCCGCCATCGCCAAACTGCGCACTGGATGCAGTGCGCGAGTGCGGCGCAAGCTGGCGATCATCAGCGCCATCATCGGTGTGCTCACCACCAACAGAAAGGTAAAGCAGCGCGCGCTGTCGTTGTCATGTTCGATCGGCACCTCACCGGGAATCTGGCTGATGCTCATACCGAGCCACAACATGCCAATCGGCAGCAGCGCTTTCCAGCTGATACTGCGGCGTCCGGCGATGCTCATATTGAAGGCGCTACGAATCGCCAGCGTGCCGAGGATAAACGCCAGCACCAGTTGAAAGATTGCCCGCAAGGCGCCGGGCTGCGCCCAGTCGGTGAAACTGCGCTGCACCAAAAAGCTGGCGGCGATGCCACAAGGTAACGCCAGCAGCAGCCAGGTGAAGACACGCCTGCCAGTGGATCGCAGCGGTTTAACGGGCTGCATCTCGCGCCCGAGTTTTTCAATTAACAGGTCATGATCGGTCATGATTGGCTCCAAAACGGCGCAGATTCGTCAGCGCGCGGTGCAACAGCGATTTCACCGCTGCAACACTCAGATTGTTATGCGCGGCGGCTTCCGTCAGGCTCATTTCGCGCAGATGAACATGTTCGACAATGTCGCGCTGACGCGAGGGCAGCTGGCGCAGGTAGCCGGCCAGCTCATCCTGCGTCTCCTGCTGCGGAGCGTCGGGCGGACTGGCCACTTCCGGCATCGCGTCGTCGTTAATTTCCCACTGCTGATGACGGCCACGTCGCCGCAGCGCATCAATCGCGCGCGCCGAAATAATCGCCATCAGCCAGGGTAAAAAAGGGTAGGCAGTATCATAGGTGTGACGCACCCGATGCACCGTGAGTAGCACATCCTGAATCACATCTTCTACCAGTGCGTTATCGGTAATTTGTTTGCGTGTTTGCGCACGAATCACTGGCACCAGCGCTTTCAGCAGTCGGGTGTAGGCGAGCTGATCGCCCGCCTGCGCCTGTTCCATTAGCGCGGGCCAACTTTCGCGCGCGCTATCGCTTGTTTGCATAATCCGCCTTGTTGTTCTTACGCCTTCTTGCTCGCCTGGTTCAGCGCGTTCACCACAATACTCGGTGTCAACACCTGCGGCAGCACTTTGGGCGGTCCGCCGTCGGCAGGGTAAACCAGATACATCGGTAATCCGCCCTGACCGAACTCGCTCATGGTGTCATCCACGTCCGGATTAAATTTAGTGGAATCTGCCACCATGTACAGCGTGCCGGTTTTAGCGATGGCCTCTTTAACCGCCTGGGTTGAGAGCGAGGTTTTTTCATTCACCTGACAGGTGATGCACCAGGATGCGGTGAAATCGACAAAGATCGCTTTCCCGTGACCGCGCTGCGCTTCAACCGCCTGCGGCGTCCATTTGGCTTTGGTCACTTCCGCCGTCAACTGATCGCCCGCCAGGCCTGCACCGGGTTTGATCAGCGATGGCAGCGGGGCGATCACCGCGATAATCAGCAGCGCCGTAACGGCAAACAGCACCTTGTGACTTTTACCGGCAAAGTGGCGATGTTGCGCCATGCCGTACAACCAGCCGGCGAAGGCGACCACCACGGAAGCGGCCAGCAAGGTGGCCAGCGCCGCGCTTCCCGCTTGCTGCGCCAGCACCCACACCAGCCAGGCATACGCGCCAAACATCGGGAACGCCAGACCGCGTTTCAATACATCCATCCATGCGCCGGGACGCGGCAGGAATTTCGCCAGCGCCGGGAACAGTGAAACTAGCGTGAACGGTGCGGCGAAGCCGATGGCCAGCGCAAAGAAGATCACTAAGGCGACGGCAGGCGGCTGCACCAACGCATAACCAATGGCGCTCGCCATAAAGGGTGCGGCGCACGGCGTGGCGACGACGATTGCCAGCGCACCGGTTAATGCCGAACGCGTAAAGGCACCGCGACCAACATCAACCGAGCCGACGCGCTGCACGGATAAGCCCACTTCAAACACGCCGAGCAAGTTGAGCGCGGCGGCGAGGATCACCAGCGACAGCAAGGCGATCACCAGCGGCGATTGCAGCTGGAAACCCCAGCCAACCGCCGCACCACCGGCGCGTGCCGCCAGCAGGATGCCCGCCAGCGCCATCATGGTCACCACAACGCCGAGTAAAAAGCCCAAGCCTTCGCGACGCGCGCTGGCGGCGTTATCGGTATGGCGCAACAGGCCGAGCGCTTTCAGCGAGATCACCGGAAACACGCAGGGCATTAAGTTCAGAATGATGCCGCCGATGAAGGCGGCCAGCATGGCGGTTAACATCGCTGGCCTCTTTACTTAATGAGTTTGCGGGTGAGAAGCGTCGTACTGCTTAACGGCGGCAAGCGCTTTCTCGATATGCGTGTCCGGGTTTCTGTCAGTGTAACTCAGCAGAATGTCGCCATCGGGCGCAATCACGTAAGAGGTGCGATCGGAAAGGGTTTTGCCTTTCATCTGCATGGTGGTTTGATACTGCGCCGCCACTTTCGCACCGGGATCGGCGGCAACGGTGAATTTATCGCGGCACTCAAGTTTAGAGAAATCGCTGACCTGATCGGTATTACCCGCGGTCACGCCAATTACCGTGGCACCCATTTTGCTGAAGCTGTCTGTGGCTTCAGCAAAATCGTGCGCTTCAATGGTACAACCCGCGCTAAACGCCGCCGGGAAGAAATAGAGCACCACCGGACCTTTCTGTAACGCTTTCTGCAGCGAGAAGGTCAACGGCTTACCGGCCAACGCGCCCTGCAGTTCGAAGTTTGGCGCTTTCGCGCCCACCGGCAATGCGGCACCGGCGTTAAAGGCGGAAAGACCCAGCGCTGCGGTCATGGTCAGGGTACAAACGAGGGATTTGATGCGTTTCATTTTCTGCTCCTGCGATGTATGGGAGTTCCGGTTTGGATGTCTCAGTAGTTCAGTTCGCTGGGGCAGGGAGGAAAGTTTCGGTGGGGGTGAAAAAATTATCTCCTGAGTCGGTCAATACGGGACAAACTATTTTCAAACAGTGAATCAGCGACGCTCATCGGAAAATCTACTGGTAATGTAATTGCGACACGTCTAATAGCCGTGCCCATTTCATCCCTAAAGAAATCCAGGATCTCAATCATTTGGTTTTGATCAAAATTCACCTGCTTTGCCGTGGCTAAAAAATGGCGAGGGAAAATTTTATCTATTTGATTTTTTCTGCCTTTGCTGGCTTTCAAACTCATCGCCAGTTTCAGGTCGCGGATATTCAGACCATTTCCGCCCATCGAGGTGAAGACAGAAATGATGTCGTAGAAAGGCGTAAGACGATAACTTCCGCCGCGTTCGATAAAAACAGAGAAATTTTTGGCATGACCATCCGTTGCGCCAATCAACCACTGGAATACCTGGAATTTCATAAAGGCATAGCGATCGGCCAATGCATTACTGGATCCCATCAGGAATTGCATAATATCGGCGATGCCGGGTCCACCATCAGATTCATACTTGCGTGCTGACGGTAAGCCGAATGCCTGACACATGTCTTCCTGAGGTAAACGTAGCAATTGTGCCTGCTGGTGGTTCCAGCGCCGATCAAAACGTTGCACGGCCAACGCCTTCATCTTGCCCGCGCGAATGATGCTGGCATCGGGCACGGCAAATCCCAGCTCTCTCGCAAGCGCTAAGCAAAGATACTCATTTTCGACACTTTCACGCATATCCAAAGTGGCAAAAGGTTGCTTAATTTCACCGATGGGCAATTTGATAATGTGCGATGTGGGCGTGGCGCCATGCGGAATGGCCCAGCCATCGTCCGTTGCCAGCAAGGCTGTTTTCTCCTGAGCACCCGCTACGGAGATGCGAAAGTCTTGTTCTTCACTGATCATGCCCAACGGAATATCGGCCTGATAAGCCGATAGCACACGTTCCAGCTTATCTTCATTCAGCCTTTCGAAGTTCAATCCTAAATCGGCGGGCGTATTTTCCGGTGGCAGCAGCATGACGGCACCGACGCTATCTTTGCCGATTTCACTCAGCAGATCGAAAGGCTGACGGGATTTCGCGTGATAACGCGCGACAATGCGATCGCGTACTAAAGGGTTGTCAGGGAGTAGATTATCAAAATAGTTGAGCACTGCGGTGGATGTGATCACCGGCAACTGTAATGGCAACGACAGAGATAAAGGCCTGGCAAGGCGATTGCTCAACCAGCTCGGGTGGTATTGGAAAGTATGCGCACCGTTGGTATTGCGCGTGAGAATGCCTACGCGTTCGCCGTTCATCCAGGCAATCAATTCCTGTTTCACCAGTCATTCTCCTGACCATTTACAGCCGATGGATCTTTTTCCTGCACGTCCATTTTTAGATCAAGTGACTGTAATATTTTGAACAGCGTCGCGAGCGTGGTGAGGTCGGGATTGTTTTCAAAGTGAGATATGGTGGCTTGCTTAAGGCCGACTTTTTTCGCCAGCTCACTTTGCGTCCAATGGTTTTTTTGGCGAATTAGCCTGACGTGATGAGCAAGTTGACGCGGACTGTAAATCATCGCTTATTCTCATTTGGGATCGATGCGAAAGCCAGGATTATCCTCTATTGAGGATATTAATGACATTATCCGCTGAAAGGGATAATGTCAACTCTATCCCTTGCGGGGGATAAATAGAGTTTTATCCTTTACAGAGGATAAATTGGTTAAAATTAAGGTCGCCATGAATGGCGACCTTAGGGTGTTGACTGGATCCCCTGACAAAACAAACTCAACGTGTGCTGGACAATGATTTCACGCGAGTACGCGGGATCGCTGGCAAAGCGGGTAAAGGGCACCAGCACCAAGCTGAGAATCGAAGTCATCAGCAGTTGCGGTTCCAGATTTGGGTTGAGTAATCCTTGCTGCTGCCAGCCTTCAATCAGTTTTTTCACCTCATCACGTTCACCGTGACCAAAGCGCTTTTTGATGTGCTGACCTAAACCGCCTTCACCTTGCATCACTTCCTGCATCCACAGCGGCGCGAACCAGTTATGTGTGGTGACAATGTCCGCCACTTCACGGATAAAAGCGCTGAACGTGGTGACAGGATCGCGCGGGTCATCCATAAAGTGCGCCACCAGACGCTGGCGTAGCGGCAAAAAACGCTCCTCAACCACGATATCCAGCAGCGATTCGCGCGATTGAAAATAGTAATTCAGCATCGCCGGACTAACGCCCGCTTTGCGTGCAATCGCGTTGAGCGAGGTTTCACCGATGCCGTTTTCGGCATACAGCGCTAAGGTAATGTCGAGCAGATGTTCGCGTTGCTGCACGTTGATCGCGCCGCCGCGCGGACGGCCGGGACGGCGGGGTTTGACTGCGTTGGCCATATCGTCAGCAGGGACTTTTCGTGCGGTCATCTTTACTCGCTCACTTGATTCATGTCAGACTGCAGGCAATATTAATTGTGTATTTAATTAATTTCAATTGGTGTCTGTTATGAAACCCCAAACACTCGCGCCGCAGTCGGGCAGTGGGCAGGAGAATCCTCCTTCTGTCCGCTTTTTGATGAGCGCTTTATTACTGGTGATGCTGCTGGCGGCGCTGGATCAAACCATCGTCTCCACCGCATTGCCGACTATCGTCGGCGAACTGGGTGGGCTCGATCGCCTGTCGTGGATCGTCACTGCTTATATGCTGGCATCCACCATTGTCGTGCCGCTGTATGGCAAATTTGGTGACCTATTTGGTCGTAAAACAGTGTTGCAAATCTCGGTGGTACTGTTCCTCGTAGGCTCAGCGCTATGCGGGTTAGCGCAAAATATGGAACAGCTGATTTTCACCCGCGCGCTGCAAGGCTTAGGCGGCGGCGGTTTGATGGTGGTGAGCATGGCGGCGGTTGCCGATGTGATTCCACCGCAAGAGCGCGGTAAATATCAGGGCTTGTTTGGCGGCGTTTTCGGTCTGGCAACGGTGATTGGTCCGTTGCTGGGCGGTTTTATCGTGCAGCACGCCTCATGGCGCTGGATTTTCTACATTAATCTGCCGCTTGGTTTGTTTGCGCTGCTGATCATCAACGCGGTGTTTAAGACCGACAACAAACGCAAGCCGCATGAGATTGACTATCCGGGCGCGGTGTTTCTCAGCCTGGCGCTGGTGGGCATTACGCTGTTTACCAGCGAAGGCGGCACGCTGCGCGCATGGTCCGATCCGCTGCTGTGGTGCATTCTGGCGTTTGGTGTAATTGGCGTGATCGGCTTTATTTATGAGGAGCGTCGCGCCTGGGAACCGATTATTCCGCTGTCGCTGTTTCGCAATCGCAGCTTCTCGCTCGCCAGTTTGATGGCGTTTATCGTCGGCATGTCGCTGTTTGGCAGCGTGACGTTTTTACCGCTCTATTTGCAAGTGGTGAAGGGCTCTACGCCGACCGAAGCCGGTTTGCAGCTGCTGCCGCTGATGGGCGGCTTGCTGATCACTTCGATTGTCAGTGGACGCATTATTAGCCGCACCGGCAAATATCGGCTGTTCCCGATTGGCGGTACTTTGCTGGCGACTGTCGGCATGGCGCTGCTGACCACGCTGACCATTGATGCGCCGCTGTGGCATATCTACTTGTTTGCCTGCGTGTTGGGGATGGGAATGGGCATGGTGATGCAGGTGCTGGTGCTGGCGGTACAGAACACCGTAACTCCCGATCGCATCGGCGTCGCCACCTCGTCGGTCACGCTGTTCCGCTCAGTTGGCGGTTCGATTGGCGTGGCGCTGTTTGGCGCGGTGTTTAGCCAGGTGCTGAAATCGGGTTTGACCACGCTGGTGGAGCAGGGCAAAGCATTGCCGCGTACGCTCGATCCTGATGCGGTGCACCGTTTGCCGCATGATGTGCAGCAAGCCTATTTGCAGGTGTTTGGCGATGCGGTGCATTCAGCCTTTCAAATGGCGGCGGGTGTGATGCTGCTGGCCTTTGTGCTGTCGCTGTTTCTGCCAGAATCACCGCTGCGCAAGAAAGACGCAGCGGCGTAACGCGGTTAAACCGCCGCGCGTTGTTGCAAGGTTTTTACCGCTTGTGCAGCGTCGCGGCCCAGTTCCGCCAAATCCACTCCGGCAATCACATCATCCTGCACCAGCAGTTTTCCGGCACAAATCAGCGCCTTTAAACTGGCGCATCCGCCGCTGGCCACCGGGCCAATGGCGGGATCGTGCAAACCAAAATAGCGCGGATCGTCGAGCCGATAGATGGCGATATCGGCCGCCATACCGGGTGCAAGGCGGCCAGTGTTCAAGCCTAAAACCTGTGCGCCACCGGATGTGCCCCAGCGCACCACATCTTCAATGCTGGCGGCGTCGCCACCGCCTTCAAAGGTTCCACCAGCATAGCGTGGCTGCGCCAGCATGCCTTTGCGTGCGCGCTGGAGCTGCCAGGCAGCGTGGGTTTCGCTTTGCATATCTGCGGCTTCATTCGAGGCCGCGCCATCGACGCCAATCGAGATCTTCACGCCCGCATGCTCCATCGCCACCAAATCGGCAATGCCGCTGCCGAGGCGCGCGTTACTCTGCGGGCAGTGCGCGATACCGCTGCCAGCCGCGCCCAGCATGGAGATCTCTTCCGGCAGCAGTTTCACCAGATGTGCAAACCATACGTCATTGCCAATCCAGTCGTGTTCGGCGCAAAACTGCAGCGGCGTCATACCGAACTTCGCGCGTGCGGCATCGAGATAATCAACGGTTTCCGACAGATGACTGTGCAGGCGAATACCGAGCTGACGCGCCAGGCGTGCGCTCTCGCGCAGCTCCTGCGGCGTGGTGGAGTGCAGCGTAGTGGTCGGTGCCATCACGATGCGGCGCATCGCGTTATCCTGCGGCTGGTGATAGCACGCCACCAGACGATCGACATCGTTCATCATGCTGTCAAAGCTTTCCGGGCGCAGCGCGGTGGGCAAGTCGCTCTCTAAGCCACGGCTTTGCGTAGCACCGCCGCGACACAGCACGAAGCGCACGCCCAGCTTGTCGGCTTCATCGAACAGGATTTCTGCGCCATCAAACGGCATATCAGGCCAGTAAAGATAGTGATGGTCGGCGATGGTGGTGCAGCCGGAACGCACCAGCTCGACCAGACCAACCCGCGCGGCGATGCGAAACGTCTGTTCATCGAAAGCACTACGAAAGCGATACGGCGTCGCCGCCAGCCAGCCGCCCAGGCTCAGGTTGAGACCTTGTGGCTCGCCTTTCAGCAGCGATTGAAACAGATGATGATGGGTGTTGACCCAGCCGGGATAGACCACGCAATCGCGGGCGTCGATCACGGTTTCATCGGCGTCAGCATCGAGTTCACCCATCTCCACAATCAGGCCATCGCGCAGTCGAATATCGCGCGCGCTGCTGCGCGGTTGCTGTTTATCGCCGGTCAGGATCGCGGCGCAGTGTTGAATTAGCAATTGGCTCATGAGCACCTCACTCCGCTTTCGCCGCGACAAACTGCGTGCTGAACGCGCTCTGCCAGTCGGTGGACGCTTTGAGTAAACCGGCGTTGACCATAAAGTCACGCGTTGCCTGCCAGCGTTTATCCGTCATCACGCCTAAGCCTTGCTGCGCGGCATCGCCGCCGTCAATCAGGTGCAGGGCTTTCATCTGCGATACGCCAAAGGCCAAAACCGCGTCGGTCATCTGCGGGTTCTCTTTTTTGATCAGCGCATTACCGGCAGCCGGATTGGCAAGGTAGGATTTCCAGCCTTCCATCGATGCCGCCACAAAACGCTTCAGGACATCCGGCTCTTTTTGCAGTAAATCGTCGCGCGTCACCAGAATGCCGCCGTATGCCGGATAGCCATAATCGGCAAACAGATAGAATTTGCTGTCCGGCTGCACCTCTTTAATTTGCTGCACTTCGGAGGTGGCGTAGGCTTGCTGCGCGGTGTTTTTGTCGGCGAGAAACGGTTGCATGTTGAAGGTGTAAGGGCGCGCCTGACCATCCTGAAGCTGATATTTGCCTTTCAGCCACGGCCACCAGCTGGCTTGTCCGCTGGCAGAAACCAGCACGGTTTTACCTTTCAGCTGATCCAGCGACTTCACATCGCCGTGGGTGACAATGCCTTGCGGGTCAAACTGAAACGGCGCGGCGATGGCTTTCAGTGGGAAGTTGCGCTCAACGCCCTGCAGCACTTGCAGATCGTAGCTGACGATGACATCAGCACGATTCGCCAGCAGCAGCGTCATGTTATTCAGCTGTGGCCCGCCGGAGCGCACCTCAACATCCAGCCCATATTTTTTATAGATGCCGGTGGCGAGCGCCTGGTAATAACCGCCTTGTTCAGCCTGCGCGACCCAGGTGGTTTGCAATATCAGTTTGTCGGCGGCGTGCGATAGTGCAGAGCTGCTCAGCAGAGCAGCGAATAAGGAGAAACGGAAACGCGACATTGTCATATAACCCCCAATAAACGTTGAGTTTGTTGTCGTCATCAGGGGCGTAGCGGCGCATGGCGTGCTCACGATGCGTAATGCGCATCGTCCCCTGACGAGGTACAGCTAATGCTGTAGAGCAATGTCCTGCGTGCATCTGTTGTCACGCTGACCGCTTATACTCAGTGGGGATTTAGCAAAGCGCATGCCATTCGTGCAACCCACTGAAAGCAATATATTTGATATTGATGGTGCCGGGCTTTTGCTTCATTCACTGATCCGTGATGAGGCAGAACAGCGCGTTTTGCACCGCCATTGTGCAGACCGGATGTGGCAGATTCCCTAACGTATTGATTTTAAGCGGCGCAGCGTGCTGGCACAGCCTTTGCTTGGCTGGAACTGAGTAGAAGCTGTCAACCGTGGTTTCACCCGGTGGGTCATTGCTCGATCGCCTGTGGTATTCAGCAGGCGCGGGGATGACTGCCACGCTGCGGGCGGGTCATCCGTTATCGCTCAATAACGAGGTGCACCAATGGAAAAGACCACTTATGACATGCATGAACTGGCGAAAGAATCGCGTATGGGCGCGCGCGGCGTAGAAGCTGCACGTGATGTGCGCATCATCGATCTCTCCGATTTCGACCAACGTAAAGCGGAAATAGCCGATCAGCTGTGGCAAGCCGCCACCGAGATTGGGTTTTTCCAGGTTTCCGGCCACGGTATTCCGCTCGACGACATCAATGCGGCTTTTGCCAACGCAGAGCGCTTTTTCTCGCTGCCGCAAAGTGACAAAGCGCGTCATCCACTTAGCCGCAATGCCGGCTGGGAATACCGCGCGCAAATCCGTCCATCTACCGGTAAACCGGACCAAAAAGAGTCGTATCAGGTGACGCGTCCGCGCATGTCAGGCTTGTGGCCGGATGAGGCCACCTTGCCGGGTTTCCAGCATGATGTACTGAAGTTCGAGCGTCAGTGTTGGGAAGTGGGCATGCGCTTGCTCTCCTGTTTTGCCCTGAAGTTGGGATTCCCCGACGATTTCTTTGCCAAAGCGCATGAGCCTTCGCGCGAAACCTACCAAAGTACGCTGCGGATGCTGCACTACTTTGCCATCAGCGGCGAGCCAGATGGTCCATGGCGCGCCGGGGCGCACACCGATTTCGATTGTCTGACCTTGCTGTTCCAGCGTGATGGGCAGGGCGGTTTGCAGGTGTGTCCGGGCAAAGAGATGGAAGAGCAAATCTGGACGCCGATCCCGCCGCTGGAAGGCTTAATTACCTGTAATATCGGCGATATGTTGATGCGCTGGAGTGATGATAAGTTACCGTCGAACTTCCATCGCGTCAGCAATCCGCTGCCAGGTGAATCGGTGCCGGCACGCTACAGCCTGGCGTTTTTCTGCCAGGCGAATGAAGATGTGATTATTGAAGGACCGGAGAAAAAATACCCGCCTATTTCCGCGAAGGATTATCTGGCGCAGCGTATTAGCGCCAATTTCTCCGGCAAGTATTAAACGTACAGCTGTAAGTCGAAATTGATGTCATTCTGTGCAGGAGCGCAAATATTCTCCTGCACAGAAAAAACGCAGCGCGGAAAATAGATTTTTAACTCAAATACAAGATGTTACCGTTGCGTAAACTTAGGTAAAATCAACCGGCAAATAAAAGATTTCACTGCGCGCCTATTTATTTCTGCAACTTTTTTACGGTATAAATCTCTGACCACTGTCTCCTTCAGCGAAATCACCAACACATGATCAATTCTGCCGCCAGCAAAGTTATCGCCTGCCTGTTTGTTTTCACTCTGGCAGGTTGTTCTTCGAAGTCTTCGCATGCGCCTGCTGAGGAAAGCGTTGATACCTCGGCAGACAACGGCAAACAGCCCGATTTAATCCCGGTGATTGCCGCGCTGCACGATCAAATGCATTCGTGGGAAGGGACCAAATATCAGTGGGGCGGCACACAATTAACCGGCGTCGATTGCTCGGGATTTGTCTGGCGCACGCTGAAAGATCGTTTCAATATTCCGATGGATCGCGTCACCACCAAAGAGTTAATTGCCATGGGCAAACCGGTGGATCAGGCGCATTTGCAACCCGGTGATTTAGTGTTCTTCCGCATTAAACGTGAGCTGCACGTTGGCTTTTATGACACCGATCATCAATTCCTGCACGCGTCGGTGAGTCAGGGCGTGATGCGCTCTTCGCTAAATAATCCGTACTGGAAATCGGTTTATTTAGAGGCGCGGCGTTTGCCGAAAGAACAGAATTCGCAGATCAGTTTCAATTATAAAAACAAGGTTTGATGGTTGCGCATTAATGCGCGAATGCTTGAAACGGTCGCCATGAATGGCGACCCTACGGTTAATTAAAACTGGTATGAAAGGCTCATCGAAACACTGCGCGGTGCGCCATAAACGTAGCTGTTCATGTAGCTGTAATATTCGCGATCAAACAGGTTATCGACGTTCGCCTGCACCGCCACCTGCTTAGTCACCTGATAGCGCGCAAACAGCGAAGCCAGCGGAATACTGCCCTGATAAACACGCACGCTATCGCCGCTGGCATTGGTGGCATCTTCAAACACGCGGTTCTGCCAGTTGATGCCGCCGCCAACCGTGAGATCTGGCAACATCGGTAGCTGATAACGGGTGAACAGCTTGAAGGAGGTTTGCGGCTGATAGCTGTTGAAACGTCCCTCTTTATCCCGCGCCACGTAGCGTGTAGCGCCGAACGTCAGCTGCAGATTATCCGTTAGCGCACCATTCAGCTCAAACTCCGCACCTTTACTGACCGCACCTTTGGCGGGCGCATAAGCCTGTTCGGTGCCGCTCAAGTAGACGCCATTAATCGCCTGACCCACGTTGTCCTGCTCAATACGGAACACCGCCACCGTCGCGGTTAATCGACCATCATACCAGGCGGACTTCAGACCGGTTTCATAGCTTTTGCCGGTTACCGGCGACAGGTATTTACCGTTGATGTCACGATCGGTTTGCGGCAGGAAGATCGAGGTATAGCTGCCGTACGCCGACCAGGTATCGTTGATGTCGTACACCAAACCAGCGTACGGCGTGGTGTTATTGTTCGTCATATCACCGCTGCTGCCGTTGGTGCTCCACTGCGTGTAACGCGCACCAATAATCAGCGACAGCGGATCGGCCAGCGAGAAGCGTGCGGCGGTATAAGCCGATTTCTGGCGAATGGTATCGTCGGCATTCTGATACCAACCTTGCCACTGCGGCTCGGCAATGTTGCCGTTCCAGCGGTTATTGAAAATGCCCATATCGCTTGAGGCGATATCATAGTTTTCAAGGTCGGTAACGCCGTCCTGGCTGTAAGTCGCGTTGTGCTGGCGGCTGTAGCTCACGCCCGCCATTAACTGATGCTGACGACCTAACAGCTCAAACGGGCCGCTGGCGTAGCCGTCGAACGAATCCATCTGACGTTTACCGCGATCCATGCTGCCGTAGCCGGTGGTGCCTTCGCCGCTGTCCTGATCGGCGCTGCCCATCACATACAGCAGCTTATCGTTGAAGGTGTTCTCGGCGTGCGTGCCGTTGACGTGGATGTTCCAGCCGTTATCGAAGTTATGATCGATGTCGGCGAATATTTTGCGCGAATTAGTGTTGTAGCGCGCCCAGTTGGCGGCGGAGTTGAGGCTGCGATCGTAATGCGTGGTGGCGTTGTTGCTGTAGAACATCGGCAAGCCGCCCCACGTTGGATTGCCGGTGTTAGCATCTTCGTAGTCGTAGCCCAGCGACAGCGTGGTGTGCTCGGTGATGTCGGCATCAATCACGCCGTAGAGGAATTTTTTGGTTTTGTGGTAGCGATCGAGCCAGCTGTCTTCATCGCTGTAACCGGTTACCACGCGGCCGCGCAGGCTGCCATCCTGGTTTAGCGGTGCAGAGAGATCCGCAACATAACGCTGTTTGTTCCAGCTACCGTAGCTGGCGCTGACCGTACCGGTGAAGGTTTTACTGTCGGCGTGTTTACGTACCATGTTGATCGAGGCTGACGGGCTGCCCGCACCGGTCATCAATCCGGTGGCGCCGCGTACGATCTCAATACGCTCGTAAATGGCGGTATCAGAAGCGGCATCACCGTAGTTCCAGGCGTCATTAACCGACGTTGGGATGCCGTCGAACGAGAAGTTGGTGACTTTGAAGCCGCGCGAATAATATTCCGAGCGCTCACTGTCGATCAGATTGGTCGAGATGCCGGTGGCGTTGGTCAGCACATCGTTCACCGATTGCAGGTTCTGATCCTGCATGCGCTGTTGCGTTACCACGCTCATCGACTGCGGTACATCGCGTGGCGTCAGCAACAGCTTAGTGCCTGCTCGCGTGGTTTTTACCGCGTAATCCTGCTTTTCATTGTTACCGCTCTCGCCGCTTGCAGATGCATCGACCACCAAATCCTGCTGCGAATCGCTTGCTGCCTGCGCCAGGCTTGGCGTAAGCAGGGCATGAATCGTCACCGCCAGCAGTGAGACGTTAGAGGTTTTCCTGATGCCAGACATAAAATTTCCTGTTGAAACGCGCGTTATAGGAAGCTGTTTTGCTTCGTTTTTTATCGTTTACGGTGTAACTCATCCGCCCAAAAGGGCAGAAGAGAAGGCACGCAAACCGCCACTGCGTATTTATTGAGAAAGCCAATGATAATCATTTGCTTTAAATAATCTGCGGAAGGTTGCAACTGTAATTGTAATAATATGTAATTTAGATATTAATCAGATGGTTACAATTTAAATTAACCTGTTAATTGCTAACGTTTTCCTATTTTTAAGGCGATATTTGGACGTTTTTAGTAAAGAAAGGTGCGCGGCTTGCTGGAATCGATTTTCGGCAACGTAAGCAAGATCGTCGAGAAAGTTGCTAAGTTCATGCTAATGCGTATGATTCTCATTCTTCTTGAGTTTTCCGTATGCGTTCGCGCGTAACGGAGCCGTTCATCCATTGATGGAGTTGAGCATGAAATCGTTATTTAGCCCGCGCAAAGCCGCCGTAGCGGCAGCGATCGTCGCTGCATTCAGCCTGGCCGCTTGCCAGGCTCCGGCGAAAAAAGCCGAAGCGCCAGCCACCGCTGCCAAGCCAGTTGATACTTCTTTGACCCAGCGCACGCTGGGCGATGGCCTGTATGAAATGGCGTACTCGCCTGCTGCGAAAGCGTTATACGTTGCCAGCGCGCAGAGTTTTAAAGACGTTAACGGTGGTGTGATTTATCGTCTCGACCCAACCACACTGGAAACCAAAGGCGTTACGCATACCGATTTGAAAAACTTTGGTACGGCGATCGATGAAGCGGGCAACGTGTTCTACACCACCAACTCGCTGGATGGCGCTATCTCTAAAGTGGATGCGCAGAGCGGCAAAGTGCTGGAGCGTTTAGTCTTCCCAGGTAAGAAAGATAAAGAAGGTTATCCGGCGGGCGCGCGTGAAGTGCTGTGGCACGGCAACGAACTGTATGTCGGTCGCGTAGCCGATCCGGGTTACATCTCGGTGGTTGATGAGAAAACCTTCAAGCTGAAAGCCACCATCAAGAATGCAGGCAAATGGGTAACCGGCATCATCTATTCCCCGCTGACTGAGCGCATTTACGCGACCAACGGCGCGGGCGAGATTCTGGTGATCAATCCACGCACCCACAAAATTGAGAAGCGCTGGACCGCCGGCGACGGTAAAGAGTATCTGTTCCTGAACATGGCGGAAGATCCGGCTACCGGCCGCCTGTTCGTAACCGATGATTCGAAAGGCAAAGCCACGCTGGTGTTTGATGAGCGCACAGGTAAAGTGATCAAGCGTATTGAAGGTGATGCGCTAGCGATTAAATTCAACGCTAAGCGTAATGAGATCTACATCAGCCAGCGCGAATCGAAGAAAGTGCTGCAGCTGGATGCCACCACTTACGCAGTGAAAAACAGCTGGTCGTTTGATAACAATCCAAACAGCCTGCTGATTGGCCCGGACAACAACACGCTGTATGTCACGTTGAAAGCGGAGTTCAATAAAGACTCCTCAACCAAAGGCCAGGATCAGATTACGCGGATCGCACTGAAATAATCCCCGACCTGTAGCGATAATCCATGCCCTCGTAAGAGGGCATTTTTGTTTCTGATGGCTTATAACAGTGCAGGTTAAGCTGTTTTCCTCTGTTAATAATGAATAAGGCGCTGGCTATGTTTAAAGGATTGAGTGCGTTTCCCCTGACCCCGCTGAATGCTTCTGGTATCGACGAGCACGCTTTTCTCACTCTCCTCGTGAGGCTCACTGAAGCAAAAGTGGATTCGCTTGGCGTGCTGGGATCCACCGGTAGCTACGCCTATTTCACGCGCGAACAGCGCAAGCGCATCACGACGCTGGCGGTGCAGCATGCGGAGGCGATTCCGGTTATGGTCAGCATTGGCGCGGTGAGCACCGATGAAGTGCTACGACTTGCCGAGGATGCGCAACAGGCCGGTGCCAGCGCATTGCTGCTGCCTGCGGTTTCCTATCAGAAGCTTAACGATGACGAGGTGTTTGGCCTGTATCAGGATGTCACGCGCCACGTTTCGCTGCCGGTGTGTATTTATGACAATCCAGGCACCAGCCACTTTGTGTTCTCCGATGCGCTGCATGCGCGTATTGCCACGCTGCCGCATATCGCCTCGATAAAAATTCCCGGCGTGCCTGCCGATATCACCGCAGCTACGCAACGGGTCAGCGCTTTGCGCGCTCAATTGCCAGAAGACGTCACTATTGGTGTCAGCGGTGATGCCTTTGCCGCAGTGGGCCTAAACGCCGGTTGTGAAGTGTGGTATTCCGTGTGCGGCGGACTGTTCCCGCGCACCGCTAAAGCGCTAACGGATGCTGCGATGGCAGGGGATTTTGCATCGGTGGCTGAACAGTCGCAGCGGCTGGAACCACTTTGGGCGCTGTTTACCCAACATGGCGGCAGTATCCGCGTTATCTCTGCAGCGGCCAGCGCGCTGGGCCTTGTAGAGATCGATTCCCTGCCGCGCCCGTTACGTTCGCTGTCGGCGGCGGATGTGGCAGAAGTCAAAAGGGTCATTACAGAGCTCGATCTGGCGTAGTGATAATGAGTTGATTAACTGTGATCGCACTAATAGTTAATATGATAATAGTTTCAATGGTTATCATTGTTTCCATCGAAGGCGCATAGCCTTCAAATCAAACAACCAAAGGAATACGACCATGAAAACTATCAAAACTCTGACTATCGCCGCTGCTGCCGCTCTTTCACTGATGTCTGCTGCCAGCTTCGCACAGACCGTTTCAGCAACCTCGCTGACTCTGGATGGTGCTGAAGCGAAAATCGCTGCGCAGGCAAAACAGAACGGTGAGCAATACAAAATTTTAGAAGCGAGCAACGGCAACGTCGTACATATGACCGCAGAACTTTACAAGTAACGGATGGTTGCATACGGATGTGCCAGAACAGGTCGCCTACGGGCGGCCTTTTTTGTCGATATAACCGCAGAAACTGTATAGTTACGTAAGTTATCGTGATCGCACTAATGGTTAATATTGAAACGATAACCTGGGTTATTATTATTCTCATCGAAGGCACACAGCCTTCTCGTTAAACCATTAAGGATTATGACCATGAAAACTATCAAAACACTGTCTATCGCCGCTGTTGCTGCTCTTTCAATGATGTCTGCTGCTAGCTTTGCACAGAGTATATCTGTTGAGTCTTCTACTCTGGATGGTGCAGAGGCGAAAATCGCTGCGCAGGCACAAGAGCAGGGCGCTCAGTACAAAATTACTGAAGCCAACACTAACAACCGCGTACACATGACTGCCGAGTTATACAAATAAGTTATTTGCACAAGCAGTTGTGTTAAGGCCGCCTTCGGGCGGCTTTGTTGTATCTGAATGTCCGTAAATGGCCTACGCATGTCCCGCCGCACGCCCGGGCTGTGTGTATCATCAACGCAGTTCTCCCCCACACGGATATCGCATGAAAACCTACGTCAGCAAAAACTTCTCTCCTGCCATAGCCTGGGAAGCGTTAGACATCGCCAACTTCGCCGGCACCAGTGTGCGTCTGCACTGGACCAATCAACCTTACAAGTGGCACATCAATGATGGCGAAGAAGTGTTTGCAGTGCTGGATGGTGCGGTAGAAATGCATTACCGCGAAGCGGGCGAGGTCAAGAAAGTGCTGCTGAATAGCGGCGACATTTTTTACGCCAGCATCGGCACCGAGCATGTTGCGCACCCGCAAGGCGAAGCGCGCGTATTAGTGATCGAAAAAGAAGATTCGGTTTAACGCCGGATACTGACTCACCTAAACACGCTAACGCATCAAGTGTTTTAGCGTGTTTGAGATTCACAATCGTGCGAAAAGTAACCGCCTGCGCGCATCGGGCGCGGTGTGGTGCGAGGCGAGTTTTATCCACAGGTTAACGGCGACTCTACGCACGGGGATTGTGGATAACCTTAGGCGAGGTGCCTAATGGGCACCTCAAAAATTAATTGATGGCATTCACAAAGCGGCGCGTTATCTGCTGTGGACGCGTAATCGCGCCGCCGACCACCACCGCATGCGCGCCCAGCGCCAGACAATGCGCCGCCATTTCCGGCGTTTCAACATTCCCCTCGGCAATCACCGGCACCTTTACCGCAGCCAATACGTCGTGCAGGAAGCGGCAATCATCGGCGGCCAAATAGCAGCCTTGCGTTTCTGCGGTGTAGCCGTGCAGCGTGGTGCCGACACAATCGAAAGCTAATTGCGCCGCCTGACGCGCTTCTTCCACCGTGGCGATGTCCGCCATCAGCAACAGTTGCGGATAGCGTTGGCGAATCGCTGCCACCAACGCCGGCAGCTGCAAATCGCCGGGACGTGTGTGTAACGTGGCATCCAGCGCAATCATCGCCGGATTCGCCACCATCAACTCATCCACTTCCCGCAGCGTCGCGGTGATATACACATCGCTGCCGGGATAGTCGCGCTTAATAATGGCGATAATCGGCAAATCCACGGTTTGCATAATCTGCTGCACGTCGATCAGGCTGTTGGCGCGAATCGCCGCCGCACCGCCTTCCATCGCCGCTAACGCCATGCGCGACATAATAAACGGGCTGTGTAACGGCTCATCTTCCAGAGCCTGACACGAGACCACCAGTTTTCCCTGAATCTGGGCCAGCATCGGTGCTTTCATAGCGCGAGTAACTCCTCTACTTCATTTTTGATAATGGTGACGTGCGGGCCATAAATCACCTGCACGCCTTTGCCACGTTGGATCACGGCGCGTGCGCCGGTAGCTTTCAATGCGTTTTCATCGAGTTTGCTGCTGTCGATGAGCGTGATGCGCAGACGGGTGGCGCAGCAATCCAGTTCGGCGATGTTCTGCTTGCCGCCTAAAGCCGCAATCACCTGTAGTGGACGTTCTCCAGCGACCATCGGCGCAGTTTCAACGCTGGCGTCTTCGCGCCCCGGCGTTATGAAATTGAAGCGGGTGATCAGCAAGCGAAAAGTAAAGTAATAGAGCAGGAACCACGGCACGCCAACCAGCGGGACATACCACCAATGGGTTTTCGCTTCGCCCTGTAATATGCCGAACAGAATGAAATCAATCAGGCCGCCCGAGAAGGTTTGGCCGATGGTGATGTGCAGGATGTGGGCGATCATAAACGCCAGCCCATCAAACAGCGCGTGGATGACATACAGCACCGGCGCGACAAACAGGAACGAGAACTCAATCGGTTCGGTGATGCCGGTAAGGAAAGAAGTCAGCGCCGCCGACATCAGCAATCCGGCCACGCGTTGACGGTTTTCCGGCTTAGCAGTGTGGTACATCGCCAGACACGCGCCGATCAGGCCAAACATCATGGTGATGAAGCGCCCGGACATATAGCGCGCGGTGCCAATGTAGAATTGTTGCGTGTGGGGATCGGCAAGCTGGGCGAAGAAGATGCGCTGCGTGCCTTCCACCAGATGTCCGTTGATCACTTCGCTGCCGCCGAGTGCGGTGGTCCAGAACGGCAGATAGAAGATGTGATGCAGGCCGAACGGGCCGAGCATGCGCAGTACGAAGCCGTAAATAAAGGTGCCGAAATAACCGGTGGCATCCACCAATCCGCCCATACCAAAAATCAGCTTCTGGAAATGCGGCCAGACGATGGTCATCGCCGCGCCCACCAGAATGGCGACGAAGGAGCTGATAATCGGCACAAAGCGCGAGCCACCGAAGAAGCCAAGGAACTGCGGCAGGGCGATTTTGTTGTAACGGTTATGCAGCATGGCCGTCACCAGCCCGATCACCACGCCACCAAATACGCCGGTTTCCAGCGTCTGAATGCCGAGCGCCATGCCTTGTCCCACTGCGCTAAGGTTGCCCTGCGCCAGCACGCCGGTCAGCGTCAGCAGCGCATTGATGGTGGCGTTCATTACCAGATAAGCCAGCAGCGAGGCCAATCCGGCGGTGCCTTTGTCGCTTTTGGCCAATCCTACCGCTACGCCAACCGCAAATAGCACCGCGAGGTTGGCGAACACCACCGATCCGGCGCTCGCCATGATGGTGAACATGCCTTGCAGCCAGGCGACATCGAGGAATGGATAGGCTTTGACGGTGTTGGGATTGGAGAGTGCGCCGCCAATGCCCAGCAGCAAACCGGCCGCCGGTAGCACGGCGATCGGTAACATGAACGACTTACCAAACCGCTGGGCTTTTTCAAACCAACCCCCTGAAGAGGCACCGCTGAACAGTGATGACATAAATTTTTATCCCTGAAGTGATGTTGTGGTAAAAATTATTATCACAATCTAATTCATAAGATGAAAATTTCCATCATTATTGTGATAGCTTTCACTTATGCCCTAATCTGCTGCACACTGTGCGCCATTAATGTCGTGAAGAAGAGGCCGCCATGACGGACAACGAAAACATCTTGCTGCACCTGCGCCAGGGCTTGCCGGGCTACAGTCCGACGCTGCAAAAGCTGGGCGATTTCATTCTCACCAACCCGCAGAAAGTGCTGTATCTCACCATCACTGAACTGGCGCGCGAGACCGACACCAGCGAAGCGAGCGTCACGCGGCTGTGTCGTCATCTCGGCTGCAAAGGCTATACCGAATTCAAAATGGCGCTGGCGCTGGATGTGCAACACAATCAGCCCGCGGCCGTTGCTAGCGGTGACAGCATCGACATGCTGGTGGAGGAGACGGTGCAGGCGCTGCGGGATACCGGGAAATTCATTAACCGCGAAGTGTTACAGCAGGCCGTGGAAGCGCTGCATCAGGCTAAAACCATCCAGATCTACGGCGTGGCGGCCAGCGCGATTACCGGTGAATATCTGCACTATCGCCTGTTGCGCCTGGGTAAATCGGCGCAGCTGTTTGGGGATATGCATCGCGCGGCGATGAATGCCTCGACGCTAAGAGAGGGCGATTTGGTGATCGCCATCTCTGCTTCCGGTTCGACCAAAGATGTGATGCATGTGGTGAAGGTGGCGAAGAAGCAAAACGCGCGCGTGCTGATGTTGAGCAACACGCTACGCAGCCCGATGGGCAGTTTAGCCGATATGCTGCTGGTGGCTGCGCGGCCGGAAGGCCCGTTCAACGCCGGCGCGCTGAGCGGTAAAGTGGGCGCGATGCTGCTGGTGGAAGTGTTGATTAACGAGTTAATGACGCATGATGCCAGTTATCTGGCGGCGAGCCAGCAAACGGCAACGGCGACCTTGCCGATGTTGATGTGATTTGAGTGGGATGGGGGGAGGTCGCCATGAATGGCGACCCTACGGAGAAAAAAATATTATTCGCTAGCTAGTGCCGCTACCGGATCCATGCGTGCTGCTTTGCGCGCGGGCAAATAACCAAAAATCATGCCGATGATGGTGGAGCAGGCAAAGGCCGCGCCCGCGGACTGCCACGAGAAGATCGCCGTGATCATGCCGCCCGCCAGCAGGCTGATAATCGGTCCAATCACTAGCGCTAGCGCGACGCCGAGCGATCCGCCCACCAGACAGACCAAAACCGCTTCGATCATAAACTGCTGCATGATGTCGCCGCGCCGTGCGCCCACCGCCATGCGCACGCCGATTTCATGGGTACGCTCCGTTACCGAGACCAGCATGATATTCATCACGCCGATGCTGCCAATCATCAGCGCAATCGAGGCGACCAGCAGAATCAACAGCGTTAATGTCGCGGCAGCATCTTCAATCGCTTTGCGGTATTTGTCGCGGTTGAACACCAGGAAATCTTTGCTGCCGTGACGCGCGGTTAGCAGTTGCGTCAGCGATTCCACCGCCGGGCCGCTCACCACATCGTCCTTCAGCTTAATGCTGATGCTGGTTAGCGCGGTTTGCCCGCTGATGCGGTACATCACGGTGCTCCACGGCAGCCACACGCTGAGGCGATTGGGCGACATGCCATCGTTATTATCCGCCACGCCAATCACGCGCACCGGCACCGAACCCAGCACGACCATCTTGCCAATTGGGCTTTCCCCGTGTTCGCCAAACAGTTTGTTGCGCGTGTTGGTATCGATAATGATCTCCTGACGCGCGTGACGTTCATCGCTGAAGTTGCTGCCTTCCAGCAATTTAATGCCCTGAATCTGGAAATACTCCTTACCGACGCCGTACACCGAGGTTTTGGAGGCGTTGGAGAGATAGCGAATCGGCTGATTGGCGATCATCTCCGGGCTGACCGCCGCGACAAACTGCTGACGCCCAATCACGTCGGCATCCGCCATCACCAGCGTCAATACCGGATGCGCTTCATCCTCGACGAAATCACCGCCGGCATAGATCGACACCACGTTGGTGCCGAGCCCGGAAATACTCTCTAGCGTTTTTTGCCGCGCGCCCTGGCCGAGCGCCACCACCGTGACCACCGCCGCGATGCCAAAAATAATCCCGGTCATGGTCAGCGCAGTGCGCAGTCGATGCGCGTTCATCGCATTCAGCGCCATGCGCAATGATTCACGTAAGCGATCGAGAAACCCGCGCAGCTTGCTCTGACTTTTACGCGCGGCGGGTGCATATTGCGCGCGCGTTGCATCCTGTTTGCGGCCGCTATCGGCAAAAATCTCGCCGTCCTGAATCTCAATGATGCGATCGGCGTGCTGCGCCACTTTCATGTCGTGCGTCACGATGATCACCGTGTGACCTTCGCGATTGAGATCGTGCAGGATGCGCAGCACCTCTTCGCCGGAGTGCGAATCCAGCGCGCCGGTCGGTTCATCGGCAAGAATGATTTCGGCACCGTTAATCAGCGCGCGCGCAATACTGACGCGCTGCTGCTGGCCGCCGGACAGCTCGCCCGGCTTGTGATGCTCGCGGCCCTGCAAACCTAAACGCGCCAGCAGATCCGCCGCGCGCTGCAGCCGCGCTTTGCCCTGCAGATTGGCGTAGATCGACGGAATCTCGACGTTGCTCAAGGCGCTGAGATCCGGCATCAGATGATAACGCTGGAAGATAAAGCCGATATGCTCGCGGCGCACTTTCGCCAATGCATCCGGCGACAGCGTGGCGGTGTTCTGGCCACTAATGAAATAGTCGCCGCTATCCGGCGCATCAAGGCAGCCGAGAATATTCAGCAGCGTTGATTTACCCGAACCGGACGGCCCGATAATCGCCACCAGTTCACCGCTGGCGATACTCAGATTTATGTCTTTCAGCACATGCAGAGATTGCGAACCGTTAACATAGCTGCGCTGAATGTTTTTCAGTTCGATGATATTCACATCACCACCTTGTCGGCGCCCGCCGTCTGCGTGGCAAGGATCACTTTCTCGCCGACTTTTAATCCGCTCAGTACCTGAATATCAACGCTGTCAGTGATGCCAGTGGTGATGATGCGTTTCACCGGCTGATTATCCTGATCGGGGATTTCCACATAGGTTTTGCCATCCGCATCTTTCTTCGTCGCCTGCACCGGCACCAGCAATGCCTCTTTGGCGGAATCACGCAGCAGATTGACCTGCGCCGTCATGGAGATGCGCAGCGCGTTGTCGGGGTTTGGCACATCCAGCAGCGCGTTGTAATAGACCGCGGCGTTGCTGCTGCTCGGTGTGCTTTCGCTATTGCCCATCAGCGCGTCATCTTTCATCACCGATTCCGGTGCCAGTTCGAGGCTGCGCAGAGTCGCGTTGTAGCGCTTGTCTGGATTGGAGAAGGTGGTGAACCACGCTTGCTGGCCGGGCTGCACGTTGTTGATGTCGGCTTCGGAGATCTGCACTTTAATCGTCATGGTGCCGAGCTGCGCCAGCTTAGCGATGGTCGGCGCGGTTTGTACCGCATTCACCGTTTGACCTTGCTTAGTGACGATGGCGATGACCGTGCCGTCCATTGGCGCCATGATGCGGGTATAGCCGAGATCGAGCTGCTTCTTATCCACCTCAATCTGCGCCTGAATCACGCGCGCTTTTTGCGCGGTTAGCTCGGCGCGTGCACTGCGCCAGTCTTGTTCGGCGGTATCAAAATCCTGACGCGAGATCGCATTGGTTTTAATCATCTGCTGCAAGCGCTGATATTGCGCTTGCTGTCGCACCAGCGCGGCTTCGCGGGTTTCCAGATCGGCCTGCGCCACGCTGAGCGCCGCCTGCGCGTTACGCAAATCGCTGCGCTGTGGTTGATCGTCAATTTCGGCGATTAGCTGGCCTTTGCTGACGCTATCGCCGGCTTTGATATAGAGCTTTTTCACCTGACCAGAAACCTGCGCACCGACGTTGACGCGTTCAACCGCATCCATTTTGCCGGTGGCAGCAATCACGTTTTCGATATTTCCCTGACGCACTTCGGCGGTGACCACCGCGTTAGGTTTATGGCGTGAACCGGCGAAATGCCAGATCAACAGCAGGAGAATGACAGCAGCGAGCGTGGCGAGTAGCCACTTTTTTGAGATATTGAGCATAAGCGTCCCTTTTATGAAGTGAGAATCATAATCACTAAAGGGAACAAACTGGAGAAAATTCGCCGGATTTATCTGGGTAATGCGCGCTGGTTGAAAAATGATTAAATTTTTCCGATTTGAAATGGCGGCTGAGTCGTTTACTGCGTATCTGAGTCACTGTTTGGGCGTAGGGTGGCCATGAATGGCCACCGGAAAATAGGTGGTCATAATTGACCACCTTAAGAAACGCGCGGTAGGGTCGCCATTTATGGCGACCGTTTCACTATAGATCGAGCTGGGTTTTCAGCTTCGCGATCTCCTCACGCCACTGCGACTGCAACGCCGGTTTCTGATGCTTCGGCTTGCGCGCCAGATCCTCATCCAGCTTGCTTTCCACCTCCAGCAACGCCAGCAATAAAGCATCTTCGTCCAACGCGTTTTCCGTCGCCGCAGGTGCAACAACCTCAGACATGGATATCACCTGCTCAGCACGCAGGCGCTCGGTCACCGCGTCAAAATCGTGCCACTGGCTGAGTTGCTCGTCCTCTATCAGCCAGAAACGATTGCAGCTGTTGGCGATTAACTGACGATCGTGCGACACCAGCAACACCGCGCCCTCGAACTGATTCAGCGCCTCCGCCAGCTCCTCTTTACCTACCATATCCAGATGGTTGGTAGGTTCATCAAGCAATAGCAGCGAATAGCGCGCCAGCGTCAGCCCGACAAACAATAAGCGCGAGCGCTCGCCGCCGCTGAGTGATCCAATCAGCTGCTGATGACGCAGATACGGAAAACCCGCACCGATCAGTGCCATCTTGCGCTGCTCATCGCTGAGCGGCGCAAAATGCGCCAGCGCGTCACTTAGCGTTTCCGCATCGTGCAGCTGATGCAGACTTTGATCGTAATAACCGAGGCGCACGCGGGGATGAAACAGCGCACTATCGGCTTGTTGATATTCACGCCATAAGTGCCGCAGCAGCGACGACTTACCGCAACCGTTGCGGCCAACAATCGCCACGCGATCGCCACTTTTCACCTGCAGCGTCGGCAATGAAAACAGTGCAGGCGCGTCATCGGCTGGATGAATCGACATCTCCGGCAATGCCATTACGCGATCGGCATCCAGCGCTTCACCTTGCAGTTGCAGCTGCCACAGCGATCCTTCGCTCAGCGTGGTTTGTGCCTCTTTCAACCAGCCGGCGCGCTTCTCCATCTGCTGCGCCTTGCGCGATAAACCTTCGTTATCGTAGGTGCGACCCCAAATCGCCAGTCGTTTGGCGCTCTTCTCGACGCGCTCGATCTCCTTCTGCTCAGCCTGATAGCGCTGCGCATCCGCTTCATCCTGCTCATCCAGCGCCAGACGCGCCGCGCTGCAGGGCAGACGGAAGAATTGCAGACCGCGATCGCGCAGAATCCAGCTGCAGTTGGTAACCCGATCGAGCAAAGTGCTGTCATGGGAAACCAGAACGAAGCTGCCGCTCCAGCCGTTAAGGAAATTCTCCAGCCATAACAGCGTTGGCAAATCGAGGTGGTTGCTGGGTTCATCGAGCAGCAGCAGATCAGGTTGCAGGATCAGCGCGCGCGCCAGCAGCAGGCGCATATGCTGGCCACCACTTAAGGTCGCGGCGGTTTGCGTTTGTTGATCAGCCGAGAAACCCAAGCTACCCAGCAGCGCTTCGGCGCGCCAGCGATCGGCTTGTTCCGGCAGGCGCGCCATTACGCCATCCAACAGCGAATCATTATGCAGTTCTGTTGGCAGATGCTGCTCGATGCGCGCCAGTAAACAGTGATTAGCCGGCGTAACGCTGCCGTGGCTGGCTTCCAGTTCACCACTGAGAATTTTCAATAAGGTGCTTTTACCGGTGCCGTTATCACCCAGCAAACCGATGCGATCGCCTTTTTTCAGGCTGAAATGAATATCGTGAAACAGCGTGCCGAAGGCATTATCGAAGCCGACAGCGTGGGCGGATAATAATGTGCTCATGTGCTTACTCATAAGTTGCAGGCGCAAAAAGGCCCGACATCAGAAATCGCTGACGACAACCCGGTAAGCCGGAGGAAGGGATTAGATTTTCAGTAAACTTCGCTCAGGACGGATTATCGCAGCACGAGTGCGGAAATGCCTGAACGCGGCCAATTACTATAGAAGTGTGAGTAAAGAAACAATTCACACAGCAGCATAGTAATCCTCCTTAGTTATCAGTGGGTGAATAAGTAAGCTGATAATAGTGGCGAAAAGCGGCACTTTCCAGTGATAAATGCCAGAGATGTGGCAGCGATCGCTATGACGTGCCGGGTCGGGTGCTGGCATCGATAATGAGCCAGCTCGGTGAAAATGGACGTCAGAGGTCTTCTGCAAAACTCCAGCAAAACTGGTCGAAAAATATTCTGCCTTTTAAGCTTGGGTTTTCTTATTAGATGGCAGACCAAAAGAAAGTGTGGAAGGCCGCTTTGTGCCAAGAGCGGACTTAATTAATCGCCAGTGGTAATTGCTGATAATCCTCCTAAGCTCATAAGGAAGCCTTAGAGGTTGTGCCCTCATGTTAATGAACGTTAAAGTTGCTCAAAATGATTATGGGCAGTATCAGGAAGTAACTTATGGCACGTCGTAGTGAATTAAAAGGTATAGCTAATAGTATTAATGAGAGTTTTGTTAGCAGAAACAACGACTTTAATGGATACTGGTCAATAGGACAGATTAGATCGTTCGCTCTTGATAACGGCCTTACTTCAATAACTTTTCCTCTCACCTTTCCTATGACCAACCCTGCATCTAATTTGCAAATCTACACGGTTCACCGCTACGCTGAAATGCTCAAAAACCTTTTATTTAAACAGAAATTACCTAGCCTCTGGGTAAGCAACGCGGTCATTATGATCGACTTTAACGTTAATGCGAAACATGCAAAATTGTACGAAGACACCAACTCAGGCGAACCTTTTCAATGCACCTGTAAGATAACTGATGATACTGACCGAGATTACTCATCCATAGTATCTGGACGTTGCTTACCGCATTCTGTTGTTCGGGAATTAAAATCGACTCGAAATTCACCATCAGTTTAACTTCAGCTTCTCGCTCTTAGCGGACGGTGCCTTCCCAGCTATCCTTTTGTTCCATGAGCAGATAGCAATATTGGCGCATGGTAATTTATAAACAGCAGAAGAACCATTAAAAGCAAAAATAAAAAATCTTCTTAAAATATTGTCACCTTTGACTGCTACAATATGAAAATTACAAGCTGCGTTTTGCAATTTTTTCTGTACAGGCACCTTCCCTGGCGCGGTAATTAATTACTTCCCATCGAAGAAATCATCCGGAAGTTGACCTGGGGGCATATTAATAACAGCATCATTATCAGGCCCTTCATTTTTCATATACGTGACCCTGGCAAATTCGGGTATCACAACATAGGGATATGCCGGTCCTTCATCGCGGAAGCGATGCATATCCTCAGTAAACTCGTTTTGATAACAAATTGTTTTTTCAGGATGTTGATTTTCACCTGCAATCCATTGAGGAAAGAAAATGGTGCCATGAATGATTCTTCTTTCAATGTCAAATAACAGGCTCACACAGGTTCCTGTCGGCTCATGCCAGTCGACTTTATAAATGCCAGGTGCGAACTGCACGGCATTCATTTTTTGATTTGTCACCCATCGACCACCTACCAACCCCTGATGAATCCTGTAATCACACGTATTGTCATTACGCGCATACCATTCATATTTCCATCCATTATCATAGGTATAGACAAAATGCGTCCCTACAAAGGCGGATAAGTCTTTTGATATATCATTAACTGTTTCACTTGACATAACGACCTCATATTTTCCGATAGAGTGGCGAAGTGTGGAGTGTTACTTGCTGCACCCGCGTAATCTAAATACTGTAGCGTCACGTGGTGAGCATTTTATGAAACAATGCGCAAGCATTTGCATATCAATTATTTACATAATATTAGCACTTAGATGACAGATACAGGTCATTTGCTTAGGGATAATATAGCCACTTTGCATGAATTTTCCATAATGATTAACCATTTTATAATGCTAAATAGTTTGACTCAGTCGCAAAATGAATAAAAAGGTTAACCGTATGTAATAAATTGCCGGTTCGCCTTCACAATGTAACGATTAAAATTAGACTATTTATCAGTATTTTGCACTACCTTAAACCTGATTCTTAGGGTTTAAATTTGCGAAAGTAAATTATAAAGCTACCCTGAGATAAGCATCAAACGCTGACGTTTCTTCTAACTGAATAATCACTCTTCAGGCAGAAAAATATGCCTGAGCCCTAAGAATTTTCTCTGCGGGATATATTTCTATGGATTTGATTCATGAAGTTTTTCGATTATCACCGGAGCTGGCGCTTTTTCTTTCTCTCGCTGTAGGCACGTGGATCGGTAAATTTAAACTGGGCGCTTTCCAGCTTGGTGGCGTCGCCGGAGCATTGCTCATTGCCGTGCTGATAAGCCAGGTTGGTATCACCATCGACAGCGGCATTAAAAACGTTCTATTTGCCGTTTTTATTTACGCTGTGGGCTTCGAAAGTGGCCCCAAATTTTTCTCCTCTCTGGGCCGGCGGACATTGCGTGAGATCGCCCTTGCGTTGGTTCTGGTTGTATCTTCCTTAGCCACTCTTGTCGTGATGGCAAAAATATTTGCGCTGGACAAGGGAATTGCGGCCGGCATCGCCGCTGGTGCGTTAACCCAGTCAGCGATTATCGGTACTGCCAGTGCCGCCATCGCAAAACTGAATCTTGATCCAGCACAGCTCCAGCAGATGCAGGGGAATGTCGCGGTGGGATATGCGGTGACATACATCTTCGGCTCCCTGGGTGCCATCATTATCTGCGTTAACATTCTTCCCAAAATTATGGGGCGCTCTATTCGTGAAGACGCAATAAAAGCTGAACAGGAACTGATGCATGGCGCAATCATACTGGCGCCAGGTCAGATGCCTGCTTTACCTGAACTGGTAGGAAGGGTGTTTCTGGTAGGACCGGCAGCAGGCAGAAGCGTTGCTCAGATTGAAGCGTTAGCTAATCCACTTTTCCCGGTTACCGTTGAACGCATTAAACGCGGCGATAAAGTCATCGCCGTTACGCCTGACATGCCGCTTAATGATAACGACGTGCTGCTCCTTGTAGGCCGCCGCAAAGGTATTGTGGCCCTCGCACCCTCCCTTGGAAAAGAGCTGAATGCGGAGGATGGGCCGGAAATGACGATGAAGACATCCGAAGTCTTACTGACCAATCCCGCGCTGACGGGCAAAAGGGTGGATGAACTGCGTAACCAAATTTCGGGCGATGTACGTCACGGTATCTATGTGACCGCGCTTAAGCGCGGTGAGACAGTGCTGCCTTTTAAAGATGACTTCGTAATCGAGCGCAATGACGTTGTGACGCTCTATGGCAGCGAGCAGGATATCCAGCGCGCAGTTGCGCTGGCAGGACCGGTGCTGCTAAAAAGCCCCAAAACGGATTTGATGTTCCACGGTTTTGGCCTTGCGTTTGGTCTGCTGCTGGGATTACTGGTACTTCGCATCGGTTCTGTTCCTTTGACGCTCGGCAGTGGCGGCGGTGCATTGCTTTCTGGCTTGCTGTTTGGATGGTATCAAGCGCGGAAGCCCCTGACAGGAAATATGCCTTTGCCAGCCTCTGGCCTGCTTCGCGATCTGGGCCTGGCAGGATTCGTTGCCGTGGTTGGTTTACAGTCTGGCCTGCAGGCCGTAGAGACCGTCAGGAACAACGGTATTTCTATTTTCCTGATCGGCATTGTGGTTACTGTTGTCCCCCTGATGATCACCTTATTGATCGGCCGCTACCTGCTGCGCTATGACAATACGGCGATATTTGCCGGTGCGTTGTCTGGTACCCGCAGCGCCAATCCTGCTTTTGGCGAAATTCTTGATAAAGCTGGTAATGCCATTCCGACTGCGCCATTTGCTGTGACCTACGGTCTGGCAAATGTGTTTCTTACCCTGCTGGGCCCGCTGATCGTCGCCCTGGTATGACGTTTAAATGCTTCATCATCTGGAGATGTTTTCTATGTCAAATCCTTACGAACAATATGCATCACTTAGTCCCTTCGAACTTAAAGACGCCCTGATTAAGTTAGCTTCGGGCAAACCCGACCGCCTGATGCTGAATGCCGGCAGAGGAAATCCCAACTTTCTTGCCACCTTGCCACGCCGTGCTTTCTGGCGCCTTGGATTGTTTGCTACCGAAGAGGCGGAGCGTTCTTACTCTTACCTGCCGCATGGGATTGGAGGGTTACCGCACATTGAGGGGATCGAGGCGCGTTTTGATGCATTCCTGGCACGTGGCCATGAGCAGCCGGGCGTGGCTTTTTTATCACGAGCAGTAAGCTATGTACGGGACCAGTTAGGACTTTCCGCTTCGGATTTTTTACATGAAATGGTGGAAGGCATTCTCGGTTCTAATTATCCGGTTCCGCCGCGAATGCTGGCTCTCAGTGAAAAAATCACGCGTGAATATATCGTTAAAGAGATGATCGGTGGCCTGATTTCAGCTGAAGATGTCGACCTGTTCGCAGTTGAAGGGGGCACAGCCGCCATGACCTACCTCTTTAACACGCTGCGTACGAATGGCCTGGTCACTGCCGGTGATAAAGTGGCAATGGGAGCACCAATATTTACCCCGTACATCGAAATTCCGCAGCTGGAAGACTACCGTCTGGAAAGCGTAATGATTAATGCGTCCCCGGATGATAACTGGCAGTATCCCGATGAAGAGCTGAATAAGTTGCTGGATCCTGCGATAAAAATCTTTTTCTGTGTTAATCCGAGCAACCCTGCTTCAGTCAAAATGGATGAGCGTACGCTCGAGAAAATGGTCAGCATTGTTGAGCAGCGTCCAGATCTCATTATTATTACCGATGATGTATATGGAACTTTCGCCAACGACTTCAAATCACTGTTCGCCACCTGTCCGCAGAACACGATTCTGGTATACTCCTTTTCGAAGTATTTTGGAGCAACGGGCTGGCGTCTGGGTGTAATCGCGACTCATCAGCTCAATGTCCTTGATGAGAAACTGGGTAAAATCAGTGATGTGGAAAAAAAGCGTCTTGACCAGCGCTACGGTTCGCTGACTCCGGATGTACCCGGATTACGCTTTCTTGACCGGGTGGTGGCCGACAGCAGAAGCGTGGCACTAAATCACACCGCCGGATTATCCACCCCGCAACAGGTGCAGATGGTGTTGTTCAGTCTTTTTGCCCTTATGGATGGGGCGAATGGATATAAAGCTGCGGTGTCAGAAATTATTCGTCGCCGTCAGGCTGTGCTGTATCGCGAGCTGGGTATAACGCATATCGATACTGAAGAAGCCGTAGATTATTACACATTGCTGGATCTCGAGGCGATATCCCGACAGGTTTACGGCGACGAGTTCGCAGGCTGGGTGAATAAAACGCTCAATCCGACCGATATCCTGTTCCGAATTGCCGAAGAGACGGGAATAGTCATGCTTCCGGGAACCGGATTCGGCAGTCTGAAGCCCGCGGGGCGCATATCTCTGGCTAACTTAAATGAATATGAGTACGCCGCCATCGGTAAGTCATTAAGAAAATTGATGGAGCAATATTATGAAAAATACCGTTCCGGAGCGAAGAGAAAATAAATAGTTAATTAAGTTAAGGCGCTTTTGTTTTCAGGGATGAAAATACACTGTAATTTTTCAGATAAAGCAGAAACTTAAACCTAAAATTTCACTTTCAAAGGGTTGCATTGCAGCCCTTATTTGTGACCTTGGCATTGAAGTCGATGATGCCCTTGAGATATCTGAATCGAATGAAGTCTAATTCATGAGGGCTGCAACAGCAGCCCTGTGCCAGAAGCGGAAGTGAGGTCTGATAAATATAATCAGCACAATACCTTTGAGAAGCAGATAGCCTCTTCTCTACCTACGTATGGGCCATAATTCTCAATTTGGATGTATCCATTTCTCTCGTAAAAACTGATGGCCCGATGATTGATATATCGTGTTTCCAGCTTTAGTTCACGATATCCCATTTGTTTTGCGGAAGTTTCCAGAAAAGTGAGTAAAGCACGACCTACTCCTGGCTCGCTTCGGTCTGAAAACATTCTTTTAAGCTCGGCTATGTTTTGTGTTAATGGGCGGATTGCACCGCATCCTATCGCATCGCCATATGCATTTTTTGCCAATACCCATAATGCTTTGTCATTGTTCATAGCTTGAACGTTGAAGTTGGTTTTGCCATTATCGCCAGTAATAGCGGCAAGTTCAGCTGACAGCATTTCGATTAAGCGATGGGATTCTGAAGAAAATGGATCTGATTTCTCTACGGTTATCATGGTTAGATCCTGTAAAGGGAGTTCAACCAGAATAAAGTACGCTGTCTGAAAAATCACCATTTCAGAACAGATAATGGGACAACACTGATCCCTGACTTTATCGGGGATGCAATGTCCGCTCTTCGCTCATAGTAGACGTGGCATGCGCGTCCGCGTCCGCTTCGTGCCAGGAGCTGAAGTAGCTAATAACAATCTGTGTTGAGCAATGGGGAGCGGCCATTATGCGAAAATTACATACTCGCAAATAACCAATATTTCCCTGACCGGAAACAGCGAGTTTCTTCTTAGAAAAACCACTAAGGTGATGCTGATACTACTGGAGGCATCATGAAATGTAGAATTTCTGGCCTTAGAACCGAGAAGTTTACTCATCTTTTTGGGCGTAGTGATGGCTATCTGAGAAGATACGGAGCAGTAAGACAAATTGTCACTAGTTACCCCGGTTATCCCGACAGGATCTCATTATGCGATATACCTGTTGGCGAAACCGCTCTGCTTATCAACCACATTTATCAGCCAGCAGATACACCCTATCGCGGCTCTAATGCAATATATATTTGGGAGGGATGTACCGAGCAAGGAATTTATATCAACGAATTACCTGAAGTTATGAATGGCAGAGTCCTTTCATTACGAGCATATAACGAAAAGCACTTTCTAATAAAGGCAGATATTTGCGAGGGCCAAGCTGTAGAAAATTTCATAGAGATTTTCTTTGCCGACCCGCAGATTAGCTATATCCAGATACACAATACGAAACAGGGATGCTACGCATGTTTGGCTGAGCGTTTTGAATGAAATTACAAAATAGAAGAGCCTACAGCGGTTCAGTGAAGCACTTTTATGTTAGAAGAGATCATCCGGTAGGATCACTTGAGGACAAGCAGAATGCTTCTGGAAAAGCTCAGGTTGCTGGAATGCAGCCTTCACGATGACAGGCGAAAAGATCGGGAGTGGCTTGAGCGGCTTCTCCACCCTGCATTTCTGGAAATCACACGTTCAGGCGTGATGGTTAATCGTTCAGAGACGATTACGTCGCTATTAAACGAGAAAACTGCATCGCCTATTATCAGCAGTCATTTCCGGCTCACCGAAATGGGGGGAGGCTGCGCCATGCTTCACTACCGGACGTCTTATGCAGACGGCAGTCGTCCTGCATTGCGTTCTTCCTGCTGGCTGTTTTCGGATAAAGGACACTGGACTTTGGTTTTTCACCAGGGAACGCCAGCTAAAGGCACTGCTTAGGTTCGCTGCTGAGAAGTTCTGTTCAATTTGCCTCTATAACGGTTCAGATACAAAAAAGGCCGCCCGTGGGCGACCTTTCCTGGCACTTCCTTTTGCGACCATCCGTTATTTGTACAGCTCAGCGGTCATGTGAACGACGTTGCCGTTGCTGGCCTCAATGATTTTGTACTGCGCGCCCTGCTGCTGGGCTTGCGCGGCGATTTTGGCCTCGGCACCGTCCATAGTCAGGGACGTTGCGGTAACGCTCTGCGCGAAGCTGGCGGCTGACATGAGTGAAAGAGCGGCAACGGCGGCGATAGACATAGCTTTGATGGTTTTCATGGTCTTTATCCTTGGTTTTTATGGTTGAAAGCAAGTTTGCTTTCGATGAGATAATGATAACCAAGGTTACTATTAGTAAATTAACAATAAGTGCCGATATTGTGATTATGCTAACTATTACGGCAATAGGTTTACTCGATGATGGGTTCGGCGCTGGGTTATTATGTTTGATGTGGAGAACATCCCTGTAGCTATCATTTTGACGTCCGCTATTCGCTCACAGTGGACCTTCAGGTCTGTCAGATAACCGCTTCGTGCCAGTAGCGGACTGGCAAATACTCGCGAGCTGTCAGTAGGGTGAAGGAAGGTCAGAACGATCCCCTCGTGTTGTCGGATGCGAAATTACAATAAACTCTACGGGAGACCCAGTGTCATTTTTGGCTTGATGCTTTGAACCCGGTGGGATTTCCAGGCCCTACAGAGCCTTAATATTATGAATTTCACCTTCCAACTCCATGGAAAGAATGCCAGTAATAACAAAGAAAAACTGCCTTGAAACGGAGTGAAAGTGTCTTTTTCCAAAAGTGGCCGGCGGCATTTGTTCATGATTAACCAGCATGTCCGGGCGGTTTAACAGATACCAACCGTCGCAATCGTCGCCCCAGACATAATGCTCTGCATTATCCTTTGAAATCATTATCCTTCTCCTCTATACCTGTGTGCGTCTCTCTATACCTTAAGGAGGTTATACCGAGAAATTCTTTAGCTTCACAATAGGTTATGCTTTTTGTTAATTCCTTTAAGTCCGGAACTGCATCATTCAACTTATCTGGCCGTCATGAATGAAATGGTATAGCAGTGTCCAGGCAGGACCGTAACGTCCGTCCTTCGCTCATTGCAGACCGTGCAGCGCACAGGTCGCTTCGCGTCAATAACGACATTTTGTAAGCTCTCCTGGATAAATTGAAAATATGATCATGTGTAAACTTGAGCTGAATTTTAACGCTCAAGAAAAAAGCTTCAGCGGAGAACATCCAATTGTTTACTCATATGCGTATTGCCAAACCCGTCTCCAATCTTGAACGATCTTTTCTGATGTACAGTCAGGGACTGGATTTACACAAAATAGCTGAATTCAATGATCATGACGGTTTCAATGGACTGATGTTAGGGCGGAAGGGCTTAGACTGGCACATTGAATTCACCTTTTGCCTTAGTCATCCCATTCAACCTTTGCAAACTGAGGAGGATTTACTCGTTCTTTATTATTCAGATGAAAATTCGTGGATAGATGCCTGTGCAAGGATGATAGAAGCCGGATTCAACATGACGAATTCATTTAATCCTTACTGGGATATCAACGGAAGGACATTTGTTGACCCAGATGGATACAGAGTGGTTATCCAAAATAAGGCATGGGTATAATTTAAATTATTATTGCAAGTTCACTGGCCGTCTTGCGGCAAACCTGACGGTCTGCTCGTCGCTCACAGCGGACGGTGTTCAAATTAGTTGTCCGCTTAGTGCCATGAGCGGAAATCGATGAAAATTCTGTGAATTAAACGTCACGAGATTTCTCTAATTTGATGTCAGTGCCATTGAGATCTGTTTCATTACCCCAACCTAGATGCATATAAAATTTCGCCGAGCGACTATTCTTATCGGTTTCTAACCAGGCAATTTCATGATGTTGGAATAACTCCTGCTCGGCGAGCATAACAAGCCTGCGACCTATTCCTTTGCCTTCATATTCAGGCAGAACAAAGGCCGCAAACAGACAGCCTTCATCCGGAAATATTATGGAGAAGCCAATGATTTTATTATTTTCTGTCGCAACCCATGCGGAAAGACTTTTTTCAACCATATCGCCTAGGACGCTTTCGGTAATACCCATCTGCCGCATCTCTTCACGGCTCAGGTGGTTATCGATTACCGATGTTCTGACGTCGAACATACCCTCGATATTAGAAAGTCGAGCTGTTCTTATGTAGATACTCATTAGTCTTACTCAATGTATGACGAAATAATTTTGATAATAATGTAAAAAAGTCAACGGAATATAAAATTTAAGGCGGCTAATTATGTCAGCTTTTCGCTCACAGCAGACGTCGTTTTCCTCGGGTTTGGCCGCTTTGTGATGTGAGTTCAACCGATGGATGCAACACACTTATTGAACCGCTCAGTTTTTAATGTAGAGAACGGCCCCCTAAAGTTAACCCAGCATATGATAAAAATGACATTCACTCATTTACAGCATTAAAGCCTCTCTCTGGTCGCTGACGCATAGCGCCCGGCGAATAGCCATTGATGCGCTTAAAAGCCCTACTAAACGCTGCCTGTGAGGCATAACCGAGGCGCAGAGCAACGGTATCGATTGAGATCTTATCGTGCATAATCCAGTGACCTGCAATGCGCATTCGTACTTCCCTTACATAGCGCAGAGGAGGTATGCCGATGATTGATTTGAAGCGTTCAGCAAAAACAGAACGCGACACATGCGACTGGGCCGCAAGCTCAGCCACAGACCACTCGCGACTCGTATCGCGATGAATGGAAAGAATAGCCCGGGCAAGTCGTGGATCACGTAACGCAGCGATCAGGCCTGCGGCGTTCTCGCTGCTGTTTTCGATCCATCCACGCACAATCATGGCAGCCGCGACTTCTGCGAGGCGTGCCAGAATGCCCGCGAAGCCAGCGCGTCCAGAACAGATTTCAGCTTTCATCGCGCCCATAATGGGAACCAGCCCCGGATAAATCTGTTCATTTGCCTCAACCACTATCGCGTGCGGCATTAGTTTACCAAGGCCCTGCATTCCACCGAGATCGAACTCCATACAACCATAAAACAGGACCGTGCTGGGTGTCGGGTGCGAACTCGGGCAAGTATCAATTCCGCTGACGGCCTCGCCTAAAGGAGCAGTGCCGAACGTGTCGATATGTTGAAATGAACAGCTGACATCCGATAAAAGCTGATGCTCTTCACCCTGCGGCATGAATACCATGCTTCCGGCTTTCAGTTCGTGCAACGTACCATCGCTTGTGCGAAGCAGAGCAGTACCCACGGCGATGTAATGAAAATAGGCGTGGCCCGGCCTGTTGTTAAAACCGACGCCAAACTCAGAACCCGTCTGTAAACGACGATACTGCACGCCACGCAGGCGCATCTCCAGCAGCAATTCGCTGATGAGTTCGGATGACAGGGCAAAATGGTTATTCACATGCATAATCGGAGTTTCGGGTAAAAAATCAGGATGTACCATCATAGATCGTCCAGCAGCTCAACTCTAGACTTGGAGTTATCATTTTTTCTCCAAAAAAAAGAGTGTGTTATGAGAAATGAAGCAACTGAAGCTGTATCCGTTAGTTTGAACAGTTCGGAACCCAAAGAATCCGCATGGATGGCCGTAATTTCACTGACGATGGGCGTGTTTGGCTTGCTGACTGCGGAATATCTTCCAGCCAGCCTGTTGACACCCATGGCCGCCGATCTCGGTGTGACCGAAGCGCTTGCTGGTCAGGCTGTGACGGTAACGGCTGTGGTGGCCCTGTTTGCGGGTCTGATGGTTCCCCGCCTGACGCGTAATTATGATCGCCGAACTGTTTTGCTGGGTTTCACCGTGTTGATGATCGCCTCCAACCTGCTTGTCGCACTCTCCTCCAGTCTGGCTGTTCTATTAGTCATGCGTATTTTGCTGGGCATCGCGCTGGGAGGCTTCTGGAGTATGGCTGCTGCCGTCGCTATGCGGCTGGTACCTGCTAAAAGCGTTCCGCGTGCTCTCTCCATTATTTTTAGCGGTATTGCTGTCGGTACCGTGGTTTCGATCCCGCTGGGAAGCTATTTAGGTGGGCTTTATGGCTGGCGTAGTGCTTTTATCGCTGCAACCGCAGTAGGCGGGCTGACACTGCTCTTCCAGCTGTTTACCCTTCCCGGGATGGCTCCGCGTAAAATGATGATAACGGCATCTGTAATGGATTTACTCCGCCGCCCAGGCATTGCGATGGGAATGACGGGATGTGTTATTGCCCATACGGGTCAGTATGCGCTGTTTACCTATATTCGTCCGGCTCTTGAAAATATCGTTCAACTTGATGTGGATCGTTTGTCTTTAATTCTGCTTGGATTTGGCGTCGCTAATTTTATCGGTACGCTGCTGGCCGGGTGGCTGATGGAGAAAAGCCTGCGTCTTACCTTGATACTGATGCCCGCGCTTGTTGGTTTAGCTGCATTAAGCATGATTTTGCTGCCACTTGAGGAAACAGGATTGATGTTGTTCGTCGCGTTGTGGGGAATGGCATTTGGTGGCGTACCCGTTGCGTGGTCAAACTGGGTAGCGCGTTCCGTTCCCGATCAGGCTGAAACTGCTGGCGGCATGGTAGTCGCAGCCGTTCAGTCCTCAATTGCTGCGGGTGCTGCGTTGGGAGGTTTACTCTTTGGTATCAGCGGCGTAACCGGTGTTTTCATTACCGCGGGTTGCATAATGTTTTTTGCAACGTTTGTTATTGGATTAAAGGTGAGGGACACGCTGACCTGAATATTTCCCTACAACAACGCGTCAAATGAAGGCCAGCTACATCCTTTATTGATTTAAGAATGACGTTACCGCGCGGGAAAACCGTTCTGGCTGATCAAGCATGACAAAGTGAAAGCTGTCATCGATTCGCGTGAAATGGATATCGGATGCAGATGCATAGGCTTGACGGTACATGGTATCCACGCTGGCTGCAGGAACGCCGAATAAAGCGTCATACGCGTACACGATCTCCATCGGCGCCTTGATGCGGGCGAGTTCGGGGCGCAGATCGGTAATCATCAGTTCATACACGGCATCCGAAACTGTTTTGCGATCAGAATTGAGTCCCGCAGTCACCAAAGCTGGTCTCACCGCCTCAGTCTTCACTAAACGGATGATGGATGTTTTCTGAAACTCTTTGAATTGCTGCGGCGACTGTCCTAGTAGCCAATCCCGCGTCGCTGTGGCATGCCGTGCAGCACTCTCGGTGGTCGCCGCAGGATCAATCATCAACGTATAGAATGGCAAGGCATCGACGATCATCAAACGACTGACCTGGTCGGGATGACGGACCCCCATCATCAGGGCAATCTCACCACCAAGAGAATGGCCAATGATCGCCGGTGCTTCAATGTGCTGGGTTTGAATGTAATCAGCGATGGCGTCAACTGCCGGAGCGATGACCTTGCCATCTGGATTCGAAAGGGCAGGTGTGCTTGCAAAGCCAGCAAGTTCAACAAGATGAACTCGGTGGCTTTTACGTAAAGTTGCTGCTAAATCAGTCCAAACTTCGCGAGACGACGCCAGCCCCGGAATCAATATGACATCCGGTCCTGAGCCTTGCGTCTCTACAGAGATGCGTTGCGAGTTCGAATGCACTGCAGGTATCGGCTGAATTTCTGACGCTGAAACTAAAACGGACATCAATAGAAGCGCCCCTCCGAGCGTGGCACGTGTATTTGCGCTAGGCATGAATTTAGTCCTTTATATTTTAGCCCTGATAAACCGGGTTTGGCTGACATAAGAGTATGTCATAAAAGGTAAAATTATTAAGGGGTGGATACAAAGTTTTTTTAATGTTCCGGTTACAGTTTCGTGTCAAAAATGTGGGTAACTGGTAGTATTTTGAGTTGAATAAAAGTGAACAATTCACCCGCCATAAGCAATATGGACTGCTTCCGATTAGAAAAACGTTTTATTTTTATCGGTCTCAAAACCCATATATATCGTATTGAGTCGCTTTCTGAATAATTTTGGATCGTGTTCCAGACATATTCGCGCTAATGAATTTTTAGCGCGCTCTGATACGATTTTTCTATCGCTAATAATTTGCAATATATAGGTTTTAAGCTGAGATATGATGGCACTTCTCAGAGAGGTTTTGTCACTTACTGATGCCACCGTCAGCTCCAACATCGGATTCAGGGGGCAGCGAATCAGCCAGCCGGCATTTTCCGGATTGATTTCAGGCAAGGCTCTGACATTCGTCGTTATTACCGGGCAGCCGCAGGCCTGCATTTCCAGAACGGAAAAGCCGTATGTCTCCTGCCATGTGGGCAGCAGCCCGACATCAGAGGTCTTAATCAACGCCAGTACCGCGTCGTTGGTCAGCGACGTATGGTGCTGGAATAGAGGGCATTCACGAAGTGTGTCCTCCACGCTTCTTCTAAATGCGTCATCATCCTGGAACGCCTGGTGAGCCACGTTATGCGTTTTGCCAGGATCACCAACCAGATTTACGCGTACTTCGTTCACACTTATCAGGTTTTCCCTTAATAACTGGCTAAAGGCTAGCACAACTTCTGCCCCTCCTTTGCGATAGAACTCCTTGCCCACGAAGGTAAAATTCAGCGGACCTCTTTCAACCAGAGCATTTTTTTCCTGCAGTACCGGCTGCGGGGGATGCAGTACGTGCAGTTTGGGCCCGATGATAGCCTGCTCCCTGGGGAAATGTTCCAGCAGCCGCAGTTGGATCTGACGTGTGGCTTCTGAGATAGCGATGATACCTTTGCAGCGCGGAGAGCAGACGTACCGGAGTTCCCGCGCCAGCTCGGGGTTGGCAAATTTGGGTATTCCCTCAACGGGAAGAACACGGGGCAGTTCGGTTTCAAAGGTCGCTACCCAGTCGCCTGGCCCCGAAGAAACTTCGTTAAAAAGGTGTATAATGTCTGCATCTACTGAAGACATCAGCGGCAGTGGGCGGAAAATAAAAAGTTTATTTTTATGAAATAAGCGCTGCCTTATGACGTTAATCCAGGTCCAGATGTTTCTGGGCCGGTAATCAAGATAGCGATGTGAAGGGTCTGTAATGATGTTTCTCTTTTCCGGGTAGCCGTTACCACCCACGATAATTTTCATTCTTCCCCCTGCTGGCGAGTGCAAAAAATAACAGGATAAATTTAAGTATCCTTGTAATTACGAGGATAAAAAGTGTTTGGCTTAATATGAGGTTATGGTTTTCCAGATAAGACCTGAATGCGTCATGGTTACCCAGGCTGTTAATACCAGCGCAAAATCTGCCTTTTGCAACCGCTTCCCGACATGTCTAATTATGCACGGGCAGGCATGCAAAATGCGTATATTTGTAGGTCTTTTATGGCTTTCCGGAAAACTTCGGGAGAGAAAGTACCAATGCTAAATGAAGTAATAAGCCTTTTTATCGCTTAAATTCTCAATGTATCAATAACCGCGCGCAAAGCGGGTGACACATTGCGATGCGGATAATAGAGAAATGAAGCTTCCAGACGTTGGCTGTGACGTTGCAGCACCCTGATCAGCTTCCCTTGTTCCAGATCCTCACTAACCAATTCTTCCGGGACATAAGCCAGCCCGAGCCCCAGAGTGGCGGCTTTAGCTTCCATATAGCTGTCAGCAAAAACCCATTGGCCTTGCGGTCGATGGGTGATTTTTTTGCCATCCTGATGAAGTTCCCAGGCATAAAGGCTGCCATCGCCAAACTGATAAGCGATGCAGGGATGAACGGCCAATTCTGCGGGGGTCTGCGGGAAACCGTAGCGACGAAAGTGTTCTGGCGTACCGACAACAGCCATCTCCATGTCGGGCGAAATGCGTATAGCGATCATGCCGCTGCCAACTTCCGGCCCCAGACGTATACCCGCATCGAATCTCTCCGCAATAATATTCACAAACCGGCTTTCGCTGATGAGTTCCAGCCTGATATCCGGGTAGCGTTGTTTGAATACCGCAAGTTTCGGCAGGAGTACTTTATCTATCGCGTGCTGGCTGGCATTGATGCGCACCGTACCGGATGGCGTCTGGCGATAATGGGCCAGCGTGGCGAGTCCCATATCTAAAGCATCGAATCCTGACTCAACGGTTTGATAGAGCTGCTCACCAGCATGAGTGAGCGATAACCTGCGCGTAGTACGAACAATGAGTTGAACGCCCAGCCTTTCTTCAAGTTCACGTACTGAACGACTGATACCTGATTGTGCCAGTCCAAGGCGTTGCGCTGCGGCGGTAAAACTTCCCTCGCGCACCACCAGCATGAACAAGTAGAGATCGTTGTAATTTTCCCGTTTTGCCATCATTCCACCCTCGTGACTGCATCGCTATTTATAACAATTAGATATTAATCCTAGCAAAAATTCCCCTCTAATCAGAACACCAGCTGCTGGCTAAACTGTGCGCATTGCAATAAAGCACAGCAGTGTTGTCGGTATGAAACCTGACTCTTTGATGTTTTTTCTGGGGGATTTTAATGACTGTTTTCACTAAAAAATTGACAGCGGTGTTACCTGCAATGCTGCTATGCGCATCATTAAGTGGAGTTTCAACGATGAGTTATGCTGATACCACCAATCCGAATGCACCCATTTCGCTGGTCAAAAAGTGGGATAAAACCTTTCCTGAAAGTACCAAAGTTGATCACCGTAAGGTTACCTTTAAGAACCGTTATGGGATCACCTTAGTTGGGGATCTCTATCTTCCAAAGGATCGCGGCGAGCGCAAGCTGGCAGCCGTTGCCATCAGCGGGCCTTTCGGTGCAGTCAAAGAACAATCCAGCGGCCTGTACGCGCAAACTTTAGCTGAACAGGGATTTGTCACCCTCGCATTTGACCCTTCATATACGGGCGAAAGTGGCGGCTACCCACGTAATGTGGCGTCTCCGGATATCAATACCGAGGATTTCAGCGCGGCAATAGATTTCTTAGGTCTGCAAAAAGAGGTGGACCGCAACCGTATCGGGCTGCTCGGTATTTGCGGCCTGGGCGGCATGGCCTTAAACGACGCCGCTATGGATACACGGGTTAAAGCCGTGGCAACCAGCGTGATGTATGACATGAGCCGCGCAATGGGCCATGGCGTGGGCGATGGCAAAGACCGTTACACCACCGCCAATCGTCGTGCTGTGCTGCAGTATCTGAACGCGCAGCGCTGGAAGGATGCGGAAAACGGCACTTCCGCGCCCGGTGGTCACGACATCTATGTTGACGAAAAAGGGAAAGTCAGCGCTTCTGAGCGTATTCTGCCGGAAACGTTACCCGCTAATCCGAATCCCGTCTTGAAGGAATTCTTTGATTATTACCGCATGCCGCGTGGTTTCCATGCGCGTTCGATCAATTCAACCGGCGCATGGAATGCAACTATGCCACTGTCATTTATGAATATGCCGCTGCTGAGTTATGCAAATGAAATCACCATCCCTGCGCTTGTGGTGACCGGTGAAAAAGCCCATTCACGTTATTTTGCTGAAGACGCTTTTAAAGCGATCGGGAGTAACGAGAAAGAGCTGGTGATTATTCCTGGGGCAAACCATGTGGACTTATATGACAACGTTGCAGGAAAGATTCCGTTTGCTAAATTTGAACAATTTTTCAAATCAAATTTAAGGTAACTTTCTGAAATAATTTGCATTTACCATGCCACCCTTATTTCACGGGTGGCATTAACTTGCCTGATGTGACCCAGTGAAATGATGATGTTATTTCCTGAAAAGCGCATCTCCCTGCTTCGCCTGAAGCAGGTCGGATCGATTTAAGAGAAGTTGATAATGTCCACAGTAAATATTAAACCCTCTTACTATAAAACCCAGTCGTATTGGGGCGGCGTATTTGCCATGACGCTCTGCGTTTTTGTGTTGATCGCTTCTGAATTTATGCCGGTTAGTCTGCTAACCCCTATTGCCCGCGACTTGCACGTCACGGAAGGGCTGGCAGGACAGGGAATAGCCATTTCTGGCGCGCTGGCGGTCATTACCAGCCTGACAATCTCCCGCATTACCGGGGATCTGAATCGTAAATATCTTCTGCTGGAACTGACGATTTTAATGGCGGTATCTGGAATCATTGTCGCGCTGGCGGCCAGTTATCCGGTTTATATGCTGGGGAGGGCGCTGATTGGGATCGTCATTGGTGGATTCTGGTCAATGTCGGCGGCTACAGCCATTCGTTTGGTGCCTCAGCATCATGTTCCCCGCGCGCTGGCGATTTTTAACGGCGGGAACGCGCTGGCCACCGTTGTGGCGGCACCGCTGGGTAGCTACCTCGGGGCGACTGTCGGATGGCGGGGCGCCTTTTTATGTCTCGTACCGCTTGCGATAGTGGCGTTCATCTGGCAATGCCTCAGCCTGCCTTCGATGGAAAGCGATAATGAGCGCAAGCCACAGGGATCGATGCTTCGTCTGTTCAGAGTCTCTATCGTATCAACGGGGCTGCTGGCTTGCGGACTCTTCTTTATGGGACAATTTGCCTTATTTACCTACGTGCGACCGTTTCTGGAGAACGTGACCAAAGTGAGCGCGCCAGGCCTGTCCTGGATTTTGCTTGCTATAGGCGCAGCAGGTTTTATCGGCACAACGATTGTTTCGACCTTCCTGAACTCAAGGTTTTATCCGACATTAATCTTGATACCACTGCTTATGTCAGCGATTGCCGGTACGTTACTTTTATTTGGCCACAGCATGTGGATTGTTGCCGTTTTGCTGAGTCTGTGGGGAATGCTTGCGACAGCCGCGCCAACCGGATGGTGGACATGGCTCGCGCGGACGCTTCCCGAAGATGCAGAGGCAGGTGGTGGTCTGATGGTTGCTGTCATCCAACTCTCCATTGCGCTGGGTTCAACCGTTGGGGGTTTGATTTTCGACAGTTTAGGTTGGGAAAGTGCTTTCGGCTTGAGTGCTTTATTACTTCTTAGTGCGGTAGTAATGACGTTTCACACATCACGTCAAACATGAATCGCAGGCGGTTTAATCATAGAATAAGGAGCAGAGGCGGCTATCCTGTAACAGACGAAAGCACCGTCTTTAACGCCGAACTGATTCTGCTCTGAGGATTTATACATGACCACCTTTCATCAACTCAATGCCATCAGCCTGCGTGGCCAGCCCATCGCTATGGCCGATTACGCCGGTAAGCTGGTTCTGGTAGTGAATACCGCCAGCCATTGTGGATTCACACCACAATATGCAGGCCTTGAAGCGCTTTACAAGAATTACGGCGACAAGGGGCTGATAATATTGGGTTTCCCCTGTAATCAGTTTGGCAAGCAGGAACCCGGCGGTGCCGATGATATCGCGCAGACCTGCCTCATCAACTACGGTGTGAGCTTCCCGATGTTCGAGAAAGTCGAGGTTAACGGCGCCGCAACGCACCCCGTATTTCGCTACCTGAAAGCCGAATTACCCGGTGTGTTGGGCGGGCGGATTAAATGGAACTTCACTAAGTTTCTGATCGGACGCGACGGCAAACCGCTCAAGCGATTTGCACCGATCACCAAACCAGAAAAAATGGAAGCGACGATCCTTGCTGCGCTGGAAAACTAATATGCATTCCGCCATGCTTGATCCAAATTGTGCGAGCTATCACAATTAACAGAATTTCTTTTTGTTCGCTGCGCCTGTTTCCTCGTTAAACATCCCTCGTATGTCACGGTTTGTGACATGATAAGCGTCATAACTGAGTCATCAGGATGTTTAAATACATGTTTAACGCCAGAAAACTATCGACCCTAAATGCCCTCGAAAGCAGCGTGCACAATTACATTATCAAAAATATCAATGCCGTTATTTATATGACGATCAGAGAGCTTGCTGATAATTCTGGCGTGTCTACCGCGACTGTTCTGAGATTCTGTAAAAAAATGGATTTCAAAGGTTACTCAGAACTCAAAGCGAGTATGAAGTTGCACCTGAATAAAAATAGCACATTATTGATTCCTCATGGCGCTGAGGAAATATTGACCTTTTTTAAAAGCATCAGAAACGATGAATTTGATGAGATGATCAATCAGGCGGCTCAATACATTCGTGATGCCGAACGGGTGTTCTTTGCTGGCGCAGGCAGCTCTGGCACGCTTGGCAGGTATGGTGCGCGTTTCTTCTCTAATGTAGGCAAGTTCAGTAATCACATTGATGATCCCTATTATCCGGTGAGTACCGATATGGTGCAGAGTTCAGTGGCTATCGTGCTTTCTGTCTCTGGCGAAACTCCCGAAATATTGAAGCTTGCCAGGCAGTTTGTTATTCACAAGTGCAAAGTGATTTCTATTACCTGCAACCCGGATTCAACACTGGCAAAACTTTCTGACTTTATTGTTCCTTACCATGTTTCTCGCATTTTGATTGAAAGCGAATACGATATTACCACTCAGGTTCCGGTCATTTTTATTCTTGAATCGATAGGCAGAAAGCTGGTGGTGAATAATATCAGTGAAATGTCACGCGGTGTGACATTTTTGTAATTAGCGACCCGTTATAACATATTGTGACCTCGTGACATTGCCGGGATGATTTTCTAACATTGCCGGAATTAGTCCGCTCCTGACGGGCTGAATTCCCTCTGGCAATGGAAGAAAACCATGGCAATAGATTATGCGGATTCTGCGAAAGAGATCGTAAGACTGATAGGTAGCGATAATAATGTGATAAGTGTCACGCATTGCGCTACGCGTCTGAGATTTGTGCTGAAAGATTATTCTCTGGTCGAGGTTGAAACCTTAAAGCGGGTAAAAGGTGTTATTACCGCGATGCTGGCCAGCGGCCAGATGCAGGTGGTGATTGGTAATCACGTCGGTGACGCTTACCGCGAAGTGCAGAATCTACTCACTATCGACGAAAGTGCAGCGGTAACGCCGCCTAACGTCGGTATTGTTAGCCGCATTATGGATATCATCTCCAGTATCTTTGCGCCTTTTCTCTATCCGCTGGCAGCCTGCGGTGTGCTGCAGGGCATCATTTCGCTGCTGACCGCCATCGATCTAATGGATCCGGCAAGCGGCACTTATCGCATCCTTAACTTCGTATCGTGGACCGGCTTTACCTTCCTGCCCGTGATGGTTGCGTTTACCGCCGCCAAAAAATTCAACGTCAATCCGTTCACGGCGGTTATCTCTGCCTGCGCGCTGGTGTCGCCGGATTATCTGAATATGTTGACGGCCAACAAAATTCTTACCGCCAACTCAGCCGATCCGGCCGTACAAGCTTTGATGAAGAGCGCGGTTGAAAATCCTGAAATTTCAAAGGTGATGGTGGGGATTGCTGGCATTCCGCTTGATGCCGCGCCGCTGACCTTTATGGGGCTGCCGGTAGAGTATTTGAGTTACACCTCGTCGGTGATCCCCATTATTTTGATGGTGTGGGGCATGTCGTATGTTCAGCGTTTCTTTGAGCGCATGCTTCCGTTGGTGATACGCAACCTATTCACGCCGATGTTCTGCCTCGCCATCATGGTTCCGCTCACGCTTCTGGCATTCGGTCCGATCGGCAATATGATTGGCGGCGCCATCGGAGGCGTTTACAACACCCTTTATCATCTCAGCCCCACCATTGCCGGATTTGTGGTCGGTGCCTTGTGGATGCCACTGGTTACCTTGGGCGTGCATTGGGGCATCACGCCAGTGACCGTCGGTAACTATGCCACCCTGGGCTACGACACTTTTACCGGACTGCAAGCCTCCGCGGTATTTGGTATGGCGGGCGCGGTGCTGGGCGTATACCTGAAGGCGAAAGACGCCGAGCTTAAACGTATGGCGCTCTCGGCGGGTGTAACGGCGCTGTTCGGCATCACTGAACCCGCCATTTACGGTGTGGCACTGCGTCTTAAACTACCAATGATTTGTGGCTGTCTGGCGGGCGCTGCCGGCGGCATGATCGCCGGGGCTTTCAACGCGGTTTCATGGAGTTACTGCATTCCAGGCATTGCCGTCCTGCCGGTGTTCTTTAAAGAGGGGCACATGACGCAGTTCCTCGGCTTCCTGGCATCCATATTCGTCGCCTTCATATTGGGCATGGTTTTCTCCTGGGTCGCGGGATTCAAAGAAGAGAGCCAACCTGACGTTCGCTCTGTGCCACAGCCTGGCACCCTCTGATAAATTGAGATACAGATTATGAATAAGTCATTTCCAGAAAATTTCATGTGGGGCGGCGCTGTTGCGGCTCATCAGGTCGAAGGAGCCTGGGATAAAGGCGGCAAAGGGCCGAGCATTGTCGATGTCCTGACCAGCGGGGCGCACGGTGTTGATCGCGTCATCACTTCCGGCATTCAGGATGACTGCTTTTATGCCAATCACGAGGCATCAGACTTTTACCATCGCTATCCTGAGGATGTCGCGCTGCTGGCCGAAATGGGCTTCCGCTGCTTCCGTACATCGATCGCATGGTCGCGTATTTTTCCGCGCGGCGATGAAGTCGAGCCGAACGAAGAGGGGCTGCATTTTTACGATGCATTATTTGATGAGCTGTTGAAATACGGTATTGAACCCGTTATTACGCTCTCCCATTTTGAAATGCCCAATTTCCTGGTCACCGAATATGGCGGCTGGAAAAACAGAAAAGTTTTGGACTTCTTTGTCCGCTTCAGCTCGGTGGTCATTAATCGTTTCCAGCAAAAAGTAAAATACTGGATGACGTTTAACGAAATTAATAATCAGCGCAACTGGAAAACCCCGCTGTTTGGTTATTGCTGCTCGGGCGTTATTTTCACCCACGAACCTAATCCTGAAGAGTGCATGTATCAGGTTCTGCACCATCAATTTGTGGCAAGTGCTCAAGTGGTGAAATTGGGACATGAAATTAATCCTGCACTACAAATTGGCTGCATGATTGCTATGGTGCCGCTGTATCCGTTTTCCTGTCATCCGGATGATGTGATGTATGCACAGGAAGCAATGAGGGAGCGATTCCTGTTCAGTGACGTTCATATGCGCGGTCATTATCCGGCTTATATTCTCAATGAATGGCAACGCAAGGGATACCATATTGCAATGGAAGCCGATGATGCGCAGATTCTGCGGGAAGGCTGTGCCGATTATATCGGGCTGAGCTATTACATGAGTAATGCGGTCAGTAAAGAAAATGCCGGCAGCGGAACGGCGCTTTCAGGCTTCGAGGGCAGCGTACCGAATCCGCACGTTAAAGCCTCCGATTGGGGCTGGCAGATCGATCCGGTTGGCCTGCGTTATGTCCTGAATATTCTCTACGAGCGTTACGAAAAGCAGCTTTTCGTGGTGGAAAACGGTTTTGGCGCCATCGACAAAATCGATGAAAACGGCGAGATCAATGATGAATACCGCATCGATTATCTGCGTGCGCATATTGAACAGATGAAGAAAGCCGTAACCGAAGATGGCGTCGATCTTATGGGATATACCCCTTGGGGATGTATTGACTGCGTATCTTTCACGACCGGGCAATACAGCAAGCGCTATGGCTTTATTTACGTAAATAAAAATGACGATGGTAGCGGAGATTTTTCTCGCTCAAAGAAGAAGAGTTTTGACTGGTATCGTCGGGTCATCGCCAGCAACGGCAAAGAACTCTAGCGAAATATGTGCGACAGGGATGTCGCACATTGAGATCCTTATGGCTTCTCTTTTTCGTCTTCAACTGGAATCAGCGGTTCATCAATAGCGATGGATGAATTAGATTTCAGCAGCTGAATATCCAGAATCACGTAGGTCATGGTGGTGATGAACAGTGAAATCACGCTGCCAATCACGCCGCTGGTGGTGAACGTGAAATAGTTATACATCACCACCCAGGTCACACAAATAAACAGCGCTAGCGCAACGTTAATTGCCGATTGCGAATAATTCGTGGTGCGTGATCCCATTTCATTAATTTGCCGACTGAAATTCGCGCCGCTGTATTTCTCCAGCACAAATATTCCCTGTTCCCAGTTACGCAAGCGTCGAGCGCCGCTGCGAGTCAGAAATACGTACAGCAGCGAGACGAATAAACCAGAAAAAGCAATCAGTACCGGCACCGCTTCCAGCGCATAAGCGAGGCTTTTATGGCTCGATGCCTGCGGCGTGAGGTCCAGCGTTAACGACGCGCCGAGTGCGGCATATAAAAATACAAAAAGTAGCAGAAACAGCGCGTTGCGGCGCCAGTCGAGGTCGGCTTCGTGATTCTTCTGCTGTCGTGCGCTGTGCAGCGCCTGCTGTAATAGCGTGGCATCGGTGGATGCAGTGTCAATACTCTCAATCTCTTCACCCAACAAACGGTGAATAAACGGCTGATCGGCCGGTTCAATGGTGATGCGCATAGATTTCTCGGTGACGTAACGATCAAAGGCGTCAGTGTAACGTAAATCGTCTGGCGCGCGCAGAATCTGCGAGTAAGCGCGCAAATTTTCATCTCTGTTTCGGCTCAGCTTGCACATCATTTATACAATTAATGCGCGGTTATTACTGACCGCGCAAATGACGACGGAGTAACGAGCTATGTCGTATGTAGATGGTTTTGTTGTAGCGGTGCCGGAGGCTAATAAGGAGGATTATCGTGCCATGGCGGCTAAAGCCGCACCGCTGTTTGAAGAGTTTGGCGCCACGCGTGTTGTCGAGTGCTGGGCAGACGATGTTCCCGAAGGCGCGCAGACCGATTTTTATCGCGCGGTAAAAGCTGAAGAGGGCGAAACGGTGGTGTTCAGCTGGATCGAATACCCATCGCAGGAAGTACGTGACGCCGCCAATGCCAAAATGATGTCCGATCCGCGTATGAAAGAGATGGGCGAGAATATGCCGTTCGATGGTAATCGTATGATCTATGGTGGATTCGCGATTTTGCTGGAGGCGTAGTTGAGTATTTGCAACTGCAGTGAACCGTAGCGGCGCAATTTATTGCGCGGTAATTCGCGCCGCTACAAAATGTACGGTGATTTGATGCGGTACTAAATTGATCGGCCTTACGCGATTTATTGCGCTATTTTTTTAATCATTGTGTGTCTCTTACTTCTATTGTGTGCAATTAATTGCGCCGCTACGATAGGCGCTGGAATTATTCACCTTTCACAAGGAGTCACTATGCTGGATATCACGCACTTTCCGCTTTTCCTCGCATCCGTATTTCTGCTGTGTATTACACCGGGACCGGATTTAGCTTATGTCGTAGGACAAAGCGTAGCGAATGGACGACGTAGCGGTGTGATATCAGCGAGTGGCGTAGCGCTAGGAAGTTGCACGCATGCCATTGCCAGCGCCGTCGGTTTGACGGCGCTAATTACCGCTTCGCCACTGTTATTTACGGTGATTAAATATATCGGTGCGGCGTATTTAATTTATCTGGGCAGTAAAATGGTGTGGGGAACTTTTTTTAGCCGTGAAGAAGAGAAAACACCGCAGGCTGAAATTCCACGCTCTAATACGCGCAGCTTATTAATTCGCGGTTTTATTACATCGATTACCAATCCAAAAGTATTGCTGTTTTTCATCTCCTTCTTTCCACAATTCGTGGTAGTTGATGGCGATCATCATGCCAGCTCGTTTCTGTTGCTCGGCCTGACGTATGCGGTTGTGGGTTTAATGACTGACGTGATATTTGCTCTGGTTGCTGGCAGCGCGGCTAGCGCGGTGTCGCGCAATGTGATGTTGCAGAAATTGCTTGATCGTGTGGTGGGCATCACCTTTATCGGTTTAGGCGTGCGCCTGGCGCTGACGCGTCGTTAACAAATTCATCTTAGGAACAACGGCCAGCGATTGGCGCTCGCGGATTATTCGGGTAACGTGGAATGCTTAACTTTGTTACCTACAAATAATTACCGCACGCTAAGTTGCAGGAGAGTCATTTCATGGCCGTTAATTCTAATATCGTCGGCATTGTCAGCGATGAGTTCATCAATCCCAACACCGTAAAGCTGCTTAATGAAGTCACACGCCAGTTGAATGAGCGTGGTTTTATTACGCTGCTGCTGAATGCGAATTCCCGCGAAAGTTTTCAAAGCGCGCTGCGTAATGCGGCGCAACTTCCTGTCGGCGGCTTGGTTTTTCTGACTTCGCTGTTTAGCGATGAATTGAGTGTGTCGGCCGAGATTCTGCCGCAGACGGCAACGGTTCATCTCAGCCACAGCGCCAGCGCGGATGCTAACGTTGTGATTGCGGATGGTTATGACGCAGGCGAAGAGATGGGACTGCTGCTGCTGTCGCAAGGTCATCAACGTTTCGGCTTTATGCACAGTCAGGAAAATAGCGCGCCCGCGCGACAGATGGACGGTTTTGTCGCTAGCCTGCAAGCTGAACAGAAAGAACTGAATATCGAGCTCTCTGCCGGTGGCAACGATCGCGAACTGGCTTATCAGGCAATGATGGCGTACTTGAAGAAAACGCGCGCTGCCGAGCGCATCAATGCGCTGTTTTGCGAAAGTGATGTGCTGGCGTTCGGCGCGTTACAAGCGGTGCGCGACTTCGCGCAAGGCGCACATGTTGCGGTGGTGGGTTTTGATGATGTCGATGAGGCGCGCGCGTCAACCTGGCATCTCACCAGTTGGGCGCAGCGACGGGATTTGCTGGTGGCCGAAGCGCTGAATCGTTTACTGGAAAACCGTGCCGATACCAGTAACGCCTGGCAGCAGGGCGAAATGCAGGTGCGCCATTCACATCACGGCAAACATGTGCCGGGCGAAATGTCGCAGTGCGGATGTGCGATTCGGCATTAATCGCCTGAAGCAGGAAGGATAATCGGATGCTCTGGCTCATCGCCAAATACGCCATAACCGCTGGCATGGTAGTCCTGATATCTGAAGTGGCTAAGCGTAGCGATCGCCTTGGCGGGCTGATTGCCGCACTGCCTTTGGTGACGGTGCTGGTGCTGATCTGGATGAAGCTGGAAGGCCAAAGTCAGGCCAAAATTGCCAGTCACGCGTGGTACACCTTCTGGTATGTGGTGCCGACCTTGCCGATGTTTGTCGCCTTTCCATTTCTCTATCAACGCCTCGGATTCTGGCCGACGTTGTTCGCGAGTTGCGTGCTCACCATCTTGCTATTTCTGCTTTGGGCCACGCTGCTCAAGCGTTTTGGTATTGAGTTGGTGTAAGTTTATTAGGATAACGCTTCACCAATATCCGATCTTGCAATGCATCCATCTGCATTTCAGGAATAAGCTGAGTCAACAGGCCGCTCTCGGCGAAAGGCGATCCTTCCGGTCCAGTGTGGTGCGCGAAGAAAACAAGCGTGATGTGTTTACATTGAAAAACAAAAGGGCGAACGCGGATCAACCAGCATTCGCCCAACGTTTAGTGCTTGGTTCCATTACCTGAACCGTCACGATTGCGGAAAATATGCGTCACGTTATCGGTGTTTTTGATCGCTATTCCGCTCTGCTGCGGGGTTTCGATATGATTCATCACTTCCGACATCGCACGGCTCAGCGCTTGCTGGCGCGGCGGATCGCGTTCAATCGAAGCCATCACGCGCAATTTATCAAGCAGCGCGCGAGTAGAAACCGGGCCGGATTTTTTCAGCAACTGTAAAATCGCATCGCCCATGATGATGTCGGTGAGCCGTTCTTCATCACTTCTGTACATATATTCTCTCTGATTACCGCGGCAGACCTGCGGCAAATAACGAAGTGGATTCAGTCTAACCAGTAGCTGAATGAGGCGGAAACCACTTGGTTAATTCTCAGGCCAGCGGCGCCTGATTTAGGCTTCTCGTTCTACGGAAAACATCAGGCCGATTAATTGCTGATAGTGAATTTCCGCTTCAGTACCGCGTGCTTGCTCCATACGGCACAGCAGCTTGGTGCATAGTGTTTTACGGCTTAACGTCCGTCCTGAACGTAAGATTTCAACCACAATCTGCCCCAGCGTTTCCTGCTGCGAAGGCAAAGAGGCTTCTTTGAAGTAGCGTGCAATTGCTTCCGACGCTGTGGAAAAGTTACGATCCTGACGCATGGTTCCATCCTCAAGGTTGACGTATAACTTTAGCCATCAAACTTATACAAGTTTAATTAATATGTACAGGAATATGGCGAATCAGTTGCCTAGTCATTTGGCCAAAAGTGCTAATTTATTGTTAACAATCACTTAAGGAACAGGTCAGGGAGGCTGAGTGTATTTCATACAATGCTTAGTGATGAAGGCTGTTCTTGAGTATATGTATTGCACTTAGTACAATAGGTTTTCATGCCAGGACAAGGAGAGTCCTCATTAAGAACGGAGGGAACACATGGCAATTTATGTCTTAAAGCCATTCGATAGAAACACCAAAGGTGACGCTATCGATAGTGCAAAATTATGCAAAGCGGCGCTGGAAGTCATGGCAGGGATTTATGAAGCCAGTTTCGGCGGGGGAGTTTACAAGAAGCGCATTCCTTTAGTTGTTGGAAAAAGTGGCGGGGCCCGGGCGGTTGTAGCCTTTAAAACTGAAAAACATCTTTTTTTCGTCAACGGCTATGCTAAATCCGCATTCAAAAGTAGTGGTCGAGAGATATCTGAATCTGATCTCGCTCTCTACAAGGAAGTGGCCAAACAACTATTTGAAATGACATCAGAACAAGCAAAAGTAGCCATCAAGACTGGCAAGATGCGTGAGGTAAAATGTGATGGTTAATCATCTGAAAGATTTACAAGAGATCGCCAAGGATTTTAATGAAATTGGCGTGGTCACCGATGAGCTAAAAGAAAAAATTGATTCTCGTGTGAGATTGCGTGAATTGCGCGCTTCGCTACCTGTCCTGCACATGATGTCGGGAGATGAAATAAATCAGTTACGTCAACGTTATAATCTGAGCCAGGCGATGCTGGCCGCCTACGTCGGCATGTCAGTGGGGACGGTAGTGAAGTGGGAACGAGAAGAGAAAAAACCTAACGGAGCAGCACTGCGATTGCTCAATCTTATCGAGCGAAAGGGGTTGGAAGTGCTGCAATAATGCCTGTCAGTTGAGGGTAAATCGGTCGCCATGAATGTCAGCGTGGCGAGATTTTATAGGGTGCGCATTCATGCGCACCTGAATATCACCGCAATTATTCCATCAGCCATCCGTCGATAGCGTCAGCGCTTCCCAGCGATCAATCTCCGCGCTAAATGATTCCATCTTTTGACGTACTAATGCCAAAGCATCGCTGCCCAGCAACAGATGCGCCGGTGGATTGCTGCTTTCGATCACATTGAGCATCGCGCTGGCGGCTTTATGCGGATCGCCCAACTGTTTGCCACTCTTCTCCTCACGCGCCTGCCGAATCGGGTCGAACAGCGCATCATAATCGGCGATGCTGCGTGCGCTGCGCACCATCGAACGCCCGGCCCAATCGGTGCGAAACGATCCGGGTGCGACGGCGGTCACATGGATATTGAACGGCGCCAGCTCTTTGCTCAGGGTTTCTGAAATCCCTTCCAGCGCAAACTTGCTGCCGCAGTAATAGCTGATGCCGGGCATGGTGATAAAACCGCCCATCGAGGTGATATTAATAATGTGGCCCTGACGGCGCTGGCGCATAAAGGGCAGCAGCGCTTTAATCATCGCCACCGCGCCAAACACGTTGACGTCAAACTGGCGGCGCATCTCGTCCAGCGGTGATTCCTCCATCACGCCTTCATGGCCGTAACCGGCGTTATTCACCAGCACATCAATCGGGCCAAGCTGGGTTTCAACATCGGCAATTAACGCCTCAATGGCGGCGAAATGGGTGACATCCAATTCATAGGCGAAGGCATTTTCCGCATGCAAATTTTCAAACTCGGCTTTTGCCGTAGCATTGCGCACCGTACCGACTACGCGATAGCCACGATTTAACGCAACCTGTGCCAGCGCGCGGCCAAATCCGCTGCTGACACCAGTGATGAATAATGTTTTAACGTTGGACATTTGCGGTTTCTCCTCAAAAAGTAGAGGATGCATAATATTCTGGCGCTGAAACGGCCATAAGGCCTTATCTTGTTTAATCCTTGCCTAATATTATGAATGTGATGTTATCCGATGAAAGAAACGCTCCAGCAGCAAACCGTAAAACTGCTTAAAACGTTAGCGCCGCATGAAGGTTACAACCTCACCGCGCTGCCGGACGTGCGCATCCTGCGTTCCGATCGGCCGCTGGCGCGTACGCCGGTGCTGTACGATCCGGGCATCGTGATTGTTTGTCAGGGATCGAAACGCGGCTTCTTTGGCGATCAGGTTTATCTCTACGATGAGCAGCACTATCTGGCGGTTGCGGTGCCGGTGCCTTTTACCATGGAAACCGCGGCATCGGCGGAACATCCGCTGCTGGCGATTTACCTGCATCTCGATTTCAGCGTGGCGACGGAATTGCTGTTGCAGCTGGAGCAGCAAGATGTGGCCCTTGAGAGCCAGGCGGCGCAGAGCATGATGTCGAGCCCAATGGACCAGACGTTGCGCGAGACGGTGTTGCGTTTTCTCACAACGCTAAATCATCCGCTGGATGCGAGGATGCTCGGCCCAGCGCTGGTGCGTGAACTCTATTATCGCGTGCTGACCGGTGCGCAGGGCAGCGCGCTGCGAGCGGCGCTAACCTTGCAAGGGCAATTTGGCAAAGTGGGCAAAGCGCTGAGCCACATTCACGCGCACTATGCGCAGCCGCTAACGCTGGGACAACTCGCGTCGCTGGCGGGCATGAGCGTGCCCACTTTTCACACCCATTTTAAAAGCATCACCAATCAGCCGCCGATGCAGTATGTGAAGTCGGTGCGATTGCATCAGGCGCGCATGTTGATGGTGCGTCAGGAGATGACGGCGGCTGCGGCCTGTCATGTGGTGGGCTATGAAAGCGCCTCGCAGTTTAATCGTGAGTTCAAACGCCTGTTCGGTTTACCGCCGGCCGAGGAGATCAAACGCATGCAGCGTAACTTTGCCGTGCCGCCGGCGCATCAGGCCTCGACGTTCGTTTCATCACATTAGCGCAAGGTTATGCTATAAATGATAACGATTATCATTTTTGGCGTGAGGCAGAGGATGCAGGTAGCACAGGAAAACGCGATAAGCGCGGATTGTTGTATCGTTGGCGGCGGCCCGGCGGGATTAATGCTGGGCTATTTACTGGCGCGCGCGGGCTTACGCGCCGTGGTTATTGAAAAACACCCCGACTTCCTGCGCGATTTTCGTGGCGACACCATTCATCCCTCAACGCTGGAGATCATGCGCCAGCTGGGATTGCTCGATGAGCTGCTCACCTTGCCGCACCAGCGCGCGGAGAAGCTGCAGGCGGAAGTGGCGGGTGAAGAGATCACCATGGCCGATTTCTCACGTCTACCGGTTGAGTGCCGCTTTATCGCCTTTATGCCGCAGTGGGATTTCCTCAATTTTCTCGCTAAAAAAGCCGCCGAATTTCCGGGGTTTACCCTGCTGCAATCCACCGAATTTAATGACTTTATTTATGAAAATGGCGTAATCAGTGGCGTAAAAACGTTACAGGGTAACGAGTGTCACATCATACGCACCGCTTTAGTGGTAGGTGCGGATGGCCGCAATTCGCAGGTCAAAGCCAAAGCCGGATTAACCGGAAAAAGCTTTGGTGCGCCACGCGATGTATTGTGGTTTCGGCTTGAGAAACATCCCGACGATCCGCAACTCGGCATGGGTCATAAAGGTCCGAAGCAAAACTTTATCGTCATTGATCGCGGTGATTACTGGCAGTGCGGCTACACCATTCAGAAAAATCAGTTAGACGAGTTAAAACTGGCGGGATTGGATGCGCTGAAAAGCACCATGGCTCAGGTGGCTCCGTTCAGTGCAGAGCGCATGGCGGAGGTCGATGGTTGGGACAAACTGAAGCTGTTGTCGATTCGCATTGACCGACTCGATCGCTGGATGAAACCTGGCGTACTTTGTATCGGCGATGCTGCGCATGCGATGTCGCCGATTGGCGGCGTGGGGGTTAACCTGGCGATTCAGGATGCGGTGGCCGCAGCCAATATGCTGACCAAACCGCTGCAGCATGGCAATGTAGCCTTGCACGATCTGCAAAAAGTGCAGCAGCGCCGCCAGTTCCCAACCGTCGCCACCCAATTCCTGCAAATCAAAATGAGCAGCAACAAGCGCAAACGCAGCACACCAAGTAAAGTGCCGCAGATCATCAGCCGCTTTCCGTTCCTGCGCCATCTGTTTGGCCGCTTGATTGGCCTCGGCTTCCGCACCGAAAAGCCGCGTTATTTATAACCGGCAAAAAAAAGCCCGCTAAGCGCGGGCCAGGTAAAGGTTACCAATCTAAAATTCTCGTAGCAACGCATTGCTGTGTGTTGCGTCGCTATAATAGCAACAGATCGCCATCTGTGCAGGAAAGGATCAACGAGTTAATTTTGTTCTAAGGATAAGCATTATGCTTGCTGCACCCGCGTTGACCACCAGCACATCAGCGATCCCAGGCTGACCATCGCGGTGCCTTGCCAGAAGGCGACGGTCAAATGCGAGCGCAGAATAAAGGCGGCGAGAATCGAAGAGATGATCGGAATGAAGTAGGACGCGGCGGCCAAAAGGGTCACGTTGCCATGCAAAATGCCGACATTCCATGCGGCATAGCCAAAGCCCATCGCCATCGCAGCAAGCGCCAGACTGATGCAAACCTCAGCGGATAGCATAAACGGCGGCTGCGGCGAGAGCAAAAACTTCAGCCACAGCGTCAGCGCAGTCAGGATAAAGAACAGCGTTATCCCATTGTTGCCGTCAGCAATTTTTTTGGTTACCACACAGTACACCGCCCAGATAACCGCGCCGCTCAACGCCAGGCCGTAACTCAACGGATTATCCATCACGTTATGGGTGATTTCGCTGAATGAAAAACCTTGGTCGCCGCCCAACACGCGACAAATGCCGGCAACCGCCAGCAACAAACCCGGAACAATCAGCGGATGGGTTTTTTGTCGATTGACTATCACCGCGAAAACAATGGTCAAACTTGGCCACAGATAATTGACCATGCCAACTTCAATCGCCTGGCGACCGCTGTGGGTAAAGCCTAATGAGAGTGACAGGCAGAGTTCATAACAGACGAACAGCACGCTGCCGATAATCAAATAACTGCGCGGGAAAGCGCGCAGCTTTGGCAAGCCTACGGTGAAAATCAGCAAAATAGCGCTGGCGCTATAGATAAGCGCCGCGCCGCCCACCGGGCCGAATCCTTCGCTGACATTTTTAATCAGTCCTACAATCGCGCTCCACAGCAGAATGGCCAGCAAGCCAATCAGCGTCGCCTTCTTTTGGGGCATGACCCGCCACCTTATTTCGCAAATTCGGGCCAAAATCCTATCAAATCAAACGTGCTTTGTATTTGCTGGATTTCCTTCTGGGATGATGGTCGCCATTTATAGTGACCGCAAAGTTAACCCGTTCCCGTCATCAGCGACTGAACCGCAGGCTTACGCACCGACGCCAGCAACTGTTGGGTATACGCATGCACCGGGCGCTGCCAAATCTGCTGATGATCGCCTTGCTCCACCATCTCGCCCTGATACATCACCATCACGCGGTCGGCGATGTAACGCACCACCGCCAGATCGTGCGAGATAAACAGCAGCGAAAGATTGCGCTGCTGCTTCAGGCTCACCAGCAAATTGAGGATCTGCGCCTGCACCGACACATCCAGCGCCGACACCGGCTCATCACAAATCAGCAAATCAGGATCGAGAATCAGCGCGCGCGCAATGCCGATGCGCTGGCGCTGGCCGCCGGAAAACTCGTGCGGATAGCGTTGCAACGCATGCTCCGGCAAACCCACCTGATCAAGGATGTCACGCACCGCGCGCTGCTGCTCAGCACGTGATCCGCGTCCGTGTACACGCAGCGGCGTGCGCAAAATCTCCTCCACCGAGTGACGTGGATTAAGCGACGAAAACGGATCCTGAAAAATCATCTGGATACGCGGACGCAGCAGCGCGCGCTGGCCGTTGCGCAGGTGATCGATGCGCTGCCCGGCAAACTGAATCTCGCCGCCGTCGGGTTTCAGCAGGCCGAGGATCAGGCGCGATAGCGTGGATTTCCCGCAGCCCGATTCGCCTACCAATCCAAGCGTTTCACCTTGTCGGATATGCAGCGACACACCGCGTACCGAGGCGCTGCCCGGCGGCATCGCGGGATAACGAAAATGCAGCTGATCCAGCGACAGCAGCGGGGCAGATTGCGCATCAATCTCCGGCAGCGCTAACGCCTCCGGCGTCATCAGGCGCGGCGGTCCATCCGGATGATGCACGATCTCCGTCAAGCGTCGCTGGCGATAATGCGGCGTTTCGCCAGCGTGCAGCGAGGCGGCCAGCAAGCCACGCGTGTAAGGATGCTGCGGCTGAGCGAACAGCGCGGCTTTGCTGCTCTCCTCGACTTTGATTCCGCGATATAGCACGGCCACGCGATCGGCGTATTGCTCCACCAGTCCTAAATCGTGGGTGATAAACAGAACGCTCATGCCGAGTTGATGGCGCAGGCGATCCAGCAGTTCGAGGATCTGTTTTTGCACTGTGGCATCCAGCGCGGTGGTTGGTTCATCGGCAATCAGCAGCTGCGGCTCGCAGGCAATCGCCATGGCAATCATAATGCGCTGGCGCTGCCCGCCGGAAAAATGGTGCGGATAATCATCAATACGTTGCAGCGCGTGGGGAATATTCACCTGCTCCAGCAAAGCAATCGCGCGCTGACGCGCTTCCCGCGCAGGCAGCCCAAGATGCAGCTGCACGGTTTCGGCAAGTTGCTGGCCGACAGTAAGCACCGGATTGAGTGACGTCATCGGATCCTGAAAGATCATGGCGATGGATTTGCCACGCAAACGGCGCAGCGTCGCTTCCGGCTGCGCCAGTAAATCCAGACCCTGATAACGGATTTCTCCGGCGAGCGTGGCGGCTGATGGTGTCAGGCGCAGCGCGGCAAGCGCGGTGATCGATTTACCGCTGCCGGATTCGCCCACCAGCGCCAGCATTTCGCCGGGCTGCAAGCTGAGATCTAGATCCTGCACCGCATGGCGATCGCCGAAATGCGCACTAAAGTGACGGAACTCGAGAATCGCGCTCATTATGCTGCTCCTTTGCGGCGGGGATTGAGCCAGTCATTCAGCGCGTCGCCCAGCAGATTCAACGCCAGAATGGTGGCGGCCAGTGCGCTACCGGGCAGCACCGCGAGGAACCAGGCGTTTTGCAGCGATTGTCGACCATCGCCAATCATGCCGCCCCAACTGATGCGATTGGGATCGCTGAAGCCGAGAAAACCCAGCGAGGATTCAGTGAGAATGGCGCTCGCCATCATCACCGACAGTGTGACGATCAGCGTCGGCAGCAAATTGGGCAGTAGCTCACGCAGCAGAATCCGCAGCGGGCTATAACCGAGCGTTTGCGCGGCCAGTACAAACTCCTGATGGCGCAGCAGACGACATTCGGCGCGCACCAGCCGCGCAATCATCGGCCAGCTCGCTACGCCAATGGCGCAGGCGATGTAATTCACCGTGGGATGACCGATCGCCACTAACACCACCACCAGCAGAAACGCCGGAAAGGTTTGAAACAGCTCGCTGATGCGCGTGACGATGCGGTCGGTTTTGCCGCCGAAATAGCCGGCGCTGGCTCCGGCAAGCAGGCCGATGACCAGGCTTACCAGCACCGCCGTCGCGCCGATTTGCAGTGAGACGCGCGCCCCGTGGAAAATCCCGGCGGCCACGTCGCGCCCGAGCGAATCGGTGCCGAGCGGGAATTGCGCGTCATCGCCGGGCCAGAGAAAAGGCTGCGCGATCATCTCCAGCGGATCGCCGGGGAATAGCCAATCGGCGAGCAACGCCATCAGCAGCACGGCGGCCAGCAGCACGCTGCCGACCATCGCTTCAAGCGAACGAAACAGACGATGCCAGCGCGGCCGCACTGGTGAGGAATGTAACGCTAAGCTCTTCATGCGCGGCCCTCCATGCGCGGATCGATCAGGCTTTGCAGCAGATCGACCAGCACGTTAACGATCACCACCATAAAGGCCGACAACAGCAAAATACCCAGCACCACGTTGAAGTCGCGCGCGATGATCGCTTCCATCGCCAGGCTGCCCAATCCCGGCCAGCTGAACACAGTTTCAATCACCGCTGCGCCGCCGAGCAGGTTGCCAAAGTAGAGCCCGGCAACGGTGGTCACCGGCGTTAGGGCGCAGCGCAGCATGTGGCGTGACACGATGCGCCACGGCGCTAAGCCTTTGGCGTGCGCGGTGCGGATAAAATCCTCATCGGCGACGTCAAGCAGAGCGCTGCGCGTAAGGCGCGCATAGATAGCGATGAAGTAGCTGCTCAGCGCCAGCACCGGCAACACCGCGTGGCGCAGTTTATCCAGCAGCGCGCCGCCGCCGGACAAATTCGCGCCAATGGTTTGATTGCCGCCGCTGGGCAGCCAGTTCAACTGCACGGAAAACAGCAGCAGCACCAGCAAGCCGATCCAGAATCCCGGTAGCGAATAGAGCAGCAGATTGACCATCGTTAACAGGCGATCCGGCCATTTATTGGCCCACACCGCCATGATCACACCAAACCCGATGCCGACCAGCAGCGCCACCGCTTGCGCCAACAGCATCAGCAGCAGCGTGTCAGGCAAGCGCCCAACAATCAGCGACGTGACATCGGTGCCAAAGCGCGGCGAATAGCCGAGGCTGAAGTGCGCCAGATGCCATAAATAGTTCCAGAACTGCGTCAGCACCGGCTGATCCAGCCCGTACTCGGCACGCAGCCACGCCATGGTTTCTGCCGACGCGCTGCCCGACTGGCTCGCCATCACATCCACCACATCGCCCGGCACCAGTTGCAGTAGCACGAACACCACCAGCACAATGCCGAGCGCGGCGGGCACCGCCTGAATCAGCGCACTGCGCAGCGCGTACAGCACGCGCTTGCTGGTGCGCGACAGCGGCAACGCAGGTTTCTGCTCCGCCGCATGGCTGCGTGACATCAAAGGGTCCATTGCGCACCTCGATCCCAGTGCGACGGGCGCAGCGCGGCCTGGAAGCTGTTCACCAGCGTCAGCGTGTCGTAAACCGGCAAGCCAAAGCGCTGTTGCAGCAGGGCGCTAAACGGCGCCAGATTGGTGCACTCCAGCAGCAGCGCGCCGCTGTTGGGGAAGCGTTGTAGCGCGGCAGCAGTCGCCGCAAGCACTTCGTAGGCGAGTGTTTCCCAGTTGACGCTGCTGTCACCGGTGCGAATCGAGCGCACAAATTCTGACTCGGGCGGCATGCCGGCAACCTGGGCATCGGCGGGAATGCCGACGCGCGTCAGGTAATCGGCTTTCAGTGTGCTCTCATCAAAAGTGAGGATCAGCGGCGGTTTTTCGGCAGGCAAAATTTGCCGCAGGCTGACATATTGCAACAAGCTGCTGGTGACAATCGGCACCGGCGACCAAGCCGCCAGCTCTTGCTGATACCACGATAAGTAGCCGCAGCTGGTGGTCAAGCCATCGACGCCTTGATCGATAAGGATCTGCGCCGCACGCTTAAACGGTTCCAGCAATTGATGTTCGCCGAGATGTCCCATGCGCTGCGGGATGGCTTCTTCCACCACCTGATAACGTACCGGGAACGGCCAGGTTTGCGGATTGCCAATATCGCCCTGATAGCGGCGAAACGCGGTTTTCACCATCAGAATACCAATGGTGGCGGGCTGGTAAGCGGCGCGACTCATTTTTCCACCCATACGCTGGATAAATTGCCTTCGAGGCCATCGGCGGTTGGCGAGTGATCGTGCACGCGTTTGTTGCTGATGGTGATGAACTGCGGTGAGGCGAGATTCACATCCGGCACGTCACGCTGCACGATATCCTGGAACTGCTGGAACTCTTGCAGACGTTTACTGTTGTCATTCTCGGTTTGAGCCGCTTCGAGCAGGCGATCAACCTCAGCATTCTGGTAATGGGAAATATTGGTAAACGGCACGCCCGGGCGGTAGTTCTTCGACCAGTAAAGACGCTGCACGCCGACGGTAGGATCGTAGAGATTGGCGTACTGATCGATGGAGAACTGGAAGTCACGCTGGGTAAAGACGCGCGTGGCGTAGGTTGACAAGTCCTGCGAACGCAGCGTGGCGGCGATACCGATGCGCGCCAGCGCCGAACGCACAAACTCGGCGTTGCGACGGAAGGTATCGTCAAAGGTGTTGTAATCAAGCGTGACGCGCAGACGCACGCCATCATCGCCTTTCTTGTAGCCCGTCTCGTCCAACAGTTTATTGGCGGCCGCCAGATCGTACTGATACGGCGAAAGTTTGTTGCTGTGGAAAGCTTTCAGGCCTGGCGCGACCGGCGTTTCGGTTGGCGTGGCATAACCGAAATAGACCACGTTGAGCAACGCTTGGCGGTTGATGGCATGCGCAATCGCCTGACGTACGCGCAAATCTTTGAACAGCGGATCATCCAGATTGAAGTGAATCGAAGCCACGCTGTAGGAGTAATTATTCCCTTTGGTTTCAAATACCAGCTTTGGATTTTCCTGCAAACGCTTCAGCTCGCTGAGCGCCACCGGCGTGCGATAGCCGATATCAGCCTGGCCGGTTTGCAGCGCGAGAGATCGCACGGTGGGATCGGTCGAGAACTTCACTACCAATTGATCGATATACGGTTTTGGTGCATCCCAGTAATTCGGGTTGCGCTTATAAAGGATATAGCTGCCGCGCTCCCACTTTTCGAAAATATAAGGCCCGGTGCCAATCGGTGCATTATTATTGGGATTCTTCAAAACATCGCTGTTTTCATAAATATGTTTCGGCAGAATTGGCGTTTCACCGGCCGCAAAAGCGGTAATTAAATAGGGCGCGGGATGGCTTAATATCAGCACGGCGGTCAACGCATCCGGCGTTTCGATGCTGGCGACGTTGGCGAAAGTCGATTTCGCACGCGGGTGAGTTTTCTTTAATAAATCAATCGAGAACGCCACATCGGCTGAGGTAAAGGGCTGGCCGTCATGCCACTTCACGCCTTGACGCAGATGGAAAGTATAACGTTTACCGTCCGGGCTGATCTCCCATGAAGTCGCCAGCTGCGGCAGCGGCTTGAGGTTGTAATCGTAGGTGAGCAGGCCTTCGTTGACCTTGGCGCTGGCAGCAATTACCGGCTGTGCCACGGTTGCCAGCGCCACCAGCGCCGAAGGTTCGCTTGGCAAAATCAGCGTCAGCGTACCGCCTTTTTGCGGCATTTCTGCGTTAGCAGAATTAATTACAAGCATTCCCAATAGTGTAAATAATAAAATTCGACCTAATAGCCGTAATGAATTCATTGTAATAACCCTTTGTGAGAATAATCAGTAACGATGCAGGCTCAGGGAAATTAACAGGCGAATTCTGTTTTTCCTATTAACTAAAATGGCTTTGGATTGCTGGAATATGGATATTTGCGGAGGTTGGGTTTAGTGCGGGTTGGAATAACGGTCGCCATAAATGGCGACCTTACAACGGATTGGTACGGGTTTTCGAACGGTCGCCATAAATGGCGACCCTACAACGGATTAGTGCGGGTTTTCGTAGGGTCGCCATTTATGGCGACCTCACTCACTGGAACATCAATTACCACTTCATCTCGCCGGTATTCACTTTGGCGCTCAAATCCAACGAACTCTCCTCCAGCAGATGCGGATAAGCGGCTTTCATGGTTTCGATCACCTGCGCCGAACCTTTATGCTGCTGCAGCGCTTTCTCAAAGGTTTGCAGATAGTTCAAAGTAAACGTAATTGCCGCATCACCCGTCGGGCGCTCGCCGAGATAATGCCCCGGAATCACCTGCTTAGGCTGCAGTTTTTGCATCTCGCTCAACACATTGCGCCACTGCTGACGAATGGCAGGCGTTTGCGTATCAGCAGTCCAGACGTGAATGCCGGAAGCCACGCCGGTGCCGCCGAGAATCGCTTTATTCGCCGGGATCCACACGTAAGCCGCGTAATCATTGGCGTGACGCAGTTCCAGCGTTTCACCGTCGACTTTAAAGCTGGTGGCATGCGTAACCTGCGGAACATACAGCTGCTTTGGCGCGCCGTCCTTCATCTGCGGACCCCAATACGCCAGCTTGGCGGCTTTGCTGGCTTCGATGTGTTTTACCACCTCCGGCGTTGCCACGATCTTCACCTGAGGGAACGCTTTTACAATCGGTTCCAGACCAAAATAGAAGTCAGGATCGCCAGAGGTGATAACGATCTGCGTCAGCTTTTTGCCGCTGGCTTTGATCATCTGCACCAGCTTCTCGCCGTCTTTGGTGCTGAACTGCGCATCAAACAGTATCGCTTCGTGCGGACCAGAAACCAGCGTCGAAGAGACCGGGAAAATGCCGTTCTCCTGCGGGTTATACACTTCTAAATTGAGCGGCGCAGCGAAGGCCGGCAGGGCGGCAAAGGCCAATGCCAGCGTCAACGTTTTCATTTTCATCGAATTTTCCTTTATCCGGCACCTTGCCGTCTTTGAGGGCTTTATTGTAGAGAAATTGCTGGCTGGTAGAATTCCCGAAACTGGATATGATCAGTTTCATAAAACGATCAGATGGAGCCAACATGGACAGAGTCACGGCGTCAACGGTGTTCAACCGCATTTGCGAGCTAGGCAGCTTAAGTGCTGCGGCGCGTGCGCTGGATATTTCGCGGCCGATGGTCAGCCGCTATCTGGATGAAATGGAGAAGTGGGCCGGTGCGCGTTTACTGCACCGATCATCGCGCAAACTAACTATCACGCCCGCTGGCGAGAAGATCCTCGAAAAATCGCGCGCGCTGGCGAGATTGGCTGAAGAGATTGCCGATCAGGGCGCGGATAGCGAACCACACGGCACCTTGCGCGTCGCCTGTGCGCACTCCACCGCCACGCATATTCTTGGCCCGATGATTCCGGCATTTCTCGCCCGTTTTCCGGCGGTGCGCATCGAGCTGGAGATCAACAATCAGCCGGTGAGTTTAATCGGCGAGCGCATTGATGTGGCGGTACGGATTACCGACGATCCCGAATCTGGCGCCATTGCGCGCCGCTTAGGCGAGTGTGTTTCGGTAGTGTGCGCATCGCCAGACTATTTGCAGGCGCGCGGTGCGCCGCAAACGCCTGCCGATCTTACGCAGTATAACTGCCTGCATTACAGCCGTTTCGCCGGGCAGAGCTGGCAGTTTTCCGATGCGCAGGGCGAAACTATTTCAGCGGCGGTACACGGCAATTTCAGCGCCGGTATCTCGTCGGTGTTGTGTGATGCGGCGGTCGCCGGTTGCGGTTTAGCGATGGTGCCGGAGATGGAAGCGCGCCACGCCATCGACAATGGACAGCTGCAAACCGTGCTGCCGGCATATCAGCCAAAAACGCTGGCGATCTATGGCCTCTACATGTCACGGGAACGGCAACCGGCGGCGCTGCGGGCGTTTCTCGATGCGGTGCAACAGCAGTTAACCGCCTAAACGTTCGACACGCAATTGGTGTGCAAGTAATCAGAGCATATTCAGTGTGTTAAGCAAGTAAAGGTAGCTTTAGAGAGCCGGTTTTCAGCCTGAAATCGCCAAATACGTGGTGAAACTTTGCTCAGCTGTGATCGCTATAGAACGACGGAACCTGACCGGTTACGCGGCGAAACATGGTGGAGAAGGCCGAACTGCTGTCATAGCCGAGCGAGAGCGCCACGTCGTTGACGGATTTGCCCGCCACCAGCCGCGCCAGCGCCGTTACCACGCAGGCGCGTTGTCGCCAGGCGGAGAAGGATAAACCGGTCTGCTGAAGGAAATGGCGGCGGAAGGTGCTGAGGCTCATAAACAGTGCGCTGGCCCAGCGATCAGCCGCGTCATGAATGGTTGGCGCCTGCAAGAAGTTCTGGCATTGCGCCAACAGCGCCGGATGCTGCGGCAGTGGAATATCAAATTCCCGTACAGGCATTGCCGCTAACTCCAGCAGCAGCAACTGCACCAGCGATCGATCGCGATCCGATGCGTATAACAGCGGTAAATCAACGGCTTCAATCAATAGCTGTCGCAGCAGCGGCGAGACGCTGATGACGCGGCAGCGATCGCTATCGCGCAAATCTGCCGCGCAAACCGGCTCGATATACAGACTGCGCGTTGAGACGCCGACAAACTTCACACTGTGCGCGGTGTCAGGCGGAATCCACACCGCATGTTGCGGCGGAACCACCCATTCGCCCGCCTGGGTCGAAACGTGCATCAAACCCGTCGCGCCATACAGCAACTGCGCGCGGCGATGGCGATGCGCTGGCAGCACAAATCCCTGCGCATAGTCATTCCCCAGCGCCACCACGTCACGATCAATCTTGTCGTATTTATCAATGTGGCTATTACGCATACCCGGCATCCACCGCAAATTGACTGATTTGCAAGGGTAATTGAGCGCTGCACAAATGGGAAGCGGGTAGGTTGCTGCGTAAGCTGCATCACTCTTTTCATGACGTAGAGAAAGGCGATGAACGAGCTGTTAATAATTGGGCTGGCGGGGTTTGCCACCGGCATCACCACGGTGTTGTTTGGCTTTGGCGGTGGTTTTGTGGTGGTGCCGTTTGTCTATCAACTGCTGTCGCAGCAGCCATTACTGGCGGCGCAGGCGATGCATATCGCGGTGGCGACCTCAACGGCGGTGATGATTTTCAACGCCGGTTGGGCCAGCTATCAAAACTGGCGGGCGGGCAAATTGCATACAGACATTTTGCTGCCGCTAATCAGGTTTATCGCGCTGGGTGCGGTGATTGGATCCTGGCTGGCAGGCATGATCAGCGATACGTGGGTGCGCAGGCTGTTTATGGTTTACATGGTGGTAACCATCGCCGATTGCCTGCTGCGCAAAGGTTTCTTCAGCCGCGCGGCACCGCGAAGGTTGTCGCGCCTAACCGCCAGCGTGGGCGGCACAATGATTGGTGTTATTGCTGCGATGCTCGGCGTCGGCGGCAGCGTGATGACCGTGCCGCTGCTGCGTCGTCATGGCTATGCCATGCGCGACTGCGTCAGCGCGGCCAATCCGCTGTCGCTGCCGGTGGCCATTTTGGGTGCTACGACGTACGCCATCAGCGGCTGGCAGCAGATTCCCGCCAGCGGTTATCTCGGTTTTATCAGCCTGAAGATATTGTTGCTGCTGGTGGTCGCTGGATTTTTAGGGTTTCTTTTTGCCCGCCGCTGTATTCCGGCGGTGCCCGATGTCTGGCATGCGCGTATCTATGTGCTGCTGTTGTGCATGGTGCTGGTGGCTATCGCAGTTTAAAAAAAGCGATCGTTAAGCCAATTCTAAGCTTCGCCACGTACATTGCCTTCATTGTTACAACCATCAGTAAACGAAGTCAGAATTAGAGGGCGATCGCTGAACTCCTGCAGATTGCCCGCGTCTACAGAGCGTACTGAGCTTTGAGTTAAGCGCTGGAGTGTTCATTTGTTGCGATTACTGTTTCTGCTGATGGGTGGGCCGGCACTGAGATCCGGCTGGCCGTATCTCGCCGCGTTAGGTGTGATGTGTGTCGGGGCAAGTGCCGGGATCGTAATGGATCTGCTGCAACATGGAACGGTTTCATTTCCCTTGCAGCTATTAGGGATGTTTCTCACGTTAGAAGCCGGAGCGGAGGCGCTGAATGCGTTCTATGCGCCTGCCGGTATCGCCTGGCCGTCACTGCTGAAATCGACCGTATTGCTAATGTTTGGCGCGCTGGTGTTTCTTGCCCCCCACGACAGCGGCGTTTGCCTTTCACTGGCATTCGCAGCGGTGTTTTTACTCGATGGCGGATTCCGCATCATCTCATGTTGCCTGATGCGCTGTCGGCGCTGGACGCGCAAATTAACGCTTGGCTGTACCGAACTGGTGTTCAGCGTGATGATTGCCACCAGCTGGCCGTTATCACCGCATGCCATTGTGCCGCTCTGTTTTGCCCTGTTGCTGTTGGGTTGGGGTATCAATCTGTTAATGATGACAGCACAAATCCACGCCTTGCCCGTCAACACCAGCGTCACCGCATTGCCGCTGTTTACGCGTTCCGGTTTGCGTGCGCCTCACGGATTAGGGTATGTGCATCCGCCGCTGAGTCAGCATGCGGTGAGCACGCCGCTTAACGTTTACATCTGGACGCCGGTAGGTTCGGGTGATGTGGCAGGACGCCGTCCGTGGTTTGATCGCTGGGTGGCGGCAATTGACCATCGCGGCGAAGTCTCTACCGGCCATACTTCGCTGGAGATGGGCGAAGAGATTTACATCAGCCTCTATCCTGCGGATGACGTTTCCCGCGATTTTTGCGGCTTTCTGAAAACGTTGCGCGCGAAAGAGGAGTTTGATGTGGAAGGTTGCTACCTGCTTTCACTGGAGAAAGAGATCAAGGCTTGGTGTCGGCCTGACAAACGCCTGACGTTGCCACACTACAATCAGCAGGCGCTACGCAATTTCTGGCTCAGCAACGCCCACGATACGCGCTACAACCTGACGTCACGTAACTGTTCAACCAGTGTGATTCAGGCGCTGGATGTCGCAACCGAAGGTCTACTCGGTGAGCGAGGCTTGCAAGGGTTATGGGTGCTGTTCAATCCCGACTTCTGGCTGTTAAGCCTGGTGCGCAGCCGCGCCGAAGGCATGACCTGGACGCCGGGATTGGTGATGGATTATTGCCTGCTACTGCGCCAGGTTTTGGCGCCAGCACAGCGCTTTAGCCGTTATAAAAGGGCAATGAGTTGGCTTCAGCATCAGCTCAGTAATAAGCGTTCGGCTACGGATCCGTAACCGATGCAAAACCGTGTAAGCGCAAGATGGTCTGCGCCGTGACTGAAGAGAGAAATGCCGCGAAGGGCTGTGCGACTTCAGAGCAGCATGCCCAGCCGTATCTGGCCTGCACGTTATAAGGCGCAGGGATATCCAACACCTCAAGTTGTGGGCAGCCACGCAAACGCGGCGCATAGCTGGCGTAGCCGATAAACATATCCGCGTGCTGCTGTTCGATTAGCCACTGCGCCGCCAGCTTACCGGCGGGCACTGTTACACTATTCGGGCCGCCAACCAAGGTGCGCGCTTTGGCTTTCAACGTGCTTCCCAATCCCGGATGACGTTGCTCAATATTTTCAAACAGTTGCCAGGTGTAATCGCCCGAAGGATCGCTTAGCGGCGTCGAAGTGGCTAAGCGTAAATTATTCCGACAAAGCAGCGCTAACCAGTCATCATCATGCGTGACAACGTCACGCTTAACCGTCAGGCACAGCGAGTTGGCGGCAAATAATCCCACTTCTGTTGCGCATCGTTGCTGCAACAGCGCTTCAGGATGCAGTCGATTTGCAGATGCAAAAAAGTCGCACGGTTCGCCCGCCTCAATACGCTGGCGCAGCATGCCCGCCGGACCAAAATCGGTGTTCACCGCGATGCCGGAGAGCGAGGTAAATGCCGCCACCACATCCGGCCACGCCGCGCGCAAACTACCGGCTGCCAGAATCTTCAGCGTTGTCATGATAGTGCGTCCGGTAAAAGCGCTGATACCAGCGATCAGCTTGTTGTTGCATGTCGATGTCGCGGAATTGTTCCGGATAGAGCTTTTTCGCCATCCACAGTTCGCCGAGGCCAATCGCTTCCGGCATCGGATAGCCCCAGGCTTTGGCGTATTCCGGCATTAGCCACACCTGATGATTTTTCACTGCATTAATGGTTTGCCAGCGCGCATCTTGCTGGATTTCCTGCACCACATTTGGATAACGATCCTGCACAAAAATCACCTGCGGATTCCATGCCACAACCTGTTCCATGCTGACCTGTTTGAAACCCTGTACGGTCGCGGCAGCGACATTGAATGCGCCCGCATGCGCCATCATCAAGCCGGTGTATTTGCCCGAGCCGTAAGTGGTGAGGTCGGGATTCGCCATATAGGCGCGCACGCGCTGCTGATCGGGCAGATTTTTCAGACGGTCGCTGACGATTTTGCGGCCGGCAAACGCGGCATCAATCAGCTCCTGCGCCTGCTTTGGCTTATTAACTACCTTGCCTATCAGCGTGATGCCTTCCTTAATACCGAGATCGTAGGCCTGATCTTCGTTCTGCATGCTGGGATTGATTTTGCCTTGCTGACCGGGATCATCGTGACGCAGTGAGATCGCCAGCACCGGAATGCCCAAGGCAGAAATCTGGTCGATCATCTCCTTCGGCGCATAGTTGGTGACAAACACCACTTGCGGATGCAGCGCCACCAGCCGCTCCAAATCGACATGCGTTAAATCACCCAGCATCGCTTTGTGCGTGAGTTCCGGCACCAGCTGCGCATAACCTTCGCCCAGCTGCTGTTGCCAGTTCGCCAGGATACCGACAATTTTATCGGTGGAGTTGAGCTGCACCAGCAGGTTCAGAGTTTGATGTTGTAGCACCACCACGCGATCGATGTTGTCGGGAATCGTCACCTGACGACCAATCTGATCGGTCACCACGCGGCTGGCATAGCTGTGTAAAGAGGTAAAAGTGAGCAGACCGGCGATAATAATCCGGTTAAAAGAGATGTGCATAGTCGCTCCTAAATGCGATATGCATCGGAGTATATAGCGATTGTGTGGAGCGGGATATGACCTTTTCATGCTGGTCTAAGAAGGGAAGCGTAGGCTTCCCTGCCGTGAGTTAAGGAATGATGCGTGCCGCGCGCAATTGGGCAAACAAATTAAAGAACATCTCATCCGTTGCTTGATAACCGTTAAAACCCGCGCGCCGTATTTTGCTGCCGTCGCCAAACATGTCGTAATCCCAGCCGAAAACGAAATCCGCAAACTGTCCATCATTGAGTTGCAAGATTTCTGGCTCGATTAGCTGATGTTCTTTAGCGATGGTTTGCCACAGTTCGCGGTAATCCTGAAACAGCTGATGAAACGACAGATTTACCGCCGGCGCGCATTCCAGTTCAAACCAGCGGGCGATCGCCGGCCATAACTCGCTCCAGCGCCATAAATCGCCGTTGTTGACGTTGAATGCCTGATTGCGCGCGCCGGGCGCATTGGCCGCCCACAGTGTGGCATGCGCGAGTAATCCAGCATCGGTATGATCGACCATGCTGTGCCAGGTGTGCGATGAGCCGGGGAAACGCAGCGGTAAGCCCTGAGATTTACACAGCGATGCGTAGAGCGCGATGCTCAGCGCCAGGTTCATGGCATTACCGGGTACCGCGCTGCCGACCACACCGGGACGCAAGGCGTGCCAGTGCCAGCTTTTACCGCGCTGAAAGTCACTTAGCCAGCGCAGCTGTTGCGCATTGAATTCGGCTCCCGCGACGCCGGGGTCGCTTTCGCGCGCGGGCGTTTTGAACGGTCCCAGATGCGCGCCATAAACTTTGTATCCCTGCATCAAACTGACGCTGCGCAACGGCGCGATTTTATCGATGTTAACCACCAGATTGCGCAGCATCGTCACGTTGGGTTCGACCATTTCACGCCAGTTGGCAGCATTCAGCCAAGCGCTGTAGAAAATATGCGTGACCTGATTAAGCGGGGCCAGCGCCTGTGTACTGTGCTGCGCATCCAGCAGATCGACATGGATGAAAGGGATATCCTGCGTTGAGATTGCAGGCTGGCGCGTCAGGCCGATCACCTGCCAATCCTGCTGACGCAGCGTTTTTACCAACTCACTGCCGACAATGCCGGTTGCGCCCGCGACCAGCGCGACGTGATGTGTTTGCGACATGATGATTCTCCTGTGAACAAGACAGGCACAGTGTTATCTATTATTTTTATTGCTGATATCCCACTATCCAGATGCCACTTATCAGAAAAATCATTAAATGAATAATAAACTCAATGCCATCAATACCTTCCTTCGCGTGGCGGAAGCCGGATCGTTTTCGGCAGCAGCGCGCCTGAGCGGGATGAAGCAATCCGCTGTAAGCCAGCAAATCGCGGCGCTGGAGGAAGAACTCGGCGTCGTGTTGTTGCACCGCACCACGCGCGCGATGAAATTGACTGAGCAGGGCGAGCGATACTTACAGCAGATGCAGCCGCTGCTGGCCGCGATGCAGGATGTTGAAAGCCAGTTGCGCCCGGCGCAGCAAGCGCTGCAAGGCAGCGTGCATATCCAATTACCCAGCGGATTAGGCCAGCGCTTGCTGCCGCCTTTGCTGGCGCTGCAACGCGTGAACCCAGAACTGCATCTGACCATCGCGCTCGACGATCGCGTGGCCGAACTGGTGAGTGAAGGCGTGGATATCGCGTTGCGCCTGAGTGAAATGCCGCCTGAGATGTTTCCGGCGCGCTTACTGGCGCGTATTGAAACGCCGCTGTTTGCTGCGCCTGAGCGGGTACGCGCAACACCGATTACCTCGCTGGCAGAGCTGGCCGCGCATCCGCATGTTCGCTTTAGCGGTATCGACAAACAGGCACCGCTGCGCCTGATATCCAACCAGGAAACCGTAGCGCTAACCGTGAATACCGTGTTTCGCGCCAACAGCAGCGAAGGGTTGTTGCAGGCGCTGCAGGCGGACATCGGCGTCGGCGGCATGCAGTTACCGCTGGTGCAGGAGGCATTAAAATCAGCTTCGCTGGTGCGCATCTTGCCGCAATATCGTCTGCCAGACCGTTTTCTCTACGCGGTATTCCCGGATGCGCGCTTTATCCCACGGCGCGTCAAACGTGTGGTGGAAGTGATCGAACAGGTTGTGGATGCGTTAATTCCTGCAGCTGATTAAGCCGCTCTCCATCGTGGCGCATGGCTGCGCCATTTTCGTGCTTCTTATCGCAACCGCTGCATTGTAAAGAAACATAAGTATTCGATCTTGTATCCAAGAGCGTATCCCATCTGGCCTGGCCGCTAACGCCCTCGTTTATGGAATTTTCTGGCACGCAAACTGCAACGTTTCCGATAAGTGATAAATCGGGAGTATTCGCATGTTTGATGCACTGTTGGATGAAGATGCCACTACGTTGGCGGCGTTAATCCGCGGCGGAGACGTTTCGGCGCAGGAAGTGACGCAAGCCGCCATTAATCGCATGGAGCAGCGCGAGCCGCAGATTCAGGCGTTTTGTACCGCTACGCCACAGCTGGCGCTGCAACAGGCGGCCGCTGTTGATGCAAAACGCGCGCGCGGCGAAACGCTGGGGGCGCTGGCGGGCGTTCCGCTGGCGGTGAAAGACCTGATTTGTACCGCAGGCGTGAAAACCACTTCTGGATCGCATGCCTACGCTGATTTTGTCCCGGAAGAAGATGACATCACCGTTGAGCGCCTGCTGGCGGCCGATGCGGTGCTGCTGGGGAAAACCACCGCACCGGAGTTTGGCTATAGCGGCGTTGGGCACAATCCACTGTTTCCATCACCGCGTAATCCGTGGGATCTCTCTAAAACGCCGGGCGGATCGAGCGCCGGTTCCGGCGCGGCATTGGCGGCGCGCCTGTGTCCGATTGCGCTGGGCAGCGATGGCGGCGGTTCGGTAAGAATTCCCGCCGCGCACTGCGGCGTGTTTGGCCTGAAAGCGTCAATGGGGCGCGTACCCTTATGGCCGGGCTGTCGCGACGAGCGTTATCCCGGCGTTTCCAGCTGGGAGTCGCTGGAGCATATCGGCCCGATGACGCGTTCGGTGCGCGACAGCGCGCTGATGATGTCGGTGATGGCGGGGCCAGATATGCGCGATCGCCACTCGATTCCCTGCAACGACGTGGATTGGCTGGCCTCGCTGGAAAAACCGCTGAGCGGTCTGCGCATCGCTTTCAGCGCGGATTTCGGCTACATCGCCGTTGATCCCGAAGTGCGTGACATTGTCACGCAAGCCGCGCGTCGTTTTGCCCGTGAGCTCGGCGCTGAACTGGATGAAGTCGATCCCGGTATCACCGATGAAGGTGCCACCTTTGCCGCGCTGGTGGCTTTTGAGAGCGATCTCACCGGCATGCGTCACATGCAAGCTGAACTGGGTGCACGCATGTCACCGCATCTCAGCGCCATACTGCAACGCGACTGGCGCGCTGAAACTTTTACCGACGCCAATACCACACGCAAAAAGCTGTGTAATCAGATGTGGCGCTTTATGCAGCATTACGATCTGCTGCTGTCGCCGACGCTGGCGGTGCCGCCGTTCCCGCTCAACATGCAGGGACCGGAGATCATCGATGGCCGCATGGTGCGCAGCGATCACTGGCTCTCATTCTGCTTCCCGTTCAATTTCACCGGCCAACCGGCGGCGTCTGTTCCTGCGGGCTTTACCGCCAGCGGATTGCCGATTGGCATGCAAATCGTGGGTCGTCATCTGGACGATGGCCTGGTGCTGGCGGCGAGTGCCGCGTTCGAGCGCATACAACCCTGGAATCACATCTCACCTGTTTCAATCGGAGTTGCCCATGACTAACAAAAATTCACCGGCTTTAGAGCAGGAGTTCGAGCATGAACCGGTTCCGCTCAGCCATCGCCACTCGACGGGTTCGGTGTCGGCGGTGTGGTTTGGTTTCCCGATGATCCTCACCAATGCGCTATTTGGCGGCATCATTACCTGGCATCTCGGCTTCTGGCCGGCGCTGATTGCCATTCTGCTGGGTAATCTGGTGCTGTTTGCCTATGTGGGTGCGCTGAGCTGGTTCGCCGGTAATACCGGCATGAACTTCGCGCTGCAGGCGAAACGGACCTTTGGCACCAAAGGCTACATTTTGGTTTCGGGCTTCCTTTCTACTGTAGTGATCGGTTGGTACGCCTTCCAGACCGGGTTAACCGGCACGGTGATAAATCAAACCTTTGGCTGGAATGCACTGGCGGTGACGGCGTTTGCCATGGTGCTGTATACCGCCATCACCTTCCTCGGCGTGCGCGCATTGTCCGTGCTCGGCATGATCGCTGCGCCGCTGTTCGTGGTGTTGGGATTGGTGGCGCTGTGGCTGATCAGTAAGGATCACGATTTCAGCACCATCACGCAGTTTACCGGCAGCAGCAGCGCTGTCGGCGCGATGAGTATGGGCACCGCCGTCACCATGGTGGTGGCCGGTTTCGCCGATTCCGGCACCATGACGGCAGATTTCACCCGCTGGTCAAAAGACGGTAAATCGGCGGTGATTGCCGCGTTCTCAGCGTTCCCGGTGGCGAACGTCATCTCTTATCTGTTTGGCGTGGTGATTGTGGCGGTGGGCGCGGCGGTTGATCCGGCGAGTAACGGCGGCAACTTCCTGCCTATGCTAATGGGTCACGGCATGCTGCTGTCGGTGATTGCCTTCCTGTTTGTGTTTATCAATCTCGGTTCGGTGTGTACGCACTGCCTATATAACGGCGCAGTCGGCTTTAGTCATCTGTTCAGCAGCAAAATGCGTCTGTGGACGGTGATCCTTGGCGTGATTGGTGGGGCGCTGGCGCTGGCTGGCGTGTGGTCCTATTTCCTCGAATGGCTGAGTTTGCTCGGCATCGTGGTGCCGCCGTTTGGCGCGGTGATGATTGTCGATTTGATCTTTATGGCGAAAATCAGCGAGCAGCGCCAATTGCGCCGCATGCGCGGTAGCGCCTTTGCCGCCTGGGCGATTGGTAGCTTGTGTGCGGTGATTGCGCACATCGCCTTCCCACAGTTCGGTGAAGCGGTGATTGGCCTGGTGACTGCTGCCGCCAGCTATACGCTGATTGTGAAACTAAAAGGTGAAAGCACAGTAACTGTGATGGAGGAAAAAAATGCCTGATTACGCCATTGATTCAACCCCTTACTCGTGGCCGTATGACGGTCGCTGTAACCCGCAGGATACCGCACTGATCGTTATCGATATGCAAACCGATTTCTGCGGTGAGGGCGGTTACGTCGATAGCATGGGCTACGATATTGCCTTAACGCGCGCGCCTATCAAACCGCTGCAGCAGGTGCTGGCAACGATGCGCGAGTTGGGCTTCCCGATCATCCATACGCGCGAAGGGCATCGGCCGGATTTAAGTGATCTGCCTGCGAATAAGCGTTGGCGATCCCGGCGCATGCAGGCGGAGATCGGCGCGCCGGGTCCGTGCGGGCGCATTCTGGTGCGCGGTGAACCGGGCTGGGAAATTATCCCGGAACTGGCGCCATTGCCGGGAGAAGTCATCATCGATAAACCGGGCAAAGGCTCGTTTTACGCTACCGATCTCGAACTGATTCTGCGCAGCTGCGGTATTCGCAATCTGATCATCAGCGGCATCACCACTGATGTCTGCGTCCACACCACGCTGCGCGAGGCTAACGATCGCGGTTTTGAGTGTTTGGTGTTGTCAGATTGCTGCGCGGCGACGGAGCTGAAACACCACGAAGCGGCGCTTAGCATGATCCATATGCAGGGCGGAATTTTTGGTGCCGTAGCCAGTTCGCAGACCTTGCTGGCGGGATTAATTAGCAAGCAAACGGTTGAGGTGGATTAGCTCTTTAACCACTTTTCGTAGTGCTCTGGCCACGCCATGGTCGGCGTGCCGGGCCTGCCCATACCAAATCCATGTCCGCCGCTGCTGTAGCGATGCATCTCAACCGGCACATGCTCACGCTTACAGGCGTCAGCCATAATCAGCGTGTTATGCGGATCGGAAATCGGATCGTCCTTTGCCTGCACCAGAAAGAAGGGCGGCGATTGCGGATTGACAAACTCCTGCACTGACCATGCGGCGTTTTCACTGGCGGGCGCGTGGTTACCAACCAGCATTTTGTGGGTTGAAGTGTGGGTGTAAGGCGCTTCCAGCGTGATGATGGGATAGATCAGCGCCGCGCGATCGGCCGTGGCGGGCAGGTTATCCAGGGCATCGGTTGCCCTATACGATCGAAAATCTGCTCGCGTGACCGCCATACCGAGCAGATGACCGCCAGCGGAAAAGCCTAACACGCTGAGATATTTTTCCCGTTGCCGCACCAGGCGTAGCGCGCGCTGTGCATCCTGCAGTGAAACCATCGCACCATCTTTCCAGCCTTCATGCGGTAAACGATAACTCAGCACATAAGCGGTATATCCGCGCGCCGTCAGCCAGGCTGCAGCGGGCCAGGCTTCTTTACCCATTTCAATGCGCGTATAGCCGCCGCCTGCGGCAATCAATACCGCGCGACCATTCGGCGCGGGCGGCGTTAATACGGTGAGTGTGGGCTGTACAATATTACGCTGCGCGCCTTTGGTTGAAATCACCAGATCGCCAGCAGGACCGCCACCGCCCGGCGGTAAATCTGGCCATAGCGGCAAGATTTGGGTTGTTACGCGTTTCGAAGCAGCCCAGATTAGCCCGCTGCGCACTGTCAGCGTGGAAAGAGTGAGATACGACAAAAAATGGCGGCGCTCCATGGCAGCTCCTCATGAAATTGGAGATTTATTGAAGCAGAAAAATCAGCAGAAAAGATGAAGAGGGCGTTGCTATGTATGAACAAATGCGACGGGAAAAGCATTAGGGTTTGTAGTTACAACATACTTTTAATTGTTTTCTTAATCGTGAACCTGGCAGCAGTGCGGTTGTCGTTGTGACAGTGAAGCGCGGCTATAGGTGCTACGACGAAAGTGACAATGGCCTTGGCTGCGTCTGGTACTCCGATGGGTGCTAATGATGCGGCGATCGCCGGACATGCCATTGCGGCAGGCACAATTTTAGTCCCTAACAATACTCGGGAATTCGCTCGGGTAGTGGATTTGGATCTTCAGGATTGGGCTAGTTAGCCACCAAAGAAAAGGGCGACCAACGTCGCCCCCAAATCAACCTCAACCACGCATCGGTTCAGCACGGACCGGTTTATCACCGGCAACAAAGTAATCCGCTTCGCTGCGCGGCAGCGGCTGGAGACCACGAATGTTATCTGCGATTTTCTCGCCGATCATGATGGTTGTCGCGTTCAGGTTACCGGTGATGATAAGCGGCATGATTGAAGCATCTACCACGCGCAGGGCTTCAACGCCGTGAACGCGGCCTTCACCATCGACGACAGACATCTCGTCGTTACCCATTTTACAGGTGCCACACGGGTGATAAGCCGTTTCGCCGTGATTTCGCACAAACTCATCCAACTGCTCATCGGTCTGGCAATCCAGGCCTGGGCTGATCTCCTTACCGCGATATCTATCCAGCGCCGGCTGGTTGATGATCTGGCGCGTAATACGAATCGCATCGCGGAACTCCTGCCAATCCTGCTCATGTGACATGTAGTTGAACAGAATCGCTGGATGGCGACGCGGATCGCGTGATTTCAGGCGTACATGACCGCGGCTTGGTGAGCGCATCGAACCAACGTGGCACTGGAAGCCGTGCGCTTCCACCGCGTTCGAGCCGTTGTAGTTAATCGCCACCGGCAGGAAGTGATACTGAATATTCGGCCAGCTGAACTCTTCACGGCTGCGGATAAAGCCGCCGCCTTCAAAGTGGTTGCTGGCACCGACGCCGGTGCCATTAAACAGCCACTCCGCACCGATTTTCGGCTGGTTCCACCACTTCAAGGCCGGGTAGAGCGAAACTGGCTCTTTGCACTCATATTGCAGGTACATTTCGAGGTGATCCTGCAAGTTCTCACCCACGCCCGGCAAATCATGCACCAGCGGGATATCGAACTGTTTCAGCAGTTCAGCGGATCCGACTCCGGAACGCTGCAGAATCTGCGGCGAGGCGATGGCTCCGGCGCACAGCAGCACTTCACGACGTGCATGCGCCTGGTGCGAGGTATTGCTGGAACCCAGCAGATACTGCACGCCAACCGCGCGTTTACCTTCAAACAGAATGCGGTCGGTGGTCGCATGGGTAACGATTTTTAGGTTCGGACGCGTTTTTGCGGTATCGAGGTAACCGCGCGCGGTGCTGGAGCGGCGACCTTTCGGCGTCACAAAGCGATCCATTGGCCCGAAACCTTCCTGCTGATAGCCATTCAGGTCATCAGTGCGCGGATAACCTGCCTGCACGCCGGCTTCAATCATCGCTGCGAATAGCGGATTATTGCCAGGTTTACAGGTGGTGATGCTCACCGGACCTTCGCCGCCGTGATAATCATTGGCACCGATATCGCGCGTTTCAGATTTGCGATAGTAGGGCAGGCAGTTCAGGTAGCTCCAGTTTTCCAGACCAGGCTCATTGGCCCAGTTATCGAGATCCATCGCGTTACCACGGATGTAGCACATGCCGTTGATCAGCGACGAACCGCCCAAACCTTTGCCGCGTCCGCACTCCATGCGACGGTTGTTCATGTACGGCTCAGGTTCGGTTTCATACGCCCAATTGTAGCGTTTTCCCTGCAGCGGGAAAGCCAGCGCCGCAGGCATCTGCGTGCGGAAGTCGAAGCGGTAATCTGGGCCGCCCGCTTCTAAAAGCAGCACATTGACGCTGCTATCTTCGGTCAGTCTTGTTGCCAAAACGTTCCCTGCGGATCCGGCTCCGATAATGATGTAATCAAATTCCACTAGTCGTTCCTCAGGTTAAAAGCCAAAATTAAAATACGGACTGAAAACGGGTCATTTCGAGCTGTACAGATTTCACCTGCGTGTAGTTTTGCAGCGTCATCAGGCCATTTTCACGGCCCACACCCGAATGTTTGTAACCGCCCACCGGCATCTCAGCGGCGGATTCGCCCCAGGTATTGATCCAGCAAATACCTGCTTCAATCTGGTGAATCACGCGGTGCGCGCGGTTGAGATCCTGGGTTACCACACCGGCCGCCAGGCCAAATTCAGTAGCGTTGGCGCGGCGAACCACTTCTTCTTCGCTTTCATAAGTCAGAATCGACATCACTGGCCCGAAAATCTCTTCGCGCACAATGGTCATCTCATCGCGGCAGTCGGTGAACACGGTCGGTTCTACCCATGCGCCGTTATCGAAAGCCGCACCGCTCAGACGTTTACCGCCGCACAGCAGACGCGCACCTTCGCTGATGCCAGATTCGATGAAGCGCATCACGTTGTCGCGATGCGCGAAGCTCACCAGCGGACCGAAGTTGGTATCTGGATGGTTGAGATCGCCGGCCTTAATACGCGCCACGCGCTCAGCGATTTTGGCTTCAAACGCCGCTTGCAAATTAGCCGGGATAAACACGCGCGTGCCGTTGGTGCAAACCTGGCCCGAGCTGTAGAAGTTCGCCATCATCGCGATATCCGCGGCGAGGTCGAGATCGGCGTCGTCAAAGATGATCAGTGGAGATTTGCCGCCCAGCTCCATGGTGACGTCTTTCAGCGTCGAACCGGCGGCATTGGCCATCACTTTCTTACCGCTGGCAACGCCACCGGTGAAGGAGACTTTATCAATGCCCGGATGATCGGTGAGCAGCTGGCCGGTAACCGCGCCACGACCGTTCAACACGTTGAACACGCCGTTTGGTACGCCCGCTTCGGAGTAGATTTCTGCCAGTTTCAGCGCGGTTAGCGGCGTGACTTCGCTCGGTTTGAAGATCATCGCGTTACCAGCAGCCAGCGCGGGCGCGGATTTCCACAAAGCGATCTGAATCGGATAGTTCCACGCGCCGATACCGGCCACCACGCCCAATGGTTCGCGGCGGGTATACACGAAAGAGGTGTCGCGCAGCGGGATTTGCTGGCCTTCCAGAGAAGGAATCAAGCCCGCGTAGTACTCCAGCACGTCGGCACCGGTCACGATATCCACATATTGGGTTTCGCTCAGCGGTTTGCCGGTATCAAGGGTTTCCAGCGCGGCCAGTTCATCATTGCGTTCACGCAGAATATCGACCGCACGACGCAGGATGCGTGAACGCTCCATAGCGGTCTTCGCCGCCCAGATTTTCTGGCCTTTTTTCGCTGCGGCAACAGCGCGATCAACGTCTGCGCGGTCAGCTTCATGCACGTCGGCCAGCACTTCGCCGTTCGCCGGGTTGATGGTCTGGAATGTGTTGCCAGCCGCAGCGGGAACCAATGCGCCATCAATATAAAGGTGTTGCTCGGTGAATCGGGACATGATTTCTCCTTCCTCAGTGATTCTGGTCAGCCAATTGCTGACGAATGAATTGGGTGGTGAGCTGTCTGGCGATAGCCAAATCGAACGGTTTGCCGCTGAGCGCCGCGCGCAGCCACAAGCCATCAATCAATGAAGCGAGGCCATGTGCCGCCAGACGCGCCTTTTCGCGCGGGATTACGCGTCGAAACTCGGCTGCCAGCGTGGAAAACAGGCGACGGCTGCTCACGCGTTCTAAGCGGCCCAACTGTGGCTGATGCATGCTGCTGGCCCAGAAATCCAGCCAGGCTTTCATTGCGGCGCTGTGCACCTGCGAATCATCAAAGTTGCCTTCCACTATCGCCAGCAGGCGCGCTTCCGTTGTGGCGTCTGCCAGCGGTTTTAACCTTGCTGCTACCGCATCACGTAGCTGACGTGTTACGTCACGCATCGTGGCTTCCAGCAGACCGTTCTTGTCTTTGAAGTAGTGGCTAATGATGCCTGTCGATACGCCAGCACGTCGCGCAATCTGCGCAATGGTGGCATCGTTGATCCCGACTTCGTTGATGGTGCTCAGGGTCGCATCAATCAGTTGCCGACGACGTATCGGCTGCATTCCCACCTTTGGCATAACACTCCAGCTCCACTTCAATCTTAGAACACTATTAAAACTTTTTTTGATTGCACGTTCAATATAAAAAAGAAATTTGTTAGGATGCTGTGCTTGGATTGTTACAAAAACGAAGCGGGGAAGCGAAGGGACTCGGCGGATGCGTATACACGCGCATCCCATGAAAACCGCATTTTGCCTCGTCGGGATGTCGTTAATGGCGATCTCCGCGAGCTTCTTTGGCACGTACTACAGGAAATTAACCAGAGGTAATCGATGATTAATCCACCTGCCAGTGAAAAAGACAGAATCAATCCTGTGGTGTTTTACACCTCCGCCGGACTGATTCTGACATTTTCACTTGTCACGATTTTTTACAGCGAACTCGCTGCCAGCTGGCTTCTGACCGCCGTTAATTGGGTCACCTCCACGTTTGGCTGGTACTACATGCTCGCTGCCACGCTGTACATCGTGTTCGTCATCTACATGGCGTGTTCGCGCTACGGCGCTATCAAGCTGGGGCCGGAGCAATCTAAACCCGAGTTCAGTTTGCTGAGCTGGTCGGCGATGCTGTTTGCCGCCGGCATCGGTATTGACCTGATGTTCTTCTCGGTTGCCGAGCCGGTAACCCAATACATGCAGCCGCCAGAAGGTGCAGGGCAGACCATGGAAGCCGCGCGTCAGGCGATGGTGTGGACGCTGTTCCACTACGGCGTCACCGGCTGGTCGATGTACGCATTAATGGGCATCGCGCTCGGCTACTTCAGCTATCGCTACAATTTGCCGCTCACCATCCGTTCGGCGCTCTATCCGATTTTCGGCAAACGCATTAATGGCCCGATTGGTCACACGGTGGATATCGCTGCGGTGATCGGCACCATCTTTGGTATCGCCACCACGTTGGGGATTGGTGTGGTGCAGCTGAACTACGGCCTCAACGTGCTGTTCGATGTGCCGGAAGGTTTCACGGCGCAGGCCGCGCTAATTGTGCTGTCAGTGATCATCGCCACCATCTCAGTAACATCCGGTGTGGATAAAGGCATCCGTATTCTTTCTGAGCTGAACGTCGCGCTGGCGCTGGGCTTAATTCTGTTCGTGCTGTTTATGGGCAAAACCGATTTCCTGCTCAACGCGCTGGTGCTGAACGTTGGTGATTACATCAATCGCTTTATGGGCATGACGTTGAATACCTTTGCCTTCGATCAGCCACGCGAGTGGATGAATAGCTGGACGCTGTTCTTCTGGGCGTGGTGGGTTGCCTGGTCGCCGTTTGTCGGTCTGTTCCTCGCACGTATCTCGCGCGGTCGTACCATTCGTGAGTTCGTGTTGGGTACGCTGATTATTCCGTTCACCTTTACGCTGCTGTGGCTGTCGGTGTTTGGTAACGCGGCGCTGTATGAAATCATTCACGGCGATGCCGGCTTTGCGCAGGAAGTGATGGCGCATGCCGAACGCGGCTTCTATAGCCTGCTGGCGCAGTATCCGGCGTTTAAATTCAGTGCTTCGGTGGCCACCATCACCGGCATGCTGTTCTACGTGACGTCGGCGGATTCCGGTTCGCTGGTGCTGGGTAACTTCACCTCGAAGCTGAAAGACATCAACAGCGATGCACCGAACTGGCTGCGTATCTTCTGGTCGATTGCGATTGGTGTGCTGACGATGGGCATGCTGATGACCAACGGGATTTCTGCCTTGCAGAACGCCACGGTGATCATGGGCTTACCGTTTAGCTTTGTAATCTTCTTTGTGATGGCCGGGCTGTATAAATCGCTGAAGGTGGAAGATCACCGCCGCGCCAGCGCCAGCCGCGACACTGCGCCGTACATTTCAGCCAGTAACGATCGCCTGAGCTGGAAGAAGCGCCTGTCGCGTCTGATGAACTATCCGGGCACGCGCTATACGCAGAAGATGATGGAAGAGGTGCTGTTCCCGGCGATGCAGGATGTGGCGAAAGAGCTGGAGCTGCGCGGTGGACGTGTATCGCTGGAGCGTGCCGAGCCAGAAGAAGGGCAGCCGCTGGGCCACCTTGATCTGCGCGTGTTGCTGGGCGAGGAGCAGGATTTCGTTTATCAAATCTGGCCACAGCAGTATTCGGTACCGGGCTTTACCTATCGCGCACGCAGCGGTAAATCGACCTATTACCGCCTGGAAACCTTCTTGCTGGAAGGCAGCCAGGGCAATGATTTGATGGACTACAACAAAGAGCAGGTGATCATCGATATTCTCGATCAGTACGAACGTCACCTGAACTTTATCCACCTGCATCGTGAAGCGCCGGGCAGCAATATGACCTTCCCGGACGTGTGATCTCAGCCAGGTGCGCCTCGATGCGCACCTGGCACTTTCTCCGATCGCAGCTACACTTTCACGCTGATTAAACGGGGGATGAAATGAAATTAGGCTTTGCTTGTAAGTATCTGGATCAACAGGCTAAACAGCCGTATCCCTTCAAAAGCACCACCCGCACGCGCTTTCTTAGTCTCGATGATGAATCACGCATCACGCTGCTAAACCAGCTGGCGCAAAACAATCTGCAAAATCTCACTCTCACGCTTGAAAAGCTGGCCACGCAGCCCGACGCGCTGCGCATGATGCGCATCGGCAGCGATCTATTGCCGCTTTACACGGTGCCGCAAGCGACTCAGCTGTACGGGGAATTATTGCCCGATCTTACGCCGTTACTGCGCCGCTGCGGCGAGCTGGCGCGCGCTAATAATATTCGGCTTTCATTCCACCCCGGCCAATATACGGTGCTGGCCTCCGATAATGACGGCGTGGTCGATCGCGCGATTGAGGATGTGGAGTATCACGCTACCTGTGCGGTATTAATGGGTTATGGCCGACAGTTTCAGGATTTCAAAATCAACATCCATATGAACGGCAAAAAGGGCTTTGAGGGATTCCGCGCCGCGTTTCTGCGGCTCACCCCTGAAGCGCGCAATATGCTAACGGTGGAAAATGATGAAATATCCTGTTCGCTGGACGATGTGTTGCAGGCGCGTGAATTGTGTCCGGTAGTGCTGGATATTCACCATCATTGGGTGAAAGAGAATCACTATATTCAGGCTGATGATGCGCGCATCGCGCTGATAAAAGCGTCGTGGCGCGGTGTGCGGCCAGTTTTGCACTATTCGATTGCGCAGGAAGGTTTGATTCCCGATCACGGTTTCCCGGATCAGCAGGATTTAGCGGTGTCGAAAACCAAACTTCGCGCCCATGCCGATTATTACTTCAATCAAAGCTTAAATGATTGGGCGCTGTCGTTTGATGCCTTCGATATTATGTGCGAAGTGAAAATGAAAAATTTAGCGCGCGACCGTTTGTACGATTATGCAGTCGAGCGCCAGATCATCACGGCGCCGTAATCACAATCGCCACGCGGCGGTTTTGCGCACGGCCCTGCGGGTTATTGTTGCTGGCAATCGGCGCGCTCATTCCTAAGCCGCGCGTAACGATATTTTCGCGCGGAATTCCTGCGCCTTGCGCCCATTGTGTCGCAACGGCGTTGGCTCTTTTCAACGACAGCTGCTGGTTGTAATCCGCTTTGCCGTAATTATCGGTATGACCATCAATACGCACATGCTTAATGCCGGTCGTCGCCAGATTTTTCGCCATTGTCTGAATGGTGTTTTTACTGGCGGGAGTGAGCTCAGATTCGTTGACGCCAAACAGAATTTTGTCCGACAAACCTAATCCCCAACCTTCGCTATTTTGGCTGAAACCGGCATTACGCATCGCCGCGATCTGTTCATCGCTGAAACGTCCCTTTGCCTGGCAACCGACCAGCGCCAGCACACACACCATCAGGAAAATTTTCATCTTCATCTCCGCACCTTACTCTTTCCCTTATTTTTGTACATGTTCGTATCTGCGCGTTCCAGAATCGACTCAACCGTATCGCCGTGCTGCGACCAGGCGTAGCCAATGGTCACCGAGGTGGAAATCGGAGTGCCTTCAGCAATAACTATTTTCTGGCTGATGGCTTCATTAATATCCTGCATCAGCAACTGCAATTGCGCCTCGCTGGCGCGGCTGCTCACCAGCATGGCGAACTCATCGCCGCCTAAACGCGCGACTAAATCCTGTTTATATGCCAATGCGGAAAGGCGCGAACCAATCGCTTTAAGTACTTCATCACCGGCGGCATGGCCCCAGTTATCATTGATGCTTTTAAAGCGATCGCCATCGAGAAACAGCAAAGCAAAGCGCTCTTTCGCCAGTTGCTGATCGAGCAGTTGGGTTAAACGCGCCACAAAGGCGGCGCGATTGGCGAGGCCGGTTAGCGGGTCTTCCAGCGCTTTGGCGGCCAGCGTGCGATTATCGCGGATCAGAGAAGCCTGCAGCGTCTGCATCTCTGTCAGCAACGAGTTGAGGTCATTGGAAAACAGCTGAAATTCGCGCGTCGGGCTTTCCGGGATACGTAAGGAAAAATCACCAGAATGGATCACGTAGTGGATCGAGCTGGTGATATTACGCAACGAGGCAAGTATGCCGCGATGGAGAAATTCACTCAGCAGGAAGGAGATGATTAACACGCACAGCATGCCGCTGGTCAGAATCATCAGCGAATAACGGATGAAATCGGCCGCACCGGTAACGGTGCCTTCCAGCGTCAGCGTACCGACATTGGCTTCCGAGTGGTTAATATTAACGCTGAGCGGTTTAAGATAAATCCACTCACGTAATAATCGCGGATACCAGCCGGTCTGTTCTTGTCGATCATGCCAGTCAACTAAAACAGTGTGATCGTCAGTCACCAGTTTTGCGGAATCGAACATGCCTTCATTGCCGAGGCGCGCGATTTTATTATGCGCGTCGTAGCTGTCTTCAAATACCGTGGCGGCCGTCAGCGTGGTGCTGAGCGTGGCGGCAATTAATTCCAGATTTCTTTTCTCGTAGCTTTTAATAAACAGCAGGGAAGTCGACGAGAGTAGCAGCCAGCACAGCAATAAAATAACCGCAGAGTTGATGGTGCTAATCTTGCGCAGCTTGTTACGAATCGATGATTTGTCATTTAGTGAATTTTCTATTTTCATCTTATTTGCTTCCATTGCGGGACAGCAACAGTACGTCCGGACTCACCTTGACGCCGCTCCTGGCAAGCGAATCAAGGTTGACTGAGAACAGCGTGTGGTCGGGTTTAAAAATCAGGCAGAAGGCGGCGCCAATGGTACATTCCGCATTGTTTTCAGCGAGGGTTAATACCGCCTTACCTTTGAGGTGATTAAAAAGTTCAACCTGTTGTTGCGGCGTCTGATCGCCAAAATAGACCGCATCGCAATGCTGCGTTGCCAGTTCACTTTCGCTGGAGAGATAAACCACGCTAAACGGAACGGCTGAAGGCACACTATTTTGTGGCAATGAGAGATGTTGCGCGGAGGAAAATACGCAGAGTTGTGGCGCGCCGGTTAAACCCGGCCAATGGGTAAAACTAATAATACCGCTGACAATGCGATTGGCTTTATCGTCTTTTATTTCAGCAATTGCTGAGCGAGAAATAAACAGCAGCAGAAATAGGGCAGTTACGACGATTTTGCAGATATGGAGCAGGGAAAGCAGTACGTCGGCTTCCCGATGAAGTTGATGTTTACGTAACATACTGCGTTCCCGAGAGTTCTTCGCATTATTCAGCGCGCAAATAGTAGCACCGCTACGGTTAAAAATGTACCTACAGTTCGTAGGGCCGATATTCATGGCGACTTTTCTCGCAAAATGCTCACCCGAGCATTCCACAAATTTCTGCGATATTTGTAGACGGCATTGCGCGAAATTATTTTATGGATAAACGACCAAAGAGGGCGCACTTCACCAAAGTGTGATCCAGCACACATTTATCGGCCTGATAACTGCTATGCGTTAAAACGGCTTAAATCGCTGATGCCGGATAAATTAGCGACAAAACCGCATCTTTAACGTGGATTTTCATTAGCCGTGCTTACGCATCTGCGCCACGTGCAAACCGCGCGATGAACATGGTTTTCGATTACGAAATAATTCGACATATTTATCGAGGTGAGGCTTTTTCACATTCTGGCAGGATACGCAACATTCAGTACATCCTGGTCACCGTGTCATGCAGTGGTTTTCAAAAAACGCCGTTTTTTTTGCTGTAAAAACCTGTCTGGCCGCCTTTCTGGCACTCTATTTCGCACTCGAACTGAATCTGGATAAACCGGCGTGGGCGGTGACCACGGTATTGCTCGCATCACAGCTCTATTCCGCCTCAACCATTTCCAAATCGGTGTTCCGTCTGCTGGGGACACTATTGGGCGGCGTATTCGTCTTCTTTATCTTTCCGCCGACCGTTCAGCATCCGCTGCTGTTCTGTTTCTGCATTTCGTTATGGGTCAGCGTTTGCCTCTATCTGTCACTGCACGACCGCACGCCGAAGAGTTACGTGTTTATGCTGGCCGGTTACAGCGCGGCGATCATGGGTTTTCCGGAAGTCACCACGCCGCTGTCGATCACCAGCACGGTGATTTCGCGTATTGAAGAGATCACGCTCGGCATCGTCTGCAGCAGCCTTGTGCATGCGCTGTTGTTTCCGGTATCGATGCGCAGTCTGCTGGAGCAGAGTGTCAGCCACTGGTATCTCAACGCGCGCAAACTGTGCAGCGATTTGCTTTCCGGCATTCCCAGCGACAGTTCGCCCGAGCGTGACGATATTCTGATCCGCATGGCAACGCATCCGCAGCAGGTGGAAGTGCTGATCACCCACTGCGTTTATGAAGGTGACGCCGCGCGGAGACTGATTCGCCTGGTTAGCGTGCAGTATCAACATCTCTCCTATTTGATCCCGACTCTCACGGCTATCGAGATGCGCCTGCAGCGGCTCTCGATACTGCAAATCGCCTTTCCGGAAAACGTGGCGCAAACCTTTCAGCTGTTTCTACAATGGCTCAACGATGGTGAAGCGGTAGGGGAAACCAGCGGCATGCAGCAGACGTTAAGCGCTTGTCAGGCTGAACTTAACCTCGCCTGGCAAAACGGCGAATTGCCTACTGAAAACTGGCTGCTTTTTACCGGATTAATGGAACGGCTGGCGGATTTTGTCCGTATTGCCGGGGCCTATCAAAGCGTTGGTGGATTGGTGAGCGACCTGTCGGGCGACACCACACTGGCGCGCGGCAAACGCACGCACCGCTTTTTTGATAAAGGGTTAATTCGGCTTTCGGCGCTAACCGCGTTCTGTGCCACCTTCGGTTCCTGCTTGCTGTGGATGGGATCGGGCTGGCGTGATGGCGCATCGGCACCGGTGATGGCGGCGATTCTCTGCTCATTGCTCGCCAGCCAGGATACGCCGCTAACTTCAATGAAGCTGTTTGTACGTGGCGTAATCGTGGCGATCATTATCAGCGTAATTTATGTGGCGCTGCTGCTGCCGCAAGCCACTTCGTTTGAGGCGCTGATGATTTGTCTTGCACCCGGACTGATGATTCTGGCGCTGATGATCGCGCGGCCCTCGACCAACATGATAGGCCTGAGCGTAGCGATTCAGATCCCCGGCTTTATCGGCCTCGGCCACCATTTAAAACCTGATTTGGTGCTGCTAATCAATAACGCGATTGCCACCATGGCGGGCGTGATGTTTGCGGTAATCATCACCGCCATCATGCGTAACAAACGCCCATCATGGACCGCGCGCCGCGCCGTGCGACAAGGTCTGCGCGAGCTATTGCGCTTTATTAAAGAGACCGAACGAAACGGTTCGTCACTGCTGGGACGGCAACGTTTTATCAGCCTGATGCTGGATAAAGTGAATGTGGTGTTGCCGCGCTTACGGCTCGATCCGCATCCCGATATGCGTTCAGCCGGCATGTTGCTCAAGGAAGTGTGGCTGGGCGTGAATAGCTTTGATTATTACGCGCGCCACAAAGAGCTGCTGCAGCAATATCATCTGGATAGTGGACAGATGTTTCATGAGCTGGCGCTGTTTCTTAAACGCCGCCTGAAGTCACTGCAAACCCCGCCGCATGCGGATTTGCAGGATGAGCTGGATTTACTGTTGCTGAAGCTGGAACAACTGGCGAAGCACGACGAAAGGGTGCTGACGCCGCTGTTCCATCTGTTCAGTATTCGGCTCTATCTGTTCCCGCAACAAGCGTGGCCAGCCGCCACGCCGCGTCAAAGGGAAGTTTTGCAGCGTCAGGCAGCCACTTAGAGTCGTCAGCAATGTTAGCGGCGAGAGCACAGGCCTGGGTCACTTTTGGTCCGGCGGTCCTCGCGCCGCTAGCGCGGTACCTTCACTTCGCTCGTCTGCCTGACGCACCGGCGGAGACGGGACTTCCCTGTCCCGGCTCCGCCTTTCGCCCGCGTCCTGCGGGCTCTGCTGGCTTCCTCGCTTCGTTCAGCGCTGCGGATTGCCGGCCCAAAAGTGCCCCCGGCCTGCTCCGAACCTTCAATGCGTGTTGTTGAAAACCGCACATTTGCCAGAGGCGCAGACGTGTCAGCGCCCGCACCAGAACTAAAAATGCTTTTTAACTGACAAGCATTACGCCATTCATGGCGACCACTTATTTACAGCGCCTCCAGATTCCGCCCGTTGCTGGCGATCACTTGCTTGTACCACCAGAATGATTTTTTGCGGATGCGTTCCAGGCTGCCGTTGCCTTTGTCATCACGATCGACATAAACAAACCCGTAGCGCTTACTCATTTCGCCGGTCGAGGCCGCCACCAAATCGATGCAGCCCCACGTGGTATAACCGATCAGCGGAATACCATCGGCAATCGCTTCGCCCATCGCCTGAATATGCTCTTTCAGATAGCTGATGCGGTAATCGTCGTTAATCTCGCCGTCGGCATTGATTTCATCGTGCGCGCCGAGGCCGTTTTCCACCAGAAACAGCGGCTTCTGGTAGCGGTCATACATCATGTTCATGGTGATACGCAGACCGAGTGGATCGATGCCCCAGCCCCAATCGCTGCGTTTGACATGCGGATTGGTCAGCGATTTCACCACGTTGGCGGCGCTGCTGTTTTGTTCGTTCATCTCTGCCGAGGCGCAGCGTGAGGCGTAATAGCTGAAGGAGACGAAATCAACGGTGTGACGCAGCGTAGCGGCATCTTCCGCTTCCATCGCAATCTCTACGCCTTTCTCGCGGAACACCCGCGCGGCATACGAAGGATAAGCGCCGCGCGCCTGCACATCGATAAAGAACAGGTTTTCGCGATCCTTCTCCAGCGCGGCCCATACATCCTCCGGCTTACATGACCACGGATAGAAGTTGCCGCCCGCCAGCATGCAGCCGACCTGGTTTTGCGGGTTAATTTCATGGGCGATTTTGGTCACCAGCGCGCTTGCCACCAGCTCGTGATGCGCCGCCTGATACTTCACCTGCTCCGGGTTTTCGCCCGGTTTAAACACCAAACCTGCGCCAGAAAACGGGCTGTGCAGCAGGATATTGATCTCGTTAAAGGTCAGCCAATACTTCACCAGACCGTTGAATTCTTCAAAGCAGGTACGCGCGTAGCGGCTGAAAAATTCGATCATTTTGCGATTGCGCCACGAACCGTATTCGGTCACCAAATGCATCGGCACATCGAAGTGGCACAGCGTCACCAGCGGCGTGATGCCATATTTCTGGCACTCTTCAAACAGGCTGCGATAGAACGCGATGCCTTCCGCGTTTGGCGTCAATTCATCGCCTTGCGGATAAATACGGCTCCAGGCAATCGAGGTACGAAACACGGTAAAACCCATTTCTGCCATCAGCGCGATATCGTCTTTATAGCGACGGTAAAAATCGATGGCGTCATGGCTTGGGTAATACTCATCGCTGCGCAGTTCGAAACGCTTTTCCTGGCCCAACTTTACCGGCATGCGATGCGCGCCGTGGGGGATCATATCCACCGTGGTTAAACCTTTACCACCCGCCAGATAGCTCCCCTCTGACTGATTAGCGGCTAATGCGCCGCCCCACAAAAATCCCTCTGGAAATGTCACTTCAGACATAAAAACCTCATTTACACCTTGGATAAATTAACGTTGGCGGGTTTGGCATCATCCGTCACCGGCTTTGGCTGTGCGGGCTCGGTGACCGGGATATCTTCAAAGCCGAGAATCAACGTCAGAATGAAGGAGAGCACCACCGACAGCACCATCACGCCAGCGACCCACACGATGCTCATCGGATTGGTGGGATCGAAAAACTGTACGCTGGTGAACAAGCCTGGTGAGGCCATTGAATGGCTGGCAAGTCCCCCAATCCCGGCCACTGCGCCGCAGATAAAGCCGCTGATCAGGCTGGCGATCAGCGGACGTTTCAACCTGACCGCCACGCCATACAGCGCCGGTTCAGAAATGCCCGCGACAATCGCCGATGCCGCCGCCGCAAAAGCGGTTTGACGCAGTTCAGGGTTCTTGGTTTTGAATGCCACCGCCAGCGAAGAACCGCCCAGCGACAGGTTGGCCCCAATTTCCGACGGCATTACCATGCCTTCTTTGCCGGTTTCGGCGATGGTTTGAATGATGGTGGGGGTAAATACGCGATGCATCCCGGTCATCACCAGCAGCGGCCACAGCGCGCCCATAATCGCCACCGACAACCAGCCAAGATAGCCGTGAATGGTGTAGACCAGCGCGGAAATGCCGCTACCAATCCAGATGCCGAGCGGTCCAATCAGCACAATGGCAATCGGTGCGGCCACCAGCACAATCAGCATCGGCTTGAGGAAGTTCTTGGTAACCGCAGGCGTGATGCGATCAACCCAGTATTCGATGTGCGACAGAATCCACGTCATCACCAGCGCCGGAATAACCGTGTAGGTGTACTTTACCGCCGTCACCGGAATGTAGGCAAATTCCACTGACTGGCCTTGCGCGGCTTTCGCCATCAAATCGACAAAGTTGGGATGCACCAGCACGCCCGCGATGGCAATCGCCAGCGACATGTTGGTTTTGAATTTCAGTGCGGCTGAGGCGGCCACCATAATCGGCAGGAAGAAGAACGCGCCGTCACCAATCACGTTGAGGATGATCAGTGTGGAAGAGCCTTTCTCCAGCACGCCGCTCATCTCCAGCACCATCGCCAGTAACTTCACCATCGAGCCACCAATAATCGCCGGGATTAGCGGCGACATGGTGCCCACCAGCGCATCCAGAATGCCGGCACCGATGCTGCGCAGGGTGATTCTGCGTTTCACTGGCGCCGCGCCATCGCTGTTCGGCGTACCGAGCTTCAATACTTCCTGATAGGCGAGGTTCACGTTGTTACCAATGATCACCTGACATTGCGTGTCGGTGTGCACCACGCCCATCACGCCGGGAATGGCTTTCAGCGTGGCGTTATCAATGTTTGCGCTATCTTTCACCACGAAACGCAGGCGCGTCATGCAGTGCGTCACCGCTTCGATATTGTTCAGGCCGCCGAGTGCAGCCACGATGGCGCGCGAGACATCCGCATAATTTTTAGCCATGGATTTTTGATCTCTGATTATTTGGTAGAGGTGCAGCGGTTTTCTGTGTGATTTTTAATCATGAGAAACCGGTTTCACAAAATCATGAAGATGTGATGGAATTCAGGCAAGAGATTTAAAATCCGATAGTTGAAAGTGTGAAGTTGATCGCTTTGACTAACTGGACGGCTATGCGGTAATGGCAGAAAAATTGCCGCCTATTTCGTGGCTTAGGTACACTGCTGCGATGAGCATGGAAAAAGAGTGAAACATGGCGACGATAATCGAGGTGGCAAAAGTAGCAGGCGTATCGAAAGCGACCGTGTCGCGTGTGCTGTCTGGTAATGGCTATGTCAGCCAGGAAAAACGCGAGAAGGTGTATCAGGCGATTGCCGCTACCGATTTCCGCCCTAACTTGCTGGCGCGCAATCTGGCGACCAAATCCAGCCAGACGATTGGGCTGGTGATCACCAACACCTTGTACACTGGCAGCTACTTCAGCGAGCTTATGCAGCACTCCGCGCGCCTGATGGAACAGCAGGGACGTCAGCTGCTGCTGGTGGATGGCAAACACAGCGCCGAAGAGGAACGCGCGGCCATTCAGTTTCTGCTCGATTTGCGCTGCGATGGCGTGATTATCTATCCGCGTTTTCTCACCACCGATGAAATGGACAGCATCATTGCGCAGCATAAACACCCGATTCTGGTGATCAACCGCCGTCTGCGTCAGCACGACAGTTACTGCATTTACTCGGATCAACAGCGCAGTAGCAGCGCAGCGGTGGAGCAACTGATTGCGCTGGGCCATCGCGACATCGCCTTTATCACCGGTTCACTGGATTCGCCGACCGGCCGCGAACGTCTGGCGGGCTACCACGCGGCGCTGACCAAACATGGCATTGCCGTTGAAGATGCGCTGGTGGTCGAAGGAAAATGGCAGGCGCAAAACGGCATGACAGCGGTGCAACAGTTACTGAAGCAGGGCAGAAATTTCACGGCGCTGGTGGCCAGTAACGATGATATGGCGGTGGGCGCGCTCAAAGCGCTGGCGGCCGCGCAGATTGCGGTGCCTGCACAAGTGGCAGTGATCGGTTTCGATGACATCCCGCTAGCGCCGTTTACCATTCCGGCGTTATCCAGCGTGAAAATGCCGGTAACCGAGATGATTCAGGAAACCATTGAACGCCTAATTTCCATGCTGGATGGCGGCGAAATGCGCAATGACAAAACCTTTGCCGGAGAATTAATTATGCGTGAATCAGTTGGGCCGGGACCGCATCACCCTCAGTGATGAAAAATTGGGGTTTCTGATTCCACTCATTTAGTCACTGATGTTATGTGGAAATTTATTTCTCTATTAACAGGCTGAAGGGAAAACGGGTTCCCCCCGCACCGCCATCCGGTGCGGGAGCTAATCATTCTCCTGGTCAAACGCCCGCTATCATGGCGACCATGACCAAAACCGCCTTACGCTTCCGCTAACGCGCTCACCACCGCATCTGGCATGGAAGGGCGTCCATTCTGCAGGCAGGTGGCAACAAAAGTGGCATCGGCATACACCACACCATTCACCAGAATCTGTTGCACAAAATTAACGCGATTACGCTTCTCATTCTTTGCCAGCACGCAGGTCACTTCCACCTTGTCACCTTTCACCAGGCTCTTACGAAAGCGCAGGGAATACTCCAGCACCATGTAAATTTTGCCCTGTTTAAACTCTTCTTCAATATCGATACCTAAAGCCTCACGCATGTAAGCGTGGCGCGTCCACTCCATATAAAACGGATAATAAAGGCCATCGACCACGCCCTGAAAATCGATATGCTTTTCATCCACCTCATACTGCTTTGCAAACATTTTTATATCCTTATCTGAGAGTTAGGGGAATAAGCAGGGTGGTATACCTCAGAACGCACGTCCGGTAAACGCCGGTTAGTCGGCAGGTGATGATGTTCACAATTTAATGCTAAAAATCATCACCGTTAGCTCCTTCGGATTTTTCAAAGCAACACCTCGGTTAATGCTGTTTTCGCTGCCAGGCGTGGGAGGGTATACCTTGCGAAACCCTTTTTTCGCAGAGCAGGCCAGCATGACCACCCATACTCGCATCCGTAAATTCAACACCAAAGAAACCTATCCCAATCAGGCACTGGATAACGATCTCTGTCAGGCGGTGCGCGCAGGCAATACCGTGTATGTTCGTGGGCAGATTGGCACCGACTTTGCGGGCAACCTGGTAGGATTAGGCGATCCCGCCGCGCAAGCCGAACAGGCGATGAAAAACGTTAAACAGCTACTGGAAGAAGCGGGCAGCGATTTATCGCACATCGTCAAAACCACCACTTACATCATTGATCCCCGCTATCGCGAGCCGGTGTATCAGGTGGTCGGCAAGTGGCTGAAAGGTGTGTTTCCGATCTCCACCGGTTTGGTGATTTCCGGTTTAGGTCAGCCGCAATGGTTGATGGAAATCGATGTGATCGCGGTTATTCCTGACGACTGGCAAGCGGAATAAGAGGCGCGAGACGATGACGTTATCCATTGTGGGACGCTGCGACGCAACCGGTCAAATCGGCATTGCCATTAGCTCATCCAGCATTGCGGTGGGCGCACGTTGCCCATGGCTACGCGCGGCAGTGGGCGCAGTATCAACCCAGAACATTACCTTACCCGCGCTAGGCCCGCGCATTCTTGATCGCCTGCAACAAGGCGACAGCGCAGAAGCCGCGCTTAAAGCCGGACTCGCCAGCGACGACTCTTCCTCTTATCGCCAGGTGACGGTGTTAGCCGCCGATGGCCAAACGGCCTGCTTTAGCGGCGACAAAACACTGGGCATTCATAACGCGCAAACCGGTCATCACTGTGTTGCGGCGGGCAATCTGCTGGCTAATCCTGAGGTAATTCCGGCGATGGTAAGCGCCTTCGTACAGCATTCCGGTCATTTAGCCGAGCGCTTAATAGCGGCGCTGCAAGCGGGCATGCAGGCGGGCGGGGAAGCGGGGCCTGTGCACTCTTCTGCCTTGTCGATCGTTGATGATCAGGTGTGGCCGATTGTCGATCTGCGTGTTGACTGGACGGATGGCGATCCAATTAGCGAACTCGTCCAGTTGTGGCTGGCTTATCAACCGCAAATGAACGATTACGTGACGCGCGCCATTGATCCAACGCAGGCACCCCGTTATGGCGTGCCGGGCGACGAGTAGGAGTTTCCATGTTTACCAGCCGACAACTGCTTGAAAAGCTGGTGGCGTTTGACACCACCAGCCGTGAATCCAACCTGGCATTGATCGATTTCGTCTGGCGTTACCTGAATGATTTGGGTGTAAGCGGTGAGCTAATTCACAACGCGGAACGCAGTAAAGCCAATTTGTATGCACGTCTTGGACCCGCTGGCGATGGCGGCGTGATGCTCTCTGGCCACAGCGATGTGGTGCCGGTGGAGGGACAAAACTGGAGCGTGCCACCGTTCGCGCTCACCGAACGTGACGGCAAGTTATACGGGCGCGGCACCGCCGATATGAAAGGTTACATCGCCTGCATGCTGGCGGCAGTGCCCCATTTTCTGGCACAGCCGCTAAAGCAGCCGCTGCATCTGGCAATCTCCTATGACGAAGAGGTCGGCTGCCTGGGCGTGCGCACCTTGCTGGAGGCGCTGTTGCAGCGCCCGGAAAAGCCGTCAATCTGCCTGATTGGTGAACCCACCGAATTGCTACCGGTGCTCGGTCATAAGGGAAAACTGGGTGTGCGCTGCGAAGTGAAGGGCGCGGCTTGCCATTCTGCCTATGCGCCGCAGGGTGTCAATGCCATCGAATATGCTGCGCAGCTAGTTCACCAATTAACGGCGATCGGCGAGCGCCTGGCGCAGGCTGAACAACATGACACACGTTTCGATCCCCCTTTTACGACGGTGCAAACCGGCATTATTCGTGGCGGCACCGTATTGAACATCGTGCCCGCTGAATGCGTCTTTGATTTTGAAGTGCGCACCTTGCCCCAGCATGACGCGCAAGCCGTTGCCGCTGAGATCGAGACCTTCGCGCAATCAGAGCTGGTGCCGCGTATGCAGGCAGTCGCAGTGGACAGCGCGATCCGTTTTTATCCTATCAGTGGCTACCCCGGGTTATTAACCGATGCCCAAAGTGACGCTGCGCGATTGATCGCCTATCTCACTCAATCCAGCGACTTCAGTACGGTAGCCTTTGGCACCGAAGGCGGCTTGTTCCACCAGGCCGGTATTCCCAGCGTCATTTGTGGGCCTGGCAGCATGGCGCAAGGTCATAAACCCGACGAATTCATCAGCATCGCTCAGTTGGATGCCTGTGACGCCATGTTGCAGCGCTTAGCCGCATGGATGAGTCAATAATTACTGTGACAACGTCACACCAATTGCTTTGGAGAGTTCATGGTTAGTGCAGAAATCACCCGATTCCCACAGCCCGATATGCCGCACCCCGCAGTGAAAAGCAGCAACATCGCCGTACAATTAGATGGTGTGCTTAAAAAGTTTGGCGACGCTATCGCGCTGCACAAAATTTCCCTGACTATTGAGGAAGGGGAATTTATTACCCTGCTTGGCCCCTCGGGCTGCGGAAAAACCACGTTGCTCAATTTGATGGCCGGTTTTGCTGAAGCTGATGGCGGCGAGATTTTTATTGATGGCGAATTGGTCACGGAAATCCCCCCTTACCAGCGTGAAATCGGCATTGTGTTCCAGAACTACGCGCTGTTTCCGCATATGACGGTGGAGAAAAATGTGGGTTATGGCCTGCGTATGCGCGGGGTGCCAAAGGCCGAAATCGCGGAGCGCGTTGAGCAAGCATTAGCGTTGGTCAAACTGGCGGGTTACGGCCATCGCAAACCGCGTGAACTCTCCGGCGGACAACAGCAGCGTGTGGCACTGGCGCGTGCGCTGGTGATCCGTCCAAAAGTCTTGTTGCTGGATGAGCCATTTTCCGCGCTGGACAAGAATCTGCGTTTATCGATGCAGGTCGAACTGAAAGCCATCCAGCGCAAGTTAGGCGTCACCACGGTGTTTGTCACCCACGATCAGGGCGAAGCGCTTAGCATGAGCGATCGTGTGGTGGTGATGTCAGCGGGGCATGTGCGCCAAATCGGTACACCGGATGAAATCTATCGCCAGCCGCGCGATCCTTTTGTGGCGGGCTTTGTCGGTGACGTCAACATCTTGCCTGGACGTTATGCCGGGCGCGATCACGCTGCGGTGCTTGAGCTGGGCGGCAACGCGCTGCGTCTGCCGGCAGAACGCGTGCAGGCGAGCGTTGGCGAGCGACTCGATGTGTACGTGCGTCCGGAAAACATTCAATTGGGGCCGCTCTCTTCGCATTGTTTCCTGAGCGCCACGGTGATCACCCATGTGTTTCAGGGCGATCACGTTGATGTGCATCTTGATGTGCCAGCCCTCGGCAGCGCCTCGCTGTTTGCGCGCCAGTCGGGTCTGGAATCCCTAACCCGCTGGCCAGTGGGTAGCGTAGTGGGCATCACCTTTGATGATGAAGGCGTGTGCGCCTTTACCGCCGCTAAGCAAGGATAAAATCCGATGGTGCCTGAAATGATGAACGCGGTAATTGCCCGCCAGCCGGGCGGCGCAGAGGTGTTAACGGTGGTAGAACGTACCGTGCCACAACCTGCGGCGGGTGAAGTATTGATTCGCGTCGCCAGCGCGGGCGTTAATCGTCCTGACATTATGCAGCGTAACGGCATGCCAATCCCACCGGGCAGCTCAGATGTATTCGGTCTGGAAGTAGCAGGTAACGTGGTGGCGTTAGGTGCAGGGGTTAGTGGTTTCACCACCGGCGACGCGGTAATGGCGCTGCTGAACGGTGGCGGTTATGCCGACTATTGCGTGGCGCGCGCTGAGTTGTGTTTGCCGGTGCCCGATAATCTGCCGTTGGCGCATGCAGCGGGCATCCCCGAAGCGGCATTTACTGTGTGGCACAACCTGTTTGAGCTGGGCCGTTTAGCCCCCGGTGAAACCGTACTGATTCACGGTGCCGCCAGCGGCGTTGGCACCTTTGCCATCCAATGTGCGCACGCCTGTGGTGCACGTGTGGTGGCCACCGCAGGCGGTGCCAACAAAACTGCGGCGCTGCAACAGCTTGGCGTCTGGCGCGCCATCGATCGCCATAAAGAGGATTTTGTCGCGGTGATTGCAGCGGAAACCGCAGGGCAAGGCGTGGATGTGGTGCTGGATAACGTGGGTGGTGATTACGTGGCGCGCAATCTTAGCGTATTAGCGCAAGGCGGACGTCATGTGAGCTTGTCATTTATGCAGGGCGCGAAGATCGAGCTCGATCTGCAATTGGTGATGCGTAAAGGACTGAGTTTGACCTCTTCCACGCTGCGCCCCAAAAGCGCTGCTGAAAAGGCGCGCCTGGCGGTGTGCATCCGCAAACATCTGCTGCCGCTGATCGTAGCAGGCAAAATCAAACCCACGCTGCATCAAATTTTGCCGCTGGCGCAGGCGGCGGATGCACATCGAATCCTCGAGGCCAACGCCAACATTGGCAAAGTGTTGCTGCGCGTGGATCAGCAGGGAGCGTTGGCATGATGCAACTGTTTTACGCCACCACCTCTGCCTATGTGCGCAAAGTGATGGTGACTGCGCATTGTCTTGGGCTCACGAATGAGATTGAGCTTCTGGATTCGGCGGCGCATCCGGTTGAACGTGATGAGCGCATCGCCCTCGTTAATCCGTTAGCCAAAGTGCCCGCACTGCGAACCGAACAAGGGGCATGTCTGTACGACAGCCGCGTGATATGCGAATACCTCAATGCCCGCGCAAAGGGCGACTTAATCCCGTCACAGGGTGATGCGCGCTGGTTGAGTTTGTCGCGCCAGGCATTGGGCGACGGTTTGATCGATGCCGCCTTGCTGGCGCGTTACGAGTTCAGTGCCCGCCCATTGGAAAAGCAGTGGCAAGGCTGGGCCGATGCTCAGCTGAAAAAAGTCCATGCCGCGCTACGGGAAATTGAGTGTCAGGTTGCGGCTTTTAGTACGCAGCCTGATGACGTGGGTTTGATTGCCATCGGCTGCGCGCTCGGTTATCTCGATTTCCGCTTCGATGTTCTTAACTGGCGGGCAAACCATCCGCTGACTGCCGCGTGGTTCGCCCTGTTCGATGCCCATCCCGCGATGGCCGCCACGCGCCCGCATTGATCGCCATTAATCGTCATTTGGTCACCCTTTCGGGCGACAACGGCACAGTGACTCAGGAGCTCAGATGACACAGCAGATTTTTTTTCTTAACGGCCCGAACGCTAATCTGTACGGCATGGACAAGAACGGCACTTACGGCAGCGAAAGCTTTGCCAGCATTGATGAACGCTGCCAGCGCCGGGCAGCATCACACAACATCACACTGCAATTTCGCCAAAGCAATCACGAAGGCGTGCTGGTTGACTGGATTCAGGAAGCGCGTCAGCAGGCTGCCGGATTGATCATTAACGCCGCCGGTTTAACCTACAGTTCGGTGCCGATTCTCGATGCATTGCTGATGTTTGATGGCCCGATCATCGAAGCGCACATGAGTAACATCTGGAAACGCGAGCCGTTCCGCCATCATTCGCTGGTATCAAAAGCCGCCACCGGCGTGATTGCCGGCTTGGGCGTGATCGGTTACGAACTGGCAATTGATGCGGTAGTTGAGTTGATCAAGGCGAATGCGGCATGAGTATTTTGGTCTTTTACAGCGAGTTCGACAGTTTTGAACAGTGGTCAGCGTTGCTCGCACTGCATCTGCCGGGCGTAACGCTTTGTCGGGCGGAAGAGGTGCAAAACGATGATGAGGTGCATTTCGCGTTGGTGTGGAAGCCGCCGCACGGTTTTTTCGCCCCTTATCGCAACCTGAAACTGCTTATAAATCTGGGTGCGGGCGTTGATTCGCTGGTCGGGCGCGATGATTTACCGGATATCCCCATTGTTCGTTTGTCTGATCCGCATATGGCGCGGATGATGGCCAGCTTCGTGCTGTTTGCCGTGCTGCGTTATGTGCGTGACATTCCGGCTTTTGAGCGGGCACAACGTGAACGACGCTGGCATTACCTGCATCCGCGTTCGCCGGAAACCGTGCGCGTTGGCGTGCTGGGATTGGGTGAATTGGGCGCGCACGCCGCGCAGGAGCTGGCGCGCCAGGGATTGGATGTGCGCGGCTGGTCACGATCGCAGAAAACCATCGATGGCATTACCTGTAGCAGCGGAATTGACGCGTTGGATGCTTTCCTCGCCAGCAGCGATATTTTGGTAGTGATGCTGCCGCTCACGCCGCAAACCCAAGGCTTACTGAGTGCTGAACGACTGGCACGGTTACCGCACGGCTGCGCGTTTATCAATGTGTCGCGCGGAGCGATTGTTGATCAGGCGGCGTTAATGCAGGCGTTGCAGCGTGGACAGATCGCCGAGGCGACGCTGGATGTGTTTGACCGCGAACCGTTGCCGCCCGAAGATGCGCTGTGGGGTATGGATAATGTATTGATCACGCCGCATCTGGCTTCGGTTGCCATTCCGGCCAGCGCGGCACCGCAGGTCGCCGCGAATATCCAGCGCGCCGCACGCGGCGAAGCGGTATTGCATCAGGTCTTCCCGCAGCAGGGGTATTAACCGCTGGTCGCCATTCATGGCGACCAGGGATCTCACGCCACTCGCACCACTTGCGGATCGAAATAACTCGGTGCCGCCATGCCGGGAATATATTGGTCGGAAATAAACATGCGGCAACGCTCGGCAAAAGCGCTCACCACCCTGGATTGCTGTACCTGCGCCATGGTGGCATAACCCAACTGCATCGCCTTGTTAACCCCCGCCAACCGCACGCGAATCAAGCGTTTACCATCCTGCGACAAATGCGCTTTAGGTCGTACGTTAGCGATACCGAAGCCGACACCGTTGGCCACCATCGCGCGCACCGTTTCCATACTACTGGATCGCATCACTACATTTGGCGTCACCCCGGCTTCGCTGAACAAGCCAAGAAAATATTCACGACTCCACGGCATATCCAGCAGCACCATCGGCGCTGCAGCCAGATCCTGCATCGAAACCGCGGATTGTGTGGCGAACGGATGATGCTCACCCACCATTACATAGGGCGGCAGTTGCGCCAGCGACTGGAAAGTCACATCGCTGGCGGGAACCAAATCATAGGTGAGGGCGATATCGATATCCGCTGAGCGCAGCTGTTTTAGCAGCAACTCATGATTGCCTTCCACCAGCGAGATACGCACGCCGGGAAAGGCGCGGCCAAAGCCAAACACCAATTCCGGCGTCAACATTGGCGCTAACGTATCGAGGCAACCAACACGCAGCGGGCCGCGTACGTTGTTCATTGATTCCGATGCAATGGTGTAAAGGTTCGACATCTGTTCGAGGATCAGTTTGGCCTCTTTTAATACCTGGTGGCCGATTGCGGTGAGTGAAACGCCCTGGGCATGGTGACGCACAAACAGCTGCACGCCAAGCTCAGACTCAATGTGGGTGATGGCGGCGGAAATCGACGGAGAGGAGACGTGAATACGCTCCGAGGCGCCAATAATGCTGCCCGCTTCACCGGAAGCGACAAAATATTCCAGCTGACGCTGGGTGATGCGACTGAGCATGCAGGTTCTCCTGAGATCGCTGACACGCTCATGTCGCGTCAGTCATTCTAATAAGGTCGATTCAACTCAAGCATTTCTCATGCCAAATTCCGACTCACAGCATAATCACCTGTCCTTGCGCCAGCGACCATTCGCGTCTGCCTCACTCCTGCTTCAGAAAATCCTTGTTAAGCAGGCCGCTTTTTTAGCCTCAGAAATTCTGATGCAACAGCGAGGGAAATGCTGTTTTACCCAATCTCACCGCAACGGCATTATCGCTTCAACACCCGAGAGCCGCCTTCGCACTGTTTTAGAGCATTGCGACGCGATGGACCAGACGGTGGTGCAAAGCAGCGACAACAGCCATTTCATTCATTGGGGACAAGAATATGTTGCGTAAGATGGGTGCCTTAACGTTATTGACCACGTGTGTATTGAGCGCAGGGAATGCAGTGGCCGCAGATAAGCTGATTGTCAGCACCTGGGGTGGCAGCTTTAAGGATCTGATTGATCAAACTATCGCCAAAGAGTTCACCAAAGAAACCGGCGTAGAAGTGCAGTTCGTCACCGGCGGCACCATCGATCGTTTGAACAAAGCCAAGCTGGCGGGCGGTTCGCCGGAAACTGACGTCACCTTTACCACCGCGCATGTCGGTTATCTGTATGCCAATAGCGGCCTGTTTGAAAAGCTCGACATGAGCAAAATCCCTAACGCAGTGAATCTGGTACAGCAGGCCAAAGTCAGCCCGTATCACCTTGGCGTGTGGGGCTACGTTTACACCATCGGCTATCGTCCAGATTTAGTGCCGAAGGGCGAAGAATTTACCAGCTGGAACGATTTGTGGCGTCCGGAGCTGAAGAGCTCGATTGCGCTGCCAGATTGGGATCCGAGCCATATCATCGCGGTGTCCGCCAAACTTTCTGGCTCGGATGCAGCGCATTGGGAACAAGGCCAGTCCAGGCTGAAAGCGCTGATCCCGAACATCAAATCCTTCTATACCGATGATGCCAACAGCCAGCAGCTGATCTCCACAGGTGAAACGCCGGTACAGGTGATGCTGTCGATGAACGCTTATAGCATGATTGCAGAAGGCGTCAACATTAAGCTGGCAGTGCCAAAAGAGGGCGCGATTTTGGGCGTCGATACCGTCGGTATCAATAAAGGCAGCAAACATGCGGAACTGGCCTACAAGTTCATAAATATTGCGCTAAAACCGGAAATCCAGCAGGAAGTGGCGAAAATTTATCGCGGCAGCCCAACGGTGACCAATGCGCATATCGATCCAGAACTGGCGAAGCTGCCTGGCATGCTGACCACGCCTGAGCAGTGGAATGCCACCATCAACACCGATCCGCAACTGCGCGCGGAGAAAACCGCCGAGTGGCGTCAGTGGTTCTCTGAAAACATCATGTCACATTGATAAATAGCGGCGGCCGATTGGCCGCCCGGTGAGTTGCAACACTTTATTCAGGCAGCAACGTCTATGACGAAAAAACCGACATTCTTACCCTGGTTCATTATCCCCGCCACGTTCACGGCGCTTGGGCTGGTGGTGGCCATGTTTGCCGTGATGCAGTTTAGCGTGCGGGCCTATATTCCAGGATCGCTTGATGTAGGCGGATTCACGCTGGCGAACTTTAACGGTCTATTCAAGAAAATCTATGCCGATGCGTTTATCAACACGGTGATGCTCAGTGCGAAAACGGCGATTTTTGGGCTGCTGATGAGTTATCCGCTGGCGTATGCGCTGGTGAGAACGCGCACCACCTGGATCAAATCCACCATCTTGATTATCGCCATTACGCCGCTGTTTCTCGGCGAAGTGGTACGGACATATTCTTGGATCATCGTGCTGGGTAATAGCGGCTTCCTCAATAGCTTGCTGCTGGCGATGGGTCTGATAAACAAGCCGATCCAGTTTATGTTTACCCAAACCGGCGTGGTAGTCGCGCTGGTGCATGTGACCATGCCAATCATGGTGATGATGCTGGCGACTGCGCTGTCGCACATCAATCCTGATTATGAGAAAGCCGCGACCAGTCTGGGGGCGGGGCCGATTCGCACCTTGCTGACGGTGACCATTCCGCTATCGATTCCCGGTATCGTTTCCAGCCTGACCACCGCGTTTGCCTGGACGTTCAGCGCCTTCGCTACGCCGCAACTCATTGGTGGCGGACGCGTCAGCACCGTGGCTACCATGGTGTATCAACTGGGCTTCTCTTCAATGAATTTTCCGTTTGCCGCTGCGCTCAGCATTGCCGGTTTGATTTTGACCATTCTGCTGTTGATGGCGCTGAAACGTATGAGCCGCTTCCTCCATGCGATGGGAGACCACTGAAATGACCCGATCCCTCAACGACAAATTGATTACCCTGGCGGGACGCTCGCTGGTGATTGCGATTTTGTTGTTCGTGTTGCTGCCAACCATTGTGGTGTTGATCTCTTCCTTCAGCAGCACCTCGGTGCTGTTCTTCCCACCGAAAGGCTTGTCGCTGCGTTGGTTTGAGCGTGCTGTGAACTACGATGACTTCCGCCACGGCTTCTATTCAGGTTTGATTGTGACGGCGTGGGCCTCAACGTTGGCGGTAATTATTGGCGCCACGCTGGCGATTGCCATTGAACGTTACACTTTCCCCTGTAAACAGGTACTGGAAGGCGTGCTGTTGTCACCGTTGTTTATTCCGCACTTCACCATTGGCCTCGGCTTACTGATGCTTGTCTCGCAGTTAGGCATTGGACGCGGTTATTCACTGGTGATCTTCTGCCATGTTGTGCTGGTACTGCCGTTTGTGCTGCGCAGCGTGTATGTGTCGCTGAAAAACCTTGAGCAACGTATTGAAATGGCGGCTGCAAGCCTCGGCGCTTCGCCGTTGCGCGTGGTCTGGACCATAACCGTGCCGTTGATTTTGCCGGGGTTGTTTGGCGGTTGGTTATTTGCCGCAATTCTCTCCTTCAACGAATTTACCGCTTCGCTGTTTATTACCACGCAAGCGACGCAGACCTTACCAGTGGCAATGTACAACTATGTGCGTGAATTTGCCGACCCAACGCTGGCTGCACTGTCGGTTATTTATATTGCCGTAACTGCGACGATGTTAATTATCGCGAATAAGTTTTTAGGCTTGGGGAGAATATTGAACGTCGAAGCAGGGCATTAATGTATTCGCACGGAATGCTGTGCTGATTGAATAGCACAGCATTTATTAATCTGAATAGTAGTCATCCGGCACCTGATTACTCTTTTCCATGAAAAGATCGGGGTCGATCATCTTTAGGGATCTCACATGTCAGTAGAAAAAATTAATACCGTGGTGGTCGGAGCGGGCCAGGCAGGTATTGCGATGAGTGAACATCTGTCGTTAATGGGCGTGCCACATGTGGTGTTAGAGCGTAGCCGTATTGCTGAACGCTGGCGTTCAGAACGTTGGGATTCATTAGTGGCCAATGGCCCAGCCTGGCATGATCGTTTTCCTTCAATGAAATTCGATAATATTTCCCAGGAAGCGTTCCCACCGAAAGAGCGGATGGCGCAATATTTCGAAGACTACGTAAAAATGCTCGATGCGCCGGTGCGCACCGGCGTGGAAGTCCATTCGGTTGAGCGTCTACCAGAACGTAGCGGTTTTAAGATACTGACGTCGGCCGGTGAATTTGAAGCTGACAATGTGGTGGCGGCTACCGGTCCTTTCCAGAAACCCGCTTTTCCACAGATCGTGCCGGAAAGCGCTGCGCTGCATCAGATCCATTCATCGGCGTATAAAAATCCGCAGCAGCTGCCGCAGGGCGGCGTGCTGGTGGTGGGCGCTGGTGCTTCAGGCTCACAAATTGCGGAAGAGTTGCGTAAATCTGGCCGTGAAGTGACGCTCTCCATCGGCGAACATTATCGTCCGCCACGTTCCTATCGTGACCGCGATTATTGCTGGTGGCTGGGCGCGCTGGGCTTGTGGGATGAAGTCAAAATCAAGCCGAAGAAACAGCACGTTGCTTTTGCCGTGAGTGGTTATGAAGGTGGCAAAACGGTCGATTTTCGCCGACTGGCGCACATGGGCATTATGTTGGTGGGGATCACCAAAACCTGGGATAACGGCGTGCTGAGCTTTGCTGAGGGTATAATGGACAATATTGCTGAAGGCGACAAAGCGTATTTCGACGTACTGCGTGATGCCGATGCCTATATTGAACGTAATGGCCTGGACTTACCGCCCGAGCCGCAAGCATGGGAATTATTGCCAGATCCAGAATGTTTAATTAATCCATTATCAGAATTGGATCTACAGGCCGCAGGGATTACCAGCATTATCTGGGCCACCGGTTTTAAATTTGATTTTAGCTGGTTGAAAGTGGATGCCTTTGATGCCAATGGTGCGCCGTTCCATAAACGCGGTATTTCCGCCGAACGGGGTATTTACTTCCTTGGCTTGCCCAATCTGGTGAATCGCGCATCATCGTTTATTTATGGCGTATGGCACGATGCCAAATATATTGCCGACCATGTGGTTTTACAAAACGCCTACACCGATTATAAAAAGTCGTAAAAATATTCGTGAGGTCGCCATTAATTCGGCCCCGACAAAAGACAATAAAAAAGCCGGACAGTGTCCGGCTTGATTCACTTCTGGCGGGAATTACAGCGCCATATCCTGTTTGCCTGATTCGGTACGCGGCTTAGCCTGCGTTGGCGTAACCGTTTGATCACCCATGTTGATGACCGGCGGCTTGGTCAACAGCAGCGTCGCTGCGGTGTTGTCCCAAACTTGCTGCGTCAGCGCGGTGTTGCCGTTCAGCTTCTGACCGAAGCTTGGCACGATAGCGCGGATCTTCTGCTGCCACTCTGGCGAAGCGAACTGCTCTGGGAACAGCTTTTTCATCACGTCGAGGGTGATTGGTGCAGCAGTCGATGCGCCCGGTGACGCGCCCAACAGTGCCGCCAGGGTTTTCTGCTGATCGGTCACGATTTCGGTACCCAGTTTCAGCAAGCCACCTTTTTCGGCATCTTTCTTGATGATCTGCACACGTTGACCTGCCTGAATCAGTTTCCAGTCCTCTTTACGCGCGTTCGGATAGTACTCTTTCAGCGCAGCAAAACGGTCGTCGTCATTCAGCATCACCTGACCAATCAGGTATTTCACCAGGTCGAAGTTGTCGATGCCCACATGCGTCATCGGCATGATGTTGCTGGTGGTGGTCGCGCTCAGCAGATCGAACAGCGAACCGTTTTTCAGGTACTTGGTGGAGAAGGTGGCGAAAGGTCCAAACAGCACCACTTTCTTACCGTCGAGGGTACGTGAATCGATGTGTGGAACCGACATCGGTGGCGCACCTACGGAAGCCTGACCGTACACTTTTTCCAGGTGACGATTAGCGATCTCTGGGTTCTCGGTCATCAGGAACGAACCGCCGACCGGGAAGCCGCCGTAGTTATCTGCTTCCGGAATGCCGGTTTTCTGCAGCAGCTTAATCGCGCCGCCGCCAGCACCGATGAACACGTATTTCGCATCAACTGAACGCTTATCGCCGCTCTTCACATCTTTAATAGTGACGTGCCACGAGTTATCGCCGTTACGCTTGAAATCAGTGACTTCTGACGAGGTTTCCAGCTTGAAGTTCTGATCTTTCTTCAGGCTACCGATCAGCTGACGGGTGATTTCACCGTAGTTAACATCGGTGCCGACTGGCGTCCAGGTTGCCGCAACTTTCTGGTTCGGGTCACGACCTTCCATCACCAGCGGCGCCCATTGCTGGATCTGCTGATGATCGGTAGAGAATTTCATGCCCTGGAACAGGGTGGTTTTCTGCAGCGCATCGTAACGCTTCGTCAGGTACTCGACGTTTTTGTCGCCCCAGACGAAGCTCATGTGCGGCGTAGAGTTAATGAAGGAGTGCGGATCGTGCAACACACCGCGCTGCACCTGCGACGTCCAGAACTGGCGCGAAATCATGAAGGATTCGTTAATTTCCAGCGCTTTGCTAACGTCGATTGAACCGTCTGCACGCTCAGGCGTGTAGTTCAGCTCCATGTTAGCAGAGTGACCCGTACCGGCATTGTTCCAGCCGTTGGACGATTCCAGCGCGACGCCGTCCAGCTTCTCAACCATCAGCTGTTTCCAGCCCGGTTGCAGCTCTTGCAGCCAGGTGCCGAGCGAGGCGCTCATGATGCCGCCGCCAATCAGCAGAACGTCAGTTTTTTCTGGTGCGTCTTCAGCGCGAACCGCTGATGAGACAAGCAGCGCTGCCAGCGATAGGGCAGACACGATCTTTTTGGTGTGAGTCATTCCAGTCCTACTTATTATGCAATGCAGGTGAACGTTAAAAATTCGGTTTGCACATTAAGAGATTGTTACGGAATGATTAACTTGTTTTTAGTTAATAAAGTATTGGTGTTAATTAATTAACTTAAAAAAATAAAATAGCGTGAAATATAAGCAGAAGGGGGGATTAATCGGAGATAAACCGCTTAAGCTGCGCGGTTATTCTTTATATCGGTAGACGCGACTTAGGTCAAATAAAACTCCTGCTATTTTAAGCACATTGCGTAGCGGCGCGATTCATCGCGCAATCAATTGCGCCGCTACAAAGCGTGCGCGAAGTTTTTGCTGTTCATGGCGACCAACTTAGCTACTGCACATTTCATAAAACATCACTTCACGAAGCGTGTTCGTTCCCCGCGCACAAACTGATTTACCCTAACGCCTCTAATGACTTGTTTTACTTTTCGCGTGGGCAACGGCATGGCTAACAAAACACTGTATGAAAAACTGATCGATCAGCATGTGGTTCGTAAGTTAGATGACGAAGGGCATGTGCTGCTCTACATCGATCGCTCGATTCTCAATGAGTACACCAGCCCGCAGGCGTTTAGCGGCCTGCGCGATCACCAGCGTCTTGTGCGCAATCCGGGCACCATTTTGCTGAATGTCGATCACGTTAACCCGACGCGCCCCGAGCGTGATGAGGCGATGACCGACGCGGGCGGACAGTTACAAGTCGATTACTTTCGCCAGAACGCCGCGCATTTTGGCATCGAACTGTTCGATGTGCTTGACCCGCGTCAAGGCATCGAACACGTTGTGGCGCACGAGCAAGGCCTGGTAATGCCCGGTATGGTGATTGCCGCAGGCGACAGCCATACCACCACTTACGGCGCGTTTGGCGCGCTCGGTTTCGGTATCGGCACCTCGGAAATCGAGCATCTGCTGGCGACGCAAACCCTGATTTATCGCACGCTGAAAACCATGCTGGTCACGGTCAGCGGCGAGCTGCCGTTTGGGTGTTCGGCGAAGGACATCATCATGGCGCTGATCGAGCAGATTGGCGCATCAGGCGCGACCGGTTTTGCCATTGAATTTGCCGGTGATGCCATCGAAGCGCTTAGCATGGAAGGGCGCATGACGCTGTGCAACATGGCGGTGGAAGCCGGTGCGCGCGGTGCGATTATTGCGCCGGATGAAAAAGTGTTTGCCTATATCGCCGGCAAACCGCAAATGCCGACCGGCGAGTTGTGGCAGCAGGCCGTTGCGGAGTGGCGCGATTTACGCAGCGATGCGGACGCGCGTTTCGATAGCCGCATCGCTATCGACTGCAGCGATCTTGAACCCAAAGTGACCTGGGGAATCAGCCCGGATCAAGCCAGTGCCATTACCGGCCACGTGCCCGACCCGGCGCAGGAAACAGATGCGGTGAAACAGCAGACGCTGCGTAGCGCGCTGCAATATATGGGGCTGGAACCCGGCACGCCGTTAGCGGAGATCGCCATCACGCATGCCTTTATTGGTTCCTGCACCAACGGCCGCATTGAGGATCTGCGCGCTGCCGCCGCCATTATCGACGGACACAAAATCGCGCCGCACGTACGCGGCATTATCGTGCCGGGATCGACGCAGGTGCGTCAGCAGGCAGAAGCGGAAGGTTTAGCGGCGATTTTCGTCAACGCCGGTTTCGAATGGCGTCAATCGGGCTGCTCGATGTGCCTGGCGATGAACGAAGATGTGTTAGCGCCCGGCGATCGCTGTGCGTCCGGTACCAACCGCAATTTCCCTGGCCGCCAGGGCGCGGGTGCGCGCACGCACTTAATGAGCCCGGCGATGGTTGCCGCCGCCGCGATTGCCGGTCATCTGGTTGATGTCCGCAAATTCATGACTGCAGAGGTTTAAGATGGAAGCATTTAACAACATTACTGGCACGCTGGCGCCATTACCGGCGGCCAATATTGATACCGATGTGATCATGCCGAAGCAGTTTCTCAAAGGTATCGATCGTAAAGATTTGGACCGCGGTGTGTTCTTCGACCAGCGCTTCCTGCCCGACGGCCGCCCAAATCCCGATTTCATTCTTAATCAAGCCGGTTGGGAAAACGCCGCCTTCTTACTGGTGGGCGCCAATTTCGGCTGTGGATCCAGCCGTGAACATGCGGTTTGGGGACTTAATCAGCTCGGCATCCGCGCCATTATCGGCACCAGTTTTGCCGGCATCTTCGACGATAACTGCCAGCGCAATGGCGTTTTGACGCTGACGTTAAGCGAAGGGGATTATCAGCGCCTGAGCGCGGTAGCGAACGATGCCGCCAGTAATCGCATTACCGTGTCGCTGGAACAACAGGCGATCCTCTTCAATAATCAACGCATTGCCTTTTCGGTCAGTGCATTGAAACGCGAGATGTTATTGGGCGGCGGCAGCGCGGTGGACTGGACGTTGCAGTACGAATCTGACATCACCCAGTTTGAAACGCAACATTTTGCCCAGCGTCCGTGGCTAAAACGCGATCAAATCCAACAGGATGCACAAGCATGAATGAGATTACGCCACGCGGTGATTCACCCTTTATCAGCGGCTTTACGCTGAGCGATGTGCGTCTGGCGAACGGCGTGACGCTGCGCGTTGCGATGGGTGGCGAAGGTCCGCCACTGCTGATGCTGCACGGACATCCGCAAAATCATCTGGCGTGGCGCAAAATTGCACCGCAGCTGGCGCAGCAGTATCGCGTAATCCTGCCGGATCTGCGCGGTTACGGCGACAGCGACAAGCCGCCGAGTGATGAGGCGCATCGCGCTTACTCGAAACGGATGATGGCGCAGGATATCAGCCTGTTAATCGAGGCGTTGGGATTAGAGCGCGTAGCGTTTGTCGGGCACGATCGCGGTGCGCGCGTGGGCCATCGGCTGGCGCTTGATCATCCGGAAAAACTTTCCTGCTGCGTGTTTGTTGATATTGCGCCGACCGCGACCATGTACGCCTTAACCAACAAAGCGTTTGCCACGCGCTATTTCTGGTGGTTCTTCCTGATTCAACCTTATCCATTACCTGAAACCATGATCGGCCACGATCCGGCGTTATTCCTGCGTAAACACATTGATGGGCAATTAAAAACGCCGGGCGCCACCGAGGAGGTCATCTTCAACGATTACCTGCGCTGCTATCAAAATAAAGAGATGATTCACGCGGTGTGCGAAGATTATCGCGCCGCGGCGACGATTGATTTAGACGATGATGCGCAGGACAGCGCTAAACGCATTGAAGCGCCGCTTCTGTTGTTATGGGGAGAAAAGGGCACGGTTGGCCAGTTATATAACGTGGAGGAAACATGGCGGGATAAAGCGCGCAATATTCAGGGCAACGCATTACCTTGCGGTCATTCACCGCATGAGGAAGTGCCTGAACTGTTTTTAAGTCAGCTTCAGTGCTTTCTGGATTCTGTGTTATAACCGGCTAAATTTCGCTAACGCCGTGATGGTGATGAAAATACTGCTTGCCGGAAAAAGTTATCAGAAGCCGCTTCAGGGTTGGCCGTCGGTCGAAGATCTGTATGTCTTTATCAGCGTAGCGCGCTATGAAGGTTTTGGCCGCGCTGCGATTGAGCTCGGCCAGTCGCCATCCTACATCAGCAAGCGGATTGCCATCCTCGAAAAGCAGTTGGAAACCCGGCTGTTTTTCCGCACCAACCGCGTGATGCGCCTGACGCCAGAAGGTGAAAAGGCGCTGGAAGGTGCATTGCACGTGGTGCATGAAATGGATTCCTTCCTGAATAACTTTCAGCAGTGGCGCGGCGAATTAACCGGCGATCTGACTGTGGCCTGTTCATTTGGCTTTGGTCAGGATTATTTGTCCGATGCGATTGCCGAATTTATGACGCGTCATCCGTCACTGAACATCAAATTGATGCTCAGCGATCGCGATATTGATTTATTGCAGTCAGGCACAGACGTCGATATTCGGGTGGGTGATGATGTGAATCACGCCTACATTGCACGAAAATTAGCCGCCAATCGGCGCATTCTTTGTGCAACTGCAGATTACTTAGCCCGGTCGCGTCCGCTGGAGACGCTGGATGATTTAATCGATCACAGCTGTCTTATTATTAATGAAAATAATAATACCTTTGGGCATTGGACGTTAACGGACGGCGAAAATAAAATCGTTTGTCGCCTGAATAGCCATTACTCATCGAACAGCGGAAAAGTGATTCTGAATTGGGCGTTAAAATCGCACGGTATTGCGTTGCGTTCTGCCTGGGATGTGGCGCCGTATTTAAGCGAAAACCAATTGCTGCACGTATTACCGCAATGGTATCAGGAAGCGAATATCTGGGCGGTTTACACGCAGCGCGCGTCTGAATCGCCGCGCATTAAAGTGTTTATTGATTTTCTTGTCGACTATTTTGCAGAAAAAAGCCTGCCGATGATGAAGGGTAAATTATAAATACCCTAAATAATTCGAGTTGCAGGAAGGCGGCAAGTATGTGAATCCCAGGAGCTTACATTAGTAAGTGACTGGGGTGAACATGCGCGGCCAACGCTCCTGCAACTTGAAGTATGACGGGTATTAGCATTAGCCATAAGCCACTTTGCTGTTGATGTGGTAAAGAGTGGCAGTGGCGGCCATGACGTGTTGGCCGTCGTGCGCCGGTTCGTGGGATTCCACTTCGGTGATGTGATAACCCACCGCACCGGCAGCAACGGCTTTCTGCACAAAGGCGTCATTCAGTTCTTCCATTGAAGTCGCCCAGCTCACCGAAGTAAAGCCTACCGGATGAATCGATGAAAGTTCGCGATGGGTTAAATCGCCGCGAATTAAAACCGGTTTAACAGATTGCGGTGTGAAAATAGATATTACGTCATTAATTAATTGTTTCATGGCGATACTCCTCGCAAATAATAACTGAGCCAATGGCCGCAGCTACGAATCTTTCAATTGTTGGTAATGTGCTGATACCCTAAATTTTACGGCGAGTGATGATTGCCGGTGAAGTTAATAAACACCTTTTCAGGTTAAGCGTTTTAGCTTTAATTGCTAATTAGATGTTAAGAAAGATTCAGCCACAACTCATTCAAACTTACGCGACTATTTTTTCATCTGGTTACATTTGGCGGAAAAAATAAGGTCGCCATGAATGGCGACCCTACGGTTATTTCGCGGGATTTTGTAGGGTCGCCATTCATGGCGACCAGGTGCGCATGAATGCGCGCCGTGAATCGATCAAAACTCGCGCTGCCCGCCCAGCTCGATGACCCGATTCGGCGGGATATTAAATTGCTCATGCGCGCGCTGTGCATTGCGCTGGCAGAAATGGAAAATACCGCCTTTAACCCGCATCAAACCTTTTCTCTTCTTCATCACCAGCGTGTCGTGCGAGGTGAAGAACGAGGCTTCATTGACGGTACAACCCAATCCCTCCAGCCCACAAAGATGCAGGATCTCCGCCATTGACGGCGTCTCGCGCCAGCCGTAAGCGGCGGTCACCTGCCAGAACGACGGCGACAGCTGAGTGATACTCAGGCGTTTCTGGTTGTAGACGCGCGGGATATCGGTGGTGCGGATATGCAGCAGCACCACACGTTTATGCAGCACGCGGTTGTGTTTGAGGTTATGCAGCAGCGCCTGCGGAATCTCATGCTCCTTACGGGAGAGGAAGATTGCGGTGCCAGGCACACGGCTTGGCGGATTGGTTTCCAGCGATCGCACCAGCGCCTGCAGGCTCTCAGGATCGTTATTCAACTTGCGGATCAGGCGATTACGCTCGCTGCTCCAAATGAGCATCAATCCCATCATGCTCAGCGCCAGCAGCACCGGCACCCAACCTCCAGAGAGCAGTTTCATCAGGTTAGCGCTGAACAGCGGCACATCAATGCTTAACATGCACAGCAGGAAAACCAGCGCCACCGGCAGCGGCCACTTCCAGTTACGCAGTGCTACCACGCCCGCCAGACAAGCGGTGATCACCATGGTGCCGGTCACCACTATGCCGTATGCCGAAGAGAGCGCTGAAGATTGTCGGAAAGCCAGCACAATCACCGTCACCGCGACAAACAGCAGCCAGTTCACCACCGGAATATAAATCTGACCGGATTCCGTGTGCGAGGTGAAGATGATGCGCATCGGCGGCAGAAATCCCTGACGGATCGCCTGATGCGTCAGCGTATACACGCCGGTAATCACCGACTGCGCGGCGATCACTGTGGCCAGCGTTGACAGCACAATCAGCGGGATCTGTCCCCAACCCGGCGCGAGATTAAAGAACGGATTATTGAGGGCCTGCGCATCGGCAATTACCAACGCGCCCTGACCGAAGTAGTTGAGCACCAGCGCGGGCATGGCGATCACCAGCCAGGCCATGCGAATCGGCGCTTTGCCCAGATGTCCCATATCGGCGTACAGCGCCTCCGCGCCGGTCACCGCCAGCACCACCATGCCCAGCGCGGCAAACGAAAGCGCTTTGTGGCTAAGCAGGAACGTCAGCGCATAGGAGGGATTCAGCGCGTAAAGCACTTCAGGATTAAGCAGGATGCCGCGAATGCCTAACAGGGCAATCGACACAAACCAGACAAACATCACCGGGCCGAAAACCTTACTGACCTTCTCGGTGCCGTGTTTTTGAATCATAAACAGCAGCGTGAGAATCGCCACCGCCAGCGGCACCACATATTTATCCAGCTCCGGTGACACCACTTCGATACCTTCGATCGCCGACAGCACTGAAATCGCTGGCGTGATCACGCCATCACCATAGAAGAAGGCGCCGCCAATCAAGCCCGCTAACACAATGATGTGCGACGCTTTCGGCCCGACATGCTGGCGTGCCAGTGACATCAGCGTTAACACGCCGCCTTCGCCATCATGATCGGCGCGCATCACGAAACAGACGTATTTCAGCGTCACGATCAGCGTCAGCGCCCAGAAAATCAGCGACAAAAATCCCATCACCGCGGTGGTGGAGATCTCGCCGTTAGGCAAAATGGAGAGGCACTCTTTAAGGGTATAAAGCGGGCTGGTGCCGATATCCCCAAACACGATCCCAGCGGCCGCCAACATGCCAGCAGGCAAGGACTGTTTTTCACTTTGACTCATAGATTTCCTGTGGTTTATCAGGTTTGAGGCTAATGAGGGCGAACATACCTGTTTGCGACCGAAGCGAACAGTGGCAGGCGATTTTACGTACAGCATTTTTACGCGTATCGCCGGTATTTTTACACCATTTTTATATCGCGCTCATTTTTCGTTCTAAGCGTAGCTGGCTAATCCACGCCATTTAAACGCGCACGTAACATAAATTAAACAAATTTAAACCATTGCTCACCAGGTTGAGAGTTGAGTCAACTGGCAAGAGGCCATTTATGCACCATTTACCTCGGCAGGCTTAGATTCAAGCGCAGATAAACACATGCTTCTCCCCCTCAACTAACGCGAAGATCTAAATGATGAATACAATCCTAATCACGGGTGCGACCGGCTTTTTGGGTGGTGCGGTCACGGTTAACTTGCTAAAAAAAAGCCAACAGCAACATCTGCTGCTACTGGTTAGAGCTGATAGTCGCGATGAAGGATTAAAAAGAGTAAAAAATAACCTGGCAAAATTTGCGATTGAAGAGTTTCAATTAAATCAGTTAACACGCGAAAATATCCTGATTGGCGATTTAGCCAAACCCGAACTCTTTGCTGATGATTGTCGTCTCAATGAAGTTACCCATGTCCTTAACTGCGCAGCCGTCGCCTCTTTTGGTGCCAATCCGCTAATCTGGAAAGTGAACGTAGAGGGCACCTTTGCCTTTGCCAGTCGTATGGCGCGAGTGAAAGGGCTGAAACGCTTTGTTCATGTCGGCACCGCAATGTCCTGTGCGCCCGAAGCCAATTCGCTGGTGGTGGAGAGTGAGCTGTATACGCTGCGCGAACAGCACGTTGTGGAATATACGTGGAGTAAAGCTACGGTTGAAAGAATGATGACCGAGATGTTACCTAATCTGCCCTTAGTCATCGCGCGGCCCTCGATTGTGGTGGGGCATTCAAATTGTGGCTGTGCACCATCGCCAAGTATTTTTTGGGTATTCCGCATGGCGCTCACGCTGGGCAAATTTATGTGTGAGCTGAATGACCGCATTGATGTGGTGCCAGTCGATTACTGTGCCGATGCGCTGGAGTTATTACTGACGGCACCGAATGTAGAGAGAAAGATTATTCATATATCGGCGGGGGAAAATAGTAGTGTCACATTTGCTGAGATTGATATAGCGATGGCCAAAGCTTCAGGAGGTCATGCCGTTGCTGAAAAGTATCAGAAAGTGAACTACCGTGAACTGGCAGCAAGTAAGAATTCATTCTCCTCGCTGTTTGGTCCCTGTAATGAACGCATCGTATTACGGGCAATGAATTTATACGGTCATTTTTCAAAACTGAATGTGGTATTCAGTAATGAGAAATTAATGGAGCTTGGCATGCCGCCCTCGTCAAAGTTTACCGACTATTTGCATCATTGTGTCGATTCAACGCGTAATGCCACTATTGCGGAATTGATGGAAGTCGATTTTAAATAAGCTGAAACTGCGCAGTAACGCACTGCGCAGTTTTCGCCGGATTACCAGCCCTTAATAATATCGCCTTTATAGATCTCGTTAGCTTTATCCAGCACTTCCTGCGACTGGAAGGCTTGTTTCAGCTTCTGTACGTTGGCGCTGTCTTTATTATCTTCACGCGCCACAATCGCATTCACATAAGGCGAGGCTTTGCCTTCCATAAACATGCCGTCACGCGAGGCGGAGAGATTCACCAGCGCGGCGAAGTTGTTGTTGATGATCGAAAGATAAACCTGCGGATCGTCCAGCGTACGCGCCAGCTGCGGCGTATCCACCTCAACAATTTTCAGCTTCTTCGGATTGTCAGTGATATCCAGCGTGGTTGGTAGCAGGCCCGCTTCCGGTTTCACCTTGATTAAACCCTGCGCCTGCAACAGCAGCAGGCTGCGGCCGAGCGTGGTGGCTTCGTTAGAGATGGTCACGGTGGCGCCATCTGGTAACGCTTTCAGTGATTTAATCTTGCGCGAGTAACCCGCAATCGGGAACACGAAGGTGTTGGTGACAACGGCAAAGTGATAACCGCGCTCTTTGGCTTGCATCTCCAGATAAGGCAAACTCTGGAAGGCGTTGGCATCGACATCTTTGTTGAACAGCGCTTCATTCGGCTGCACGTAATCATTGAAGGCCACCACATCGACATCCAGCTGATATTTGTCGTGCGCAACTTGCTTCACGGTATCCCACAGCGCCTGGTCAGGTCCGGTATTAATGGCCACTTTGATTTGATTTTCATCGTCTTTGTTGCAGCCACTAAGCAGCGCCACGGATGCAGACAGCAGCGTCGTGAGTAAAATTTTCTTCATTGCGCAGATCCCCTCTTAACGTAGGGAACGGACTATAATGGATGTTTAGACGTCTGTACATCCATCTGTAGCGCGTTTGCTTACAATTCGTTCAGGACTTCAAGCAGGCAATATATTTTTCGCCCGACTGCATCACGATCCGCTGCGCGTCAGTGAGAATTTGGCGATGCTCGAATGCGCCGTATAAGCGCGAAAATTTTAGCGCCGCCAGCCGACGCATCATATCGCTGACTGCCGCCGCCGGTAACGGCAGCATATTTGGATAGCTCCACATAAATGACACCGCATCCGCGCCAGGCGTGACTTGCACGATATCACCACTCAACAGCACGCCGTCATCGTGCGCCCAATGCAACACGCATCCGCCGGCAAAATGTCCGCCAAGGCGAACCAGCTTCACTTCCGGCACAATCTCCAGCTCGTCATTTCGCCAAAGATGAATATGCGGGCTGTCGCGCATAATCCATTCACTATCGTTAACGTGCAGATAGATCGGCGCGTCGAACGCCGCCGCCCAATCCTGCATGGTGCTGTAATAGTGCGGATGCGAAATAGCGATGGCGTGAATACCGCCGAGCGCGGTAATAATCGCTTTGGTGGCATCATCAAAATTCGCGATGCAATCCCACAGGATATTGCCGTGCGGCGTTTGCAGCAGAAACGCGCGTTGATTAATAGCAAAGCTGGGCACGGTTTGCAGGCTAAATAAACTGGCAGCGAGCTGCTGCCATTTATTGCAGTGTGTGGCTTGCAGGGCATTAAACGAAGCCCATTTTTGCCCGCTGGCCGGCACAAACTGCCGCTCGTCTTCACATATTTTGCAGTGTTCGATTTTACTTTGCTGCTCATCGTAAGATGTGCCGCATGCGTTGCAGACTTTGATCATCATGTAATCCTTGGTTATAGGCAGCAAAAAACGCTCTCAGCAGGATATTAGTCGTTAATCAGATAACCAGTGCTGAATAGGTTATTTCTTCCGTGGAATGCCGATCGCCATAATTTGCGCTATCGAGATAACAAGGAAGAGAAGCATGCTGAACATTTCACACATCTCATTTCTCACGCCGGGCAATTATGCGGATGACGCGCCCGGACAAGGTCTGGAAGAGACGCTGCAACTGATCGAACTGGGCGAAACGTTAGGCTACGACGGCGCGTGGGTGCGCCAGCGTCATCTTGAGCATGGCGTTTCTTCTGCCAGCGTATTTCTCGCCGCCGCCACGCAGCGTACGCGCACGATTGAGCTGGGGAGCGCGGTCATTCAGATGGGATACGAAAGCCCATTTCGCCTGGCTGAAGATCTGCTCACCGTCGATGTGCTGTCCAATGGGCGACTCAACGTAGGATTAAGCGCCGGTGCGCCGAACCATGTCGAATTGATCGGCGATAACGTGTTTCACGGCGACTGGCGGCAGCAGGATTTCAGTTACGCTCGACTGAAAAAATTGCAGGAAAACCTCAGCGGGCAATTCTTTGGCGATGATGAAACTTACGTCATCTCGCCGGGCAATCGCCAGCGGCCGCGTGTGCAGCCCGCGTCACCGCAATTGCTGCATCGCTTGTGGTACGGCGGCAATTCACACCGTTCGATTCAGTGGGCGGCGGAAAATCAGTTCAATTTGTTGATCGGCAATTTAACGTCAGCCGAGGTCAGCAGCGATTATCACCAGGCGCAACTGGCGCTGATTCGCGCATTCAGACAGCATTGGCCGGCAAACGCGTCGCGCCAGCCACGCATTGCCGCAGGCCGCGTGATTATTCCCACCGATAACGCCAACCGTGCAACCATCAAACGCTATCAGGATTTCGCTGCCAGCCGCTATCAACGCACGCTGGAGCCGCAAGGACCGAAGCGCACCATCTTCTCCGAGGATATTGTCGGCAGCAGTGAAGAGATCGTCGCGCAGCTGATTGATGATCCGCTGTTACGTGAAGTGACGGAGTTCCGCGTCGAACTGCCCTACGAATTCACCAACGAAGAGTACAGCCAGATCATCACCGATTTTATTGAAGGCGTCGCACCGCATTTGGGGTGGAAGAGGAAAGGGCGAAATTAAACATTCTACTCCCGATAAAATTCCCAACATGTTTCATCACGACTTAGCTCTGCCGCTTTTTGTAAACGTGCATTAGGTAATGGCGGTTGTTTTAAGGATTTCGCAACCGCATTCCATGACTCATCAGTTAGAACGATGCAGCTGCTCTCGAGTGGGACATTGTTCATCCCTTTATCATTCGTCTTACCTGACATATATTTTTCCGTTGTTTATAGAGTTACACGCGTTTTGAAAAAAATTATACCTTATGAAGATGTTCGCGGCTGCAACTGATAAATCCACGCTGTCACCTGTTCTCCATTGCTGGTGGTGACATCAACTTCCACGCGATCGTAGCCATCTTCAAACTCATCGAGCATCGGCCAATGCGGTTCGAGTTTCTCTGAGATAAACAGATATCCTGGCACGCGCGGGCCGTTTTCCTGCAACACAATGCCGGGGAAATCGGCCGCTGCTCCCCAGCCGCGTTCATAGAAGGTGCCAGAAACCGATCCCGCCAGCCATTCGCCGCCGATGTTTTCCAGGATATGCGCGTTTGAATGGCCTGGCTGGAGCGTACCGTAAACAAATAAACGTTTCATTTTCCCTCATAAAATCAAGCAAAAGCATTACTTTAACTATCGGCGATAGCGATGTCATCAATCGCCCAATATGCGATGTGCGATGCCTTAAAAGTGGCTATTCTGAAGGACCCGCGATGAGAGGTAAAAGATCAATGTTGAATAGTTCGAGCATTTCTCGCTGCAATATAAAACGCTATCCGCAATCCGCTCAGTTTGATGGCAAAAGGTTTAACAATAAAATCCCACGCCAGCAGTTAGGATTGATTGAATTCGCCAAACTATTCTGGGATTTTGCCTTTAATAAACCGAAAAATACCGCACCTGAATCTGCATTGCCGTTAATCAAACTCGATGCGCAGCAACTTGCGGCGGCGGCGGATAACAGCGTATTTCGCCTCGGTCACTCTTCATTGCTGTTTAAAATGCAGGGCAAATATTGGCTGACCGATCCGGTATTTACGCAGCGCGCTTCGCCCTTTAAATGGTTTGGTCCCAAACGCTTCCAGCCTGCGCCGATTGCGCTTGAAGATTTGCCGCCCATCGAAGGGATCATTCTTTCGCATGATCATTACGATCATCTGGATTACCACACCATTTTGCAGCTTAAAGATCACGTGCGCTATTTCCTGACGCCGCTGGGCGTCGGTGATTTGCTGTTATCCTGGGGCGTGGCGCAGGAAAAAATTACCCAGCTGGATTGGTGGGAATCAAAGAATATCGGCGGTATTCATTTTGTCGCCACGCCATCGCAGCACTTTTCTGGCCGCGGCATGTTTGATAGCAATAAACGGTTGTGGTGCTCATGGAGCATTATCAGCGATGAATTTCGCCTGTTCTTTAGCGGGGATTCCGGTTATTTCGACGGTTTCAAACAGATCGGCAATAAATTCGGCCCATTCGATATGGCCTTTCTGGAAAACGGCGCCTATGACCGTCGCTGGGCCGATATTCATATGCTGCCGCAGGACACCATTAAAGCCTTTAACGATCTCAACGCGAAATGGCTGTTCCCGATTCACAATGCCGCTTTCGATTTAGCCTTTCATCAATGGAACGATCCGCTTAATCAAATTGTGGCGCTGGCGCAGGAACAGCAGATAAATGTGTCGATGCCACAACTTGGGCAGGGCGTGCAATTTTTGCAGCCGCAGCAAGAGAAAAAGTGGTGGTAAATGATGCCCGATTGCCAGGCAATCGGGTTATCCGGTTATTTCGTCATACAGGTTACGCAGCCGCGTGCGTAGAAATAGCACCGCTTTGTGCTTGCGCGATAATAACGTCTGCACGCTGCTGCCGCTCTCTTGCGCCAACTCGTTATAGCTGTAGCCGAGCAGTTCGGTTTTCTCGAATACCTCGCGCTGCGCGTCAGGTAATTCGGCTAACGCTTCCTCGAGTTCTTGCCACAGCAGCGTTTTCAGATATTCATCTTCTGGCGTTTGCGGCACGCCAAATAAGGTTTCTGCCAGCTCATCTTCCGGGAAATCTTGCTCTTCGTTGCCACCGAATAAATCGGCCAGCGGCAGCTCACGCTTTTTCCGCGCCCGATCGGTCATTTCATTGCGTGCCGCCCGGAACAGCCAGGCGGCGACATTCTCCACCGGCTGCTCCACCTGCATCAGCTTATAAGTGACTTCCTGCAAGATATCGTCGGCATCTTCACGTATCACGGTTCGCCCGCGAATGAACGCATTCAGCTTGGTGCGACAGGCGGTGATTGCCGACATCAGCAGTGAATCCTGCGCCATCACGCTTACTCGGCGTCGCTGGATTTAGGCGGATTATTCTCCGGCTGCGGACGCGCTTCGCCTCGCTCATCACGACGACCATGCCAGTCGCAACGATCGTGGTGGCCACGATGACCAAAGCGATTGCGGCGATGCTGCATAAACTCTTCACGCTGTTCCGGCGTCATCTGCATCCAGCGCTCGTGCATACGGCGTCGCGCCATGCCGAACATGCCCGGACGGAATCCCAAACCGCCAAACAAGATGCGGCACAACGCCAGCAAACCCAGCGCCTGCCAGAAGCCGATGCTTTTCACGCCGATGATGCCCGGCAGCAACGCATTCCACAGCGACATCACCAACAAGCCCAGTGCGGCGATGATCACCGCGCCCATCAGCAGCGGTTTCGCCAGGCGATGGCCGCCAAAATGATCCCGATGACCGTGTCTGTGCATATCAAAATCTCTCATTGTTTGTGTCCTCATTACATTAACGGATAACTGCTGGTGATGAGGTAGACGAATGAGCGGTGAGAATATTGCTAAAAAAAGCAAAAAAAGAAAAAGGCCGCCGTATGGCAGCCCCGCGTTAGGGATTTTTTACTGCTGAATCAGCGTTTCGCTTTATCGCGGCGCGGACGAATCACAATATCTGCAATCTGCGTATCTTCCGGGCTATCCACGATAAACCGCACGGCGCGCGCCACTGAAGTTGCATCGAGATACTCCTGCGGATTGATCGGCGCATGGTTGCCCGCGCGGGCACGCGAGGCTTGATTCATCGGCGTATCGGTCGGGCCGGGCGCGACTGTTGCGACCCGCACGCCATGTTCGCTCTCTTCGCTACGCAGCGCATGCGCCAGCGCGGTGAGGGCAAATTTCGAGGCGGAGTAAATGACGTGTCCCGCCAGCGCCAGCGTTCCCGAACCGGAGTTGATAAACACCACTTTGCCCTGCGCGGCGCGCAGTGCGGGCAAGGTTAAGCGCGTGAGTTCAGCAGGCGCGATGACGTTAATATTCAGGTGCTGTTGCCACAGTTCTGGCGTAGCGGAAAAAGTGGTGCTGAGAATCGAGATCGCCGCCGAATGCACCAGCACATCAACCCGATTTAATGTGGCAGTGAACGCGGCTACGGCGGCAAAATCCGTGATATCCAGTGCAACCGGAATCACATTGGTGACCTGTTCCAAAGCCTGCAAGGTTTGCTGATTGCGCCCGATGGCGTAAACCTGATGATCGGCCGCCAATAACTTCACGGTTTCCAGGCCAATGCCGCTGTTGCCGCCGGTGACAATCGCCACCGGTAATGCTGATGCTGTCATAGGTTCCTCTCCTGTTGAGGATTTCAAGCTAAGGAAAACAGCAGCCGCAGGCAAATGCCTAAATTGACTATGTTTACCTGGTGCGCATGAATGCGCACCCAACGAAAACCTTGCCCATTCGTAGGGTCGCCATTCATGGCGACCATCATCGTTATTGGCAGGGAATCTACTTCTTCGCCAATCCACCAAACGTCTGTTTGCCGTTATAGAACGTCGCCATCACCGGCGCGATGTGCGCAACAGCTTCCGCAGAACAGCTGGCGTTAACCAGCATCATGGTGGCGTGGTCCTGTGCTTTCGGCCATTGCTGTTCGCCGTGGCTATTCAGCGGCAACACCTCGTTGGTGGCGATACCTAACGCGCGACTCAGTGAATACTCATCCGGCCCACGATAGAGCTGCGAATAGATGTTGGCTTTCTCCAGCATGCTGCCGCTGCCAAAGGGCTGCCAGTGATCGGCGATGGTGTCGGTGCCCGACCACACCGGCACGCCAGCGGCGCGCAGTTGCGGCAGCGGCATGATTACGCGACCAATCGGTACGGTGGTGGCGATACTAAACTGCTGCTCTTTTAGTTCCTCAATCATCGCCGCTAATTCGTTACCCTGTAACGTTCCCAGGGCAAAGGCGTGGCTGAGGGTGACTTTGCCTTTTAGCTGCGGATTGTCGCGCACCGTTTTCAGCATGTAGCGGATCGCCGCCACACCGTGCGGTTCGGTTTCATGAAGATGAATATCGATCGGTGCAGCGAAATCGAGCGCGATGCTGAACAGGGTATCCAGCGACTTCTCCATCGCGCCGTCAACGTTGGTCGGATCCAGCCCGCCGACATAATTCGCGCCCATCTTCATCGCTTCGCGCATCATGCCTTCAACGTTTGAGCGTAGTAATCCGTGCTGCGGGAAGGCGACAATTTCGGCATGAAAATCATCGCGATGGTTGGCAATCGCCTGCTGCAGATGTTCCAGACCTTGTAATTTACTGACCGGATCGATGTTGCAATGGCTGCGTGCAGAACTGCTGCCTTTGGATTGCAGCAGGCCAATCAGTTTCTCAGCGCGGATTTCAGAAGTCGGAACCAACTCGGGCAGAATCTGCTCTTCCTGATGGATCATATCGATCACGCTGTGGCGCGGCAGCGGGGCGCGCCAGCTTTCGCCGTAGAAAGTTTTGTCGAGATGGATGTGCATGTCGCGCGTGGCGGGCAGCAGCAGATAACCTGCGGCGTCCCACGTTGGCAGATTAAGGCTGACGCCCGCAGGATGAACGGCGGCAATCTTACCGGCATTCACCTCGACATCATACAAACCGGTTTGCGTGGCGGTGATGACATCCTGTTTGCGGATAAAGGCTTCTTCCAGTCGCACATTGCGCAGCAGATAGTGTGTGGCATCAACGCGGCTGGCAGGCGCCGGTTGGCAGGTTTCAGCAGCCTGAACGCTGCGGCTCATGCCCGCGCTGAGTAAGGTGCCTGCGGCGGTGAGTTTCATGCCGGCGGAAAGAAAATCCCGGCGATTGCCGGGTGATAAGAGGCTCATTAGTCATTCTCCTTGTAGGGGAGAATAACCCTAAAATAGCCGCTGGCAGGGCGCTGCGATATTTTCCACTGCTGGCTATGGTGAAAACTAATGACCTTAGTGATTACTACTCAGCGAGATGAATTCGTACCTGATGATTCCCGACGTCGGAGCTGAGTCTGATGGCATCATCGGCACTCAGCACATCATCCAGCCACAGCTGATAAGCGCCAGGCGTGCGAAGCATCTCAATCTCATAGCGCGCGGCCCCTTCGTGATAAATCACCTTCGCGCCCGGCCATGCTTTGGGCAGACGCGGACGCAGCCGCAATGTATCGCCGTGGCGCGTGATGCCGAGCAGGCTTTCGATGATCAGCTGATAAGTCCAGCCCGCCGATCCGGTGTACCACGTCCAGCCGCCACGACCTTCATGGTTCTCGGCGCTGTAAACATCCGCCGCCATCACGTAAGGTTCGACTTTGTAAGTTGCAACAGCATTCGCATCCAGGCTGTGATTGATCGGATTGATCAGCGCCAGCAACGCCCATGCGCGCTCGACCTGGCCCATCTCGGCGAACGCCATAATTGCCCACAGCGCGCCGTGCGTGTATTGCCCACCGTTTTCACGGATGCCAGGCAGATAACCGCGAATGTATCCCGGATTGGGGCCTGCGCCATTGAACGGCGGCGTCAGCAGTTTAATCAGGCCGTTATCGCTATCCACCAATTGCTGATCGAGCGCCTGCATTGCCGAGGCGCATTTGTCGTGATCGCCAGCCGCAGACAGCACCGACCAACTCTGCGCGATGGCATCAATGCGACATTCGGCGTTGCGCTGCGAACCCAGGGTTTCACCGTTATCGAAGTAGCCACGCAGGAACCATTCACCATCCCAGGCGAGCTGATTGAGCGCCGTTTTCAGCTTCTCCGCCTGTTTTTCGCACAAGCTGGCGGCTTCCGGCTGATCGATACGGGTGGAGAGCGCGGCAAAGCGCGTGAGCACGCTGTAGAGGAAAAAGCCGAGCCAGACGCTTTCACCTTTACCGGCAATACCCACTTCGCTCATGCCGTCATTCCAGTCGCCGGAACCCATCAGCGGCAAACCATGCTCACCAAACCGCAGACCATGCTGGATGGCACGCAAGCCATGCTGCCACAGGTTTTCCTGCAGCTGACTGACGTTCGGCAGGCTGTAAACTGACTCTTCTTCGGCGGTGAGCAGTGGCGCTTCAAGATAGCTAATCGGCTGTTCTAACAGCGCAAGATCCTCCGTGGCGGTGATGTAGTGGCAGAGTGCAAAGGGCAGCCAGAGATAATCATCTGAGCAGCGGGTGCGCACGCCGCGTCCGGCAGGCGGATGCCACCAATGCTGCACATCGCCCTCGAGGAACTGGCGGGAAGTGCACAGCACCAGCTGATCGCGCAGTAAGTTTGGCGCGGCGTGGGTGAGCGACAACGTATCCTGCAACTGATCGCGGAAGCCAAATGCGCCACCGGACTGATAATAACCGCTGCGCGCCAGCAAACGGCTGGCCAGCGTTTGGTACAGCAGCCAGTTATTCGCCAGCAGATTCACCGCTGTATCGGGCGTCTGCACCTCGACTTTGTTTAACAGATTGCGCCATTGCTGCTGCACTTTCGCCAGCTCGGCTTCCGCCTGTTCGCTGGGAAGAAATTGCTGCATCAGCGTCAACGCCGCTGCGGTATCTTCCGCCGCGCCTAACACAAACACCAGCGTGCGCGTATCGCCGTCAATCAAGGTGGTCAGCGTTTGCAGAGTGGCGCAGGGATCGAGACCCGCGCTGGTGTTACCCGACAAGCCACGCGCTTGCATCATCGCTGGCTTACGCGTCGAGCCATTGCGGCCCAGACACTCAAGGCGATTACCGCTGAAAGCAATCTGATTGCCGGATGCGGCGAAGAAGGCGGTGCGCATCGATCCGCTGCTGGTATAGGGATTTACCGCCAGAATGGCGCTGCCATCCGCAACCATCGCCGAAGAAGTTTGTACATGGCGGGCAGATTGGCTCACCAGCTCACCCAGCACCCATTCGACGTAGCCGGTGATCGACAAATGGCGGGTTTTGCCAGACAGATTACTGAGCTGAATCAGGGTGATTTTCGCCGCCTGCTCGCCAGCTATGAAGGTGGTGAGCGTGCTGCTAATGCCTTGCTCCTGATGCATAAAGCGGCTGTAACCCATGCCGTGCTGCGTCAAATAATCTCCGGCGCCGCGCATCGGCAGCGGCATAGGCGACCAGACATCGCCGCTCTCCTCATCGCGCAAATAAAAGGCTTCGCCCGACGTATCGCTGACCGGATCGTTGTGCCACGGCGTCAGGCGGTATTCATGCGCATTTTCATACCATGTGTAGGCCTGACCACTTTCTGAAATCACGCTACCAAACTGTTTATTTGCCAGCACATTGCACCAGGGCGCGGGCGTCTGCTGATGTGGGGACAACAAAATGTGATATTCACTGCCATCGGCGCTGTAGCCGCCGGTGCCATTAAACAACTGCATGTTTTCCGGCTCAGCGAGGCGAGCGGGCGCAGGAAAGGCCTGTTTATGCGCCAGGAAGCGGCAAGGCGGCGCCACCGGCTGCGGTTTTAACAGCACCGTCAGCTGGTCGGCCAAACTGCCGTTGCGGCCTTCCAGCACCACGGCAGCTACGCTGAGTAGCAGCGTGACATCTTCGGCCGCAAAGTGCTCGCTTTGGCGCAGGAAGATGCCGCCAGGCTTGTCGGTCAGCATCTGCATCTCGCCCGATGAAATCATTTTGATCAGCTGATTTTGCAACAGCTGCTGATAGCCGATTTGCTCGCCGTTGAGGATCACCAAATCTGCCGTCAATCCTTTCTGACGCCAGTATTGATGCGCTTTGATCATATTGCTCACCAGGCTGAGCTGGGTATCGCTTTCGATGCGCACCAGCACGATCGGTAAGTCGCCAGACAGCGAGTGTCGCCACAGCGACGATTGTCCCAGGCGATTCTGCTGCAGACGCTGGCTGTCGCCGCGCATTTCAGGGCTGGCAAAAATCACCGCGCTGGCGAGCTGGTTATACAAACTGGCATCTTCAGCGAGGATATTCAGCTGGCGCAGCGCCACCTGACTGTGCGAGGCCGCCATTTCAAATATCCGATTGGCGTAGACATTGTTACGATACTTCTCAAGCAAGCCAAGGCAGGCATCACGCTGCGTGGTGACGCCATACACCAGATCGAGGGTGACGGATTTACCCGCTTTGATGGCGATTTTCTGGCGAATCGACAGCAATGGATCGAGCACCGCACCTGCGCTGCCGCTGAGTACGCCATCGGCTGCCATCGCCTGCGGATTGGCGGCGGTTCTGCCGCGACCAATAAACTGTGCGCGGTCGGTTTCATAATGCGTATCGCGCTCGCTGGTGCCGTGAATCAGCAGGGCGTGGAACATCCACAGCGGCTCGGTTTTCTCATCGCGCGGGCGGCGATGTGCCAGAATCGCTTCCAGTTCAGTGACGATTTCGGTTTGCACAAACAGGTTGCTGAACGCCGGATGCGCCATATCGCTGGCGGCAGAAGCCAGCACCACTTCCGCATAGCTGGTGATGTCTATTTCACGCAGCTGGCGTGAATGGTTGGTCAGGACGATGCGGCGGATTTCCACATCATCTTCTGGCGACACCACCACCTGAGTGCGGGTGCTGAGCGTTTCCATGCGCGATTCAAACTCCGCGCCGGCGTCGGTAAAGCGCGCAATGTGCTGCGGGCGCGCATCACCGCTGGGCTGGAACGTCGGGCTAATCAGCTCGCCGGATTGGCGATCGCGGATGTAGCAGAAGATACCGTGCTGATTGCTGGTGCCATCGGCGCGCCAGCGGGTTAACGCCAATCCTTTCCACTGGCTATACCCGGTGCCGGATTGCGTCACCATCACATGATAATTGGCATTCGACAGCAGCTGGATTTGCGGCAGATGCGCCGCCGAGCCGCTGAACTCGCGCAGTTCGGGCGTATCTGAACGCGGTTTGATCTCGCTGGTGTCAACGAACTGCCGACGCGGGGTATACAGCTCAATGTCATCCGGCACGCGCTCCTGCAGCAGCAAGTAGGAAGACTGGAAGCGCGCACTCGACATAAACCGCGCCACCATCGGCGCTTCATGCAGCAGGTGCGAAATCGCCAGAAAACCCATGCCCTGGTGATGCGCCATGTAGGTTTTCACCGCGACAAATTGCTGGCCGCGCGCCAGGCGCTGCGTGGTGAAATCGAGCGCCTCATAGAAACCGTATTTGCCGCAGGCACCCATTTTCTTCAGTCGCATCAGGTTGTCGGTGGCCTGATGCGGCAGCACCATCAGCGCCAACAGCGAGGCGTAGGGCGCAACCACATGATCATCGTTGAGGCCACGCTTCAGCCCTAACTCTGGCGTACCAAAGGCTTTGTATTGATAGTTTTGGCTGTCATCGAACGCGGCGTAAGCCGACTCGGAGACGCCCCACGGAATCTGCGCGGCATCACCGGACGCGATCTGCTGCTTCACCGCCGACAGTGCCATTTTTTCCAGCAGCGTATCCGGGTAAACCGGCATCACCAGATGCGGCATCAGGTACTCAAACATCGAGCCGCTCCACGACATCACCGCCGGTTTGTTATCCAGTTGGGTGAACAAACGGCCCAGCACGAACCAGCTTTTTACCGGCAGCTGATTAGCAGAGATGGCGTAGTAGTGCGTCAGGCGCACTTCGGACGGGAAGAGATCGTAATGGCCTTTATCGAGCGCGCCGCTGTCGAGATTGTAACCCACGCTGAGCAGCGCGGTTTTTTCGACATAGAGAAAGCGGAAATCCATTTTTGCATGATCTTCCAGCCGTCCTTCCAGCTCCAGCAAGGTCGCCATGCGTTCACGCGCGGCCCACATCACAGACGCCGCGAGCTGAGAATGGAGGCCGGGGCGATGACGCTCTAACTCACTCAGCCACAGCAGAGAAGGTAGGGCGGCAGGCAGATCATCATCCGGCGTGAGCCAGCTGAAAAACAGCGTCCACTCCTGCTGCAAATCGCTGAGCTGGTGGATAAACCGTTCGAACCATTTCACCTGCAACGGCGGCAGCTGCATCTGCGCCAGCAGAATTTCACTCGACGCGATCAGCGACGAGAGGTGACTGGCAATCGCAGCGGGCGCGGCCTGTTGCAGCGCAGCAAACTGCGCGGTTAACTCATCCCAGCGATCGTTACGCTCTGTGCCCATTTGCGCTTTCGCCAGCAACAAGGTGTCATGCAGACCGGCCATGATCACTGGCAAGGCGAGCACCGGTAGATGCTTCCACTGCGCAAGCCCGGCCTGCAGGGTGGCGAGGTGCGCGGCGAGATTGCCGCTATCGACGGTGGAGACGTAGCGCGGATTTAACGGCTTCAGCGTGTAAGTGTCATACCAGTTGTAGAGATGTCCACGAAAATGCTCCATGCGATCGAGGCTATCCAGCGCGGCGAGCGAACGGGCTATCACCGGTTTCTGCGTAATGTAGCCAAAATCCCATGCGGTTAAATTGGCCAGCAGCGACAGCCCGATATTGGTCGGCGAGGTGCGATGCGCCACCACCGGCTGCAACACTTCCTGAAAATTATCCGGCGGCAAGTGGTTATGTTCAGCGGTGACGAAATCTTCAAACCAAGCCCAGGTGTGACGCGCGGTATGGCGCAAAAACTGTTGCTGCTCGGCGGAGAGCTTTTTCTGGCGCGAATGGGCTGGTTTACTCAACTGCCACAACAGCCACGGCGTGATCAGCCACAGCAGCGAGATCGGCAACGCCAGCGCAATCAATTCAGGATTAACCAGCGCGGTTAAAAGTGACAGTGCAACGCCCGCCGCCGGATTAAACCACATCGCCTGATAAAAATGGCGCAGTGACGGCGTGGGCGAGGAACTGCCCGCCGAGGCGCTTTTCCATTCATGGAGAAACTGCCCGCTCACGTTGAGTCGCCACAGCGTGACAATAATCGCCTTCAGCGACCAGTAGCTTTCATGCGGTAGTGTCGCCAGCGTCAGTCCCGCGCGGCTCAGGCGCATTAACGCATCCGAAGACAGGATAGTGAGATGATGCTGCCAGGCGCGCGTCTTGCTTTTGCGCATGCCTTCCATGCTCAACGCTAAGGCGCTGGGCAACAGCAGGAACAGCGCAATGCAGCCGAGCCAAAACGGCGGATTCGCCACCCAGCTAAAGGCCAGAAACATCAGCAGCAGTAAGGCGGGCGCAATCAGGCTGCGACGCAGGTTATCGAATAATTTCCAGCGCGATAGTGCACTCAGCGGATTGGCCTGATATCCGCCATCCTCCAGTCGCACGCGCAGTTTCAGCCAGTTCAGCAACTGCCAGTCACCGCGCACCCAGCGGAAACGGCGCGCGACATCGCTGAGATAGTTATCCGGATAGTGTTCATACAGCACCACATTGCTGACCACGCCGGAGCGCGCATAACAGCCTTCCAGCAAATCATGGCTGAGCACCAGATTTTCCGGGCAGGTATTGCGCGTCGCGCGGGTGAACGCAGCCACATCGTAAATGCCTTTGCCGACAAACGAGCCTTCGCCAAACAGATCCTGATAGATATCGGAAGACATCGACGAGTAGGCATCGTTGCCCGGCACGCTGCTGGAGAGGCGCGCGTAGCGGCCTTGGCCAAAAGGCGGAATCTCCTCCGCCAGACGGGGCTGCAGAATGGCGTAGCCTTCCACTACGCGGTTCAGGCTGTCATCAAATACCGGCGCATTGAGTGGATGCGCCATAATGCCAATCAGCTTGTGCGCGGTTTCGCGCGGCAGAATGGTGTCGCTATCGAGGGTGATGACATATTTCACGGTGCGCATTTGCGCCTGGCTGGCACCGACGATAACGTTAAATGTCTCCTCTTCGCCCTGCAGCCAGCGATTGAGCGCATGCAATTTGCCGCGCTTACGCTCGTAACCCATCCACACGCCCTGCGAAGGGTTTAGCACACGGTTGCGATGCAGCAGAGAAAAAAGCCCATCATTGTGCGACTTGCTGCTGTAACGGCGGTTGAGCGCCTGAATTTTCAGCACCGCATAACCGATGATTTCTGCATCATCGTCATCGTGTTCGGCCGCGCTGTCGGTGAAATCGGCCAGCAGCATAAAGCTGATGTTGTCGAGCGCGTTACCGAGATAGCTGGTTTCCAGCGACCGCAGCAGCGCATCGGTGCCATGTTTGCTGCTGATTAAACAGGGGATCACCACCAGCGTGCGATCGCCATCCGGTACCGCCCGCTCGTAATCAAGTCGCGGAAGCGGTACCGGATGGCGGGTGCGGGTTGTCACTTCGCTGAGCAGCTGCAGGGCGAGCTGGCTGCTGATTAAAATTACCGCCGGCACCAGTAACAGCCACAGCACCACCGACATCGCGGATTGATGAGTGAAAAACAGCGCTTCGGCGCTGAAAGCGGTTGTCAATAACGTCAGGCTGCCCAGCCAGGAGAGCAGCGGCGTTTGGCTGAGATGATGGCGCGCCTGATTCAGCCAGGAACGGCGCGGCTTTAGCTGTTGCTCAAGCTGCGCACGCCCTTTATCCAGTAGGAAGTAACCAATATGCTGTTGGCGCGCTGGCAATGCGGCCTGACGGCTCAGCGCCAGCACCTGATTGGCCACGTTTAGCTCATCGAATTCGCTCTGGCGAGCCAGCTCTTCAACCACATGCCGATATTGATCGCGGCTGTCAAAATGCATCTGCGGATAAATCCCGGCGGGATCCTGCGCCAGCACCTGCTCTACCAGGCTCAGCGACTCAACCAAATCCTGCCAGTTGATTTCGCCCAGCTGGCGCAATCCGGCAATGCTGTTGCTGACCGAGAGCTGACTCAGTGCCAGCTGGCGGTTGAATTGTTCAATCACATCCGCAGTATTACGCCCGGTGTTCAGCAGGTGTTGCTCCACCCACGTTAGCGCCAGCGAGTGATTCTGCCCATTCAGTTTGCGTGCCAGTTCGGCGACAAACGCGCCGGAAAGCTGATCGTTTTTGTGCGCCATATCGGCGATCACCTGAATCACGCGAGTGGCGTCTCTGGCGGAGTGATGAACGATCTCATTAATCCACGCTTCGGCCTGGCTGCGCTCCTGATGAATCTCAGCAACACCTTGCGCAATACGTGCGAGGTTATCGAGCAGCGCAAAGCGCAGCATGGCGGGAAGCGCCCAGAGTTCACCCATTAGCAGCGGCGTCACGCGTTGATAAGCATGAATAAAGGTCGCCAACACTGCTGACTCTAAGCGGCCATCACTGTGGCTGATCATCTCATCCGCGATCGCCTGAATACGCAAATAGTGCGCGGGGTCTTTCAGCGCAGGTAAACCCTGACCAAATTTGGTGGGCAACAGATGGCGCACCATCCGAATTTGCTCTTCAATAATATAAAAATTATCCAGCAACCATTCGCCAGCCGGTGTCAAATTACGCTTCTCACCGGTACTTAATATTTCAGCGCTTTTTATCAGCGCCTGTTCGTTTTCCGTCAGCCGCTGCAATAATTTATAGCTTTTTTTGGCGTCGGAAAGATGATGCGTTTTTGCCAGACGCTCGCCATATATTTCCATTTGCCGCTCGGAAAAAACATCTGGCCGGTTCGCCTGGTAAACACCGCTGTGATGTAAAAACTCAAAACTACTGCGTGCCGTTGCCGGAAGCGCACTACTGCTAGTGAATGACCCGGTGGGAAGTTTATTTTTCATAATGGCGTCGCAAAAAATCCAATGGATTATAAAAGTCAGCACTATCAACAGGAAAGTCGACGGTATAAGAGAGGGCGAGGGAAAATATTTGTCTTATTTGAGTATAGCGCTAAAACAATTTAACGGTTGGTTTATAAAATAAAAGTTAATTTAAAACATTTAACTGAACGTAATTATGGGGTTGAAGATCTTTAACCTGGTTGTCAAGTGTTAGCTGCAATGAAAAAAATCAGGTGTGTTAGAATGAGTTAACTGAAAAGGAAATAAATCATGAGCTGGTTAAATCAATTTTTAGAAAGCTTATCACGCCGGGAAGTCAAAACTCAGTGTCCAGTCTGTAAAAAGTTTTGCCCACAATCTTCCTTAAAGCAAGCACGCGGACAAGCTATGTTATGCCCGCACTGTAAATCACTGTTTATTGCCGAGGAGTAAGAGAATGCGCCATATTCTTGAATGGATTGATGTAAATGAACAAGCGCCCGGCTTCAAGCAGGAGTGCATCGTGCAATTTGAAAATGGTGAGGTGCAGGGCGGTTGGCTTTACGGCGGGCAATCGCGCAGCGGCGAGCATATTTTTCTTGAGGCGCATGCGGAATATGAAACCAGCATGGATGTGAATTTCTGGATGTCTTTGCCGCCAGCGCAACCGGACCAACTCGCTGCGTTTCATTCGCCGATGTGAAAGACCGCAAGATAATATTATCGCTCATATTCGATAAATGACCGCTGCGCTTCAGCCTGATCGACAAACTGAAAAGCCACTGGATGTATTAATTCTTCATCACAATACCAGCAGTCATTAACACGTTTAAAAACGTCACCCTGATGAAAGGGTTGGGCTTTATCCAAACGCATAACGGCATATTTGCCATTATTGAAGGTAACTTCATAAAGAGAAATTAAACCGAGCGGCATTAATCTGCGTTCGTGAATAATTTCGCCGTTGAGTTCTGGCGGGGCTGGCTTTTTCATCACGTTCTCTCCGAATGACCTGTTTTAAGTCTGGCAACGATTCAAACAATATGGTGAGTTTATTTTCAGGCTTCGCTTGTGAATTATGTAATGTCCGCCATGATTAAGTCAGGCTTATGTGCCGGCGTAATTTCTTGTTCATTCTCGCCCATGGTTTTACCTACCTAATATCCCCTTCTACTAAAAGGCATTATTATGACGATTAAAACACTTCAAGATCTGTTTGTGCATGATCTCTCTGATATTTACAGCGCAGAAAAACAGATTACTAAAGCGTTACCAAAAATGATTCGCGCCGCCTCCGATCCTAATCTGGTCGCAGCTTTTAAACAGCACCTCGAAGAAACGCGCGGACAAATTGAACGTATTGATCAACTGGTTGAGCTCACAGAAGGCGTGCAGATTAAACGGATGAAATGTCATGCGCTGGAAGGTCTTGCTGAAGAGGCGCAGGAAATTATCGATGAAGTGGAGAAAGGGCCAGTTTGCGATGCGGGACTGATCGGTGCCGCGCAGAAGGTTGAGCACTATGAGATCGCCACCTACGGTACTTTGCGTGCGTTAGCCCTGAAACTGGATTATCAGGATGCCGCGAAGTTGTTGGGTGAAACGCTGGAAGAAGAAAAAGCCACCGACGAAAAACTGACGCTGATTGCTGAAGAGCAGGACTAATTCCCCGTGGAGGAGGCTAATGCAGCCAGCCTCTTCCAACCTGAAAAATCCGCTTGCGAATTCCTGGGTTAAAAATCACTTCATTCTCAGTATGATAATCCCTCTTTTCTCAAACTAACGTTTGAACACTGTTCTGAAAACAGAGGGATTTGCATGCCTGCTAATCATCACTCCGCAGAGCCCAAAACGATTTTACGTGCCGGGCGCTTCATGCTGATGCAGAAACTATTACGCCGCGACAAAACGCCCGTCGCACTGTTGCTGCTGGCCGCGCTGGTCGGTGTGTTAACCGGCCTGGTTGGCGTAGCCTTTGATAAAGCCGTGAATTTTGTGGTGCAGACGCGATTGAGCTGGCTCGCGGATGCCGGTGACAATCTGCTGGTGAAAATAATCGGTGCATTTCTGCTTTCGGCATTATTGGGCGCAATCGGCTATTTTCTGGTGCGACGTTACGCGCCGGAAGCGGGCGGATCGGGCATTCCCGAAATTGAAGGCGCGCTGGAGGAACTGCGTCCGGTGCGTTGGTGGCGCGTGCTGCCGGTGAAATTCATTGGTGGCATGGGCGCGTTGGGTTCAGGCATGGTGCTGGGTCGTGAAGGACCGACCGTGCAGCTGGGCGGCAATATCGGCGGCATGTGTGTTGATCTGTTCCGCGTAAAATCTTCTGAGTCTCGCCACACATTGCTGGCAACCGGCGCTGCCGCGGGTTTGTCGGCCGCTTTCAACGCGCCGCTTGCCGGCATTCTGTTTATTATCGAAGAGATGCGTCCGCAGTTTCGCTACAGCCTGATTTCCATCAAAGCGGTGTTTGTTGGCGTCATCGTTTCCAGCATTGTTTTCCGCGTGTGCAATGGTAATGAGGCGATCATCAATATAGGTCAACTGCAGGATGCGCCAACCAATACGCTGTGGCTTTATCTGCTGTTAGGCGTGTTATTTGGTGGCTGCGGCGTGGCGTTTAACCGCTTCATTTTCCTCGCGCAGGAACAGTTTCAGCGTTTGCACCAGGGTCGCATAGCGCCGTGGGTGATGTGGGGAAGTTTACTGGCTGGCGTGTGCGGCGTGATTGGTCTGTTGCTGCCACAAGCCATCAATGGCGGGATTGCCTTAATTCCTGATTTCTCCAGCGGCGGTTACAGCGCGCTGGCACTGTTTCTGCTCTTCGCACTGCGCACAATCATTACCATCTGCTGTTTCTCCTCTGGCGCGCCAGGCGGTATTTTCGCCCCGATGCTGACGCTAGGCACGCTACTCGGTACCTGCTTCGGACAGCTCTGCATGCAATGGCTGCCGGGTTTACATCTGGAGCCGGCAACCTTTGCCGTGGCCGGTATGGGCGCGCTGTTTGCGGCCTCGGTGCGCGCGCCGCTGACCGGCATTGTGCTGGTGCTGGAGATGACCAACAATTATCAGCTGATTTTGCCGATGATCATTACCTGCCTCGGCGCGACGTTGGCTGCGCAGTTCTTCGGCGGCAAACCGCTGTACTCTTCAATTCTTGCGCGCACGCTGGCGAAGGCGAAACAGATAGCTTAATGCATGGCTTACGTGCGGGCGCTGACGCATCTGCTGCGGCGCGAGGACCACCGGACCAAAAGTGACTCCGGCCTGCGCATTCGCGCTACAAATCACGTGTTCGTTTAATTAATACGCACCGGGCAAAAAGGTATTCATCAACCAACCCGAAAACGCCGTCATCGCGGCGCCTTCTGGCCTCGATTGCAAACGCGTTAACCAGTAGCCGCCGAGATCGATTTCAGCAGGAAAAGGGCGCACCAGCTTCTCGCTTTGCAGCAGGTGATCGAAAATCCTCACCGGTGCCAGCGCAATCCCCGCACCCAACAATGCCGCTTCAATCATCGTCAGGGATGAGTCAAATATCATCACCGGATGCGCAGGCGATGGCGCATGTTCGTTAATGCTTTGCAGCCATTGGCTCCACTCATCACGCCGGAACGAGCGCAGCAGGGTAAATTTGTGCACGTCTGCAGGCTGCTGCAACTGCCGGGCAATGGCCGGATTACACAGCGGCGATAGCGGGGCAGGACAAATAAACTGCGCCTCGGTGCCGTGCCAGGCGCCGCTACCAAAGCGAATAGTGTAATCGTGGCCTTCGGCAGCCGGATCGACGCGATTGTTGTGGGTGGAGAGTTGCAGCTCAATGTGCGGATAGCCGCGGTTAAAATCCTCTAATCGCGGCAACAGCAAACCGGTGGCAAAGCTTCCCACCACGCCGACTTTCAATTTCTCGCGCATCTGTCCGGATGAGAAACGATCCAGCGTATCGGCAATCCGATCGAAAGAGTCGTTGAGCACTGGCAACAGGCTTTCACCTTCTGTGGTCAGCATCAATCCGCGCGATACCCGCACAAACAGCTGGCAGCCGAGCTGCTGCTCCAGCGATTTTACCTGCTGGCTCACGGCGGCATGGGTTACGTGCAGCTCAATCGCCGCATTAGTAAAACTTAGATGACGTGCGGCGGCTTCGAAAGCTCTGAGGGCGTTAAGGGGAATATAGGGGCGAGTCATGCGCTTACCTGTAAGATTTTCTATTGTCTGACGCTAAAATTAACAGTTTGTTGCACCCTGTCAAATTAGGCAAACTGCCCGCGGAACAACAACCCGGAAGGTTAATAACAGTGAAATTGATTTCTCAAACATTGATAGCTACAGCACTGACCTCGGCGTGCTCCATGGCGTTCGCCGCGAAGGCGGATGTGCAGGCAACCATTGATCAGGCGATCAAACCGCTAATGCAGCAGCAATCGATTCCCGGCATGGCGGTGGCGGTGGTGGTTAAAGGCCAGCCTCACTATTTCACCTGGGGCATGGCGGATGTCAAACAGCAGCGCCCGGTCACCCAAGACACGCTGTTTGAGCTGGGTTCGGTGAGTAAAACCTTCACCGGCGTGCTGAGTGGCGTTGCGGTGAATAAAGGCGAGATCGCGCTGAGCGATGCTGCCAGCAAATATTGGCCGGCACTGAACACGCCGCAGTGGCGCGACATCACGCTGCTGCAGCTGGCGACTTACACCGCTGGCGGCTTGCCGCTGCAGGTGCCCGATGCCGTGACCGAAGAAAAGGCGCTGGCGAACTTCTATCAACAGTGGCAACCGCAGTGGGCGCCGGGCAACACGCGTCAATATGCCAACAGCAGCATCGGCTTATTTGGCTGGCTGGCGACGAAACCCAGCGGGCTGACTTTTGAACAGGCAATGCAGCAGCGCGTATTCACGCCATTGCAGCTCAAGCACACCTTTATCACCGTGCCTGACGCCGCGAAAAATGCTTACGCATGGGGCTACCGCGAAGGCAAACCGGTGCGCGTGTCGCCGGGCATGCTAGATGCTGAAGCCTATGGCGTGAAGTCGTCGATTAAAGATATGGCGCGCTGGATGCAGGCCAATATGGATCCGCAGCAGGTTAACGATAAGCCGCTGCAGCAGGCGCTGGATTTCGCGCAAACGCGTTTCTATCGCACCGATGCGCTCTATCAAGGTTTGGGGTGGGAGATGCTGGATTGGCCCGCTCAGGCGGAGATGGCGGTGAAGGGCGCGGATAACAAGGTGGCGCTTGGGCCGCAGCCGGTGCGGGATGCCGAATCACATCCGCGTGTCAGCGCGTCGTGGGTGCATAAGACTGGCGCAACCGGTGGCTTCGGTGCTTATGTCGCCTTCATCCCGGAGAAACAGGTTGGCATTGTGATATTGGCGAACAAAAATTATCCCAATACCGAGCGGGTTAAAGCCGCGATGCAGATTCTGAAAGCGTTGCAGTAAGCGTATGGGGCGAACTCCTCGCCCCATCAACTACACTTAATGGGTGATCAATAAAGGAGCTTCAGATGAGCAATCACCCTAAAGATAAACGCGACGTGAATGATGAAAAGCATCCCGCCAAGGACAATCCCAGCGAACACGGTGAGATCCCCAGAACGCGCGATGACAGTGAAGACGACAAAAAAGATCCGTTTAACGACGAATAACAAACATCATTAGCAACGGCAGCGCGGCAAACAGCGTTAATGCGGTTGGCGCGCCTGCCAGCATAAAGAGTTGTCCAAACAGCAGCGATCCCATCACCTGACCCGCAGCCAACATAAAGAACAAGATGCCTACGCCAACGGCGGGGGCATTGTTGGTTGCTTCTGCGCCCCACACCAGCAACACGCCCGAGAGCGTAACATACGCCGCGCCACCCAGCGCCACGGCGGGAAACAGCCAGGCTGAATAGTGATGGCTGAACGCCAGTAGCAATAAGGGCACGGCAAGGCAGCATTGCGACAGCCAATAAACCCGCTTCATCCCCATCCATTTCGCCATCGGGCCGGTGAGCGCGCCGATAATGCCTGCTGCGCCAGCGATGAGCCACAACAGGCTAACCATGCGGTCGCTGACCTGAATGTGATGCAGCAGATCCGGGCCGAAGCTCCACCAAGCCGCGCTGGCGACGCCGCTGAACAGTGCAATGAAGATAAGGCGCTGCAGCGAGCGCTGCCGCAGGTGGCTTAACCAGGATTCACGTTGAGCGTTTTCATTGTGATTGGGTAGCTGGCGCCAAATCGGCACCAGGCAGATCATCGCCAGCGCGGCAAAAACCGTACAGGCGATGCGCCAACCGCCGGGCAGCCAGTACAAAATTGGCACTGACAACATAATGCCCATGCTGGTTCCGGCATTGATAACCGTGTTCATCGGCGGCTGTTGCTCAGCCTCAATACGCTGGCTGACTGCGCTCGCTAACGCAGGCGAGGCGAGACCGGCGCTCATGCCGGCGATAAACAATCCGACGCCGAGCATCCACGGCGATACCGCGCTCGCGATGATCAACAAACCCAACGCGGCACACAGCGCGGCAACCGCTGCAGGAAATCGCGGCCCGGCGCGGGCGGTCATCATCGGCGCGATCAACACCGCCACACAGTAAGCGGCAAAGCTACAGGCCGAAAGCACGCCAGAAACGCGCCGGGTAAAGGGGATGTCGTGCATCACCTCGGGCATCATCAAGCCCCAGGCGAAACGCGCCATACCGTAGGTCACCGCGATAAGTGCAAATCCGGTGATGCCGAGCGCCGTACCCTTCATGTCTGTTCACTGAACGCGATAAGCTGCAGCGCGGCGTTTTTACCGGCTTCGCACGCCTGCGCCGCGCCGATGATCAGCGCGGAAGTCAGCACACCTTCAAACAGCAGCCAAACCGCATCCGCTAGCGCGACATGCTGCTTGCCGAGCGCCTGCTGAATGGCGCGTGCAATGTAATCGCGCATCTTGTGGCGATAAGCCAGCGCCTGTTCGGCTAGCGCGGCATCTTCTCCGGCGTATTCGCCCCATGCCTTGAGAAACAAGCAGCCATTATTGCCATATTGCTGCATCCAGTCGGCCATCGCATCGAACATGTGGCTGACCGCTTGCGGATGGTCCGGCGATTGCAACGCGGCGAAGAAACGATCTTGTCGCGCCTCCAGCACTGCGGCCGTTAGCGCTTCACGCGAGGGGAAATAGCGATACAAGGTGCGCGTCGAGACATTCGCCTCGCTGCAAATGCGATCGGTGCTGATGGCGTGAAAGCCGTTGAGATAGAACAGCCGCTCAGCGGCATTGATGATATCGAGTTTCTTTTTCATCCTTAAAAAGTAAACCGATCGTTTTACTTTTGCAAATTTGGCTTGTCATCCATTTCGCCAATTTTGTAGGACATTTCCCCGGAGTTGGGAATATCGCACCGCTTATCTGATTGTTTTATTGGTAAGTTATTTTAAACTACTTGGGACAACTCCTGTCGTCGTAGAAGAGGTGAAGATGGCGAGTATTTTGATAATTGATGATCATCCAGTCGCACGTCTTGCGGTTCGTTTTTTACTGGAAAAAGATGGGCATACGGTGGTAGCCGAAGCGGAAGAGGGCCACCAGGCGTTGAAAATGATCAACGAACATCATCCCGATCTCATCGTGCTTGACCTCGATATTCCTGGACTAAGCGGCATTGAGCTGATCGTGAAATTGCGCGCAGTGGAATATCGCGGTGGCATTCTGGTGTTAACCGCTCGCGATGATGACCACTATTTGAGTCGCTGTATGAGCACCGGGGCCGATGGTTTTGTCGGTAAGCGTAATAATCTGGAAGAGCTGGGTGATGCGGTGCGCGCCGTGATGCGCGGTTACGGCTACTTCCCGCTGAAGCGCCGCGATAATAAGGGCACCAATAAAATGCCCGAAGCGGAAGTGGATGCGATTAAAAATCTCTCAAGCCGCGAATTTCAGGTTCTGCAGCATCTGGCGCGCGGTATGAAAGTGATCGATATCTCTGAGATCATGCACATCAGCAACAAAACTGTCAGTACTTACAAAACCCGCATCCTGACCAAACTGGCGCTGAGTTCAACACTCGAATTAATCGATTTCGCGCGTCGTCATCATCTCGATTAGTGTGCTGTGTTGCACAGAAAGAGGCTCTCTTGGCTAAATCTGCAAAACCCTTAGATTCACTACTTAGCCTGGAGCGCCTGCGCACGTTAACTGGCCACGATGAATCCCTGCTTTGCGCCATGCTTGCCATGACACTAAAAAGTAATTCCACGGATTTAAACGCAGCTGCAGCGCTTTATGCCCGCGCGGATTGGGGTGAACTCGCCAAAAGCGTGCACCGTATTGCCGGAGCCGCGCAGATCACCGGCGCTCGTCGCGCTGAACATGCCTGTCGCCAGTTAGAAACAGCCTGCCTGCAATCTCCCCCTGACAACATCTTCTTAGCCAATCTGTGGTCGGAAGTCTCTCCAGCAGTTGAAGAGATCAATGCCAGTATTGCTGATTACCTCGAGCAGCATTCTGCTCAATAAATCCTGACGCCCGCATCAATGCTTACATTGGACTACAGCGGCCTACAAAATGGACTACAAGAATTACAGCCTATCTTGACAAATGTAGGCCTCCGCTCTGATACCTGACATCCCCTGTAAACCGTAATCTTTACGCCATCAGACGGACACCTTCCCTTAAGCAACACCAGGTCTTCTTAAGGGTACTCAGTCTGAGGACCGGAGCGATTAGCCTCCACGTAAAAACGACAAACAGGGAATCATTCTCGTGAGCAAAACTACTCAATCTATTTTCGCTGCTTCCGCTTTGGCTCTGCTGGTGATGAGCGCGTCGTCTCAAGCTGCGTCAACCGGCACCATCACCTTCAACGGCGAACTGACAGCCAGCACCTGTGACGTTATCGTTGACGGCCAGACGGCAGATGCCACTGTCGTGCTGCCAACGGTATCAACTAATCAGCTGACAAACGCTGCTCAAGTTGCGGGTCGTACTGGTTTCAACATGGCGCTGACCAACTGTACTGGCACGCTGCAAACTGCTTCAGCGTTCTTCGAAGCGGGCGCGACGGTTGACACCGTTAATGGCCGTCTGAAGAACACCTCTGCAGGTGGCGCAACTAACGTCAGCTTGCAGTTGCTGGATGGCGCTAACTCAAGTGTGATTCAGGCGGGTAACCAGAATCAGATCACCCAAAATACTTACGCCAGCGTCGCGAGTGGCAGCGCAACTCTGCCGTACGCCGTGCAGTATTACGCTGAAGGTGCGACTACCGCGGGTCTGGTTAAAAGCAGCGTCGTTTACTCGATTATGTACAAGTAATCGCTGTCAGGTGGGAGCAATCCCACCTTTACATCTCAGGATTCACACATGAACATCTCCATCAGAAAAACCCTTCCTTTTTTCGCTCTGTTTTGCACCGCGTTAATTAGCAGCCAGGCTTTGGCCAGCATCGTCATTACTGGGACGCGCGTTATTTATCATCAGGATGACAAAGAAGTCTCCGTGCAACTGAAAAACGTGGGAGCTTCACCCGTGTTGATCCAAAGCTGGGTTGATAACGGAGATGCCAATGCGACGCCTGAGAACATTCAAACGCCTTACATCATCACGCCACCGGTGAACCGTGTTGATGCAGGGAAAGGGCAGACTTTACGTTTGTCTTTAAGCAATTCTGGCGCGTTTGCCCACGATCGTGAATCAGTGTCATGGCTAAACGTGCTGGAGATTCCGGCTAAAACCAAAGACAAGGCGGAACTTAATACCTTACAGATGGCGTTCCGCACCCGTATCAAACTGTTTTATCGTCCAGCAGGACTGAAGGGCGATGCGAATGAAGCGGTGAAATCGCTGAATTGGTCTGTGAGTAATGGCCAGCTGAAAGCCAGCAATCCAACGCCTTACAACGTCTCGCTAGTGACGGTTACGGTGAATGGACGCACGATTGACGGTGAAATGGTGCCGCCACTCTCCTCGTTGACTTTCAAAATCAGCGCCAGCGCAGGTGCGAACGTCAGCGGCGACTACGTTAACGATTTCGGGGCCGTTCAGCCTTTTACCGCTGCCATTAAATAACTTCTCTCTTGAATCTCTATCTCCTATAGCCGGCATGTCAGGACGTGCCGGAAGGCACGCTTATGACTTTTACCAGAGAATCTTCAATGCCACTGCGTTACACCTTATTAGCGAGCGCGGTGTTTACCGCGTTATTAAGTGGCGCACATCAAGCCTTTGCCGCTGAAGAGGCGGAGTTTGACGCCAGTTTTTTACAGGTCAGCAAAGGAGGAGCCATCGATCTGAGGCGCTTTAACCAGGGCGCATCGGCTACACCGGGCACCTATCGCACGTTGGTGTACGTTAATGAACACTTGATTGCCAATCAGGATATCAACTTCCGCGAGATGGCAGATAAGCAAGTTCGCGCCTGCATACCTTCATCATTGCTGAAAAAGATCCCGTTTAATGCCTCGGCGCTGCCAGCGTCGGCTGCGGATCTGCTCACGAGTGAAAAGGATTGCAGCGATTTAACGTCTGTATTGCCGGACGCCAGCGTGAGCTACGACAGCAACCAGTTGCGTCTCGACATCTCCATTCCGCAAATCTATCTGAATAAGGTGCCACAGGATTACGTTGATCCAGCGTTATGGGATGAAGGGATCCCGGCCTTCATGTTGGGATACTCGACCAATGCCTACACCAGCCGCTCGGCGGGACAGGTGTATAAATCCTTCTTTGGCGGCGTGAACGCAGGGTTGAACATCGGCGGTTGGTACCTGCGTCACAACGGCAACTACAACTGGCAGCAACAAGGCGGCAGCGGTTATCAGTCGCTTAATACCTATGTGCAGCATGATGTAGTGCCATTGCGTGGACGCGTTGTCGTCGGGCAATCAAATACCAGCGGTGTGATTTTCGATACGCTGCCGTTCAGTGGCGTTCAACTGGCCAGCGACGAGCGCATGTTGCCGGAATCTCAGCGCGGCTATGCGCCGGAAATTCGCGGTATCGCGCGCACCAACGCACGCGTAACGGTTAGTCAGCAAGGTCAGGTGATTTATGAAACCACCGTGTCGCCGGGCGAGTTCCTAATCAACGATCTTTATCCTACCGGCTACGGTGGCGATCTCGAGGTAACGGTGATCGAAGCGGATGGCAGTAAAAGCAGTTTCCGCGTGCCTTATGCAGCGGTAGCGCAATTGCTGCGCCCAGGAACATCCCGCTATGACGTGACGGCGGGTAAATTGCGTGCCGACTACATTCGTGATGACGTCGCGCTCTATCAGGGCACCTGGCAATATGGCTTAACTAACAATGTTACCGGTTACGCAGGATTGCAGGCGAGCCAGAATTATTACGCGCTGCAAGGCGGAATGGCGTTAGGTACCCCGCTGGGTGCTTTTGCTTTTGATATTACGCAGGCGCGCACCCATCTGCGCAGTGTTGATGAGCAGCAAGATGCCAGCATAACCGGGCAAAGTTACCGTATTAGCTACAGCAAAGCAGTGCCGGAAAGCGGCAGTAATCTGTCAATCGCTGCTTACCGCTTCTCAACGTCCGGCTATATGGATTTTATGACAGCGATGCAAAGCCGTGATGTGCTACAGCGTGGCGCTAGCCTGGATTCCGTATATCGTGCCAAAAATCGTTTCTCGGTCACCGCCGGACAAACGCTGCCGGATGTATGGGGAAATGTCTACCTCAGTGGCTCGGTGCAGGATTACTGGAATCGTGAAGGTAACGAAAAACAGTTCCAGCTTGGCTATAACAATCGCACCGGTTCCGTGTCATGGGGCATTTCCGTCAACCGTAGCTACAGCAGCTATGGCAGTTCACAAAACAGTTACTTGCTGAGTTTCAGTATGCCGCTGGGTAGTGATAATCAACGCCATACGCCGCTATTCCGCACTGAACTTTCACATGACAATGATGGTCGTTGGGGGCAACTCGCCTCGATTGCCGGTACGGCGGGAGATAATAACCAGTTCAGCTATGGCGCAACGGCGCGTCACGCTGCGGCAGGTGATGGCAGCAGCGGCTCGCTCAATGGACAATATCGCGCCAGTGCTACTAACCTCAGCGGTTCATTGAGTACGGGTAAAGGTTACCAGAGTGGTTCTGTAGGACTCAACGGTACGATCGTGGCACACAGCGGTGGTGTAACCTTGAGCCCGTACACCGGCGATACCTATGCACTGGTGGAAGCTAAAGGTGCGCAGGGCGCGAGCGTGTCGTCCTATCCGGGCGTGTTTGTCGATAACAGCGGATATGCGCTGGTACCTTATCTCAACCCCTATCAGATGAATGAGATCGTGGTGGATCCCAAAGGCACGTCAGCGGGCGTAGAACTTGAGAACACCTCTTCACGCGTCGCACCTTATTCAGGTGCGGTGGTGAAAGTGAAATACAAGGCGCACCGTGGTCTGCCAATACTGATTTCCGCGAACTGGCAAGACAAACCTTTACCGTTTGGCGCCGATGTGCTGGACAGCAAAGGCAAGCAGGTGGGTTCTGTAGGTCAGGCGGGACAGGCATATGCCTTGGTGGAACAAGAGCAGGGCACATTGACGGTGCGCTGGGGTAATAATGCAAATCAATCGTGTCAGTTACCCTATAAACGCATGCCTGAAGCAAAAAACAGCAAACCTGCACTGCAATCCTTTAATGCGGTTTGTGGTAGCTAAACGATAAGTGCCTGGTGGAGCAACTCCGCCGGGCAGTTAAACATCGCTAAAAATTTTAGTTTTGCCTAATCTGGCCGATTATTAAGGTGTCATTCTTGATAAGAGGCCACAACATGACTCCCCGCAACGCCATCCTGTTTGCCTTTCTCACCAGCTTATATTCAGCCAATGTGCCAGCTTCGGGCAGCACGCTTCATTTTCAGGGTTATTTAAAAGAAGAGACGTGCGAGATAACCTTGCAGCAAAAAAATGTTAAGACCCATTGTCCCAGAACCACTCAACCGCGTATTTCAGCAATTCACTCTGATGTCCGATTCAAGGCTTTGCCTAGTCATCAAGGCAGTATGAAGTTAGTGTGGATTGATAATACAAAGCAGAAAGGAATTATTACGACGACCTATCGTTGAGTATTGCAGGTGAATGGAACGCGATTGACTGCGACCTAACCAAAACGGTTGGTTTGCGCGTTTCCTACTAACATGATGGGATTCAGATATAAAAATGGGAATAAGGTATACAACCTTATTCCCGCTCATTTAACAATGCTTAATCAGTAATAGCTTATATTGAAAATCACTTTACCATTTGCAACACCAGGTGAAACGTTGCCGCCTGTTTTGATATAGCGTGCGGAGAAAGGCAATAAAACCGTCCCCACCGCGTTACTGGCCATATTTTTATCGAGCGTCTGGTTGAGATTTACCGGTGCAGGTGAAACCTTTCCGTCGGCAATTTGAATACCTATACCTTGTGCGGAATCAGCACTGTTGTCTAGGCTCATAATGCCCTGAGCGGCGTCAATGACCCCATTACTCGGTGTGAATCTAATCTTGATAATGTTCGTCACCCAGGTTCCTGCGGCAAATCCACTGCCAGTATGATACGTAGGCGGTGCGTTGGGATTGGAATAATTACCCTGAAATGCTGGGCAGTTGGTCAATCGAATATCAAATGGCACCCATGAGGTGGCATTGGCTTTGCCTGTACCAAACCAGCTATTGATTTCCCATTTGCCCATGTTGACGTTGACATCGGGTGTGGTGCAACTGGCAGCGATCACATTCAGACTGCCGGAGAAGTTAAGTCGATAGGGCGTATCAGGAATATTTACTACAGGCGTAACAGATCCGGTGGTCAATAAAACGGTTGGCAACTGTGCACCATTAACTGTACCTGCACTCATTGGGCCGGTCTTAATAAAATGAAGAGTAAATGAGTTACCATAATAAAAATGATAGGCTGTATTTCCCACAGGCGTCGTCCACTTTTTTACCGCTGAAGTGGTAATGGCTTGATTGGCGGTAGTACCGTCATTATTGACAATGGCGACACCAAGACCGGGAACACCTGTTTGAAATACTGCGCCCGCATAATTTCCAGTCCAGCCCGGAACTAATGCCGGTGCATTGGTCAGGCTAAGATACTGGTCAATACTGAACCCATTTGATGTTCCTTCAGGACGACAAACTAACCAAGGTTGTTTACCTGTACTGCCTATCACCTTAAGGGTATGCACTGTCGAGCCAACCGGAACGTCAGCGCCAACGGAAATATTCGCAACTGAAAGCGGAACAGTTAAATTTACCGGGCCAGAACCGGGATCATAATCACAGCGATCTGCCCAAGCCAATTGGCTTGTGGTATTAATCAGTGAAAATAATATAGCGACAATAATTTTCTTCATGACAAACTCGAATTCACGCGTTTAGTGGAATGTGCTAAAGGCAAAGTTAGGGATTGGACGTCATTTTAATAATTGTTTTACCGGCACTCCATCAGAGTGGAATCGCAATTATGTAAGGCATTTCGTACAAACAGCGTTAGCGAGATTTTTATCTACTTTGAAAAAATAGTGTTCTGCTTATTCACAGGTCACGCCTCTCATCCTTATGCACCGTTCTGCAACGAGCGTATCAGAAAAAAGCTATGCCACGACTCACATCCATCTTCCCGCTGGGTAAAAATTCTCTGAGTCCTACAATTTGGTAAAATGTGTTGTTAAGTTATATTGTTACAGCAGGACGAGTAGGATCGGATTGGCGCAAAACTGCTGAAAAGCTCAGGGTCAGGAATAGGAAGCATAAGTAATTTCCTACAGACCATTCTGTTAAAACCGGATAGTGTAATCCGCCCTGGGAACTCATTGATAACCCGCTCAGCGTAGTCATCAGGATCTCATTTCTATGAAAAAAGTAATCATTGTTGATGACCATCCGGTTATCCGATTTGCCGTAAAAATGTTGCTGGAACGCAATGAGATGGAAGTGGTGGCCGAAACCAATAACGGTGTCGACGCTATTCAGAAAACACGGGAATGTTTGCCAGATTTAGTGCTGCTGGATATTGGGCTGCCAAAGATTGATGGTTTCCAGGTGCTGGAGCGGCTGCGCACCCTGAATCTGCGGCTAAAAATCCTGGTGCTGACGTCGCAGTCCAGCAGTCATTTCGCCCAGCGCTGTAAACAGGCGGGCGCCGATGGCTTTGTCACCAAATCCGATGATATGAGCGAGTTATTAGACGCCATCAAAATGGTGATGCGCGGCTACAGCTTTTTCCCGCAATCAACACATTCATCGCTGGATTCAACCTACAGCGATCAGGATGACGCCGGATTGTTAGAACAACTTTCCGATCGTGAACTGAGCGTATTAATCAGCATCGGTAAGGGCATGGGTAATAAACAGATTGGCGAACAATTGCTGCTGAGTGAAAAAACGATCAGCACTTATAAACATCGCCTAAAGCAGAAGCTCAATGCGCAGTCGCTGATCGATCTAATCGATTTTGCCCGTCGTAACAACCTGATCAAATAGCCGGTGCTATGCGTACGCTTTGCTGCATTTTCCTGATATTGCTCTGTGCCGCGCGAGTTCCTGTGCAGGCGAAAGAGTTCCATTTACTGACTCGCGCCTCATTTGAGGGGCTCAAACCGCTAGTGCTTTCGACGGAAGACCGTCATCTGCTGCAGGATAAAAAGCAGTTAGCAATGGGCATTTTTCCCAGCGAGTCACCGCCTTATGGCATGACTAACATGCGGGACGAATATGAAGGATTGAGCGCCGACTATGCTGGACTGGTAGCTAAACAGCTCGGCTTAACGCTGCACATTGAGCAATATGCGTCGCTGGAGCAAGCACTCAATGCGTTGAAAAGTGGCAAGATCGATTTGGTGCCGTCGCTCACTGCGCGGCAGGATGAGAGCCCGCTGCTTTTTTCTGATCCTTATGCCAGCGAACAACCGGTTCTCGGCATGCGCGCCAACGATAACGACCCTTTGCCCGGCGATCTCCACAATATTGATGTTGCCGTGGTGAAGACCTATCTGCCTTTAAGCCTGCTGCGTCAGGCTTATCCGCACGCTAATTTCCGCATGTATGAAAATTATCAGGATGCGCTGAGCGCCGTCTCCTTTGGAACCGCGCGTGTCTATCTGGGCAACAGTTTTTCCCTCAGCCGTAACTTTTTAAATAATTTGCGCATGGTCCGCTTTAGCCAGCTGCCGCAGAAGATGATCAGTTTTGCGTTTTCCGAGCAGGCGACAGAACTTCAAACGCTGGTGAATCGTGCAATCAGTAACGTGCCGCAGGAAGAGAAAAACGAACTGTTGCGTATTTGGCAGCCCGACATGGTGGGGATGAACCAGTCGCTGAATACCCCACCTTTCACCGCTGAGGAACGTAAATGGATGATGGCGCATCCGGTAATAAAAATGGTGATGTTCAGCCAGGACAAAGCCGCGCCGATGACCATTATCGATCAGAGTGGCGCGCTGCGTGGCATGGTGAGCGACCTCATCACGCTGGTGACATTAAAAACCGGCTTGCGCTTCAGTTTTGAAACCGTGGATACCTCCCAAGAGTTGGTAAACCGTGTCAACAGCGCCGATTTTGATATGTTCGCCTCGCTGACTCCCAGCGCTCAGCGCGAGCAGCAAATTCTGTTTACCCGACCTTATCTGCGCAGCACCTTTGCCCTGACCACGCGCGTGGGTAACAACGATATTCATTCGCTGCCCGATCTGCGCGGCAAGCGGCTGGCGATGGTCGCCAACACCAGCGTCGAAAATATGGTGCATGCGCGTTATCCGGAAATCGAGATTGTGCCGGTACAGAACATCACAGAAATGATGGCGAAGGTGGAAAAAGGCCAGGCCGATGCGGGCGTCGATATTCTGGTGATGGTGGATTATCAGATCAAAACTCACTTCCAGAATAAGTTAAAGATGGTCAGCGCGATTGGCAGTTCGCCCGCGTGGGTTTCGTTTGGCGTTGGACGCGCCGATCCCGAACTGCGCAGCATTCTCGATAAAGTGCTGCTGAGCATTCCGCCGGTGGAGATTGAGGAGCTGGCTAACCGCTGGCGGCCCAGCGACCTGATTGTTTACGACAGCTTCTGGCAGCGCTATCAGGCGGTGCTGATCGCCAGCATCATCTTCTTTGTATTGCTCATGTTGATGGTGATCGGCTGGGCGCTGTATCAGCGACAAATTATCCGCCGGAAAGCCGAGCTGCGGCGTGAACTGAATGTTCAGCTGGCACAGTTACAAGCGTTGGTGACCAGCATGCCGTTCCCGGTTTCACTGCGCGACAAAGATGGTCGTTTAACCTACTGCAACCAGCGCTATTTAGTGGAAACCGGTGTGATTTATGAAGAGGCGTTGGGCAAGACCATGCCCGAACATCCCGGCTTACGCACGCCAGAGCAGGCGGCGTTTTATCACAATCAGCTGATTGATGTGGTAAAAACTGGCGTTCCGATCGTCGAAGATCGCCGTTACGACTTGTGGGACAACCCGGATTCTTCGATTGGCGTCACCGTTTATCAGTGGATTCAGCCGTTTAACGACAGCGATGGCAACGTGGTCGGTGTTATCGCCGGTTGGATGGACATCTCCGAGCGTGAAGCGCTGTTTGCCGAACTGCGCGAAGCCAAAGAGCGGGCGGAAGATTCCAGCCGCGCTAAATCGGTGTTCCTCTCGACCATGAGCCATGAAATCCGTACGCCAATGAATGCGATTATCGGCATGCTGGATATGGCGCTGAAAAAAGGGCGCAGCGGCGAGCAGGATTTGCAGGCTTTGGAAGTGGCGTACGAGTCGGCAGAAAGTCTGGTGGGGCTGATTGGCGATATTCTCGACATCTCGCGCATCGAGGGCGGCCAGCTGGAATATCATCCGGAAGCGGTGCATCCCGGCAAGCTGATCGATAACCTGATGAAGGTGTTTCAGGGGCTGGCGATCGACAAAAATATTACCCTGACAAAGCACATCCCTGAAGAAGGGCTCGAGCAGGTGCTGGCCGATCCGTTACGCATCAAGCAGGTGCTTTCCAATCTGTTAAGCAATGCGATCAAATTCACCGATCAGGGCGGCGTCTCGCTGATGCTCACCCAGCAGAAAGATGTCGCCGCAGGCCGCGTTTATCTGGTCATCGAAGTGCAGGACAGCGGCATTGGCATTGATGAAAAACAGCAGGCCGCGCTGTTTAAACCCTTCAGCCAGGCCGATAACCGCCGCGCGGGAACCGGGTTGGGACTTTATATCAGCCGTACCATCTGTGAAAAAATGGGCGGTACGCTCACGCTGAGCAGCGAAAAAGGCGTAGGCACCTGCGCCCGCGCCACCTTAATGCTGCCGATGGCGGAGAGTCAGAGCATCACATTGGAAGACCAAGCCGAAGAGGGCGAAAAACTGCCGCTTCGTTCAGTGCTGGTGGTGGACGATAACGCCGCAAACCGCATTCTGCTGGCGAAACAGTTGAGCTGGTTGGGCCAGCATGCAGATTTAGCCGCCGATGGTCACGAAGCGCTGCAGATGTGGCAGCGTGGCAATTACGATGTGGTGATCACCGACTGCAACATGCCGGGGCTCAACGGTTATCAGATGACCGAGATCATTCGTGAATCCGAAGAGGATCTCGGACGCAAGCCGATCTGGATTATGGGCTTCACGGCAAATGCGATGCATGAAGTGATCGAGCGCTGTCTGAATGCCGGCATGAACAGCTGCCTGTTTAAACCCTGCTCGATCAGCAGCCTGGCGGCGGCACTGCGTGCGATTGGCGCGGAACCCTCTCCAGCGGATATCACCGTGCCTGCAGCGCCGGAAAGCAGCGACGTCGATCGTCAGATGGAAGCGGCCATGCGCGATTTGATGGTTGCCACACTGGCGGAAGATTTGACGCAGTTAAACGAGCTCAACCTCGAACACCATCGTGCTGAAATTGCCGATCTGGTACATCGCATCGCGGGCAGCGTGCGTATCGCCCGCCAGCATCGGTTGGCTGATGCCTGTCTGCAACTGGAGATTGCCTGCCGCGATCCACAACAGCAAAGCGACGAATTGCAGCCACGCTTGAGTGAGCTGGTTACGCGGTTGGCAGCTTATCAGGCGCAGCTGGAGAGTGCAGCGGTTCTGAGTGATATCGCCGAAGAGGAGTGAAGGGTTAAAAGCCGGCGCGCTGGGCGGAATCTGTGGTTTCCTTTGTGCACAGACAATTCGACAGAATTTCACGTAACTCTGTTGGCGTAATCGGCTTGGTCAGGCAGCCATCAATGCCTGCGTTGCGGCAATCTTCGGCGGCATCAAAACTGCTCATCGCTGTTAAAGCGTAGATGGGTGTTGCTGCCAGCTGCTGGTTTTTCTCCTGTTGCCGAATCGCAAGGCTCATGGCAAAACCGTCCATCTGCGGCATGGTGCAGTCGGTAATGATTAATCCAATCTCATGCTGATGTTGCTGCCAAAGCGTCAGACCTTGCTGGCCATCTAACGCGCTCAGTACCTCGCAGCCCGCCTTTTGCAACTGCTGGCTCAGTAACAGGCGAGCGGGGGGATAATCGTCAACAATTAGCACTTTAAGGGTGGGCTGTGCCGTAGCGCGCGGTGCAGCTGGCGATGCGTTTACCGGTGCCGCAGAGAAGTGCAAGCTTACGCTGTTGCTTTCACCGGCAACGCTGTTGACTTTGAGCTGCGCACCGGCGTCCTGCGCCATACGCTGGCAGGCGGCCAGGCTAAAGCCGGTTTCCGCCCAGGCGCGCGTATCGTCAGCGCCTTGCAAGCTTTCCCAGCGCTCGGCCAGCAAGCCATCGCTCTGATTGCTAACCGCGATCGCCAGCGGTAAATAGCCATTAGGTTCCTGCGTTTCACAGCACAGCGTCACCGTGATATCGCCTTGCTGAGTGTGTTGAATGGCATTACGTAACAGGCTGGAGGTGATCCGAATGATCAGCAGCGGATCGAACTCCACGCGCGGCGCAAGGGGATCGAGCGTAACATGCAGGTGCAAACCTTTCTCCTCAGCTTGCTGCTGAAATAGCGCCACCGTACTGCTCAGTAATGAAGGCAGGTTCACCACGCGGATGCGGCTCTGTTCATCACGCGCTTCGGCGCGGAAAATATCAAACACATCGCCGGTGATGGAGAGCAGCGAGCAGGCGGATTCATACACCGTTTGCAAATTTTCATTGTGCTGATGCTGGCTGTGTAATCGCTCCAGCTCTAACTCCAGCAGGCCGGTAATGGCGTTGAGCGGGGTGCGAATTTCGTGGCCCATGCTCTTCATAAACGCGTTACGCGCCGCGAGCACCCGATCATTTTCTGCTTTGGCTTCCTGCAGTTGACGAATCAAAGTTTGATTACTGTTGAGACGTTCACGCAGGGCCTTTAGCGACTGGCACAATCGACCAATCCACCAGCCTACCAACAGGAACAACAGTAACCCCAGCAACAGGGTGATCGCGATTAAGGTGGGGGAAAACGCGCGTGCTGATTTCTGATCCGGCGCCAGGAGTGTGTCACGCCAGGAACTGGCCATACTCATCAGCCTATCGGGAGGCGTTTGTTGTAGCGCTTTGTTGAGAATACTGAGAGCAGGTGAGTCTGCTCGTTGAGCGGCAAAGCCCACGCTGTAAGGTTTTACCGGCAGCGAAAGCGACTGGTGTAGACGGTGGAATGGGTTGCGCTTCAGCTGATACTGTACCGAGAATTGCGATCCAATCGCGCCGTGCGCCTCGCCGTTGTTGACCAGCACCAGCGCCTGCTGGAGCGTGTCGGTGACGATCAGTTGCAACGTGGGATACCAGGTTTCCAGCCACGGAATCAGCGGATTATTCTGCTGAATAGCAATTCTTTCGCCCTCCAGCTCGTGCAGTGAAGCAGGCTGAAGGGTGTTGCGTTGCATCACCAGCAGCGCTGGCGTCACCAGCCAGGGCTCACTTTGCGTCATCGACAGATCGGCGGCTTCCGGTTCCCCCGGTATCGTTAGGCTGCTGGCCAGCACCGCCTGCGGATATTTCACCCAGAGCGCGGTCAGCTGTGCATCGTCTTCAGCCATTTGATAGTTGAACTGTAAGCCGAAGCGGTCGCTGATGTGCCGCAGCACATCGACCGCAAGTCCAGAGGGTTCACCTTGCTGGCTGATATAACTGATAGGTTCGCGACGACCATCGAGCAATACAGTGATGGCCGGATTTTGCTGGCTCCATGTCAGCTCTTCCGGCGAGAGTGATAACGCGGGATGACCGATCACCGCTTCACGATCCATGCCCCAGCCTTGTGCAATGCGCAAACGGCTTACCAGCGGCAGATGAGTGAGCACATTATTGATGGCGCTTAGCAATTGCGGTTCGGCAGCCGGCACGCCAAAAGTGAGCCGGAACTCGCCGAGTGAAGGATGCGGCAGCAGCCACAGATTGTCGAGTTGATTATTACGCTGAAGATAGCTGGCGGTAGCATGGCTAAAACCGGCGGCAGCGGATTGACCAAAGGCGATGGAATTGATCGCCTGATAGTAATCTTCAAACGCTTCCGGCGAAGGACTGATATCTGGCAGCGTTTGACTATCCAGCATGAGTAACGGCAGCTTACCGCGCGGCGCTTGCTGTCCGGCGCGCGTGACGATCACCGCTCGGTCGTTTAGCCATGGCAATGAAGCATGCACCGACATGTGCGGCGAGAGATCGGGTGTCCAGATCGCCAGCATGTCGACTTTTTTATGATTCATCGCGCGAATCGCCTCTTCACGGCTGCGATAGTGAGTCAGCTCAAAATGTACCTGTAGCGTCGATTCGAGCAGCGCCAGGTAATCTGCGTCAATGCCCGCCAACTGTCCACGCTCCATGCCCAAGCTAACCGGCGGTTGTGACGCGCCCCAGACGCCGACGCGCACCACGGGATGCGTTAGCAGCCACGCGCGAACATTCGCGGCAAAGGTCACCGGCGGCGGATTGACTTCAATGCGCGGGGCCAGCGTCAGCACGTTTCCTTGCGCATGTGGCAGCCCTGGCATGAAAACCAGCGTCAGGAGAGCAAGCAAGAGGTAAAAAAGCAGTCCGTTTTTCATCGTCACATAACCGGTAATGTTTCTACCTTGATTTTGACGTAATACTGCATGGAATCAGCCAGGCCAGGTCTTGGTTTTTAGTAGTAAGTGTATGAAAAATAATATAAGTATTTTCCTACGCGCGCCTAAGCATTCAGCGCTTCAGAAAAGTCCCGGTAATGCCTATGCTGGGCCAAACCGTATCAATATGAGTTTCAGGTTACCGAGGTGGCAGATGGCCGTGTTTCACGCGAACAAAATTAAGGTGGTGATGCTGGATGATCATCCCATGATGCGCCTCTCATTCGAAGTTGCTGCCACACGTGAACCCGATATCAACATGCTGGCGACATTTGGCACCAGCAAAGCGCTGTTGGCCTGGCTTGGGCAGAACAGTGCCGACGTATTGGTGCTGGATTACATTCTGGGTAACGACCAGTTAGATGGCTTATCGCTAATTAAACACATCCGGATGCATCATCCGCAGTTGAAAATTTTGCTCTCAACGTCGATGGAAAGTGTTGCGGTAATTCGTGCGGCTCTGCATCTGGGCATTAAAGGCTACATCACTAAACGTGAAGAGACCCCGGCTTACTTTGCGGCAATCCGTAATATTGCTGCTGGCAAGCGCTCGCTGCCGGATGACATCGCCAGCCAGCTAAGCCAATTGCCAGGCCGTAAGCGGGATCGTCCTATTTTGCAGGAAGATTCGAACGAGGTTTCGCGTGTTTCACAGCTGAGTAAATTGCTCACGGCGCGTGAAGCGGAAGTGATTCGCTGTTTTATTGATGGCATGCAAGTGTTCGAAATCGCTGCAAAACTAAATCGCAGCCGCAAAACCATCAGCGCTCATAAGCAGACCGGCATGAAAAAACTCGGCATCGCGTCGGATTTGGAGCTGTTTAAATATCGTGGCGATCTGTTTCAGTAACCGCTGTGCTTAAAGCGCCGCTTCCAGCCGATCCAGCGCAAACAAAATGCCGTAACGGCGCGCGTGTTGCGCTTCCGGCAGCGGCAGCCAAATATCGGCCTGATTGGCGAGATCTAATGTCTTCGCACAAAGCGCAATCACCGGCGTTTTTTGAATGTGCGCATGGTGTACTGCGCTAAGCACGTGGCTGTTAACCGTATCAGGCGCGAGAATCAGCAACAGATCGTCCGGTTGCAAACGGCTCAGCGTCATGCTCAGCAGGTTATCATCCTGAATCCACGCGCTGGCCAGTCCGGCGTTTTGCAGGCGCTGATGGACGTCCGCCACCAGCGTAGTTTGCAGCCCCGATGCGCCAATCAGCAGTACGCTTCGGGCTTTACGCAACATCTCTGCGGCACGTTGCCAGGTCGCCGCTTCCGCTTGACCATATTGCTGGGTTAACGCTTGAGTAATAGCCTCAATCGGCGCAATCGCGTGAGGGGGTTGTCTCTGTGGCGCGCGCGCCAGCCGCATACGCAAATCGCGGATATCCTCGCAACCCAGCGAACGCGCAAAGCGGGTGATGGTGGCGGCGCTGACTTCTGCGCGGCCGGCAAGTTGCTCGATGGTGGCGGAAGCGGCAAAAGCAGTGTCGCTGAGAATCGCTTCGGCAACGCGTTTCTCCTGCTGACTCAGCGACGATTGCCGCTGGCGGATGACATCGATAAATTCAACATCCTGCTGCTGACCGGCTTTCCGCACCTGATGGAGAAAATCATCGAGATCCTGACAGCCCGCCGAGGTGGCAAAGCGTCTTAGCACATCCGGACTCACACCAGCCTGTGTAGCCAGACTCTCCATGGTGACGTGTACATTGGCGTGCAGGTTCGCCAGAATAAAACGCGCCAGCCTCGATTCCTGCGCATCCGCGCGCTCCGACTGCTGTCGTAATTGCCAGACAATATCCATTAGCTCATCACATCCTCAGTAGCGAAGGTCCATCATGCATGAAATTATTTTTCATGTTGAGTTTTTTTTCATCTCATCGCGGGGTGTTAGCGCCGTTTGTTGGGCTTTTTACTGTTAAATTACGGTTAAGATCACACTCATGAAAAATATTTTCATGACGATTTTAATCGTATCCATCTGACTTGTATCAATAAATTATCTGTCCATCAGAAAATCCTCTGCCCGCAACCACTTTACAGCGTCTCTGAGACAGGTCTTAAATGACCGGGACAAATCACAGGAGAAGAAATTATGCGCATCGTACTTTGCTGTGCTGCAGGCATGTCTACCAGCATGCTGGTGAGCAAAATGCAGCACGCCGCTGCAGGTCGCGGTCTGGAGATCGACATCAAAGCCGTGCCGGTGGCGGAATTCGAACGCATCCTGCCGGATGCCGATGTGGTTCTGCTCGGCCCGCAAGTGCAGTTCGAAGCGGCCCGTCTTACCGCCATTGCCGCGCCGCAGGGCAAATCTGTCGCCGTCATCGACATGATGGATTACGGCATGATGCGTGGCGAACAGGTGCTCGATAAAGCGCTGGCATTACACGCCTCCTAAACGTCCTTTTTAACCCATCCGAATGACATTACACGGCTTTGTGCTGTGGGGGATTCTGCATGTCTGAAATCGTGGCTATCGAGTTTGAAGAGGAAATCATGCTGCTGCTGGTGCAGGCCGGCGCAGCCCGCAGTGCGGCCATCAGCGCGCTGCGACTGGCGCGTGAAGGGCGCTTTGACGAGGCGCAGCAACAGCTGGCGGCGGCAGGTGAAAGCATCAGCGCTGCACACCAGCAGCAAACCGCGCTGATCGGTCTGGATGAAGGCAGCGGCAAGTTGCCGGTCACGCTGATTCTGGTGCACGCCCAGGATCATCTGATGAACGCCATGCTGATTCAGGATCTGGCTGGCGAAATCATTGAACTCTACCGCCGCACTGCGGCAGGAGGCACAGATGCTTAAGATCGCAATTATTGGTGGTGGCAGCAGTTATTCACCGGAGCTGGTGGAAGGGATCATCAATCGCTATGCGCAGCTGCCGGTGACGGAACTGGCGCTGGTGGATATCGAGCAAGGGCGTGAAAAGGTTAATATCATCTCCGATCTTACTCGCCGCATGCTGCAGCAAAACGGGCTGGAGCAGGTAAAAGTCAGCGTGCATTTTGAGCTGGATGAGGCGATTCGCGGCGCGCGGTTTGTTCTGACGCAGCTGCGTGTGGGACTGTTGGCCGCGCGCGCGGCGGATGAGCGCCTCGGGCTGAAATATGGTCGGCTCGGCCAGGAAACCACCGGTGTTGGCGGCTTTGCCAAAGCGCTGCGCACCATTCCGGTGATGCTCAAGGTAGCGCGCAAAGTCGAGGAGCTAGCACCGGACGCCTTTATCATCAACTTCACCAATCCAGCGGGGATTGTGACGGAAGCGGTGTCGCGCTACAGCAAGGCGAAAATTATCGGCTTGTGTAACGTGCCGGTGAATATGCATCACATGATTGCCGGCATGCTCGACGCGCCCTGGGATGACGTGCAGCTGCGCTTCGCCGGGCTCAATCATCTGGTGTGGGTGCATCAGGTGACGTGCCGGGGCGAGGATGTGACCGCGCAGGTGATCGAGCAACTGTGCGACGGCCAATCGCTCACCATGAACAACATCAAAGATATGCCGTGGTCGCCGCAGTTCCTGCGCGCGCTCAAAGCGATTCCGTGCCCGTATCACCGTTATTACTGGCAAACGCCGCAGATGCTGGCCGAAGAGCAGGAGAAAGCGCAAAACGGTCATGAAGGCACGCGCGCGGAGCAGGTGATGAAAGTGGAAGCGGAACTGTTCGCGCTGTATGCCGACCCGCATCTGGCGCACAAACCTGAGCAGCTGAGTTTCCGTGGCGGCGCGTATTACTCCGAAGTGGCGGTTGAGCTGATTAGTGCGATTCACAATAACAGCGGCAAAAATCTGGTGGTGAACTGTCGCAACAATGGCGCGATTCATGGCCTGCCGGATGACGCGGTGGTGGAGGTGAACTGTCTGGTTGATGCGCAAGGCGCGCATCCGCTGGCGTTTGGTGAGTTGCCGCCGCTGATGAATGGCCTGACGCAGCAGATCAAAGCGTTTGAACGCCTGACTATCGAGGCCGCGGTGCGTGGCGATCGTGAGCAAGCGCTGCTGGCGCTGCTCGGCAATCCGTTAGTCGGTGATGTCGCGACCGCCGAAGCTTTGCTTGACGAAGTGCTGACCCTAAACAAGCCGTGGCTGCCGCAGTTCGCCACGCCATAATCCGTTGCGCCACTGAGCCAGAGGAACACCTATGTCTAACCGTACTTTTATAGATCGTTATGTCTTGCCCGTCGCACTGAAAATCGCCGGTCAGAAGCATGTGCTCTCCGTGCGCGACGGCATCATTCTCAACATGCCGTTTATGCTGATTGGCAGCTTCTTCCTGATCTTTGCCTATCTGCCGATTCCGGCGTGGGGCCATTTAATGGCGGATCTGTTTGGCGAGACGTGGCGCAACAAACTGCTTTATCCGGTGCGCGCGACCTACGACATCATGGCGCTGATCTCCAGCTTCGGCATCGCTTACCGCCTGGCGGAGAAGTATCGCACGCTTGATCCGCTCACCAGCGGCGCGATGGCGTTAGTGGCATTTGTGATGACCATTCCGCAGCAGACGCTGTTTGCCCCGGTGGAGGGCGCGCCGACGCAGTTGGTCACCGGCGTGTTGCCGATTTCACTGATTGGCAGCCAGGGTTTGTTCGTGGCTATCGTGGTTGCGCTGCTCTCGACCGAGATTTACCGCTTTGTGCACAACCGTAATCTGGTGATCAAGATGCCGGAGGGCGTGCCGCCTGCGGTGGCAAAATCCTTCCTCGCGCTGGTGCCCGGTTTTTGCGTGCTGGCGGTGGTGTTGGTAATTCGTCTGGCGGTGGAAGCATCGCCGTTCGGCGATATCAATAACCTGATTGCTACTGTAATTGGTTTGCCGATGCATCACGTGGGCGGCACCTTGCCTGGCATGATCTTCTCGGTACTGCTGATAGGGATTCTCTGGACGCTTGGACTGCACGGCGACGCGATTGTGCTGGTGTTTATTCAGCCGGTTTGGCTGTCGAACATGAGTGAAAATCTTGAGGCGTTTCAGCACAACCAACCGATTCCGCACATCTTTACCCAGCAGTTTTACGATTTGTGGATTGCGCCAGGCGGCACCGGCGCGCTACTGGGATTGGTGATCTTTATGCTGATTCGTTCACGCAGCCGCCAGATGAAGCAGCTCGGTAAAATTGCCGCACCGGCGGCGCTGTTTAACATCAGTGAGCCATTAGTGTTCGGCATTCCGCTGGTGATGAACCCGTATCTGTTCCTGCCCTTCATTCTGACGCCGGTGGTGTTGGTGATTGTGTCGTGGGCGGCGATGAGCACCGGTTTGGTGGCACCGCCGGCCGGGATTGCGCTGCCGTTTACCACACCGATTTTCGTCAGCGGCTATTTGGCTACCGGCGGACATATTTCCGGCACCGTTTTGCAGGTGGTGAATTTGACGATTTCGCTGGTGATTTACTATCCGTTCTTCCGCGTCTGGGATCGTCTGAAATTCCGCGAGGAAGAGGCCAGCCTGCAGCAAGCAAAAGTGGTGAGCGGCGAAGCGGTAACGCCTTGAACACCGGGCAGAAGCGCATCAATGTGCGCTTCTGTAATCTGTAAACCGATAAACAACAATGCGCATTAATCACCTAACAGGACTAATTTACAATTCTCTTTGGACTCTAACTATCACTCAACTGACTGTTATCGCTGATTTTATTTCAATTGCTTAAAATAACAGCGGTTTTATTAAAAGAAACTTCTGTACTCTTATTACGTGTTTGTATATTTTTGTGATCAAGTGGTGACATAACTTCTTTCACCCCGAAACCCACGCTACTCAATGTAAACGTCAGCAGGCTCTCTTGATAGACATTTTCTCTAAAATTAACAATATTCCCCTTTTATTAAATTCAATCAGCTTAACGAGATCATTTGCGATCTCATTTTTCAGACTATTCCATTAATTTTTTATTACTCCATAAAGTGCTGGCACTAACGTCGCCAGGGGAAACGCATGCAAAAAATGAATATCAGTACCGATTTTATCGCCTATTTCAATTGTGGTTCTGTAAAACTGAAATCTGAGGCCGAAATATTGGGTTCAATTATCACCGCTATCATAAAAGATAAAAAAACCGTTACCAATAAGAGCATTATTGCCTATCTGCTGGCAGAGCTTGAGAGCACCAATGATGTGATTTTCCAGGATTGCCTGCGGAATACGCTGCAAATCGTGGTAGGAAAGACGCCGGATGATGACGGCTTTTTCAGTTAAGATAATCTCCCATAATTAAGAACGTGGGTTTTAAACCGATTCATTTTTAAAAGTTCAGGATTTATCTGACAGTATCAGGCCATGAGAATGGCGTTATAATTACTGGCCCGACCAGAATAATCTGGCACACAGATAAATCCAACAATAAGTGATATTTTATGAATTACAGCAATTTTTCAGCAAAAGTGAGTTTCTGGCCCAATATGCATTTCACCGCAATTGAAATTGTACAGTGCGGCGATCTCTACGAAATATATGCGACGGACATTTCCCGTCTCGCTAAAAGTAAGCTTTTTGTCGGGCGCACCCATGATAAAAATCTGGCGGATTCCTACGCGAAACAGTTCGAAGAGTGGTTACCTAAAGTTAATCGTGAAATGAAACTGCGTGACATTGCGCCGTTAACAGGAAATATGCCGTCGCAGGTTTTTTGTAGAAAACGGGATCTTGAAATTTTGCCGAGCCAGGCAGAATTTTTGCGTAACCCTCATCAATGGTAGTCCTCAGTAATAAGTCTTAAAAATGCGAGCTTGCGATTAAGATTATTACTCTTCTAAAGGCGGTGCTGCCCATCACCGCCATCAGAAATAAACTTTTACTCATTCAACGGTTAAATCGTATACGTTTAGCCTGCTCATCGCTTTCGCATTATACAAAACTGAACCAGGCTCAACATGTCATGGTTAATTATGTATACAAGCGAGGAACGAATGGATTTTGTACAACGCACGATTGATTTAGCAATGAAAAACGTTGAAGAGGGCGGTCGCCCATTTGCAACAGTCATTGTTCGCGATGGCAAGGTAATCGCTGAGCGCGCAAACCAGGTCGCACAGACAAATGATCCCACGGCTCACGCTGAAATACTGGCCATCCGCGAAGCCTGCCGTGAATCAGGCAGCGAAAACCTCACTGACTGCGACATTTACATTCTCGCCAGCCCTTGTCCAATGTGTCTGGGGGCACTCTATTATTGCAGTCCAAAGCAGGTGATATACATCACCAAACGCGAAGAGTATTCGACATATTACCGTGACGATCGTAAATACTTCGAACTGGACACCTTTTACACTGAATACAGTAAGCCGATTGAGCAACGCCGGTTGCCGATGACATATCAGCCTCGTCCGCAAGCGCTCGACGTCTATAAACGCTGGCAGGTTTTAAATAAATAAAAGCGTGTTAGTTGCTCGCGGCTAAATCCCTTTCAAGTTGTTCAGCACTCTTGCCACGTACCCATCTGGTGCAAATCTCCCGATTTGCACCAGCAAAACTCATAACGTCCACTTATTACCCCGCCCAAAATTCATCTAATTCAGCGTATTAATAAACTGGCACGCGCGTTGCTATTCGATTGGTAGAGATGTTGGACCAATTAAGGCCATGCGATGCAGATACCGGTTGAACTTCATCCTATTACCACGCCGCGTAGCGATACGCTGATCCTCGATGCGCTAACACGTTATATGGCGCAGTCGGGTGCGCAGCCCGGCAGTCGCTTGCCGCCGGAACGGGTGTTGGCGGAGAAGCTTGGCGTCAGCCGCAATACGGTGCGTGAAGCACTCAAACGCTGGGAAGCGCTAGGCATTATTCTGCGTAAAAAGGGCAGCGGTACTTTTTTGCAGGCGGAAGTGGGCGTTAACGACAGCTTCTTATCGCTGCGCTTTAAAAACGACTCGGCCAACATGCTGCACGCGCTGGAAGTGCGTCGCATCATCGAATCGGAATCCTGCGTGTTGGCGGCTCAACGCGCCACGCCTGACGATCTGATCGAAATCGAGCAACGTCTTAATGAGATGGAGAAAGTGCATCTGGCGATTGGTTCTGCCGGTGCGGAAGACTGGGCGTTTCACGCCAGCATCTATCGCGCTGCGGGGAATCCATTGCTGCTGCAAATGCTCAACGGCATCTATGACTCATTTCATGCATTTTTCGAATCACCGCCGGAACAGGCGCTGTTTTCGGACTCTTTCCCGCTGCACCGTGAACTCTTCGACGCTATCCGCCAGCGCGATTGCGCGGCGGCGCGAGCCATCTGCCATCAAATTCTCGATATCACCGAACGCGACATGAAGGATGTAATTAATGCCAAACGATAAGTCGATTCCGCAACAAACGCTGCTCACCCACGATCAACGCCATGAAATGGGCGCGGTCACCACGCCGATTTACCAGTCTTCGCTGTTTACCTTCAGCGATTACGACAGCATGATCGCGCGCTTTCGTGGCGAGAGCGATCAGCCACTCTATTCGCGCGTCGATAACCCGACGGTAAAAGCGCTGCAGGACAAGATGGCGGCGCTGGAGGGCGGCGAAGCCTGTCTGGCTTTTGGCAGCGGCATGGCGGCGATCAGCAATGCGATTCTCAGCGTGGTGGCACCGGGTAAAAAAGTGGTATGCGTTAATCACGTTTATCCCGATACCTATCGCTTTCTGCGCGGCTTCTGCCAGCGCTTTGGCATCGTTACCGAGTTTGTCGATGGTGATGACGAAGCTGCAATTCGTGCGGCCTTATCGGATGCCAGCCTGCTGTATCTGGAAAGTCCCTCAAGCTGGGTGATGAGCGAACAGAATCTGAATCAGCTCGGCGCGATGGCGCGCGAAGCGGGCGTGGTCAGCATGATCGATAACAGCTGGGCATCACCGATTTTCCAGCAGCCGCTGCTGTGCGGCATCGATATCGTGGTGCACTCGGCGTCGAAATATATCAGCGGCCACAGCGATGTGGTGGCTGGTCTGGTGATCGCCGGCCAGCAGCACATCAACAATATCACCCGTCATATAAGTCCTTATCTCGGCGGCAAACTCTCGGCGCATGAAGCGTCACTGCTGATGCGCGGCCTGCGCACGCTGCCGCTGCGCATGAAACAACATCACCAGAGCGCGCTGACCATTGCCGAAAAACTGGCGGAGCATCCGCTGGTGACGGACGTCTGCCATCCGGGGCTGAAACCGCAGTCGTGGTCCACCTTGCGCGGCTACAGCGGTCTGTTTGCCTTTGAAGTGGCGGAGCAGGTGGATATTCCGCAGTTCTGCAACGCGCTGGAGCTATTCCACATGGGCGTGAGCTGGGGCGGATTTGAGAGTCTGGTGATGCCGGCAATTTCGGTGATCAATCAGGCCAGTGAATTTAACTCGGCGGTGGATTTCGGCGTCTCGCCACGCTTGATCCGCATCTCAGTCGGCCTCGAAGAGACCAACGATTTATGGGCCGATTTGCAGCAAGCCCTTGCCAGCGCGAATCGCGCGTAATCACTCACTGGAGAAAAGTCATGACGCAACGTTTTGCCGTGAAAGCATTGGTGTTAGCCGTGGGTTTGAGTGCAGCGATGAGCAGCCTCGCCGCCAAGCTTACCGTAGTGGAAGTGATTACCAGCCCGCCGCGCACCGCGCTGCTGCAAAAAATGCTCGATGAGTATAAAACCCAGCATCCCGGCACGGAGATTGAACTGATTTCACTGCCGTGGGGCCAGGCGTTTGAAAAGCTCGGCACCATGCTGCAGAGCGGTCAGGTGCCGGATGTGGTGGAAATGCCGGATACCTGGCAAGGATTGTATGCCAGTAACAATATGCTGGAAGACCTCGAGCCGCGCCTGAAAAGCTGGGATGCCACGCCACAGCTCACCGATAAAACGCTGGCCATGGCGCGCGCCGCCAACGGCAAAGCCACCATGGTGCCGTACGGCTTTTATCTGCGCGCGCTGTTCTGGAATAAAAAGCTGTTCCAGCAGGCAGGATTAAGCGAACCGCCCAAAACCATGGAGGAATTCGCCAGCGATGCCCAGCGCATCAGCAAATTGGGGAATGGCATCAGCGGCTACTGCATGCGCGGTGGCGTGGGCGGCACCAACGCCTGGATGATGTTTATGGCGGCGATGAACGGTTCACCGGAGTTCTTCGATAAACAAGGTAACAGCACGCTGACCGAGCCGGGTGCGATGAAAGGCGCGCAGCTGCTGGTGGATATGTATCAAAAGGGCGGCGCCTCGAAAGACAGCGTTAACTGGGGCTTCAATGAGATCGTTTCGGGCTTCTATTCAGGTAAATGCGCAATGCTCGATCAGGATCCCGACGCGCTGATCGCGATTAAAAACAGCATGGCGGCCGATGATTTCGCTGTGGCTCCGATGCCGGTTGGCCCGTCAGGCAAAGCCTTCCCGACTATTGGCTATACCGGCTGGTCGATGTTCAAGCAGGGTAAACAGAAGGATCTCGCCTGGCCGCTGATTACCTTCCTCAGTGACAAAACCAACAACCTCGCATGGTCAAAATTCGTCGGCACGCTGCCGATTTACAAAGGCGCCGAGCAGGATCCGTTCTACCAAACGCCGCAGTTCGCCGGCTGGTTCAAAGAGCTGAACGATCCTAACTATGTGCCGCTAACCATGCCAACCCATCTCAAAGGCTGGGGCTATTTCAACTCGGTGATTGTGAAAGAGAGCAGCCAGGAAACCTTGCTGGGTGAGAACGATACCGAAAGCATGGTGAAAGATTGGGCGAACTATCTCAGCAAAGAGCAGAAAGCCTGGCTTGCTACGCAGTAACCTTTAACCACGCGGAGTGTGATTATGATGCTTGATGCTTCTCTGCCCAACAGTCCGGCGCGCCGCCGCCTCCGCTGGAGTCGGCTGGCTGAGCCGTGGTGGTATCTCTCGCCTGGCCTGTTGCTGATCGCTTTGTTCATCTTTGTGCCGATGGCGATCGGCATCTCCTATGCGTTTCAGAGCATTAACCTGCTGAATCCGCTGGAGACCGGTTGGGTCGGCTGGGATAACTTCAGCGAGATGTTTGATGACCGGCGCTTTTTCAAAGCGCTGGGCCACACGCTGAACTGGACGCTTAGCTCGTTGCTGCTGCAGTTCTTTTTCGGTTTGGCGCTGGCGCTGCTGCTCAATCGTGAATTCCGTTTTCGCCGTTGGGTGCAGGCGCTGGTGTTCTTGCCGTGGGCGGTTCCGGCGTTTCTCTCTGGCTTGACCTGGTCATGGTTGTTCAATCCGGTAGTCGGGCCGCTGCCGCAGTGGCTGAGCGATTTGGGAATGCTGAGTGAGCCGTACAACATCCTGTCCGATCCGCAGCTGGCAATGTGGGGACCGGTGATCGCCAACGTCTGGTTTGGTATTCCGTTCTTTGCCATCACGTTGCTGGCGGCGCTGCAGTCGATTCCCAAAGACCTGTACGAAGCGGCCTCGATTGACGGTGCCAGCGGCTGGCAGCAGTTTCGTCGCGTCACGCTGCCGTTTCTGGCACCGATGATCGCCATCACTGTGATGCTGCGCACTATCTGGATCGCCAATTTTGCCGATCTCATTGTGGTGATGACCGATGGCGGCCCGGCGGGATCGACCTCGATTCTCTCCAGCTACATTTTCACCACCGCCTATCGCAAGCTCGACTTTGGCTATGCCTCAGCGATGGCGGTGTTTCTGTTACTGCTGATGACCTGTTATGCGCTGGTGTTGCTGCGCATCCGTCATCAGCTGCTGAAATAGGAGGCGACGATGCGACTCTTACCGCTGATTGGCCATCGCCTGAGTATTGCGGCGTATCTGCTGTTCGCGCTGTTTCCACTGTATTGGATCATCAAAATCTCGCTGACGCCGGACCAACTGCTGTTTAGTCAGGGCGTTACGCTGCTGCCGAGCGGCGTGACCTTTGGTCATTTCAAAAAAGTGCTGACCGACAGTGATTTCCCGACCTTTTTTACCAACAGCCTGATTGTCTCCTTTAGCACCGCGTTTCTCACCACGCTGATTGCCGCAGCGGCCGGCTATGCCTTTTCGCGCTTTCAGTTTCGCGGCAAAGTGCTGATCGCCGGGCTGCTGCTGTTCACGCAGATGTTCCCGCTGGTGATGATCATCGCGCCGATTTACAAGGTGATGGCGCCGCTGGGCCTGACCAACAGTTTGCTAGGGCTGATTCTGATCTACACCGCGTTCAACGTGCCGTTTGCCACCTTCCTGATGCAATCCTTCTTCGATGCGATTCCGAAAGATCTGGAGGAGTCGGCGATGCTGGAAGGCTGCACGCGTTTTCAGGCGCTGTATCGCGTGCTGATGCCGCTGACCTTGCCGGGCATGGCGGCCACATTGGGCTTTGTGTTTACCGCAGCGTGGAGCGAGCTGCTGTTCTCGCTGATGCTGATCAACAAAAACGAAGTGATGACCTTCCCGGTTGGGCTGCTCAGCTTCGTGTCGAAGTTTGCCGTTTCCTGGGGCGAGATGATGGCGGCGGTGGTGCTGGCGCTGATCCCGGCCTGTCTGTTCTTCGCCTTTATTCAACGCTATTTGGTTCAGGGACTCACCGCCGGTGCGGTTAAGGGGTAAATCATGGCTGAAATCACGCTCAAACAGATCGACAAGCGCTATGGCAACGTTGAGGTGCTGCGCGATATTAACCTCACCATCAAAGACGGCGAATTCGTGGTGCTGGTGGGACCTTCCGGCTGTGGCAAATCGACGCTGCTGCGCACCATCGCCGGACTGGAGCTGGCGACCGGCGGCGATATCCGTATCGGCAACCAGCTGATGAACGATGTGGCACCCAAAGATCGCGATATCTCGATGGTGTTTCAAAGTTACGCACTCTATCCGCATCTAACGGTGGCGCGCAATATGGGCTTCAGCCTGGAAATTCAGAAGCGTCCGCGCGCGGAAATTGAAGAGAAGGTGAGACGCGCGGCGGAAATTCTCAGCCTGACGCATCTGCTCGATCGTCGACCCAAAGAGTTATCTGGCGGTCAGCGCCAGCGTGTGGCTATGGGACGCGCCATCGTGCGTCAGCCGCAGGTGTTTCTGTTTGATGAACCGCTGTCGAACCTGGATGCGCAGTTGCGCGGTCAGATGCGCGTCGAAATCAAAAAGCTGCATCAGCAGATGAACAACACCATTGTGTACGTGACGCACGATCAGGTTGAAGCCATGACGCTGGCGGATCGCATTGTGGTGCTCAACAACGGCGTGATTCAGCAGGTTGGTACGCCGCTTGAGCTGTATGACACACCGGCGAACAAGTTTGTCGCCAGCTTTATTGGCTCGCCATCAATGAACTTCATCAATGGCATGATGACCGCGCAGGGCGTGCGTATTGGCGATAGCGCACAGCTGCCGCTCAATACGCATTGGTCGCAGCATCAGGTTGGGCGAGCGGTGATTTACGGTATTCGCCCCGAAAACGTGGCGATTGCTGAAGCGGGCGCGATGAACGCGCTGCCGTTAGAAGTGTCGCTGGTGGAGCCGACCGGATTATCCGAGCTGATTCATGGATCGCTGCAGGGGCATGACATCATGCTGTTCACCACACAACGTTCTGGTACGCAGGCGGGGGATATTCTGCCGGTGACCATTGATGCGGATCGCGCGATGCTGTTCGATGCCGATTCGCAAAAGCGTATATAACGCGTTTTACAGCTGCCTGTTTGCACAGGCAGCTCCGGGAATTACTTAGATTGCTGCTGTTTGCTGTCCGCTTCTTTCTGCTTTTTGTTCGCCATATGGTGACCAACCGCACAACCCGCTGCCGCGCCAGCAACGCCGTGATGCGCTACGTGGCCCGCCACGCCGCCGACCACCGCACCTTTAATGCAGCCTTTCGCTTCAACCTGAGAAGTGACCGACAGCAGCACGCCCGCAGTTAATACAATCAGAGAAAATTTACGCACTGGATTTATTCCTTATAAAGTTAATAGCGTGCAAATACACGCTTCCAGTGTAGTAAGTGGAATAAATCCTACCGTTATAAACTGTAAACAAAGATATTTTAGCGCAATACCCTCATGCTGTTTCAGTGAACGCTTTTTAATCGGCTTGTTTAACGTTATTAATCATTGATAAAAGTCACAGACTAATGGAATGCGCTGGCGAGTGTTTATCACGCCTGTAGAAGAGAGAGCAGCCTCCTTGCTGCCCGCATTATCGTTAACGTTTCAGTCTGGCCCAATCGACAAACTGGCCATCCTTCATCACCGCCGCTTTTTCCGGAAAATAGTGATAGAAAATAACGGTCAATCCATCGCCTTGCATAACACGCGCAGAGTCGGTGGTGGCTATCTCCGCCATCATCTTGCCGTCGCAGGTGACTTCATGATTCTTCACATTAAAAGTGAATTTTCTGAACTGATAGATTTTCAATTTCGCTGCATCCTAACCGATAACAGCAAGGCAAAGTGAGGTGAGAAAAGCAGGGTTTGCGGCTTTCATACTATTTATTTCCCGTGGTGATTTTTCGCCATGAAAACGTACGCGAGACCACTAAGACTTTTCTTATCTTTAATCAAGCTGGGTGAGCTTGTTTTTATCGGGGAATGTCATCGCGCCGAGGCGATCATTTTTTATGCGACAGGACTTGATGATAGCGGTGCTGAATTAGATTGGATTTTACAAAACAATTGTTTTCTCTTAACCTGACTGACGCACGTTGATTTTCTCAAGATAACAACGCCATTGGTTAATAACTCTTAAGCTTGAGTAAATATGACTACACAGAGAATTAAATGACCAGCAGTTACGATGAACAGATGAAGGACCGATTGATCGGTGAGGCGCTGCTTGCTCTTTTAGAAGACCAGGTTGCGGTATCCTCTGCGGCGCTGATAGCCAAACTCGAAGAGATGGCGGAAACAGAAGAGGAAAACTACAGGCGTGTTGCCTGCCAACGCGCACTGGCGGATGTCAGAAATCATAGCGACAGGACCAACACGCAACGCGACGGACAGGATTTCAGTGGTGCGAAGCATGCTTATATCCCGAATCAGAAAAAGCACTGATTACGACGCTAAACACTTTTCCGCAATCTTGCTCATCGCGTTGACATAATCCTGCTTGAGCTGAACGGGCGCGGCTTCTTCATGCTGCTTCAATAGCGCAGTAATGTGGTCAAGTTGCAAAGGTTGATCGGATTTAAGCAGGCATGACACGGCGTGACCAATGACAGCATGAATGTCATCCATATTTTCCGCTTTCTCGTCTGACATCACCTTCTCCTTAATCCCTTTGCTAATTAACATTTTTCAGCTTGCTCCAAAGCATTCATAGGAATGTATTATTTCGCGCCCTCAGGGCAGGGCATTGATCAGTTTCTGGCGCAGCGTGGTTACACGTGCAGTGAGATCGGCCAGTTCTTCATAAGGCGTATCCATCACTGACACCATGTCAGCCGGAACGCCGGCCGCCGCGATCTTTAATTCTTGTCCCTGCTCAGTGACGGAGATCAACACTCTGCGCTCATCGCCACCGACATCGCGTTTTCTACTGATAATGCCAGCCTGCTCCAGTCGCTTTAAAAGCTGGCTGAGCGTGCCTGAATCCAGCTGCACGCGCGCGCCCAATTCTGAAACGGTGACATGGTCTTTTTCCCACAGCGCCAGCAGCACCAGATACTGCGGATAGGTCAAACCCAGTGGTTTCAGTCGCGACTGATAAAGTTTGGTCATCGCAAGGGACGCGGAATAGAGCGCGAAGCAGAGAAACTGGTCGACAGTCACCGGCGCTTCACTCTCAGGACCTACACAGCAAACTTCATCGTTTAACTCTTTCATATCACCACTATTTTTAAGGCAGAGTTGCAGTCGTTGAGACTGAAAAACGTGAATATATTGACATAAATTAGATTGAAGTCAATCTAATTTGGATTGGCTATTTTTTTGTTAATATCTATTGTAAATCATAGGATTAGCTATAATTTCATTAACAATCGATGGTAACGCAAGGTTTAAAACTTCTATGGATTCAGCAACGCCCGGCATTCTCATCCTCGCGGCAGGTAAAGGTTCGCGTTATATCGCCAGCGGCGGCAGCGGCAATAAGTTGCTGGCCAGCATAAACGACGATGCGCCGACGGTAATTGAAACGGTGATTGAAAAGGCAAAGCTGAGTGGCTTGCCGGTGGCGCTGGTGACGCGTCCCGACTATCTGGCGATGCGTCAGCATGCAGTAAAGGCAGGCGTGCAGCTTGTGCTGTGTGAAAGTGGCGGCAGCGGCGAATCCATTGCAGCGGGTGTGGCGATGACCGCTCACTGGAACGGATGGATCATTACGCTGGGAGATATGCCGTGGCTAACGGTAGATCATTATCGGCAAGTAAAAGAGGCGTTAGAAAAGGGCGCGGCGCAGGTGCGTCTTACCTATAAAGGCAAACCCGGCCATCCGGTCGGGTTTGCTGGATGCTACGCTGAGGCGTTACGCAATTTGCAGGGCGATGAAGGTGCCAGAGCGCTGCTGGAACCGCGCTTACTGGTCACCTTTGAAGCGGATGCTGCTGTACAGCGCGATTTCGATGTGGTGGCTAAACCACGTTGAGCCGAGCCGCCGCGACATCCGCAACAATGGATAGCGCTAGCGTGCGCGCATCGCGCGCCTGGGCAAAGATGCCTATCGGCGCTTTGATACGCGCAATCTCTTCCTCACTAAACCCTAGCGACAGCAATTTCTTAATACGCGTTGCATGCGTGCGCCGACTTCCCAATGCTCCGATATAGAAGGGCGCAGAACGCAGCGCTGCCAGAAGCACCGGGAGTTCGCGTTCGAGATCGTGATACAGCAAAATCACCGCCGTGAAGGGATCAACGGCCTGCGCCTGCACATCCTCGCCAGAAAGCACCTCGTAACCAGCGGCCTGCGCAATCGACGCCGTCGCCAACGCTTCGACTGAACGTCCATATACCGCCACGCGTGTTTTTGGCAGATAGCCGGTGATGAAGGCATCCTCCTGCCAGCCGGTCATCTCAGTGCAAGCAGCGCTCGCCAGCCGCTGAAACGTCGGCAGATAGCGCAGCGCTGCGGGTTGACGCTTTGCCAGCAAATCCAGCACGTTTCTAAGCGGTTGCGCGTCACGTAGCTGATGGAAAGCCAGCGTGATGCCGCCGCCACAGGGCAGCACAATATCCAGATAAGGCGATCCTTCGCCATATCTCACAAAGCGATCTTTGCCAGTGGCGATAACTTGCAACGCTTCATAAGCCGCCGCCGCTTCCACGCAGCCGCCGGAAACATAGCCGCAATAGCGGCCATCTTCCCGCACCACCATCTGCGCACCCAATGCCCGCGCCGCGCCACCGCGAATCTCAACCAGCGTGACCAGCACGGCAGCGGAATCTGCCTCCATTGCTTCAAGCGCGAAGCGCAGGATGCTTTCACTGTCATCGGTCTGTAAAGCCTGCTGCGGCTTGATCTGCGGATGCAGATCGTCATCAATCAGTAGCTGCTGCAATGCGCTTCTCCTCAGCTTTAGACAAGGGCAGGCAAGCCTTTAAGTAACTTATCCAGCGTCACCGGATAGTCGCGCACGCGTACGCCGGTGGCGTTGTAAATGGCATTGACGATTGCCGCGCTGACGCCGCACAAGCCCAGTTCACCCACGCCTTTTGCTTTCATCGGTGAAGAGATGGGATCGGTGTCATCGAGGAAAATCACTTCCTGCTGTGGGATATCGGCGTGGACCGGCACTTCATAGCCCGCCATATCGTGGTTGACGAAGTAACCGAGGCGTTCATCGACGAACAGCTCCTCCATCAACGCGCCGCCAAGTCCCATCGTCATGGCACCAATCACCTGGCTACGCGCCGTTTTGGGATTGAGAATGCGTCCGGCGGCACAAACCGCCAGCATGCGCCGCACGCGCACTTCACCGGTGGCGATGTCCACGCCGACTTCAATGAAGTGTCCGGCAAAGGTGGATTGCTGATATTGCTCATCAAGATCGCCAAACTCGATGGTGTCTTCCACGGTGATGGTGGCTTCGGCGGCGGCCTGGGCGAGCGGCGCGCTCTGGTTTCCGTCATGCACCTGACCGTAGCTGAAGGTAGCGCGTTGCGCATCAAAGCCCAGTTTGCTGGCGACCGCTTCACGCAATTTCACGCAGGCGGCGTAAACGCCGGATGTTGAGGTGTTCGCGCCCCATTGGCCGCCGGAACCGGCAGAAATAGGGAAGTCTGAATCGCCTAAACGAACCGCCACACGCTCAATCGGCACGCCCATCATCTCCGCCGCCGTTTGCGCGAGGATGGTATAGCTGCCGGTGCCGATGTCGGTCATGTCGGTTTCAACGGTGATGATGCCTTTATTGTCGAGATGCACACGCGCACCGGAAGGCGCCACCATGTTGTTACGAAAACCGGCCGCAACACCCATGCCGACCAGCCAGCGTCCCTCTTTGACCATTGCCGGTTTGGCGTTGCGTCGTGACCAGCCAAAGCGCTCGGCGCCGGTATTCAGGCACTCAACCAGCTGGCGGCGTGAAAAAGGGCGCTCGGGTTTGGCCGGATCGACCTGCGTATCATTGAGGATGCGGAAGGCAATCGGATCAATGCCCACTTTTTCCGCTATTTCATCGATGGCAATTTCAAGCGCCATCAGTCCAGGCGCTTCACCCGGTGCGCGCATGGCGTTACCTTCGGGCAGATCCAGCGTCGCCAGTCGTAATCCGGTAAAGCGGTTAGCACCGGCGTACAGCAGTTCCGTTTGCTGCACGGCGGTTTCAGGTGTGCCTCCCGGCAGGTTCCCCGACCAGCTTTCATGCGCGATGGCCTGAATCTTGCCGGCTTTATCGGTGCCAATGCGAATGTGCTGAATGGTGGCCGGTCGATGTGTGGTGTTATTGGCGATCAATGGCCGAGGCAGCATCACTTTGACCGGACGCTTAACCGCGCGCGCACCCAGCGCAGCTAACACTGCATCGCTGCGCAGGAACAGCTTGCCGCCAAAGCCGCCGCCAATATAAGGCGACACGATGCGGATCTTCTCCATCGGCATGTTGAGCGTGGCGGCCAGATCGGTGCGGCACCAGTCGATCATCTGATTCGAGGTCCAGACAGTGAGTTTATCGCCTTGCCATGTCGCCATAGAGGCGTGCGGTTCCATGGCGGTGTGGCTTTGGTCCGGCGTGGTGTAGTGCGCATCCAGCTTGACGTCAGCTGCAGCAAACGCACCGGCGAAATCACCCACGGACTTATCTGGCGTATCTTCGGGCGCGGAGTTAACGCCCGGCTTTTGCTGCGCGAGATCATAAGCGCCGCGCTCACGCTGATAATCCACCTTCACTAAACTCGCCGCTGCACGCGCTTGCTCAAACGTCTCCGCCACGACCAGTGCGACGGCCTGGTGATAGTGTTCGATGGTGTCGCCCGCCAACAGGCGAGCGGTATTTTTATCGCCTTTGCCCAGTTTTCCCGCGTTTTTAGCCGTCACCACCGCTAACACGCCCGGCGCATTTTGCGCTGCCTGCACATCAATGGCGGTGATTTTTCCTTTGGCGATCGGCGCGCCGACCACATAGCCGTATGCCGCATCGGGCGCTTCGCGATGCCATTCGTAGGCGTAATGCGCCAGGCCGGAGGTTTTCAGCGGTCCGTCGATACGATTGAGTGGCTGACCGACCACTATGAGCTGATCAATCGGGTTGTTGCCTGCGGGTTTTTCGAATTTCATGCGTTATCCTCTCGCTTCTGCCAATACGGAAGCGAGCGTTCGCTGCGCCAGAATGATCTTGAACTCGTTTTCAGCGGTGGGTTGCGCCGTGGCGAACAGCCGATCGCTCACTGCCTGCGCGCCCTGAATCAGCGCATTATCCGCCTCTTCCAACCGCCACGGCTGATGTGCCACGCCACCGAGCGCCACGCGACCGGATTTATCCGGCTGAATGATGGCGGCAACAGAGACCAGCGCAAAAGCGTAGGACGCGCGGTCGCGCACCTTGCGGTAAATGTGTGTGCCGCCCAGCGGGGCCGGCAGTGAAACGGCCACAATCAGCTCGCCAGGAGTGAGCACGGTTTCCAGATGCGGCGTATTGCCAGGCGCACGATAAAATTCAGCAATCGGGATTTTGCGCTCTCGCCCATCCGGGCTGACCGTTTCGATAACCGCATCCAGCAAACGCATCGCCACCGCCATATCGCTCGGATGGGTGGCGATACAGGCCTGGCTGGTTCCGACCACCGCATGCTGGCGACTGAAGCCATCCAGCGCCGCGCAGCCGCTGCCGGGTAAACGTTTGTTGCACGGTTGGTTGGTGTCATAGAAATAGGGGCAACGCGTGCGCTGCAGCAGATTCCCAGCGGTTGTCGCCTGATTACGTAACTGGCCGGAAGCGCCAGCCACTAACGCGCGCGACAGCACGCCATAATCGCGGCGAATACGCGCATCGGCCGCCAGGTCGGTGTTACGCACCAACGCGCCAATGCGTAATCCGCCATCGGCTGTGGCCTCGATTTTGTCCAGCTCAAGCCCATTCACATCAATAAGATGCGCGGGCGTCTCAATCTCCAGCTTCATCAGATCGAGCAGATTGGTGCCGCCGGCGATGAATTTGGCATTGGTATGTTGCTGGGCGCTGGTAGCGGCTTCAGCCGGGGTTTTGACCCGCTGGTAAGTGAAGGCTTTCATGATTCCAGGCCCTCCGCGTACTCTTCAATCGCCGCAAGAATGTTGGAATAGGCACCGCAGCGGCAGATATTGCCACTCATGCGCTCACGAATTTCATCCGCAGTCACGTTGGGCGCGGAAACCAGATCGTGGGTGACGTGGCTCGGAATGCCCGCTTTGATCTCTTCCAGCACCGCCATCGATGAACATATTTGCCCAGGCGTGCAGTAGCCGCACTGGTAACCATCATGTTTGATGAACGCCGCCTGCAAGGGATGCAGCTCATCCGGATTTCCCAAACCTTCAATGGTGGTGATTTCTGCATCCTGCTGCATCACCGCTAAGGTCAGGCACGCGTTGATGCGACGTCCGTTGACCATCACCGTACAGGCACCACATTGGCCGTGATCGCAGCCTTTTTTGGTGCCGGTCAAATGCAGGTGTTCACGCAATGCATCCAGCAGCGTGGTGCGGGTATCAACGTTTAATTGCTGCTGTATACCGTTGACTTTGAAGCTGATCGGCACCTTTGACGGCAAAGGTGTTGTTAAGTGTTGGCTGCTCATGCCAAATCTCCAGTAAAAGGGTTAAATGTTGGGGTACAACTTATTTTTGTATGGTTTTAGAAGGGTAAGCATAGTCGGCATCTGCGAAAGCATTATCCGTAATCACTAAATGGGTTTATGAGCGGAAGTAATAAAAGCAGGTTAGGGCGGTGAATAGCCCGCGAAAACGGCGCTTCTCCAGGGCCGCAGCGGCTAACTATTTCGCCAGGTTTTTGATGTTTTCGTCAATGCGCGCCTGGAGAAAGCGCAGCGTTTCCGCAGTGATTTGCTCTGGGAACAAATCGGCCGCTTTGCGGGCAAAGCCAGACGCAACCGAACAGTAGTTATCGATGATAGCGCCTGCCTGCGCTGGCGTGAGATCGGTTTCCTGTTGTCCCAGCGCTAACAGGTGATCGCGTTTAATATCCAGCGCTTCACCCATCACATCCATCTGATGATAGCCACCCGGACCTTCGCAATAGGTGACGTCATAGGCCGGTGCCAGCTGCCATTGCCCGCTGGCGGACATGATCCAGGCAAAGTTTTTAGGGTGATCGTCTCGATTATTGAAAACAACATTGAAAACCACTCTTTCAAATGCGCGCGCTTTTTCCCTGACATCATTGGTGCAGAGTTGGGTGGCGCGCAGAAAATTGGTGCAATCCAGTGCGCCGGGTGATTGGTAGTTTGCGCCGGTAAACGCTGCCAGACTCTGCATGGGAATGCGCAACCCGTTTTGACGGTCAAAACGTCGTGAAGCGAAAGCCGCCTGACCGTTCGGCAAGGCAAAATAAGCGGTATCTGGCGTGCTGATGTTGCAGTCACGCAGGCACTGCGCATACGCAGCTTCAATGGCACACACCTCAGGATGTTCCTGCCGCGCCGGAAACTTTATCAACCAGGCTTCTAACTCTGCTGAGGCCGCGGTGGTGAAGCCCCCGCTGACGGGATCGCGATAGAGTAGGGCTTTAGGTCTTGCACCTTGCGGTGAGCCGCCCATCTGCAGCAATCGTTGCAGAAATTCTCCGCCTTCGCCGTCCAGCACCTGCTGGACTTCGGCCGAGAGCTGGTCCAGCGCAATGTTATCTGGCCGTTCATCAGCTTCCGGTTGCGACGGTTCAAACGACATCGCACCCATCGCGTTGTTGCCTATATAAGTTAACCGTTCTAACGGGCCGATGCGTGCGGCGTTAAGCCCGCGCTGGCGGAACAGGCGATCCATCAGCAACATACCCCAGCCATCGGGTAACGCATCATAGACCGGGCCGGGCAAACCCAACTGATGAGCAGGGAAGTCTCTGCGTAACCGGGGACCTTTCAGAGGCAAAGTAAAGGAGGCGAGTTCCAGACCGCGCCGAGCCGCCGCTTCACTGTACTCAAACATAATCACCGGACGGCCGGTTAGGGCGGTAGATGAGGCCAGCGTGCCCCAATGAAAGCGCTCACCCCAGCCGTCGTACCAGACATCGACTTTACTCACCATCTGCATTGCTCCTTTTCACCCGCTTGCGGCTGGCGTTTTTTTCGTAGCGCAGCAGGTCATCGAGACTATCGATTTGCGGGGCAAACAGCGCTTCCAGCTCGTTAACCCGGCCGAGCACCATCGCCACTTTCACCAGGTTTTCAAAGCCGACGTTACGACCCGCTTCCAGATTGGAAACTGTATTCACGCCAATTCCCGCCCTGGCCGCGACATCTGCCTGCGTCATCCGCTGTGCCAGACGCTCTTTACGTAAACGTCCACATAACAGCTTCACGATTTCTTCGGGTTTACTGAGAGTTAAATCCAGCATATTGTGGTTTATCGTCCAAAAATGACTTTAACACCCAATATTATAGAGTTAATCAATACGATCGGCGAGTTGTTGTTCCAGAAAGGCAATAAACGCTCTTACCTTTGCATTCAGCGCCGAACGCTCGTTGACGCAAGCATAAATATTCATCGGTGAAGCCACTACGTCGCTTTTCTCACCTTGATCTGAGTGGAATAAAGGTATTAGTTGACCACTCTCGAGCAACGGCTGAGCAATAAAACTCGCCAGCCGGGCAATGCCACCGCCGTTTTCGGCGATTTTCGCAATGATATCAATATCGTCGCTGATTAACTCTGGATTGAGCTTTGCGTTCACCGGCTGGCCATCGACCACAAACGTCCACGGAAGAAAGCGTCCATCGGTTGGATAGCGGAAAACCAAACAGGCGTGCTGGCTCAACTCTTCAGGCGTTTTAGGGATGCCCGCACGCGCCAGATAAGAGGGTGCCGCGCAGAAGATAAAGGGTAATGAGGCAATTTTGCGGGCGATCAATTGATCGTTCAGTTGCGCCTCAATACGAATACTGACGTCAACGCCTTCCAGGCGGTGGTCAACATTGCGATCGGTACTGATCAGTTCGATATCATTATCCGGGTAAGTTTGTTTAAAAGCGGGCATCAGTGGGGCAAGAACGTGCCTGCCAAAGGCCGCCGTGGTGGCAATGCAAAGTGGGCCCTGCGGTTTGGTTTCAATCGCTGCGGCCTGCGAGGCAAGGTCAATATCATGGGGAATATGTCGGACTTTTTCGAAATAGCGTTTACCGCTTTCGGTTAACGTCATGCTGCGGGTAGTGCGCGAAAGCAGACGCACACCCAAATGTGTCTCCAGACGCGCTACACTTTGGCTTACCGCTGCTGGACTCATTCCTTTCGCCCGCGCGGCGGCGGCAATGCTGCCGTTCTCAACTACGCGAATAAAAGTGTTGATCAACCCCAGTAAATCCATAGATCCCTCAATGCGTGATTCGTTACTGTTACTTAATAATGATTAAAGCAGTAGCGTTCTACTCGCATCCTGATTCACTTGATAGGTTAGCGGCTGTTTTGCTTAAACTTACTGAAAAGGATCACGCTATGACAACAGCAACCGAGAAAAGTAGTGCTCGTCTACGCCTGCCAAAGCACGTTTCACCTTACATCTTCGCGCTGTATATGGCGACAATCATGGCGTTTCTGATGAGCCTGGTCATTACCTTCGCCGAATTTGGCATCGGGCCGCATTATATGGAAAATGTGATGAATGCATATCAGGTTGCGATGCCTGCGGCTTTTGTTTGCATACTGGTAGTGCGCCCGATTGTGGTTCGGTTGGTGGGGTTGACGGTGCATGGGCATTGAGTCGTTTGATGCTCCCTCACATCAGTTTTATTGGGGGCTTCCAACTCTGCTCTGTAAAAAATCGATGAACGCTCGTACTTTTTCAGGTACATGGCGCGTGTTGGGGTAAAGCGCATAAATTCCTTGACGGGGAAAATGATGATCTGGCAGTAGTTGGATCAAATTCCCCAGGCGCAACTCTTCCTGCACAAGCCAGGCAGGTAAGAGGGCAACGCCAGCCCCTCCAAGAGCAAAAGCCAAGAGCGAAGCAGCGTTGTCAGCCACGATCATGGCAGGACTATGTACGTTGAAAACTACGCTCTCACCTTCGGGTGTTGAAACTTGCCAACTTAATGGCGTTGACAGGCGACTATGTGCAATCCATTTCGCATCAGCGAGTTGAGCCAGAGTGGTGATGGGACATTCTCCCATGGTGTGAAGATAGGCAGGTGAAGCGACGGGGAAGATATCGAAGCGATCGATAATCCTTGCATGGTGACTGGAATCGGCAAGTTGACCAAGCCGGATTGCCACATCGAAACGCCCGGAAATAAGGTCGTCATTCTTCGATGATGAAACATGCTGGATGCGCAGTTGTGGATGTCTGGATGAAAATTCCGCCATTGCTGGCACTATCACACGCGCTCCGTACTCGGGTGTCGTGGTAATGCGCAATAAACCTACCAACCCAGAATGATCGCCGCGTACTTCATCGAGGAGGTGCTCAGCATCCTGCAGGAGTTGCCGGCAACGATGATAAAATCGTTCTCCGCTATCCGTGACAGACACTCGCCGGGTACTACGAGTCAGTAAAGAGACACCCAGTTCCGCTTCAAGTTGTTTAATATTAAAGCTCATCACCGCTTTAGTCAGCCCCAGCGTCTGTGCTGCTCCGGTAAAACTACCGGCTTCTACTACCGCAACAAACATCTCAAGACGCTGCAGATTAATCATCAATTACTCCGATTAGATAATGTGACTGTCAAAATATCTTTGACAGTATAACAACAGGATGCGCATTTATCCTGATAAATAATGTTCCTATAATTCGCGCATTATGCTGTTTTGATGAGAAAAAGATGACTTATCGTGTGCGTGTGGGTTGTGTGTATTTGCTCGGATTTTTTATCGACCTGGTGAATATGTTTATCGCCAATGTTGCTTATCCTGAAATTAGTCGTGAGTTTGACTCACCGGTGAATCAACTGGCGTGGATAAGTAACAGCTACATTCTGGCTCTTACGCTGGTCATACCGCTCAGCAGTTGGCTGTCTAAACGTATCGGCATCAAGCGTCTGTTTATGGCTTCCCTGATGATTTTCATTATTGGGAGTTGTGGTGTGGGATTGTCTTCATCGCTATCGCAGTTGATTACCTGGCGAGGGCTGCAGGGGATCGGCGGCGGATTGTTGATTCCACTGGGCCAGACCATGATCTATGCGTTGTATAAAAGTCATGAACGCGCAAGATTATCTTCTGCTGTGATGCTGGTAGCGTTACTGGCACCTGCGCTGTCGCCGGCTATCGGCGGGATACTGGTTGAAAGCATCAGCTGGCGTTGGGTATTTTTGGCCAGTGTACCGCTGTCAGTAATCACCCTGATATTGGCAGCATGCTGGCTCAAACCTGACCAACAGAGCGAAAATCACGAGAGTCTGGACGCAGTGGGTTTGATTGGCGGTTGCACAGGATTGACCTTGATACTTCTTGGACTGTCATATCTTGGTGAATCTCAGCACTTCCACCAGGGTGGGCTGATGCTGTTAATAGGCCTAATTATCATGGGCGGTTATGTATGGAATGCCATGAAGAAAACCAATCCACTTCTTAACCTGCGTCTGATGAAGGATCCTCTCTTACTGACCGCAATGCTGATCTACCAATTCATACCGGGTTTATTTATGGGAGTGAGTATGATCGTCATGCTCTATCTGCAAAACCAGCTTGGGATGAATGCCTCATTGGTGGGAGCTATGATGTTGCCATGGTCAATGGCATCGTTCGCGGCGATCACGTTGACCGGCAAAAGCTTTAATATACTTGGGCCACGTCCGCTATTTATCACGGGCTGCCTCGTTCAGGCAACGGGCATGGGCCTGATGGCATTGACAGGACATGGTGCTGATGTGGTGATTTGTGTATTGGCTTTCGCACTGATGGGATTCGGGGGGAGTTTATGCAGCAGCACGGCACAAAGTACAGCTTTCATTCAAATAGCAGATGCTGATCTTGCTGATGCCAGCGCACTTTGGAATATCAATCGTCAACTCAGTTTCTGTCTCGGCATTACCTTGGTCAGTCTTTTGTTTAATATTATTACCGACTTCACGCTGCCATTAGATCAAGCCTATCACTTGTGCTTTATCTTAGTCGCATGCAGCGCTGTTATACCCATAGCATGTTGTTTTCGCATAGCTAACCACGACGTTATTTTCACTTTAAAACAGGAGCAAAAATGAATCGTTATTTTAAGGAAGTAATGGATGCGCACGAGTTGATACAGAATTGGTTGGGAAATGCAGAAGCGCATGACGAAGTTTGTGACAATCTACTCGCTCGTTTTAGTCCGGCATATTCAATGATGACTACGGGCGGTGTATTACTCAACTTCACCCAATTAAATAATTTCTTTCGCACTCAGCGTGGCGCACGACCGAACCTTGATATTGAAATTACTGATTTGCAGATTGTTACTGAGAGTGAAGGTGGAGCAACAGTAACCTATATAGAACGCCAGAAAATTGGCGCTCAGGCTGCCACACTTCGTTTTTCGACAGTCGTGTTTGAAGCAAATCAAGATGGTAGGGTGATTTGGCGACACTTGCATGAAACATCAATGCCTTAAGGCGAATCCTGGCATCAACTCCGTTCTGAGATTATGTTAAATATTGTGCCTGGTAGTGCTTAGTTATTTGCAATATATAAGGGCATATCCGATTCTTCTTGCTAGTAATGATGCTAATAAGGTTGCTATGTCTGTATTAAGAATCGATCATGTACATATCTATGTAAATAATATCGCTGAAGCGGAAGGCTGGTATAAAAATGTACTAGGGTTCATACGCGATGAGTCATTGCTTTTCTGGTTTACTCAGGGCGGACCATTAGTAATAAAAAATAACGAAGCAGCACTTTCGCTTTTCGAGAGAAAACATCATTCACCTGGCCACACTGTGGCCTTCAACATCAAACCGAGCTGTTTTCATGAGTTGATAGAAATACTGTCATTGCGGTCGATTCCTTTTACCGTAAGCGATCATCAGGTATCAATGTCTGTTTATTTTGAAGATATAGATGGAAATAAAATAGAAATGACTTCCTATGAATATCTTGAGGCCAGTAAAAATATACAGTCCTATTTGATGTCAGGTAAGTTGTAATTGTGAAGCCGCATCACGCCGACGCATACGTTTTCAATAACAGCCCGAATGACGGGAAGGCGGTGAAGTTCTTTGTTCGACATGGTCACCAGCATCAGCAGAGATCTCCCAGAAAAGGCGGCAAAAGCGCCGTATCTGGGTGACATTATGAACTAGCTAAAAAGTGACATTATCAAATAGCACCCACAACCTATGTCAAAGCCAAGTAGAAGTGACCGGGTTCAGGCAAACCTAAGATGGCCGATTGTTGTCAGAGTAGGTTTTTAATAAAAGAACTAACCCTCTGCTTTGAGGGCTAATTAGAATTTAAATTCAGCTTTAATAAAGGGGGTGATTATTCCGGAAGGATCAGCGAGTTAAGGATGTGGTCCTGCCAAGTCCCATTTATTTTCAGATAAGATTGTGCATAACCTTCTTTTACGAAGCCCAGACTGCCCAGAGTCTTTTTGCTGCGTAAGTTATCAGAAAGATGATTAGCCATTATCCTATGGATGTCATACTTATCATGCACATAGGATATGGATTCTTTCAGCGCCTCATGCATCAAGCCATTACCCTGATAATTATGGTCGATTGAAAATCCTAGATAGCATGCCTGAAAAACACCGAATATAAAGTTGGTGAAATTTATACTGCCTATAATTTTGTCATCATCTTTTAAGGTGAAAACCATAAGGATGCACTTTCTTTCTTCATAATCGAGTAGCGCATTACTGATCCTTTCAGCTACGCTATTGATTGTGAAATATTCGTCGTTTCGCAGTGGTTCAAAGGGTGCGAAATTGTCTCTGTTATTAAGCAAAAAACGCTGAAAGCTCGTTGAATGGTCTAAGGTCAGCAGATATACATCGGTCCGTTCAGTAGAAAATAGCTTCATCTCCCATCCTTGTGAATGTCGGTATCGCTCTGATTATATTTATAAATACTTCAACTTCCAAATATCTCCTGACTTCGTGCCTGTAAATCAATCATCGCCTCCAGTAAATCATCCTCATTGACCGCACGTTGCCGTTTTTTTGTAGGATCTTTCTTCGCACTCCTGCGACTTGGCCCAGTTCCAGCGGGAAGCGCCTGAGAGCGCGTATTATCACGCTTGTCCTGCATCAACTTAGCCACGGCAAGCGCGTGGCCGAGCCGCTTGTTGTCAACGATCGCACCCTGGTCAACTTCAGACAGCCGGTCGTAGGCAGAGTAGGGAAGAACCGTAGCGTGACTCCTGAGTTCAACGCGGCCGTCCGGGTACTGCCAGGCATCCAGATACCTGCCCATCGCCCAGCGGCTGTCATCGTTATCTTCAAGCAGCAACAGCATTTTATCGTAGCGGACCGTCAGCGATTTTGAGACCTTGCGCAGCTCGCGCCAGGTGAATATCTGGTTCAGGTTGTCATCAATATCGAGCGGACGATGCACGTCAAAGTCGTGCCTCGGTGCCTTCGCGAAACGACGGTTGTAGTCCGCCATAAACTCAGCGGCAAAGGCGTTGGCAGCATCAGGCGTACTGATGCCACGCAGCCTGAGCTCCTTGACCAGCCGGTCCTGCAACGTGAGATGCGCACGTTCCACGCGCCCCTTGGCAGAACTGGTGTTGGCGCAGATGCCGGTGATGTTCAGCTCGTTCAGCGCGCGCCCGAACTGCGTCTGGCCGTCGCCTACGGCCGCATTTTTATTGTTGATGCGGAACACGCTGGCCTTGTCGCTGTAAAACGCCAGCGGCTTGCCGTACAGCTCGAGATAAGCGCGCGTGGCTTGAAAATAGGTGAAAGTAGACTCGGAGCGGACGAAATGAAGCTGCATCAGGCGGCTGGTTGCGTCATCCACGTAAACCAGCAGCGTGCAGGCCGGACCACGTTCCTCAAACCAGCGATGGTCGCAGCCGTCGATCTGAATCAGTTCGCCGACACAGGCGCGGCGGTAACGAGGCTGCTGGATCCTGGAAGCGCGATGCCTGCGGGGGATCCAGAAACCAGCCAGCATCATCAGCTTGCGTACGGTCTCTTTAGACAGCATCACGCCGTGCAACTCGGCCAGCTTCTCGCAGGCGAGCGTGGGACCAAAGTCCGGGTATCTCTCACGGATGATCTGAATGGCGCGTTCGGCAAGGCCTTCGGGAAGCTGATAGTTGCTGGGCTTGCCGCGCCGCCGGTCAGCCATGCCCAGCGGGCCTTCGATGCGATAGCGCTGGAGCAGACGACGACACTGTCTGTCGGAAATGCCGAGACGTTCAGCAGCGAGATGTGTTGTCAGACGCCGGTCGACAACGTCCTGAATGACTTTAAGCCGGTTAACTTCGTTCATCGTGAAAAACTCCACACCAGAAGCCGCCATAACAGGTTCCTCAGCAGGTCACCCGAAGCGGCCATGTCAGCTTAGCTCAAAGCGGACATTACTACTTTGCCTCCTCAACTATGTTGAGGCTGGTTTTAAATGTCCGGGTTTCAGCTGAATTGAAATGTCCGTCAGGTCTTGCCAAATATCTCCTGGCTGCGGGTCTGTAAGTCAGCAAGGGCTTCGAGCAAATCATTTTCATCTAAA
>NZ_JAIMIE010000007.1:0-275561 GCF_019795955.1 Pantoea sp. DY-5
GTCAAACACTTTTTTCAGCGTTTTCATCCGGCGGGATGAATTTCTTCACTCCCTGCTGAGCCGTCTGCGTTGCCGCTTTGCCGTCTCAGTGGTGGCGCATTATAGGGAGTTATTCGGAGCTGACAAGGGTTAATTGCAAAAAAATTACTGTTCGACCTAAATTTCGCCACAACGCTGTATTTCACAACGATTTGCCTGGTAACTGCGCAAAATCCTGGGCAAAAAGCGCCACTTTATTCCAATCGGTGTACTCCACTTCTTTCGATGTATCGGTTTCCCCGCCGGTCATACGCATAATGAATTGAATCATGACGCGATCAAACCAGCGATAACGCGGATAACGCAACGCCCCGGCGAAAACCGCACAGCAATCGGGTTGCCACGGCGACTGCTCCAGGAACTTGCGCGTATACGCATTGGTCTCTGGCGTACACTTATCTGCTTTACGCGCCGTCAGGTTGACACTAAAGAAGCCGCTCACCCGCTGCTGCAGCTGTGCTTTGTGCTGGGTGACAAATTTCAGCAGCGCCGGATTGAAATGGCCATAGCGGATCGAAGCACCAATCAGTACGCGATCATACTGCAACCAATCAATCTGCTGCGCCTGCAGTAAATCGATCACGTCACACAGTTGATGCGGCACTAACGTCTGCGCAATGCGCGCGGCAATGTCACGAGTTTGTCCATCGCGGCTGGAATACAGAATCAACGCTTTCATTACTCAATCCTATTTTATTATTCGCGCCAGAAGGTCGGCGTAAACAGCACCAGCAGCGTGAACACTTCAAGGCGTCCAAACAGCATGGTTAAAATCAAAATCCACTTCGCGACATCATTCATTGAAGTGAAGTTGTCTGCCACCACACCCAAACCGGGCCCGAGGTTATTCAGGGTTGCGGCCACGGCAGCAAAAGCAGAGAAGTCATCCACGCCGGTGGCGATGATCGCCAACATGCTGAGCAGGAACACTAGCGCATAAGCTGAGAAGAAACCCCATACCGCTTCGAGGATACGTTCCGGCAGTGCGCGGTTACCCAGCTTGATGGTGTAAACCGCGTTCGGGTGCACCAATCGCTTCAGCTCACGCGAACCCTGCTTGAACAATAGAAGAATGCGGATCACCTTCAAACCGCCGCCGGTTGAACCCGCCATGCCGCCGATAAAGGCTGAGCACAGCAGCAGCACCGGCAGGAACAGCGGCCAGCGCGCAATGCTGTCGGTAGTAAAACCGGCCGTGGTCGCCATTGATACCACCTGGAAAAACGCCTGATTCAGCGTTTGCCAGCCGCTGGCGTACACATTGTGGAACCACAACACTATGGTACAGATCAGCACTAAGGTCAGTTGTACGCCAATAAACATGCGGAATTCGGGATCGCGCCAGTACACTTTCAGGTTGCGACCACTTAATAAAGAGAAGTGCAGGCCATAGTTACAGCCCGAGATCAGCAGAAATACCGCAACAATGGTGTTAATGGTTGGGCTATTAAAATAGCCGATGCTGGCATCATGGGTTGAGAACCCGCCAATCGCGATCGTCGAGAAGCTATGGCCGATAGCATCGAACATCGGCATGCCCGCCAGCCACAACGCCACCGCGCACGCCACGGTGAGCAACACGTAGATCAGCCACAGCGTTTTAGCTGTTTCTGCGATACGCGGGCGCATCTTATTATCTTTCAGCGGCCCCGGCATTTCAGCGCGATAGAGCTGCATGCCGCCCACGCCCAGAATGGGCAGAATCGCCACCGCCAGCACAATGATCCCCATCCCGCCGAGCCACTGCAGCATCTGACGATAGAACAGAATCGCTTTCGGCAGCGTATCCAGTCCCACCAGCGTAGTAGCGCCGGTGGTAGTGAGGCCAGAGAAGGATTCAAAGAACGCATCGGTGATTGAGAGATGCGGCTGCTCGGCGAAGATAAACGGCATCGCACCGACGCTGCCCAGCACTGTCCAGAACAGCACCACGATGAGGAAGCCTTCGCGCGGCTTGAGTTCGGTTTTCTGCTTGCGGTTTGGCCACCACAGCAGCGAACCGATAACGATCGCCATCATAAAGGTCTGACTGAACGCGCGCCCGGCACCATCACGGTAAATCAAAGCGACGAGGCCAGGTAAAATCATGGTCACCGAGAAAAGAATCACCAGCAGGCCCACGATGCGGGTAATGGCGCGAAAATGCATTCAGCCGTTTCCTTTAAACAGAAGCTTTTAGTTTGTCAGCGGGATGAGCGTCAGCGCGCCCCGGCTGTAATCAGAGAGGTTTTGGCGAAAGCCATCAATCTGCGCATGCGGCAACGCTAAACGCAGCGCAATACGATCCTGATAATGGCTCTCTTCTATAATGCCGTCAAAACGTTGCAGCAAGCGTTCGATGTCGCTGAGTTGGGCGTAATCGCACTGCAGGGTAAAAGATTCCATCGGCACTTTGCGCTGACGCGCCAGTTGCTTCAGCCCTTGCTGCACGCCGCCGCCGTAAGCTTTTACCAGTCCGCCGGTGCCAAGCATGATGCCGCCATAATAACGCACCACCACTGCGGTGATCTCTCCGACGCCGCTGCCCATCAGCTGGGCCAGCATCGGTTTGCCGGCGGTGCCGGATGGTTCGCCATCATCGGAGAAACCCAACTGCTGCGAATCATCCGGCGCGCCTGCTACCCACGCCCAGCAGTGATGCCGCGCAGTGGGATGTTCCTGCTTCACCTGCTGCACAAACGCGCGCGCCGCTTCCACGCCCGCCGTGTGCGCCAGCAAGGTAATGAAGCGGCTTTTCTTGATGGTTTCCTCGCTGAGACTCACGGCCTCAGCGGGAATATCGTAAGCATCCATCAGGCAAGGTGCAGATCGCGCGTCATATTTTCAATGCGATTGGTGTGAACCACCACGTTATCCTCGATACGAATACCGCCGTACGGTTTGAGTGCATCGATTGCCGCCCAGTCAAAGTATTGACTGAACTTGCCGCCGCGCAGCTTCGCCAGCAGCGAATCGATAATATAGAAGCCCGGTTCGATAGTCAGCACCATGCCAGGTTCCAGCACGCGTGTACAACGCAGGTACGGATACTGCGACGGCGCTGCCAAATGCGCGCCGTTGTCGTCCTGCATAAAGCCAGCCACGTCGTGCACCTGCAGGCCGAGCGGATGTCCAAGGCCGTGCGGCATAAACGGGCCGGTTAAATCTTCCGCCACCAGCGTCTCTTCGGTCAGGCCTTTCACCAGTTCGAACTTCAGCAGCAGACGCGCAATGCGCTGATGCATCTGCAGATGATAATCGGTATAGCGCACGCCAGCTTTCAAGGTGGCAATCAGCGCCAGCTCTTCCTTGTTCATCGCCGCAACCATGTCGGCATAGCGCGATTTGCTCTGCGCCGCGTAGCTGCGCGTCAGGTCAGCGGCGTAACCGAGGTATTCCGCGCCGGCGTCAATCAGGAAGCTGTGGCGTTTGGCCGGCGGCTGATGATCCAGTTTGGTGTAGTGCAGCACCGCGGCATGTTCATTGAGCGCGATGATGTTGCCATATGGCACATCGGTATCGCGATGGCCGGTTGCGGTCAGATAGGCGAAATTGATATCGAACTCGCTCATGCCAGAGAAGAACGCCTCTTTGGCAGCGCGATGGCCCGCCACCGCCAGCTTCTGCGCTTCACGCATGCACGCCAGTTCATACTCGGTTTTGATACTGCGATGATAATGCAGGAAATCGATCACGCCTTTCGGGTTCACCTGCTCGCTGTTAATGCCGAGCTGGGAAGCGCGTGACGGCACCGGACCGATATAGGCCACGTTCTCGCGCTGTGCAGGCAACAGCTGCGCGATCTCATCGGCACTCTTCAGGCCAATCACATCCACATCGTTGGTCCAGAAGCTGTTTGGCAGTGGCTCAACGTTGTGCCAGTAATCAACCGGCGAATAGAACCACAGCTTGGGTTTATTCACGCCATCAATCCATAACCAGCAGTTTGGCACCTGCGTCACCGGCACCCACGCTTTGAACTGGGGATTCACCTTAAACGGATAGTCGTGATCGTCGAGAAAAACGGTCAACAGTTCGCCGGAATGAATCAGCATGGCATCAAGCTTAAAGCGAGCCAGCACCTGCTGCGCTCGCTGCTGCAGCGTATTGATGTGCGCGTGATACAGGGTTTTCAGTGAATCCATGGACTTGTCTCCGATGTCGCGAAAGTGGCCGCAGTGTAGCACAGCCGTGTTAGCGATGCCGTGCTGCGCGCGCTGTGATCGTTGTATCAAATAATCAAACTCTCGTTTGCAAATAATTAACATCACACTCACACTCCAACTCATCTGGTATGACCAGATCAACTTTCGCGGTTTCAGGAGACGGACATGCTCTACCAAGGCGATACCCTTTCAGTTCACTGGCTTGACGACGGCATCGCCGAGCTGGTTTTCGATGCGCCCGGTTCGGTGAACAAACTCGATACCAAAACCGTTGCCTCGTTGGGCGAGGCATTAAGCGTATTGGAACAGCAACCCGCGCTGCGCGGCCTGTTGCTCTCGTCGGCCAAACCGGCATTTATCGTTGGTGCCGACATCACAGAATTCCTGTCGCTGTTTGATGCGCCAGAAGAGAAGCTGAGTCAGTGGCTAGCGTTTGCCAACAGCATCTTCAATCGTTTAGAGGATTTGCCGGTGCCCACCGTGGCCGCCATCGACGGCTATGCGCTGGGCGGCGGCTGTGAATGCATACTGGCGACCGACTTCCGCATTGCCACGCCGACCGCACGCATTGGCCTGCCGGAAACCAAACTGGGCATTATGCCGGGCTTTGGCGGCAGCGTGCGCTTGCCACGCCTGCTTGGCGCCGATAGCGCGATGGAGATTATCGCCGCCGGTAAAGATGTTGATGGCAGCAGCGCCCTGAAACTCGGTTTGGTGGATGCGGTAGTCAGCAGCGACAAACTACGTGCCGCTGCGCTGACCGTATTGCAGGACGCCATCGTGCAGGGCAACTGGCAGACACGCCGCGCGCCGAAGCTGGCACCACTGAAACTCAGCCCGATTGAAGCCGCCATGAGCTTCACCATCGCCAAAAGCATGGTGCTGCAAACCGCGGGCAAACACTATCCGGCACCGATCACCGCCATCAAAACCATTGAAGCTGCCGCCAGCCTCGGACGTGATGATGCGCTGAAGCTGGAAACCGCCGCGTTTGTGCCGCTGGCGCAAAGCGACGTGGCGCGCGCGCTGGTCGGTATCTTCCTGAACGATCAGTACGTCAAAGGCCTGGCGAAAAAGCACAGCAGTGCAGTCGGTGCGCCGCAGCAAGCGGCAGTATTAGGCGCAGGCATTATGGGCGGCGGCATTGCTTATCAATCGGCATGGAAAGGTGTGCCGGTGATGATGAAAGATATCAATCCGCAGGCATTAACGCTGGGCATGACCGAAGCCAGCAAGCTGCTGAACAAACAGCTGGAGCGCGGCAAAATTGACGGCGCGAAACTGGCGAGCGTACTCACCACCATTCAGCCCACGCTGGATTACGCCGGATTCGAACGCACCGACGTAGTAGTAGAAGCGGTAGTAGAGAATCCGCAGATCAAAGCCAAAGTGCTGGCAGAGACCGAACAGCATCTGCGCGAGGACGCCATTCTCGCCTCCAACACCTCAACCATTCCGATCAGCCTGCTGGCGCAAGCCCTGAAACGTCCGGAAAACTTCTGCGGCATGCACTTCTTCAATCCGGTACCGCGTATGCCGCTGGTTGAAGTGATTCGCGGTGAGAAAACCTCAGAAGCGACCCTCAGCAAAGTGGTGGCCTGGGCGAGCAAAATGGGCAAGACGCCGATTGTGGTGAATGACTGTCCCGGCTTCTTTGTGAATCGCGTGCTGTTCCCCTACTTCGCCGCCTTCAGCCTGCTGCTGCGTGACGGCGCGGATTTCCGTCAGATCGATAAAGTGATGGAAAAACAGTTCGGCTGGCCGATGGGCCCCGCGTGGCTACTGGATGTGGTCGGCATTGATACCGCGCATCACGCTCAACAGGTGATGGCGCAAGGTTTCCCGTCTCGCATGCAGAAAGATTATCGCGACGCGATCGACGTGCTGTTTGACGCCAAACGTTACGGCCAGAAAAACGGTCAGGGCTTTTATCGCTGGGAGCAGGATAAAAAAGGCAAAGCGCAGAAGAGAGCCGATGCGGCTGTCGATGCGCTGCTGGAACCGATTTGCCAGCCGACGCGCGTGTTCAGCGATGACGAGATCGCCAACCGCATGATGCTGCCGATGCTCAACGAAGTGGTGCGCTGCCTCGAAGAGAAGATCATCGCTTCACCGGCCGAAGCTGATATGGCGCTGGTGTACGGTTTAGGCTTCCCGCCGTTCCGTGGCGGCGCGTTCCGCTACATGGATACGCTGGGCAACAGCAACGTGGTTGATCAGGCCAAACGTTATACCGCGCTCGGCCCGCTGTATGCGCTGCCGGAGATGCTGTTGCAAAAAGCCCATCAGCATCAGAGCTGGTATCCCGCGGTGCAACCGATTGACGAAGCGGCGCTGCAAAGTGCCTGAGGTAATGAAAATGGAAAAAGTGGTAATTGTTGATGCGGTCCGCACGCCGATGGGCCGCTCCAAAGGCGGCGCGTTTCGTCAGGTACGGGCGGAAGATCTCTCGGCGCATTTGATGCGCGAGCTGCTGAGCCGCAACCCGGCGGTTGATCCCGCCACGCTGGACGACATTATCTGGGGCTGCGTGCAGCAGACGCTGGAGCAAGGCTTCAACATTGCACGTAACGCCGCGCTGCTGGCGGAGATCCCGCATCGCGTACCTGCCAGCACCGTCAACCGCCTGTGCGGTTCGTCGATGCAGGCGCTGCACGACGCGGCACGCGCGATCATGGTTGGCGATGCGCACAGCTGCCTGATTGGCGGCGTAGAACATATGGGCCACGTGCCGATGAGCCACGGCGTGGATTTCCATCCGGGCCTGGGTCGCACGGTGGCGAAAGCGGCGGGCATGATGGGGTTAACCGCCGAGATGCTGGCGCGCATGCATCACATTACGCGTGAGCAGCAGGATGCTTTTGCGCTGCGTTCGCACCAGCGCGCCTGGGCAGCAACCCAGCGCGGCGACTTCAAGCGTGAAATTGTGGCGACCTACGGCCACGACGCCGACGGCGTGTTGAAGCGCTTTGAGAGCGACGAAGTGATCCGCGAAGAGACCAGCCTCGAAGGATTGGCTGCGCTGCGCCCGGCATTCGATCCGGTCAACGGCACCGTGACCGCAGGCAGCTCATCCGCGCTTTCCGACGGCGCAGCCGCGATGTTGATCATGAGTGAAAGCCGCGCACGCGAACTCGGTCTGACAGCGCGCGCGCGCATTCGCAGCATGGCGGTGGTTGGCTGCGATCCGTCGATTATGGGTTACGGTCCGGTTCCCGCCAGCAAGCTGGCGCTTAAGCGCGCCGGATTGAGCGTGCAGGATATCGACCTGTTCGAGTTCAACGAGGCTTTTGCCGCACAGGCGCTGCCATGCATTAAAGACATGGGCTTGCTGGAACAGCTGGATGAGAAAGTGAATTTGAACGGCGGCGCGATTGCGCTCGGTCATCCGCTGGGATGTTCCGGTGCGCGTATCAGTACTACGCTGCTGAATCTGATGGAACGTCGCGATGTGCAATTTGGTCTGGCGACCATGTGCATTGGTTTAGGCCAGGGCATCGCCACGGTGTTCGAACGGGTTTAATACGTTAATGTTGCACGTGTTACCGCCCTTTCGGGCGGTTTTTTTACGCAATACATTGCGCCGCGACGAATCCGTGCACATTCTCGTAGCGGCGCGATTTATCGCGTTCTGTTGACCTCAAATAAAGGCAAACGCATCGCCAAACATCTGCGCTTCCAGCGCACCGCGCTCGGCGCAGAAACGCTCACGCGCAATCTTCGCCATCTCAAAACGACCGGCAATATAGATATCGTGCTCGCTGAGCGACGCGAAATCCTGCATCACCGCCGTCAGCACCGTGCCGCTGCGTCCGGTCCAGTCATCCGCCGGTTGTTCAACCACCGGGATCACTTTCAGGTTCGGATGCTTCACCGCCAGCGCATTCAGCTCATCCAGATCGTACAGATGCATCAGCTCACGGCCGCCCCAGTAAATCGCAATCTCGCGATCGGGTTGCTGTGCCAGCGCGGTCAGCAGAATAGAACGCGCATAGGAGAAGCCGGTACCGCCCGCGATCAGAATGATCGGACGCTCGCTATCTTCACGCAGCCAGGCATCTCCGTGCGGCATATCAACCGTAATCTGGCGATCGTTCTTGATGCGGTCCATCACCGCCATCGCGTAGAGATTGAGATCCGACGCGCCGATGTGCAGTTCAATGATGTCCTTTTCCATTGGCGTAGAAGCCAGCGAAAACGGGCGCTTATCGCGCTCATCCATCACCACCATCAAATACTGTCCGGCGCGGAAGTTAAAATCCGCCGCCGGAATTAAACGAACGCGGTAAACCGTGTCCGTAATCGCTTCAACCGAAGTCACTTTGCAGCTTAACGTTGTCATGCGTTCCCTTTTTCTTCGGGTCTAATTGGTCTGCCGCCGTTAGCGCTGCGGCGGCTCGGCAAAGATAGCTAACTCATCCCAAATGGCGTCAATGCGCGCGGTCACCGCCGGATCTTTCACAATCGGCGTGCCCCACTCGCGCGTGGTTTCACCCGGCCACTTATTGGTCGCATCAAGTCCCATCTTCGAGCCTAAGCCGGAAACCGGCGAGGCGAAGTCGAGATAATCGATGGGCGTGTTCTCAACCAGCACCGTATCGCGCGCCGGATCCATGCGGGTGGTAATCGCCCAAATCACATCATTCCAGTCACGCGCGTTGACGTCGTCATCGCACACAATCACGAACTTGGTGTACATGAACTGACGCAGGAACGACCACACGCCGAACATCACGCGCTTGGCGTGACCCGCGTACTGTTTCTTGATCGTTACTACCGCGAGGCGATAAGAGCAGCCCTCCGGTGGCAGATAGAAATCAACGATCTCCGGGAACTGCTTGATCAGAATCGGCACCAGCACTTCATTGAGCGCCACGCCCAGCACCGCCGGTTCATCCGGTGGACGTCCGGTGTAGGTTGAATGATAAATCGGGTTGCGACGTTGCGTTACATGCGTCACGGTAAACACCGGGAAGCTATCTACTTCATTGTAGTAGCCTGTGTGGTCGCCGTACGGACCTTCCGGCGCGACATCGCCCGGCTCGATATAACCTTCCAGCACGATTTCCGCGCTGGCCGGCACTTCGAGTTCGTTCGAAACGCACTTCACCACTTCGGTTTTGTTACCGCGCAGCAAACCGGCAAAGGCGTATTCGGAGAGTGTATCCGGCACCGGCGTTACCGCGCCGAGAATGGTGGCAGGATCGGCGCCCAGCGCCACCGACACCGGGAAACGTTCGCCCGGATGCGCTTTACACCACTCCTGGAAATCCAGCGCGCCGCCGCGATGCGACAGCCAGCGCATAATCACGCGGTTCTTGCCGATCACCTGCTGACGATAGATACCCAGATTTTGTCGCTCTTTATGCGGGCCGCGCGTGACGGTTAATCCCCACGTAATCAGCGGCGCAGCATCGCCCGGCCAGCATTTCATCACCGGAATGCGCGACAGATCGACGTCATCGCCGCTGAAAATCTCTTCCTGGCACGGCGCATTGCGCAGGCGCTTGGTTGGCATGTTCAGCACTTGCTTGAACTGCGGCATCTTATCAAACAGATCGCGGAAGCCTTTTGGCGGCTCCGGCTCTTTCAGGAACGCCAGCAGCTTGCCCACTTCACGCAGCGCACTGACCTCTTCCTGGCCCATGCCCATCGCCACGCGTTTTGGTGTGCCAAACAGATTACACAGCACCGGCATGTCGTACCCTTTCGGGTTTTCGAACAGCAGCGCCGGGCCGCCAGCGCGCAGCGTGCGGTCGGCAATTTCCGTCATCTCTAACTCAGGATCGATCTCCTGAGTGATGCGCTTTAACTCGCCACGCTGTTCCAGCAATGCGAGGAAGTCTCGTAAATCCTGATATTTCATGCGGCTTTAGCTTTCCGGCCAGAGTGAAACGCCATTATAGAGGCGTTTTACGCTGACATGTTGAGGTTTTATGTCAGGCAGGCTGACAGGAAAACGGCACCAGCGACTGAATCGCCAATACATCGTGATAAGCAGTAATCGGCTCGCCGTGACGGAACACTTTGAAGTCTTCACCGCGTGCGCTGTAGTAACGCAGGCGATTTTCGCTCACGTGCAGGAAGCTGGCTTCACGCAGCGCAATCACCGATTCATGAGGGTTAACGGCACAGAACTCGGCCAGTCGTTCATCACGCGTTTCGCCCATATGGCCGCTGACGTGCGCATCAAGATAATGCGGATTGATCTGCACCGGGAACAAACCCAGCGCGGGCAACACTACGCTGCTGCGCACCGGCATATCATTGGTGGTGCGAATGGAAGGCGTTGCCACATTGCAACCGGCGCTCCAGCCGACGTACGGCACATCACGCTCGCGCACCGCGCGTTGGATAGCGACGATCAAGCCGTGCTCGTGCAGCATTTGATTGAGGAACCAGGTATTTCCGCCGCTCACCAGAATCAGCTCAGCTTGTTCAATCGCCGCAACGGGCGATGCAAACTCGTGCACGGTGCGCACGTCAATGCCCAACGACGCGGATAACTCCTGCGCGCGCTGCGCGTGATCGCCACGAATAATCGCGTACGGTACCAGCACCGCCGAAGTGATGCCGCGCTGGGCGATCATCGCATGCAGCTGCGGGTGGGCGTAACTTAACAGCGGCGCATCGTCAGCCACTTTACCGTTACTCAACAGGAACAGTTCCATCAGCCACTCCTTTTCAATCGAAAGATGGGGAGGGAGTCTGATACAGATGGTCGCCGGCCGTCAATTTTCTTGCAAGAAAGCGTAAATAAGCCGCATCAATCGGATAAATCGTAGTGAAATTGTTTTCAGCGCCCGGTTTCCACCCGCCGATGCGCTATAACTCTGACAACTGATTTGATATTCTTAGCGTCCATTATTTGGGAGCGGTTATGGAATCCTGGTACTTACTCTATTGCAAACGTGGACAACTGTTGCGCGCGAAAGAGCATCTTGAGCGGCAAGAGGTGAATTGCCTCAGCCCGATGATCGCTCTGGAGAAGATTGTGCGCGGTAAACGCACCACCGTGAGTGAGCCGCTGTTTCCCAACTATCTGTTTATCGAATTCGATCCCGAAGCGATTCACACCACCACCATCAGCAGCACGCGCGGCGTCAGCCACTTCGTGCGCTTTGGCACCATGCCGGCCACCGTATCAAATGATGTGATCGAAGCGCTGCAAACCGACGTGCCGCAGATCGTGCTTGATGCGGAAACCCCGCAAAGCGGTGATGAAGTGATCATCACCGATGGCACGTTCGAAGGATTGCGCGCCATTTTTGCCGAGCCGGATGGTGAAACGCGCTCCGTTTTGCTGCTCAACATGCTGAACAAACAGGTGATGCGCAGCGTGGATAACAAACAGTTCCGTAAACTCTAAGCGAGTTTAAACAGCTGACGCGCGTTGAGATTAACCTGCGCGCCCAGCGCTTCCGCCTCCTCGCCACGCCAGTTTGCCACCTGCTGCACAATATGCGGCAGGAAGCATGGCTCATTGCGGCGCGAAGTGGGACGCGGATGCATATCGCGCGGCAGTAAATACGGTGCGTCGGTTTCCAGTAACAGGCGCTCAGCCGGAATCAGCGGCAGCAATTCACGCAGTTCCATGCCGCGACGCTCGTCGCACACCCAACCGGTAATGCCCACCGACAATCCCAGCGCCAGGCACGCTTGCAGCTCGTCACGCGTACCGGTAAAGCAGTGCACGACTGCACCAACCAGCTTCGGTAGCCACGGCTCAAGTACCGCAACAAAACGGTCGTGCGCTTCACGGCAATGCAAAAACACCGGCAGCTGCAGCTCAGCGGCCAACGCCAGCTGCGCATCGAAAGCGTATTCCTGCTGATCGTGGGCCGAAAGATTGCGATTGAAATCCAGGCCACATTCGCCAATCGCGACCACCTGCTCACTTTCCGCCAGGCGACGCAAGGTATTCGCGGTTTCCGCCGACCATTCACTGGCATGGTGCGGATGGACGCCGGCGGTTGACCAGCAATAGCCCGCGTGCAATGCCGCCAGCTGCCGCGCCTGCTGGCTCTCAAGCGCGTTGGTGCCGGTAATTAACAGGCCGGTGACGCCTGCTTCGCGCGCACGTTTTACCACCTGCTCGCGATCTTTTGCGAATTGCGTGCTGGTCAGGTTTACACCGATATCAAACATGTCTTCTCCCCAATAAAAAACCGCCCAACGGGGCGGTTTAGATTCATCTTCCCGCGCGCTGCGGGATGCCCTGCATTAAGGACATCAGGATTCGGTGTTGTGTTCCTCATCCGAAGACTGACGTCCTTTACCCACATAGTAGCGGGAAAAGAATACGCCGACTTCAAACAGGCAGTACATCGGAATAGCGAGCAAAGTTTGCGAGAAAACATCCGGCGGTGTGAGCAACATCCCAACCACGAACGCGCCAACCAACATGTAAGGACGTTTCTTTTTCAAATCTTCTGGTGAAGTTATGCCGGTCCAGCACAGCAGCACAATCGCAATCGGCACCTCAAACGCCACGCCGAAGGCCATGAAAATCGTCATGACGAAGTCGAGGTAGTTGGTGATATCCGTTGCGATGGTCACGCCTTGCGGCGCGGTTTTGGCGAAGAAGCCAAACGCCAGCGGGAACACGATGAAGTAAGCAAACGCCACGCCGACGTAAAACAGCAGCGTACTGGAGAACAGCAGCGGCATCACCAGTTTGCGTTCGTGGCGATAGAGCGCGGGCGCCACAAAGGCCCACACCTGATACAAAATCACCGGCACGGCCAGAAACACCGAAACGATGATAGTCAGCTTGATCGGCGTGAAGAATGGCGATGCGACGTCGGTAGCGATCATGCTCGCCCCGGCTGGCATCTGGCTGATCAGCGGCGACGCGACCAGATGGTAAATATCATTCGCGAAATAGACCAGACACAAAAAGATGACTAAAACAGCGATGATGCAATTCAACAAACGCTTGCGCAGCTCAATCAAATGGCTAATGAGCGGTTGGGTATCTTCAACGGCCATGTTTATCGTTCATCTTTTACGAGAGAAGTCTTCGCGGTGCTTTCAGGAGCACTGGCGACGGGAGGGGTTTCTGCGGCAGAGATTTCGTCAGTAGGCTGCGGAGTCTGTGCAGGCGCACTGGTTTGATGTTCTGCTGCTGCGGGCGTGACCGCAGGTGAAGTCACGGGCTGCACGGCGGCTGGCGAAGTCTGATGAATAGTGTTGGCTTCATCTTCCTCTTTTTCGAGATCGATACTCTGCTGCACCGAACGCTTCATGGAGTCGGCGGTTTTACGCAGTTCTTCCATCGACTCTTTCAGCTCGGGTGACAACGTGCCACGGCCCGCTTCTTCCACCTTTTTCAGGCTGTCCTGCAATTCCTGCAGTTTCAACTCTTGCGCCAGTTCGTTTTGTACATTCGCGGCCAGCGAGCGAATGGCTCTGATCCAGCCGACGACGGTTTTCACCGCAACCGGTAACCGCTGCGGGCCAAGCACAATCAGCCCGATCACGAACACTAATACCAGTTCACTAAAACCAATGTCGAACACAGTTATACCTGCTTGTCGTTCCGGGCGTCGTCTTTAGTCGCCGTGGTTTGCTGTTTGTCTGCCAGAGTTTTGGCGTTGAAGTCAGCGTCCTGCTCTTTCGGTTGATCCTTTTTATCGTCTTCATCGCCCATGGCTTTTTTGAAGCCACGAATGGAAGATCCTAAATCCGAACCCAGGTTGCGAAGCTTGTTGGTACCGAACAGAAGAACAACAATGACGGCAATGATTAACAATTGCCAAATACTGATACCGCCCATGAGATATGCCTCTAATATTCTGTGAAAAACTGTTGACTGTAACGCACAGAAAGCCCGTATGATTTCGGGCTTTAGCTTGCGACATTACGCGATTTGCACCAGGCAGACAATCAGTTTGTCTTGCGCCAGCCAATAAGCCAGGTGACGATACCAGCGGCCATTAATAGCGCCGGGAAGAAATCCCAATCCGGTCGACTTAACAGCACGGCGGTGCCACTTAATAACAGTGTAGCGCCTACACCAAACAGATAGCGCGCCTGATGATTGCGTGTTCGCTGTACGTTTAAATCGGTGACGAGTTTATCGACGCTGTGCTTCAATAATTTGTGCTGGCGCATGCTGTCGTAAAATAGCTCCGGCAACTCTGGCAGTTTTTCCGCCCAGTACGGCGCTTTCTCTTTCACCGCCCGCAAAATCGCCGGGATACCAATCTGATCTTTGATCCAATCTTCAAGGAACGGCTTGGCCGTTTTCCACAGATCAAGCTGCGGATAGAGCTGGCGGCCAATTCCTTCGATATACAGCAGCGTCTTCTGCAACAGCACCAGCTGCGGCTGCACTTCCATATTAAAGCGACGCGCGGTGTTGAACAGGTTGAGTAGCACGTGGCCAAACGAAATCTCAGCCAGCGGCTTTTCGAAAATCGGCTCACACACGGTACGAATGGCAAACTCAAAGTCTTCGACGTTGGTATCGGCCGGTACCCAGCCAGAATCCACATGCAGCTCGGCCACTTTGCGGTAATCGCGGTTAAAGAAGGCGATGAAGTTCTCGGCCAGATAGCGCTTATCTTCTTTGTTCAGCGAACCGACAATACCGCAGTCGATGCCGATGTATTGCGGATCTTCCGGGTGATCGTAGCTGACGAAGATATTGCCGGGATGCATGTCGGCGTGGAAGAAGCTGTCACGGAACACCTGGGTGAAGAACACTTGCACACCGCGCTCGGCCAGCAGTTTCATGTTAACGCCGTGCTGCTCCAGCGTGGCGATATCTGAGATCGGAATGCCGTAAATGCGCTCCATCACCATCATCGATTCGCTGCAATAATCAGAGAACACTTCCGGCACATACAGCATGCGGCTTTGGTCAAAGTTACGACGCAGCTGGATGGCGTTCGCCGCTTCACGCAGCAGATTCAGCTCATCAATTAAGGTCTTTTCGTAATCGCGCACCACTTCCACCGGACGCAGACGACGACCATCCGGCAACAAACGCGGCACCCACCGCGCCAGACGGTAAATCAGTCGCATATCGGCTCTGATCACCGGCAGGATGTCGGGACGAATCACTTTGATCACCACCGCGCGGCCATTGGATTTCAGCGTCGCGGTATGCACCTGCGCGATAGAAGCCGAGGCCAGCGGTTTGATATCGAAGTCTTCAAACCAGGTTTCCACCGGGCCGCCAATCGACTTTTCAATCTGCTGCTTGGCTTTCACGCCATCAAATGGCGCAACTCGGTCCTGCAGCACCGCCAGTTCATCGGCAATCGCCGGTGGGAACAGATCGCGACGCGTCGAGAGCATTTGACCGAATTTGATCCACACCGGCCCCAACTGCTCCATCGCTAAACGGATGCGCACGCCGGCGGAAGCGTCTTTATGCTGGTTAGGGATCCAGAAGATGCAGCGCCGCCACAAGCGTAAAAGCAGCGTGAAGCGCATGCGGGGAATCAGTTCATCAAGGCCGTAAGTCAGAAAGATCTTGATGATGAAGTATAAGCGCCGAATTTCTCCCAGCGTCATTTCGCCTCCAGCTGTGCCAAACGCGTTTCAAACGCATTGAGCGAACGTTCTATCGCTTCCACTTCCTCGCAAAACCATGCCAGTTCCAGTGCGCCCGGCGCAACGCGCCACTCTTCCGTCAGCACCTGACCAAGATAATCCTGGCGGCGGATGAACTGCTGCTGCACGAACTTCAGCGCCTGCTGTGCGGCCTGGCTTACGCCTTGCGCAGCGATATCTCCAATCCACGGTGCAAGATATTCCGCCGGATCCAGCTCGGCGAGATCCATCAGTGCGGAGAATTGCTGTACCACCTGCAAGTCGCCGTCCACCTCCAGTTCACCGCTACGAATCAGGCTGGTGAGCTGCTGGCGATCGCGCAGTTTCGGCAAAGTACTGACACGCAAACTCACCGTGCAGTCGCTGTTGTCTTGCCAATCACTCAGTACATCGAGTTGCGATTCGCTAAACACCAGCACCAAAGGAAAATCGAGCTCTTGCAGACGCAGCATCAATACCTTACCAGCCAAACGCTGGCGTGCGGCTTTCAGGCTGCGATCGCGATAGAGAACACGGTTCAGGGCGGTCTCAAGACCGCCGGTGATGAGAGGAGTTAAAGTCATGATGGATTAGAATTTAAATCCGCGATGCAGCGCGACAATACCGCCAGTCATGTTGAAGTAGGTGGTATTTTCAAAGCCCGCATCGTTCATCATCGCTTTCAGGGTTTCCTGATCGGGATGCATACGAATCGACTCCGCCAGATAGCGATAGCTTTCAGCGTCTTGCGCCACCAACTGACCAATACGCGGCAGAATGTGGAATGAATAGGTATCGTAAGCTTTGCTAAGCGGCTCCAGCAACGGCTTCGAGAACTCCAGCACCAGCAGACGTCCGCCTGGCTTCAGCACGCGGAACATTGATGCCAGCGCTTTCTCTTTTTCGGTCACGTTACGCAAGCCGAATGAGATGGTGATGCAATCGAAGTAGTTATCCGGGAACGGCAGCGCTTCGGCATTCGCCTGCACATAGCTGACATTGCCCGACACGCCGAGATTGCGCAGCTTTTCGCGGCCCATCTTCAGCATAGAACTATTGATGTCTGCCAGCACAACCTGGCCGGTTTCGCCCACCAGACGTGAGAATTTTGCCGTGAGATCGCCGGTACCACCCGCCAGATCCAACACGCGCTGACCGCGGCGCACGCCGCTGCTGTCAATGGTAAAACGCTTCCAGACACGATGGATGCCAAACGACATCAAATCGTTCATCAGGTCATATTTTGCCGCGACGGAGTGAAACACGTCCGCAACTTTATCGGCCTTTTCGCTTTTCGCGACGGTCTGGAAGCCAAAATGGGTAGTTTCCTGCTGTGATTCATCTGCCATCGGTTTTACCTGTTCCACAAACAATTCTTGCCAAAGTGTATCAGAGTCGCGCTACACGAGCACGCGACCACCGTGCTATTCGTTGATGCGGCGCAGCGAGTCTGTTGTTGGTTCTGCAACGTTTTCATCCTCGGTGCGATCGTCTGCCCAATCTTCATCCGCTTCTTCCGGCTGCGCTTGTTCAACCAGTTGCGGATTAATCGGACGTTTGATCTCCACGCCAAGCGAACGGAACGCTTCACTTTGTGCGATCAGATTGCCGCGCCCTTCAGACAGCTTTTTCATCGCCTGATGATAGCTTTGCTGCGCTTTGTCGAGATTGTGGCCGATGCCGCTCATGTCATCGACAAACAGCCGCATTTTGTCGTACAGCCGCGTTGCCCGATCGGCGATGCGCTGTGCGTTGCGGCTTTGATGCTCATAACGCCAGAGATTATTGATAGTACGCAGCGCCACCAGCAAGGTGGTAGGACTAACCAGCATGATGTTCTGCTGTAACGCCTCGCTGATCAGCTCGGGCTGACGATCAATCGCCAGCAGAAACGCCGGTTCCACCGGGATAAACATCAACACATAATCAAGAGAGCGTAAACCGGGCAATTGTTGGTAATCTTTACGGCTCAGCAGGCGAATGTGTCCGCGCATGGCACTAATGTGTTCCTGAATCGCCTGCTCACGCGTGGCTTCATCGTCGGCATTGAAGTAGCGCTCGTAGGCCACCAGCGTCATTTTGGCGTCGATCACCACATCTTTACCCTGCGGCAAACGCACGATCACATCCGGTTGCATCCTGCCCTGCTGTTCCAGCTGCACGCTAACCTGCGTTTGGTATTCGTAGCCTTCACGCAGGCCAGACGCTTCCAGCACGCGGGCCAATACCACTTCGCCCCAGTTTCCCTGGATTTTATTGTCGCCTTTTAGCGCTTTAGTAAGATTGACCGCTTCCTGCGCCATCTGTGCGTTGAGTTGCTGTAGCTGGCGAATTTCGTGGGTCAGCGTGTGACGTTCACGCGCTTCCAGGCCAAAGCTGTCGGTGACCTGACGGCGGAAACCGTCCAGCTGTTCGCGCAGCGGACCAATCAGACTATTCAGGCTTTGACGGTTTTGTTCATCGACGCGCCGCCCGCTGTTTTCGAAGATGCGATTGGCGAGATTTTCAAACTGCGCGCTGAGGCGCTGTTCGCTGTTGGTCAGTAGTCGCTGCTTCTCTTCTGCACCGTAGCGCGTCTCTTCAAGACGAATGGTCACTTCGCGCAGTTCGGCTTCCTGCGCGCTGTTCACTTCCAGCTGATTTCGCAGTTCACGGCTGAGTTGTTCACTTTCGCCGCGCCAGTAATCAAGCTGCTGCAAACGTTCCTGCGCACCGCTCAGTGCACCGTGTAGCTGGCGCATCTCCTGTTCGCGTTGTTGGATTTGCTGCTGTAACTGTTCGAGCTGCTGCTGCTGACGCTGCTGCGCCTCTTCCAGCAGGCGACGCTCGGTGGTGAAGCTGGCGTGCTGATGACCGGCGCGCAGTTGAGCAATGATCCAGCCAATGCCCAAACCGGCCAGCGCCAGCGCGCCGCTAATGATAAGTTGCTGATCCATAATCCCCCCGCGGATCGACTTGCTGAGGGAAAAGGTAGAGCTCTACTGTATGAATGTCCAGAAGAATGTTAAAGGGCTTTAACTGTCAGATCGCCCGCTTTCCACGCATCAATCAGGAAGAAGGGCATCGGCAACACCCATTCGGTTTCACCCTGGATTTTGGCCGGATAGGTCCAGCTTTTCCCGTCGTAGGTGATCTCAACCTGCTGCCAGCCGTTCTCAGCGTTTTCGACCTGGCCCGCCATGCTGGCAAAACCGGCGTTACTACCGACGTGGAAGCTGTCGGTTTGCCAGCGAATTGGCTGATGCGCCGGCCACGGTTGCGCCTGATGGAAGCGGAAAATATCGTCATGATTCAATATGCTTTCACGTACCGTTGGCCACAGCGCCACTTTAAGGAAGTACTGATCGGTAAAGCGTTGGCTGCCTTCATATTGCGCGATAAAGTCACGCATCTGCTGCTCAACGTTATGGAACACGCCATGGCAGCCGCCCCACATGCCCGCCAGCAACAGCTCGGTATGTGAGAAGTAATCGCGCATATGATGGAACCAGTAAGGCGAATTCAGCCAGGCTTCCACTGCCACCACTTCACGCTCGGAGAGCAGCGAATCCGCGTCACGCACGATATAGCGTTTGACGCTGGTATCGTCCATCACCAGGAAGCGCCACAGCGTTGGGAAGATGGTTTTCTCGTGCGACATATCCACCAGCTGGGTATTTGGCTGCGTCAGGCGCTGCCAGACGTGCTGAGGCACGCTGTCGTCGAGATAGATGCGGCAGATCCAGTCAGGATAGAGCTCTCGCGCCACTTCAATGTTTTTAATCAAGGTTTCGCAGTAGCGTGGCTGGCCGCCATACAGGCTAAAGGAGATGATATTTTCTGCCGGATTACTGCGGTTGATCGGCGGCGGTGCGTCAGAAGGGAACGCCACTTTCACCCCTTTACTGAAGGTCACATCGGATTTCTGCAGCGACTCGAGGCCGTAACGCGCTACTTCATCTTCTTTATTCAGCCAGCCACACACTTCCGTTAATCCATCCAGCCAGGTTTCCGACGCCTGCGCACGCTGCGCGGCCGGAGCCTGATAGATTTTCTGGTAAATTTTATAGGATTTTTTGTGCTCGCCCACACGCATCAGAGTGAGCGCGTAGTCGCTCAGCACCTGCATATGATTAGGCAGGACGCGCAGCACTTCTTCACAGCACTGGCGCGCAACAGGATAGTTATTCGCCGCCATCGCCTGGCGAAATCTCGCTGCTGCACCTTCAACGCGTGATTGTGCAGTAGCGGGATTATTCATGAAATTGGGACGTGAGACAGAAACCATTTTGCGCATAAGAAATTTCTCAGTAGCTGCTGAAATTGCGCGCATTCTAATCGGGAAGTTGCGGGATTCCTTATAAGCCTGGTCTCGAATTCATCCCTGACTGGCGCACTAAATTAAGCGACGCGCGGCTTCAACCACAATTTTCACCGCATCACTTTCGGTCTGCTTCATGGTCGCGGCATCCGGGATCTCTTTTTGCGTACGGTTAACGATGACGCCAGCCACCATGCCGGCACGCAGTCCCTGACTGGCGCACATGGTTAACAGTGTAGCGGATTCCATCTCATAGTTGAGGACGCCCATTTGCTGCCACTCTTCCATTGAGCCCTGGAAGCGATTCACCACGCGACCGGAGAAAGTGTCGTAGCGTTCCTGGCCTGGATAGAAAGTGTCAGATGAGGCTGTAATACCAATGTGGGTTTTCGCGCCGCACGCTTCTGCCGCTGCCACCAGCGCGGTGGTGCAGGTGAAATCAGCTACGGCCGGGAATTCCATCGGCGCAAAGTGCAGGCTGGCACCGTCGAGGCGTACCGAAGCGGTAGTGACCAGCACATCGCCCACATTAATATGCGGCTGAATAGCGCCAGTGGTGCCAACCCGCAGGAAGGTGCGCACACCCAGTTGCGCCAGCTCTTCAACCGCAATTGACGTTGAAGGTCCGCCAATACCGGTGGAGCACACCACAACCGGTTTGCCATCCACTTCGGCCAGATAGCTGGTGAATTCACGGTGTGAAGCCAGATGCTGTGGGTTGTCCATCAGCGCGGCGATTTTCTTTACGCGCTCAGGATCGCCAGGCACGATGGCCAACGTGGCTCCTTTCAAATCAGCTTTAGTAATGCCAAGGTGGAAAACGTCAGACTGGGCCATAACAGACTCCTGATAATTGGGGATGAGCGCGCCACTCTACGTGAGCAGGCGGCATAAATATGTGACTCAATTCACCATCGATAATGAAACTTACATTATCAGAAAAACATTATGTGACATAAATCACACATTCACGCTGTGCAATTCTGAATTGCTACAAGCGGTGCTGTGTAAGTGTTGGTGGCAATGTTAATAGAGAAGCAGCACACGTGAAAAAATCCCTCTGTACCCTACGCCAGCCTTGCTTCACTTCGCCAGGCTATAGTTACGTGATTGCGCATTTGCTAGCACGGAGAGAACAATGAAAACCGAAGACAATATGGCACAAAAAACGGCACCCGGCGGCTTTGCACCGGCCGTTCAGCCCACCGCAAGCAGCACCATTATTACCGGCAGCGACGCGATTCATGCTGGCGAGACCTCAGTTGCGAGCCAGGGCGAAAACCTGCCTGCCTATTACGCCCGACCAAAAGAGTATCAAGGCACCTTGCCGGTGGTGTTGGTGGTGCAGGAGATTTTCGGCGTGCACGAGCATATCCGCGATGTCTGCCGCCGTCTGGCGCTGGAAGGTTATCTGGCCATCGCTCCGGAACTCTATTTCCGCGAGGGCGATCCCAACGATTACCACGACATTCCCACGCTGTTTAAAGAGCTGGTGAGTAAAGTTCCGGATTCGCAAGTGTTGTCCGATCTCGATCATGTGGCCAACTGGGCCACGCGCCACGATGGTGATATCCGTCGCCTGGCGATTACCGGTTTCTGCTGGGGCGGACGTATTAGCTGGCTGTTTGCCGCGCACAATCCGCAGGTGCGTGCAGCGGTGGCGTGGTATGGACGCTTAGACGGTGAGAAGACGCTGAAGCAGCAGAAGCATCCGATCGATATCGCGGTGGATCTCAACGCACCGGTGCTGGGCCTTTACGGTGGTCAGGATGAGAGCATCCCGCTGGAGAGCATTGATAAGATGCGTCAGGCGCTGCATGCCGCCAATGCCAAGGCGGAAATCGTGGTGTATCCGGATGCAGGACATGCTTTCAATGCGGATTATCGTGCCAGTTATCACGCCGATTCCGCCAAAGATGGCTGGCAACGCATGCTGGCGTGGTTCGCGCAGTATGGCGTAGCGCCAAACGCGTAATAATAAGGGGCGCATTTGCGCCCCAATCTCATTTACAGCGACTAAGCCGTTTCACCCCGCAGGTTTTGCGCCGCTTTTACCATGTTCGCCAGCGCCTGACGGGTTTCCGCCCAGCCACGCGTTTTTAGGCCACAATCCGGGTTAACCCACAGACGCTCTGCCGGGATGCTCTGCGCCGCTTTACGCAGCAACTCTTCCATCCACTCCACGCTCGGCACGTTTGGTGAGTGAATGTCATACACGCCCGGACCGATTTCGTTGGGATAGTCGAACTCCTTAAAGGTATCCAGCAGATCCATATCGGAACGTGAGGTTTCGATGGTGATGACATCCGCATCCAGCGCGGCAATCGAGTCCATGATGTCATTGAACTCGCAGTAACACATGTGGGTATGGATCTGGGTTTCATTCTGCGCCACGGCGGCATTGAGACGGAACGCATCCACCGCCCAGGTCAGGTACGCCGCCCAATCGGACTGATGCAGCGGCAGGCCTTCGCGCAGTGCCGGTTCATCAATCTGAATAATGCCAATACCGGCTTTTTCCAGATCTTCCACTTCGTCACGCAGCGCCAGCGCAATCTGTTTAGCGATGGTTTCACGGCTTACATCTTCACGCGGGAACGACCAGCAGAGAATCGTCACTGGACCGGTCAGCATGCCTTTCACCGGTTTGTCGGTCAGCGACTGCGCGTACTTCGCCCACTCAACGGTGATGGCTTGCGGACGGCTTACGTCGCCGATGATGATCGGTGGTTTAACGCAGCGTGAGCCGTAGCTCTGTACCCAGCCGTTTTGGGTGAACACGAAGCCGTCGAGGTTTTCGCCGAAGTATTCCACCATGTCGTTACGTTCTGCTTCGCCATGCACCAGCACGTCGAGGCCCAAACGTTCCTGCTCCACAATCGCCTGTTTGATGTGCTCGGCGATGCCAGTGCGATAGTTTCCACCATCAATGTTGCCTTTTTTAAAGTCGAGGCGCAGGCCGCGAATTTCGGTGGTTTGCGGAAATGAACCTATGGTGGTGGTCGGCCACGCTGGCAGGTTAAAGCGGTGACGCTGCGCTTTGGCACGCTCGGAGTAGCTGCTGGCACGTTCAACGTCTCTGGCCTGAATTTTCGCCAGACGCTCGCCGACTGCGGCATTGTGAACGCGCGTGGAGTTGGCACGCGCACGAATCGGTGCGCTCCACTCAACCAGCGAAGCGGCATCGTTGTTGTTCAGTGCATGACTCAGCAGTGCAAGCTCAGTGCACTTCTGCAGAGCAAAGGCGAACCAGCTTTTCACTTCCTCATCGAGGCGCGTTTCCACGCTGAGGTCGATTGGGCTGTGCAGCAGTGAGCAGGATGATCCAATCCACAATTGTTGACGCTGCCCCACTAGCGGCTGCAGGCGCGTAAACCAGCTGCTGAGATCGGCACGCCAGACGTTACGGCCATTGATTACGCCGACGGAGAGCAGCCAATCCGCGGGAATCTGCTGGTTCACCTGTTGGATGTCGTCTTTGCCGTGGACCAGGTCAACATGCAGACCTTGCACCGGCAGCGCTTTGATCACGTCGAGATTCTGACCGATGCTGTCGAAATAGGTGGTGAGCAGCAATTTGCTTTCGCCCTGCAGCGCGTCGTAAGCCGGTTTGAAGGCATCGCGCCACGCTTGCGGCAGTTCCAGCGCCAGTGCTGGCTCATCGATTTGTACCCATTCGATGCCGCGTTTTTTCAGTTCAGCCAGCACCTGTTGGTAAACCGGCAGAATGTCTTTGAGCAGTGACAGGCGGTCGAACGACGTACCTTTCACTTTACCCAGCCACAAATAGGTAACCGGACCCAGCAGCACCGGTTTAATCTTGTGCCCGAGCGCCAGCGCTTCATCAACCTCATCCAGCAACTGAGTCCAGGTCAGTTTGAACTGCTGCCCTTGAGTGAATTCTGGCACCATGTAGTGATAATTGGTGTTGAACCATTTGGTCATTTCCGCCGCTGCCGCCGGTTCACCGCTTGGTGCGCGGCCACGGCCAAGGCGGAACAGCGTGTCGAGATCGACCGAGCCATCCTGATTTTGGTGACGAGCTGGCACGTTACCCAGCAGCAGGCTGGTGGTGAGCACGTGATCGTACCAGGCGAAATCGCCGACTGGCAGCAGATCCACGCCCGCCTCTTTCTGCTGTTGCCAGTGACGGGCGCGCAGTTCACGCCCCACCGCCAGTAGCTCTTCCTGTGAGCTTTTACCTGCCCAATAGCTTTCCTGTGCTTTTTTCAATTCACGACGCAATCCAACGCGAGGGAAACCGAGAGTGTGGTTCAGAATGGTCATTTTCTGTTCTCCAGATATTCTTAACTGAATAGGGGGCAGAGATGTTTAGCCGTCCAGATGTTTACACCGCCATAATCTGCGGGTACTGTATGTTCCTCAAGCGCAATTTGTTCAATCTCGATGTGAAGGATTCTCATGATCGAACTCAAACACCTGCGGACGCTGCAGGCGTTACGGAATACCGGCTCGTTAGCTGCCGCCGCCTCCCAGCTTCATCAGACGCAATCGGCGTTATCCCACCAGTTCAGCGATCTGGAGCAGCGGCTGGGTTTTCGCCTGTTTGTGCGTAAAAGCCAGCCGCTGCGTTTTACGCCGCAGGGAGAGATTTTGCTGCAGTTGGCTGAGCAGGTTTTACCGCAGATTCAGCAGGCTTTGCAGGCGTGTCATGAGCCGCATCAGGCCACGTTACGTATCGCCATTGAGTGTCACAGCTGTATTCAGTGGCTGACGCCCGCGCTGAATAATTTCCGCCAGAGCTGGCCCCAGGTGGTGATGGATTTCAAATCCGGCGTGACCTTTGATCCGCAACCTGCATTGCAGCAGGGCGAGTTGGATGTGGTGCTGACCTCCGATATTTTGCCGCGCAGCGGGTTGTTCTATTCACCGATGTTCGATTTTGAAGTGCGTTTGGTGATGGCACCGGATCATCCTTTGGCGCAGCTTGAGCACATTGCCCCGGAAGATATGGCCGATGAAGTGTTGATGATCTATCCGGTTCAGCGTCAGCGTTTAGATGTGTGGCGCCATTTCCTGCAGCCTGCGGGTGTGAGTCCAGCGTTGAAGAGCGTGGATAACACGCTATTGCTGATTCAGATGGTGTCGGCGCGCATGGGCATCGCCGCACTGCCGCATTGGGTGGTGGAGAACTTTGAGCAGCAAGGTTTGGTGGTGACGAAGACCTTGGGCGATGGCTTGTGGAGCCGCTTGTATGCTGCCGTACGCGAAGGCGAGCAGCGTCAGCCGGTAATGGAAGCCTTTGTGCGGTTTGCCCGTCAGCACGCCTGTGAACATCTGCCCTTCGTGCGCGATGCCGCGCGTCCCGGCTCACTGCAAACCACCTCATCCTGATGTTGTTGGGCGGCGAAGGTCGCCCGCGCTGTTATCCCTGCCCCGCCTGCTCTATAATGCGCCGCCTCAACCCGCGACCAAGAGAGTTTCACCATGATGAGTAACGATGTTCTGCGCAGCGTGCGCTATATGCTTGATTTGAGCGATAGCAAAGTGGTGGAGATTTTTGCCCTGGCGGGAAGTGAAGTGCCGCTGGAAGACGTGCAGGCGTGGATGAAGAAAGATGACGATGCCGCGTTTCGCAAGCTGCCAGATGTATTGATGGGCTATTTCCTCAACGGCCTGATTTTTTACCGTCGCGGTAAGAGTGAAGATGCGCCCGCGCCTTCGATTGAGCGCCGCATGAATAACAACATTTTCATGAAGAAATTGCGTATCGCCTTTGAGCTGAAGACCACCGATATTCCGGATGTGCTGCTGAAAGCGAACTTTAAGATTTCACAGGCTGAGGTTGGCGCGATTTTCCGCAACCCTGATCATAAGAATTTCCGCGAATGCGGTGACCAGATTCTGCGTAATTTCCTGAAAGGGTTGACGATGATTCATCGTCCGGGGCCGGCTAAGAAGGGTTAATCGCTTCTTTGTTCGAGCCGGGTCAGGGATAGCGCGGCAGATCGCAAAGGGAAACCACTTCCTTGTGGATCAGCCTCGCCATCCATGGCTCGGATGCTTTGCTCCACTGCCGCGCTATCCCTTCCCTTTTAGCCTATGCGTTGCTTTTCTTACCTAATACCCAGCGTTTGTGCACATAAAGGGATGCGAAAATCACGGCGGCACCGGCGAGAAAACTTGGCCAATGCGGTTTCTCCTGCCAGATCGCCAGATTCACCAGCAAGCCCGCTGGCACATGCATGTTGTTCATAATACCCAGCGTGCCAGCATCCACCTGCGTAGCGCCGTAGTTCCACATGAAGTAGCCCAAACCTGAAGCCGCTACGCCCAGCCACACCAGAATGCCCCACTGCAGCGACGTGGTCGGCAGTTTGTTCGGATTGCCCCACAAGCTCCAGGCGATCACCGCGATCATCACCGCGCCCAGATAGAACCACGAAAATGCGGTGTGCTGCGGCATCGGGCGAGTTTCCTGCAGGCGTTTGTAGCCCACCATGCCGATGGCGAAGCAGATGTTTGCCGCCTGTACCAGCAGCAAGCCAAACCAGAAATGGTCGCTGACTTTGTCGTAACGAATAATCGCCGCACCGATTACCGCCAGTAGCGCGCTGAAGGCATAGCCGATACGCAGCGGACGTCGGCTGAGCAAATCGTAGATCAGCGTGACATACAGCGGCGTCATCACGGTGAACAGCAGGAACTCGGTCACGCTGAGATACAGATAAGCCTCAAAGCTTAATAAATACATGATGCCAAGCTGCAGCATGCCCACCAGCATATACAGCAGGATGGTGGAAGCACGGTAACCGCGCCAGCGCAGGAACGGCAGGAAAACGATGGCGGCGAGCGCCAGACGCATCAAAACAGAGAACCAGGAATCCACCTGACCAGCAAGGTATTCCCCGATCAAACTGAAGGAAAAGGCCCACAGAATGGTGGTAACGATCAGTAACGGCACGGTAACGATCTCAAAATGAACAGTGGCGCTAGTGTAAACAAACTGTCGAAATCGGGGTGAACTATCTGGTTTACAAGTGGATAAAATAACGACGAATAATTTTCATTTCTCATTTTTACGCTCGGGTAAAAATGCGCGAAATACAACATTTCCTGGTTTTTTTCGCTCTCAATTGTCATAAAACTGTAACATATGTGTCACATGTCACAGTAACTGCGCGTGACCATCACTATCCTTTGCGCGAAATGGAAACTTCGCTTTGCCATTTTTACTGCCTGTTTTTGCCCCAACCTGCTGGGAACTCATAACTATATCGCGCCCTGGAGGGCCACACTCATGTTGAGTATTTTCAAACCTGCACCGCATCGCCCACAAGTGGCCGATGATCGTGTTGATCCGCTTTATCGTCGTCTGCGCTGGCAGATTTTCCTGGGAATATTTTTTGGCTATGCCGCCTACTATTTGGTGCGTAAAAACTTTGCGCTGGCAATGCCTTATCTGGTGGAACAAGGCTTCTCGCGCGGCGATCTCGGCTTTGCGCTATCGGGCATTTCCATCGCTTACGGCTTCTCGAAATTCATTATGGGCTCGGTCTCAGACCGCTCGAATCCGCGCGTGTTTTTGCCCGCCGGATTGATCCTTGCCGCAGCGGTAATGTTGGTGATGGGGTTCGTGCCGTGGGCCACCTCCAGCATCATGGTGATGTTTGTGCTGCTGTTCCTGTGCGGCTGGTTCCAGGGCATGGGCTGGCCGCCGTGCGGGCGCACCATGGTGCACTGGTGGTCGCAGAAAGAGCGCGGCGGAATTGTGTCGGTATGGAACTGCGCGCATAACGTCGGCGGCGGTATTCCTCCGTTGCTGTTCCTGCTCGGCATGGCGTGGTTTAACGACTGGAAAGCCGCGCTGTATATGCCGGCGTTTGGCGCCATCCTCATCGCGATTATTGCCTTCGCCTTGATGCGTGACACACCACAATCTTGCGGTTTACCGCCGATTGAAGCGTGGAAAAATGATTATCCGCCGGATTACAACGAGGATCACGAGCAGGAGCTGACGGCGAAGCAGATTTTCATGCAGTACATTCTGCCCAACAAGTTGCTGTGGTACATCGCACTGGCGAACGTGTTTGTGTACCTGCTGCGTTACGGCATTCTCGACTGGTCGCCGACCTACCTGAAAGAGGTGAAGCACTTCACGCTGGATAAATCCTCGTGGGCCTACTTCTTTTACGAATATGCCGGTATTCCCGGCACGCTGCTGTGCGGCTGGATGTCGGACAAAGTGTTCCGCGGCAACCGTGGCGCAACCGGCGTGTTCTTTATGACGCTGGTGACCATCGCCACCGTGGTGTACTGGCTGAATCCTCCAGGCAATCCAGGCATCGACATGCTGTGCATGATTGTGATCGGCTTCCTGATTTACGGTCCTGTGATGCTGATTGGCTTGCACGCGCTGGAACTGGCACCGAAAAAAGCGGCCGGAACGGCAGCCGGCTTTACCGGGCTGTTTGGCTATCTCGGCGGATCGGTTGCGGCGAGTGCGATTGTCGGTTACACCGTGGATTATTTCGGCTGGGACGGCGGATTCATTGTGATGATTGGCGGATCGGTGCTGGCGGTGATTCTGCTGCTGCTCACCATGGTCAGTGAACACAAGCACAAGAAACAGCTGGCATAACGAAAAAGGGCCGGTGATGACCGGCCCTTTTTTCTAGGCGAGGAACAGTTTACGCAGCGTGTGCGGCACGGCGTCATCCGCGTTGCTGCCAATCACTTCCAGCGTCGGCAAGGTATCTTTCAAACGCTGCTGCGCATTGCGCATGATGCAGCCTTTACCCGACATGCTGAGCATCTCCACATCATTCATGCCGTCGCCAAAGGCGATGCACGCTTTCAGCGAGTGGCCGAGCTGTTTCGCTACCGCTTCCAGCGCGTGACCTTTGGAAACGCCGCCCGCCATCACTTCCAGACACGTTGGCAGCGAGAAGCTGACATTCACGCGATCGCCCCAGCGCGCTTCAATCGCCTGCTCCATGGGAATTAAACGCTCCGGATCTTCGCAGGTGAAGAACACTTTGCTGATGCCATCAGTCGGCAGCATGCCCGGCTGGTAAACCTGATAGTTAAACACCGATTCACGGAAATAGTCCTGCTCATCCGGACGATGACGGCTCATGAACCACTCATCGTCGCGATAGACGTGCGTCAGGATATGCTCGTCATGATATTGCAGGCCATACAGATCGCTGGCGATGTCGGCGTCAAGATTGTGGCTGAACACCAGTTCACCTGCGGCGTTGTGCACGCGTGCGCCATTAGACGTGATCATGTAAGCCGGAATGCCGAGCTTATCGCGCATCTGTCCGACGTCGATATAGTGACGGCCGGTGGCAAAGACAAAGTGGATATCACGCGCCACCAGTTCCTGCAGCGTGGTGCGCGCGAACGGCGTCAGGCGATGGTCCGGAGAGAGCAGCGTGCCATCCAGGTCGGATGCGACGATGTGATACATGTAAACCTCGGGTGTTGATGTCGGAAAGTAAAATTGATTAAGCGTGGCGTTCAAAGAAATCGACCACCGCGTTTAGCGCTTCGGCACGCATCGCGTCTGTTTCAAACAAGATCTCATGACGCGCTCCTTTGATCACATACGGCGCGTTGCCCGCGCAGGGATGTCCTGCTGCGGCCATCGCCGTACAAAATAGATTTTGTGAGCGGTTATCCACCACATCATCTTCACTGGCCTGCAGCAGCAAGGTCGGCGTGGTGATGTTCGCTACCTGATTGAAGATGTCCCGCCCGGCCTGCACGCCTTCGCGCACCCAGTGATAAGTGGGGCCACCGACGCGAATTGCCGGATCGTCGGCGTAAAAACGCAGGTTACGGCGATAGCGTTCGCGGCTATGCGTCAGGCGGTTGATGCCAAACGGATTGGCGCGCCAGCGCCCGGTGCCCAGCGCGTAACCTTCACGCAGCGCCGGCAGTTTCTCGGTCCAGTCGAGAATGCGGTGCGCCATCCAGTCGGGCAGCGGCAGCACAATGCCAAACATCGGCGCGGAGAACACCGCAGCATGAAACGCCTGCGGCTGACGCGCCAGAAACAGCGCTAAAATCGCCCCGCCCATCGAGTGGGCCAGCACGTAGCGCTGCTGATAATGTGGACTCACGATCTCTTTCAGATACAGCGTTTCCAGATCGTCAACGTAGTCGCCAAATTCCACCACATGGCCGCGATGCGAATCTTCCAGCAGACGTTCGGAACGTCCCTGACCGCGATGGTCGAGAATCACCACATCGTAGCCGCACATGAACAGGTCGTAAGCCAGTTCGGGATACTTGATATAGCTTTCAATGCGGCCAGGCACGACCAGAATGACACGACGATGTTGCGGTGAGGTGAAACGGACGTAGCGAATCTTCAGGTTGCCGACGCCGGTGAATTCACACTCTTCACGGCGACGCCAGAAGTCGAGCAGCGGACCGGTGGCAAAGGCCGAAAAGCCTCGCTCACGTCCGAGCCAACTCTGTTTATGCTGCTGCATCCGTCCCCCTGAAAAAAACGTGATTTGCGCGCCTGTGCTGCGTAGCGTGCGGCGATTTTCTGTCGTATTGTGTCACACTTCGCTAACTTCAGGGAATGTCACACATGACCATTGAATGGTGGTTAACCTATCTGCTGACCACAACCATCCTCAGCCTTTCACCCGGCTCCGGCGCGATCAACACCATGAGCACCGGCATCAGTCACGGCTATCGCGGCGCAGCGGCATCGATTACCGGCTTGCAGCTGGGTCTGGCCATTCATATTGTGCTGGTCGGCGCCGGTTTAGGTGCGCTGTTTTCCCAATCGATTCTGGCGTTTGAAGTCCTGAAGTGGGCCGGCGCAGCCTATCTGGTATGGCTGGGCATTCAGCAGTGGCGCTCCGCGGGTGGCATCGACCTCGACGCCGTTGCCAAAGCGATGCCACGTCGCCGCCTGTTTAAGCGTGCCGTGTTGGTGAACCTCACCAACCCGAAAAGCATCGTGTTTCTCGCCGCGCTGTTCCCGCAGTTTATTCAGCCGCACCAGCCGCAGCTGATGCAATATCTGGTGCTGGGCGTGACCACCATTGTGGTCGATATCATCGTGATGATTGGTTACGCCACGCTGGCGACGCGTATCGCCGGCTGGATTAAAGGACCGAAGCAGATGAAAATGCTGAACCGCACCTTTGGTGGATTGTTTATGGCGGTCGGTGCGCTGTTAGCCAGCGCACGCAGAATGGCGTGATATTCAACCCGGTGGGCATAAATGCCCACCCTACGTAGGGTCGCCATTTATGGCGACCTGGTTTATCTCGAAATAATTAAATGAATGCCAAAACCAGCGAATAACACGCCCGCCATACCATCCACCCACTTCGCCATCCGCTGATACTTATCACGCATCCACGGCATAGCGAAAATCGCCGCCACCAGCGTAAACCACGCGAACGTCTCACCGATAATCAGCAGGAACAAACCCCAGCGCTCCATCGCGCCGACGTCGTTGCCGACAAACAATGAAAACACGCTACCGAAGTAGATGATCGCTTTTGGGTTCGACAGGTTAGTCAGGAAACCTTTCAGGAAGCTCATGCCTCTTTTCGGCAGCTCTACTACCGGCGCTTCCGATTGCGGCTGCTTGTGACGTTGGCGCGCTGAGCGCATCAGCTGCCAGCCCATCCACAGCAAATACAATCCGCCACCGACCATAATGATTTCATGCAGCCAGGCCATTTTTTCGAGGATCAGATGCAGGCCCATCAGCGCCACACCGGCCCAAATCACAATGCCCAACGTAATGCCCAGAACGCCCATCATCGCCTCTTTGCGCGAGCGGCTGGCCGCCGTTTGCGACACAAAGAAGAAGTCCGGGCCGGGACTCATCAGCGCAACCAGATGCACCAGCGCGACGGTGGCGAATAACATCAGCATGAATTTTTTCCTTTAACCTTCATCAACATGTTCTTTGATCATCACCAGGAACGGCTTACCAAAACGTTCCAGTTTGCGATGACCGACGCCGTTCACGCTAAGCATTTCTGACGCGCTAATCGGCATTTGTTCAGCCATTTCAATCAGCGTGGCATCGTTAAACACCACGTACGGCGGAATATTCTCTTCATCGGCAATCGCTTTGCGCAGCTTACGCAGCTTGGCAAACAGCTGGCGATCATAATTGCCGCTGTGCACTTTCGGCGAACTGCTGCCGCGCGTTTTCACCGTCACGATACGCGGCACCGCCAGCATCAGCGGCACTTCCGCACGTAATACCGGACGCGCCGCTTCGGTGAGTTGCAGCGCCGAATGCATGGCGATGTTTTGCGTTACCATCCCGAGGTGAATCAGCTGACGCAGCACGCTGATCCAGTGTTCGTGGCTGTGCTCGCGGCCTAAGCCGTACACCGGCAGTTTGTCGTGGCCGTTGTCGCGAATACGCTGATTACTAGCGCCGCGCAAAACTTCAACAATATAGCCCATCCCAAAGCGTTGGCCGGTACGATAGATGCTCGACAGCGCCTTTTGCGCCTCCAGCAAACCGTCGTAGCGACGCGGCGGATCGAGGCAGATATCGCAGTTATCGCATTGTTGCTGGCGACCTTCGCCGAAATAGTTCAGCAATACCAGACGACGACAGGTTTGCGCTTCAGCAAACGCGCCCATCGCGTTGAGTTTGTGGCGTTCTATATCCTGCAACGGGCCGGGCACTTTCTCTTCCAGACATTTACGCAGCCACGCCATGTCGGCCGGATCGTAAAGCATCATCGCTTCGGCAGGCAGACCATCGCGCCCGGCGCGGCCGGTTTCCTGATAATAGGATTCGATGTTGCGCGGAATATCGAAGTGCACCACAAAGCGCACGTTGGGTTTGTTAATGCCCATCCCGAACGCCACGGTGGCGACCACGATTTGCAGATCGTCACGCTGAAAAGCTTCCTGCACGCTGGCACGCTGCGCGCTATCAATGCCGGCGTGATACGCGCCAACGCTCAAACCACGGCTCTGCAGGCGCGCGGCGGTGTCTTCCACTTTGGCGCGGCTGTTACAGTAAATGATGCCGCTTTTGCCGCGCTGATCCTGCACATAACGCAGAAGTTGCTCGGTGGGTTTGAATTTCTCCACCAGCGTGTAGCGAATATTGGGGCGGTCAAAGCTGCTGATTTGAATCAGCGGATCGTCCATCTGCAGCAGATGGACGATATCGTTACGCGTGGTTTCATCGGCGGTGGCGGTCAATGCCATGACCGGCAAATCAGGGAAGTGCTGACGCAGCTGGCCGATCGAGCCATATTCCGGACGGAAATCGTGGCCCCACTGCGAAATACAGTGCGCTTCATCCACCGCCAGCATCACCGGATTCCACTGGTGCAGGCTGTCGAGGAAATTGTCCATCATCAGACGTTCAGGCGCGATATACAGCAGCTTGAGCTTGCCGGTACGACAATCCGCAAACACCTGCTGCTGCTGCTCACGCGTCTGCGTCGAGTTGAGGCACGCTGCAGCCACGCCGTTGGCCAGCAGCTGATCGACCTGATCTTTCATCAGTGAAATCAGCGGTGAAACCACCAGCGTCAGCCCTTCGCGCACCAGCGCCGGGATTTGATAGCACAGCGATTTGCCGCCGCCAGTCGGCATCACCACCAGACAATCGCGTCCTGACAGGGCGGTTTCGATGATGTTTTGCTGACCTGGGCGGAACTGCTGATAGCCGAAGGTATCTTGTAATACCTGCTGCGCCAGCATTTCCTGATTAAGCACTGCCGATGTTGCCACGGTAATCCTGTCTTTGTTGCGGGTTAGAACAGATCGTTGAGCGTCACGCCCACGCCAAAGCGCGTCTGGCGATGGTTATAGTCGATCAATGATTCACCATAACCGCTGAAGACCTGCGTGTAAAAGCGCACGTGTTCAGAGATTGGGTAGCTCCAGGCGAAGGTTGCACCGCCAAAGCCGCTGTTCCAGTTGTAGTTACCTTCCACGCTGAAAATGTTCTCGCCCATCATGTAGCCGAGCTTGGCGCGGTAGTAACCCATGTATTTGGTGATGTCCGGGTTATCGTCATTGCTTTCACTTTCAGGCAGACGATACCAGGGTTTGATCTCTGCGAGCAGATTGCCGTTCTGCGCCATGAAGCGCGCGTAAACGCGGTTCCAGCTGCGTGAGGTCGGCTCGCTGCGGCCGTTCGACTGATGCACTAAGCCGGTTTCCACATCGCGTAAGGTCCAGCCTGCGAAAGTGTAATCGGTGGCCCAGCCGAGGAAAATTTGTGGCTCATAATCGGTTTCACGGAACGGTGATGACGCCCCACGGTTCGAGAGCTGCCACCACGAGCGCTGAGTATAGGACGCCGCCAGCACCGAGTTATCGCCTAAAATGCCGCGCCACAGCGGAAACGCCAGGCTGAGCTGGAATTTTACTTCATCATTTTTGGCTTTGTCTGCCCAGTTGTACGAAGAGATCGCCTCTTTGTTCATGTCGCTGGTGTAGGTGTAGAGCAGATAGTTGTTTTCGTAAGGATAAAGCACGAACGGGTTATCGTGTTTCTCCAGCAGGTTAGCGATAATGCTGCCCTTCACTGCCGGTGCATCATGAACCTCTTTTATCGTGGCTTCTTCAGCCTGCGCCAGGCCAGGAAGGATCAGCGCCGCGGCCAGCAAGGCGTAATGCTTACGCATAGAATTCTCCAGAGAACTGCGTGTCGTAATCGTCAAGTGACGGTTCAAAAAGCAGGCCATTCTACACGCAAAACCTGCGGTTGATCAGCGCCGATTTCCGAAACTGGAAAGCGGCTCGAACGCGGCATAATATACACAACTCGTTAACATTTTAAGGCAGGCATTATGTCATCCCCGTTGCTGACACAGCAGGAAGCGCGTCGTCTGATTGGCGAAATCTTTGTTTATCACATGCCCTTCAATCAGGCGCTCGGATTAGAGCTGGATCGACTGGAAGCGGATTACGCCGAACTCGGCTTCGCCAATAAAACCATGCTGGTCGGCAACGCAGCGCAGCAGATTCTGCACGGCGGCGTGATCGCTTCAGTGCTCGATGTCGCCGCCGGGCTGGTGTGTGTCAGCTATGCGCTGACGCGTCAGGAGAGCATTACCGAGGAAGAGCTGCGTCAGCGCCTGTCGCGCATGGGCACCATCGATATGCGCGTGGATTATCTGCGCCCTGGCCGCGGCGAGCGCTTTGTCGCCACCAGCAGCCTGCTGCGCGGCGGCAACAAAGTCGCTGTGGCGCGCGTGGAGTTACATAACCAGCAAGGCGATTACATCGCCACCGCTACCGCCACCTACATGATTGGCTAATCAGTATTTTTGGAATGACATGATGGATTCGCAACAAACTCGCCAGGGTATTGGCTATGCGCTCGGCGCTTACTTCATTTGGGGCATTGCCCCCGCCTACTTCAAACTGGTCAAAGAGGTGCCCGCTACCGAGATCATGACGCATCGCGTGATTTGGTCCGCACTGTTTATGCTGTTGTTGATCACATTGACGCGCAGCTGGGCGCAGGTACGTAGCGTACTGGCTCAGCCGAAAAAGGTGCTGCTGCTGGCGCTGACCGCCATCACCATTGGCGGCAACTGGCTGCTGTTTATCTGGGCAGTGAACAATCAGCACATGCTGGAAGCCAGCCTCGGCTACTTTATCAACCCGCTGATTAATGTGGTGTTTGGCATGCTGTTCCTGCGCGAACGCTTCCGCCGCTTGCAGTGGCTGGCGGTACTGCTGGCGACCACCGGCGTGCTGGTGCAGCTGTGGCAGTTTGGATCGCTGCCGATTATCGGCCTTGGCCTGGCGTTGAGTTTTGCTTTGTACGGTTTGGTGCGCAAAAAAATTCAGGTCGATGCGCAAAGTGGCATGTTGATCGAAACGCTGTGGCTATTCCCGCTGGCGGCGATTTACCTGTTTGGTTTTACCGATAGCGCCACCAGCCATCTCAGCGCCAACGCCATGAGCCTCAATCTCAAGCTGGTCGCGGCGGGCATTATCACCACCATTCCGCTGATGTTTTTTGCTGCCGCCTGCGCGCGTCTGCGCTTATCGACCGTCGGTTTCTTCCAGTATCTGGGTCCGACGCTGATGTTCCTGCTGGCGGTGCTGTTCTACGGCGAGCGCCTGACGCCGGATAAAATGGTGACCTTCGGCTTTATCTGGCTGGCGCTCGCCGTGTTCATTATTGATGCGGTTGCGTTCTCAGCTCGGGCGCGCATGCGCGTAGCGTGAAATAAAACGCGCCAGCGCCGGGCCGGTAAGCAGAATGGTGAACAGACGCAGCGTCTGCAGCGCCATGACAAAGGCCATATCGACCCGCGTGCCGGCCGCAATAATCGCCACGGTATCCAGCCCGCCCGGGCTGGTTGCCAGATAGGCGGTCATGAGATCGACGTGCAGCACGCGCGTCAGCATCCAGGCTAATCCGCCGCACAACAGCATCAAGCCGAAAATCGACAGCAACATTTGCGGCAGCGTTCGCAGCGCAAGCTTGAAAATCGGCCGTGTGAAACGCAATCCCACGCTCCAGCCAATCAACGCATAAGCCAGCGCCAGCAACCATTCCGGTACCTGCAAGATCGCCACATCCGTGCCGTGCAACACCGCACCAATCAACGCAGGCAGCAACAAAGCGCCGGAAGGAATGCGCAGCTTCTGGCCGAGCCACGCACCGGCGACCATCACCAGCAGCGTCAGCATAAAGCTGCTGTGCAGCGCGGGAAACCACACCAGCTCTGCCGCACCGCCGTGGGTGCCGAGGCCAATGCGCGCCACCACCGCCGCAGCGGTGGCGACAAACAACACGCGCAGATACTGCATAAACGCCACCAGCCGCACATCCGCGCCGAAATCACCGGCCATCGCCACCATCGCCGAAGCGCCGCCGGGCGACGATCCCCACGCGCCGGTTGGGCCGGGCAAGTTACTGAAGCGTACCAGAAGAAAACCGGACAGGCCGCTGGCGGCTAACGTCAGCACCAATACTGCCAGCACCACCGGCCAATCCTGGATCAGCGGCGTGAGAATGCCCGGCGATAAGCTCTGGCCAATCATGCAGCCAAGCACCGCTTGTGCCAGCACGAAGAAACGTTTATCGATGCGAACAGTCGCGCCGGACAAGCCCATAAAGGTGCCGACGATCATCGGGCCAAGCAGCAAGGCCGCAGGAAGATGGAACAGCTGGAGGATAATCCCCAGCACTAACGAAGCAATCAGCAGCAGTGTCCACTGAAGTCGCAATGAGAAGCGCGCCATAGGAGAGAATCAGATAGTGAGCAGAGCCAACAGGTTACGCAGAAAATTTAAGTTTATCTACCAGGTCGCCATAAATGGCGCCCCTACATTTGTCATGAGCGGTTTTGTAGGGTCGTCATTCATGACGACCTGGACTTAAGAACGGTTACAACCAGTTCTTGCGTTTGAAATAGAGGTACGGCGCCAGGCCAGCGAGAATCATCAGGCTAATCGCGCCCGGATAACCAAAGCTCCATTTCAGCTCCGGCATAAACTCGAAGTTCATGCCGTAGCTGGATGCCACCAGCGTGGGCGGCAGGAATACCACCGAAACCACTGAGAAGATCTTGATGATGCGGTTCTGCTCGATATTAATGAAGCCCATCGCCGCCTGCATCAGGAAGTTGACCTTCTGGAACAGCGATTCGTTATGCGGCAACAGCGATTCGATATCGCGCAGGATTTCACGCGCCTGCTCCAGCTGGTTGCCCGGCAGACGCGCTTTGCGCACCAGGAAGTTGAGGGCGCGCTGGGTATCCATCAGACACAAACGTACTTTCCAGCCGATATCTTCCAGCTCCGCCAGACGTGACAACGCCTGATCGTACTCTTCGCCCTGCTGGCCTTCCATGATCACGCGGCTGAGTTTCTCCAGCGCGCTATAGATGTTCTCGATCTCATCCGCCAGCTGTTCGATTTTGGTTTCAAACAAATCCAGCAGCAGCTCATAGGCGTTGCCATCGGTCAGCATCTGGTTGCGCGCACGCATGCGATAGAGACGGAAAGCCGGCAGTTCGCGTTCGCGCAGCGTATACAGGCGATCTTCGCGGATGGTGAATGCCACAGTGGAGTTGCCAGCGTGGTCTTCGGCATCTTCAAAGAAGAAGAAGGAGTGAATGTGCAGGCCGTCTTCGTCTTCGAAGAAACGCGCCGAGGCTTCGATGTCTTCCAGCTCCGGACGCGTTGCCAGGCTCTGGCCGAGCTCACACTGCACGCGATCGCGTTCGCTGTCGTCAGGTTCGATCAGATCAACCCAAACAGACGTGTTGAGTTTGTCGTTATCTTCTTCCAGCTCGATGCGCGTCAGGCGATTACGATCGAGTTTAAATGCGCTCAGCATAGCAATAACTCCCCATTTTTTCGGAATGGGACAAGGCGGTGACCACTGTAAATTACGGGCACGGCGAAGCCTGAACACGGAAACTTTCGCTTCAAGGGTAAATCAGTGCTAACTCACGCGACGAGAGTAAAAAAGGGAGGTCGCTGTTAACCGCTAAGGCTACCAGCTAAAAGAGGTAACCTTAGGAGTTCCTGTTAAACAGGTGATTGAGCCAGCATCGACTGGGCGCGTCCAAGGCATTGTCCTCTCATGATAATAGTGCGCGCATGTTACGCTGAGACGAAAAAGTCGTCAAGGTAGCGCAACCGCGCTACACCGTTTCCAGACGGGCGTAAGCCGCCACCAGCCACTTGATGCCCTGGCCCTGAAACGCCACTTGCAAACGGCTGTGTTCACCGCTGCCTTCGAGGTTGATGATGGTGCCCTCGCCGAACTTGGCATGGCGCACGCGCTGGCCGAGCGTGAAGCCGCTGTCGTTTTGCGCGATGGGCGTGCCCATGCGCTGATGGCTCACCGGACGGCTGACGCTGGCGCGCAAACGCACCTCTTCCACACACTCTTCCGGCAGCTCGCCGATGAAGCGTGATGGACGGTGATACACTTCCTTACCATAAAGACGACGGCTTTCAGCATAGGTAAGCGTCAGCTTAACCATGGCACGCGTCACGCCAACGTAAGCCAGACGGCGCTCCTCTTCCAGACGACCGCCTTCATCCAGCGACATCTGGCTCGGGAACATGCCCTCTTCCATGCCGACGATAAATACCTGGCTGAACTCCAGCCCTTTCGCCGAGTGCATGGTCATCAGCTGCACCGCGTCCTGCCATTTGTCGGCCTGACCTTCGCCTGCTTCCAGCGCCGCATGTGACAAGAATGCCTGCAGCGGCATCAAATCTTCGTCTTCGTCCTGATAGCTGAACTGGCGCGTTGCCGTGACCAGTTCCTCAAGGTTTTCAATACGCGCCTGGCCTTTCTCGCCCTTCTCCTGCTCGTACATCACCCATAAACCGGAGTCTTTAATCACGCGATCGGTTTGCACATGCAGCGGCATCTCGGCGGTTTCGCTGGCTAGTGAATCGACCAATTCGCAGAAGCGTTGCAGCGCCGACGCGGCGCGTCCGGCTAAGGCTTTGTTCTGCAACAGCTCGCGCGTGGCCTGCCACAAGGTGAGTTGCTGATCGCGCGCGGTCTGGCGCACCACATCGAGGGTACGATCGCCGACGCCGCGCACCGGCGTGTTCACCACACGCTCAAAGGCTGCATCGTCGTTGCGATTGGCCATCAAACGCAGATAGGCCAGCGCATCTTTAATCTCCTGACGCTCGAAGAAGCGCATGCCGCCATAAATGCGATACGGCATGCTGCCTTGCAGTAGCGCCTCTTCCAGCACGCGCGATTGGGCGTTGCTGCGGTAGAGAATGGCGCAATCCTGCAGCGCATTGCCGTTTTCATGCCAGCTTTTGATGCGATTGACCACAAAGCGCGCTTCATCCAGCTCGTTGAACGCGCAGTAGAGCGAGATCTTTTCGCCATCGCTGCCGTCGGTCCACAGCTCTTTACCGAGGCGGCCATTGTTGTTGGCGATCAGCGTGTTAGCGGCTTTCAGAATGTTGTTGGTCGAGCGATAGTTCTGCTCCAGGCGAATGGTTTCCGCACCGGGGAAATCTTGCAGGAAGCGCTGGATGTTTTCTACCTGCGCACCGCGCCAGCCGTAAATCGACTGATCGTCATCGCCGACGATAATCACGCGGCCGCTATCACCCGCCAGCATGCGAATCCACGCGTACTGGATGTTGTTGGTATCCTGGAACTCATCCACCAGCACGTTGCTGAAACGCTCGCGGTAATGGTTCAGGATATGCGGCTTGTTCAGCCACAGTTCGTGGGCGCGCAGCAGCAGCTCGGCGAAATCCACTAGTCCCGCGCGATCGCAGGCTTCCTGATACGCCTGATAGATGCGCAGCCAGGTTTGCTCAACCGGATTGCCGTAGCTTTCGATGTGTTTCGGCCGCAGGCCTTCATCTTTTTTGCCATTGATGTACCACATGCCCTGACGCGCAGGCCACTGTTTCTCATCAAGGTTCATCGCTTTGATCAGGCGCTTCAACAGACGCAGCTGATCGTCGCTGTCGAGGATCTGGAAATCCTGCGGCAAACCGGCATCAAGGTGATGCGCGCGCAGTAAACGGTGCGCCAGGCCGTGGAAAGTACCAATCCACATGCCGCCCTGGCTGGTGCCGATCAGCTGATCGATACGATGGCGCATTTCCGCCGCCGCTTTGTTGGTAAAGGTCACCGCCATAATCGAATACGGCGAGCAGTTCTCTACCGACAGCAGCCAGGCGATGCGATGCACCAGCACACGGGTTTTGCCACTGCCTGCTCCGGCCAGCACCAGCAGGTTGCTGCGCGGTGCGGCGACCGCCTCGCGCTGTTTGTCATTCAAGCCGTCAAGCAGTTCAGAAACGTCCATAAGCACCGTTCGCGAAAGAAAATGAACTCACATCCACACTGCTGCGGATAGAGCTGTATATATTTACATGTGTGGATTATAGCAGCGAGGTCAGAGATGCCAACCGATCAATTTCAACGTGCGGCAGCAAACGCGCATCATCGATCTTCATCAGATTGCTTTCTCGCAGGTTGATCCAGCAGGCTTGCATACCGGCACGCAGCGAACCGGCCACATCGGTGGTGAGATCGTCGCCGACGTGCAGAATGTGCTGTGGTGCGATGTTCAAACGCTCAGCGGCCAGATGATACATATCCTGCCACGGCTTGGCGCGACCGTGCGGACCGGCACGCAGCGCGAACTGGAAGTGGTGATGGATGCCGAGCTTTTCCGGGCAGGCGTTGCCGTTGGTGATCGCCACCAGCGGCACGCGCTCGCCGAGCCACGTCAGCGTTTGATGCGTCTCTTCCGGCATATCGACTTCACTACGCCACTGATGGAAGACGCTCATCACGTCGCTGGCACCGGCGGTGGCTTCCGCTTTGGATAAGCCGACATTGAGCAGCGCCAGCTCCACCGAGCGACGACGCCATTCAGACACGTCGTGATAAATTTCCGGCTCGCGCGCCAGCAACTCATTGCGCAGCGTCTGATAATCCGCCGGGGTGAATTCACGCAGCGCCGGATGATACGCCTGCAGCGCAGCGTGCGATTCGGCAGTGGTTTTGCGGATGACGGGATGGTTGTCATACAGCGTGTCGTCGAGATCAAAGGTGATTGCTTTGATTGGGCCGAGCGGACGATAAAACTTCATTAAGACTTTCCTCGTTTGGCACGCGGATGGGCCGCATCGTAAACCGTCGCCAGATGCTGGAAATCCAGATGGGTGTAGATTTGCGTGGTCGCCAGATTGGCGTGACCGAGCAGTTCTTGTACCGCGCGCAGATCGCCGCTCGATTCCAGCAAATGCGTGGCAAAAGAGTGGCGCAGTTTATGCGGATGAATATGACTGGCAACGCCTTGCTTGATGCCCCATTCGGCAAAACGCTTCTGCACGTTGCGCGTCGAAATCCGGCTGCCGCGGCTGGAGACAAACACCGCATCATCCTGCGGCGCAAAGCTAGCACGCAGCGGTAACCAGTGCTGAATCCAGGTAACCGCCGTGCCGCCAATCGGTACGCGGCGCTCTTTGCTGCCTTTACCCAGCACCCGCACTTCACCGGCCTCCAAATCCATGTGACGACAATCCATATTCACCAGCTCAGACAGACGCAAACCGCCGCCGTACATTGTTTCCAGCATCGCGCGGTCGCGTACCGCCAGCGGATCGTTGAGATCGATCTCCAGCAGTTGGTTAACTTCGTCGACATCCATGTTTTTCGGCAGATGGCGCGCATTACGCGGCGTGGCGATGCCTTTGGCGGGATTGGCGCTCAGCATGCCCTGATGCACTTGCCAGTCGAGAAAACTGCGCAGCGCCGACATGCGCAGCGCCAGACTGCTGGCGCCTAAACCGCCCCGCCGGCTGCGTGCCGCCAGGCTGCGCACCTGCGCCGGTTCCAGCTGCGACCAGCTCGTCAGCTTCATCTCATCGGCCATTGCTATAATCGCCTGCAATTGCCGTTGGTAATTCTTTTGCGTCAGCGGACTCAGCTGGCGTTCGACCTTGAGATAACGCAGAAAGTCATCCACGGCCGGCAGCAGCGGACTGACGTGACTCATGCGCGTTCAATCCAGCGTGACAGCAGATCCGGCAACATTTGCGCCAGATGCTGCAGCAGCAGCGTACCCATGCCCGCCTGATAATGCTGATTATCGCGGCTGGTGAACATTAATATGCCCAGCTCGCCGCGTTCGCCCATCAGCGACATGGCTACCGAGCCAATCGCTTTGGCCTGCGGCAACAGCAGTAGCAATTCCGGACCGTTCAGGCTGCCGAGATAGTGATGTTCATTGCCGAAGCGCTGAATGCGCAGCGGTTCGAATGCCTGACGTGACAAGCCGAGCTGGGTGAAATCAGAGGGTGCGCCGATGTGCCACTTGTCATTGAACACGCGTACGTGTGCGCCGGCCAGACCCAGTTCGCGCGCCCAGCGGTGCAGACGCGTTAGCATCTCTTGCAAGCTGTCGGCGGCGGCGAGATGACCTTGCAGCGCCAGCAGGCGATCAAACAGCTGATGGTTGGCGGTAGCCTGCTCCATCAGCAGCGTGATCTCCTCTTCTAACTGCTGGATGTGGTTGCGCTGCCGCGCCATATGCCACTCCACCAGCGAAACACTGCCGCGTACCGGATGGGGCACCATCATCTGTTCAACCTGGCGCGCATTGCGAATAAAAAAATCGGGGTTTTGACGCAGAAATGCGCTTACCGATTGATCGTCCAGCAAAACCTCGCTTTCGGTCTGCTCTTCGACATTTTTCATAGATGAATAAACCCATCGTAGACGTGTGTGGCTGGACCGGTCATAAACAGCGGTTGCCCTTCCCCTTTCCAGGCAATGTGCAGCGTTCCGCCCGGCAAATCGACGCGGACATTTTCCGCCAGAATGCCTTGCTGAACGCCGCAGGCCACCGCCGCGCAAGCGCCGCTGCCGCAAGCCTGGGTTTCGCCCGCGCCACGTTCGTACACGCGCAGACGGATGTGTTCACGATTAACCACTTCCATAAAGCCGACGTTGACGCGCTCCGGGAATCGCTCGTGGCTTTCTAGCTCAGGACCCAGCGTTTCCACCGGCGCGGTTTTCACGCTTTCTACCTGAATCACGCAGTGCGGATTGCCCATCGATACCGCACCAAACATCACGGTTTGCTCGGCCACACGCTGCAAATAAAGGTTCTCTGCTTTATTCGCGCGGAGCGGCACGCTTTGCGGTTCGAAGTTGGGTTGACCCATATTGACGCGCACCAGCTCATCATTGGTGACGCTGAGCACCATGCGGCCAGTTTGCGTGCTGACACGAATGTCGCTTTTATTGGTCAACCCTTTCAGACGCACAAAGCGGGCAAAGCAGCGTGCGCCGTTGCCGCACTGCGCGACTTCGCTGCCATCGGCGTTGAAAATGCGGTAATGGAAATCGAGATCCGGATCGTAAGGCGGTTCGACGATCAGTAGCTGATCAAAACCGATCCCCAGATTTCTGTCCGCCAGGCGGCGAATCAGTTCCGGCGAAAAAAAGACGTTTTGCGTCACAGCATCCACAACCATAAAGTCGTTGCCGAGACCGTGCATTTTTGAGAACTGCATTTTCTGCTCCGCCGGATTACTCATTGAGTTTAGTTGGCCTGCGAACCAGGCTTGCTGGTGACCAAACCACCGACATCAGCATCCTGAGCCGCTTTTTGCTGCTGCGCGGTGACCTGCTGTTTCGGCTTGTTTGGCTGATCTTTCGGCGGGAAATACAGCGGTCCTTTTAGGCCACAGCCTACCAGGCTGACCAGTGCCAGCGCCATACCCAGCTGACTCATCACTCGTATCATTCTGTCTGCTCTTCTGTCCTAAAGCCATGGTTGCTTATCATCGCAGTTGACGTTGTAAAAGCAACAGGAAATAGCCGCATTTCCTGCGGCAGGTCAGAGTAACAGCGCATCCCGCCGCGCGAACGCGGGCGGGATCAATGCATTTGGTAGCGCGGCTGGAAGTCGCCGTTGTCGTTGTCAGGCTGGGTAGCGCAGAGCTGCGTCAGCGTTTGGCTGCGGAAAGGAATCACCTGGAAACGTTCGCCAGTGTTCACAATCTGGTAGAACTGCGGCAGGTTAAAGTTGATAAAGCTGGAGCCGTAAGTAAAACGGTCATGCGATGAGGAATAGAATCGACTCACGTCGCGCACCAGCTCTTCTTTGCTGCCTTCGCAATGGTGATAAACCTCAACGCGGTTGGTTTCGTCGAGGATATAGATGTTGAAGCCGCGATCGTCATTAGTATCTTCAAAGAAGAACTGAATGATGCCTTCGCTGGCGTAGCCGTTCACCACCGGTGGCAGCGGCGTCTGGTTCGATTCCACTTTAATCGACAAACCATGCAGCTTGTTGTTAGAAATCGCGCCATAAAATTCGACGGCGTTTTCCAGCTTCTGCACCGACACGCTCATGCGTTCGAAGAATAAGCCCCAGGTTTGGCCCGCCATGCGTAACGCTTTAAAGCGGCCCGGTTCCTGACGCGTGCTCGACAGACGCAGCTCAATGCATTCCGAAACCAGCTGCTGCACGCGAGTACGAATTAAACCGCGCAGATGCTGGCTGTAGCAGAACACTTCCACCGTATCCGGCGGCGCAGCATCCTGATGCATTTTGCCGAGAATGGTTTTCAGCGCCTCAATCATCGCCTGCTCGCCATTGAAGTGCAGCGTACGCACTTCATTCCACGAGTTGCGATAGAGCAGATCGATGCTGCCAATCAAACATTGCTGCTGCTGACCGAAGCTGAACACATCCAGCTTACGGAAATCGAAATGCACCACCTGATTGCGGAATGCGGAGGTAGGATCGTGTTCCAGGTTAACGATAATCGCTAAGTGACGAATTTCGCACGGGCTGTAGAGCGCTTTCGGCGTCGGTGCTGGCACGCGCAGCGGGAAGTGGCTCGACACATCGTTAACCAGTTCCTGCAGACGCGGCAGATCGCACAGATCGTTGCCCTTCATATGCAGACGCGTTTTGCTGGTCAGCAAACCGTTAAACCACGCCCACGCCACCAGCTTGTTCAGATAGCGATTATATTCCAGCGGCTGATGGCTGATGATGGAACTCATGTCCGGCGATTGGTTATACAGATACCAACCGGCGCGATTAGCGCGGCCCGCCGGGACATGAATAAAGGTAAGATTCTCTTCCGAGAGATCGGGCGAAATCTGCGGGTTCACTAAAGTGACTTTACCCGGCAGCGCCTCGAACGCGGCATACAGTTTACGCGTCAGCACGCCGATATCCTGCGGGCTGGCGCTGACGCTTAAATTGTTGCGACGCGCAAAGCGAATCAGGTTGCGATAGCTCTGCATCATCGCATCCAGCAGCTCGTTGTGCGCTTCGCGTACCTGTTCGATTTTCCACTGCGCGCGGTTATCCAGTACCGCTAACTTCTCTTCATCCCAGCCCCACTCTTTAACCAGCTGCGATAAGATCTCGCGCCGCCAGCCGGTGCGCTGATGATGGTGATCTTCGCTCGAGAGCTTTTCACACACTTTTAAATAGAAACATCGACGCACTAAATCGAGGCGCGCCATGTCATCAACGCTGGTGAGATAGCGCGTCACGCGCTCCAGCATCATGCAGTAAGGATCGAGACCGAAGGAGACAATTTCGCCGTCGTGCAGGCGCTGCTTGATGTCCATCGACAACAGCTGCGTGTCGGGATATTCCCAGCTGTAGGCTTCCAGCAGCAGGGTTTTCAGCACCGCTTTATACGGCGAGTCGATACTTTTATACAGCTGCCACAAGCTGGCACCGAAGTACTCTTCCGCTGACAGCGTGCCAAGGCCGCCGAGATCCAGCCACTCATTCGGCGTCAGTACGCCTTGTGAATAGAGCGACATGACGTAATCGTCGTAATGGTGCTCCTCTTCGCCGGGCACCATATTCCACAGGATGCGTTTACCCGCCATACGCACGGCGGTACGGTAAAACTCATCCAGCAGCAAGATATGTTGGGTAGAACCGCAGTCTTCACCGCCGAGGCTACCGCTTTCGTTATGGCGGAAACGGTTCTCGTCAATCAGGAAGAAGCTGACTTCCACACCCATCGACACACACCATTTCTGCAACAGCGTACACTTACGCTGCAGATTGAGGCGCTCTTCATTATCCAGCCACGATTGGTGGCACACCCAGATATCGAGATCGGAGATGCTGTTTTGCCCAACGGACGAGGTGCTGCCCATTGAGTAAATGCCGGTAATCGGGCGTTCGCCCGCGACGGCGGCGGTGAGATCGAGTGGTTGTCCGCCCGCTAAGTTCTGCAGCAGCTGGAATTGATTTTCATCCGGCGTGTAAAGGCAGACGCCATGCGGAACGCTACCTTCGAGGTAGCCCGGCATCAGCGGATGATGGTAGTGCAATAATGTTGGCAGCAGACTGTAGACTTGCTGGAAAGCAGGCCCCATGGCAGCCAGTGCGCGATCTACACGCAGCTGGTTAATCGCATCCAGTCTCTGTTTCAGTGTCTCAATGTAGAGGTACAAGACGTTTCGCCTGATTGTCACAGTGTTAAGCACCCTGTTTCCGCATTCTGCCGCTTAATAATAAAGATATCGGGCAATTAATTGCTGGAAACGTGATCAATCTAACACCCGGAGGATTGACCGTAAAGAAAGTTGCGCTACTTAACAGTTTAGCATGTTCCGACCGTAGCCCTGCTTTTTTCAGACTTCGACACAAAACTGCGACCCGCAAGATCCAGGCGCAGTCTGACATCGCGGCCTTTTCAATCCGTTGAAACTGACAGCATTCCCCTATCAATGATAGGATATTCGATGAACGATCAAAATGGTTAACAGCATGTTAAACAAAATTTTCAGAATTGCTACCAGACAAAGTCCCCTTGCTTTGTGGCAGGCACAATATGTCCAACAGCGTCTGATGGCGGCTCATCCGGGTCTGCAAGTTGAGTTGCTGCCGATGGTCACCAAAGGTGATGTCATCCTTGATACGCCACTGGCAAAGGTTGGCGGCAAAGGGCTGTTCGTTAAAGAGCTTGAGCTGGCAATGCTGGAAGGCCGCGCCGATCTCGCCGTGCACTCAATGAAAGATGTGCCGATCGATTTTCCAGAAGGCCTCGGTCTGGTGACCATTTGCGAGCGTGAAGATCCGCGCGATGCTTTCGTCTCCAATCGTTACAACAGTGTTGATGAGCTGCCACAAGGCGCGGTTGTTGGGACGTCCAGCCTGCGTCGCCAGTGCCAGCTTAGCGCCCGTCGTCCGGATTTAGTGATTCGCTCACTGCGCGGCAACGTCGGCACGCGTCTTGGCAAACTTGATGCCGGTGAATATGACGCCATCATTCTGGCGGCGGCCGGTTTGAAGCGTTTAGGTCTGGAAGATCGCATCCGTCAGGCAATGCCTGCCGAGATCTCCCTGCCCGCCGTGGGTCAGGGCGCCGTCGGCATTGAATGCCGCGCAGATGATGAGCAATTGATTACGCTGCTACAGGCGTTGAATCACGACGATACCGCCGTGTGCGTGCGCGCCGAACGCGCAATGAACACGCGGCTGGAAGGCGGTTGTCAGGTGCCTATCGGCAGCTTCGCGGTGCTGGAAGACGATCAGCTGTGGCTGCGCGGATTAGTTGGCTCACCGGACGGCCGTCAAATGGTGGTCGGCGAGCGTCGCGGTCCACGCGATCACGCCGAAAGAATGGGGGTTTCGCTGGCCGAAGAGCTGTTGGATGGCGGCGCGCGCGACATTCTGCGTGAAGTGTATCAAGGTCAACCGCCAGTATGACCATCCTCGTGACCCGCCCGGAACCGGCCGCCACTGAACTGGTCTCGCGTTTGCGCAGCCTGGGCAAGCTGGCATGGGGCTTCCCGCTGATTGAATTTACGCCGGGTCGCGATCTTATCCATTTGCCAAGCCAACTTGCGGCGTTACAGCCAGGCGATCTGGTGTTTTTACTGTCACAGCAGGTCGTTACTTTCGCCGAGCCCGCTTTACAGCAAAGCGCGACAACATGGCCTGAAGCCCTCAACTATTATGCTATTGGTCGCAGCACCGCTTTAGCCCTGCATACCGTCAGTAATCTCAAAGTAGACTATCCTCATGCGCGGGAGACCAGCGAAGAGCTGGTGCGCCTGAACCGTCTGCAGCAGGTAAGCGGCAAACGTGCGCTGATTCTGCGCGGCAGTCCGGGGCGCGAGTTGCTGGCGGAAACGCTGATTGAACGCGGCGTTGAGGTGCAATATTGCGAGTGTTATCAGCGCTGTGAAAAGCACTACAACGGCGCGACTGAAGGCCGCCGCTGGCGCGATCGCGGCATTACAACGCTGGTGGTAACCAGCGGCGAAATGTTACAACAACTCTTTTCTCTGTTTCCGCCAATTGATCGTCGGGAATGGTTACTGCACTGTCGGCTTGTGGTCGTCAGTGAACGTTTGGCTACGCAAGCCGCTGAATTAGGCTGGCAGGACATTGATGTAGCCGATGGTGCCGATAACGATGCGCTGCTGCGCGCGTTACGCTGAACTTAACAATGGGATGAGCCATAATGACGGAACAAAAAGCCTCCTCCGCCATGGTTGAAGAAACCACCCCAGCGGACAATTCTCCCTCGCCAGCAACCAAGCCACCTCGCGATAAAAAAGGCGATGGCAAGGTGCTGAGTGCCGTGGCGATTGTGATTGCGCTGGCGATTGGGGCGGGACTTTACCTTAATGGGAAACATCAGGCCGATTTACAGGCTCAAACTAACCAAAACCTCAGCGAGCAGCTGAGCGCCTTGCAGCAGCAACTGGGCAGCGACAAACAGCAGCTGACGCAACAGCTGGATAGCGCCAACAGCGCCTTGCAGCAGACGCGCACGCAGCAGGATAACAGCGCAAAAGAGCTGGAAACCCTGCGCGATAAAGTCGCTACCATCTCTGGAAACGACACGCGTACCTGGCTACTGGCGCAAGCGGACTACCTCGTCAAACTGGCGGGCCGCAAACTGTGGAGCGATCAGGATGTCACTACCGCGGCAGCGTTACTGAAAAGTGCTGATTCCAGCCTGGCCGACATGAACGATCCGAGCGTGATGAATGTGCGTCGTGCGCTAACGCAGGACATCAGTTCACTCTCCGCCGTCAGCCAGGTTGATTATGACGGCACCATCCTCAAGCTTAATCAGCTGTCGAACGGCGTCGATAATCTACGCCTGGCCGACAACGACAGCGATGATTCGCCTATGGACGCCGATGGTGGTGAACTCTCCAGTTCGCTGCACGAGTGGCGTCAAAATCTGGTGAAAAGCTGGCATAACTTTATGGATGATTTCATCACCATCCGCCGCCGCGACAACACCGCGCAGCCGCTGCTGGCACCGAATCAGGACGTTTACCTGCGCGAAAACATTCGTTCGCGCCTGCTGATTGCGGCTCAGGCCGTACCGCGTCATCAGGATGAGATCTACAAACAGTCTATCGATGCGGTATCAACCTGGGTTCGCGCCTGGTATGACACCAACGATGCCGCCACCAAAGCCTTCCTTGCACAGCTGGATGAATTGAGCCAGCAAAGCATTTCAATGGATGTGCCGGATACGCTGGAAAGCCAGCCGCTGCTGGAAAAACTGATGCAAACCCGCGTACGTAATTTGCTGGCTCAGCCATCGGTTGCTGCTGATCAACAAGGAGGCTAACCATGCTGAAAGTATTGGTGCTTTTCCTGCTGCTGATTGCGGGCATTGTGGTTGGACCGATGGTAGCCGGCCATCAGGGCTACGTGTTGATCCAAACCGACAACTGGAACATTGAAACCAGCGTAACCGGCCTGGCGATCATCTTGATCCTCAGCCTGCTGGTGATTTTGTTGGTGGAATGGATTCTGCGTCGCCTGTTTCGCACTGGCGCCCGCACACGCGGCTGGTTCACCGGCCGCAAGCGCCGTAGCGCGCAGCGCCACACGCAAAGCGCGCTGATGAAACTGGCGGAAGGTGACTTTAAACAGGCCGAAAAACTGCTGTCGAAAAATGCCGACCACGCCGATCAGCCAGTGGCAAACTACTTGCTGGCTGCCGAAGCGGCACAGCAACGCGGTGACGAAATCCGTGCTAATCAGCATCTGGAGCGCGCTTCTGAGTTGTCGGTGAACGACACGATTCCGGTTGAAATCACACGCGTACGTCTGCAACTGGCGCGCAACGAAGATCATGCGGCACGCCATGGCGTTGATCGCCTGCTGGAAGTCGCGCCGCGCCATCCGGAAGTGTTGCGTCTGGCAGAACAAGCCTATATTCGTACCGGCGCATGGGGCGCATTGCTCGACATTCTGCCTGCGATGCAGAAAGTGCAGATCAATGATGAAGCACAGCGCGATGCCTTGCAGCAGCAAGCCTGGCTGGGCCTGATGAACCAGGCGATGGCCGATCAAGGCAGCGACGGTTTGAAGAGATGGTGGCAAAACCAGAGCCGCAAAACGCGTCAGGAAACCGCCTTGCAGGTGGCTATGGCAGAACATCTGATTGAGTGTGACGACCCGGATACCGCACAGAGCATCGTGCTGGAAGGTCTGAAACGTCAATATGACGATCGTCTGGTGTTGCTGATGCCGCGCATCAAAAGTGGCGATCCGCAATCTCTGGAGAAAGCATTGCGTCAGCAGATTAAACAGCATGGCGCCACGCCGCTGCTGCACAGCACGCTGGGTCAGCTGCTGATGCGTCATGGTGAATGGCAGCAGGCAGCAGAAGCGTTCCAGCAAGCGCTGGCGCAGCGTCCGGATGCGTTTGATTATGCCTGGCTGGCCGATGTTTACGACCGCCTGCATCGCCCGGAAGATGCTGCCAAAATGCGTCGTGAAGGCCTGCTACTCACGCTGAAGACCAATCCCAGCGCCTGATTTTACGATTGTTACTTTTGTGCACGCCGGGCTTGTCCCGGCTTTTTTTTGCCTGTCATAAACTACAGATAAAAAAACACCTGCCATAAGCAGGTGTAAGATCAGGTCGTTAAGACAACTGATGGCATCCGACTCAACGCAATGTCCTTCTTACTGCAGTAAAGCGTGCGCAAATACTGCCAGGCTGGACAACGGATGCCGTAAGGGGCTCTGCATCATTCCCAAGTTTATGTAGCATCAGCAAACATAAGAGGTGGAATGAGCATCTACAGGTAGATTATTGCACAAGACGTGCCAAAGTTGCAGTTAGCGCAATAAGTTAATTAATATCAACAAGATAAAATTTCAGCTTCGATCCTGGTTTAGCCACTGTCGGTAAAACGCGACGAATACTCAAAAAGCTGTCTCCGCAGAGCGACAAGCTATGCAAGGAATTGTCATGCCCATATAAATCAGTGATTTATATGTATCTGAATAGCGACAATGTGCGGAATTACGCTCAAAGGAAATGATGGGAAGAGTTGAGAACACGAATGGCGGATATAAACGAAAAAAGCCTGCTTTTTCAAGCAGGCTTTTCGAATATGGTCGGCGAGAGAGGATTCGAACCTCCGACCCACTGGTCCCAAACCAGTTGCGCTACCAAGCTGCGCTACTCGCCGATTTTTTACTTCTTTAACGCTACTGCGTAATTTTGCCTGGTGCGAAGGGAGGGACTTGAACCCTCACGTCCGTAAGAACACTAACACCTGAAGCTAGCGCGTCTACCAATTCCGCCACCATCGCGTGACCGAGCAAAATCTGGGGTGGCTAATGGGACTCGAACCCACGACAACTGGAATCACAATCCAGGGCTCTACCAACTGAGCTATAGCCACCATAATTCTGGTGCGTAAGCATGTCTCGCTTACTAAAATTCACTGCATAACGCGGTTAAACCAACCACCGAAGCTCTTGCGCACAAACTAAATGGCGCGCCCGACAGGATTCGAACCTGAGACCTCTGCCTCCGGAGGGCAGCGCTCTATCCAGCTGAGCTACGGGCGCGTAGCGCCGTTGCGGATGGGCATACTACGGGCTTGACCTCATACTGTCCAGCCCTTTTTTAGAAAAAAAACGCGTTTGATTACGCTTTGTGCATTCCATCGATAATTACAGCAGTTTGAGGCGCTTACCCTCTCATTTTTGCTGTAAAAACCAGCAATTTCAGAGATCGCCGCGCCAATGGTAGCGTAAGTATTTCAGCAGCTTTAATTGGCGACGCAGACGCGAAGGCTGACGAATAAGGCGATAAAGCCATTCCAGTCCGGACTTTTGCCACCAAACGGGCGCGCGCTTAACGTGCCCAGTAAACACATCGTAAGTGCCACCAACGCCCATATAGAGCGCATGCGGCCAATGGGCGCGGCAATCACGCATCAACAGCTCCTGGCGCGGCGAACCTTGCGCCACCGTGACAATCTGCGCACCACTCGCGGCGATGCGGGCAAACAGCGCGTCGCGCGCTTCTGGCGCAAAGTAACCATCCTGACTGCCAACGATATTCACATTCCACTGTCGGCGCAGCTTGTCGCAGGTTTCCTGCAGCACCGCCTGACGTCCACCAATCAGAAACACCGGAATGCCGCTACGCCCTGCACTCTCCATCAGCGCTTCCCACAAATCCGCGCCTGCAATGCGGTTCACCTGCAGCTGAGGATACTTCTTACGCAGCGAACGGACGATGCTGATGCCATCCGGATATTTGAACTCAGCCTCAGCGATCAGTGCGCGTAGCTGCGCATCTTCTTCCAGCGTGAGCATTTTCTCGGCATTCATCGCCACCAGCGTGCCGCAACGCGGTTTACCCTCGGGCAGCAGAAAGCGCAGAAAGCTCGCCATATCGTTGAAGGCGTGAAGATCGACTCCGCGCAGGCTATAGCGCGGCTTATCGGTTTCCATGGTATGAATTTCCCGTTGTGCCCAAAGGTTAAGAAGGGCTGTGTAAAACCGGCTCGCTGCGCGGACGAATCAACCCCGCGCGCGCCAACAGCCAGTAAAGCAATTTAGCCGCCCACATGCAGGCCGCAAAAATCAGACAAAAGAACACCACGCGCGAGCCGAAAGCATCCAGCCCTTCACGCGCCAGTACGATCATATTAAACACTGCGCCGAAGCAGAAACTCTGCAAAATCGCTCCGCTGTAGCGGTTGCTGGTATCGCGGCCATACAGATAAAGGTTATCGAAGCCTTTCATCAGCAGGCCGACAGCCACCGCACCCATCGGGATAAACCACACGCCGCCCATCACCACCAGCGAACCCAACAGCGTGGGCGAGATCGCCAAGCCGGAATGGTTATTCAGCACTTCCCAGGTAAAGTAGTTAGCGCTGTTAAGAATGGCTGTTGGACGTCCCGGCCACATCCAGCTGGGAATGAACACGTAGAAATCGCGCCAAATCGGTGCCAGCCCCTGAAAATCGATCTTGTCGTAGTTTTGCAGCAACAGCGCCAGATTTTCCCACGGCGAGAAGGTGTCGCGCGTCAGATAAAGGAAGGTATAAAACGCTTCATCGCCCACTACGTCGAGGTTATAGCGACGCAACGCCAGCCAGAACATACCGCCAATCGCCATCACACCGGCGCCAACCAGCATCCACAGCGTAATCCAGCCGCGCGTTATACCAATAAACAAGAACAGCGCGAACGCGATAATGATATTGGCGCGCGTGCCGCCCACCAGCGCGTAGGTCAGCAAGCCAAATGCCACCGACACCAGCAAAAACCACAGCCACTGACGCTGGGTTGGCTTGAGGAAGTAGCGAATCAGCATCGCCGGAATAAAGAAGTAGAAGAAGCGTTTAAGCGCCACGCCGGACACTTCGCTGGAGAAGATCTGGTTGTAAGCCGAAAGCCGGAACAGCAGCAGGCCGTTGTGCATAAAGAACACCGTCACGGTGCCAATCGCCACCAGCGCCAGCAGCAGACAGGTCAGATGGGTTTCAACCCGGTTCATCTGCAGCCAGGGTTTGCGCGCAGGCGCATTGGCCGGCCACAGCCGCACCTTGTAGCTAACGTAATAGATGGCATAAAAGCTGGTAGCGGCCAGCAGCGCCTGCAGCAGATATTCCGGCGGCACCACCGCCACGTTAAAGCGGAATACCAGCACGCTGGTCAGCGGGAAGCCGAAATAGAAGGTCAGTAAAAACAAAATGGTGAAGAACAGGTGGAAGTTGAAGCGCACCCGTTTAAATTCCCGCCAGGTTAGGGTCAGAATGAAACCCAGCGAACACAGATAAACCACCAGCAGACCACTAAACTGCAACAGGCTCATGTTCTCTCCCTTTCACTCAGGGTTAGCGCGTCGCGCCAGCCTGCCAGATAGCCGGGGGCAAAAAAGGCGATCGAAGAGTGATCGCACTGCGCTAATTGCCGTTGCGCTTCGGCCACGCTGGCGCTATCCAGCGCATCTTCGCTAAACAGCACCGGCAAACCTTGCTCGCTAAGATCGCGCCAGAACGGATTTTTGCGGTTCAGCACAAACGGAATATTGGCCTGAATCAGCAAGCAAAGCGTACCAATGCCTTGCTGGCGCTCGAACATAAAATAGCCGAGCTGGCAGCGGCTAAGCAATGTCAGATAGGCATCAAAGTCGATCTTGTCGCGCAGCAGCGTCACTTGCCCCGCCGGGAACAGGCGCTGTGCGGCGGCGGCAATCTCATCGATATAAGCGTGATTATTCTGCGGATAACCGAGCGGCACGACGATTTTCACCTGTTCACCAAACTGGGCTCGAATCGCCTCTAAACCGGCAATGTGACGATTACTGCGATCGCCGGAGTTACCGAGCAGAATAGTGAAATCGGGGCTTTCCACTGGCGCAGGCAGCGCCACGTCCGGCATGCGCGTCGGGAAATAGAGCGGCGAGGCGGGAACGCGCGGATGACGCTGCTGGAAATGGTGCAAATCACCGCGCGTCGCAAACACGCGCGCCACGCGTCCTTGCGCCATTCTGCGCAGCAGATAAAACAGCTGATACTTAAGGCCGCGCCCTTCTTCGTAGAGATCTGCGCCCCATACATGCCAGAACGCCTGCTGACGACGCAGTTTGCCGCTCAGCAAGGCCAACCAAATGCTGGGATTAAACTGGCCGTGAAAGAAGAAGCGCTGCGAGCGATCGGCAGCACGCGTCACCACCGCTTGCGCCAGCGCACGCTTGCTGGCAAAGGTTTCAATCTGCAATGAAGCATACGCTTGCAGCGTTTCGGGCGCGCTGGATACCACCATAAACTGACGCGGCGCAGCGCCAGGCAGCTCGGCGCTCATCACGTCATTAAAGAAGCGCAGCACCGTATGATTGTGATGCGGGATATCCGATCCCAATACGTGAAAAGTCGTCATTTTTTCCGGCAATAAATCATGAAGGCACCACAACAAATAGCGAAATAGAGAACGTAGGTTGCCATGTAAGCCTGCGCGGCCCCGGCGGTCCCGTGCAGCGGAATCAGCCAATGGGAAAAACTGGTCAGCAGCGCAAACTGGCTGATTTCCGTCAGAATATAGAAGCGCAGTGACGCTTTGGCGATCACCAGATATCCGAAAACATAGGCGCCGACTTTAAACACATCACCACACAACTGCCAGACGAAAAGGTCACGCATCGCGCTGAACTGCGGCGAAAACAGCAGCCAGATAGCGACATCGCGCAGCAGCCATACGCAGAAACTGGCCGCTGAGACGGCAGGTAACACAAAGCGCAGCGCACGCCCAATCTCACGGGCGATTTGCGGTTTCTGCTCCAGCCGCGCCAGCGTGGGCAACAGCCAGACGCTAAAGGTGGCGGTGATAAATTGCAGGTAGGCATCGGAAATACTGGTCACGCCCTGCCATAAACCGACCTGCGCCCAACCTTGCTGCTCGGCCAGCAGATTTCGCATCATCACCCACGCCACCGGCAAGGTGAATGAGGTGATCAGCGCCATCAGCGTAAACTTCGCCAGATTGCGCGCCAGGTCAGGATGCCAGCCTGGCATCAGCCAGCTCAGCGGCAGCCGATCGCGATGGCGACGTAGCATCAGCAACGCCGGAAACACCAGCAGCGCCGGCACCAGCGCCAACCCCACTAACGCACCAGCATAGCCGCCCAGCCACCAGCACAGCACATAACCCAGCACGCCGACGATACTTCCGGCAATCAGCGCCAGCGCATTGCCGCGCGCATCGCGAAAGCCCTTCAGCAACGCCAGCGTCAGATTGGCCCAGGCAATACCGAGCTGCAGAAAGGCGACAATGCGCACCACGTTGGCATATTCAGCATGACCAAAAAGCGCCGTGCTGATGGGCGTTGCCGCCAGCAAAAACACCAGCGCCAGCAGCGTTGAAAAGCCGAGCACAATGGCCGAAGCCGTGCCGGTGACCGCGCGTAACTGTTGTGGCTGTTGCTTATGTTGCGCGACTAAGGTAGTGACGCCGTTAAAGATGCCCGCGCCCGCCAATACGCCGAGTACAGTAATCAACTGGCGGAAGTTACCGGCTTGCCCGATCCCTTCGGGTCCGAAGCTTATCGCTAACAGTTTCACCACCAGCAGGCCAGCAACGATTTTTACCAGCGTGGAAGAAGCGGTCCAGACTGACGCTTTTGCTAATGACATCAGGCAAAGAAACTCAGCAGCGAACTGATCACCGTACGCTGGTTGTTATCCGATAAGTTGTAGAACAGCGGCAGGCGCAGCAGGCGCTCGCTTTCACGCGTGGTAAAGGCATCATCACCGTGGAAGCGGCCAAAACGTTCACCCGCTGGCGACGAGTGCAGCGGGATGTAATGGAACACCGTGAGGATTTCCGCCTCTTTCATCCAGTTGATCAGCGCCTGACGATCGTCGCTGTCGCGCAGCTTGATGTAGAACATATGTGCATTGTGGCGGCAATTTTTTGGCACCACCGGCAGCTCAATACGGCCGGCAGCAGCCAGCGGCTGCAGCGCATCGTAGTAGCGTTGCCACAAACGCAAACGCTGCTGATTAATTTGCTCCGCCGCTTCCAGCTGCGCCCACAAATAGGCCGCCTGCAAATCCGCCATCAAATAGCTGGAGCCAATATCGCGCCAGGTATATTTATCTACCTGACCACGGAAAAACTGGCTGCGGTTGGTGCCTTTTTCACGAATGATCTCGGCACGATCCACCAGCTTTGCGTCATTGATCAGCGTTGCGCCGCCTTCACCGCCGGCGGTGTAATTTTTAGTTTCGTGAAAGCTAAAGCAGCCAATGTGACCAATGGTGCCGAGCGCGCGTCCTTTGTACTGCGACATCACGCCTTGCGCGGCATCCTCGATAACATAGAGTTTATGCTTCGCCGCCAGCGCCATGATGCTGTCCATCTCGCAGGCCACGCCCGCGTAATGCACTGGCACGATGGCGCGGGTTTTCGGCGTGATCGCCGCTTCAATCAGCGTTTCATCGATATTTAGCGTATCGGGGCGCACATCGACAAACACAATGGTCGCGCCGCGCAGCACAAAGGCGTTGGCGGTGGAGACGAAGGTGTAGCTCGGCATGATCACTTCATCGCCAGGCTGCAGGTCAATCAGCAGCGCCGCCATCTCCAGCGACGCGGTGCAGGATGGCGTCAGCAGCACTTTTTTGCTGCCGAAATGCTGTTCCATCCACTGCTGGCAGCGGCGAGTAAAGCCGCCATCGCCGCACAGCTTGCCGCTGGCCATCGCCGACTGCATATATTCAACTTCGCTGCCGACAATCGGCGGCGCATTAAATGGGATCATGAGGCTTTCCTGTAGAACCAGTAAGCGGTGCTTTCCAGCCGCGCACCGCTGCGTAAATAGAGGCGCAACGCCGTGAGATTGCGGAGCTGGGTCGCCACGCGCAGATGCGTTAGCTGACGTACGCGGCCCCAGTCGGCGGCGGCGAGCAGCAGGCGCTGGCCGACGCCGCAACCTTGTGCGGCGGGCAATACCGCCAGCAGACCGATGCGCATGTCGCCGTCCACTTCGCGCATCGAGACGAAACCTTGCAGCGCGCCCTGCTCATCGCAGGCCACCAGACATTGATTATCAAAGGTGCCGCGCACCGCATTTTCAATCCACTGCGCGTAGAAACGTCCGCTGTCCGCCGCAGCAAACCACGGCGCGCGGAAGCGACTTTGGCTAAACGCCTGCGCAGCCGCTTCACGCAGTGCCGGGATTTGTGCTTCCCGCGCAATGCGCACGCCAACTTGCCGCTCGGTATGTTTGATGCTGAGGGAAAGGTCAGCTTCGCCTTCCACTAACTGAAAACCATGCTGGCTCAGCGCATCGATGGCATCAACGCGTTCAGCGGGCACCTTCACTTGCCACAGCGCATACGGCTGCTGAAGGGCCTCGGCCAGCGTCAAATCGCCATCCAGCGATAAGCGCGCGCTGTTCTGACCGAAGAACTCATTTTCCCACGTAAGGGAATCAATATTGACGCGGACGGGCATTGTGAACATCCAGCAGATACTGGCCGTAGCCGGTTTTGGTTAGCGCCTGAGCCGCGGCTAAAAGCTGGGCATCGCTCAGCCAGCCGTTACGCCATGCAATCTCTTCCAGGCAGGCAATTTTAAAGCCCTGCCGTTTTTCCACCGTCTGCACAAACATACTCGCCTCAATCAGGCTGTCGTGCGTGCCGGTATCCAGCCAGGCAAATCCGCGCCCTAGCAACTCCACCGCAAGCTCGCCCTGATCGAGATACATTTGGTTGATGGCGGTGATTTCCAGCTCACCGCGCTCGGAAGGTTTCACCTGTTTGGCGAACTCCACCACGCGGTTGTCGTAAAAATAGAGTCCGGTGACCGCCCAGCGCGATTTCGGCTGCTGCGGTTTTTCCTCAATGGAGAGCGCGTTAAAGTCGTCATCAAACTCCACCACGCCAAAACGCTCCGGATCCATCACCTGATAAGCAAAGACGGTCGCGCCGCTGCTGCGCGCGGCCACTTTCTTCAGCTTGGGGCTGAAACCCTGGCCGAAATAGAGATTGTCGCCCAGCACCAGACAACAGTGATCGTCACCAATAAAACTTTCGCCAATGATAAATGCCTGCGCCAGCCCATCAGGACGGGGTTGTTCTGCATAGGTTAGCTGAATCCCAAATTCACTGCCGTCGCCCAGTAAGCGTTCAAAATGGGCGCGATCTTCTGGCGTGGTGATGATCAAAATTTCGCGAATCCCTGCCAGCATCAGTACCGACAGCGGATAGTAAATCATGGGTTTGTCATATACCGGCAACAGCTGTTTCGAGATGGCGCGGGTAATCGGATGCAAACGCGTGCCCGAACCTCCGGCTAAAATAATGCCTTTCATCGCTGATCCTTCTGAAGTGCGTTTAACGCGGCGTGGCTAATCCCAGACGCTCACCGCGATAGCTGCCGTTAAGAATTGCCTGCCACCATTGCGGGTTTGCCAGATACCAGTGCACGGTTTTACGAATGCCGCTCTCAAAGGTTTCCTGCGGCGTCCACCCTAACTCACGCTCAATTTTACTGGCGTCGATGGCGTAGCGCTGGTCGTGGCCGGGACGATCGCTAACAAAGGTAATCAGGTCACGGTAGCGGCTCAGGTGCGGTGCACGCTGCTGCGGCGCCAACTCATCCAGCAGATCGCACAGCGTTTCCACCACTTCAAGATTACGTCGCTCGTTATGACCACCAATATTGTAGGTTTCCCCCACTTTACCGCTGCTCACTACGCTATACAGCGCCCGCGCGTGATCCTCTACATATAGCCAGTCGCGTATCTGGCTGCCGTTGCCATAGACTGGCAGCGGTTTGCCCGCCAGCGCATTAATGATGGTGAGCGGGATCAGCTTCTCCGGGAAATGATACGGTCCATAATTGTTGGAGCAGTTAGTGATGATGACCGGCAAACCGTAGGTGCGCAGCCAGGCGCGCACCAGATGATCGCTGCTGGCTTTGGTCGCCGAATAGGGGCTGCTCGGCGCATACGGCGTGGTTTCGGTAAAGAAATCGTCGCTACCGTGCAGGTCACCAAACACTTCATCAGTGGAGATATGATGCAGAATGAAGCCTTTTTTGCGTTCATCTGCCATGCCATTCCAGTAATGACGCGCCGCTTCCAGCAGCTGATAGGTGCCGACAATATTGGTTTCGATGAAGGCGATAGGTCCATCGATCGAGCGGTCAACATGACTTTCTGCCGCCAGATGCATAATGCAATCCGGTTGATAGTGCGCCATGACGCGATCCAGCTCAGCGCGATGGCAAATATCCACCTGTTCGAAGGCGAAACGTGCATTCTGTTGCACCGGCGCCAGCGACGCCAGATTGCCGGCATAGCTCAGCTTATCGACCACCACCACGCGGTGTTCAGTGTTTTCAAGCAGAAAACGTACCAGCGCAGAACCGATAAATCCTGCCCCGCCGGTCACCAGAAACTGTTTCATCGCCACACGCCTTTGGTATCAACAATCCACGGCTGGGCAATCTGTGCCGCATCAATCGCGCGGAACTGTGCGTGATCAACCAACATCACCAGAATATCCGCCTGCTGCAGCGCTACGTCCGTGGCAACCAGCGTGGCTTCGTGCGCCAGACGTTGCGGAATGTCTTTCACATGCGGTTCAACCACCCAGGTTGCGCCGCTGTGCCACTCGGCAATCCGATGCGCGACGCTCATCGCCGGGCTTTCGCGCAGATCGTCAATATTCGGTTTGAAGGCCAGACCAAAGCAGGCAATGGTGACATCGCTGGCGCGTTTTCCGCTGGCGGTGAGGCACTCTGCTAACGCCTTTTTTACCTGATCCAGCACCCAGCCCGGTTTGGCATCATTCACTTCACGTGCGGTGCGAATCAGTCGCGCCTGTTCTGGATTCTGCGCCACGATAAACCACGGATCGACGGCGATACAGTGCCCGCCGACGCCCGGTCCGGGTTGCAGGATGTTGACGCGCGGATGGCGATTCGCCAGCGCTATCAGCTCCCACACGTTGATGCCCTGCTCGGCGCAAATCAGCGACAGCTCATTGGCAAAGGCGATATTCACATCGCGGAAGCTGTTTTCTGTCAATTTGCACATCTCGGCGGTACGCGCATTGGTTTCCACACACGCGCCGCGCAGGAAAATGCGGTACAGCTCGCTGGCGCGTGCGGAACAGGCTGGCGTCATGCCACCAATGACGCGATCATTTTCCAGCAGTTCAACCATCACTTTGCCGGGCAACACGCGCTCCGGGCAGTAAGCGATAAACACATCGCACGCTTCACCGTGCTGCGGGAAACGCAAATCGGGACGCGCCGCCGCCAGCCATTCCGCCATTTGCTCGGTGGCGCCCACCGGCGACGTGGATTCAAGGATCACCAGATCGCCCGCTTTTAATACGGGCGCAATCGACAGCGCCGCGGCCTGCACATAGCTGAGATCCGGCTGATGGTCGCCGATAAACGGCGTGGGCACGGCAATCAGGAATGCATCGGCGGCTTCGGCCTGCGTAGTCGCTCGCAGATGACCGGCACGCACGGCTTCGCGCACCACCTCACCTAACTCGGGTTCCACGATGTGGATATCACCACGATTGATGGTTTCAACGGCGCGGACATTAATATCCACCCCAACGACTTTCTTTCCCCGTGAGGCAAAAACGGCTGCCGTTGGCAGCCCAATGTAGCCCAGTCCGATAACGGAAATGGTTTCAAAACGCATGGTTACACTCTGTGTTGTTTTAAGGCCTGCAAGATGCGCGCGCAGGCATGGCCATCGCCATACGGATTGTGCGCGCGGCTCATTGCCTGCCAGGCTTCATCGTCCTGCAACAGCAGGCTGACTTCAGCGACAATTTTACTGATATCGGTGCCGACCAGTTTCACCGTGCCTGCGTCCACCGCTTCCGGACGCTCGGTGGTATCGCGCATCACCAGCACCGGTTTGCCTAATGACGGCGCTTCTTCCTGAATGCCACCGGAGTCGGTGAGAATCAGCCATGAGCGATTCATCAGCCAGACAAACGGCAGATACTCTTGCGGCTCAATCAGGATGATATTCTCGATGCCGCTGAGAATGCGGTTAACCGGCTCGCTGACATTGGGATTGAGGTGCACGGGATAGACAATTTGCACCTGCGGATGCTGGCGCGCGATTTGCGCCAGCGCACTGCAAATGCGTTCAAAGCCGTCGCCAAAACTTTCGCGGCGATGACCCGTAACCAGAATGAGTTTTTTGTCAGCGTCGAGGAACGGATAGCGCGCGGCGAGGCGGGCATTGAGATCGGCATCGTCCAGCACGCGATCACGCACCCACAGCAGCGCATCAATCACCGTGTTGCCGGTCACGAAAATGCGCGCATCTGGCAGATTCTCGCGCAGCAAATTTTGTCGCGAATTTTGCGTGGGCGTGAAGTGATAACTGGCGAGATGGCCGGTGAGCGTGCGATTGGCCTCTTCCGGCCACGGCGACATCAGGTTGCCGGTACGCAATCCCGCTTCTACGTGACCCACCGGAATCTGGTGATAAAACGCCGCCAGGCTGGCCGCAAACGTGGTGGTGGTATCGCCGTGCACTAACACCACATCCGGCTGGAAATCAGCGAGTACGGTTTTCATGCCCTGCAGAATGCGGCTGGTGATCTCCGTCAGCCCTTGCTCCGGGCGCATGATATTCAGATCATAATCAGGCTGCAGCTGGAACAAACGCAGCACCTGGTCGAGCATTTCACGATGTTGTGCGGTGACGCATAGGCGTGACTCGAACGCAGCATCCTGCGCCAGCGCCTGCACCAGCGGAGCCATTTTGATCGCTTCAGGACGCGTGCCAAATACCGTCAGAACTTTCACGTGGCTTCTCTTAATGGCTCGTTGCTAACGTTGAACGCGGACGACGCACCAGCGCCACTCCCGCACCGACCAGCGCGCCAATTACGCCCCACATGATCATCATAAACAGGCGGCGCGGACTATCGCGCGACACCGGCTCTTCCGGGGTGCGCAAATAGCGGTAAGTCTGGAATTGTTTATCCAGACGCGGACCGGCCTGCAGCGTACTCAGCATCGCTTTGTTTTGATCATAGCTTAAATCGTAAGCAGGCCCGCTGGCTTGTAAAGTGTCGAGTTGCGCCTGCAGCATTTGCTGACCCAGCAGGAAACGATCGCTGTCTGGCAACGCCTCGCCGGTTGCCGGCGCGCGGTTCTCTTTAATCCCCTGCTCGCTCGCCACTTTCAGCGCCTGTTCGATGCGCTGACGTTGACGTTCAAATACCGCCTGCGCCACTTCCTGCTGGCGGTTGACCTGCGACGCCAGCTGCACGCTGCGCGCCTGCCAGGCGCCTTTCAGTTCCGCATTGAGATGACGCGCCGCACGCTCGCTGGCGTAGGCAATATATTGACGCAGCAGATTGTTAGCATCGCTGGCGGTTTCGGCCACCAGCTTAATGTTATCTAAGATATTGCGCGCCGGGTCGGCAGCGGTGAACTGAATGTTGGTGATCAGGTCGTCGAGCAGCGCCGCATCGTTGTGCGCGTTACCGCTTTTGCGGCTTTTGAAGTATTCGGTCTGCTGCCAGAAATCACGGCGCGTATCCCATGATGCCAGCTGCATGGTGAACTCCTGATAAACCTCATCCATCACGGTCGGCGCTGGCGAACTGAGATTGAGCGTATTGGTGCGCACATCCAGATTATTGAGGAATTGCTGCTGTACGAAGAAATCACCCAGCATATTGACCGTTGGACGATCGGTCACCGCCGTGGTGCTCCACGCCTGCTTCATTAACATCGATGCTAACCAGGCGACCAGCGCAAACAGCAGCGCCAGACCGATAATCCAGCGTTTACCACGCCAGAGTGTGCAGCCAAGGCCACGTATATCCAGTTCGTTCTCCACAACGACAGAGGTCATAACAAAATCCTTATCAGGGTACTTTCTGGGTAATTTATTTTTTATCTTCGCTGCTTTGCCAGCGACGTTTAATGCGACGGATTTTGCGCGCCACGCGCCATGCGTGTTTCAGGCAATAGCCATAAAGGAGGAATGCCATCATGAACAGCACCAGCATCACCCATTCCGGGATGAAAGCCAGATACTCGCCGAGCACACCAATACCCGCCAGAAGCGCGGCGGCGACGGTAATCAGCAGGAACGCCTGACGTGACGTGAATCCGGCGCGCATAATTAAATGGTGGATGTGCTGGCGGTCAGCGGAAAACGGGCTCATGCCTTTGCGCAAACGGCGATACATAATCGCCACCATATCCATCAGCGGAATCGCGATCAGCCACAGCGCGGTGACGGGCGTGATCGGATGGCTCAGACCTTGGGTGGTTTCCAGCAGAATCCAGATGATGGTGAAACCGATCATGGTGCTGCCGGCATCGCCCATAAACACTTTGTAGCGACGGCCAATCAAGCCGAGATTAAGCAGGATATAAGGAATGGTGGCGGCGATCATCGCGAAGCACCACATGGCGAGGCTGGTCTGGCCGTCGAAATAGAGAATGATGCCGATGGCGGCGAAAGTGACGCTGGAGAGGCCGCCAAGCAGGCCATCAATCCCATCCACCATATTGAACGCATTGATGGCGGCCCATACGGCGAATAGCGTCAATACGTAGCCAAAGGGACCGACAATTAACTCAACCGGCCCGATAATAAAGCCCAGACTGAGCAAATAGAGTTTGGCGCCGACCATCATCACGATGGCAACCGCCGCCTGCACCAGCGCACGAATTTTAACGCTGATATCGAAGCGATCGTCCAGTGCGCCAACCAGCACCAATACGCCCGCGCAACTCAGATACAGCATCGCGTGCGGCAAATAATAATTTGAGATGGCAAAAGCGAAGCAGATTCCCGCGTACACGGAAATGCCGCCAACTAACGGAATGGCGCCATGGTGCCTTTTTCTGGAGTTTGGTGTGTCCACAAGCCCAATTTTTTTAGCTGCTTTGCGAGCAAAAAACAGGAACACTAAAGTAAAAAGAAAAACTAAACCAAGCTCAGTACTCATAGTGAGTAAATTCACGTTAATGCTCTCAGCTAAAATCGTGGACAACAATATGCAAAACACCCGCCATTGCCGTATATCCCTATTCCGAATTCTGCTACAGAAAAGTCTGATTGCTGAAAAAACAAACGAATCTCTGTCACAGTCAATATAAAAGCTTCCTGACTGCGCTAATCCTAATGCCCATAAATAAAAAACGCCACGTTAAGACGTGGCGTTAGCAATATTTCCTGGCAAATTGTGCGAATCACCGCTTGGCTTAGTGACTCGCCGATCGCAACTTAGGAACGCTTCATCATATCGAAGAATTCGTCGTTGGTTTTGGTCATGGCCAGTTTGTTGATGAGGAACTCCATCGCGTCGATTTCACCCATTGGATGGATGATTTTGCGCAGAATCCACATCTTCTGCAGCTCTTCCTGCGTAGTGAGCAGCTCTTCTTTACGAGTACCGGAACGATTGTAGTCAATCGCTGGGAATACACGCTTCTCGGCGATTTTGCGCGAGAGGTGCAATTCCATGTTACCTGTACCTTTAAACTCTTCGTAAATCACTTCGTCCATCTTCGAACCGGTATCAACCAGCGCGGTCGCGATGATGGTCAGGCTGCCGCCCTCTTCCACATTACGTGCCGCACCGAAGAAACGCTTCGGACGATGCAGGGCGTTAGCATCCACACCACCGGTCAGCACTTTACCTGATGCTGGAACCACGGTGTTGTAGGCACGCGCCAGACGCGTGATGGAGTCAAGCAGAATGATCACATCTTTCTTGTGCTCAACCAGGCGCTTGGCCTTCTCGATCACCATCTCAGCAACCTGCACGTGACGTGACGCAGGCTCATCAAAGGTCGAAGCGATCACTTCACCTTTAACCAGACGCTGCATCTCGGTCACTTCTTCCGGACGTTCGTCAATCAGCAGCACCATCAGCAGGCAATCTGGATAGTTGTAGGCGATGCTCTGCGCGATGTTCTGCAGCAGCATGGTTTTACCCGCTTTCGGCGGCGCCACAATCAGACCACGCTGACCACGACCAATCGGAGAAGCCAGATCCAGCACGCGTGCGGTCAGATCTTCAGTCGAGCCATTACCGCGTTCCATACGCATACGCTTGCTGGCGTGCAGCGGCGTAAGGTTTTCGAACAGAATCTTGTTACGCGCGTTTTCCGGCTTGTCATAGTTAACTTCATTAACTTTCAACAGCGCAAAGTAGCGTTCACCCTCTTTTGGCGGGCGAATCTTGCCAGAAATGGTGTCACCAGTGCGGAGGTTGAAGCGGCGGATTTGGCTGGGAGAGACGTAGATATCATCGGGACCGGCGAGGTAGGAGCTATCTCCAGAACGGAGGAAACCAAATCCGTCCTGCAATATCTCCAGCACACCATCACCAAAGATGTCTTCGCCGCTTTTTGCGTGCTGTTTCAGGATAGAGAAAATAATATCCTGCTTGCGCATACGCGCCTGGTTTTCCAGCCCCATATTTTCGCCGAGGGTAATCAGCTCAGAAACCGGCGTATTCTTTAATTCGGTAAGATTCATAGTGATGGGTTCTTAAACTCGGGGTAATTCTCGAAATGATTGTCGTGAGTGGTATGGCAAAAATTCCATGCCTGTTAATGGCTCTTTTTCAACTCAGCTCGACGATTATCGTCAGATGTGGCGATAGGAAACGAGGAGACAGTCGAAAGATGATGCCGAATGTGCTAGTCATCAGATTGCCAAACCACGATAACGTTCATTGCGAGTAGGGTCTGACAAGGGAAAACTTAGATGCAAACTACAAGGTAAGAGCGTAATGCAGTGAAATTAACTTAACACGCTTAAAGTGAGACGTCCAGCAGTGGCGAAAAAATTCACCACTGCCGAACAAACACCGCGCCGGGCTTAGGCCAGGTTGGCGTTCAGGAACTCTTTCAACTGTCCTTTAGACAGTGCGCCAACCTTGGTTGCCGCCACTTCACCGTTCTTGAACAGCAGCAGAGTTGGGATACCGCGGATGCCATATTTTGGCGCTGTACCCGGGTTGTCATCAATGTTCAACTTAGCGATGGTAAGTTTACCTTCGTACTCTTCTGCGACTTCGTCGAGAATTGGGGCGATCATTTTGCAAGGACCACACCATTCAGCCCAGAAATCTACCAGAGTGACACCGTCTGCTTTCAGTACGTCTGTGTCGAAACTGTCATCGGTCAAGTGAACGATCTTATCGCTGCTCATGTTTAACTCCAAAAGATTGCGCCTGGCGAATTGGCGGAAATGATACCAACGTAGGTTGACTTTATTTCATCGGATACGCTTTCGTAAAGCGCTAGTAAGCTGATATTCTACCACACTATGAGCAAAACACACTTAACTGAACAGAAGTTTTCCGACTTCGCCCTGCACCCTCAGGTGGTAGAAGCCCTTGATACCAAAGGCTTTTCTAACTGCACGCCTATCCAGGCGCTCGCATTGCCTTTTACGCTTTCAGGGCGTGATGTTGCGGGTCAGGCGCAAACCGGTACCGGCAAAACGATGGCGTTCCTGACGTCAACGTTTCATTATCTTCTTTCTCATCCTGCCGCAGAAGGTCGCCAGATCAATCAGCCACGTGCGCTGATCATGGCCCCGACGCGTGAGCTCGCCGTACAAATTCATGCCGATGCAGAACCGTTAGCGAAAGTCACTGGCTTAAAGCTGGGCCTGGCTTATGGTGGCGACGGCTACGATAAACAGCTGAAAGTGCTGGCTGATGGTGTCGATATTCTGGTGGGCACCACCGGACGTCTGATCGACTACGCCAAGCAGAACCATGTCAACCTGGGCGCGATTCAGGTTGTTGTGCTGGATGAAGCCGATCGCATGTTCGATCTCGGTTTTATTAAAGACATTCGTTGGCTGTTCCGCCGCATGCCGCCGGCCACCCAACGCCTGAGTATGCTGTTCTCTGCAACCTTGTCTTACCGCGTACGTGAACTGGCATTTGAGCACATGAACAACGCCGAATACGTGGAAGTGGAACCCGAGCAGAAAACCGGCCACCGCATTAAAGAAGAGCTTTTCTACCCTTCAAACGAAGAGAAAATGCGCTTGCTGCAGACGCTGGTAGAAGAAGAGTGGCCAGATCGCGCCATCATCTTCGCTAACACCAAGCACCGCTGTGAAGAAATTTGGGGCCATCTGGCTGCGGATGGTCATCGCGTGGGTCTGCTGACCGGCGATGTAGCGCAGAAAAAACGTCTGCGTATCCTCGATGACTTCACCAAAGGCGATGTGGATATCCTGGTTGCCACCGACGTCGCGGCACGGGGTTTACACATTCCTGCCGTCACGCATGTGTTCAACTACGATCTGCCTGACGATCGCGAAGACTACGTTCACCGTATCGGTCGTACTGGCCGCGCGGGTGCCAGCGGTCACTCCATCAGCCTGGCGTGCGAAGAGTACGCGCTGAACCTGCCGGCAATCGAAGAGTATATTGGTCACGGTATTCCGGTCAGCAAGTACAACAGCGATGCGCTGATGAGCGAACTGCCACCGCCGAAACGTCTGCAACGCAGCCGCTCGGGTAACGGCCCACGCCGTGGCGGGAACAACAGTAACCGTCGGAGCGGCGCGCCGCGCAATAGCAACCGTAAACGTTCGGGTTAAGCACACCATGCTAAGCGCATCGTCACTTTATGCAGCGATTGATTTAGGTTCTAACAGCTTTCATATGTTGGTGGTGCGCGAGGTGTCTGGCAGCATTCAGACCGTCGCGCGGATAAAGCGCAAAGTGCGTCTGGCGGCTGGCCTCGACAAAGCGAATCACCTCTCCGCTGAGGCGATGCAACGCGGCTGGCAGTGCCTGAAGTTGTTCTCTGAACAGCTGCAGGATATTCCTCCGGAACAAATCCGCGTGGTGGCAACCGCCACGCTGCGCCTTGCCGAAAATGCGCAGGATTTCCTCACAACGGCTGAACAGATTCTTGGCTGCGCGGTGAATGTTATTAGCGGCGAAGAGGAAGCACGCCTGATTTATCAGGGCGTAGCGCATACCACCGGCGGTTCCGATCAGCGTTTAGTGGTCGATATCGGCGGCGGCAGCACTGAACTGGTGACCGGCGAAGGTGCACATGCCACCACGCTGTTCAGCTTGTCGATGGGTTGCGTAACCTGGCTTGAACGCTACTTCAGCGATCGTCATTTGGCCAAAGAGAATTTTGAGCAGGCCGAACTGGCCGCGCGCGAGATGATCCGTCCGGTGGCTGCTGCGCTGCGCGAGAAAGGCTGGCAAATCTGTGTCGGGGCATCGGGCACCGTACAGGCGTTGCAGGAAATTATGATGGCGCAGGGCATGGATGAGCGCATCACCCTAAGCAAACTGCAACAGCTGAAACAGCGCGCGATTCAGTGCGGCAAGTTGGAAGAGCTGGAAATTGAAGGATTGACGCTGGAGCGCGCCTTAGTGTTCCCGAGCGGTTTATCGATTCTCATCGCTATCTTCCAGGAACTCAGCATTGAAGGCATGACGCTAGCCGGCGGCGCACTGCGCGAAGGTTTAGTGTATGGCATGCTGCATCTGCCGGTGGATCGTGATATCCGCAGCCGCACATTGCAGAACGTGCAGCGTCGTTTTGCCATTGATATTGACCAGGCCGGTCGCGTACGTCAATTGGCGGAAAGTTTCTTCCGTCAGGTGAGCAGCAGTTGGAAGCTGGATAACCGATGTCGCGATCTACTCCTTAGCGCCTGTTCTATCCACGAAATTGGCCTGAGCGTCGATTTCCGCCAGGCACCGCAACACGCCGCTTACCTGATTCGTCATCTCGATCTTCCTGGCTTCACTCCCGCGCAGAAAAAAATGCTGGCTTGCCTGCTGCAGAACCAAAGCGGCAGCATCGATTTAGCCTTGCTGACCCAGCAAAACGCCGTACCGCCGCGCATGGCGGAGCGTTTGAGCCGTTTGTTGCGTTTAGCGATTATTTTCTCGAGTCGTCGTCGCGATGACACTTTGCCTGCCGTGCGTTTACAGGCGGATGATGATGCGCTGCATTTGACGTTGCCAGCCGGTTGGCGCGAAGTGCATCCGCTGCGTTCTGAGCTGCTGGAGCAAGAGAGTCATTATCAGTCCTACGTGCACTGGTTACTGACGATTTCCTGATTGGAAATGTGCTGGCTGTCCCCCATCCCGACCTTCCCCCGCAAGCGGGGGAAGGAGATGCTGCCACATGCAATTTCCGACTCACATATAGCAGCATCTTCCTCCCCCATTCATGGGGGAGGACCGAGGAGGGGGACTGCAAGCACGGACCGAGGAGGGGAACTACGACCACTAACCGATAACTCAACCCTTCTTCGCATTCTCCAGCATCGCTCTCAATCCAGCGACGCGCGTCTGTCCGGTCTTCACGCGCTCTTCGGCGCTCACCACTTTTTTCTCGCGTTCCCACACCACATCGTCCTGCGGCAACTCCAGCAGGAAGCGACTCGGTTCCGGGCGCATCAGCTCGCCATACTGGCGGCGTTCACGGCACAGCGTAAAAGTCAGCTCTTTCTGCGCCCGGGTAATCCCCACGTAAGCCAGACGCCGCTCTTCCTCGATGTTGTTCTCATCGATGCTGCTCTGGTGCGGCAATAACCCCTCTTCCATGCCAACCAGATAGACATACGGAAACTCCAGCCCTTTTGAGGCGTGCAACGTCATCAGCTGCACCTGATCGAGCTCCTCGTCGCTTTCACCGCGCTCCATCATGTCGCGCAGCGTAAAGCGCGTCACCACCTGCGCCAGCGTCATCGGCTCGTTCAGCTCATCGCCTTCCAGCATCTCGGTCATCCACTGGAACAGCAGGTTAACGTTCTTCATGCGCATCTCAGCGGCTTTCGGGCTGGGCGAGGTTTCAAACAGCCAGCTTTCGTAGTCGATGCCGCGAATCAGGTCGCGCACCGCATTCACTGGCTCGCGTTCGGTCAGTTGGACGATTTCACTCAGCCAGTGCGTAAAGCGCTGCAGATGCTCCAGCCCGCGCCGGCTCAGCGTTTGCTCCAGCCCCATATCGAAGCTGGCGTTATACAGGCTTTTATTGCGCAGGTTGGCCCATTCGCCCAGCTTCTGCAGCGTTGCCGGACCAATCTCACGGCGCGGCGTATTCACGATACGCAGAAACGCGCTGTCATCTTCCTGATTGGTCAGCACGCGCAGATAAGCCAGCAAATCTTTGATTTCCGGGCGTGAGAAGAACGACGTACCGCCCGAAATACGATACGGAATACGGTTCTGCATCAGCTGCTTCTCGAACACGCGCGACTGATGATTGCCGCGATAAAGAATGGCGTAATCTTTGTAGGCGGTTTTGTTGATGAAGTGATGCGCGATCAATTCACCCGCTACGCGTTCCGCTTCGTGGTCTTCGTTATTCGCGCTCAGCACCTTCAGCTCGCTGCCCTGCCCCAACTCTGAGAACAGGCGCTTCTCAAATACGTGCGGATTGTTGGCGATAAGGATGTTGGCCGATTTCAGGATGCGCTGCGTCGAGCGATAATTTTGCTCCAGCTTCACCACTTCCAGCGCCGGGAAATCCTGCTGCAGCAGCACCAGGTTTTGCGGACGCGCGCCACGCCACGAGTAAATTGACTGATCGTCATCGCCCACCACGGTAAAGCGCGCGCGCGCACCCACCAGCAGCTTGACCAGCTCATATTGGCTGGTGTTGGTGTCCTGATACTCATCCACCAGCAGATAGCGGATGCGCTGCTGCCAGCGTTCGCGCACTTCCTGATTGCGCTGCAGCAGCAGCGTGGGCAGCGCGATTAAGTCGTCAAAATCCAGCACGTTGCAGGATTTCAGATGTTGGTCGTACAGCTGATAACAGTGAGCAAAAATCTGATCACGCTGCGATTGCGCCAAACCCGCTGCGCCCTGCGGATCGACCAGATCGTTCTTCCAGTTGGAGATGGTGGAAATCAGCTGCTGTAACAGCGTCTTGTCCTCTTCCAGCCACTGTTTGGTCAGGTCTTTAAGCAAGGCCAGCTGATCCTGATCGTCGAACAGCGAGAAGCTGGCTTTCATTCCCAGCGCCTTGTATTCGCGTTTAATGATCTCCAGTCCCAGCGTATGAAAGGTGGAAATCATCAGGCCGCGTGCCTCTTTACGCCCCAACGTCTGCGCCACGCGCTCTTTCATCTCGCGCGAGGCTTTATTGGTAAAGGTTACGGCGGCGATATGGCGCGCCTGATAGCCACATTCGCGGATCAGGTGGGCGATTTTGTTGGTGATCACGCGGGTTTTACCCGAGCCAGCACCGGCCAGCACCAGACAAGGACCGGTGACAAATTCGACAGCTCGTTGTTGGCCGGGGTTTAAACGCATAACGGAATTCGCTCAGTTGAATCAAAAGAAAGGAGGTTATAATGGCCGGATTATACACATTAGGACTTCATCATGGCGAAAACCGCGGCGGCTTTACATATCCTCGTGAAAGAGGAAGCGCAGGCCAAATCCCTGCTGGCGCAACTTGAGAAAGGGGCGAACTTCCAGCAGCTGGCAAAGAAACACTCTACCTGCCCATCCGGACGCAACGGCGGTGATTTGGGTGAGTTCCGTAAAGGACAAATGGTACCGGCATTTGATAAGGCGGTCTTCTCCTGTCCGCTGCTACAGCCTTACGGACCGGTGAAAACCGCCTTTGGTTACCACATCATCAAAGTGCTGTGGCGTAACTGATCACTTCTGATTCTTCATCTGCTGCAGCACATTACTGCACTGATTGTCGTCAGTATCGCTAGGCGAAATCAGTGCGATCAACGCGGCGGCGGGAGCAACCACCGCCCCGAGCGCCACCGCTGCGGCACCGCGTGCAATCAGCGGTCCGGCTTTCACCCCAGCATCCGGATTTTTAAAGGTGCCGCGCACATACAGCGGCGAACGCAGCGTGATGATGCGAATCCCTTTACTCTCCGGATTGATCGACAAGTCCATGCGTTCATTCGCGAAATTAACGTTGCCGGTCACGTTGATCACCGCGTTCTCGGTATCCAGCAGGAACAGTTTCGGCGTCGCTAAGCCCTGACGAATATTCATATCGGTCGCCGCGCAGTTGATCTTCACTTCATCATCGCCGAACAGCTTACCCACCACATAGTTACCGACGTTCAGTCCGGCAATCTCCATCAGGCTGCGACTGATCAGGCCATCATTCATCAGTAGCTTCAGTTCGCCATTGCTGGTGCCGAGCAGATCCGCCACCGAATTGCCGGTGCCGCTCAGCGAGGCATCGCCGTTGAGCTGGCCCAAACTGTTCTGCATCGCCGTAACATCCGGGAACAGCTGACGCAGACGCAGCTTACGCGCGTGCAAATCGGCGCGTCCGCGCATCGGGCTGCGGTCGCCCTCCAGATGAATGGTGGAGTTGATGCTGCCGCCGGCCATACCGAAGCGCAGCGGATCGAGCAACAGGTCGCCGTTTTTCAGCTGCAGATGCGTATAGAGATCGCTGAGCGGCAGCTTGCTGCTGTGTTCAATGCGTTTGCCGCTGAACTTCACATCCGCATCCATCACGTCCCAGCTCTTGGTATCAAACTTGTCGTGTGGCAACACGCGATCGGCAGGCTGCGATGAGGCTTCGCCGCGCTGCGCTTTGGCCTGCTGCGTTTTCTCGCTGCCTTTGCCGGAGTTGACGCCAATCAGCGGCCCCAAATCTTCCATCCGCAGCTGGTTCGAGGTCAATTCACCGGTCAGCGTTGGACGCGGTTTGCCCTGACGATAGGTGAGCGAGCCGTGAATATCGCTGTCGCCGATGTGGCCGTTAAACTTCTCGTAGCGGAATAGCGGCCCTTTCGCCTCATTGAAACGCGCAATCAAATGGCCGTCAGTTTCATAGGGCGGCGTATCGGGCAGCAGCACGCCGGTCAGGCCATACAGATTGGCCAGCGTATCGCCCGCGAAGCGCAGACGCACATCAAGTCCGCCAAGATTGAGCGGATCCTGCAAGGTACCGTCAATACGTACACGCGTGGTGCCATTACGCACATCCACCTGCAGCGGGAACGGCGTGGTTTTACTGCGCAGCGATAGCATGCCGCCAATTTTGCCGTCGCCATCCAGCTTCTGATTGTTGTAGGTGCCGTTCGCCTGCCAGCCAAAGACAAAATCACCCGCGCCTTTCTGCTGATCGTCACCGCCCGCCACTTGGGCGTACGGCACCGGTTTGCCCAGCGGATTGATGGTCACTGTGACATCGGCTTTATTGACGGCGTCGCGATAGCGCACTTGTCCCTGATCGAACAGGATGTTGTCGAGGCGGAAGGACCAGGCAGAAGGCGCGGCGTTAGCATCGCTGTTCTGACTGCTGGCAAGATCAAAGGTCCAGTTGTTCTTTTTATCTGCGGTTTGCACCAGCCGCGCATCCGGCTTTTGCATCTTGATCCACGGCAAATAGATCTGCTGATGCAGCAGCGCCAGCGGCGCAATCGTCGCTTCAACCCGCTGCAGATGCACCATGGTGACATCAGGAATGGATGGCGGATTACCGAGCATGACATCGTCGGCATGCACCTGCGGCCACGGCACCCAGCTGCGCCAGCCAGGTTCTTCACGGTTGCGAACCCAGGCCACGCCGAGATCGCCGCGAATCGCGAAAGGTCGGTTCAGCTCGGCTGAAACTTTTTGATTAATCGTTGGTTTCAGGCGGTTCCAGTCAAAGGTGGCGATGAGCACCACAATCACTACAACCAATAACAAAAAAATCCCGAACACCCAGCTCAGGATCTTTCGAGTACGTGACATATTGCTTCCTCCTTGCCCTTCCACGTCTGACTAAGGATAGTCGAGACGCTGCGGAACGGGATCAGGGAAGCTCAAGTGCCATACGTTCCAGCTCGCTAAACGGCACCGGACGCGAGAAGAAGTAGCCCTGCGCCGCCATCGCGGGCGAGCTACGTACCTGTTGCCACTCCTCTTCGGTTTCCACGCCTTCGACGATGACGCCGTTGCAATAACGGTTAATTAACGCCAGCAGCATGGAGAACATCGAGCGGCCTTCATCGCTGGCGCGCAGCAGCATAAACAGCTCGCGCGAGAGTTTGATGTAGTCGTAACGTAATTCGGTCAGCGCGGAGAAGTTCGCCATGCCAGAGCCAAAATCATCCAGCCACAGCGGCCCGAGTTCCGGCATCTTCGCCACCATCTCTTCCTGCGGCAGCGCATGATGTTCCGTCAGTTCGAAGCGCACCCAAGGCAGCTGCGCGATCAGCGCGCGAATCGACTCATGCTTCTCAATCTCCATCAGCGTTGGACCGTCGATATTCACTGACGCCACTAGCTGACGCTGATTGAAAAACGCTGACCATGTGATCAGCAGCTCGAGTTGTTCCTGGACGACACCGAGCCGCTGCGCGATAGTCAGTGCTTCAAAATAGTCTTCGGGCGACAGCCTTTTTTCTGGCGCGGAGGGATGCGTAACCGCCGTCAGTAATTCAATAGCCAGCATGCGGCCTGAGACCTGGTAAATCGGCTGGAAAGTATAGAATCGTTGGCACTGCTGCCAGAAGAGACGCGTTTCCTGTTGTTGCTCCAATTCATTTGAAACAGGCAGCCGATGACTCAAATTCTTCATCACCATGGTTTTTTCCTGGTTGGTGTTGAGTGCCTGCAAATAGCATCTCAGCGGCAAGTATCGGCGATCGCCGGGATAACTTTATCAATCTCGTTAGTCCCATGAAGAGTTGAGTGTAACAGCGTGCTTCGCACTTAATCGGCAAAACAAAACGCGCTTTGGCCGCTAAATCACCGTGGCGCAGGCGGTTTGCTGCCTTAAGTTAAATCAAAACATCGTTTTAAAAACCATTGACGACTGCCATACCAGACGCGAGACTAAGGCAGAATTCACTACAGGCTGAAGACCATGACGCAGAAGAAAATCGCTATTATTGGCGAATGCATGATTGAGCTGTCCGAGAAAGGTGAGAACATCAAACGCGGTTTTGGCGGCGATACGCTGAACACGGCGGTGTATCTGGCGCGTCAGTCAGATAAACAGCTGCGTGTCGATTATGTCACCGCACTCGGCACCGACAGTTTCAGTGACCAGATGATCGCCGCCTGGCAGCAGGAAAAGGTCGAAACCGCGCTGGTTCAGCGCCTCGACAATAAAATGCCGGGTTTGTACTTCATCGAAACCGACGACCACGGCGAGCGGACCTTCTGGTACTGGCGCAACGACGCTGCCGCCCGTTTCTGGCTGGACAGCGCGCAAGCGGACGCGATTTGCCAGCAGCTGGCGCACTATGATTTTCTCTATTTGAGCGGCATCAGCCTGGCGATTCTGCCTGCGGCCAGTCGCGAAAAACTGATGTCGCTGCTCAGCGCCTGTCGCCAGAACGGCGGCAAGGTGATTTTCGATAACAACTATCGGCCGCGTCTGTGGGCCGATAAAACCAGCGCTCAGCAGGCGTATGCCGAGATGCTGCGTCATACCGACATGGCATTTCTGACGCTCGACGACGAAGATTTGCTGTGGGGCGAGCAGCCGCTGGATGCGGTGATTGCCCGCACACGCGCTGCGGGCGTGCAGGAAATTGTCATTAAACGCGGTGCGGACTCCTGTCTGGTGGCGGTTGGCGATGAGCCGCTGCGCGAAGTCGCCGCCATCAAGCTGGCGAAAGAGAAAGTGATCGATACCACCGCGGCTGGCGACTCCTTCAGCGCTGGTTATCTGGCGGTGCGTTTAGCCGGAGGAAGCGCCGAAGATGCCGCCGCACGCGGTCATCTCACCGCCAGCACGGTGATCCAGCATCGCGGGGCAATTATCCCGCTCAGCGCGATGCCGCGTTAATCCAGGTGCGCATGTTGTAGGGTCGCCATTTATGGCGACCAAACGCATAAACACTGCTAACCAACCCGCCCGCGCAGTTTGCCTTAACACAGCATTTTTCCCTGCTAATTTCCGCTAACGACCTGACTCATCCACTTCTGTAACAAAACCGGTATGACTTCTTCACTCACGCTAATCAGATCGATTTAAATTCAATGCGTTATGGCACGAAATCTGGCCGCCAGGCATAGTCCGAAACTGGCGTAATCGGCGGTTTTCGGCTGGACGCCAGCAGCAAAAAAGACCATGTTTTAATCAACAACAGCAGGACGCTGTTACTCCGGCCGCGAAAAAATAACGACAACATGACTCGCTCAGGACTGACTTATGCACACAGAAATCATCAATATCTGGCCACACGGTGATGCGCCAGGCGCGAGCGATTCGCGCGCTCAGCCGCAGATCGTCGATCTCGCCAAAGAGTACGAACCTTATGACCGCGCCGCCACCGGCGTGCGCTGCCCGGAAATTGCCATCTGGCATCCGGAAACCTCGAACGGCATCACGCTGCTGGTCGCGCCGGGCGGCGGTTATCAGCGGGTATTGATCGACCGCGAAGGCAGCGCGCTTGCCACTTTCTTCACGTCAATGGGCTACACGCTGGCGGTGATGACGTATCGCCTGCCGTATGACGGTCACCATGAAGGTCCAGACGCGCCGCTGGCCGATGCGCAGCGTGCGGTGCGCGTGCTGCGTGAACGTGCGCAGCGCGGATTGAACGGCAAATATATTGTGATGATGGGTTTCTCGGCGGGCGGACACGTTGCCGCCAGCCTCGGCACCCGCTTTGGCGAGAAACTTTATCCAGTGCAGGATCAGGCCGACAGCTTCACGCCGCGCCCGGATGCGATGGTGCTGCTCTATCCGGTGATCAGCATGCGTGAAGGTCTGGCGCATGAAGGTGCGCGCACCCGCTTGCTCGGCGCATGGCCGGATCAGAAGATGGTTGATGCTTATTCGCTGGAGACGCGCGTGCACGCACAAACGCCACCGACGCTGCTGATTCACGCGTCCGATGATGAATCGGTTTCGGTGAACAACAGCATGGTGTTCTTCAGCGCGCTGCGTGAGCACAAAGTGCCGGTGGAGATTCACTTCTACCAGAAAGGCGGCCACGGATTTGGTATCCGTGGCGTGGCGGATTTACCGCTCGCCAGTTGGCCGATGCTGGTAACCGAGTGGCTACGTGCTAAGACCTAATGTTTAGGATGATGGCGCGGTCTGATCCGCCGCGCCTGCGCTGTTATCCGGTTTCACTTCTTCCGGACTCGCGGGTACCGCTGGCGGTTCGGGTAGCTTCATCACTTTATCCCAGCTTTCCTGCAGCATCTTCACGTTGGTCTCGGCTTCACCCTGCGGCTGAATCAGCACCATGGTCAGCTCCTGCGACAGTTGCTGACGCAGTTCCTGATTTAGCTGGTCGCGCGTCATTTCGCTGAGGAAGGTTTGACGCAGCTTCTGATACTGCTCAGGCGCAATGTCCACCACCGCGTTTTGCTGCGAGCGCAGACGCTGGCCCATCAGAATATCGGTGTCGGTGCGGGCGTATGTGGCAAACAGCTTATTGAGCTCCAGCAGCTTCTGCGCCATCAGCGCATCAAACTCTTCCTGCGGTAACCCTTTGTCGCGCACCGCCGCCAGCTCTTTCGCCACCTGATTCATATTCTGCGGCAAAGAGGCATTCGGGCTGTCCATGTTGATCGAGCACTGCGCACGTTGATAGAGCACGCGGCAATCGAAGCCAACCTGCACGCTTTGCGCTTTGCTGTCAGCCAGCGCGCGCTGCACATGCCAAAACAGCGCTTCACGCGCTAAATCGCTCTGCCAGTAGCGCTGCAAATTTTGCGAATCACGAATCGGCTGCCATGCGGTGTCCCATACCAGCGACAGGCGATCCTGATTCATGCCGCCATTCACCAGATTCACCGGCTGATGCGGCAGCGGTGACAGCGTCGGTAGCGCGGCAGGTGCGACACGCTTGCCTTTCAGCGGCGCAAAAGCTTTGTTGATCTGCTCCGCCATGCTGCGGCTATCGACATTCCCCACCACGTACAGCGTCATGCCGTCTGGCGTGTACCACTGTTGATAGAAGCTGTTGAGTTGGGCGATATCCACAGGCGCGCGCGGTTGTTCGCCCGGATCGTGCGCCAGCATCGCCGAGCCTTTCAGGCGATAGCGCCACCACACATCCTGCGTATTGGCGGGCCAGGTGGCTATCGGATCGGTCGCCATTAATGCGGTAGAAACCACCTGCTCATTAATCGTCATTTTCCCGGCGGTCGCCGCCAGCCAGCTGAGCGCTTCTTTCAGCAGATCAGGGCGGTTATTTGGCAAGCTCAGGTTGTATTGGGTGTAATCGTACGACGAAATAGCGGGTGGCAGCGGACGTTGCGGATCCATGGCTTGCTGCCACAGCGCACGTTGCTGATTGGTGTCCAGCGTGGCGTTATGCACCATCGCTAAACGCGGTAAAAGATGGCTATAGCCGGTTTGTTGCGCACTCTCCACCAGCGAACCGGTGTTAACAATCAGGCGCAGCTCAATACGATCGCTTGGACGTTGTGGTGTGGTTAGCAGTTGCCAGCTAAAACCATTGTCCAGTTTGCCTTCCTGCCAGGCGGGATCGGGTTGGAGCGTCTCGGCGTGTACGCCAAAACCGGACGCTGCCAGTAGCAATCCGCCAACCAAAAGCCGAATTCTGGTGCCCTGCATGTGAACCCCTACTCAAACAGATCAACGCTCGTTAGCGCGGCATGTTCGGTCACATCTGGGGTGACCGGCGCGGCATTGTGCCGCCACGTTTATTTAATAACAGACTCTTTGACCACGAGAAGGTCAGGATGTCGCGCAACGAGGCAAAAAATCGGGAAAAAAATCAATGGGGTTTATTATGCAAATGCCCGCTGTCAGGGCAAGCGACAGCGGGCATTTCTCGGCAAATTAACGCAAATAGCAGGTTATGCGGCGGTTTCTGGTGCGTTATTCACCTTTTTCCCGGCAGAAAGCGTCGCATTCAGTTGTTTCTCATCCAGTTGGCCGACCCACTTCGCCACCACGATGGTCGCCACGCCGTTGCCCACCAGATTGGTCAGCGCACGCGCTTCGGACATAAAGCGGTCGATACCGAGAATCAGCGCCAGACCCGCAACTGGTAAATGTCCCACCGCTGACAAGGTCGCCGCCAGCACGATAAAGCCACTGCCGGTTACACCCGCTGCGCCTTTCGAGGAAAGCAGCAGCACCACTAACAGCGTGATTTGGTGGAACACGTCCATATGCGCGTTGGTCGCCTGAGCGATAAACACCGCCGCCATGGTGAGGTAAATCGAGGTGCCATCCAGGTTGAAGGAGTAGCCGGTTGGAATCACCAGCCCCACCACCGATTTCTTACAGCCCAGCTTCTCCATCTTATCCAGCATGCGCGGCAGCGCAGATTCGGAAGATGACGTGCCCAGCACAATCAGCAGCTCTTCTTTGATGTAGGCGACAAATTTAAAGATGTTGAAGCCAGCGAAGCGTGCAATCAGCCCCAACACCACCACCACGAACAGCACGCAGGTGATATAGAAGCAGATGATCAGCTGCCCCAACTGCACCAGCGAACCGACGCCATATTTACCGATGGTGAAGGCCATCGCCCCGAAGGCACCGATTGGCGCGAGACGCATAATCATGTTGATCACGCCGAAGATCACTTTCGAGAAGCTCTCAATGACGTTGAACATCACGGTGCCGGCGCTGCCCAGGCGATGCAGGGCGAAGCCGAACAGGATAGCGAACAGCAGCACTTGCAGAATGTTGCCGCTGGCAAAGGCACCAATGACGCTATTCGGGATCACATCCAGCAGGAAGGCGACCACGCCTTGCTGCTCCGCCTGCTGCGCGTAAACCGCGACTGCTTTAGCATCCAGCGTGGCTGGATCAACGTTCATGCCCACGCCAGGCTGCACCACGTTAACCACCACCAAACCGATGATCAGCGCGATGGTGCTGACCACTTCAAAGTACAGCAGCGCCACTGCGCCCGTACGTCCAACGGCTTTCATGCTCTCCATGCCGGCAATACCGGTCACCACCGTACAGAAAATCACGGGGGCGATGATCATCTTGATCAACTTAACGAAACCATCGCCAAGCGGCTTCATTTGCGCGCCTAACTCAGGATAGAAGTGGCCCAACAGGACGCCGATGCCGATGGCAACCAGTACCTGAAAATAGAGGCTTTTTAAGATTTTCATAACAGGTGTCCAGTAAGACGGTTCGCACCGCCATTGTTGTGGAGAACGCATGCGGCAAGCCGCCAGAAGCGTAAAACCTTACCGATGGCGAGGAAAATAACACCCTGTTAACAAGATTAATATCCCCTACTATTCCTTACAAAAGTTACAAAACTCTAACTATGAACTGAAACGCTTCAGCACAGCGCTTCGCTACAATTTTGTAAGGAAAATCAATAACCAAGGTGATTATTCAGGGAGTTGCGAGCTATTGAGCCAGCGTTGGTTAAAGATGTGGAGCGGCAGCGCTTCAGCGTATAAGTAGCCTTGCCCTATAGTAATTCCGCGCGCCAGCAGCCAGTCGCGCTGCTCGGCGGTTTCCACACCTTCCGCGATGACGTCGAGGTGAATGATGTCGGCAATCGCCGCCACGATGCGCACCATGGTGTCGTCATCCGGCAGCGCGGCGACGAAGCTGCGATCCATTTTCAGCTTATTTACCGGCAGCGCTTTGAACTGATGCAGATAGTTGAGGTTGGAGTAGCCCATTCCGAAATCATCGAGCGCTACCGCCACGCCGGTTTGCTGCAGCAAGCGCAGTAGCGCAATCGCCTGTTCGGCATCGCCAATCTGCGCGGTTTCGGTGATTTCCAATACGAAGTTGCCCGGCGCGATGCGATGGCGCTCCAGTAAGCCCTGCAAATGGCTGACCATGCTGGCATCACGCAGCTGCACCGCCGAGATATTGACGCTGAGCGGGATGTTAATGCCCTGCTTCTGCCAGCCGGCCAGAATGCGGCAGGCTTCTTCAAACACCCAGCGGCCAATGGCCGAGATCACACCAATCTCTTCGGCGCTGGCAATAAACTCTTCCGATAATCCGTAGCTGCCATCCGGCATGCGCATACGCAGCAGCGCTTCGGCACCGGCCAGCTCGCCGGTTTCCATATTGATTTGCGGCTGCAGATAGAGGGCAAACTGCTCGTCCTGCAGACCTTGCAAGATGTCGTGTTCCTGCGTTAAACGCTTTTGCGCCCGCTCGGTGAGCGCCGGATCGAAGAACAGAATCTGGTTTTTGCCCTGATGCCGCGCCGACATCATCGCCGAGGTGGCGCGATCGAGCTGTTCGCTGGCCGAGATGCTGCTCTCTTCGTGCAGCGCCAGGCCAATGCTGGCGTTCGGACGCAGCTGCAGCTGTTGCAGGTTCACCGGCTGATTAATGCGAATCATCAGGTTGCGCGCCAGACGCATGGCGCGGAACGGATTGTGCGCGCGCTTCATCAGCAAGGCGAAGTCGCTGGGCCCGGTTTGCGCCAGCAGTGAGTGATCGTCAACGGTACTGCGAATCTTCTCCACCAGCGTCAGCATCAGCGTATCGCGCTGCTCATCACTCAGCACGCCGTTGGCTTCCTGCAACGTTTCAATGCGAATCACCATCAAACCCCACGCCTGACGATTGTGGCGATGGCTGATGTGCTGTTCGAGCAGCGCAAGGAACAGCGCGCGATTGGGCAGATCCGTAACGGCAAAATGCGTGGTCATGCGGCTCATTTCGTCGTGAATCGACTCCAGCACCTGCTGGTTGCGGTTATAGCTGCGGATCAACATGCCGATTTCATCATCGCGATGATTATTAGGCAGCTTCATTTTGTGGGTCAGAATCGCCTGCGGCGGCAGCTCCTGCAAATCACGCGAAAGGTCGCGCAGCGGATGCACAATCAAGCGGTTAATACACCAGCTAATGGCGATCGAGAGAATCAGCGCCAACAGCAGATAGGTGGTGATCATGGTGGATAACGTGCTGAGCAGGAACTGATAAACGCGCGAGGAATCGGCCTGCAGTACCAGATAGGCAATCGGCTTCGGCAAGCCGGAACGCTCCACCGAATAGAGCGGCAGCGTGATTTGCACCGGCAGCTCAAACAGGCGCGCGACCCAGCGCGGCACCGGTTTCTCCGGCGCGAAATCGGCGTGCAGCGCCTGGAAGGCATTCGGCAACACCACATCGGCGCGCGATAAAATACCGGCCGGTTTCAGGGTATTAAGGATGCGTTCGGCTTGCGGAATATCGGCTTTGAGCACCGCTTCGGAGAGTGGCTGACGCACGGTGTGCGCCACATTTTCCATTTGCTGGGCGTAGTCAATCCTGCGCTGCTGCACAAAGTGAAAAAGCTGGATGACAATAAAGATGCAGATGGTCACCATCGCCACGGCGGAAACCGTCGCCATCTGCTTTATCGTTAGAGAACGACTGACGCGCAACAAAACTTCTCCAGGCCACCAAAGGCGTGTAATGAGATGAAATTCGCAGCGAGTATATCCCAGGTCACGCGTTTTTTTCGCCGGGATAAAGGCGAAAAATAAGCAAGTTTGGTTATTTATGAAGTGATTCGGAATTATGCAGGTTTTGACGCGCATTCAAGCGCGCCTGGCCGTCATGGATGACAACCCCATGAGATTTGTAGCGATTGCGAGTGAAAAATACGCGTTAATGCTGCAACGCGGGTGTTGAGGCGACATCCCGAGCCGCTGAGCGAATGAGGGATTCCAGGGCGAGCCGCATGGATGCGGCGAGAGGTGGCGCTGAGCAGGAGCGAATCGCCACCGGTCCGTCAGGAATCGTGAATGAGTGAAGGCACCGCGAAGCGGCGGGTTGGGCTGGCGCAAGGCCCGGGAGTGCAGAGGGCGCGGCCAGGCGTCCTCTGCTCGGTCGCCGCACGTAGGTGCTGCAACTGCCTCAGCACATGGCGAACGAAAGTCGCTCCGCGCTTAACTGAGCGGCATCACACCATTAATGGCGACCTACTGCGGATACGGCACCCAATCGCCGCCGTTCAGGCGAATCCACGGTTTACCCTGATACATCATCACCACCGCGTTATCGTTCTCAGACACCACCGGCGTCTGCGGCAAATTATCGGTCAGCACCGACATATTAACGTTCGGCGCGTTAAATACCTGGCCATCCACCACGCGCGACACGATTTCTGAGATCGCCATCAGGCTGGTAGGCGTCTCCACGCTAAGCGGCTGGCCCTGATGCGGTGCTTTCATGCCAACAAACTTAATGCCGACCGGCACATGGGTGATATCCGGACTGGGGATATCACGCAATCCTGACATCTGCATCTTGTCGCCCTGCAGCGCCGCGCCGTGTTCCGGCACCACCAGCACCATCACGCGACGGCCCGACTTCTCCAGATTGGTCAGGAAGGCATCAAGCTGATCAAACAGCACTTTGGCGCGCGGCTGCCAGTCGGCGCTGCGCGTGCTGCCCAACTCGCGCGTACCGTCATGCAGCGGAATCAGGTTATAGAAGGTGGCGGAGCGCGCATCGCTGCTCTTGGTGCGATCGTCGAGCCAGCGCTGCATCAGCTGCGCATCATTAAATACCGGCGAGCCATCAAATGACGTCACCTCCGGCGAGATGCCCGCCTGCGACATCAGCGGCGCCTGCAGATTGCCCTCTTCACGCAGTTCCTTGAGATAGTTACCAAACACGCCGGTGTGATCCATCATCAATTGCTGTTTAAAGCCCAGCTTCGCCAGATTATCAAACAGATAGCAACGCTGATCGGTGGCTTTGTACAGATCGCTGTGCGAGCTCTGGCCGCAGCTGGCGCGCAGCAGACGAATCCCCGCCGGGCCGCTGTAACCGGTGGCGGAGTTATAGTTGTTAAGCAGAATATCGAAGTGCTGCCACAGCGGATGATTTCGCAGCTGCGCGACGTTCAAATCCGACCACGACAGCGAACAGATGTTGATCACCAGAATATCGAACGGCTGCGAATCAGCTGGCAAGGCGTCCGGGAAATGGGTCGCACGCTGGCGCTCGGCGTCGTAAAAACGGTTGAGCCACGCAGTAAGATTGGCGCTGGTTGGCGGCGCGGATTGATCGAGGCCATCTGGCGCTTTCGCCGCTGGCGTATCGTTGAGCTTCACCGTCGGCGTGGCGGCGCTGGTCGGCAGTAAATTCATTGCCGGTCCGGCGATCGTCAGCACGTTAAGCCAGATCAGCATCAGCGACACCAGCACGGTGACGCGAATCCACTGCGCGACAAACAGATACAGCACCAGCAGCACAAAGCCCGCGCCAATCATCTCCCAGTTAATAAAGCGATTGGCAAGATCAAGCAGATAACTGGGCGAGAAGCCCGCCAGCTGGCTGCCCTGGCTCATAATCGAATTGAGTCCCGGCAGCCAGGTATCGTGCCAGAACAGCGCCACGCCAATCGGCAGCGAAATCCACTGACGCAGGCGATGCAGCCGCGCGCCCGGCAGCGGGAACAGCAGCCACGCCAGAAACACCAGATTACTCAGCGCGTGAAAATTGAGGTAGCCGTACCACAGCAGCGCAAATTTGATCAGGAAGTAAAAGTTCCAGCCGCCGAGGCCGCGCCACCACGAACCGTGCATCGTGAATCTGTTATTCATGTTTATCCGTTTTATTGGTTTTGCGTTGCCACTGTCCTTCTGATTTTAATGCGCGCGTCGGCAGCAAACGCCGCAGCGGATTGGTGCCGCTGCGCGCTCGTCCGCGCCCAAACAGTGATGTCAGGAACAGCAAAATCAGTAACAGCAGGATCGCCACCTGCACCCAATCCATCAGCGTCATTGGTGGCTTACTCCGTCGAGGTTGAGGGTAATCGGCTGCGGCGTTTGTGCCCCGCGTTCAGGCGCGGCGGCTTGGGGGCTAACTGGCGCAGCGGCCAGCGGCACGGTTTGCCTGTCACGCTGCGCCACCGAGGTTAACTGCCGAATTTTATCCGCCTCCGACACGATCTGATTGTCTTCAAACCAGACGATGCGATTGCTAAACAGCTCGTCGTGCGGCAAGGAGAAAATCGATTTGAGCGCGATATCCAAATCGTTGAAGCGGCACGAAGAGAGGAACAGATAGATGCGGTCGTTCACCAGCGTCACGAGATCGCCGAAGCGGCGCGGTTTACACAGCGTCAGAATCTGTTCGGGTTTCAGCTGCGGCACCGCGCGCAGCGCCACCATCAAGCCTTTGTCATTTTCCGGCAGCAGCGTATTGGTCATCAACTGCTGCACCGCCGCGCAAAATGCGTCCAGCGGTAGATAGCCTTTCTGCTGCAGCGGCTGCAGCGCCTGCATCAGAGCATTGAGATTGGCAGGCACATGGCGCGAGAACTGCTGCCCCTGAATCCCTTCCAGCGTGGTCAGAAAGCGCGACAGGCTAGCCGCGGTCGGCACAATGGCATTCACGCCGCAGGCCAGCAGCAAACGCTCATCACTGTAGCGCAGCGTGGTAGTGATTTCGCGCACCACAATCTTAAGCGCGCTACCGCGTGAGCGACGCAAACTATGGACCATCGTTGCTAAAGAATTAATGTCTTGATTATGAACCAGACTAAAGATGACCGTGGCGGCATTCGCCTGCTGCGCACGCGAGAACACGCTTTCGTTATCGCTAAACAATTGCCACTGCGTCGAAAGCGGCGGCGCGCCTTCCAGCACACCTTCTTGCGCAAGGAATTGGTTTTCATCATTGCGGCTTAAGGGAATATTTTGTTCCGCTTGATTAACGGCAATAAATTGATTATCGACATAACTCAAACGGATAGCGCGGTCGGCCAGCAATTTATCTGCCGCATACCACCAGTTAATTCGATATTGCCAACTGTCCTGCTGAAACTCTAAATGTGCGAGACCATCAAGCTGGCGAAAATAACCTTGCAGATGATTACGCAAGTGAATTATTGACGTACCGGGGGTGATCATTAACAGCGTAATTTGTTTTTTAGATAACAAACGGCGCATTCGCTTAAGCCAGAGGATTAACTCGTCGGGCGATAATTTCCCCCACAGCGCGGCATTACTATAAAAAATTACCAGGCCGCTGCGGCTATTCAGCACGCGGGAAAAATCACTTTCCAGCTGCTTTAAGCTGCTTTTATTTGCCGGCAGTGAAAATAACGGCATACGCGCCGGACCGCCGATGGGATCGGGCGTCAACAGCGCCTGCGGTTTCTCGTCCGCACTAATGAGCGTAGCCGCTTTTTGCTGGCTAACCACCTGACGCAGCAGTATTCGCGCATCTTCCTGACGCTGGCTGGTAATCCAGTAAAACCCTGGATTCTGCAGAGTATTTAATTCCTGCTGAATCTGCTGCAGGCCAAGCGCATAATGTTTTTTCATATTTGATTCGCGATCGATACAATCCAGGCTAGTTTAATCGAGACAGCCACAATTGGAACGGGTGAAATAAAAAATAGCGTATTGGTGAAAATCATATTGATCTGTGGATAGCATTTGTCTTTACTTCAGGTTTAAACTTTACAAAAAATAAAACCACAATTCATCCGTTGTCGATTTTTCGGTGGCAAAAAAATAATGAAAACAGAGAATGCATTTTCGCTGAATGCTGCTAGCAGCGAAGAGCACGATGACATTACAGCCTTAAGTTATGCCTTTTCCCTTAAGGCATTTCGCTACATTGATATTGCCCGCGAAGCGCGACTTAATACCATTATGACGCGCTGGCCATTGCTGCGTGAAATAAGCGCCGCACAGGAGTCAGAACGTTAATGCCTGTTATTGCATTACAAGGATTGCGTGGCGGTTGTGGCGCCACTTCGCTGAGCGCCGCACTTGGCTGGGCGTTTAACGCGCTGCAGCAGTCGGTGCTGGTTATCGATTTTTCACCGGTAAATCAGCTAGCTGCCCACTTTAATATGCCGCTCGACCGCTCTCAGGGCTGGGCGCCCGCGCTGCTCGAACAGCACGCTTGGCAGCAGTACGCACAGCGCTATCAAGCGGGGCTGGATTTTCTGCCGTTTGGCGCTCTCACGTCGCAACAGTACGCCAGCATCAGCGCTATCAACGCAGAATTTGCCGCACCGCTGCTACACGCGCTACCGGCCCTGAAATCGCACTACAACTGGATTATTTTCGACATGCCAGCGGATCTGTTGCCGTGGCAGCGATCCCTGGTTACCGCGGCCGATCGTCTGCTGCAGGTGCTAACGCTGGATGCCAACTGTCAGTTGCGTCTGCATCACGCGCGTTTTCCTGCGCACACGCTGTTTCTGATCAACCAGTTCAACGCCAACAGCCAGCTACAGCAGGATCTGCATCAGCTGTGGATCAGCTCACTGAAAAACCTGATTCCCCAAGTGATTCACCGCGATGAAGCGCTGGCGGAAGCGCTGATGATGAAACAGCCGGTGGGCGAATATCGGCCGCATGCGCTGGCCAGCGAAGAGATCAACACCCTGGCTAACTGGCTGCTGCTGCATGTGCCGGGAGGCGCGGCGTGAATCCATTACGCTGGCTGCTGATGCCGCAAGCGTGGCAGGCGCTGCAACGCCGCGCTCAGCTGGCGCATCAGCATGGCGCGGGCCGTTTCACCATCGCGCTGCATTTAATGTGGTGCGTACTCGCGTGGTCGCTGTTGCGGCTGGAAACACCGGGATGGCAGCGCATCCTGCAACATCGTCAACGTTACTACCCGCAAATTTCGCCGCTGCGCCCACGTCCGCTTGACCCGCTGCGCTATGCACTGCAAAGCCTGTGGCTGATGCTGGTATTGCCGCTGGATAAACGCACGCGTAAAAGTTTCAGCGTCAAGCCGCTGTTCCGCTGGCGTGAGCCGCTCTATCAGTGGCTCGGTGCGCTGCCGGCACGGCTGGAACAAAACCGGTTCGCCCAGCGCAGCGAACAACGTATTCAGGCGCTGCCCGTGTGGTTGCGGCAGCTGCTGTTTATCGTGGCAGCGATTGTCGCCAGCCTGCTGGCGCTGCTGTGCATCTCGCAGCCCTTCGGCATCACTACGCAGTTTGTCTTCGTGCTGCTGTTATGGGGATTGGCGATGCTGGTGCGTCGCGTGCCGGGCCGCTTGTCCACCATCATGCTGATCGTGTTATCGCTGACGATTTCCTGCCGTTATCTGTGGTGGCGCTACACCGAAACCCTCAACTGGGACGACCCGATCAGCCTGACATTTGGTCTGCTGCTGATAGGTGCAGAAACCTATGCGTGGGCGGTATTAGTGCTGGGTTATTTCCAGACGCTGTGGCCACTCAATCGTCAGCCGGTCTCGATGCCGCCGGAAATCACCTCGTGGCCGAGCGTCGATATTCTGGTACCGACCTACAACGAACCGCTGAGCGTCGTGAAACCGACCCTCTACGCGGCGATGGGCATCGATTGGCCGCAGGACAAGCTCAATATCTACCTGCTGGACGACGGCACGCGCGAAGAGTTCCGCGAGTTTGCCGCCAGCGTCGGCGTCAATTACGTGGTGCGTCCCACCCACGAACACGCCAAAGCGGGCAACATCAACCATGCTTTGAAAGCCGTGTGCCGCAGCGAATATGTTGCCATTTTTGACTGCGACCATGTGCCGACGCGCTCGTTCCTGCAGCTGACGATGGGCTGGTTCCTGAAAGATCATCGGCTGGCGATGCTGCAAACGCCGCACCACTTCTTCTCACCCGATCCGTTTGAACGTAACCTCGGTCGCTTCCGCCAGACGCCTAACGAAGGCTCGCTATTTTACGGTTTGGTGCAGGATGGCAACGATACCTGGGATGCGGCGTTCTTCTGCGGCTCTTGCGCCATATTGCGCCGAACTGCGCTGGATCAGATCGGCGGCATTGCGGTAGAAACCGTCACCGAAGATGCGCACACCTCGCTGCGCCTGCATCGTCAGGGTTACACCTCGGCGTATATCCGTATTCCGCAGGCTGCGGGTCTGGCCACCGAGAGTTTGTCCACGCATATCGGCCAGCGTATCCGCTGGGCGCGCGGGATGGTGCAGATTTTCCGCCTCGATAACCCGCTGTTCGGTAAAGGATTAAAGCTGGTGCAGCGCCTGTGTTACGCCAACGCCATGCTGCACTTTCTCGCCGGGATTCCGCGTCTGATCTTCCTGCTGGCACCGCTGGCGTTTCTGCTGTTCCACGCCTACATCATCTACGCGCCCGCGCTGGCGATCGCCATCTACGTGTTGCCGCACATGCTGCACACCAGTTTGACCAACTCGCGCATTCAGGGCCGCTGGCGACATTCGTTCTGGAGCGAAGTGTATGAAACTGTGCTGGCGTGGTACATCGCGCGGCCAACCACGGTGGCGCTGTTTAATCCGCATAAAGGCAAATTCAACGTTACCGCCAAAGGTGGTTTGGTGGCCGAACGTCATCTCGACTGGGTGATTACCAAGCCGTACATGATGCTGGTGCTGCTGAATATCGCCGGTATTGGCATGGCCTTCTGGCGCATGGCGTACGGTCCGGCCAACGAAATGCTCACCATTTGGGTCAGTTTGGTGTGGGTGATTTACAACATGATTATCCTCGGCGGCGCGGTGGCGGTATCGGTTGAAGCGCGCCAGATCCGTGAAGCGCATCGTGTGGAAATCGCCATGCCTGCCGCCATCGCGCGTGAAGATGGACACATGGTGCCGTGCACCCTGCGTGACTATTCCGACGGCGGCGTGGGCGTTGAGCTGCGCGAAGCCGATGCGCTGAAAGAGGACGAAACCGTGTCGCTGCTGCTGCGCCGTGGTCAGCAAGAGTTCAGCTTCCCGTGTCAGGTGCAGCGCGTGTTTGGCCGTCGCGCCGGGATTCGCCTGCATCAACTCACGACGCGCCAACACATTGAATTTATTCAGTGCACCTTCGCTCGCGCCGATACCTGGGCGCTGTGGCAGGACGGCTTCCCGGAAGATAAACCGGTGCAAAGTCTGGCCGACATTATGGTGCTGGGTTTTAAAGGCTATCTGCGTCTGGCCGAGTATGGACCTGCGCCGCTGCGCCGCTTATTCCGTGGCCTCACCGCGTTGGTGAGTTGGCTGGCGACACTGCTACCGCAGCGTATTGACCGCCAGCCTGCGACGATCAAAACCGATTTTACTTAAGTTGATGATATGACCATGACGAAAAAACTGAGTTGGTTCACCGCCCTGCTGCTGGGCTGCGTCTCTGCGGTACAGGCCGCGCCGCTGACTTCTGGCGCCATGACTGCGCCGCAGCCGTTACCGGAGGTGAACGCGCGGGTCGACGCCAACGCGCCGCTGCGTGACAGCCAGCTGGTGTTTAATCAGGTCGCTCCGCCGCCCGGTAGCATGACGCTGCGCGGTACCGAACCGAGCAGCCAGATTGAGTTCGGCGTGCGCAGCGATGAAGTGGTGACGCGCGCGCTGCTGAATCTGAGCTATCGTCCCTCGCCGGCGCTGATTCCGACGCTGTCGCAGCTCAAAGTCTATCTCAACGATGAGCTGGTGGGATTGGTGACGGTCACCGCCGAGCAGCTCGGCAAAGAGAACCAAACGCAAATCCCTATCGATCCGCGCTTTATCAGCGACTTCAACCGCGTGCGGCTTGAGCTGGTAGGTCACTATGCCAACGTATGTGAAAACCCGGCCAACAGCACCATCTGGCTGGATATCGGCAAAGCCAGCAAACTCGATTTGACGCTGCAGAAGCTGCCGCTGAAGAACGATCTGTCGCATTTCCCGGAGCCGTTCTTAGATACGCGCGACAGCCGTCCGTTGCAGTTGCCGATGGTCTTCAACGCCCAGCCGAATCTGCTGCAACAGCGTGCGGCCGGGGTTCTGGCTTCCTGGTTTGGCAGCAAAGCGCAGTGGCGCGGACAATCTTTCCCGGTGCTATATAACCAGCTGCCCAAAGAGCAGCATGCGGTGGTGTTTGCCACCAACGATCATCGCCCCGACTTCCTGAAAGATCTGCCGCCAGTGGAGAAACCGACGGTGGAGATGGTGAATCAGCCGGACAATTCGTACGAGAAGATGCTGCTGATCCTTGGCCGTGACGATAATGACCTGCTGACCGCCGTCGAAGGCATTGCGCAAGGCCAGCTGCTGCTGCGCGGCGACAGCTCAACCATCGACAGCGTAAAACGGCTGGCCGCACGCCAGCCGTACGACGCGCCGAACTGGGTGCGCACCGATCGCCGCACCACCTTTGCCGAGCTGACGCAGTATCAAAACCAGCTACAGGGCAACGGTTTGCAGCCGAATCCGATCAGCCTGACGCTGAATCTGCCACCGGATCTGTTCCTGGTGCGCGCGCGCGGCATCGATATGGATCTGCGCTACCGCTACACTTCGCCGATTCAGCAGGATGGCTCGCGTCTCGCGGTGCATCTCAACAATCAGTTCATGCAGGATTATCCGCTGACGCAGAAAGATACCGCCGGTCAGCAGCTGATGCGCATCCCGCTGATGCAGGGTTTGCAGGACAGCAATCGCCAGCTGACCATTCCGGCGCTGCGCCTTGGCGTAGTGAATCAGCTGCGTTTTAACTTTGATTACGCCAACACCTTTATTGGCGGTACCGCCGATGGCCGCTGCGAAACCGTCACCGCCGTCGGACATCACGTGGTGATCGACGATACCTCGAGCATCGATTTCTCTGGCTATCGTCACTACATCGAAATGCCGTCGCTGGGCGCGTTCGCCAACGCTGGTTTCCCGTACAGCCGCTACGCCGATCTGGCGCAAACGCTGGTGCTGGTGCAATCCAGGCCGAGCAATGACGAAGTCAGCACGCTGCTGAATGCGCTCGGCAGCATCGGCGCACAAACCGGTTATCCGGCGCTGCGCGTGCAGATGAGCGATGACTGGAGCAAAGCGAAATCGGCGGATGCGGATATGTTGATGATCGGCGGCATTCCGCAGGATCTGCAGGACGACACGAAGATCCCGCTGCTGGCCGATGCCGCCCGTAGCTGGATCAGCATGCCTGCACGCAACAACGCAGCAGCCAACGTACCGATTTCTGACAGTGAACGCGCGGTAGAAAGCCAAACCACCATTAGCTCACGCGGGCCGATGGGCGCGATTGTCGGCTTCCAGTCACCGTTTAACGATCAACGCAGCGTCGTGGCATTGCTGGCCGACAGCCCACGCGGCTGGGAATTGCTGAATAACGCGCTGCTCGACAGCGGCAAACGCGCGGCAGTGTTCGGTACCGCCACGGTGATCCGTGAATCGGGCGTTAACAGCATCCGCGTCGGCGATACCTATTACGTCGGTCACCTGCCGTGGTGGGAACGCCTGTGGAATCTGCTGGCCACCCATCCGGTGTGGCTGGCGATTTGCGCGGTGGTGGTGGTGATTCTGTTTGCGCTGATGGCATGGCGTTTAATGCGCATGGTCAGCCGTCGCCGTCTGGCCGAGCTGGATGACGATGAATAAGCTGCAGCTGGGATTGCTGATCAGTAGCACGCTCGGGGTGTTGGCCGGCGCGACTGCCGCCCCGATCGGTCCCCAGGTTTCGCCGGTTGAGTGGCTGCTGATGCAGATTCGTACCGGCGAATCGACCAACAAAATCGATCTGGTACAGCAATCGCTCTATCGGCTGGAAAAAATCGATCCTGATAATCCGCAGGTGCTGGCGGCGCAAATCCGCATGGCACTGCGCCAGGGCGATCAGGCCAAAGCGCAAAAACTGCTGGATGAACTGAAGCGCGTGGCACCGAATGCCGCCGCCACGCGTGAATCAGCAGCCGGATTGCGTCTGGTGACTGCGGAAGGGCGGCAGCAGCTGCAGCAGGCGCGACTGCTGGCCACTGCCGGGCATGTTGTCGAAGCCAAAGCCGCGTGGGACGCGCTGTTCCACGGCGTGTTCCCTGATGTGAATACCGAGCTGGAGTATTGGCGGCTGGTGGCGCGTTTACCCGGCCAGCAGCCACAAGCGTATCAACAGTTGCAGGCGCTGGAACAGCGCTATCCCGGCAACATCGGCGTAGAACTGCAGCTGGCGCGCATGGCGTTTGATAATAATCAGCCGGCCGAAGCCTTCACCCAGTTGCGTCGTCTCGCCAACCGCAACGGCGGGCGCGATGCCGCTTCCGAGCTGTGGCTACAGCAGATCCAGAATCAGCCGGTGAGCGAAAGCAGCGTCGCCAGCCTGCAGCAATATCTGCAAACCTTTACCGAAGGCGATGCCCAGCAGCGCGGTCAGCAAGAGCTGGCGCGTCAGCAAAAACTGCTCGCCGATCCGGCGTATCGCCAGCGCATGCGTGGCTTAGCGCTGGTGGATGCCGGTGGCGGCGCCAATGCGATTGCCACGCTCAATGCCGCGCTTAAAGCCAGCCCCAATGATGCTGAACTGATGGGCGCGATGGGCCAGGCGCAGGCGCGAGCCAACAATCGCGCCGCCGCCATTCGCTGGCTGGAGAAAGCGATTCAGGCCGGTCAGGCCAGCACGCAGATCGGCAAATGGCAGTCGTTGCTGCAAACCAACCGTTACTGGCTGGCGATCAACAATGGCGATGCGGCGCTGAAAAAAGGCGATATCGCAGCGGCGGAAGGGTATTACCGCAGCGCGCAAGCGCTGGATAATCGCGATAGCTGGGCGCTGATTGGCTTGGGTGATGCGGCGCTGGCGCGTAAAAATTCTGCGCAGGCAGAGAGTTATTGGCAGCAGGCGCTGCGCTTAGATCGCAGCAATAGCACGGCGAAACGTCGTCTGCTACAGCTGCGCACCGATGCGCTGATGGCCGAAGCCGATGCGCTGGCGCAGCAAGGCCAATGGCATCAGGCGGCGGAGAAGTATCGCCAGGTGGCGCAGGCGAATCCCAATGATATCTGGCTGGCTTATCGACTGGCTGGCGCGCTGCGCAACGGCGGCGAAGAAACTCAGGGCGCGCAGGTGATGGACGCGATGGTGCGCCAGCATCCACAGGAACCTACAGCGCTGTATGCGTCGGCGTTGTGGCTGGCTTCCGGCGACCGCGATGACGCGGCGCTGGCCACCTTGCATCGCCTGCCCGCTGCGCGCTGGGACAGCAACATGCATGAGCTGGCCGATCGTCTCGAGCAGGACAAAGTGTTTACCCGCGCCAGTGATTTACGCACGCGCGGCGATGAAACGGCGGCGATTGCGCTACTGCAACAGCAACCCGCGTCCATCCGCCGCGATATCACGCTGGCCGATTGGGCGCTGGAGCGCGGCGACGCCCGCCGCGCGCTGGCGAGCTATCAACAGGTGCTGCAGCAAGACGGTAAAAACGGCGATGCGGCGCTGGGTCGTATCGAAGCCTTGATCGCCTTAAAACGCCCTGCTGAAGCGCAACGCGCGTTACAAGCCTTGCCGCCAGGCGTGGCGCAGCAAAGCGTGAACAGCGGTCGACGCGTGGCGCTCGCCTGGCAAAACAGTGGCGATGCGGTGCGTGCTCAACAGATTTTTGCTGAGCTGAAAACCCGCGCGACGAAACTCGCACCATCGCAGGAAAAAGCGCTGGTGTTTCGCGATGCGGCGCGGCTGGAAACGCAGCTGCAACAACCCGCACAAGCGCAGCAGGATTATCAACGGGCGATGGCCGTGAGCGGCATCAGCCCGGATGTGCCACAGGATAACGATCGTTATACGCAATTAACCCGCAATCAGGTGCAGGATGACTGGCTGAAACGCAGCATCCGCAGCGACGCCGCCGATCTTTATCGCCAGCAGGACACCACGTTCACGCTGGAGCAGGATTACTCGCGCAACAAAGGCAACGGCGGCACCTCCGATTTCACCGCCCATACCACCATGATGCAGGCAGAAACGCCGCTGGCCGATGGCCGCAGCTTTGTGCGTGTCGATCATGTGCTGGTTTCAGCTGGCACCTTCTCCACCAGCAACGGCAGCCACAGCGAGCAGTTCGGCAGCTGTAACGATGACAATTCCGGCGGATGCAGCCGCGACTTTAACCAGCGCGATGAAGGCACTGCGCTGGGCGTGGGCTGGCATAACGATCGCTGGTCGGCAGACTTCGGCACCACGCCGCTCGGCTTCGAGACCCGCAACTGGGTCGGCGGCGTCAGCTGGAAAACCGACGTCAAAGACATTGGCCTGACGTTCACCGCATCACGCCGACCGATCTCCAGCTCGCTGCTGGCATACGCAGGCGCGCGCGATCCCGCGGCGAACGGCGGCAAAACCTGGGGCGGCGTGGTCGCAACCGGCGGCTCGCTCGGACTGAGTTACGATCAGGGCGGCGCGCATGGCGTGTGGGGCGATATCAGTGCGCATCAGCTCAGCGGTGATAACGTCGCGGATAACAGCCGCGAACGCCTGATGGCGGGCTATTACTACAAGCTGATTAATGAAGATAATCGCCGCGCCACCGTTGGCCTGAACAGCATGCTGTGGCATTACCAGAAGGATCTCAGTGATTACACCTTTGGTCAGGGCGGCTATTACAGCCCGCAGCAATATTTCTCGCTGTCGGTGCCGGTGACCTATCGCCAGCGCACAGAGAACTGGTCGTTTGATCTCGGCGGCTCGGTTTCCTGGTCGCAATCGCATACCGACGGGCAGCAGCGCTATCCGGTCAATCCAGGCTTTACGCTGGCGTCGAATCCCACTTCAGACAGCAGTTCGGGCATCGGTTTCGGTTACACGCTGCAGGCGCTGGTGGAGCGACGCATTACGCCGCATTGGTCGGTGGGATTGGCGATGGATATTCAGCAGGCGAAGGATTACACCCCAAGCCACGGCCTGATTTTCATGCGCTACTCGATGTCCGGCTGGAACGGCGACATGGATATGCCGCCACAACCGCTAACGCCGTATGCGGATTTTAAATAGCGACTTCGGATGTAACTCACAATAACTCTGACGCCTGAGAGTCTTTAACGGCACACATTCTAGTGTACAATGTACTCCTTGAAGGCAAAGGAGATTGCCGATGAGTCATGCGATTGAGTTTATTGAAACTCCGATATTTACTCGTCAGATAAAGCAAATCGCCGCGGATGACGAACTCAGGGAGTTACAAAAAACGCTTATCGAGTCACCTGATAAAGGTGATCTCATTCAACATACCGGTGGCCTGCGAAAAATCAGGATGGCAACGGGTAATCAGGGAAAAAGTGGCAGTGCAAGGGTGATTTATTTCCTCGCCACCGTTGAAGTGATTTACCTGGTAATGGCTTACCCGAAAAATATCAAAGAGAGCCTCACGGATGCGGAAAAAGCCGAGTTGAAGAAGTTGACCCAACGATTAAAAGACGAGGTATAACATGAGTTTTTTTGACGAGCTGAAAGCATCGCTTGAAGAAGCTGTAGAAATTAAAAACGGTAAAAGCGAAACTGCTCGCGTAACCCGTTATGAGTTGGCTGACGTAAAAGCCATTAGGATGCAGCTTAACGTCTCGCAAAGCGAAATGGCGCAGGTCCTCGGCACCAGCCTCGATACCATTAAAAGTTGGGAAACGGGGCGGCGCAATCCGACCGGGCTGGCCGCAAAGGTGCTGGCAACGATTCAAGCCAATCCAAAATTCTTCCATGAGCTTGCGTCACACTAATGAACAGCTCCGCCGTCCTGAGGTCGCCATAAATGGCGCCCCTACGGATGAGGTGCCGGTTTTGTAGGGTCGCCATTTATGGCGACCTGGTTAAAAATGGGACTTACCGCTTTTCCTGATACGCCATCCAGGTCAGCAGCTGCAGGCTGGCGGAGAAGTAGTTTTGATCCGGCGCTAAGCGGTCATTGAGGTAACTGGTTTGATTCAGGGTCAAATCGCGGATCGCTAACAACCCCCCTTCCATGTTGTACGGCGCTGGCGTGTTGCCCAACACATCATACCAGGCTGGCGTGGTCATGCGCGCCGAACCTTGCCAGACACGCTGGAACGGCACCAGACGCAGGCTTTGCGGGTCGTACCACCAGATATTTAGCGGAATACGGATCGCGTCATAGCTGAAGCGATTGGAATAGCCGACCGCCGGTGCCACAGAACCATCAGCATTCAGCGCCACCCAATCGAGCGGCAGGCCAGTTTTGCCGAAGTGCATCTCACCCAGCAAATCCATGCTGTCATCAATCAGCTCATTCCAGATACGCAGATGGCTGTGTTCCGCAAATTCGCGCCAGGCCTCAAACAGGAAATAGGAGGGATTAAGCACCACGTAGCTGGTTTTGTTGAAGCCCTGCGCGCCCGGCAGCATCACTTTATGTCCGCCGTAGCTGATCACATTCAGTTTGACGATCGCACGCTGAATGCGGTCGGAGGCCTGCTGATAATCGCCGCCCCACTTTTGCGCCGCACGTTGCAATGCCCAGGCAATCAGGACATCACCATCTGAAGCATTGTTTTTGTCGGCAATCGGATCGGCGGCACCTGGCGTGTAGCGCCAGTAGAACAGATCGTTTTGCGGATTACGCAGATGGCTGCGCGTCCACTGCCACAGCAGATCGAAGGTGGCGCGATCGTCATGCGCCACCGCCAGCAACATGCCGTAGCCTTGCCCTTCGGTATGGCTGACGTTGTTGTTGGCCGTATCGCTGATTCGACCATCACTGCCCATAAAACGGCTTTTGTAACTACTCCAGCCATCTGCGGCCGCCTGAGCGCTAAAAAACATCACCATGAAACACAGCATCCATTGACGCCAGAACCGCATCACTCTCATTACAGCATCCTATTGATATCGATAGTGCAGCGTGCCGCCGTCGTTGTTCTCCAGCGTCACCGGCACCGCCGCGCTGCCGCCTTGTGCCTGCAGCCACTGCGCATACACGCCCGCCAGCACCGCGCTCAACGCCAGCTGCCAACGTTCAACACCGACGTTGCTGTCACCCTGCGGCAGCGCGTGGTGCTGAATCAGAATGGCATTCTCCTGCGGCTGTAATTGCACAAAGCCCCAGTTAAATCGCGCCAGCTGCAAATTCATTTCACGCTCCAGATCCTGCACGGTGCGCGCGTCGGGTAAAGGATAGCGTGTTGCCAGCGATACGCCGACTCCGTTGAGGAAGCCTTCTGCTTCCTCGCCCGCGTTGTCCAGCATGCTCTCAATCATCGCGCTCACCAAATCAAACCAACCCGGCTGATGCGGATGGCTGACGCGCGCGGTTACTTGCTCACTCATTAGTAATCTCCGAACATGTAACGGAAGTACAGATTGGCGGTGCTCTCGTTGTAATCGCCAAAGGTGTCGTAGCCGAGCTGACCGCCCACGGTGACATCTTTGTTGATCTTATAATCCGCACCGGCATGCAGGTTGTAGCCAATGCCGTTTTTGCTGTCGCCGCTGTAGAACGCATCCTTCACGTAGCCTTGATCGGCCAGACTTTGCAGCTGCGCCTGCAACGACGGATTATTCGGGAAGTAGGCGCTCTTATCCTGGCTGTAGGATTGATAACCCACCGAACCGCCGACGTTCACTTTCAGATCGTCAAACTTGCGGCTGAACTCGATAGGGAACGACACCGACGCATAGTTCTGCGGGCTGAAGTAACCGCCCTGACCGTAGCTGAAGTAGCTGAGGTTTTTGGAGTAATCCATCCACGACAAGCTCATGCCGACTTTCAGCTCGCGATCGTCGAGATGATACGGGCGCACATACGCGCCTGCGGTGGCCTGCACGCTGTTGTTGCTCGCCACGTTTTCGCCGATGTAGCTATACGCGCCGCCGCCGACATAGAAACCGGCATCGCCGTTGTCGTAACTCAGCAAGGCGTTACCGCCGTTTTTGGTCACGCGGCCCCAGCGTTTACCGCTGGTTTTGTCTTCGACGCCGACATACGACAGCAAGCTGTCGGTCATCGCGCGACGTTCACCGGTGAGGATCAGCGTCAGGAAGTCGGTCAGCTTCGGCGACCACTGCACGCCGCCCACCAGCGTGCTCAAGTCCTGACCCAGCGGCGTGCTGCCGAGGTCAATCTTGTAGCTGTCGCCCTTCAGCGCCATGTTCAGCTCCACGCCGGTCGCGGATTGCGAATCGGTGGAGGAGTTGGGCACATCGTCGATTTTCGCATCACCCGATGCCACCACTTGTCCCTGCACCAGCGAGTTGGTGCCGAAACGACGCCATGCGTCGCCACCGGCGCTGCCGGCGGTGAGGGAAACCGGCGTCATGGTGAAGTCGAAGCGCGACTCGCCAAACGGCACGGTGGAGAAGGTGAGCGGCGCTTTGGCTTCGGTGAGTTTGCTCAAGCCTGATTCGCCATCACGACCGCGTACCTGCATTTCGCCCTGCACCCAGGTGCCGGTTTTCTCTTGCAGGTCATCCATCATGTTGTCGATTTGGCGCAGCGTCTGGCTCTGCTGAATCGCCGGCGTGTTGCTCGCCAGCGTCACGCCTTCGGCGCTGCTGGTGGCCGCCGGAGCCGACTGCCACGGCATCACCGCGCCATAGCTGGACGGCGTGCGGCCCACCGGCGAGGTGCCGCGATTGATAAACGGATTGTCGGCCAGCGCCAGACCGCCAACGCTTGGCACGCTGCCGGTTTCTGCGCCCTGCAGACCAATCAGCTGACCGCGCGCGGTACGCAGGTAGCTCATCGCCTGACTGTGTTCGCCATTGGCTTCGGCCACGCGGGCTAACAGTAGCAAGCGATCCGGCGACTGCTCATTGCGCAGGCCGCGCGTTAAGGTATTGGCTTTGTTGACGTCATTCTGCGCCAGCGCCACGTTGATGGCGCCGGTGCGCGCATCTTGCGTTGGCGTATCCTGCGTCATCAGGTAGTCGTACACCACACCCGCTTCTTTGTTCATCTTGCCGGACTGATAGAGTCGCGCCATGGCGAACATCAGATCGCGGTTCTGCGGATCGTGCTGCAGCGCGCCCACCAGCTTGTCGTAAGCGGCGGCGTACTGTTTCTGCTCGCGCAGACGATCCACTTCGTTGATCACGTAGCCGTTGCGGATGCCCGCCAGCTGGGTTGGCGTGCTGCGTGCCTGCAGTTCCGGGCTACTGAGGAAGCTCTGCGCTTCGGTATTCAGCCCGGCCTGATTCAGCACCGCCACCTGCGCGGCGTAATCACCGGCGTTGCCCTGAATGCCGCGCTGCATGTTGCTGCGCACCACGGAGACGGCAGTGGTGAGATCGCCGGCTTTCGCCAGCTTCTGCGCCAGGTTACCGGCATCAACCGGATTGGCGGGCGGCGTAGAGGCCAGCGCACGCAAGGTGTTGGCTGCTGCCGCGTTCGAGCCCTGCGCCAGATACTGATCGGCGGTAGCCATCTGCAGGTTGAAGTTGACGCGCTGCGCCAGCTCGCGCATATCGCTGTTTTTGCTGCTGTTGGGAATGCGAGACAGCAACTGACTCGCCTGCTGCCACGCGCTGCTTTCGCTGGCGTTTAACGCACCCGCGTAGAGTTCGGTGGTGCTGGCGCCGCTGCGCATAGTGGGCTGCATGATATTGGCCGCCATCATGTTATTGCCCTGCGCGCGGTAGAGACGTGCCAAATCGAGACGCAGCCAGCCATCGTTAGGATAGCGCTGAATGCCCGAGGTCAAGGTGGCGATAGCTGCGCTGTTATTGCCTGCCGCCACTTCACGTTTGGCCTGGGCACGAATCGGATCGGTACTGCTGCCGCGCGGTGCCACGCTTTGGCGCACGCTGTCGGGCAGCGACGCCAGCAACGTATTGGCTTCTGCGCCCCGGTTCTGCTGACGCAGCACGTAGAACAAGCCTTCTTTGGCGTTGCGGTTATTGGCATCGCTTTGCAGGATGGCGCGATAGGTTTGCTCCGCCTGATCGAGCTGATTGCTGCGACGCTGCACATCGGCGCGGAACAGTTTGGCGGAGACGCCTTTCTCACCGTCGGCCTGCGCCAGCGGTTCGCTCAGCGCCAACGCCTGCGCGCTGTCGCCATTTTTCAGCGCCTGCTGCGCGGAGGCCAGCTGCGCGTAGAAACGTGCATCGGCGGCCTGCTTCTGGCGCGTGTCGCTCTGATCACCACCCATCTGCGCCGCGCGCGTCAGGTAATCCGCCGCTTCGGCATAACGTCCGGCGCGCTGGGCAACATAGCCCATACCGGCCAGCGCATCCGCATCTTGCGGGTTAGCTTGCAGCACTTTCTCAAAGTTGTTCTGCGCGTTGCTGACGTCGCCGCTGTTCAGCGCGGTAAAGCCCGCGCCCTTCTCAGCGCCGCCGACGTTTTTACGGTAGTAATCCAGCACCGCGTTATCTTGCGGATGGCGCTGCTGCCAGGTTTGATACAGCGACGCATCGGACGCCTGCGGACCCAGCCACAACAGCGCCTGACGCAGCGAACGGTCCGCTTCTTTGTTGCCGTCTGCCAGGCTGCCGAGCACATCGATACCCTGACGACGCGTTGCTTCCTGATAGGTCAGCGCTTTACCCAGCGCCAGTTTGGCACCGGTATCCTGCGGATGATCGGCGGAGAACTGACGCAGCGCTTCAACCGCCTGCGGCAGCAGCGAACGATCGCCCGCCATGGTTAGATAATATTCGGCTGCCACGCTCGGCGGCGGCTCGTTGCCACTGAAGGTGTTACGCCAGGTTTGCAGCGACGCCGCGATGTTGCCGCTGCGTGCCTGCTGGCGCGCCAACTGCAGCTGCGCCTGCGGAATGGTTTGCAGCTGGCGGGCGTTATCCAGCTCGGTGAGATGCGGATCGTTCGGCGAGGCCGCGCTCAGGCGCGCACGCCACTGCGCCGCTTCCGCCGTGCCGCCGCTCTGCTGTGAATAGAGCGCCAGCAGATAGAGCGCTTGCGTGTTGTTCGGCTCAACCATCAGCACTTTCTGCAGCGAGGCTTTGGCCAAATCGTCATGCGCTTTCTGGTGCCAGTAAGCCGCCTGATCGAACAGCGCCTGTAACGCAGGATTACTGCTCTCCGCCGCCAGCAGCGGCTGAGAGAGCGTCAGCGCCCCACCCAGAATCAGGGCATGGCGAATACCGGCACTTAACAGATGTTTTTTCATTGTTTTTATCCTTACTTCTTGCCGGACTTGCTATCAACTTTTGGATTAAGACGACGCCACGCATGACGTTTCAGCATCACCCACGCACCGCCGCCGACCAACGCTGAAAGCAGCAGCGCCGCCAGCGCCATCAGCACCGAGTGCTGGTTGGCATACCACACCACCATCATGTACCACGGCATTTCGCCGCTCGGGAATTGCGGGCCGACGCGGAAGCTGCGAATGCCGTTCTCATCGGTGATGATGGCGGTATCGCCGCGAATCCCGGCGTTGATGCGTGCAGAATTCAGGTCTTCATGCAGGCGCAGCAGTTGCTGATCGCTGGTCGCCACCGTCATCACCACTAAGCGATCCGGGTTCCACGGCGATCGATAGCTGACAAAGCCGCGCCACGCTTCGTTGGAGGAGAAGTAACGATCGGCATCCAGCGGCTGGCGATACCAGTCGCCGGTCAGCCAGCCACGCAGTTTGTCCCAGGTGGTGGGCTCTTTCACGCCCAGCGTGTTGCCGCTGGTATCGAACGGCGTGTTCGCCAGCATTGCCTGGTTGAAGTCGTTGTTCTGCGTGGTGCTCACCGCCAGCAGATCGCTCTGCTGCAGGCGCGTCATGTTGGTGCCGCCGTTTGGCAGGCCAAACAGCACCTGATTTTGCAGCAGCGGCACGCCGGTAGCGTTACCGGCGCGTGAGGCCATATCCAGCAGCGTGGCGATCTCCGCATCGCTTGGTTGTTCCGGCAGCAGCAGCGTGGTCTGCGAGAAGTCCGCCAGACGCGAGAACGGGAACGAAGCGCCAACAAAATAAGAGAGATTTGGCAGCATGGTGAAGTGGCGCGTGTGGCTCAGATCGATCCACGAATCCTCTTCGATGCGGCTCTTAATGTTGTTGTTCAGCAGCACGCCGCACGGCGCATCCGCTTTCGGCTTGATGTTGAAGTAGAGCGCCAGCTGGTTATCACCGTAAATCAGATAGGGTTCGAGCTTCAGGGTGTAATGCTCCTGACGCGCGTCGCCGCCCAGCCGATGCCAGGCGCTCTCCAGCAAGCCGACTTTATTCACTGTTAGATTGCGCAGGAACGTGCCGTTAATCATGACGTTGAGGAACGAGTTGTCCTCATCAATCCAGCTTTCGGATGGGAAGCGATAGTGCAGCTCCACCGGAATGGTGTCGCCATCCCACAGGAACAGGTCTGGCGCCGCGCGGAAGTTGACGCTCAGCGCATCGTGCCAGATGCCAGTGGTGGTCAGGCTCTGATCTTTGCGCAGCAGTTCGCTCAAACGCACCGGGCGCGTGGTGTTGATCCAGCGCGGCGCATCGTACGGCTTACGCACGCCAATCGGCTGCGGCTGCACGTTAAGGCTGCTGGCATCGGTCGCCAGCGGCTGAGTGGTTAAACGGTTAGCGGCCTGACGTAGCTGATCGTCATTTGCGCCCACCACCAGCAGCAGTTTGTAGACCGGATTGTTCGGGTTATCGATCACCTGCAGCAGCGGACCACTGGTGGCTGGCAAGGTTACGGTACCAATTTTGTCGCCCGGATGGCCGACCAGAATGCCGTTGTGTTCAGGCAGATCGCCGCGCACCACCGGGAAACGGATGCCACGATAATCCGACTGAATGCCCATCCACGATGCCACCAGCGCAGCGGCGCTGATGCTGTCCGGCGCGACATTGGCGGCAAAGCCAAAGGTGACGCTGGCGGGCGTCATGCGCTGCGCATCGATAAACGGACGCGGGAAGTTACGCAGGCTGGTGCCGATGTTCAGCTGCTGGCCTTCGAGGCTCAGCGTGGTTTTCGGCAAAATCGACACCTGATACTGCTGCGCGCTCTCTTTCTCGCACAGCAGCTTGTCGGCATCGTTAATCTTGAAGCTGAGGTTGTTGCTGGAGACCACCATCGCCGCCGGAATATCCAGCTGGTAATCGCTGACATCGCTGTCGCTGGCGCCTAAAGGCAAGGTACCCAGCGGCTGACCGTTCAGCATCAGCTGCAGCGAGGTGTTACGCGCGGCCAGCGCCGCCGAGACGCGCAGCGACAGATTAAGACGCGCGTTGGTGATCACTTCATCGCTGGGCAGGGTGAACATGATACCGGATTGCAGCTGGCCGCCGGTCAGCGTAATGCCGCGTGGCTGGCCCATCTGCGCCACCGAAACGGTGCTGCTGATTGGCTGGTTAAGCGTCACGGAAGCCGTTTCTGGCATTACCGCCGGTGCGGTTGGCGTTACCGTTGGCAGCACCATTTCTGGTGCGGCAGCAGCAGGTTCGCTGGCAGCAGGTTCAGCAGGCGCGTCGTTTTCCATTGTCGATGCGGCTTCCGGTACGGTTTCCGGAGCAGTTTGCGGTGCGGTTTCCGCTGGCGCATAAGGTGCAGCGCCCGCCGCCTGTTGCAGCTGTTGATCGGCGGCACTTTCAATACCTTGCGGCGGCGGCACGTCTGAAAGCGCGCCGCTATCCTGAGTGACTGGCGGGGTTTCGGCCCACGCTGGTGCGAGCAGCAGCGCCGTTGCCAGCGAGCTTGCCAGCAACGTTTGCGTCAAATTCTTCATGCAGCGCTGTCCTCTTTTACCGCGGGCTGGTTGTCACGCTTACGCTTCTCACGGCGATCTTTCCAGGTCAGCCAGAACAGCTCAAATACGGTACGAATAATGGTGCCAAGCGAAATCAGTGGATTGTCTTGCTTATACTCTGGCTGAATCCACGCATCGGCACGCGCCAGTACCACGCGCACCAGCTCACGGCGGCGCGACAGCGGCATATCGCCAAAGCGCAGACGGATGCTCTCCTCATCGCCGGAAATTTTGTTCACCGGAATGGTGATAGTGCCCGACTTCAGCAGCAGATCGATCTCTTCAATTTCATCGTGCTCGTGACGATTGTCCGGCGCATCCAACTGCGCGCCGCCCATCGACAGATCGCTGGTTTTCGTGCGTGACGAGATGCCGCTGGCGTAGTGAATCACCGCCGGAATCTGCACTTCAATACGGATGGTTTTACGCACCTGCTTGGTTTCGCGGGCCACGGCAATCGCCGCCATCAGGATAACCAGGCTGAATACCGCCCAGCCGACGTTGAGCGCAATAACGTAAGGATCAACGCCAAAGTAGTCATGCGCAGTAGCGCGCACCACGCCCGCGATGATGCCGATCGACAGCAGCACCGCGACAATCACATGCGGACGCACGATGTGGAAGTCGAAGAAGCCCTGATCGAGCAGGCCGCCTTTATCCGTTACGTTAAACTTACCGCGCTTCGGCGCCAGCATGGTGAGCAGCGTTGGGATGACGAGGTGGAAGCACATCACGGTTTCGTAGATTTCGCCCCAGAAGGTGTAACGGAACTTGCCGTTCATTCGCGAGTTGACGTAGAGCGACATCACCAGATGCGGCAGGACGTAGGCGAAAATCAGCGAGGCCGACGAGTGAATGATATTCAGGTTAAACAGCAGGTAGGCCAGCGGTGCCGTCAGGAACGCCACGCGCGGCAAGCCGAACTGGAAGTGCAGCATGGCGTTGAGGTAGCACAGACGCTGCTGCCATTTCAATCCACGGCCAAACAGCGGATTATCAACGCGGAAGATCTGCGTCATGCCACGCGCCCAGCGGTTACGCTGCACAACGTGCAGGCCAAGACGCTCGGTCGCCAGACCGGCCGCCAGCGGAATCGCCAGGAAGGCCGATCCCCAACCGCGACGCTGCATTTTCAGCGCGGTATGCGCATCTTCGGTCACGGTTTCCACCGCAAAACCACCGATCTCTTCCAGCGCGCTACGGCGAATCACCGCACAAGAACCGCAGAAGAAGGTGGCGTTCCAGTTATCGTTACCCTGCTGCACCGGGCCGTAGAACAGTGAACCTTCGTTCGGGATGCTGCGCGCTGCGCGCAGGTTACGCTCGAACGGATCTGGCGAATAGAAGTAGTGCGGGGTTTGCAGCAGCGCCAGCTTTGGGTCTTTCAGGAACGGACCGACCGTCGCCTGCAGGAAGGTGCGCGTGGCCACGTGATCGCAGTCGAAGATGCAAATCAGCTCACCTTTGGTGATCTTCATCGCGTGGTTGAGGTTACCGGCTTTAGCGTGATTATTGTCGTCACGGGTGATGTAACCCACGCCAACATCGGCGGCAAATACCGCAAACTCACTGCGCTTACCGTCATCCAGCAAATAGACCTTCAGCTTGTCGCGCGGGTAATCAATACACTGCGCCGCCAGCACGGTATCACGCACCACTTCGAGACTTTCGTTGTAGGTCGGAACATAGACGTCCACCGTCGGCCACAGGCTGGTATCATCCGGCAGAGGTTCGATGGTGCGTTTTAATGGCCAGGTGGTTTGCAGGAAGCCGAGAATTAAGATCAGCCAGACGTACAGTTCGGCCAGATATAAGCCGATACCGAGAATCGCTTCAATCTCAGAATTAAATTGCAGCGTCTCCGTGGTGCGCCACCAGATATATCGGGTCGACATCAGCGCGGATAAGATAACCATCACGATGGTTATTTTGCGGCTTTTGCTGAAGCCCAGTAGAAACATCATCCCGATGCTGATTAAGCCAAATATATATTGCTTCTGGCTGTCCATAGGCGTGATGACAATTACCGCCGCCACCGGTGCAAGCACCAGCAGCAGCAGGTAAAACCCGAGTTTACTCATGATTCACCCTGAAGAAGCTGTGTTGTTATTATGTGGCCGGAGTCGGCCTCATTATTAATAGTGGCTGCGAAAAGGTGCCTGAACTTCGCCGTTACCCACGGTGATATCCAGGATATTGGCTACGCGTTTTGCCACTAATTCGATATCAAACGCAGCTGCAGACGCTGGGCTGAAATCATAAACCGATTGTTGCGAGGCATTGGCTTCCGCGACGCTTTCATCACGATGAACCACGCCTAATAAGTTCTCACCCAAGCGCTGCTGCATAAAAGCGGTGACTTCACGGCTAATATTGCGGCGGTTATCACTCTGGTTAAGGACAAAATAGTGACCACGTTTATTATTCAGCGGCCGACCGATCATGCGGTCATTTTCTATTTGCGGCAGCAACGAGACCGATGCGGTATCCGCTAACATCACCACTAAATGCATATCGGCAAGTGCCTGCATTGCTTTAAGCGCCGGACCCGGACCGGGAGGAAAATCGGCGATAATCACCAGTCCCGGATAATTCAGCACCGTATCCAGCCCGCGTTTCAGGAAATGGGGATCTTTTACCAGATTTTCTTCAAAGCGTTCACGCTGCTCTTCGCTGACCTCGCCATACGGCATGACGAAAATATTGCCGCCGGTGGTCAGAATCGATTGGCTCCAGTCAGCCTGATCTTCAGAGCGTGCCACAAAGCCGCGACCATCATTCAGCGGTACACCGAAATGCAGGCGCAAGGCGTTCTGAACATCGAAATCGATTGCCAATACCTTGCTGCCAGCGCGAGCCAGACTCCACGCAAGGTTGGCCGCCATGGTGGTTTTCCCTACTCCCCCTTTTGGCGAGCACACACAAACTAACGGCATAGCGCAATCTTCTCCAGTAGCGGTTTTAACGGTGTTTCTTTTGACAGGTTAGCCGGCTCGGCTGGACGCGAGCGGAACAGCGCACCAAAGCGAGACGGGGCCGGCGCAGCCGGACGTGCCGGTTCAACCGCAGCGGCCAGGGTTGGCAGAGGCACTGGCGCGATTGGCGCGGGAGCTGCCGGTGCGGCAACAGCAGCAGGCTGAGCGGCTGGCGCGGCGGCAGGTTTTGCTGGTGGAAACAGTGAGGTTGTCGCCTGGCGCTCGACCAGCGTGGCTTTCGGCGCTAATGGCGTCGCAGAGGAGAGCGGCTTAACCGACGGCGCGGGCGGAAACAGCGGTGAGCCGCTCTCCGGTTGCGCGGCGGCAGGTGCGTTCAGGCGATCGAGAATCGATGCGCGCGTCGGGCTGGCTGGTGCAGCCTGAGCCGGTTCCGGCGGTGCGCTGAATTCATCCCCGCGAATCGGCTGTGGTTGCGGCATATCGATGCGCTGACCGCTGCCTAATTCAGGCTCTTGTTCGGTGGTCAATTGACGCAGTAACGCCCACTGACTTTGATCGGCTTCCTGCGATTGACCGGACATATCCTTAAAAGCGATGTCAAGCGTCTGCGTTTTCTCTTTAAAACGCTGCAGATCGTCGTAATTCTTCATGATCAGAGCCTGTAAAAGCGGGAGGGAATTTTCCGCGAATATATCACACACATTAAAAGACGGTGAGACAAATCTGATTACTAAAACAGCGCATTCAATAAAACAATTCTATCTTTAAGATTGAAAAAGCGGGAATGCAAAAAGCATGCAGTTATTTATGGACGGAGATTAATTAGTATCAATTAACAGAAATAATCACGCAGGGATTTTAACCTAAGCTACTGAAAAACCTCTACTGCGCTGCAAGTTATGGATTTTATTCTACAGTGACATTGCTCACACAATGATGATGAAAATAGGAATTTGCCTTTACGCTATATATCTTAATCAGGACCAATTGTTCACAGATGCAGTGGCGTAATGCTTTTGCCAGGGCTTTGGCAGTAACACTTTTTGTCGTTAATTTATCTCATGTATTAATCAGCAAAAAGAAAGGCTCCCGCAGGAGCCTTGATTCATTTATGGCAGTAATTTATGACACGCCTACCGGCTGATTTTCATCCTGATCAACCGCGAAGCAGGCGATTTGCTGATCGCCATATTGCTTCAGTTTTGGCTGCAGCTGAACGCAGGTGCCAAAACGACGACGGCAGCGCGCGTTAAACGCACAGCCCGGCGGCGGATTGAGCGGGCTTGGCAACTCGCCCGTCAGTTTGATGCGCTCGCGGCGATCGTCCGGGTTGAGGCGTGGTGTCGCCGACAGCAGTGCCTGCGTGTAAGGATGACGCGGATTGCTGAAGATCGCCTCTTTGCTGCCCTTCTCAACGCAGCGGCCGAGATACATCACCATCACCTCATCGGCGATGTGTTCCACCACGGAGAGATCGTGCGAGATGAAGACGTAGGACAAGCCTAAATCCTGCTGCAAGTCCATCATCAAATTCAGCACCTGCGCACGCACCGACACGTCGAGCGCGGAGACCGGCTCATCGGCGATCAGCACATCAGGATCGAGCATCAAACCACGCGCGATAGCGATACGCTGACGCTGGCCGCCCGAGAACATGTGCGGATAGCGATCGTAATGCTCGGTTTTCAGGCCAACCTTCGCCATCATCTCCAGCGTTTTTTCCTTGCGCTCCGCTTTGGTCAGCGAGGTGTTGATCACCAGCGGCTCTTCCAGAATCTGGCTGATTTTCTTACGCGGATTGAGCGAGCCATACGGGTTCTGGAACACGATCTGAATTTTCTGGCGACGCAGATTCTGCGCCTGCGGATCGTGTTTCAACAGATCCTGACCGTGCCAGAACAGCTGGCCTTCAGTTGGCGTTTCAATCATCGTCAGCAGGCGACCTAGCGTGGATTTACCACAGCCGGATTCCCCCACCACCGCCAGCGTTTTGCCGCGCTCAAGATTGAACGACACGCCATCCAGCGCTTTGACCAGACGTTCCTGGCCAAACAGACCTTTCTTCACCGGGTAGTGTTTTTTCAGGTCAATCGCCTGCAGCAGGTAATCCTGCTTTTCATTATCAAGACTCATAAGTCGGTCTCCCGGCATCATCCAGTGGGAAGTGACATTTGGCCTGACGGCCCGGAATGTCGCGCAGCTCAGGTTCTTCACTGCGGCAGCGATCGGTCACATACGGGCAACGCGGATTCAACAGACAGCCGGTTGGGCGATCGTACTTACCCGGCACCACGCCCGGCAGCGAAGCCAGACGCGCTTTGTCAGCGGCGAACTCAGGCAACGCGCGCAGCAGCGCTTGCGTGTAGGGATGACGCGGCGCTTTGAAGATATCCACCGCTTTACCGCTTTCCACCACTTGTCCGGCGTACATCACGATGATGTGCTGTGCCGCTTCGGCCACCAGCGCCAGATCGTGAGTAATTAGAATCAGCGCCATGTTCTCCTGCTTCTGCAACTCCAGCAGCAGTTCGATGATTTGCGCCTGAATGGTCACGTCGAGCGCGGTGGTCGGCTCATCGGCGATCAGCAGTTTCGGTTTGCAGGCAATCGCCATCGCGATCATTACGCGCTGGCTCATCCCGCCCGACAGCTGATGCGGATACACATCCAGGCGCGAAGCCGGGTCGGGAATGCCCACCTGATCGAGCAGATCAATCGCACGCTGACGACGGGTACGTTTGCTGCCACCCTGATGCACTTTCAGCGCTTCCATGATCTGGAAACCCACGGTGTAGCAAGGGTTGAGGCTGGTCATCGGGTCCTGGAAGATCATCGCTACTTCGGCGCCCACCAACTGGCGGCGCTCTTTTTCGGAGATTTTCTGCAGGTCGCGCTGATTGAATTCCAGTTTCTCGGCCATCACGCGGCCGGGATAATCGATCAGGCCCATAATCGCCAGCGAGCTGACCGATTTACCGGAACCGGATTCCCCGACGATGCCGACTACCTGGCCTTGCTCGACCTGATAGCTGATGCGGTCAACTGCACGGAACGGTGTCTTTTCGTCGCCGAAATGCACCGATAACTTGTCTACATTTAATAACGCCATCTCGGTGCCTCTTTACTGCTTGAGTTTCGGGTCGAGTGCATCACGCAAACCATCGCCCATGAGGTTGAATGCCAGAACCGTTAGCAGAATGGTCACTCCAGGGAATGTCACCACCCACCAGGCACTTTGCGCATACTGCAACACGTCGGAGAGCATGGTGCCCCACTCCGGCGTGGGCGGCTGCGCCCCCATACCGAGAAAGCCCAACGCCGCCATATCGAGGATGGCGTTGGAGAAACCTAATGATGCCTGCACGATCAGCGGTGCCAGGCAGTTAGGCAGAATATTGATGAACATCTGGCGCAGCGTACCGGCACCCGCCACGCTTGAGGCGGTAACGTAGTCGCGGTTAACTTCAACCAGCACCGCAGCACGCGTCAGACGGATATAGTGCGGCAAGGCGACGAAGGTAATCGCCAGCGAGGCATTAACGATCGACGGACCGAAGATTGCCACCAGCACCAATGCCAGCAGCAGGCTTGGCAGCGCCAGCATGATATCGACCACACGCATAATGATGGCGTCAACCACGCCGCCAAGGTAGCCAGCCATCAGGCCAAATATCACGCCGAGAATCAGCGACAGCACGACGACCATGCAGCCAACCAGCAGCGACAGGCGCGCGCCGTACATCAGGCGCGACAGCACATCGCGGCCCACGTCATCGGTACCGAGGATGTAGCTCCAGCTGCCGCCTTCCTGCCAAACCGGCGGATGCAGCAAGGCATCACGGAATTGCTCAGCCGGTGCGTGCGGTGCCAACACATCAGCAAAGATAGCGATTAACAGCATCAGAACGATGTAAACCAGGCCGATAACCGCGCCTTTGTTACGCCTGAAGTAGTGCCAGAATTCCTGCAACGGGGTCATCGGCTTGGGTGCAGCAGTTACGCTTGCGGGATCAACAGCAGACATGATTCCCCCTTATTTCTTATGACGGATACGTGGATTGACCACGCCGTACAACAGATCAACCAGCAGGTTGACCACGATGATCAGAATCGCCACCAGCAGCACGCCGCCCTGCACTACCGGATAGTCACGGCGTTGCAGCGCTTCAATCAGCCAGCGACCGAGTCCCGGCCATGAGAAGATGGTTTCGGTCAGAATCGCACCGGCCAGCAGCGTACCAACCTGCAAACCAATCACGGTGACGACCGGCAGCATGGCGTTACGCAACGCGTGGACCACAATCACACGCATACGCGTCAGACCTTTGGCGCGCGCGGTACGGATGTAATCTTCACCCAGCACTTCCAGCATTGAGGAGCGCGTCATACGCACAATCACCGCCAGCGGAATGGTGCCGAGCACGATGGCAGGCAGAATCATGTGCATCACCGCATCTTTGAAATCGCCCTCTTCGCCCCAGAACAGCGTATCGATCAGCATAAAGCCGGTGAGCGGATGACTGTCGTCGAGGAAGATGATGTCGCTGACGCGCCCGGAGACCGGCGTGAGGTTCCACTGCACCGAGACCAGCATGATCAGCATGATGCCCCACCAGAAAATCGGCATCGAGTAACCGGTGAGCGAGATGCCCACGGCGGTGTGATCGAAGATCGATCCACGTTTTACTGCGGCCAGCACGCCGACGGGAATGCCGACAGCTACCGCGAACAACATGGCGCAGATGCCCAGTTCCAGCGTGGCTTTGAAGCGTGGTACGAATTCGTCCCAAACCGGGATGCGGCTTTTCAGCGAGATGCCGAGGTCACCGTGTAAGACACCGTTGATGTAGGTGATGTATTGCTTCCACATCGGCTGATCGAGGCCAAACTGCGCCATCAATTGTGCGTGACGTTCAGGAGAGATGCCGCGTTCGCCGGCCATGATCAGTACCGGATCGCCGGGGATCAAGTGGACAAACGCGAAGGTCAATAATGTGATACCGATGAACGTTGGGATGACAAGGCCCAAACGTCGGAGTATGAATTGCAGCATAAGCCTGGTTCTCTGACATTTCCCACAGCGTTACCGCCGGGGACAACATTGCTCAACACTCGCAGCCAGCCAAGAGCGGACGCGACGCAAGAAGCGCTTCATTAGTAGAATTTGCCGGAAAAAAAGAGCGGAATACGGGCGGCGAAGGTGCCGCCCGAGGGCCAGCAATGCTGGCCCTGACCGCGATAATCCGAAAGGTTATTCCTGGATATCGACGTTTTCGAAGTGATGTTTACCTAATGGATCAACCACATAACCAGAGACTTTCTTACTCACTGGCTCGTATACGGTTGAGTGAGCGATGATCAGCGCTGGAGCCTGGTCATGCATCACTACCTGAGCCTGTTTGTACAGTTCAATACGTTTGTTGTGATCGGCTTCAGCACGCGCTGGCTGAATCAGATCTTCAAACGGCTTGTAGCACCAACGTGAGTAGTTAGAACCGTCTTTCGCCGCTGCACAGCTGAACAGCGTGGCGAAGAAGTTATCCGGATCCCCATTATCACCGGTCCAGCCCATCATCACGGTCTGGTGTTCACCGGCTTTTGCCCGTTTCAGGTACTCGCCCCATTCGAAGGTGACGATTTTGGCTTTCACGCCAATTTTCGCCCAGTCAGCCTGAACCATTTCCGCCATGCGACGTGCGTTCGGGTTGTATGGACGCTGAACCGGCATTGCCCACAGGTCGATGGAGAAACCATCAGCCATACCTGCTTCTTTCAGCAGCGCTTTGGCTTTCTCAGGATCGTAAGCGTAATCTTTGATGTCGTCGTTGTAGCCCCACATGGTGGGTGGGATCAGGTTTTTCGCGGCCTGGCCAGCGCCCTGATAAACAGCATCAATGATGGCTTGTTTGTTCACCGCCATGGTCAGTGCCTGACGCACCTTCACGTTATCCAGCGGCTTTTTCTCGGTGTTGAACGACAGGTAACCGACGTTCAAACCAGGCTGTTCCATCAGGTTAATTTTGTCGTCTTTCTTCATGCTGGCGATGTCGGCCGGGTTCGGGTACGGCATGACCTGGCACTCGCCTTTCTGCAGTTTCGCATAACGCACAGAGGCGTCTGGCGTGATGGAGAACACTAAGCGATCAATCTTCGGCTTGGTGCCCCAGAAGTCTGGGTTAGCTTTATACAGAATGCGCGAGTCTTTCTGATACTGCTGCAGTACGAACGGACCGGTGCCCACTGGATTGAGGTCCAGCTTCTCAGGCGTGCCCGCTTTCAGCATGTTGTCGGCATATTCTTTAGAAATGATTGAGGCGAAGTCCATGCCGAGGTCAGCAATGAACGGCGCTTCAGGACGCGTCAGGGTGAAGCGTACGGTGTAATCGTCAACTTTTTCGATTTTGGCGATCAGCTTAGGCATGTCCATGCCTTCGAAGTATTCGTAGCTGCCGCCAGAAACACCGTGATATTTGTTGTTTTTGTCGAGCTGACGCTCGAAGGAGAACACGACGTCATCGGCATTGAAGGTGCGGGTTGGCTTGAAGTCTTTAGTGGTTTGCCATTTCACGCCCTGACGCAGGTGGAAGGTGTAAGTTTTACCGTCCGCGCTGACATCCCATTTTTCTGCCAGACCTGGCTGCAGCTCGGTGGTACCGGTTTTGAATTCAACCAGACGGTTGTAGATCGGTACGGAGCTTGCGTCGTAGGTGGTACCCGATGTGAAGAGCTGCGGGTTGAAGCCTTCCGGCGAACCTTCTGAACAATAAACGAGGGTTTTCGCCTGGACACCAGCGGCAACGGTCATAGCAATCAGGCTGAGACCGACCTTCAGCATCCTGGATTTAGCCAGGGAGTTGATCATGTTTTGCTCCATTGTGATGTGATGTTGTGTGCGTCGCCCGACCTCTGATTTTTTTATGCGGTTCGGGCAGGTCAATTAAGAGTAAGCAAAATGTGAGCGGTTATTTTTTTGTGCTGGCACCGTGGAATCTGTCAGACACGTCCTTCTCTACATTTTATTGACGCATCAATTTGTCAACAGTTGCAATGAACGTCAATACAGTGTGGGGTTATTTACACAGAGTGTGAGTAAGTGCAAGCAACGATAAAAAACACCCTTGCGCGCCTAAGCCAAAATTAAAAAAGGTGATAAAGCACTCAATGCCGCGTGATTATCTGGCTATGTAGCCAAATGACAGTGATTATCACCGCTAAAAAACACACGAAACTTATTGGTAAATGTTGAATATCTGAACGATTCTGCGTGCGTTATGACGTTCAGGCAGCGGAATGTGCTAGGGAAATGGCATAAGAAATCAGCATGATGCATAAACCGGTCATAAGAAGAATGTTTCGCGAATTAAGCCTGTTGGTGTGATTTGGCAAGGGATGCAGAGAGTAAACTGGAGATATTAATGGTTATTATTGGTTTGACGCGCGGAAGGGTTAAATCGACGGGTTTTGCTGTTCACTCGGTGCGTTGCTCAGGAAAGGCGGCTCGAACGCAAAGTCGGCGTAAATACATCCCTGTAGCCTCGACCGCCGCATCCCTGCGGCGGACGCTTTGCTAACCGAGCCGCCTTCCCATCGCTGATCAGCATTGGTGTGGCGGTAAAAGGCAACGCATCGGAGCCTCATTAAGGATGAGATACAGGGCCGCGGAGTAAAGCTTCCGACGCATGGATGCGTCGGCAGAGCCCACAGGGATGTGTCCACGGCGACTTTACGGAGCGGCCCTGTATTTCAGCCTGATCGGCACAAGGCCCAACAAATTACAGACGAAAAAAAACCTGCTTATAAAGCAGGCTTCTTCAAAGATGGTCGGCGAGAGAGGATTCGAACCTCCGACCCACTGGTCCCAAACCAGTTGCGCTACCAAGCTGCGCTACTCGCCGATGGGGGCGCATATTACTGTGCTGCTAAAAAAGCGTCAATGCCTTTTACTGAAAACCCAACTGATCGCCTGGAAAGCAAGCAGCGGTCAACAACCCCAAAAAATCACAGTGCTTTAGCAGGCGCGGCCGCAGGTGCTGAACACCAGTTGTTTGCGTCTTTAATTCCGCCGTCCGGTGAGGTGTAGCCGAGGCATCCCATAATGGTATCGAACAGTTCAACATGACGATGGGTTTTACCCACGCGCTGCTGCGCCTGTAAACGTTCGAAGTTGCTGCGGTTGGTTGGATCCTCAAGATACTTATCAGAAGCCCACACCATCATCGGTACACGGAACTGCTCCGGTGGCGCCATCTCGCGCGGTGTGCCGTGCAAGTGCATATTCTCGCTGATTGATTCACCGTGATCGGAGGCGTAGAACACAATCGCCTTCTTATCACGCAACTGATCGAGCACGCTATCCAGCATGGTATCAACGTATAAAATCGAGTTGTCGTAGGCGTTAATCAACTGCGCTTTACTGCACTTCTCATCAACGCCCATGCACTCCGGCTGATAGCGCGCGAAGTCTCGCGGGTAACGCTGAGAATAAAGGTAGTGCGAGCCTTTGGTGTGCAGAATCACCACGTGCTTGCCTTTCGGGAAGCGCTGTAGCGATGCCTGCAACTCCGGCACTAACAGCATGTCATCGACCGCTTTGCCCTGATTACGCTTCTCTGAACCAATCTGCTCGCGGAACGAGAAGTTATTGGTGTCAGCGTTATCGTAGAACCACACTTCGCTCTGCATCGCGAACAGCTCAGACGTGAAGCCCAGCTCTTTCAACACGGCGAAAACATTTTGTTCTTTCAACGTGCGGCCCGGATTATCCATGGTGCCGCCTTCGCGCACGAACATGCAGCGCAACGACAGCTTGGTGGCGGTATCACAAGATTCACCACGGAACGCGACCAGATTCTTCTCTTTCGACAGCTTCGGCGTGGTATCACGATCGTAGCCGAGCATGCCCATGTGATCCCAGCGCGTGGTTTCGCCAATCACAAACACCATATAGGTATCGTCGATGCCCGCAGGCGCGACGTAAGTAAACTCTTTTGCCGGATCGAGTAATTTCTGACCATCCCACTCTTCATCAACTTTGGTCCAGGCGAACAGGCCCAGCGCGGCAATCCAGTTGGATGGCAGATACGAGTGCGCCACCACGCCGCCATAGCTCGGCAAATCGATGTTGGTGATCTCTTCATTCACCTTCTGCAGTTTGTCGAAATAGCGAATCGGCAGCCAGACCAGCGCCACGCTCAGCAGCATAATGGCTACCGGCTTCAAACGTTGCCCTGGCGTTTTAAGTTGTTCAATCAGCGTTTGGCTAAGCTTATTGCGCCAGATAAGCAGCAGTGGCAGCGCGCTCACCAGCACCATCCACAGCACGAAATGCAGACCAATCACTTCTTTAGAGAGATCGATATCGGTGGTCATCACCGAGGCGATAATGCCGTAGCCGATCACCACGTTGAAGAACGCCATGTAATAGGCGGCGGCAACAGAGATGATCACGGTGAGTGTGGCGAGAATGCGGTAAACCCATTTGCCGCCCAGCGACAGTAAGCGCATCAGGAAGAAAGTCAGCAGCACAGCTGCCATCACTTCCGCCGCCGCGGAGAGCCAATTAGAGATATTGGATTTCGTTAAGAAGCCGTCAAAGCGGCGATAAAATATCGGTAAATTCAGTAAGATACCGAGATATAACGCAAGCAGTAGTGACAGCTTCTGCTGCGTTAAACTTTTAATATAATTCATGAAAATTTCTATTCCCGACCTGGTGTCGTTGTATCAACCGTTATGTGACTGTTTAAAGACAGCAGAGTTCGCTAAACCGCAGAAAAAGCGTGACGCAAGATGCAGGATCGGGACGATTCCGACTGGCGAAAGGGCGATGGCGCGAAGCCGAGCAGTAGAACATTTAACCAATGGTAAGACCAGATAAATTTTCTAATCGAACCGGTTAGCGTTTTATTCATATGTAAAAAAGGCTCCCGCAGGAGCCTTTTGTCATTAACAACATCAATTAGTTGATGATGTTCAGCGTCACGTCGATGTTGCCACGCGTTGCGTTTGAGTATGGGCAAACGATGTGTGCCGCATCCACCAGCTTCTGCGCTTCAGCTGCGTCCATCTCTGGCAGATGGATATTCAGCTTGGCTTCAATACCGAAACCGTTCGGGATTGGGCCAATGCCAACTTCGCCTTCAATCCACGCATCTTTCGGCATCGCAATCTTGTCGCGGCCAGCCACAAACTTCATCGCACCGAGGAAACACGCTGAATAACCTGCAGCAAACAGCTGCTCTGGGTTAGTCACTTCGCCGCCTGCGCCGCCCATCTCTTTTGGCACGCCCAGTTTTACATCCAGCACGTTGTCGGAAGAAGTAGCACGACCATCACGACCGCCGGTAGCTTTAGCTTTTGCAGTGTAAACAACTTTTTCTAAAGACATAATAACCTCATTAATTCGCTATATAATCGCGCACTACTTATTATGCGCAAACCTGAACGTCATCTTTTGGGTTGTCTGGACAGCGACTTCCCCTGTTTATTAATTGGCGCGGTAAAGGCTATCGCGCAACTCGTCTAACTGAGCTTTCAGAGATGCCATCACCTGGTCATCGCAGGCTGTTGCGCACTGAATGGCTTCCGGAATACTTTCTGCTTTGTCACGCAACGCACGACCTTCATCGGTCAGCGTTACCACAACCTGACGCTCATCCTGACGGGAACGCTGGCGATGCAATAAACCCGCGCTCTCCAGACGTTTCAACAGCGGCGTCAGCGTAGCTGAATCAAGAAACAGCTGCTCGCCAATCTCAGAGACCGTCACATCGTCCTGATTCCACAGCACCAGCATCACCAGATATTGCGGATAGGTAATCTCCAGCTTTGATAGCAGCTGGCGATAGACTTTGTGCATCGCGAGATTCGCCGAATACAGTGCAAAGCAGAGCTGCTGATCTAACTGAAGTGGCGCCTGCTTCACTTTTTTGTCATCTTGATTACTGTTCATGGGTTTCAATATAAATAGCGCGCTAGATAATTGCAAGCGACTTTTCTCTGGGAGAGTGAAATATGCGAGATTCACTGGAAGAGCAAGCGCGCCGTTATGCCACTGAGGCGCATGCCGCTGCGGGTCAACGTCGCAAATACACTGACGAGCCTTACATTGTGCATCCGGCTGCCGTCGCCGAATTAGTGCGTAGCGTTACCGATGATGAACAGATGATTGCCGCCGCCTGGCTGCATGACACGGTAGAAGACACGCCCAGCACCATTGACGATATCGAACGCCATTTCGGCCCGCGCGTGGCGGAACTGGTGGACCAGCTCACCGACAGCGCGCAGCCTGCGGCAAAAAACCGCGCCGCACGCAAGCTGGCGCATTTTCGTCATACCGCCGATGCCTCGCCCGAAGCGCAAACCATCAAGCTGGCCGACATCATCGACAACACCCGCGCCATCGTGCAGTACGATGCCGACTTTGCGCGCGTCTATCTGGTGGAAAAGCAGATTCAGATTCAGCTACTGCGCGAGGGCGATAGCCATCTTTGGCGGCAGGCAGAGCAGACCATCAAACAAGGGCTTGCGCAGTTAGCGCAACCGCCGCACTGCGTGCCGGAGAGCTGGTTCGTTAAACAGGCAGCAAAGTATGGCGCCATAAATTAAAAAACCCGCCATCAAGGCGGGTTGGATCATCCCAAAAAAGGGATTACTCCAGCAGCTGACGCCCTAAATAAGGGTTGGCCTGCAACAACTTCATCAATTTACGCGCCGTAGCGGAAGGACGTGTACGTTGCGCCTCCCAGCTTTTCACTGACGAAACGCTGACACCCATCACACGGGCAAATTCGTCAACCTGCATGCCGGTCATCTCGCGTAAACGCTGCGGCTCGGGAACTGTAGTCTGATTGATTGAAATTTCTGATACGGATGGCTTCGCGTCACGTGTCAAAACAATCTGCTCAAGGCTGCTGAGCAACTCGACCATGGGATCTTTTAATTCCATAGAGAACTCCTTAAAAACTCACTATGAAGCACGTGAAAGTAGAGAGGTAAGCGCCACCAGGCGCTGAAACCGGACGATCAGGCTGTATCCCGAAGCGGTTTCGCATAGTTATTATCAAACCGATGCGGGACACAGCCTGTTGAGCACTGCAAAAGATGTCAGGGCAATGCAACAATAGTTCGGGTTTCTAAGTATGGGACATATCCCCGACTTTGCTGCCAGATTCCTGATTATTTTTTATTCTTTCTTATGCCACTTTTGGGTCGATCACCATAAGCAATTGACCTGCCTGCACTTGCTGCCCAGGCTGCCGCGTCAGACTATGGATTTTTCCACTGACGGGCGCGACGATCGGGATTTCCATCTTCATTGATTCGAGAATGCCGACCGTGGCCCCCGCACTGATTTCACTGCCTTCCTCCACCAGCCATTGCCACACGCTGCCCGCCACCTGGCTCTCAACGGGATGACAACCGGCTGGCACCACACTCTCTTCGGTGCTCTGCGCTTGCAGCTGGCTATCGAAGGTAAACTGCCCTTCCGCTCGCCAGCGCGCCAACTCCTCATCAAACGCCTGCTGGCGCTGCTGCTGGAAGGCATCAATCTCCTGCGCGTGCTGCGTCAGCATCGCCTGATACTCGGCGAGGCGGAATTCACCCTGTTCCACGCGTAGCGGATAATCGCCCCACGGGAAACGCTCACGAATCTGCAGCAACTCGTCGGCATCTACCGGATAAAAGCGAATTTGATCGAAGAAGCGCAGTAACCAGGGCTGGGTAAACGCAGCTGTGGGGCGATCGCGGTTCCACATCTGCATAGTGCGTCCAACAAACTGATAGCCGCCCGGCCCTTCCATGCCGTACACGCACATATAAGCGCCACCGATACCGACTGAATTTTCCGCCGTCCAGGTGCGCGCCGGATTGTATTTGGTGGTCACCAGGCGATGGCGCGGATCGAGTGGCGTAGCCACCGGCGCACCGAGATAGACATCGCCCAATCCCATGACCAAATAAGAGGCGCTAAATACGATCTCTTTTACCGATTCAATGCTATCCAGCCCATTGATGCGGCGAATAAATTCAATATTGCTTGGGCACCACGGCGCATTCGGTCTGACGGATTGGTCGTAGCGCACAATCGCTTCACGACAGGCCGCATCATCCCAGCTGAGTGGCAGCCAGACGGTGCGCGCAGGCACGGCCGCATCGGCCAGGCTCCCCAATGCTAAATCAGCGTGCAATATTTGCGCCACTCGCTCACTTCTGGCACACATTTGTGCGTCATAATGAATTTGTAGCGAGCGGATGCCAGGCGTCAATTCCAGTTGCCCCGGCAGCGGGTGCGCTTCCAGCCATTGCATCAGCGCATGCACGCGAAAACGCAACGCGATATCCAGTTGCAAATCGCCATATTCCACCAGCAGAAAACGGTCGCCTGCCGTCCGAATACAGAGCGAAGGACGTTGCTCCGTTGCCGCATGATGGTGCAGAACCGGATCAATTAAGGGCAGCGCCGCGTTCACTGTAATCGGTTGAGATTGCAGTTTGATGATCTCGTCACGCTGCGCTTGCGCCAGTTGATCGGCGGTGGCAAGTTCGATCGGTTGGAACTGGACGCGATCGCCAGCTTTCAGCTGCCCCAGCTTCCACAGATCGGCTTCGATCACCGTTGCCGGACAAACAAAACCTCCCAGCGATGGGCCATCCGGGCCGAGGATCACCGGCATATCGCCGGTAAAATCCACCGTGCCGAAGGCGTACGCATTGTCGTGGATGTTCGAGGGATGCATGCCCGCTTCGCCGCCATCGCTGCGTGCCCAGGTCGGTTTGGGGCCGATTAGGCGAATGCCGGTGCGGCTGGAGTTGTAGTGCACTTGCCACTCAGCGGCGAAAAATTCGGCGATGTCTTCATCGGTGAAGAAGGTTGGCGCGCCATGCGGACCGTAAATCACCCGCAGCTGCCAGCTGCCGTTCAGTGACGGCAGCAAATTATCCGGCAAGCTGGCCGCTGTCAGCACCTGCGGCGCGGCGAGATGCAGCACATCACCAGCGCGCAGCGCGCGTCCGGCATGACCACCAAATTTGCCGAGGGTGAAAGTGCTGCGGCTACCCAGATAGCGCGGCGTATCGAGGCCACCGGCCAGCAGCAGATAGCTGCGGCTGCCGTCTCGAACTTCGCCGAGCGTCAGCGTTTGCCCGGCCTGCGCCGTCAGCCGCTGATGCATCGGTATCGTTTGTTGATCAAGCTGCGCGGCAATCGGCGCGCCGGTCAGGACAAAACTGCAGGCCTGGTTGAAGCGCAGCGTCGGGCCACGCAAGGTGATCTCCAGCCCGGCGGCCTGCGCATCATTGTCTAACAGGCGATTACCCAGCTGGAACGCGCGGCTGTCGAATGGACCGGAAGGCGGCACACCAACATGCCAATAACCGATGCGGCCCGGCGCATCTTGCACTGTGGTTAAGGTGCCGCCGCTGAGAATATCCAGCGTTGGCGGCTGCCACTGCAGGGTGCCGAGCGTGGCGGTGATGATGCGTCCCTGCTGCACGTCCGGCAGCGTGCACAGCTGGCGCAGCCACAGCAAATTGGTTTCGATGCCGTACAGTTCGGTGGCGGATAGCGCCTGCGCCATGCTGCCTAGCGCGCTGGTCCGGTCAGCGGCATGCACGATAAGTTTCGCCAGCATCGGATCGTAAAATGGCGAAACCTCCATGCCGCTCTCAACGCTGCTGTCGATGCGCAGCTTAGCGCCCTCAATCATAGTCGGGAACTGCACATGGCTGAGCAATCCCGCGCTGGGCTGGAACTGCTTAGCCGGATCTTCGGCGTAAAGCCGTACCTGAATGGCGTGACCTTGCACCACCGGCTGCAAATCGGCCAGCGGCGGCAATCTTTGCTGCGCCAGTTCTACCATCCAGCGCACCAAATCAACGCCATACACCATTTCGGTGACGCCATGTTCCACCTGCAAGCGCGTGTTCACTTCGAGGAACCAGAACTGCTGGCTGGCATCGTCATAAACATATTCCACCGTGCCCGCGCTGCGATAGTTCACCGCCCGCGCCAGCCTTACGGCGGTGGCCTGCAACTGCGCGCGCACCGCAGCGCTCAAGCCCGGTGCGGGCGTCTCTTCCAGCACCTTTTGATTGCGGCGCTGGGCCGAGCAATCACGCTCGCCGAGCGCGATGACTTCACCTGCGCCGTCGCCAAAAATCTGCACTTCGATATGGCGCGCACGCGCAATAAACTTCTCTAAAAACACGCCATCGTCGGCGAAGTTGTTGCCCGCCAGGCGCTTCACGCGGGTAAATGCCGCGTCGAGCTGTTCGGCATCGTCGCAGCGCTGCATGCCAATGCCGCCGCCGCCCGCGGTGCTTTTCAACATGACCGGATAGCCAATCTGCGCCGCCATCTGCTGCGCCTCGGCCAGCGAAGCCAGTAAGCCGCTGCCCGGCAGCAGCGGCACGTTATTCTGTTCAGCCAGCGCACGCGCGCTGTGTTTCAGGCCAAAGGCCGCCATCTGCTCGGCGCTCGGCCCAAGAAAATGCACGCCCGCCGCTTCGCAGCGCGTGACAAACTCCGGATTTTCACTGAGAAAACCGTAACCGGGATGCAGCGCCTGCGCGCCACTCTGCGCGGCTATCGCCAGTAATTTATCCTGATTGAGATAAGTGTCTCGCACCTGACCTTCACCGAGCGACCAGGCTTCATCCGCCAGACGCACATGGCGCGCATGACGGTCGGCTTCGGCGTATACGGCAATCGCCCGGATATTCATGGCTTGCAGGGTTCGAATAATGCGCACGGCAATCGCGCCACGGTTGGCAATTAATACGCGATCAATCATGACTGAATACTCTCGTTGCGGCAGGTCGTCCTGCGTAGCATTGACGGCAGAAAACGGGTCGTCCCGTTGCGTCAGAGAATCACCACACGCTGACTAAAATCGGCGTTGGGTTGTAACCGTTGCAGGGATTATTGAGCTGCGGGCAGTTGGAGATCAGCACCAGCACGCTGATGTGCGCCAGCATCTCGACATATTTGCCCGGCGCAGAAATGCCGTCGGCAAAGGTCAATCCGCCATCCTGCGTCACCGGCACGTTCATGAAAAAGTTGATGTTGTGGGTGATGTCGCGGCGCGTCAGGCCAAACTCCGGCTGTTCCGCCACCGCCAGCATCCAGCTATCGCGGCACGAATGCATATGGCGCTTCTCCAGGTCATAGCGCACCGTGTTGCTTTCGCACGAACAAGCGCCGCCGAGCGTGTCGTGACGGCCGCAGGTATCGGCAGTGATGGTCAGCATTGGGCGATCAAAGTTCGAGCGCAGCACGCTGCCGGCCGTCAGAAACACATTGTTCTGCCCGCGCAGCGTGTCGCTCATGCTGTAGCGTTCGGCGGTGTCATCAGCATTGAAAAACAGCGTATCTGCGGCTTGATTGCCTTCAAGATCGGTGATGCGTAGCGTTTGGCCCGCCTCGATGCGCTGCAGCCAGTAATCACCGGCATCAATTTGTTGCTGGAAGCGCGCTTCGGCTGGATTGCGCTGACTTTCAATGATCATCACATTTCTCCTTGCAGTTGATACAGCGCGTTATTGCGCAGACCGCGCTTATTCTCGTCGCGCTCGAGACACATCGCCGGCAGCGGCGCGTGTTGCGCATCCAGTTCGATCTGCACCGGCTGGCGCGGATAATCCTGCGATGCGCTGAGCGGATGCGGGCAAGTGTGCAGCAGCACCAGCGTGTCCATCGCGAAACGTAAACGCACGCTGGCACCCGCCGCGCCCTGACGTTCCAGCTGCAAAGTGCCACTGTCGTCGGCGCGCACCTGCGCAAACAGGTTGAGGCAGGACGCCATATCGCGCTGGCCGAGCCCATATTTGGCCAGCTCGACAAGAAAACTGTCGTAGCCATTTTGATGGCGCAGATTGCGCGCCTGCTGATAGGTGCTGGCACCAAAACGCGCGGCGGTTTGTGCGGCATTCAGCGTGCCACACACGCTTTCGTGCCAGCCGAAGCTGTCGTGTTCGATGCCGCAGAAAATCCGTCCCATATCGGAATAGAGACAATGACCGGCGGTGAGGCGGAAAGTGTGCTGGCACTTCAGGGTATCGGGCGCGTTATAGCGCTCCAGCAGGTTTTCCGGGTTGTAAAACAGCAGGCCGACGTTGGCGCCACCTTCGACATCGGTGAGGGTCAGCGCGCTGCCGCTGCGCATCACCAGCGACCAGTGTGCGCCGCTCGGCAACAAGGTTTGGTAAGGCTTCATGGTTTTCTCCTTTAGGCGACCTGCGGTTCGGATGGCTGTGCGCGATCCAGCGGCAGATCGTAAGTGATGGTCGCGCCCCAGGCTTCAGGCGCGTGCGGATCGTGGCGCAGCTTGTCGAACACCAGCAGACGCGATGCAAGGCTAAATCCCTCTTTCAAATCGTGGGTGATCATGAAGATGGTCAGGTTATGCTGCTGCCACAAACGGGTGATCAGTTGGTGCATCTCGCTACGGATGCCGGGATCGAGTGCGCCGAAGGGTTCATCGAGCAGCAAAATGCGCGGCTGCTTCATCAACGCCTGCGCCAGCGCCAGACGCTGCTGCATGCCGCCCGACAGCTGATGCGGATATTTATTCTGTGCCTGTTCAAGCCCGACCTGCGCCAGCATGGCCTGCGCGCGCTGGCGAATCGCCTGGCGTTTCTTTCCCCACACGCGGCCCAGCCAACGCGCACTGCTGAACTCGTCGCCCAGCATCACGTTGCCCAGCACCGTCAGATGCGGAAACACGGAATAACGCTGAAACACCACGCCGCGATGCGCATCCGGTTCGTCGGGGATAGGTTCGCCATCCAGCAACAGCTGGCCTTTGCTGGGCGCTTCAGTGCCGAGCAGCATATTCAGGAAAGTGGTTTTGCCGCAGCCGGACGCACCGACAATCGCCACAAACTCGCCCTCTTCAACCTCAATGTTGAGGCGCTCCAGCACCACTTGCTGGCCGTAATGTTTCTCGAGGTTTTTCAGTTGCAGTAACGGCATCGCTCGCCCCTTATTTCGCGTGATACCACGGCCAGCAGCGACGGCTAACCAGCCGCAGCAACAGGTCGAGCAGAAAGGCCAGCAGCGCGATCCACGCCACGTAGGGCAGAATCACATCCATTGCCAGATAACGCCGCATCAGGAAGATGCGATACCCCAGGCCTTCCGTGGCGGCGATGGCTTCGGCGGCAATCAGAAATAGCCACGCCGACGCCAGCGACAGCCGTACCGCATCCAACAGCCGCGGCATCAGCTGCGGCAGGATCACGCGCCATAAAATCTGCGCGCTGTGCGCGCCGAGCGTCTGCGCTTTTACCAGCTGCTCGCGCGGGATCTTCTGCACCTGCAGCTGCAAATCGCGGGCAATCAGCGGCGTAATGCCGATGACAATCAGCACCACTTTCGATACTTCGCCGAGACCAAAACAGATAAACAGAATCGGCAGAATCGCCAGCGGCGGCACCAACGCAAACAGCGTCACCAGCGGCGCCAGCACCGCACGCACCACTGGCAGCGCGCCGGTGAACAGACCCAGCGCCAGCGCCAATAGCGCGCTGATCGCCACACCACACAGCAAACGCAGCAAACTGGCGGCGGTATCGCTCCACAACAGATATTCGCCGGTGCGCGGGCTGGGCTGAAACGCCATGCGGCTGAAGGCGTCGCCCATGGCGTTAAAGCCCGGCAACAGCTTGTCTGCCGCATTCAGACTGAGACGCGCATCCGACGCGAACAGATACACCAGCAGCAGCGCCAGCAGCGGCAGAATGCCCAGCAGCAAGCGCCCCAGCGGCAGCGGTTGGTAGTTGATCAACTTACGCATCGGCATCGCCTCGCTTACAGCTGCCCGGCGGCGGCCATTTTGGTGTACTCATCGGTGAAGCGCAGTTTGAGGTTACCCGCATCGCCCCAATTGCCCGCAGGCGTTGCCACGCCAACCACATCGGCGCTCGGCGCGCCCTCGCCCAGCAAACCGTGCTTAAACGAGAACTCGGCGACCATCTGCATGGTGGTTTTGAGCTGTGGGCTTTGGACGAAGTCGAGGGTGGTTTTGGCATCGCTAAACAGATGCGTGGCGGCCAGCTGCTGGTCAAAGCCCGCCAGATCGGTGCCGGAAGCCTGCGCCATTTGTGTACGTGCCGCTTTAGCGCTGTCGGTTGGGCCGGACATGGTTTTCAACGTTTCATACCACGCGCCGGTCAGCGCTTTGCCGAGCTGCGGATACTTCTGCAGCGTGGCGCTGTTGACCACCAGCAGATCGAGGATTTCGCCCGGAATTTGCGCGGAAGAGAAAATCAGATGGCTGTTCGGCTGCTTCTCCGCTTCGGCGAGCAGCGGATTCCACGTAACGATAGCGTTGACGTCGGCGGTGCCGAACGCCGCCACCAAATCGGCATCGGCGGTGTTCACCACTTTGACGTCTTTCTCGCTCATGCCGGATTTCTCCAGCGCCCGCGCCAGCAGGTAATGCGAAACCGAGAGTTCGACCAGGTTGATCGGCTTGCCTTTCAGCGCTGAGAGGTTGCCCGCGCCTTTCAGCAGAATGCCGTCGTTACCGTTGGAGTAATCGCCAACGATCAGCGCCGTGCTATCGACGCCGCCGGTGGCCGGAATGGTCAGTGCATCCATGTTAGTCATGGTGCAACCCGCAAAACCCCCGGCGGTGTATTGATTCACCGACTCGATGTAGTCGTTAACCTGCACAAACTGGATATCGATGCCGTATTTGTCGGCCCATTTTTTGACGATGCCGCTCTGCTGCGCGTAATCCCACGGCATCCATCCCGCGTAGATCGACCAGCAAATCTTAAAGGAGGGTTTGTCGGCGGCCAGCGTGTTGACGCTGAACAGCGTGATGGTGCAAAGCAACAGCAGGCGAAGGCAGGCTTTGATCATGATGGTTCCTCTGGCGTTAACGGACGAAAAAAAAGCAGGAGGCGGCGAGCAACGTTCTCGCTTTCCTCCCGGGCTTTTTTCCCGCCGTGTAACCGTCAGAGGACGGTCGGTCACTCTCGGACCAGCATCTTTCGACCGGAACCCTAGTGACCCATTGCAAATTGTCTGGCGACCTCGGTTGCCCGCTATCGCTCCTGCATCTGCGTTAACACATACAAAATAGATGCCAAGGTTATATCCCGCTGAAAACCATCGGTTATTAACTCACCGCGCGTCGCCGCACTGCTGGCATTGCACAGATAAGCAGCGCGCGCGCACCACCGTGAAGCAGCATGCCGGTGAGGACGTTGACGCTTATCGCAATTCTCAACCGGCACTGAAAAAAACTTTTACTTTGCGATCATGTGGTTATTACACATTGATGACACGCTAATCCGAACCAATTAAATATTGGTTCACTTCTTGCCTACGCTAAGAAAGCTGCCGAATTCGCCTTTCATCAGGAAAAGTGCTGGATACGCGGCGATTACCGATCTTTTTCTGATGCATAAGCAGGCGAACCAATTATGAATGACACGCCAGAAACCAGCCGCAACTCCAGCACCGCACTTGAGCAACTGCGCCAGCTGATTCAGCAGCAGGAGCACACGCCCGATCGCGCGCTGCCCACCGAACGTGAGTTAGCCGAGCGGTTTGGCATCGGTCGTCGTGAAATTCGCCGGGCATTAGATGTGCTGGAAGAAGAGGGCCGCATCTGGCGTAAACAGGGCAAAGGCACCTTTGTTGGGCCCTCCGCGCCAGTGCAGCCGCTGGTGCTACAGGATCTGCCACAGCAATCGAATCTGCTTGAAGTGATGGAAGCGCGTTTGCAGCTGGAGCCGGGGCTGGCAAGTCTTGCCGCCCTGCGCGCCACCAAAGAACAAATCGCCTTAATGAAACGCCTGCTGGAGCGCATGCACGCCATCACGCCGCCTGAAGATGGCGATCAGCATGAACTGTGGGACAGCGCCTTCCATCGCGCCATCGCCGAAGCGGCGGGCAATCGTTTGATGCTCGGGCTGTTTGATGCCGTCGATGCGGTGCGCCGCGATCCCGGCTGGCAGCATTTGCGGGTGCAGGCGCGTACCCCGGCACGCCTGGATAACTATGACACCCATCATCAGCGGCTGGTGATGCACATCGCCCAGCGCCAGCCCCATGAAGCGGCAGCGGCGATGCGTGAGCATCTGCTTGCGCTGCAACAGGCGCTGATGGAAACGCTCTATTCCCGCCAGGAGGAAGCGCCATGACCGCACATCCCGTTTTATCGCTACGCAATCTGCGCGTGCAGTTTCGCGGCTCGCCGGTCACGGTACTGGATGATATTTCTCTGGAGCTACAGGCGGGAGAAACGCTGGCGCTGGTCGGTGAATCGGGCTGCGGCAAAAGCATCACCTCACTCACGTTGATGGGTTTGCAGCCTGACAGTGCGCAAATCTTGCAGGGCGACATGCTGTTTGATGGCCGCGATCTGCGCCAACTCAGCAGCAGTGAATACGCCAGCCTGCGTGGCAACCAGTTGGCGATGATTTTTCAGGAACCGATGACCTCGCTTAATCCAGCCTTCACGCTTGGCGATCAGCTGAGCGAAGCGGTAATGCGCCATCGCAAAGTGAGTAAGCGCCGGGCAATGGACGCGGCGCTGGCGATTCTGCAAAAAGTGCAAATTCCAGCGGCGGAACAGCGGCTGAAAGCCTATCCGCATCAGCTCTCCGGCGGCATGCGCCAGCGCGTGATGATTGCCATGGCGCTGATCAACCAGCCAAAACTGTTGATTGCCGATGAACCCACTACCGCGCTCGACGTCACCATTCAGGCGCAAATTCTGGCGCTGTTGAACACCCTAAAACAGGAAACGGGCACCGCAGTATTGATGATCACGCATGACCTCGGCGTGGTAGCGGAAGTGGCGCAGCGCGTGGCGGTGATGTATGCCGGTCAGGTGGTGGAGAGCGGCAGCGTGGAGCGTATTTTCAACGATCCGCAGCATCCTTACACCATTGGCCTGATGGGCTCAATTCCTAGCCTGAGCGCACGCGAAGGTGCGTTAGCCACCATTCCCGGCCAGGTACCGTTGCCGGAAAATATGCCGGCTGGCTGCCGCTTTGCCACGCGTTGCCCCTTCGCCGAAATACGCTGCCACCAGCATCGTCCGGCGTTGCGTGCACTGGCGAACGATCATCAGGTGGCCTGTTTCCGCGCTCCGTTAGAGCAACACGTCACGCTGGGAGAAAGTGTATGAAGCCGATTTTAGAGTGCCGCGATTTAAGCAAAACCTTCTCCACCGGCAACCGGCTGTTTTCACGCAATCGCGGCGTGACGGCGGTTGATCGCGTTGCGCTACAGGTGATGCCGGGCGAAACGCTGGCGATTGTCGGCGAATCCGGATCCGGTAAATCGACGCTGGGACGTTTGCTGCTGCGTTTATTAGCCGCCAGCGCCGGCGACGTGTTCTATCAGGGTGAAAGCATCACCGATGCCAGCGGCGCGCGGCTCAATCAGCTGCGTCGCGAATTGCAGATTATCTTTCAGGATCCGTTTGCCTCGCTCAATCCGCGCATGACGGTGCAGCAGATTGTGGGCGAACCTTTGTGGCTGCATGAAAAGATGAGCCGCGATCAGCGCCACGCGCGCGTCGCCGAACTGCTGCGCACCGTTGGCCTGCCTGCGGCCTGGGCCGAACGTTACCCGCACGAGTTTTCAGGCGGTCAGCGCCAGCGCATTGGTATTGCCCGCGCGCTGGCCTCACAGCCGAAATTACTGCTCGGCGATGAGCCGGTTTCAGCGCTGGATGTGTCCGTGCAGGCGCAGGTGGTGAATCTGCTTGAGAGCCTGAAACAGCAGTTTGGCCTGACGATGGTGATCGTGGCGCACGGTTTGGCGGTAATCCGCCATATGAGCGATCGCGTGGCGGTGATGTATCTCGGTCAGATTGTCGAACTGGCCAGCGTCGATGAGATTTTTGATGCGCCGCTCCATCCTTATACGCAAGCGTTGATTGCCTCCGCGCCACAAATGCAGCCGGGCGTCAGTCGCACCATCCCCATGCTGCAGGGTGATTTGCCCAACCCTGCAGATCCACCTAGCGGCTGCCGTTTTCATACCCGTTGTCCCTATGCCACAGCGGAATGTCGCCAGTTTGAACCGATTAATCAGGTGCTGAGCGGCGGCCGTCAAATTGCCTGTCACCGCTGGCAGGAGATTAATCGCGATCGCAGCGTCATCACCCTTGCGCCACCTTCCGCCGCTTTTTTACGTCGCCGCGCCCTGTTTGAGCAGGCGGTGAATCAGCAAGCCTAACCTCTGGAGATACACCGTGAAGCAAGCTCGTCATACGTTATTAACCGCCCTCAGCGGTCTGTTACTGCTCGGGGCTAGCGCCCACAGCCAGGCTGACAGCGTGATTCGCATCGGCCTGGGCGCCGATCCCGACATGCTCGATCCGCATCTGGCGCGCACCTATTACGGCCGTTTTGTGTTTGCGGCCATGTGCGATCGTTTGGTCGATGTTGACCAAAACCTCAAAGTGGTACCGGGTCTCGCGACCGATTGGGCGTGGAGCGAGGACGGCAAAACGCTGACCATGAATCTGCGCAGCGGCGTGACCTTCCACGATGGCGAAAAATTTGATGCGCAAGCAGTGAAATTCAATATCGAACGTGCGCAAACGCTGCCGGGTTCGCTGCGTAAAAGTGAAATCTCCTCGATTGAAAGCGTGGAAGTGAGCGGCCCGATGCAGGTGAAGTTCCACCTGAAAAACCCGGATGCGGCGCTGCTGAGCCAGCTGACCGACCGCGCCGGAGCCATGCTGGCACCGGAAGCGGCGAAAAAGCCCGATTTCGCCGCTCATCCGGTCTGCTCTGGCCCGTATCAGTTCGACAGCCGTGTTCAGCAGGATCGCATCGTGCTCAAGCGCTATGACAATTACTGGAATAAAGGCGCCTATCACTTCGATAAGGTGATTTTCCTGCCGATCCCGGATGCTTCAGTGCGCCTCGCGAACCTGCGTGCGGGCGATTTGGATCTCACCGAAGGCGTGGCCGCCAGCGATGTGAAAACCGTTGAAGCCGATAGCAAACTGGCGCTGGCAAAAGTCACAGGTCTTGGTTATCAGGGCATCACTTTCAATATCAACAACGGCAAAGTCGATGCTAATAGTCCGCTGAAAGATGCGCGGGTGCGTGAAGCGTTCTCACTGGCGATTGACCGTGATGCGCTGAATCAGGTGGCGTTTGAAGGCTTATATACGCCAGCCAATCAGGCGTTTTCACCGGTCAGCGCGTATCACGTCAAAACACCGATCGCACCGCGCGATGTTGAGAAAGCCAAAGCACTGCTGAAGGCTGCGGGTGTTACCACACCGCTGAATCTGACGCTGCTGGTCAGCAATAACCCGACCGCGCAGCAGGTGGGCCAGGTGATTCAGGCGATGGTCGGTGAAGCCGGTTTCAACCTCAATCTGCAAATGAGTGAGTTCGCCACCCTGTTGGATCGCCAGCAGCGCGGGGATTATCAGCTTAGCCTGTCGGGTTGGTCTGGTCGTCCGGATCCGGACGGCAGCATCTATTCGTTTATTAACAGCAAAGGCACGCTCAATGACGGACGCTACAGCAATGCGCAGGTCGATGAGTGGCTGAATGCCGCGCGTCTCACCAACGACCAGGCACAGCGTCAGGCGCTCTACACCCAGGTGGTGAACCAACTGCAAAGCGATATGCCGATTGCTTACCTCTACTTTGAGCCACGCATTTTTGGCATGTCGAAAAAACTGCAGGGCTTCAAAGCCTGGCCGGACGGATTGGTACGTTTGGCTGGCGTAAGTCTGGCGCAGTAAACCGCTAAGGAGCGAGGATGCTGGAACTGATTGTAAAACGGCTATTGCTGGCCATTCCGACGCTGCTGCTGGTGAGCATTATGGTGTTCGCACTGCAAAAGCTGCTGCCGGGCGATCCGGTGCTGGCGATGGCGGGCGAAGAGCGCGATCCAGCGGTTATCGCCCAGCTGCGGGCGGAATATCATCTGGACGATCCGATCCCCGCGCAATATTTCGCCTGGATGGGTAATGCGCTAACCGGCGATTTGGGCATGTCGCTGCGCACCAAAGAGCCGGTGACGGCGCTGATCGCCAGCAAATTGCCGGTCACGCTGGAATTGTCATTGCTGGCGATGATTATCGCGCTGGTGATTGGCATCAGCATGGGCATCATCGCCGCAGTGCGCAAAGACAGTTGGGTCGATCACACCACCAACTTTGTCGCGCTTTCCGGGATTTCAGTGCCTCACTTCTGGCTCGGTATTCTGCTGATTTTGCTGTTTTCCGTGCACCTGCAATGGCTGCCGGCATCGGGTTTTGTGCCGGTTAGCGAAGATGTGGCGCAGAACCTGAAAACGCTGCTGCTGCCGGCGCTGGTGCTTGGTACCGGACTGGCCGCCACGTTAATGCGCCACACTCGCGCTTCAATGATCGCCGTGCTGAAAGCGGATTACATTCGCACCGCACGCGCCAAAGGGCTGCTGGCAAAGAAAGTGGTGCTCAAGCATGCGTTACGTAATGCGCTGATGCCGATAGTTACTCTCACCACGCTGCTGTTTGGCGAGTTGCTGGGTGGCGCGGTGCTGACCGAGCAGGTCTTCACGCTGCCCGGCTTTGGCAAGATGATTGTCGATGCGGTATTCAACCGTGATTACGCCGTGGTGCAAGGCGTGGTGCTGGTGGTGGCGATTGGCTTCTTGCTGCTCAATCTGCTGGCCGATGTGCTCTATATGATCATTAACCCGAAAATGCGAGGCTGACCATGAGCGAGGTATTAACCGCTGGCGCACTGCCTGCAGTGGCAAAGCCGAATCGTCGGGTGCTGAAAAAGTTCCTGCGTAATAAAAGTGCGCTGATTGGTGCGGTGATTGTGCTGCTGTTTGTCGCCGTGGCGCTGCTGGCACCGTGGCTGGCACCGTTTGATCCCATCAAAGCCAATTTCCTTGCGGTGCGTAAAGCACCTACGGTGTTGCACTGGTTTGGCACCGATGAGCTGGGGCGCGATATTTTGTCTCGGCTGGTGTGGGGCGCGCGTACTTCGCTGCTGGCGGGTTGCATTTCGGTGCTGATCGCCATTCTGATTGGTGTGCCGCTTGGGTTGATTGCCGGTTACTGGCAAGGCTGGTGCGACGGCATTATTTCGCGCTTTATCGAAGCGCTGCTGGCATGCCCGTTTCTGATTCTGGCAATCGCGCTGGGAGCGTTTCTCGGCCCGAGCTTATCAAACGCTATGATTGCCATCGGTTTATCTGCGATGCCGATTTTCGCGCGCTTGACGCGCGGCCAGGTGATCGCCATTCGCCACGAAGATTATATTGACGGCGCGCGAGCGATTGGCCTGCCCGATCGCTGGATCATCCTGCGTTACGTGCTGCCCAATGTGCTATCGCCAATTCTGGTGCAGGCCACGCTGGCGATTGCTTCGGCGATCATTACCGAAGCCAGCCTCTCATTCCTTGGCCTCGGCCAGCAACCGCCCTCGCCTTCATGGGGTGCGATGCTGAATACCGCCAAAGGCTTTCTCGAACAGGCGCCGTGGATGTCGATTTTCCCCGGCCTGGCTATTTTTCTCACCGTGCAGGGCTTCAACCTGCTGGGCGACGGTTTGCGCGACGCGCTCGACCCACGTGATGACTCACACTAAGGAACGATCATGAGTGAACTGGATTTTAACGTCAGCTATGCCTCACACCGCGTACCGATGATGGGACGCAACGCGGTTGCCACTTCGCAGCCGCTGGCGGCGCAAGCCGGGATGCGTATGTTGCAACAGGGCGGCAATGCGGTAGATGCGGCGATTGCCAGTGCAATGGCATTGACCGTGCTGGAGCCTAGCGGCAACGGACTCGGCAGTGACGCCTTTGCGATTATCTGGGATGGCAAACAGCTGCACGGTTTGAATGCCTCGGGCCGCTCGCCCGCCGCATGGAACCCGGAACGCTTTGCCGGACGCGATGCCATGCCGGAAATTGGCTGGGAAGCGGTCACCGTGCCGGGCGCGGTTTCGGCGTGGGTGGAGCTGGCCGAACGCTTTGGCACGCTGCCGCTCACCACGCTAGCGCAACCGGCTATTGAATACGCACGCGATGGTTTCCCGGTTTCACCGCTGATTGGTCATCTATGGCAACGCGCCTACCACAAGCTGAAAGATCAGCCCGGCTTCCTCGAGTGCTTTGCGCCCGATGGACGACCGCCGCGTGCCGGCGAGCTGTTCCGTAATCCGGCGCAAGCCGAAACGCTGCAAAAAATCGCCGAAACGCGCGGTGAAGCCTTCTATCGTGGCGAGCTGGCTGAAAAGATAGTGGCGTTTGCTAAGCAGCATGGTGCGGCGCTGAGCCTTGATGATCTGAAAAATCATCGCGTCGACTGGGTAGAATTGTTATCGCGCCCGTTTGCGGGCGGATCGGTGCAGGAACTGCCGCCGAACGGTCAGGGCATTGCCACCTTGATTGCGCTGGGCATTCTTGAGCAGTGGGATATTGGTCGCTATGAACCGGATTCGGTGCCGTGGCTGCATCTGTCGATTGAAGCGATGAAGCTGGCGCTGGCCGATCTGGATCGCTACGTCAGCGATTACGATCACCTTGAGTTCCCGGCAGAATTGCTTCTCAGTGATGAGTATTTAAAACAACGCGCGCAGTTGATTAATCCCGATTGGGCAGGAGATTTTACCTTTGGCTCCCCGCAGCAGAGCGGCACGGTTTATCTTTCTACCGCTGATGCCAGCGGCATGATGGTTTCCTTTATACAGTCAAACTACATGGGCTTCGGTTCTGGCGTAGTGGTGCCGGGCACCGGCATTAGCCTGCAAAATCGTGGCTGCGGTTTCTCGCTCGATCCGCAGCATCCCAATGTGGTCGCCGGCGGCAAACGTCCGTTCCACACCATCATTCCGGCGTTTGCCCTCGACGGTGACGGCCAGCCGCTGATGTCGTTTGGCGTGATGGGCGGCCCGATGCAGGCGCAAGGTCATTTGCAGATGGCGCTACGCATCATGCAGCATAAGCAAAACCCGCAGGCAGCGATTGATGCACCGCGCTGGCGCGTTGAACAAGGACGTGCGGTGGTGGTTGAACCCGGCATCGACCGTAACGTGCTGGCGAAGCTGCGCGAGATGGGGCACCAGATCACGCTGGAAGATCCTTTGCTCGGCTATAACTTCGGCGGTGCGCAGGCGATTGTGCGCGATCCACAAGGCTTCTATATCGCCGCCACTGAAAGCCGTAAGGATGGGCAGGCGCTGGTGTTTTGATTTAACGTGTTAAAACGGTCACCATTATTGGTGACCCTGGAATTCCGCCATTTCCTTATCGGGTGCGCATTTATGCGCACCAGGCAAACGCCGCCCGTTGTACCCGTCAGGCCATTGCACTATTCTTTAGGACCATTCCCATCGAATCGAATTAGCCATAACAGGAGTTCATCATGGCGTCAGGAATTTCTCGCATCTGGATGCGTACCGGCATGCTGATGGTCAGCGCGTTAGTGGTGCTGCAACTCACAGCCTGCGGTGACAAAGAGGGCGATCAGCGTAAAGCGTTCAGTGACTTCCTTCAGAACACGGTGATGCGCAGTGGCGAACATCTGCCAAGCCTGAGTGAAAACCAAAAGCAAACCTTCGGCAATTACGCCAGCGACTACGCCATCCTTTATGGCTTCTCGCAGCAGACCAATCAGGCGATTGAGCAAGGTATGCGCCCGGTGGTTGATGAGTTAGCAGCGATTCGTGTACCACAGGATTACCTCACGCGTCGCGATAGCCTGCGCCAGGCCAGCGGCAATCTGAGCGTGCTGACCCAGCAGATTCAGAGCGCCAAAATGCAGGCGGACAGCAGCAAAGCCACCCTGAAGCAGCCGGATGATCTGAAGAAAGTGTATGACGCGGCCTACGTCAAAGTCGTGACGCAGCCAGCGAGCACGCTGATTCCGCTGCTGCCACAGCTGCAGGCGCTGAGCCAGGCAGCCGTGCAAACCGGCGACTATCTGCAATCGCAAGGCACGCGCGTAACCTTCAACGATGGCGGCGTACAGTTCCCAACCCAGGATCAGGCAACGCAATACAACACGCTGATGAGCAATCTCTCCAGCAACGCGCAAGCGCTGACGCAAGCGCAAAATGCGGTGCAAGGCGGGTTGTAACAGCCGAACTATTTTAGTGGTCGCCATCAATGGCGACCCTGAAAGTCTGTTATCCCTTTTCAGAATTTCGTCACTTCCTTACAGCTCACTTATCTGCTGCTGCAGATTGTGATCTGGCGCATTTTCGACCAAAAATAGTTTGTGACATTGATCACACTTACACAACAAAGCACCTACTTAAAAAGGTGACTTAAGTCACATTCATCGCCTTGTTTTGCTTAATTTTTCGGCACCGTTGCTTTCTTACAGCGCCTTTTTGTGATCGATGTCACCTTATTGCCCCCCAACCACCCCAGCTTAGCGTGATCTGCATCACACTTAGGTGCAGCTCTACGCAGCGTAATAAACTAGTGCTAGAGTCCGCGTGCATACAGTAATGCCACGGCCCCCGCCGTAACGTTCAAACAAAAACAAACGCGCTCTCTTATTGCAGCGCGTCTCAATAAGGGGTGGGTTTATGTCCTCATCAGTAAAGGTCAAGGTTCAGAGCTTTGGTCGCTTTCTGAGTAATATGGTGATGCCTAACATCGGTGCGTTTATCGCATGGGGTATCATCACTGCGCTGTTCATCCCAACCGGATGGATTCCAAACGAAACGCTGGCGAAACTCGTCGGCCCAATGATCACCTACCTGCTGCCGCTGCTGATTGGTTTCACCGGTGGCCGTCTGGTTGGCGGCGATCGCGGTGGCGTGGTCGGTGCGATCACCACCATGGGCGTGATCGTCGGTGCCGATATGCCGATGTTCCTCGGCTCCATGATTGCCGGTCCGCTGGGCGGCTGGGCAATCAAATCCTTTGACCGCGTTGTTGATGGCAAGATCAAAAGCGGCTTCGAGATGCTGGTTAACAACTTCTCGGCCGGTATCATCGGTATGCTGCTGGCGCTGCTGGCGTTTGTCGCTATCGGTCCACTGGTTGAAGGCCTGTCTCACATTCTCGCCGCGGGCGTGAATCTGATGGTGCAGAACAACCTGCTGCCGCTGACCTCAATCTTTGTTGAACCGGCGAAAATCCTGTTCCTTAATAACGCCATCAACCACGGTATCTTCTCGCCGCTGGGTATCCAGCAGGCGAGCGAGGCAGGCAAATCAATCTTCTTCCTGATTGAAGCCAACCCAGGTCCGGGTATGGGCGTACTGGTTGCCTACATGGTATTTGGTCGCGGTAGCGCCAAACAATCTGCAGGCGGTGCAGCGATCATCCACTTCCTTGGTGGTATCCACGAAATTTACTTCCCATACGTGCTGATGGCGCCGCGTCTGTTGCTGGCGGTTATTCTCGGCGGTATGACTGGCGTATTCACCCTGACACTGCTGAACGGCGGCCTGGTCTCTCCGGCTTCTCCAGGTTCCATCCTGGCGGTGCTGGCGATGACGCCAAAAGGCGCTTACTTCGCGAATATCGCTGCCATTATCGCTGCGTTTGCCGTCTCCTTTGTGGTCTCAGCTATTCTGCTGAAAACCAGCAAAGTGAAAGAAGATGACGACATCGAAGCGGCGACGCAGCGCATGCAGGATATGAAAGCGCAGTCAAAAGGTCAGGCTGTTGCCGGTTCGCCAGTTGCTGGCGATGCGATGAGCGTTGACCTGAACCACGTGCGTAAAATCATCGTAGCCTGTGACGCCGGTATGGGTTCAAGTGCGATGGGTGCAGGCGTGCTGCGTAAAAAAGTGCAGGACGCGGGTCTGAGCAATATCTCTGTCACCAACACGGCGATTAACTCGCTGCCGGGCGACGTTGATCTGGTGATTACCCACCGCGATCTGACCGAACGTGCAATGCGTCAGGCGCCGCAGGCGCAGCACATTTCGCTGAACAACTTCCTCGATAGCGCGCTGTACAGCAACCTGACCGAACGTCTGGTGGCCGCTAACCGCAGCGAAGCGCGTCGTGAAACCGTGCAGACCACGCTGGCTGACAGCTACGACGAAGGCAACGCGCACCTGTTCAAACTGGGTGCAGACAACGTGTTCCTCGGTCTGAGTGCCACCCATAAAGAGCAGGCGATTCGCTTTGCGGGTGAGCAGCTGGTGAAAGGCGGCTACGTGCAGCCGGAATATGTTGAAGCGATGCTGGAACGCGAAAAGCTGACGCCAACTTACCTCGGTGAATCCATTGCTGTACCACACGGAACCGTAGAAGCGAAAGACCGCGTGCTGAAAACCGGCGTGGTGTTCTGTCAGTATCCGGCGGGCGTGCAGTTTGGTGATGAGCCAGAAGACGTGGCGCGTTTGGTGATTGGTATCGCCGCTCGCAACAACGAGCACATTCAGGTGATTACCAGCCTGACCAACGCGCTGGATGATGACAGCGTGATTGAGAAGCTGGCCAATACCACCAGCGTGCAGGACGTGTTGGATCTGCTCTCGGGCAGCACCGTCAAAGCGTAATACCCCGTTTTACCTTCCCTGGGGCGGGTAAGCCCGTCCCACATTTCCGGGGCGGACTTGCCCGCCCTTTCGTCATTTGATATGGGTCAAATTTATGAAAGCGTTACATTTTGGAGCAGGTAACATCGGTCGCGGTTTTATCGGTAAGTTACTGGCAGATGCCGGCATCGAGCTGGTGTTTGCTGACGTCAATCAGGTGGTACTTGATGCCCTTAACGCCCGTCATGAGTATCCGGTTCATGTGGTTGGCGAACAGGCAAAAGTCGAAATCGTAACAGGCGTGAGCGCCGTTAACAGCACCAGCGATGACATCGTTACGCTGATTGCTGAGGTTGATATCGTGACCACAGCGGTTGGTCCGCAGATTCTGGAGCGCATCGCCGGTGGCGTCGCGAAAGGTCTGGCCAAACGCAGCGACAGCGGTAATGTGCGTCCACTCAACATCATCGCCTGTGAAAACATGGTGCGCGGTACCAGCCAGCTGAAGCAGCACGTGCTAAAAGCGCTGCCAAAGCAGTATCACGCATGGGTTGAAACGCATGTTGGCTTCGTTGATTCCGCAGTAGACCGCATCGTGCCGCCGTCCGAAGCGGGCACCACCGATCCGCTGGAAGTGACAGTTGAAACCTTCAGCGAGTGGATTGTTGATAAAACCCAGTTCAAAGGGGAATTGCCGAACATTCCTGGCATGGAATTGACCGACAACCTGATGGCATTCGTTGAGCGCAAGCTGTTCACCCTTAACACCGGTCACGCCATCACCGCGTATCTTGGCCAGCTGGCTGGTCACGCTACCATTCGTGACGCGATTCTCGATGAGAACGTGCGTGCGGTAGTGCAAGGCGCGATGCAGGAGAGCGGCGCCGTGCTGATCAAGCGTTATGGTTTTGAAGCCGATAAACATGCTGCCTATATCCAGAAAATCCTCACCCGCTTTGAAAACCCTTACCTGAAAGATGACGTTGAGCGCGTCGGTCGTCAGCCACTGCGTAAACTGAGCGCGGGCGATCGCCTGATCAAGCCAACGCTGGGCACGCTGGAGTATCAGCTGCCGCACGATAATCTGGTTCAGGGCATTGCCGCCGCGATGCACTATCGCAGCGAAGCCGATCCGCAGGCGCAGGAACTGGTCGCGCTGCTGGCAGAAAAAGGCCCGCAAGCCACGCTGGCGGAAATTTCTGGCCTGGATGCCAACAGCGAAGTAGTCACCTCAGTGGTGAGCGCTTACAACGCTATGGCATAATGCGCGCCCTTTAGTGGTTAACTCGGGCGCGCTTGCGTGCCCGCTGGCGGTAGCTGAACGATGCAGGCAATGATGGAAGAGAAGCAGGCTTTTGAAAACCGGGTGCTTGAGCGCCTGAACGCCGGTCGTTCGGTGAGAAGCTTCCTGATCGCCGCCGTTGAGCTGCTGACCGAAGCGGTTAACCTGCTGGTGCTGCAAGTATTTCGCAAGGACGATTACGCGGTTAAATACGCGGTAGAACCGCTGCTGCTGGGTGATGGTCCGCTGGGCGAACTCTCGGTTCGCCTCAAGCTGATTTACGGCCTGGGCGTGATCAACCGGCATGAGTACGAAGATTGTGAACTGCTGCTGGCGCTGCGTGAGGAGCTGAATCACGATATCAGCGATTATCGTTTTACCGACGATGAGATCCTCGGCCCGTTTGGCGAACTGCACTGCGTGGCCGCCTGGCCACCGCAGCCAGACTTCAACCGTGACGACGACCAACTGCGCTCCATGCAGCAACAGCGCTATCTGCAGATGGTGCGTTCAACCATGGTGCTGTCGCTCACCGAGCTGATTTCACGGATTTCGCATAAGCAGGTGTTTAAAAAGCCGGCGCTGTAGTTTTTGTATGAACAAGCACGATGAAGCGTGCCGCTGCGGATAAGTGCGCGTGAGGCATCTACGTCTTAAATCAGCACGCATTGTCGCGGCGCGATTTATCGCGCGAAGTCATGCGCTGCAAAGTTGCCTGAATTTGATGTATCCTTTGCCTGTTTTCCTTAACGAGTTTTCCCCCAATGAAAGAACAAGAAAAAGCCGAGATCAAACTTCTGAGCGATCAGCTCGATGCGCTCAACCGCAAAGAAGCCCCGCTGTTAGCCTCTGGCGATGCCGAAAAGCTCGGTGAACTGCTGCGTGAAAAAGAGAAGCTGGAGCTGGAAATTGAGCGCCTGCGCGGTGTGCGCACCGAGAAGCTGAGCAAAGAAGCGCAACAGCTGCAGAAGCTGGGCTTTAGCCGCGAAATCACCAAAAAAGAACAAGCCAACATGGGCGCATTCAAGAAAAGCGTGCGCGGCCTGGTGGTGGTACACCCAATGACCGCGCTCGGACGTGAGATGGGACTGAAAGTGATGACCGGCTACGCGAAGCAGCCGTTCTAATCTTGACTTACGCGGCGTGTGAAACGTCGCGTAGGATACCCGCCGCCTGATGAACTTGTTCATTCAGACTGTCCAGCAAGGCATAACGACGGCGATACTCGGCGCGCTTCTTGCTGGCAATCTCTTCCAGATCTTTACGCTCCGCGCGTAACGGCAACGTAAATAGCTCATCGGCACGCGCCACGCCACCCAACGACAACCAAAACTCGCTGTAGCTGGCAAAGAACTTATCACCTTTACTGTGACGGTAGCGCAGGCTGCGAAACACGTGCGTGGTATCGCCAACGGCGGTGATCGCCTCAACGCCACACTGTTCCGCCAGATTAAATACTACTTCCATCAGCAGGCGTTTTGGGAATACGCCGTGCGCCGCTTTGGTGGCATCGCGAATCACATCGTTAGAAATATGCTTACGCGGCCCCTGCAATCCACCAATTAATAACGTGCGCTTCTGCTGTTCGCGAATAATTGAGAAAGAGAGCGACGCAATTAACTGCGTTTCATAGCGCAATTCCAAAGTAATTTCACCTTCACGGTCAAAGCGGCCCGGACAGCAGTGAATCACATACGTCTCATCATTTTTGCCGCTCAGGTTGGCCAGTAAATTATCACCCGGACTCTGCAACAGCTGACGCAGCGCCGCATTGTCTAACTGATCCATCAACGTATAGTGATCGATGATCGCCTGTGCGCGCTGCGCCACGCTGAATCCCGCACGCAGATAAGGACGATGTGGCTTCGCCGGCAGCAAACCCTGCATGGTCAACAGCTGTGGTAACGCAGATAATTGCGCCAACTGATGCAGGTAATTAAAGGTAGTTACAGGAAACACCAGCGATCTTAAGGCAAATTTCGCGCGAAATCTTCCGCTATTCCATAATTTATTTGGCCTGAACTTTCCGCTTATTAACGGCAAAAACAGCGGTGCTGACGAATCATTATTCGTCACAGAAGTTGTGATAGTAGACATGATTATTTAGGCTTGGCGAGACAAATTATCGCCACTATATGCCCCAAATTATCAACGGCAGGTTAATAGCTTTCGCAGCGGAATAGTCGTGTGCGGGAATATTCAGGTCGTTTAGCAAGGGTTTATAAAGGCGAAAAAAAACCGGTGAAGAGATCACCGGTTTAGTGCGTTGCGGCTATCGCCTGAACTTACTTCGCAGCAGCGAAACGTGCTGCAGCTTCGTCCCAGTTCACTACGTTCCAGAATGCTTTGATGTAATCAGGACGTTTGTTCTGATACTTCAGGTAGTAAGCGTGTTCCCACACGTCCAGACCGATGATCGGCGTGCCTGAAACGCCAGCAACGGCTTCACCCATCAGCGGGCTATCTTGGTTTGCGGTTGAAACCACAGCCAGTTTGTCGCCTTTTTTCACCAGCCACGCCCAGCCTGAACCGAAGCGAGTAGTCGCGGCTTTCTCAAACTCAGCCTGGAAAGCTTCAACGCTACCGAAATCTTTTTCGATGGCGGCTTTCAGGTCGCCCTGCAGCGAGGTGCCCAGCTTCAGACCTTTCCAGAAGAAGCTGTGGTTAGCGTGGCCGCCTGCGTTGTTACGCAGTGGACCTTTTTTGTCTGCTGGCAGCTGATCCAGTTTGGTGATCAGCTCTTCTACCGGCAGGTCAGCGAATTCGGTACCTTCCAGCGCAGCGTTAGCGTTGTTAACGTAGGTCTGGTGGTGTTTAGTGTGATGGATTTCCATCGTCTGCTTGTCGAAGTGCGGTTCCAGTGCGTCGTACGCATACGGCAGGGATGGCAGTGAATAACTCATGTTCTTCCTCTCCATTTTAGTGTTTTGCAGCACCACCTCACTGGGCGTGCCGCGTAAGCAGTCGGATCATTATAGTTAAAAACATGATCCGTAAAAGGGTTATCAATGCCTTAGAATTGATAAGGATTTGATGAATCTGGGAAAAGGTGCGCACGCACGGCTACACCTTGTGGCTGCTGGCGCGCAGTTTTAGCTGCACCGGCAGTTCATTGATGGCTGGCGGCTCATCACCTTTGAGCGCCGCCAGCAGACGTTTACCCGCCATGCGCCCCATCTCTTCATACGGCAGCACAATGCTGGTGAGCGGCGGCGAACATACGGCCGCTAGCGGACCGCCGCCGATGCTGGCAATCGCCAACTGGCTGGGAATCGCAATCCCCGCCGCATGGCACGCCATGATAGCGCCGCAGGCCACTTCATCGCTGGTGCAAATCAGCACATCCAGCTCCGGCCAGGTCAGGCGAATTTCCGCCAGCAAGCTGTGCCCGGCGGCAAAGGTCGGCATTTTCGGCGAGGTCACCACGCGATGCGGCGCCTGATTCATCGCCAGCATGCCGCTATGCCAGCCATTCAGCAGCTGGCGGAAGATGGTGTTATTACTCTGCGTGCACAGCAAACCGAGATTGCGATAGCCGCGCTCGACCAGACTTTGCACCAACTGGCGAATCGCTTTGGCGTAATCGACACCAATGCTGATCCCCGCCGAATCCTGATGCACGCCGCCAATATCCATCACCGGCAGCCCGGAATTGCTCAGCAGACGATGCGCTTCGGCGGCGTTATCAAAATTGAAATGCACCATCGCCGCCGGATTATAGGAGAGCAGCATTTCGATCAGCTCGCTCTCTTCCGCAGCCGAATGGTTGGCTTCCGCCAGCATCATGTTATAGCCCTGCGGGCGCAGCACTTCCTGTAGCGCTTCCGACACAATCGCACTGCCCGGCGTGGCAAACGACGGTACCACCATGGTGATCAGGCGTGATGTCGCCGATGCGAGATTACTCGCCTGCACGTTCGGTACATAGGAGAGCTCAATCACCGCCGCATCGATTTTGGCGCGAATTTCAGGCGACACTTTCTCCGGCATGCGCAACGCGCGCGACGCAGTCATGGTGCTTACACCTACCAAACGGGCAACATCGGCTAAAGTACTTTTGCCGGTACCGCGCCGTTTCTTTTCTGTCATGCGATCTCCTGCATTACTCGCTACTTTTTTGCCAGGACGCAGCTTAAAACCAAATCTGTTAACGCGCCATGTGAAAAACCACAGTTTCGGGCATCCCTCACCCCGCGATCTTTTCAGAATGATTGAGCATGTCAGGTGCTTGCAACCAAGACAAACGCACAGCAAGGAAATGTTAGCGATAACACGTTTTTTAACAATAACGGTGTTAGCGCTAACTTTTGCGACAATCATCACAGAAAACCGCTGAGAAAATAACCTACATTGCACTCCATCGACGAATAAACAGGAATGACTGATGCTCACTCAATGGCTAACGCCGCAACATATTCGGGTAGTAGAGCAGGTTAGCGACTGGCAGGAAGCAGTGCGATTATCTGCCGAACCGCTGCTGGCCGCTGGGGCGATCAGCCCGGCTTATCTCGATGCTATCTTCACTTCACATGCCGAACTCGGCCCTTACTACGTGCTGGCGCCGGGCCTGGCGATGCCGCATGCCCGCCCGGAACAAGGCGCGCGCAAAAACGGCCTGTCGTTGCTGCATGTGAAAAATGGCGTGAATTTTCAGGCCGATGAAAACGATCCGGTTTATGTGGTCATCATGCTGTGCGCGGTATCTGGTGACGATCACATTCAGATGATCACCGCCTTAGCGGACGTGTTCAGCGACGAATCCCGCCTGCAGCAGTTGCTGTCGGCTTCTTCCCTGTCAGCGATTGAAGCTGTCATTGAAAATAAATAACCAGAGAACCCTATGATGAAAAAAGTGCTGATTGTGTGTGGAAATGGTTTAGGTAGCAGCTTTATTGTTGAAATGAACGTGAAGAAGATTGTGGCGGAATTAGGCAAAGAAGCGGAAGTGGGCCACACCGATTTAACCTCTGCGAAATCTGAACAGGCTGATTTAATCATTGCCGCAAAAGATATTGCCGACCAATTAGCCGGGCACAGCGCGAAAGTCGTTGGTCTGACAAACCTGCTGGATAATGCAAAGATTAAAGAAATTCTGGCTGAAAATATCTAATAACAGTTTATCCCGAAAAACTTTACTCACTATGGAGTAAGTTATGCTGCAGTTTATAATTAAGGATGTTCTTGGAACACCCGCTATACTTGTCGGCCTTTTTTCCCTGTTTGGTTTATTACTGCAAAAGAAACCGGTTTCTGATGTTATTTCCGGTACGCTTAAAACCATCATGGGTTTTGTTATTCTCATCGCCGGGGCCAATTTAATTGCGGCCACATTGACCATCTTCAGCCAGCTGTTTGAGCACTCCTTTAATATTCAGGGCGTAGTGCCAAATACGGATGCAATGGCCGCGCTGGCGCAGAAAAGTTACGGCACCGAAACCGCCATGATCATGGTGTTTGGTATGCTGGTGAACATCTTGCTGGCGCGCATTACCCCGTTGAAATACATCTTCCTGACCGGTCACCACACGCTGTATATGTCGGCGATGCTGGCGGTAATTCTGTCGGTAGGCGGCATTCACGGCTTCTGGCTGGTGCTGATTGGTTCGCTGATTCTCGGCACCATGATGGTGGTTTGCCCGGCGATTCTGCAGCCGTTCACCCGCAAAATCACCAACTCGGACGATCTGGCGCTCGGCCACTTTGGCTCAACCGGCTATCTGCTCTCCGCGTTAGTGGGCAAAATGGTCGGTAAAGGCAGCCCGTCGATTGAAGAGCTTAAGGTGCCGAAAACCCTCAACTTCCTGCGCGACTCATCGGTAGCGATTTCGCTGACCATGATGATTCTGTTTATCGCGCTGGTTCTGGTTGCCGGTAAAGAATTCACCGAAAGCATCAGTGGCGGCCAAAACTACATTGTGTTCGCCATCATTCAGTCGATCACCTTTGCTGCGGGCGTCTATATCATCCTCGCCGGTGTGCGCATGGTGATTGCCGAAATCGTGCCGGCCTTTAAAGGTATCGCCGATAAGCTGGTACCCAACGCCAAACCGGCGCTGGATTGCCCAACCGTGTTCCCGTTCGCGCCGAACGCGGTAATCATCGGCTTCCTGTCGAGCTTCTCCGCCGGCTTGATCAGCATGTTCCTGTGTCCGCTGTTTGGTCTAAGCGTTATTGTTCCGGGTCTGGTACCGCATTTCTTCTGCGGTGCGACCGCCGGCGTCTACGGCAATATCACTGGCGGACGTCGCGGCGCAGTGATCGGCGCCTTTGTGCAAGGCTTGCTGATCTCCTTCCTGCCAGCGATTCTGCTGCCGCTGATGGGCGACCTCGGCTTCGCTTCCACCACCTTCGGTGATGCCGACTTCGGCATTGTTGGTATTGTGCTCGGCCACATTATTTCGTTCTTCCATTGATGTCATCAACAGCGCCTGCGGGCGCTGTTGTTGTAATGAGGAAATAAGTTATGCAAGCCAAATTCTCCCCCTCCTTAATGTGCATGGATCTCACGCGTTTTCGCGAGCAGGTTGAAGCGATGAATAGCACCGCCGCCTTTTATCATGTCGATATTATGGATGGCAGCTATGTGAAGAATATTACGCTGTCGCCGTTCTTTATTGAGAACCTGCGTAAAATTACCGATGTGCCGATTGATGTGCATTTAATGGTAAATCACCCCGAAGATATTATCCCGATGTGCATTGAGGCCGGCGCCGATATTATTAGCTTCCACCCGGAAACCGCTAATAACAAAATTTTCCGCCTGCTGACGCAAATTAAAGACGCAGGCCGTCGCTGCGGCGTGGTGTTAAATCCGGCCACACCGGCAGAAACTATTCGTGAATATGCGCACCTGCTGGATAAAGTCACGGTGATGTCAGTGGATCCGGGTTTCGCCGGGCAGACATTTATCCCGCAAACGCTGAATAAGATTCGTCAGTTGATCGCCATGCGCGAAGAGCACGGTTATCACTATCTGACCGAAATTGATGGTTCATGCAATGCGCGCACTTTTAAACAAATCGCCGCTTCCGGCGTGGATGTGTTCATTGTGGGCACGTCAGGTTTGTTTAATCTGGATGACGATGTCGCGCAGGCGTGGCAGAAGATGGAGAGCATTTTCGCCGAGGAAACCGCAGCTGCGTAAACCTGCACATATCGTAGCGGCGCAATTTATTGCGCGATAAATCGCGCCGCGACAAAATGTGCACAATCAATGATCTGTTAACGCCCCAGCTCACTCAGCGATTTATCCAGCGCGCCCACCAGCCAATCGATATCCGCTTCCTGGAACGCCAACGGCGGACGCAACTTCAGCACGTTGCCGTAAGGTCCCGCCACTGACGTCAACACGCGGTGTTCGCGCAGTTTCTCGATCAAATCCAGCGCCAGCGCTTTATCCGGCGTTTTACTGGCGCGATCCTGCACCAGTTCGAAACCAATAAACAGGCCCGCACCGCGCACGTCGCCGATCGACTCGTGACGATCCATTAGTTTCTGCAGTTCACTCAACAGCCTGGCGCCCACCACGCGGCTGTGCTCCTGCAAGCCCTCTTCTTTAATTACCGTCAGCACCGCTTGCGCGGCGGCCATCGCCACCGGATTACCGCCAAAGGTGTTGAAGTAAGGAATCTCGTCACTAAATGCCGCTAGCACATCGCTTTTCGCCAGCAAACCTGAAACCGGAATGCCGTTGCCCATTGGCTTGCCGGTGGTGATCACATCAGGCACCACGCCGTGACGCGCAAAGCCCCAGAACGCATCGCCGGTACGACCAAAGCCCGGCTGCACTTCATCGGCAATGAAAATCCCGCCGTTGGCATGCACCACATCGACCGCTTTTTGCAGGAAGCCGCGCGGGTTCGGCAATACGCCATCGGATGAGAAGATCGAGTCAGCGAGGAAGCCGGCAAACTTAATGCCGTGCGCTTTCATATCGTCAATCTGCTGCTGGATTTCATTGGCAAACCACTCGCCGAGATCGGGCGCATTCACGCGATAGGCATCCGGCGGTGAAACCAGACGCGTGGTTGCCGCCAACGGCTGTCCGCTGCCGAGGGCGGGCGACACACCTGACGTGAGATCGCTGGTGCCGTGATACGCCTCCTGCGACACGATAATGCCGGTGCCGCCGCTGAAAGCCCGCGCCACGCGGATCGCCAAATCGTTGGCTTCCGAACCGGTACACATGTACATGGCGCGATCGATGGCATCTGGCGTGGTCGCCAGCAACTCTTCGGTGTAATCGAGAATGCGTTCGTGCAGATAGCGCGTGTGGGTGTTCAGCATCTTCATCTGCTGATTCACCGCCTCAATCACCGCCGGATGGCAGTGACCAATGCTCGCCACGTTGTTGTACACATCAAGATATTTATCACCGGCGGCATCCCACACATACTGCCCTTCGCCGCGCACTAAATGCACTGGCTTGCGGTAAAACAGGCGATACGACTCGCCCAACACTTTGCTGCGCTTGTCGGTTAGCTTGCGGGTTGCCGCATCCAGTCCGTCGGCGTGCTCAGCACGAAAACTGTTGGTATCCATGATGGTAGAACGTGTAGCCATGGTAACTCCCGTTGCGAAGGTGAAAGGGGTGCATGCGAAATCGCCGTTTGCCAATATCATGCCTGCTTTGGCGACAAATGCAACCAAATACACAAATACAACCAAATACACATGACGGCGCAATGACACTCAGGTAAGCTTAGGCCTAGGTTGAACACGCCACAGGGAAAAGTCATGCTGCAGGAAACCCGCTTACACCGCATTCGCGCGCTGCTGACCACGCAACATCAGCTCAGCACCGAGCGCATTATCACTGAGCTTGGCATCTCGCGTGAAACCGCGCGGCGCGACATTATTGCGCTGGAAGCGCAGGGATTGGCGCGGCGGGTGCATGGCGGTTTGGTCGCCGTCGATAGCCAGCCAGAGCCGCCGCTGCAGGTGCGCCGTAACGCGCAGGCGAAAGAGAAACGCGCAATTGCGGTTGCTGCCGCGCAACATCTCCAGCCCGGCCAAACGCTGTTCCTCGATGCTGGCACCACCACCACCATGCTGGCCGAACAACTGCGCACCATGTCGGGTTTAACCATTATCACTAACAGCCTGCAGGCCGCGCTGGCGCTGAGCGCAGCGGAAGAGCATGAGACGCTGAATAATCAGGTGATTTTAATTGGCGGCATGATGATGGCAGGCGCGCAGCAAACGCGCGGGGAGATGACGATTGGGGAAATTTATCGTTATCGCGCCGATGTCGCGTTGCTTTCGCCGGTCGGCATCGATGCGAAAAACGGTGCCAGCAGTTTTCATCCCCACGAAGCGGCGATTGCCCGCGCCATGGTACAGCAGGCAAACCGCACCATTTTACTGGCGGATCACAGCAAACTCGGCGTGATGAGCCGCACCGTTTATGCAGCGATTGCGGAAATCGATCTGCTGATCTGCGACAGCGGCGCGGTAAAACCCGGCGCGCTGACGGCGCTGCAACAGGCGCTGCCGCAGGTGCAGGTGGTTTAACGCAGCCGCTGCGGATGGCTGTAAACCGTGGCGCGGCCCGGTTTACTAAAGCCGACTAGCGTGAGATTGCAGCGTTCGGCCACCTCAACGGCGAGCTGTGTCGCAGCCGACACCGCGAACAGAATCTCCACGCCGCACATGGCGGATTTCTGCACCATCTCATAGCTGGCGCGACTGGAAACCAGCACCGCGCCCTGCTGCCACGGCTGCTGGCTGCGATTCCCCAGCAGTTTATCCAGCGCCACATGGCGACCGACATCTTCATACCCGCCCTGCAATTCGCCTTGCGGTGACATCCACGCCGCCGCGTGCGTGCAGCCGGTGAGATTACCGATCGGCTGGTAATCGCGCAGCTGCGCCAGGGCTTTATCCAGATTGACTAAATCAAAGGTTTGGCTGAACGGCAGCGGCTGTAATGGCTTACCGATTTGATCGAGTTGCTCCACGCCACACACGCCGCAGCCGGTGCGTCCGGCCATGGCGCGGCGCTGCTCTTTCAACGCCATAAAGCGGCGGCTGGAGAGTTCAATCTGTACTTCAATGCCATTACAGCCCGGAACCACATCGATACCGTAGATTTCATCCGGGCGCGTAATAATGCCTTCCGAGAGCGAGAAACCTATCGCAAAAGCTTCCAAATCATTGGGTGTCGCCATCATCACAACGTGCGAAATGCCGTTATAGACCAGCGCCACCGGTACTTCCTGCGCCAGCCAGTCTGTTTCCGCAAGGCTGATATCACGCCGCTGATGCACCTGCGCCTGCACCGCACCTGAGATCTTATTCACATTAATGTGACTTTCCTGCTCATTCTCTGTCACTTTTTTCGCCTCACATAACAACCTTACTAAAGTAGTGGTAATATTAGGTCGCTATTGCCGCAATATTCGTCGGGTTATTGTGACGCCCGATTCACTGCACTGCAAAAGTAAAAAATCATTCATGTTGAAAGGATAATCCATGAACGTCAGCCGAAGAAAATTCTTCAAGGTCTGTGCTGGCGGTATGGCAGGGACAACGGCAGCACTGCTTGGCTTTGCGCCAGAGGTAGCGCTGGCGGAAACGCGACAGTATAAACTGCTGCGCGCACGCGAAACCCGTAACACCTGCACTTACTGCTCAGTTGGCTGTGGCTTGTTAATGTACAGCCTCGGTGACGGCGCGAAAAACGCCAAAGAGACCATTTTCCACATCGAAGGGGATCCGGATCATCCGGTGAGTCGCGGCGCATTGTGCCCGAAAGGCGCAGGCCTGCTCGACTTTATTCACAGTGAAAGTCGCCTGCAATACCCGGAATACCGCGCGCCAGGCTCCGATAAATGGCAGCGCATTAGCTGGGACGATGCCTTTGATCGCATCGCCAGGCTGATGAAAGCGGACCGCGACGCTAACTTCGTGGCGCAAAACGCTGCGGGCGTGACGGTAAACCGTTGGCTCTCCACCGGCATGCTGTGTGCTTCCGCTTCCAGCAATGAAACCGGCTACTTAACCCAGAAATTTACCCGATCGCTCGGCATGTTAGCGGTCGACAACCAGGCACGCGTTTGACACGGACCAACGGTAGCAAGTCTTGCTCCAACATTTGGTCGCGGTGCGATGACCAATCACTGGGTCGACATCCGTAATGCCAATCTGATCGTTGTGATGGGCGGGAACGCCGCTGAAGCGCATCCTGTGGGATTCCGCTGGGCGATGGAAGCCAAGATTCACAACAAAGCCAAACTGATTGTTATCGATCCGCGCTTCACGCGCACGGCATCGGTAGCCGATTTCTATACGCCGATTCGTTCGGGCACCGACATCACTTTCCTGTCGGGCGTCCTGCTGTGGCTGCTACAAAACGACAAAATCCAGCATGAATATGTGCAGGCGTACACCAATGCCAGCCTGATCGTGCGCGAGGATTATCATTTTGAAGATGGCCTGTTCAGCGGCTACGACGAAGAGAATCGCAAATACGACAAAACCAGCTGGAACTACGAGCTGGACGCCGACGGCTTCGCCAAACGCGACACCACGCTCACGCATCCGCGCTGCGTATGGAACCTGCTGAAGCAGCACGTTAGCCGTTACACGCCAGAAATTGTTGAACGCATCTGCGGCACGCCAAAAGCGGACTTCCTGCACGTGTGTGAACTGATTGGCGAAACCAGCGCGCGCGATCGCACCACCTCGTTCCTGTATGCGCTCGGCTGGACGCAGCACTCGGTCGGTGCGCAGAACATCCGCACCATGGCGATGATTCAGCTGCTGCTCGGCAACATGGGCATGATTGGCGGCGGCATCAATGCGCTGCGCGGTCACTCGAATATTCAGGGTCTGACCGATCTCGGTTTGCTGTCGCAAAGTTTGCCGGGTTACATGACTTTGCCGTCGGAAAAACACACCGATCTGCAGAGTTATCTTGCTGCCAACACGCCGAAAGCGCTGCTGCCGGGCCAGGTAAATTACTGGAGCAACTACCCAAAATTCTTTGTCAGCCAGATGAAAGCCTTCTTCGGCGACAAAGCCCAGGCGGAAAACAGCTGGGGCTTCGACTGGTTGCCGAAGTGGGATAAAGGCTACGACGTGCTGCAGTACTTCGAGATGATGTCACAAGGCAAGGTCAATGGCTATCTGTGCCAGGGCTTCAACCCGGTGGCGTCGTTCCCGAACAAGCGCAAAGTGATCGCATCGCTGTCGAAGCTGAAGTTCCTCGTCACCATCGATCCGCTCAACACCGAAACCGCCACCTTCTGGGAGAATCACGACGAGTTTAACGATGTCGATCCGTCAAAAATTCAGACCGAAGTGTTCCGTTTGCCCTCCACCTGTTTCGCCGAAGAGAACGGTTCAATCGTTAACTCTGGCCGCTGGCTGCAGTGGCACTGGAAAGGTCAGGATGCACCGGGCGAAGCGCTGAATGACGGCGAGATTCTTTCCGGCATTTATTCACGCCTGCGCAAAATGTACGCCAGTGAAGGCGGTGCGCTGCCTGAGCAGGTGCTGAACATGAGCTGGAACTACCTGACGCCAGAAAATCCTGCGCCGGAAGAAGTGGCGATGGAGAACAACGGCAAAGCGCTGGCGGATGTATACGATGACAAAGGCACGCTGCTGGTGAAAAAAGGCCAACAGCTCAGCACCTTTGCCCATCTGAAAGATGACGGCAGCACCAGCAGCGGCTGCTGGATTTTCGCCGGCAGCTGGACGCCGGACGGCAACCAGATGGCACGCCGCGACAACACCGATCCCACCGGTTTAGGCAATACGCTGAACTGGAGCTGGGCGTGGCCGCTCAACCGCCGCATTCTCTACAACCGCGCCTCGGCTGACCCGCAAGGCAATCCGTGGGATCCGAAACGTCAGATCCTGAAGTGGGATGGCAGCAAATGGGGCGGCATGGATGTGCCGGACTACAGCGCAGCCGCACCCGGCAGCGATGTCGGGCCGTTCATCATGCAGCCGGAAGGCATGGGCCGCCTGTTTGCGCTCGATAAAATGGCCGAAGGTCCGTTCCCGGAACACTACGAGCCGTTTGAAACGCCAATCGGCACCAACCCGCTGCATCCGAACGTGGTATCCAACCCGGCGGCGCGCGTGTTCAAGGACGATATGGCATCGATGGGCCAGGCGGAGCAGTTCCCGTATGTCGGCACCACTTATCGCCTCACCGAGCATTTCCATTACTGGACCAAACACGCGCGGCTCAATGCCATCGCACAGCCGGAACAGTTTATTGAAATCGGCGAGAAGCTGGCCAACAAGCTCGGCATCGTGCAGGGCGACACGGTGAAAGTGAGCTCCAATCGCGGCTACATCAAAGCCAAAGCGGTGGTCACTAAGCGCATCCGTCCACTCAACGTCGACGGCAAAATCGTCGATACCATCGGCATTCCGATTCACTGGGGTTATCAGGGCGTGGCGAAAAAAGGCTTTATCGCTAATACCCTGACGCCGTTTGTCGGTGATGCCAACACGCAGACGCCAGAATTTAAGGCGTTCCTGGTCAACGTCGAGAAGGTGTAAGGAGAACGAATATGGCTTATCAATCTCAAGACATTATCCGCCGCTCCGCCACCAATGGACTCACGCCTGCCCCGCAGGCACGTAACCATCAGCAGGAAGTGGCGAAACTGATCGACGTGACCACCTGCATCGGCTGCAAAGCGTGTCAGGTGGCGTGTTCGGAGTGGAACGATATCCGCGATGAAGTGGGACATAACGTTGGGGTGTACGACAATCCCGCCGATTTGACCGCCAAATCATGGACGGTGATGCGCTTCTCAGAAGTGGAGGAGAACGGCAGGTTAGAGTGGCTGATCCGCAAGGATGGCTGCATGCACTGCGCCGATCCCGGCTGCCTGAAGGCGTGTCCGTCTGAAGGCGCGATTATTCAGTATGCCAACGGCATCGTCGATTTTCAGTCGGAACAGTGCATTGGCTGCGGCTACTGCATTGCAGGCTGTCCGTTCAACGTGCCGCGTCTGAATAAAGAGGACAACCGCGTTTATAAGTGCACGCTGTGCGTCGATCGTGTCAATGTTGGACAGGAACCGGCGTGCGTGAAAACCTGCCCGACCGGCGCGATTCACTTTGGCAGCAAAAGCGATATGCAGGCGCTGGCGGGTGAACGTGTGGCCGAGCTCAACACGCGCGGCTATGCCAACGCCGGCTTGTACGATCCGGAAGGCGTCGGCGGTACGCACGTGATGTACGTGCTGCACCACGCCAACAAACCGCAGCTCTATCACGGTTTGCCGGATAATCCGAGCATCAGCCCGGCGGTAACGTTCTGGAAAGGGATCTGGAAACCGCTGGCGGCGATCGGTTTTGCCGCTACCTTTGCTGCATCCGTGTTCCACTACGTTGGCGTAGGGCCAAACCGCGTGGAAGAGGATGAGGACGAGAATCTGCACGAAAAAGAGGAGCGCGAATAATGAAAAAACGCGATCGTCTGGTGCGCTACAGCGCACCGGAACGCATCAATCACTGGATTGTGGCGTTCTGTTTTGTGCTCGCCGCGCTGAGCGGACTGGGTTTCTTTTTCCCGTCGTTTAACTGGCTGATGCACGTGCTCGGCACGCCGCAGTTGGCGCGTATCCTGCATCCGTTTGTTGGCACGGTGATGTTTGCCGCCTTTATCATCATGTTCTTACGCTATTGGAAACATAATCTGATCAATCGCGAAGACCTGGTTTGGGCGAAAAACATCCACAAAATCGTGCAAAACGAAGAGGTCGGCGATACCGGCAAATACAATTTCGGGCAGAAGTGTGTGTTCTGGGCTGCTATCATCAGCTTAGTCTTGCTGCTGGTGAGCGGAATTGTTATCTGGCGCCCGTACTTTGCCGGTGCCTTTACTATTCCGCTGATTCGCATCGCGCTAGTGGTGCATTCGGTCTCAGCTGTGGCGCTGATCGTGGTGATTATGGTGCACATTTACGCCGCCTTGTGGGTAAAAGGCACCATTACCGCCATGGTTGAGGGCTGGGTTCCGGCCGCGTGGGCGAAGAAACATCACCCACGCTGGTATCGCGAGCAGCGCCAACGCCAAACACAACAGGAAAAACGTCCCTGATGAGTATTCGCATCATCCCGCAGGACCAGCTGGAGAAAAGCGAAAAGCACACGGCGGAGCAAGTTCCGCCGTTACTTTTCCCCCGGCTGAAAAATCTGTATAGCCGCCGTGCGGCACGTTTGCGCGACCTGGCCGCGAAGAATCCGCTGGGTGATTACCTGCGCTTTGCCGCGGTGATCGCCGAGGCGCAGGAGATCGTGCTGTATGACCATCCGCTGCAGCTCGATCTGCAGCAGCGGCTGACGCAGAGCGCCGAGCAGGGCAAACCGCCGCTCGATATCCACACCTATACGCGCGATGCGCACTGGCAGCGTTTGCTGCATTCGCTGATCGCCGAGCTGAAGCCAGAGATGAGCGGCCAGGCGCTGGCAGTGCTGGAGAATCTGGAAAAATCCTCCACTACCGAACTGGAAAATCTGGCACATGCGCTGCTGGAAGGCGATTTCGCACAGGTGAGCAGCGACAAATCGCCGTTCATCTGGGCGGCGTTGTCGATTTACTGGGCGCAGATGGCGGCATTAATTCCCGGCAAAGCGCGCGCCGAATACGGTGAGCATCGCCAGTTCTGCCCGGTATGCGCCAGCGTGCCGGTCACCAGCGTGGTGCACATGAGCGTAGGCCAGCAAGGTCTGCGCTATCTGCACTGCAATCTGTGTGAAAGCGAATGGTATGTAGTGCGCAGCAAGTGCTCCAACTGTGAACAAACCGGCGATCTGCATTACTGGTCGCTGGACAGCGAAAAAGCGGCGGTGAAAGCAGAGAGCTGCGGCGATTGCGGCACCTACCTGAAGATGTTGTATCAGGAGAAGGATCCCGCCGTGGAGCCGGTGGCCGATGATTTGGCCTCGCTGGTGCTGGATGCCCGCATGGAGCAAGAAGGATTCGCCCGCAGCAGTCTGAATCCGTTTATGTTCCCCGGCGATTAAGGATTCGCCCCGACGAAAGTTCGCAACAACCTCGTAGGGTCGCCATTTATGGCGACCTTCTCGATGAACGCACAAATCCACGCAGCTCAACACGGAGGCGCACGATGAAACTGATTGGCAGCTACACCAGCCCTTTTGTCCGCAAAATATCAGTGATATTGCTGGAAAAAGGCCTGGTTTTCGAATTCGTTAATCACTCTCCGTGGATCGATGACAGCGATGTACCGCAGTACAATCCGCTGGGCAAAGTACCGGCGCTGATTGACGACAACCAGCTCACTTGGTTCGACTCTTCGATCATCGCGCAAGTCATTGAGCTGCGCGGCGATGCGCCTGCGCTGCTGCCCGATGATGCGCTGCACGCGTTGCACATCCGTCAGCTGGAAAAACTGGCCGATGGCATTAACGATGCGGCGGTGATGATCGTGCGCGAGCAGATGCGTCCCGGCGATCAGCAATCTGAAGAGGTGCTGCTGCGCAACCGTGACAAAATCCAACGCGGCCTCGATGCGCTAGAAACCGCCGCCGCCCAAGGCGAATGGCTCAATAGCGGCACGCTCAATCTGGCCGATATCGCCACCGGCTGCATGATTGGTTACCTCAACTTCCGCCGCGTGCTGCCAAACTGGTGCGTAAATCGCCCGGCGCTGGTGAAGCTGGCCGAAAACCTGTTTGCGCGCGAAAGCTTTGCCCGCACCGTTCCGCCCTCTCTGTAAGTCACCCGATGAAAACCCTGTACAGTCAATTACCTGCTATCGACAGCCTGCTGCGCGATCCCGCGCTGCAGCCGCTGCTTGCCGATCACGGAACCGCCTTCGCTACGCGCCAGCTGCGCAGCATGCAGCAGGAAGCGCGCGACCACATTCAGCAGCACCAAACCTTGCCAGAGTGGCACCTGAACTGGCCGGATGAAGCGCTGCGCCGCAGCCAGCAACAGCAGCAAAGCGCGCTGCGTCCGTTGTTCAATCTCACCGGCACCGTGCTGCACACCAATCTTGGCCGCGCACAGCTGAGCGATCGCGCTATCGACGCGGTGGTGAATTGCCTGCGTCAGCCGGTCACGCTGGAATACGCGCTGGATGAAGCGGCGCGCGGCCACCGCGATCGTGCGGTTAGCGCGCTGCTGTGCGAGTTAACCGGCGCGGAAGCGGCCTGTATCGTTAACAACAATGCCGCCGCCGTGTTATTGATGTTGGCCGCGTTAGCGCCGGGGCGCGAAGTGATTGTCTCGCGCGGCGAGCTGGTGGAAATTGGCGGCGCCTTCCGCATTCCTGACGTGATGCGCCAGGCGGGCTGCAAGCTGGTGGAAGTGGGCACCACCAACCGCACGCACCTGAAAGATTATCGCGCCGCCATCGCGGAAAACAGCGGCCTGCTGATGAAGGTGCACACCAGCAATTATCAGATTCAGGGCTTTACCCATGCGGTAACGGAAGTAGAGCTGGTTGAGCTGGGTGACGCTTATCAATTGCCGGTGATCACCGACCTTGGCAGCGGATCGCTGATCGATATGACCGAATTTGGTCTGCCGGCTGAACCGATGCCGCAGCAGCTGATCGCCGCAGGCGTCAGTCTGGTAAGTTTCTCCGGCGACAAACTGCTCGGCGGTCCGCAGGCGGGGATTATCGTCGGCAAGCAGACGCTGATTGATCAGCTCCAGTCGCATCCGCTTAAACGCGCGTTGCGCGTTGACAAAATGACGCTCGCGGCGCTGGAAGCCACGCTACAGCTCTATCGTCAGCCGGAAACGCTGCGCGAAGCCCTGCCGACGCTGCGGCTGCTCACCCGTCCAGCGCAGGCTATTCAGCAACAAGCTGAACGATTGCTGCCCGCGTTACAACAGATTTATCAAGATGATTTTTCGCTAGCGATTGCGCCCTGTTCATCCCAAATCGGCAGTGGATCGCTACCAGTTGAACGTATTCCCAGTTTTGCTATCACCTTTGCGCCGCGCGATGGGCGCGGTAGCCAGCTCGTCAATTTGTCACAGCATTGGCGCAGCTTAGCGCGCCCGGTGATTGGCCGCATTCAGGAAGGCAAACTGTGGCTGGATCTGCGCTGCCTTGATGATGAAAGCGCGCTGATTCAGGCCTTAGCGTCATGATTATTGCCACCGCTGGACACGTCGATCACGGCAAAACCGCGCTGCTACAGGCATTAACCGGCGTGGATGCCGATCGCCTGCCGGAAGAGAAACGGCGCGGCATGACCATCGATCTCGGCTACGCGTACTGGCCGCAGCCGGATGGTCGCGTGCTGGGCTTTATTGATGTGCCGGGCCACGAGAAATTTCTCGCCAATATGCTGGCGGGCATTGGCGGCATTCATCATGCGCTGCTGGTGGTGGCCTGCGACGATGGCGTGATGCCGCAAACCCGCGAACATCTGCAATTGCTGAGCCTGGCCGGACAGCCGCCGCTCAGCGTGGCGCTGACCAAAGCCGATCGCGTGGACGAAGCGCGCATCGCGGAAGTCCAGCGGCAGGTGGCGCAGCTCACGCAGCAACTCGGCTGGCCGGCGGTGCCGCAATTTGTCACCAGCAGCCACACCCAGCAAGGCATCGATGCGCTGCGCCAGCATCTCAGCACGCTGGCGGAACCGGCCTTCGACTCTCGTTACCGTTTCCGTCTCGCTATTGATCGCGCCTTCACGCTGAAAGGCAGCGGATTGGTGGTCACCGGCACCGCGCTGTCGGGCGAAGTGAACGTCGGCGATACTCTTTGGCTTAGCAGCCTGAATCTGCCGCTGCGCGTGCGCGCGCTGCATGCGCAGAACCAATCGGTGACGCGCGCGCAAGCCGGTGAACGTATCGCATTGAATATCGTCGGCGATGTGGAAAAAGCGCAGATCGCGCGCGGCGACTGGCTGCTGTCACAGGCCAGAGCGGAAGGCACCACGCGCTTAACCGTGGCGCTGCGCTTGCTGCAGCCGCTGAAGAGCGCGTCGCAGCCGATTCATCTCCACCACGCCGCCAGCCACGTCACTGGACGCATTACGCTGCTGGCGGATGATGTCGCGGAACTGGTGCTGAACCAACCGCTGTGGCTGGCCGAGAACGATCGGCTGATTATCCGCGACAGCAACGCACAGCACACGCTGGGCGGCGCGCGCGTGCTGCTGCTCAACAGTAAAAAGCGCGGCAAACGTCAGACGGAATATCTTGCCTGGCTGCAGCAGCTGGCCGCCGCACAAGATGATGACGCCAGCCTGCAGGCGCATCTGGCCTATCAACCGACAGAACGGCGTGACCTGGCGTGGGCGCGCCAGCTTACCGAGCCCGCGCTGGATGCACTGATCAAGCATGCAGCGCCGGTAAAGCTTGATAACGCGCTGATGAGTGCCGCGCAGGCAGTACAATGGCGGCAAAAGCTGCTGGAATCGCTGGCGCATTTTCATCAGCAGCATCCCGAGGTGCCGGGCATCGGCCACGATCGTTTGCGTCGTGTGGCAATGCCGCATCAGCCTGCGGAATGGGTATTAGCGCTGATTGATCAGCTGCTGGCGCAAGGTCAGCTGCAACAGCGACAGGGCTGGCTGCATCTGCCCGATTTCGAACCGCGCTTTAATCCGCAGGAAGAAGCCCTTTGGCAGCAGGTCGGCCCGCTGTTTGGCGATCAGCCGCTGTGGGTGCGCGATATCGCGCTGGCGCTGCAGCAGGATGAACAGGCGATTCGCTCGCTGCTGCTCACTGCTGCCCGGCTCGGACATATCACCGCGATCGTACGCGATCGCTACTACCGCAGCGACCAGATCCAGATCTTCGCCGATCTGATTCGCCAACGTGCCGCGCAAGAGGGCAGCACCAGCGCCGCCGACTTCCGCAACCAGCTTGGCACCGGGCGCAAAGTGGCGATACAGATTCTGGAATTCTTCGACCGCAGCGGCTTCACTCGCCGCCGTGGTAACGATCATCTGTTGCGCGACGACCGCCTGTTTCCCGTCTCATCTGCCTAAAATCTCTCGCGTTGCCTCGCAGTTCAGCCTGTAACTGCGCTGCAACGCGCATTCCCTGTTGCGCAAAAAAGTGCCAGAATGTAAGAAATACTCTTACACAGGATGACGATGATGGCACGTACCATGACGATCGATTTAGGCGATGAACTGCGCGAGTTTGTTGAATCTCTGGTTGAGTCCGGGGACTACCGTACGCAAAGCGAAGTGGTGCGCGACTCGCTGCGCTTACTGCGTGAGAAGCAGGCGGAATCAAAGCTGGAAAAGCTCAGAGAGTTGGTCAGAGAGGGCTTTGAAAGCGGCCCGGGAAAAGAGTGGGATCATGAAGATTTTCTAAAACGAGCAAAAGCCAGGGTAGGCATTTATGAAAAGGACCATCACGATAAAACCGGAAGCTGATGCAGATCTAATGAAGATCTGGATTTATGGCTACTGGAATTATGGAGAGCGGTTAGCTGATGACTATAGCGCCAGATTCGCTCAGCTCTTCGACAAACTCGCCATGTTTGATTTAGGTCGCAAACGACCGGATTTAGGAAAGCAGATTTATTCGCTGCCTTTCGAACAGCATATTGTGATCTACCGCGCTGAAGTGGATGACATTTTCATCGGGCGTATCTTGCACCACTCGCAGGACGTTAGCGCCGAGTTTTGAAAACAAAAAAGGGACGATCTCTCGTCCCCTTTGTTTCGTAACATCGCCATTCATGGCGACCACGCCAATTACTGCAGCAGCGAAATATCCGCCACCTGCAGGAACAGCTGGCGCAGCTGTGCCAGCAGCGTCAGACGGTTAATACGCACCGCCTGATCGTCAGCGTTCACCATCACTTTATCGAAGAAGTTATCCACCGCTTCACGCAGCTGCGCCAGTTCAACCAGCGCATCCTGATAGCGACCCTCTGCAAAGTACGGCTGCAGCTTGTCGCCCAGCGCGGTCACGAAGGTCGCCAGTTGGATCTCTTCGTTCTCTTTCAGCAGGGAAGCCTGCACGCTGTCATTCAGGGTTTCGGTCGATTTCGCCAGGATGTTCGACACACGTTTGTTGGCAGCGGCCAATGTCGCAGCCGCTTCCAGCGTACGGAAGTGCGAAACCGCCTTCATGCGCGCATCGAAATCAGCCGGACGAGTTGGACGACGCGCAAGCACCGCCTGAATGGTGTCAACGCTGTGGCCCTCTTCCTGATACCAGGTACGGAAACGGCCCAGCATAAAGTCGATCACTTCATCGACCACTTTGGCGTTGCTCAGCTTGCTGCCGTACAAACGCACCGCTTCTTCGGTCAGCGTTTGCAGATCGAGCGGCAGGTTTTTCTCCACGATGATGCGCAGCACACCCAGCGCGGCACGGCGCAGTGCGAACGGATCTTTGTCGCCTTTCGGATGCTGACCGATGCCGAAGATACCCGCTAGGGTGTCCATTTTGTCAGCAATCGCCACGGCGCAGGCCACAGGATTTGACGGCAAATCATCACCGGCAAAGCGCGGCTGATACTGCTCGTTCAGCGCCACAGCCACATCTTCCGCTTCGCCATCGTGGCGCGCGTAGTGCATGCCCATCACGCCCTGCGTGTCGGTGAACTCGAAGACCATGTTGGTCATCAGATCACATTTCGACAGCAAGCCCGCGCGGGTAGCGTGATTCACATCAGCACCAATCTGCGCGGCAATCCAGCCAGCCAGCGCCTGAATGCGATCGGTTTTATCACGCAGCGTACCCAGCTCTTTCTGGAACAGTACGGTTTCCAGACGCGGCAGATTATCTTCCAGACGCTTTTTGCGGTCGGTGTTGAAGAAGAACTCGGCATCCGCCAGACGCGGGCGCACCACCTTCTCGTTACCGGCGATAATCTGCTGTGGATCTTTGGATTCGATGTTGGTGACGAAGATGAAATTCGGCAGCAGTTTGCCCGCCGCGTCGTACACCGGGAAGTACTTCTGGTCACCTTTCATGGTGTAAACCAGCGCTTCAGCTGGCACCGCGAGGAACTTCTCTTCGAATTTCGCCGTCAGCACCACTGGCCACTCCACCAGCGAGGTCACTTCTTCCAGCAGGCTTTCGCTCAGATCGGCGATGCCGCCAATCTTCTGTGCCGCCGCTTCCGCGTCCGCTTTGATTTTGGCTTTACGCGCCGCGTAATCCGCCACCACTTTACCGCGCTCCAGCAGCAGCTGCGGATACTGATCGGCGTTGTCGATGGTGAATTCTGGCTCGCCCATAAAGCGATGACCGCGAATTACGCGATCGGACTGAATGCCCAGAATCTTCGCGGGGATCAGCTCGTCACCCAGCAGCAGCGTAACGGTGTGCACCGGACGCACAAACTGCACGTCGCTCGCGCCCCAGCGCATCAGCTTAGGAATCGGCAGCTTGCTCAGCGCGGTGGCAACCATAGCGGGCAGCAGCGCCTGCGCGCTTTCGCCGGTGATCGCAGCGCGGTGCACCAGCCATTCACCTTTATCCGTGCTCAGACGTTCAGCCTGCGCCACGGTGATGCCGTTACCACGCGCCCAACCTTCGGCCGCTTTGGTGGCGTTGCCATCGGCATCAAATGCGGCGGCGATAGCCGGGCCACGTTTTTCAACTTCGCGATCCGGCTGCGCGGCAGCCAGCTGGGCCACTTTCAGCGCCAGACGGCGCGGAGCAGCAAACCAGCTCACTTCGCCGTGCGCCAGACCGGCGCTATCGAGTTCAGCGGTGAAGTGCGCAGCAAAGGCTTCCGCCAGACTGCGCAGCGCTTTCGGAGGCAACTCTTCGGTGCCAATTTCCACCAGGAAAGTTTTATCGGTCATGGCTGCCTCTTACTTGTTTTTATTGCACATCGGGAAGCCAAGCGCCTCACGGGACGCATAATAGGCTTCCGCCACGGCTTTCGTCAGGGTGCGGATACGCAGGATATAGCGCTGGCGTTCGGTAACCGAAATCGCTTTGCGGGCATCCAGCAGGTTAAAGCTGTGCGCCGCTTTCAGAATGCGCTCGTAAGCCGGCAGCGGCAGCGGTTTTTCCAGCGCCAGCAGCTGCTGCGCTTCTTTCTCATACTGCTCGAAGCAGGTGAAAAGGAAGTCAACGTCAGCGTATTCAAAGTTATAGGTCGACTGCTCCACTTCGTTCTGATGGAACACTTCGCCGTAGGTGGTTTTACCGAACGGACCGTCGCTCCACACCAGATCGTAAACGCTGTCTACGCCCTGAATGTACATCGCCAGACGCTCCAAGCCGTACGTGATCTCGCCGGTTACTGGCTTACACTCGAGGCCGCCAACCTGCTGGAAGTAAGTGAACTGCGTCACTTCCATGCCGTTCAGCCACACTTCCCAACCGAGTCCCCACGCGCCCAGCGTCGGGTTTTCCCAGTTGTCTTCGACAAAGCGAATGTCGTGGATGGTGGGATCCATACCCAGCTCTTTCAGCGACCCAAGGTACAGCTCCTGAAGGTTGTCCGGGTTGGGCTTAATCACCACCTGGAACTGGTAATAGTGCTGTAAACGGTTCGGGTTTTCACCGTAACGTCCATCGGTCGGACGACGAGATGGCTGCACGTAAGCGGTCGCCATCGGCTCTGGGCCTAAGGCACGCAGACAGGTCATCGGGTGTGAGGTGCCGGCGCCCACTTCCATGTCCAACGGTTGGACAATGGTGCAGCCTTGACGCGCCCAGTAATCCTGCAAGGTCAGGATCAGGCCCTGAAAGGTCTTGGTATCAAACTTTTGCATGTTGAATTCGCACGCGATACGGATCGGTTAAAAAAAGAGTGCGCCAGTATACCCTTTGACCGCGGATTGTGCAGCCGGAAATCCAGGCCAATGCGCAGGCGATTACGGCAAGGTTTAGCGGGCAAAAACAGAACAATAAGAAAATCGTATACGATTCACACTCATCGCGAGCACTCAACATAAAATTTTCATTAAAATCTTACGTATCATAATCTTGATCGATATATCAGCAAATCCTATTACGTTATGAATATCACCTTTTTGACCCAATGGTTAAAAATCGCGCGTTGACACTCGTATAATCGTATACGAAATTGCGGTGAAACAGTTTTGCTTGAGATTTCACCATGAAGATTGCGTTGAGTTATCCCGGCATGAACGCCAGCGACCGCCCAATGGGGCCTGCGCCGCTCTCCGCCGCCGTGCTGCACGAACCGATGTTGTTCATTTCCGGCCAGGTGGCGATTGATCCCTACAGCGGCGAGATTATGGGCAACGACATCGCCAGCCAGACGCGTCAGGTGTTGAAAAACGTCGGCGATCTGCTGAGCGAAGCGAATATGACCTTCGACAACGTGGTCCGCGTCACTGTTTACCTGACCGATCTCAGTACGTTCAGCGCGATGAATGCCGCTTACAGTGAATTCTTCCGGTTCCCCTTCCCGGCGCGCGCCACCGTGGGCATTCAACTCAACCATCCTGACCTGCTGGTCGAGATGGAAGTGACGGCGATGCGCTGATGCATATTCATATCGAGAACGACGCCAGCGCACCGCGCGCACTCCATCTCTCTGTCAAGCAGCTGCAACTGCAGCTCGACGCGCATCCGCCGTTGCGCAGCCACTTCACGCTGAGCGAAAACCGCGATCCGGCACACACCGCCGACTTTCTCGCCCGCTGCGACATTCTGTGGAGCGGACGTAAGCTGGCGCTCGATCAGTTCAGCACGCCGCGTCTGGGTTGGGTGCAGGTGATGTCCGCTGGCGTTGAGCAGTGGCTGGCGCACTGGCCGCAAGGCGTGACGCTCACCAATGCTTCTGGCGTACACGGCGATAAAGGTGCCGAGTTCATTTTGATGGCGGCGCTGATGTTCAACTTCGGCATTCCCGGTTTTCTGCAGGATCAGGCGCAGCGTGTGTGGCGTCCGACCTTTGGCGGCTGCGCACGCGGCAAAATCGTGCTGCTGCTGGGCGTGGGCGGCATTGGCGCCGCAGCGGCAACTCTGCTGACGGCGCAAGGCTATCGCGTGATTGGCGTGACGCGCAGCGGCCAGTGCGATGCCAACGTGGCGCGCTGCATCCGTATTGATGCGCTAGACGAGGTATTGCCGCAGGTGGATGTGGTGGTATCGACGCTGCCGCTGACGCCACAAACCCGCAATCTGTTCGATCGCCGCCGTCTCGATCTGCTGCCCGCACGCGCTGGTATCGTGATTGTTGGACGCGCTGATGTGTTTGATTACAGCGCGATGCGCGAAAAACTCAACGCAGGCGAACTGGCCGGCGCGGTGCTGGATGTCTATCCGCAAGAGCCGCTACCGGCCGACGACCCGCTGTGGCACACGCCCGGCGTAGTGATGACGCCGCACTGCAGCCTCGACGATCACAGCGCCTACCTCGCCGGTTGCCTTGACGTGTTTATCGATAACCTGGCGCGCTTCCGCCACGGACAACCGCTGCGTAATCAGGTTGATCCGGCACGAGGTTATTAACCCCCGATATTTCCGTAGGGTCGCCATTCATGGCGACCACCTAAAAAAGCACCAAAGACGTTCATAAATCACAAGGTCATCGCTTTCTCATTCACCAGCATCAGGGGAACCTTATTATGAAATTTGCACGCACTGCTTTGTTAATCTCTGGTCTCAGCGGCAGCTTACTGGCGGGCATCTCCAGCGCCCACGCAGCCAGCACCGATCCCATCACGCCTGCCGCCAGCGACTTCGCGGCGATGGCGCAGTGCAAAGCACTGCAAACCAAATATCCCTCGCTGAAAGGCAAAGATCTGGTCGTCGGCCTCGGCGGCTACACCAAAGGCTTTGAAGCGCCATCGGAAAAAGATCCCAGCATCATTGAAGGACTCGATCCTTCCCTGTTCGAGCGCATCAGCAGCTGCCTCGGCGCGAAACACAGTTACCAAAGTGGCTCGTTCAACGTGCTGCTCACCTCGATCGCCAGCGGACGCGCGGATATCGGTCCGATGCTGTACGTCACCGAAGAACGCATGAAGCAGATCGCCTTCGTCGCCTCGATGCAGGTGCAGGATGGTTCGGTGCTGGCACAGGGCAATCCGAAGAAAATCAACAGCGTCGATGATCTGTGCGGCAAAACCGTCGCCGCCGCTGCGGGTTCGTACGAAGCCAACAAACTGGTGCCGGAACAAAGCGCCAAATGCAGCGCCGCCGGTAAGCCCGAAGTCAGCATGTTGATGGTGCAAAACACCGACAACAGCATTCAGGCGGTGAAAAGCGGTCGCGCGGACGTCTATCTGACCGAAGCCGGTTCCGCCGTTGCTATCGCCAAAGCGGATAAATCGCTGCAAAGCGGCTTCACCGTGGATCTGCCGATCATGGTGGGCTTCCCGATCGCCAAAGACAACGCCACGCTGCGCGCGGCGGTGCTGGACGCGATGAAGGTGATTCAGGCGAGCGGCGCACAGAAAAAACTGCTGGATTACTGGGGCCAGGGCAGCGCTGCCGAGCGTCCAGTGGTTGCGCGTGGTTAATGCATAAACTCAGCCGCCTCGGTGACGAAACCGAGGCGCTGAGGAGGATAACGCCTTGGATGATTTTCTTAAGTACCTGACTTTCCCCTACTTGTGGGAAGGCGCTGTTATCGCCGTGCAGCTGCTGATTGGCGCGCTGGCGGGCGGCATTGTGATTGGTTTTTTCCTGGCGTTAGCCAGCAGCTCAAAGCACGGGTTTATTCGCGTGCCGGTGAAGATTTACATCTATACGCTGCGCGGCACGCCGGTGCTGCTGCAGCTGATTTTGCTGTACAACGTGCTGCCGGAATTTGGTCTGCGTTTGAGCCCATTCACCAGCGCGCTTATCGCCCTGATGATCAACGAAACCGCCTTCTGCGCCGAAATCATTCGCGGCGGCATTATGGCGACCGATCGCGATCAAAGCATGGCGGCGCAGGCGTTCGGTTATTCGCGCAGCAAAGAGATGATTCACGTGGTGATCCCGCAGGCGCTGCGCGCCATTCTGCCCACCATGGGCAATGAAACTGTCGGGCTGCTGAAATCCACCTCGCTGGCTTCGGTGGTGGGCGTCAATGAGCTGACGATGCGCGGCCAGGCGATTGTGTCGCAAAACTTCCTGTTTATTCCGGTGCTGGTCGCGTCGGGCGGCATCTACCTGATTCTTTCCACGCTGCTGGCGGGCGGTCAGTGGTGGCTGGAGAAGTTCTACAACCTTGATGAACGTGCACGTCGGGCACGCGCGCGCCTGGCGAAACTGCCGCCGGAAGCAGACGTGATGCCGATGCAGCTACCAAAACGGCGCTGGGATACGCAAACCGCCGCGCCGGTGCTGGAAGTGAATCAGCTGTGCGTCGACTACGCCGGTAAAGCGGTACTGAAATCGCTGTCGTTAACCGTCCGTCGCGGCGAAGTGGTGGTGCTGCTTGGTCGCTCCGGTTCGGGCAAAAGTACGCTGCTGAAATCGATTCTGGCGCTGACGCCACGCAGCAGCGGCACCATTCAGACCGAAGGCCACTTCATGGGCAGCGACGAAAACGGTCGCGCACTGGCGCCGCGACATCTGCCGGTGAACCGCGCCAAGTCGGGCATTGGCATCGTGTTCCAGCACTTCGCGTTGTTTGATCATCTTACCGCGCTGGAAAACGTGATGAGCATTCTGCTGCGCGTGCAGGGCGCACAGCCGGAAATCGCGCGCGGCAAAGCGATGCGCGCGTTGAAAATGGTAGGACTCGGTGATTTCGCCGCCTCGCTGCCGCACGAACTCTCTGGCGGACAGAAACAGCGCGTCGGCATTGCGCGCGCGCTGGCGGCAGAACCGCAAATCCTGCTGTTTGATGAACCGACTTCCGCGCTCGATCCCGAACTGGTGCGCGAAGTGAACCAAACCATGCGCAGCCTGGCGCAGACCGGCATCACCATGATCATCAGCACCCACGACATCGCATTTGCGGCGGGCGTTGCCGATCGCGTGGTGTTCCTGCAGGACGGCGCGCTGATTGAAGAAGGCCCGCCGACGATGCTGCAAAATCCGCAAACGCCGGCTTTTGCCACCTTCCTTGAACATGAAAATGCTGCGGAGGCGCCACATGCCAACGCGCTTTGAACTCACGGCACGCGAGCGCCTCGGCGATGCGCTGTTCCGCTATATGCAGGGCCAACCGGCCGATGCGCTGGGTAATGAACCCGATGCCAATCAGCAGGCGCTGCGCCGCTTTCGTCTGTTACCGCGCGTGCTGCAGGGCAATGAAAGCATCGATACGCAGATTTCCCTGCACCAGCAAAACTGGTCCGCGCCGATTGGCGTCGGCGCGTTTGCCGGTGACCGTATTTTCCATGAAGAAGGGGTGCTGCCGATTGCGCGCGCCTGCAAACGTCTGCAACTGCCGCTGGTGATCTCCGAAGAGAGCGTCACAACGCTGGAGCAGATTGGTGCCGAATACGACCGCTGCTGGCTGCAACTGCGCGCGGCGGGCGATGTCGGCCGCATCAACGCCTTGATCGACCAAGCCGCGCAGGCCGGATTTAAAAATATCGTGCTCACGGTGCTGGCGCCGGTGCATCCGGTGGCCGGGTTACAGCCCGGCGGCTTCTCTATCGGCGACGCCCTGAAACAGCGCGGCTGGCACACCATCGGCGGCACGCAGCCGGGTGTTGCGCCGCTGCCGGCTTTCCCGGTGTGGCGCTGGCAGGAGATTGATGAGGTGGCGGCGCACTGCGCCGATCGCCAGCTTCCGCTGTGGCTAAAAGGCATTCTGCATCATGACGATGCGGCGCAGGCCGCGCAGCACGGCGTCAGCGGTTTGATTGCCTCTAACATTGGCCTGCGCCAGAGCGCGCGCTGGGCTACGCCGGTCGATCAGCTGCCCGATTTGCAGGCGGTGACGCGGCTGCCGCTGCTGCTGGATGGCGGCGTACGCTGCGGCAGCGATGCGGTGGTGGCGCGCTGTCTTGGCGCGTCGCTGTCGCTCAGCGTGCGCCCGATCATCAGCGCGTTAGTGGCGGGCGGCGAGAGCGCGGTGTTCGATCTGCTTTCCGGCTGGATCAATGAAGTTACGGCCATTAGTCACTGGTGCGGCGTCAGCGATATGGCGGCACTCAACGGCAGCTTTATCACCGAGGAGCGCCACTGATGCAGACACTGATTTTCAATCAAGGCGATGCCAGCGAATCCCGCATCTATTACTGCGCGCACTATCTGGCGCACAGCCTCGGCCTGTTCGCCGCACAGCAGCTGCAGGTGATCTTCACCACCAGCGAATCAGGCGGGCATACGGTACAAGGCGGCCAGGTTCCCGCAGTGCTGAATCGCGACGCCGATCTCACGCTGGGCGGCCCGATGGTGGTGATGAAGCATTTTCAGCAGCACGGCGCAGAGTTGCAGTGTTTCTGCGCCTCGGTGGCGGCCAATCCGTGGTTTCTTGCGGCGGCGCAGGCGCAGCCCGATTTTCAGCTCAGCGATCTGCGCGGCAAACGTGTGCTGGATGTCGGTAATGTCGGCACCGCCACGCTGACGTTCCGCTGGCTGCTGGCGCGTCACGGTTTGCAGGATGACGTTGAGCTGATCGCAGGCAGCGGCGATCAGGCGCGGGATTTCGCCGCAGTTGCCCAAGGTGCAGCCGATTATGCGCTGCACGCCATGCATATGCTGGCGCCTGCCATCGCCGCCGGACAACTCCACAGCATCAGCAGCCTCGCCAGCTTGTGCGGCCACGTACCGTGGAGCGCCTACATCGCACGCGCCGATGTGCTGCAGGAGAAAGCCGCCGCCTTCGCCGCCTTCTCCCGCGCCATTGCGCAGGCGCTGACGTGGATCGCCAATCATAACGCCAATGAACTGGCGCAACAGGTGCAGGCGTTTTACCCCGATTATCCGCGCGAGGCGCTGGTGCACGGTCTCGCGGCTTATCAACAGGCTGGCGTCTTTGCGCCAGATGGCGTCATTCCGCGCGCCGAATTTACGCATTTCAGCCAGCTGTTAAGTGCTATCGGCTGGCTCGATTCGTCACAGCCGGTGCCGTACGCGGCGCTGGTGACGCAGGCAGGAGCAGAGCAATGAAACAGCTAATTATTAATGGTTTGGTGGTCGGTGAAAGCGGCGCGGCGCCTGCCGATTTGTTACTGGAAAACGGCAAAATCAGCGGTCTGCTGACGCCCGGCGCGCTTACCGACGGCGTTGACGAGGTGATCGATGCGCGTGGTTTGATCATCGTGCCCGGCGCGATTGATGTGCATACCCATTTCACCGGCTCGCACGATTTTCCCGAACAGGAGCTGCGCGAAGGCACGCGCGGTGCGGCGGCGCACGGCGTTACCACCATCGTCGAGATGCCGCATTCTCTGCCACCGGCGACGTCGCTGGCTAACTTCAGCGCCAAAAAAAGCTGGCTGGCAGACAACTGCTCGGTGGATTACGCCCTGTGGGCTGGGTTAGATGGAAATAACGTGCATGAACTGGCGGCGCTGAATCAGGCGGGTGCGCTGGCCTTCAAAGCCTTCCTGTGCAGCGGCGCACCCAACGGCGACGCCACCGACGAGAAAGGTTTGCCGCGTCTCGACGATGACGGCCTGCTGCGCGCCATGCGCGAGTTGGCCACGTTCGACGGGCTGATTGGCGTGCACGCTGAGAATCACGAGATTTTGATCGGTGCCGGCAGCGAACAGCGCCGCGCCGGACGCAAAGATGCGCGCGCTCATGCGCTGGCGGGGCCGGAAATCGCCGAGATCGAAGCGGTAGGACGCGTGTTAGCGATTGCCGAAGAGACCGGCGCGCGCTGCCATATCGTGCACGTCAGCTCGGCGCGCGCGGCGGAAACCATTGTCGCTGCCAAAACCCGCGTACGCGCCAGCTTCGAAACCTGTCCGCACTATTTACTGCTCGACGAAGACGATTTGGTGCGCATCGGCCCCAACGCGCGCTGCGGCCCACCGATCCGCCCGCGTCCGGTGGTGGATGCGCTGTGGCAGGTGCTGCTGCGCGGCGATATCGACATGATCGCCTCTGACCATTGTCCGTACACGCCCGCACAAAAACAGGCGGGTGAAGCCAGCATCTGGGAGGCGGGCATGGGCCTGACCGGCGTGGAAACCCTCAGCCCGATGTTCTTCAGCGCGGCCCATATTGAACGTGGCGTGGCGCTCAGCGAGTTTGCGCGCATGACCGCCAGCAGCCCGGCCAAAGCCTTCCAGCTGTGGGGCAAAAAAGGGGCGATTGCGCCCGGCTTCGACGCCGATTTGGTGTTCTACGACGCCAGCCAAAGCTGGACGGTGCGCGGCGCCAATTTTCAGGGACTCGGCAAGTGGAGCGCATTTGAAGGGATGCGCTGTCAGGGTAGAGTGGTGCGCACATTAATTCGTGGCGTCACGGTATTCCAGGATGACCAGATGCAGGTTGAACCCGGCTTCGGTCAATTCGTGACCCGACAGGTTTAAACAGGATAAACAACATGGCAGGAAAACCCTCTACCGCTCGTCGTAAAAACAGCGCCCCGCTGGCGCAGGACGCAGCCACCGATAACAGCTGGAATAGCGCGCGTCCGCGCACGCTGGTCGATCACGCCGTGGATGCCATTCTCAGCGCCGCCTCGCGCGGCCTGATCCTGCCCGGCGACCGCATCGCAGAACCCGAGCTGGTGGCGAAACTCGGTATGAGCCGCGTGCCGATCCGCGAAGCGCTGCGCATTCTGGAGAGCCAGGGCATTGTCACCAGCGAGCCGTATAAAGGTATCCGCCTGATGGAGATTTCGCATCAGCGGCTGGAGCAGATTATCGATGTGCGCATCCCGCTGGAGACGCTGGCCTGTCGCCGGGCGATTGAGGCCGGACGCAACAGCGCTGAGCAGCTTAATCAGCTCTATCAGGGCGTGGCGCAGATGCAGGCGATGATGCAAAGCGATAACGTTTACGGTTTTGCCTCCGCCGATACCGATTTCCACCGCACGCTGTGCAGCTTCGCGCACAACCCGGTGCTGAGCAATTTGTGGGAGTCGATTGCCCGTCAGCTGACGGTGATTTTCGGCCTCTCCACCATGGGCAAATCGATGAGCGACATCATTGAGGAGCATCAGCGGCTGATTAATGTCTTTGCCGATGGCGACATCGCCAAAATGACCGACGAGGTTGAGAACCACATCCGCATTCAGGCGCTGGACGTGGATTACGAAACCCTGATAACACAGCGCCGACAGCACCGTTCCGCTCTCGGCTAATTTCGCCTTGCCTTTACACCAGGGAAAACACCATGAAAATCATTAACGTTGAGGCGTTTTACCTGCGCCTGCCAGTGATTGAGCAGCGCACCGACAGCTCTCAGGATGCGCTGCTGATCAAAATCACCACCGATGCCGGCATCACCGGCTGGGGCGAAGTGGATGGCAGCCCGTATGTCACCAAAGCCATCATTGAAGCGCCCTATTCGCACACCATGGTCACCGGCCTGAAGTCGCTGTTAATCGGCGAAAACCCGCTGGAAACCGGCCGTTTATGGAAGATGATGCACAAAGCCACCCTCTATTACGGCCGCAGCGGCGCGGTACTACAGGCGATGGCCGGCATCGACATCGCCTTGTGGGACATCAAAGGTAAAGCACTCGGCAAGCCGATTGTTGAACTGCTGGGCGGCGCCATGCGCGACAAAATGCGCGTTTACTCCTCCAACATGTTCCAGTTCAGCGTGGAAGAGACGGTCGCGCGCGCGCAGCATGCGATGGATACCGGCCATAGCGGCGTGAAGTTTGGTTGGGAGCCGTTTGGCACTGACGAAGCGCTGGATCTGCGCTATCTCGAAGCCCTGCGTAAAGCGATGGGCGACGATGTGGATCTGATGCTGGATGTCGGCCACGTGTGGGATGCCAAAACCACCATCCGCCGCAGCCAGCGCTATGAACACCTTAATCTGTTCTGGATTGAAGAGCCGCTGCATCCCGATAACTACGCCGGTTACGGCCAGGTTTCCGCCGCCTGCCAGCAGCATATCGCCGCCGGTGAGCAAGAGTGTTCGGTAACGGGTTTCCAGCGCCTGATAGATGAAGGCGGCATCGATATCGTGCAGATCGACCTGACGCGCACCGGCTTTACGCAGGCAATGGAGATCGCCAGCTACGCGCACAGCCGTGGACGCAAAGTGTGCAACCACAACTTCACCACCGACATTAATACCGCCGCCTCGCTGCATTTCCTGTGCGCGATTGAGAATGCGCTGGTGATGGAGTATTGCGTCGAGCCGGGCGAAATCAGCCGCTCGCTGGCGAAGAATCCGGTGCGCATCGCCGACGGTTACGCGTGGCTGCCGAGCGAGCCGGGGCTCGGCGTTGAACCCGACGAAGCGGTGATCGAGAAGTTTTTGGTGCGCGGTTAACCAGGTCGCCATGAATGGCGACCCTACGGCGCATCGGCACTGTTTTTGTAGGGTCGCCATTTATGGCGACCTGGTAACAGAGTGATCTGAATTACAACGCAAAAGGTTGTTGGCGCGCGGCTCACTGGCTACCCTTCTTCGCAGCGAATGCAAGAGGGTGCCATGCAGCAAAAAATTTACTGGATCGACAACTTACGTGCGGTTGCCTGCCTGATGGTGATCGTCATTCACACCACAACCTGGTACATCACCGGGCCGATGGCGGTGACAGGCCTGAGCTGGGATGTGGCGAACCTGCTTAACTCAGCGTCACGCGTCTGTGTGCCGCTGTTCTTTATGATTTCAGGCTATCTGTTTTTCGGCGAACGCAGCGCACAAGGGCGGCATCTGCTGCGCATCGTGCTGTCCCTGCTGTTCTACAGCGCGGTGGCGCTGGCCTATATCACCTGGCTGACGCCGATCAGCGAAGGACGGTCGCTGCTCAAACTGCTGCAAAAACCGGTGTTCTATCACCTGTGGTTCTTCTTCGCCATTATCGGCATCTACCTGTTATCCCCGCTGATTCAGGTGAAAAGCGTGGCACCGCGCTATGTCGCGATACTGGTGATCGTGCTGGCGGTGCTGGCGAATCCGAATACCGTGAGCCAATCGCTGGGACCGTTCCACTGGCTGCCGGTGAATCTCTATGTCAGCGGCGACAGCATTTACTACCTGCTGTATGCGCTGCTCGGGCGTGCGATTGGCTGCATGGAGACCGACAAGCGCAGCGTCAGCTGGCTGGCGGGATTGGGCTTTGTGGCCTGCGTGATTGGCATTGCGCTCGGCACCAAACAGATGCTGAAAATCAACGGCGCGTTCAACGATACCTGGTATCTCTACTGCGGGCCGCTGGTGTTTATTGCCGCCATCAGCCTGTTGATTCTGTTCAAAAACACCCTGAATCAGCGCGCGCTGCCGGGGCTCGCCACCCTCTCACGCTATTCCCTGCCGATCTACGGTTTTCACGCGCTGTTTATCCACTTTCTGCGTACCCATCACTACGACGACATGTCGCGCCCGTGGCTCGATTTGCCGTGGGTGATGGGCACGACGCTGATTGGCAGCCTGCTGCTGGCGATGGGATTACAACGCGTGGATAAGCGTCATCTGGTGAGCTGATCGTCCCAGCGCTGGTGCGCGCGGCGCAGCTGGCGTGCTGAGGAGAATCCAGCGGCCAGCGCCGCCTTCTCCGCCGCTTCGCCCTGCTGCTGGCGTTGCCGTGCAATCACTAAGCGCAGCTGTTCGTGGTACTCGCGCACGCTGATGCCCAGATGCTGGCGGAACAGGCGCGTCAGATGGCGCTCGCTGACATGCGCCCGCTCGGCCAGTGCGGTAAGCGACCAATCGTGTTCGGGGTGGGCAATCATTACATCCTGCGCGCGATGAATCGCCGGATGCATGTGATTGCGATAGCGCAGCCACGGCGACAGCTGTGGATCGTCGCCGGAACGGCGGAACCACACCACCATTTCGCGCGCCACTTTCAATGCCTGCGGCGCGCCGCACAGCCGATTGATGAGATGCAGCGCCAGATCGATGCCCGCAGTAATGCCCGCGCTGGTCCAGATGCCGCCATCTTCGACGAAAACCCGGTTATCTTTTACTAACGCCGCCGGCGCTGCCGCTTTCAGGAGCGGTAACACATCATGATGCGTGGTGCATTGGATGCCATCCAGCAATCCCGCCTGCGCCGAGAGTAATGCGCCAGAACAGATGCACACCAGCGTGATGCGCTGATCGGTAATCGCCGCCTGCTGCTGGCGCAGCCAGTCACGCGCCATCGCTGCCGGTGCGGTGTCGAAACAAACGCGCGAATCGTGTACGCCAGGCACCACCAGCAGGCTGTTTTCCGGCAGCTGCGCGGGCATGGGCGCGATGTCAGCGATGGTCATGCCGGTGGAGCACAGCACACTCGGCTGAGGGCCGATATAGTGCAGCGCGAAGTGGCCGTCGGCCAGTTGCAGGGTTTCAGCGGGGCCAGTGAGATCCAGCGCCATCACGCCGGGAAGCACGAGGAAGAAGACGGACTGCGGCATGTTGGGCTCCGGTTGGTGCGGCGTTCGGCCAGGTTGGCATTAATGCCAACCCTACATGTAGGGTCGCCATTCATGGCGACCAAATCAAGCCACTCACTTCAACATAATTACCCAATAATACCCGATAAAAACCCCAACACCCTGCCAAATCCAGCCATCACTCCTCCACATCAAGACATCAACGGCTGCAACTGCTGATACAAGCGCGCAAACACCTCGCGCTGTGGCTGATACGCCTGATGCCGCGCCGCATCCGGTTGATGCCGCTGCGCCAGTTCCAGCGACGGCCATTCGCTCGCCGGATCAATCGCCAGCTGCGCCAGTCGCGCCGCACCCAGCGCCGGGCCGACTTCGCCGCCATGACAATAATCCAGCGTTTGCCCGCTGATATCCGCCAGCATCTGACGCCAGTACGCACTTCGCGCGCCGCCGCCAATCAGCATCACGGTTTTCGGCTGCACGCCGCACTCATGCACCGCATCCATGCCTTCGGCCAGCGCGAAGCCCACGCCCTCCAGCACCGCGCGCGCCAGTTCTGGACGGCCATGCTGATGCGTTAAACCAAAGAACGCGCCCTGTGCCTGCGGATTGTTATGCGGCGTGCGCTCGCCAGAAAGGTAGGGCAGGAACCACACTGGCGGCACATCGCTGCGCGCTCTTTCCGCCTCACTCAGCAGTTGCGGCACATCGGTGCAGCCGGTCAGCGCCGCCGCCCAATCGAGGCAGGAAGCAGCGCTCAAAATCACCGACATCAAATGCCAGCGCTGCGGCAGCGCGTGGCAAAAGCTGTGCACCGCACGCTGTGGATTGCTGAGATAGCCGTCGCTCACCAGGAAATAGACGCCCGACGTGCCGAGCGACAGCATGCCTTGTCCCGGCTCAACCATGCCGACACCCACCGCGCCCGCCGCGTTATCGCCGCCGCCTGCCACCAGCGGCACGCTTTGCATGCCCCAGCGCGCGGCGACATCTGGCAACAAGGTGCCGGTGATCTGATTGCCTTCAAACAGTTGCGGCATCTGGCTGCGTTGCAAATCGCAGGCGTTGAGCATCTCATCGCTCCAGTCGCGCTGCGCCACATCCAGCCACATCGTTCCCGCCGCGTCCGACATGTCGCTGGCGAACTCACCGCTCATGCGGAAACGCAGATAATCCTTTGGCAGCAGCACTTTAGCTACCTGAGCAAACACCTGCGGCTCATGCTGTTTTACCCACAGCAGCTTAGGCGCGGTAAAGCCAGGCATCATCAGGTTGCCGGTGATGCGACGCGAATCCGGCACGCGCTTCTCCAGTTCCTGACACTGCTCGCCGCTGCGCCCGTCATTCCACAAAATCGCCGGACGCAGCACCCGATTCTCGCCATCCAGCAAGGTGGCACCGTGCATCTGCCCGCTCAGGCCAATCGCCTTCACGCCGCTGAGATCGTGCTGCTGGGCCAGCGCCTGCATGGCACGATCGGTCGCCCGCCACCAGCTTTCGGCATCTTGCTCGCTCCATAACGGCTGCGGCCGCGACACCTCCAGCGGCGCACTTTCCACTGCAATCACTTTGCCGTGCGCATCCAGCAATGCCACTTTCACGCCGGAGGTGCCTAAATCGATGCCGATAACCATGCTGCGCTCCTGAAAAGTTAAAAATCAAACAAGTAGTGATTCACCAGATTCTCCAGCTGTTCCTGGCGTCCACTACGATGCTGTGGATTAAATTGCTGTTGCTGCGCCTGTTCCGCCAGCGCGGCAAGGGAAAATTCTCCCTTCAGGATCTGCTGCCCGAACTCGCCGTTCCAGCCGCTGTAGCGCTGCGCCACACGCTTATCCAGCTCGCCATCCGCCACCATGCGTGCCGCGACTTTCAACGCCAGCGCCATGGTATCCATCGCGCCGATATGGCCGTAGAACAGGTCATATTTATCGGTGCTCTGGCGGCGGACTTTGGCATCAAAGTTTAAGCCGCCGGTGGTGAATCCGCCCGCTTTGATGATTTCGTACAACACCAGCGCATTCTCTTCGACGCTGACCGGGAACTGGTCGGTATCCCAGCCACACTGCATGTCGCCACGGTTAGCATCCACCGAGCCAAAAATGCCCAGCGCGATGGCCGTTGCGATCTCATGATGGAATGAGTGCCCCGCCAGCGTCGCATGGTTGGCTTCCACATTCACTTTGATCTCTTTCTCCAGCCCGAACTGCTTCAGGAAGCCATAAACTGTCGCGACATCATAGTCATACTGATGTTTCGTCGGCTCCTGTGGCTTGGGTTCAATCAGCAACATGCCGTGGAAACCGATCTTATGTTTGTGCTCCACCACCATCTGCATAAAGCGGCCAATCTGCTCGCGCTCCTGACGCAGGTCGGTATTCAGCAGGGTTTCATACCCTTCACGCCCGCCCCACAGCACATAGTTCTCGCCGCCCAGAGTTTGCGTGGCCTGCATGGCGCTGCACACCTGGCTGGCGGCCCAGGCAAAAATTTCCGGATCCGGATTGGTCGCCGCACCCGCACCGTAACGCGGATGGGTAAAGCAATTGGCAGTCCCCCACAGCAGTTTCACGCCGGTTTCCTGCTGTTTTTCCAGTAATTTATCGGTCATCACCGCGAAGTTTTCACGATAGCTTTTCAGCGAATCCCCTTCCGGTGAGACATCCACATCGTGGAAGCAGTAATAAGGCACATTCAGTTTATGGAAGAACTCAAAGGCGACATCGGCCTTTTGCTTCGCCAGCTCAAGCGCATCACCCGGCTTCTGCCATGGACGATCAAACGCGCCAACGCCAAACATATCCGCGCCGTTCCAGCAGAAGGTATGCCAGTAACAGGCTGCAAAGCGCAGATGCTCCGCCATGGTTTTACCGAGAATCACCTCGTCCGGGTTGTAATGACGAAACGCCAGAGGATTGCGGTTATTACTCCCTTCATAACGAACGCGATCAAGCTGGTCGAAATAGGCGTGCATAGTTAGCTCCTTAGCATGAGGACCCGAATGGTCAGCTTTGAGCGGTTATTGTGATGATGTAATTTACTGCTGCTCAATTACGATATTTAACACTCAACGTAAGATAATTATTATTTGTGCGCCAGCTCGCAAAATAATGTCGTTATTTTCATTCAGCCTCTCTCACGTCGTTTTTTCTGAAAGCGTTGAAATATCGATCGCGCTCATAAAATCGCAAATAAACCAAAAAACGTAATAGCCGGATAAAAATCAGTAATTGATGTCATCTGAAACTCAGGGCAACAATTCATCGGCCTGGTTATCAGCCTTACAACGACAACAGCCTCAACCTACAGGATTAATACCATGAACATGAAAAAATCACTGTTGGCCGCCTGCGCGGCTCTGGCCCTGTTTAGTCACGCGGGTAGCGCTAAAGAAGTCAAAATCGGTATGGCTATTGATGATTTACGTCTGGAACGCTGGCAAAAAGATCGCGATATCTTTGTGAAACAAGCCGAATCGCTGGGCGCCAAAGTGTTTGTGCAATCGGCCAACGGCAACGAAGAAACGCAGATGTCGCAAATTGAAAATATGATTAATCGCGGCGTCGATGTATTGGTCATCATTCCTTATAACGGCCAGGTTTTAAGTAACGTGGTGGCGGAAGCGAAACGTGAAGGCATTAAAGTGCTGGCGTATGACCGCATGATAAATAACGCCGATATTGATTTTTATATTTCATTCGATAATGAAAAAGTGGGCGAATTACAGGCCGAAAGTATTGTGAAGCAAGTACCAAAAGGTAATTACTTCCTGATGGGCGGCTCGCCGGTGGATAATAACGCGCGCCTGTTCCGCGCCGGTCAGATGAAAGTGTTAAAACCTTATATTGATAATGGCAGCATTAAAGTGGTCGGCGATCAGTGGGTTGATGCCTGGCTGCCGGAAAATGCCCTGAAAATAATGGAGAACGCCTTAACGGCAAACAGCAACCACATTGATGCCGTTGTAGCGTCGAATGATGCCACCGCAGGCGGTGCGATTCAGGCATTAAGCGCGCAGGGACTCTCCGGCAAAGTCGCGATCTCCGGTCAGGATGCCGATTTGGCCGCCATCAAACGCATTATGAACGGCACGCAAACCATGACGGTTTACAAACCCATCACCGAACTGGCGACCGAAGCGGCCAAAATCGCGGTGGAACTCGGTGACGACAAACAACCCGCCAGCAACAGCAAGCTGAATAATGGCCTGAAAGATGTGCCATCGCGCCTGCTGAATCCTATTCCGGTGAACAAAGACAACATTGAAAGCACGGTAGTCAAAGACGGCTTCCACAAGCAGAGCGAACTCTGAGGCGCGAGCCCGCAAAGGAGAGAGGCCGATGTTGCTGGAAATGAACCATATCACCAAGCGTTTCGGCGCGGTGAAAGCACTGGATGACGTGAGCCTGCAGCTGGAAGCCGGTGAAGTGATGTCGCTGTGCGGTGAAAACGGCTCGGGGAAATCGACACTGATGAAGATCCTGTGCGGGCTGTATCCGCACGGTGACTTCGAAGGCAGTATCCATTTTGCGGGCGACGAGATTCAGGCGCAGACCATTCGTGATACCGAACGCAAAGGGATCGTGATCATCCATCAAGAGCTGGCGCTGGTGCGGCAGCTGACGGTGATGGAGAACATTTTCCTCGGCGCAGAGCTGGGACGTTTCGGCATGGTGGATGACGAAACCATGACGCTGCGTTGCCAGCAGCTGCTGGAGCGGGTCAAGCTGCAAGTATCGCCGGATACGCGCGTCGGCGAGCTGGGATTAGGCCAGCAACAGCTGGTGGAGATTGCACGCGCCTTGAATAAACAGGTGCGCCTGCTGATCCTTGACGAGCCGACCTCTTCGCTCACCGAACAGGAAACTGAGGTGCTGCTAAGCATCATCAAAAACCTGCGCGAACACGGCATCGCCTGCATCTACATCTCGCACAAACTCAATGAGGTAAAAGCGATTTCGGACACCATCTGCGTGATCCGCGACGGTCAGCATATCGCGACCCGCGCGGCCGCCGGGCTGAGTGAGGATGACATCATCACCATGATGGTCGGGCGCGAGCTGACGGCGCTCTATCCGCATAGCCCACACGAGATTGGCGAAACCGTGTTGCAGGTGGAGAACCTCACGGCGTGGCATCCCGTCAACCGCCATATTCGCCGGGTGGATAACGTCTCTTTTAGCCTTAAGCGCGGCGAAATTCTTGGCATTGCCGGGCTGGTCGGTGCCGGTCGAACCGAAACCGTGCAGTGTCTGTTTGGCGTTTGGCCGGGACGCTGGCAGGGCGATATTCACATCAACGGTAAGAAAGTCCGTATCAATGACTGCCGCGCCGCCATCGCGCACGGCATCGCGATGGTGCCGGAAGATCGCAAAAAGGATGGCATCGTGCCGCTAATGGGCGTGGGCAAAAACATCACGCTGGCCGCGCTGGATCAATTCTCTCCCCGACTTTCGCTGCTGGATGAAGCGCAGGAGCAGCAGGCGATCAACCAGGCCATTGCGCGCCTGCGGGTGAAAACCTCGTCGGCGGAACTGCCGATTGGTCGCCTGAGCGGCGGGAATCAACAGAAAGCGATCCTCGCTAAATGTCTGCTGCTCAATCCAAAAATCTTAATTCTTGATGAGCCTACGCGCGGCATTGATGTGGGCGCGCGCCAGGAAATCTATCTGCTGATCAATTCGCTAGTGCAGCAAGGGATTGCCGTGATTGTCATTTCGTCTGAGCTGCCCGAAGTGCTGGGCCTGAGCGATCGGGTTTTGGTGATGCATGAAGGCAAAATCAAAGCCGATCTGATTAACGATAACCTGACTCAGGAGCAGGTGATGGAAGCTGCCCTGCGGAGTGAACACTATGTTTAAGACCGAAAGTACGCAACGCGGCCTCACCTCGCCGGGCAAAGGTGCGCCAGGTAAATTCTCGCTGCCGGATCTGCAGGTGCTGGTGATGCTGGGTGCGATTGTGCTGATCGCCCTGTTCTTCACCTGGACCACCGACGGTGCCTGGCTCAGCGCACGTAATGTTTCCAACCTGCTGCGCCAGACCGCCATCACCGGCATTCTTGCGGTCGGCATGGTGTTCGTCATTATCTCTGCGGAGATCGATCTCTCAGTGGGTTCGATGATGGGATTGCTCGGCGGGGCCGCGGCCATCTTTGACGTCTGGCTCGGTTGGCCGCTGCCGCTCACCATCGTCGTGACCTTAGTGATGGGCTTGCTGCTCGGAACCTGGAACGGCTGGTGGGTCGCCTATCGCAAAGTCCCGTCGTTTATTGTCACGCTGGCGGGGATGCTGGCGTTTCGCGGCATTCTGGTCGGCATCACCGACGGTACCACGGTGGCGCCCACCAGCCCGGCGATGTCGCAGATTGGCCAAAGCTATCTGCCTGGCGGGATCGGTTTTGGCTTCGGCTTTGCTGGCCTGGCGCTGTTTATCCTCTGGCAATGGCGCTTGCGCCTGCGTCGCCAACAGCTTGGTCTGGCGCAAACCTCTGTCAGCGGTGCGCTAGTACGGCAGGTCGTCACCGCCGTTCTGGTACTGGGCGCGATTTGGCTGCTCAACGACTATCGCGGCGTACCAACGCCGGTCTTGCTGCTGGCGCTGCTGTTGCTCGGCGGCATGTTTATGGCGACGCGGACGGCCTTTGGTCGCCGGATTTATGCCATCGGTGGCAACCTGGATGCCGCGCGCCTTTCCGGCATTAATGTGGCCCGCACCAAGCTGGCGGTTTTCGCCATCAATGGCGTGATGGTGGCGATTGCTGGCCTGATCCTGAGCTCACGCCTTGGCGCGGGTTCGCCTTCGGCAGGCAACATTGCCGAGCTGGATGCTATCGCCGCCTGTGTGATTGGCGGCACCAGCCTGGCGGGCGGCGTTGGCTCGGTGGCGGGCGCGGTCATCGGCGCATTTATCATGGCGTCGCTGGATAACGGCATGAGCATGATGGATGTCCCGACCTTTTGGCAGTACATCGTCAAGGGCGCCATTCTGCTACTGGCGGTGTGGATGGATACTGCGACGCGCCGACGGGTGTAATCGCGTGGGGGATCACAATGTGGTGCAAATTCTTTCTGCTGTCCGTCGTGCCATGCTATGCAAGGTGCTGTCGATTTAGGAGAGTGCGCCACGATGCATGAGAAACGCTTTCGCATTACGTTGCTGTTCAACGCCAATAAGGTCTATGACCGCCAGGTGGTTGAGGGCGTCGGTGAGTATTTACAGGCATCACAAACGGATTGGGACATTTTCATTGAAGAGGATTTTCGTTGCCGCATCGACAATATCCGTGAATGGCTGGGCGACGGGGTTATCGCGGATTACGACGATCCCTCGATTGAAAAACTGCTGGCGAACGTCTCGGTGCCGATAGTTGGCGTTGGCGGATCGTACCATCAGCCGCAGGACTATCCGCCGGTGCATTACATCGCCACCGACAACGCCGCGCTGGTCGAGAGCGCCTTTTTGCATTTGAAAGAGAAAGGCGTGAACCGCTTTGCATTCTATGGCTTGCCCGCAGCCAGCGGCAAACGCTGGGCGCAAGAGCGTGAACATGCGTTTCGCCAGCTGGTGGCGCGCGAGCGTTATCAGGGCGTGGTTTATCAGGGCATGGAAACGGCACCAGAAAACTGGCAGCACGCTCAGAACCGCCTGGCTGACTGGCTACAAACCCTGCCGCAGCAAACCGGCATCATCGCCGTCACCGATGCCCGCGCGCGCCATCTGCTGCAGGCCTGTGAATATCTCAAAATCCCGGTGCCGGAAAAGCTCACGGTAATCGGGATTGATAACGAGGAACTGACGCGTTATCTGTCGCGCGTGGCGCTCTCATCCGTGGCGCAGGGTTCACGCCAGATGGGTTATCAGGCGGCAAAACTGCTGCATCGCCTGCTGGATAATCAGCCTCTGCAACTGCAACGAATTCTGGTACCACCGGTAAAAGTGATTGCGCGACGCTCCACCGATTTCCGCTCCTTGCACGATCCTGCGGTGATTCAGGCGATGCATTACATCCGCTTTAACGCCTGCAAAGGCATTAAAGTTGAACAGGTGCTGGATGCCATCGGCATCTCGCGATCGAATCTGGAAAAACGCTTCCGTGATGAAACCGGCGACACCATTCACGCCATGATTCACCGCGAAAAACTGGAGAAAGCACGCGAGCTGCTGGCGTGTTCTTCGCTGAGCATCAATGAGATCTCACAAATGTGTGGCTACCCGTCTCTGCAATATTTCTATTCGGTGTTTAAGAAGAGTTACGCCAACACGCCGAAGGAGTATCGGCAGCTTCACGGTGAAAACGTGCTGTGACGCACGGCTGAGATCAAGAATTCCGCCGCGATTGTCGCTATACTCCTGCGGCATCTTCAAAGGAAGATCGTCGTCTCCGGTGAGGCGGCCGGATTTCAAATCCGGTTGGGGCCGCCAGCGGTCCTGGGCAGGTTCGACTCCTGTGATCTTCCGCCACTTTTTTGTTTCATTCAGCTAACTCAACAACCCCGCCCCCACATTCACTGACAATCCCAAAATCGCCAGATTGAATACAAACGAAATCACCGACTGTAACAGAGCGATTTGCCGCATATCCGTGGTGCCCGTTGCCACATCGGCGGTTTGCGATGCTACCGCGATGGTGAAAGAGAAGTAGAGAAAATCCCAGTATCCCGGCTGCTCGGGCTTTTCAGGAAAGATCATCGGCGTGACATCCTTGCTGCGCCGCAGATAGTGATGGTGCGCGTAATGCATGGCGAATGACGTCGGAAGCAGCGCCCAGGAAACCACCAAGGTTGCCGCGGTCAGCAGCAGATGCAGCACGCGCGGCGTTCCCGTCAGGCTCTTCAGCGTGGTGAGTTCCATCAGAATCGCCAGAATGCTGACCAGGCAGGTGAGCGTTACCATACTCAACACCAGCGTCGCGCTTTCATCCTCGATTTTAGCAATATGCGGAATATCTTTGGCCTCGGTGCCTAGCATGCGCAGCCACAGAAAAGCGAGATAGAGCCATGCCAGCACGTTCCAGCCAATCAGCAGACGCTGCAACATGCCCAGGTGCGCAGGCAGGAAGAAATAACAGGCCACGCCAGCCACAATCGAAATCAGCAAACGCAGACGCGCGCGAAGGTAATGCATCAGAGAAAGGCTCATGGTGTCAGAGGCTTAGTGAAGGAAGGTGGATAGGTTAACTGTAGACGCTGATAAAGAGGTTGTAATTGCGGAGCACCCCAACCACTTATCAAATCTGCTGCGCTGCAGTTGATAAAATAATCGCCAATCGACTAATGAGCTTCATTGCGTCTCTCTGGCATACTGTGCACCAGATCCTAAAAGAGCGGAGGCGACATGTCAGAGGAGCAATCCACACCATCACCAGCAGGCGAATTTGTCATGTTCGCAAGCGGCGATGGGAAAGTGCGGGTTGAATGTCGCTTTGAAAACGAAACTCTGTGGCTTTCTCAGGCCATGATATGTGAGCTGTTTAATAAAGCGAAAGCGACCATCAGTGGGCATATCAAAAACATCTTCGAAGAGGGTGAACTGCTGGAAAATTCAGTTGTTCGGTTTTACCGAACAACTGCCAGCGATGGAAAAAATTATCAGGTTCAATACTTTAGCCTGCCAATGATTCTCGCCATCGGTTATCGCGTCCGCTCTGCTCGCGGTACTCAGTTCCGCCAATGGGCAACGCAAACCCTGCAAGAATATTTGGTCAAGGGCTTCGTGATGGACGACGAGCGGCTGAGAAATCCGCCGGTTGGTTCATCCGCAGTACCTGACTATTTCGATGAAATGCTGGAGCGTATTCGCGACATTCGCGCCAGTGAGCGTCGGATGTATTTACGCGTTCGCGAGATTTTTGCCTTAGCGGCTGACTATCAACCTTCCCTGAAAGAGACAACGCAGTTTTTTCAAACCATTCAGAACAAATTGCACTTTGCGTGTACCGGTTATACCGCGGCCGAGCTGATTCATTTGCGCGCCAACGCCAGCCAACCTCATATGGGTTTGACCAGTTTCAAAGGTGAAGAGGTGCGCAGAAGCGATGTCACCGTGGCTAAAAATTATCTGGTTCAGGACGAAGTGAGCGAGCTCAATCGCGTGGTCACGATGTGGCTGGATTTCGCCGAAGATCAGGCGCGCCGCCGCCAGCAGATTTTTCTTCGCGATTGGCAGAACAAACTCGATCAATTTTTGCAATTTAACGATCGCGATGTGCTGCAAGGTGCGGGTTCAATCAGTAAGAAAATGGCCGATGAAAAAGCGCAGGCTGAATACGGTGAATTCGCCGAGCAACAGCGTCGTTTGAAAGAGTCAGAAGGTGAAAACAACATTGCCAGTCTGCTGCAGTGGCAGACAAGCCCTAAGAAATCGAAATGATCGCCGCTGGGCCGCATCCCGCCATTTCGCTCCTCAACTTATACGCGCCCACTCTTTACTTCCCCACCAATCTCCGCCACTTTGCTCCTTCATCGCTTTGTGGAGCCTGGCATGCTAATCCATCCAACCGATACTCTGACTTTTTCAGGTAATCCGCGTCAGGCTGAGCTGCGTCAGCGCCTGCTGGAGCCGGATGCGCCGAAAGTTATTGCCGCTGCGTTAGCGAAACAGCTGGACCGTGAAACCTTTACCCATCGCCACGCTGCGGGGCAGCTCTTCTGTTTGAAGCAGGGATTGATGACGGTAAAAACGCCGTCCGGTATTTTCGCCAATCCGCCGCGACTGGTTGGCTGGATTCCGCCCTACTTTGAACATGCAATCATCGGGCCGGGACCGGTGCTTGGCTGGACGGTATTGGTGGACGATGCGCTGGCCAAGCCATTGCCGGATCATCCCGTCCTGCTTTCCTGCCCGTCGGTGCTGGAGCCGCTGGCGGAAAGACTGGCAACCTTGTCGCCCGATCACTGGGGCAGCGCGCGCTACAATCGCCTGTGCGAGGTGTTCCTGGATGAGTTATATGAATCGACCGAACATCCGCTGACGTTACCGCTGCCGGCAGAACCGCGCTTGCTGCAGATTGCGCGCCTGTTGATGGACGACCCCGCCGATACGCGTACCGGGCCCGAACTGGCGCGCTGGGCGGGACTCAGCCCGCGCAGTCTGAGCCGTCATTGGGCCAGCGCGGTCGGCATGAGTTTGACGCGCTATCGCCAGGTTTCACGTTTACTCAAATCACTGGAAGGATTGGCGGCGGGCAAAAGTGTGCAGCAAGTGGCGTGGCAGGTCGGATTCGACAGCGTTAGCAGCTATATCAGCGCTTTTCGCAGCGCGTTTGGCTCAACGCCCGGCAAATACTTTACGCCGCAAGCCGACTTTGCGGATGCAAAAACAGCAAACTAGCGGGCCCGTCAATGTCCGGCAAAGTGTGCTGATATTTGCGACGGAACGCGCCGGGCGGCAGATCGAACATGCGGCGGAAAGTGCGGCAGTAAGTTTGCTGCGAGTCGAAGCCATATTTGATGGCGATATCCATCAGCGGCGTATTGCTGTTCAACAGCGCAATCACCGAAGCCGTTAACTTGCGCTCGCGAATATAGGTACCCAGCGCGACGCCGGTGTAACTGCGAAACAGTCGCTGCAGATGCCACTGCGAATAACCGGCGCGGCGCGCCACGGTTTCCAGAATGAGTTTCTGCTCAATGTTGTCCTCAATCCAGAGCATCAGTTGCTGCATAAAGGCGGCGTGCATATCCATCTTTCCTCCTGATGTCGAAATGAATACCGTGATACCGATAAATCGTCGCACTGATCGTAGCGGCGCGATTTATCGCGCAATAAATTGCGCCGCTACGATCAGTGTGCTCTGAAACTTCGGTGTCAGCGATTAACTGATAAGCATTATAAGAAGACGCTAACTGGCTATGTGATGGTCAAAAGCCAATAAATAACGATAACTCGCCAATTTGGCGCTTTATCATTCAGGCCGAATATTTCATCATCTCTGCTGATCAAGAGAATGGAGAACACCATGAAAGGAATTTACCCCGCGCAGAGGAGCGATTTTGCGGCGATAACCATTGTGTGGGAAGCCTCGGTGCGGGCGACGCATCATTTCCTGCAAGATGCGGATATCCGCGCTCTGCGCCCGTTGGTGCGCGAGCAATATTTGCCGATGGTTGAGCTGCGTGTTTATCGCGATGAACAACAGAACATCGTCGGTTTTCTCGGCGTAGCGGAAAATCGGCTGGAAATGCTGTTTGTCGCGCCGCAAGTGTTTGGTCTTGGCATAGGCAAACAGCTACTGCGCTACGCCATCGAACAAATGAATGTCAGCGAACTGGATGTGAACGAGCAGAATCCGCAGGCGCTGGGTTTCTATCAACATCAGGGATTTGTTATCACCGGCCGCTCGCCGCTGGATGGTCAGGGAAATCCTTTTCCGCTGCTTCATCTGCGCTATGCGCAGTGATTTAAATGGTCGCGCCCATTGAAAGGCGATAATGCAGGTCGACCTGCTCGATGGTGGGCTGCTGGTTGATCTTTTTCAGGATGATCTCCGTCGCCACTTTTCCCATCTCAAAGCGCGGCGTGATCACGCTGGCTAAGCGTGGCGTGGTTGCCTGACCAATTTCCAGCCCGTGAAAACCGGCAATCGCCATCGCTTGTGGCACGGCAATGCGCGCCGCCTGACACTCCTGTAGTACGCCAACCGCCAGATCGTCATTGGTACAGAGAATCGCATCCATCTCCGGATAGAGCTGGCGCGCCAGCGTCATCATGCCGGTACCAATCGATACCGAAGAGACCTTGTTCGGCACAATCCGGCCCGCAGGCAACTCGGCCGCTTCAACTGCATCGCGATAACCGGCGTAGCGTTGCTCATCACGGCGATCGGACATCGAACCAAAATAGATAACGCGCTGTTTGCCGCTGGCCAGCAGCATCGCCGTCATGTCGTAGCCGGCGCGATAGTTGTCGAAGCCCACATTGATGCGTCCACGCGCCTCGGTCAGCCCCATCACTTCCGCCACCGGAATGTTGGCGGCGTTTAGATATTTTTCTGCGCGCACGGTGTGCACAGATTCGGTCAGGATCAGCCCTTTGATGTTAAAGGCCAGCACCGTGGCGATCTGCTCCTCTTCACGCTGGGCGTTGTAGTCGTAATTGACCACCAGCGTTTGATAACCGTGCGCGCTGGTCACCGATTCAATACCCGCCAGCAAGTCGGCAAAGATTTGATTATTAAAAGAAGGAATTAACACGCCAATGCGCGGTGGGTTCTGTTTGGTCGCTGCGACATTTTCGCTATCCGCGACGTAGCCAATTTCGGCAATCACGCTGGCGATTTTCTCCGCCGTTTCCGTTTTGACCTTTTCCGGCGTGCGCAGATAGCGACTTACCGTCATTTTGGTGACGCCCGCCAGGGTAGCAATATCGTCCAGAGTGATGCGCTGCGTTTTCATTACGGCGTCCGCAAAGAGGGGCTGATAATCAACGTATTATGCCCGTTGCCTGTTAAAAAATGAAACGCACCCGTGCGCTGCGTTGGGTGAAATAAACCCGGTAAACCCGCGTGTTTAACAGAATGAAAATTCCAATAAAAAGCAAATTTTGCAATGCCCGCACAGAGTGAATTGATGAAAAACCTATCATTTCATTGGGCTATAAGCATACCCTGACGACTTATTCAGCAATTTTCGCCACCCTCTTCACACTTTTCGGAAAAAATGATCCAAATAACATCATTTAGAACATATATTCCAACACGAAGACCTCGCGTGAATAAAAGTTGAACATCGAAACCTACACCACCCTCTTTCTGGACAAGTAACGTTCAGGCCGTAGAGACAAGGGGCTATAACAATGGATACCAGGCAAAAACGCTACAACATGAAGTATGTCATTCTCTGCTGTACTGTCGCGGCATTCGGCGGTCTGCTGATGGGATATGACTCTTCCATTATCTCCGGTGCAATCGAACCCTTAAGTGAATATTTCCAGTTAACGCCCGCTGAAACCGGCTGGGCCGTTTCCAATATCCTGCTCGGCAGTTTGATCGGCTGCTTTATGGCACCGCGCCTCAGTGACAAGCTGGGACGTAAAAAATCCCTCGCCATCACCGCCCTGCTGTTTACCGTTTCGGTGATCGGCACGGCGCTGGCGCATAACTTCACCGTGTTTGTCATCTTCCGCATGATTGGCGGATTAGCGATTGGCCTGGCGTCGGTAATTTCGCCTATCTATCTGGCCGAGCTGTCGCCTTCGAAGTTTCGTGGCCGTACCACCGCGCTCTATGCGGTGTGCTGCGTCGGCGGACAATCAGTAGTGTTGCTGACCAACTACTTCATCACCAAATCCACCTTGCCTGATGTGATGATCAACATGGGCTGGCGCTACATCCTCGCCACCGCGCTGGTGCCGTGCGCGCTGTTTATTTTGTTCATCGCCTTTATCCCGGAATCACCGCGCTGGAACGTGCTGAAAGGCAAGTACGATGAAGCGCTGGATACGCTGACCAAAATCTCTAACCGCGAACATGCCGAGAGCGTGTTCAACGAAATCAAACATTCGTTTTCTGATAAAACCGCGCAGCAGCACAAATCGCGTCTGCGTCTGGATAAAACCACCATTCCATTGCTGATCGTCGGCATCGGTTTGGCGGTAGGTAACCAGATCAGCGGTATCAACGTCATTCAGTACTTTGGGCCAACCTTGCTGAAAAACGTCGCGGGCAGCACTGACTCAGCGCTGCTGCAAACCTTCTGGCTGTCGATTTGTCAGTTTATTGGCGTGCTGGCGGGGATGATGCTGATCGATAAAGTCGGTCGTCGTAAGCTGCTGCTGCTGGGCGCAATCACCTCTTGCGTGTGCCTGACCTACTCCTTCATCGCCTTCTATTACCACTTGCCGGGTATGCTGGCGGTTATTGGCCTGTTCGCTTACATGATTTTCTTCGGTATGACGTGGGGGCAGATCGTCTGGACAGTGCTGGGCGAAGTGTTCCCAACCGAGATTCGTTCGATTTGCGTGGGGATTTCCATCTGCGCGATGTCGATGGCCAACTTTGTTATCAGCAGCACCTTCCCGATCATGAACAGCAGCCCGATGCTGCTGGATATGTTCCACGGTGGCTTCCCGCTGTTGCTGTTCGCAATCTTCTCGCTGGGTATGTACTTCTTCACCTTCCGCTATCTGCCAGAAACAGCCGGCGTGTCGCTTGAGAAGATTCATGCGCTGGTGCTGCGTAAATTTAACGTCGAAGCAGAGTTGCCGGAGACGACGTCCACCGTGAAGGCGAGCGAATCATTTGATATTCCACGGCATTAATCGGTAAGGATAGGGATCTGCAGGGCGCCCTCTATGGCGCCCTTGTTAACTCAGGCGTTCGTACTGCTCAATCACCGCCAGCGCTAAGCCGTTGGCCGGATCGATACGCAGCGGCAGGAAATGCAGCGCGGTATGGGCGAAGGTAAAGGCCAGCGCACCGGCCTGCGCCGCCTGCTGCACCGCCTGCACAAACGCTGGCTGCGCATTCCACGGCCCATCAATAATGATGCTGGCCGGATTCACCAGCTGCATCACCTGACTCAACGCGTTGCCCAAGTGGGTGCCCGCCTGCGTCATCACCTCTTTCAGGATTTCCGGTTCGCTCTCGCCATTCTGCCAGCGCAGGCCCGGTTTACGTTTTGCCAGCTGCTGCTGAATGGCCGGTTTGCTCACCAGCGTTTCCAGACAACCTAAGCGACCGCAGCTACAGCGTTCGCCGTTGGGTTGCACGATAAGATGGCCGATCTCGCCCGCCGTCCAGCTGCTGCCGGTAAACACTTCGCCGTGTTCCACCAGCGCGCCACCTAATCCTTCAGAAATTCGCAGATAGAAATGGCTTTGCGACTTATTCAGTTCGAGTTGCTGCACCGAAAGCAGCGCCGCCGCTTTGACGTTATTCATGATGCGCAGCGGCAGCGGCATCTCGTGGCTGAGGATGGTCATCACATCCACATCCTGCCAGCCCAAATGCGCGGAAAAATGCACCCAGCCGCGATGCGGATCGATGATGCCAGGGAAACCAATCGCCACGCCGAGCAGCTCGGGATGCGCCGCGTGCAAGGTCTGGCACACTTCCACCAGCTCATGCAGCAACTGCTCGGGATCGCTGGTTTCGGTGCGCCAGGTTTGCTCGGCAATCACCTGCGAGAAATAGTCGCACACGCGCCAGTGAATCGCCTGGCGCTCCACCATGATGCCCGCGCTTTTCAGCTTTTCGGCGCGCAGCGAGATTTCGATTTTCGGTCGTCCCGCTGACGCCACGCTAACCGGGCCGAGCTCATTGATCAGCCCGGCTTCCAGCAAATCATCGACAATCAGTGAAACGGTGTTTTTGCTCAGCTTGAGCGCTAATGCCAGATCCTGGCGGGAGGTGATGCGGGTGGTGCGCAGTTGCATCATCACCCGCTTCAGGTTGTTCAGGCGAAGTAGTGCTGGACCTTTACCGGCTGCTTTCATAGCACTCCTCAATACTCATCACCGCGCACACGGCTGCGATAACTTTCCCAGTCAAAGCGCACCCACAAGCTGTTGCCGAGGCGCATACGGTCCATCACGCGTTCACCCAGCAGCGAATTCATGCCGGCGGGATCGAGGTTCGATAACATGCCCGTTGGGCGTTTCGACGATGAGCGGCGATCAACAATCTGATTGATGATCACTTTTTCATAGCGCGATTCACTCTGCATGCCGATCTCATCGATCACCAGCAGATCCACATGGCTGAGATCGTGCAGCAGGCGCTCTTCGGTTAAATCGCTGCCGCCGCTGAAAGTGCCCTTCATGCTCGACATCAAGTCGGCCACGGTGACAATCAGCACGCTTTTACCGCGAATAATAAGATCGTTACCAATCGCTGCAGCAAGGTGGTTTTTACCGGTGCCGGGACGGCCAGAGAAAACAAAACTGGAGATGCTATTTTCAAATCCGGCGGCGTATTCGCGCGCCATGGCCAGCGCTTTACGCTGCCCATCATTTTCCACGCGATAGTTGTCGAACGAGCAGTTCATGTGCAGCTCGCGGATGCCCGAGCGCCCCATGATGCGCTGCATTTTCATCGCGCGGTTTTCTCGCACAATCGCTTCCGAGCGCAAGCGGCCCTGTTCCTGGTTCCAGGCCAGCAGCTCCGCGCCGCTTTTGAATTTCGGCTGCACTTCGGAGGGCATCATCTTTTTCAGGCGACTAAAAAGATCGTTCGGCGTTTTCATTACTCACCTCGGAATCCATCGGGAATATCGTAATCAGTATTGCTGATTTGCGTGAGATCGCGCTTTGGCTGTCCGCCATTGGCGGCGCGATTCATCTGCACGCTGCGCGCTAGCTTCTGCTGCCACTGCACATGATGGAACAAACGGCCTTCCGCCTGCCAGTACGCCACAAACGTGGCCAGCTCGGCGGCGGTAACCGGTTCACTCAACGCCACGCCCCAGATGGCGGCCTGACGCTGAAAATCGCTATCGGGCTGCCAGCCTTCATACATTGCGAACTTGCCCACCGGCGTGGCGATGGGCGCGCTTTCGGTCTGAAACAGACTCTCATCCAGCGTGACATCATTGGGCTGCTGCGCGGCGGCTTCCAGCGCCAGCAGCTGCGCCAGACGCTGCGGCGTGAGCGCATAAAACGCCGGCGTATTGTTATGCAGCACCGCCAGCGTGCCGTTATCGGCCTGCTGCAGCACGGTGAGCGGGTCATGGCAGAAGCCATCCAGCCCCACCAACGTTGAAGATAAGATTTTGACTGACATGAAGAAACCTGACGTTAACCAGCATGGTGCGCCGGGCGGCAAATTCAGCCCGGCGTTATGCGGTAAGTGTACCTGTTTTAGGACAAGTGATCGTCAAAAAGGTCGCAGCGATTAGCGTGGCATCGTCAGCGGTTCGGCGCGATCCACATGGCGTGACGCGTGCGGCACCCGAACCGCGACAGGCTGCGGCCGGGTTTGCCAAAGATAGCGAGCCGATGCGATCAGGCACAGGCTGTAGCCAAACATCTCGCTGCCCTCTTCCGCCATGTTTTTTACCACGCGGTTATAACCATCGAGCATCAGATGTTCCCACAGCTGATGCATGCCAAACAGGCGCGAAAACACCAAAATAGCCAGTAAACCTGCGGCCATCATCTGCCAGCTGCGATGCTGAACCAGCGACGCCAGGCCGGGCAGGATCTGGCGCGGCTGGCGGAAGGCCATCGCCAGACAGGCCGCCGTCGTCGCCAGCGCAAACCACAGCCATGCGCCGTGCCTGATGAAATCGAACAGGAAGTCCATCTCACGAATCAGCATGCAGCTGTAAAAACCGCCGACCAGGATCAGCACGCTGCGTTGTGATGGCCGCTGCCAGGCCGAGAGGAAATAGAAGGTGGCGATGAGCAAGAGCATCAGCTCCTGGGTGATTTCGGTGAAGGAGGTTTCGTGCAGGGCATCGTTCATCCAGTTGACGTCGATGTAGACCATCGCCATACAGAAAACGAGCACCAATCCACTGATGAGAAAGGCCGTAACTTCACGGCTAATAAGAATAATATTGTTGCGCATATTGTGACCAAAGTAATGATTAGCGCGCTTAGTATATGGACCTCAGGTTTTGTCACTTCTCTTTTTATGCCGATTAGAAGCTGGCGCTGACGCCCAGGCTATAAATAAACTGCTCGCCGCTGGTCACTGCGCCCGTTTGCGCAAAAGAAGCAAAGGCCGCCATATTTTGCCCCAGCGGCATATTTGCGCCGACGCTGACATCCACCCAATTGTTTTCCCGTCCGTTGATATCCTCGGCTCGTTCGCGGGTGGGCGATGGCAACTCTTCATTTACCAGATGGCTGTAACTTACCTGCGCCCACGGCGATATCCCACTAAAGCTAGAATCCACGCGCCAGCCAACGGAGGCAATGTGCTCGGCGTTGTTGCTATCCACTCCTGCGCACTTCGGACAGCTCAAAGTCGAATCATCTACCGCAAACTGCGCCACCGGCCCGGTGCTCACCGCTTTACTCATCGGCATCGACCAGCCGGCAGAGTAGCGATTAACAAAAGGCGTAGCGCCGACGCTGGCGGTTTCACTGTGCATCACCAGCGCGTAGTCATTCGGCGAGTTAAGCGCGGCGTCAAACAGGTTGGCATCGGGGTTTTCTGTCAACATCAGGTGATTACTGGAAATTTTTTCAGCAAGTATGGCGTTGTAATCGGGTGCGCTATTCTGGCTCGATTGATCAAAGGCATAGGTATTCCCGGCCAGAAAAAATAGCCATACACTGCCAAAAGCCAGCGCGATTATATGCTGGCCTGTCCGCTGACTTTTCTGCAACATGAAGGACTCCTGACGAGCCGGGAAGAGATGGGCGTTTAGGTTTTATAAGATCTATATCGGCGCCCCTTGTATAACTATTAATCGCTTTTGCCATTCGTCAAGGGAACTACCGCTATTTCATAGGCTAAGGGAGTGATGCAATGCAACGTTGTGGCTGGGTAACTGAGGATCCACTGTATCTGGCGTACCACGATAAAGAGTGGGGCGTGCCGCAAACCGATAAGCGAGTCTTATTTGAAATGGTCTGTCTTGAAGGCCAACAGGCCGGACTTTCATGGATTACGGTACTGAAAAAACGCGAAAACTACCGCCGCGCGTTCCATGAATTTGATCCCGCAGCCGTGGCGTTGATGGATGAAAGCGACATGGCACGGTTGATGCAAAATGCAGGACTGATTCGCCATCGCGGCAAGCTGGAAGCGATCATCAACAATGCGCGTGCCTTGCTGGCGCTGGAAGCCACCGGAGAGGAGTTTTCACGCTTTATCTGGTCTTTTGTCGACCATACGCCGATTTTGCACCGTTACGCTAACTACAAAGACGCGCCAACCACTTCCGAGCCCGCGATTGCGCTATCGAAAGCACTTAAGAAGCGTGGTTTTAAATTCGTCGGCCCCACAACCTGCCACTCATTTCTACAGGCCTGCGGCTTAATTAACGATCATCAAACCAGCTGTTTCTGCCATCCTGATAATCTTTAAAGCAAAAGTTTACAAATTAAGACTGACCCTCACGCATTTCCCCATAATTGAACGGCATAATAGTGCCGTTTTGGGACTTTTCCCTGTTTAAATCTGTGAGGGATTTTTCATGAATAAGCGTATTTTGGCGCTGACCTTGTTATTGAGCGGCAGCCTCGCGCTGTCGGGTTGTACCACCAATCCGTATACCGGCGAATCGCAGGCGGGTAAATCGGGCATCGGCGCCGGCTTAGGCGCGGTGCTGGGCGCGGGCGTGGGCGTGCTGTCGTCGTCGAAGAAAGATCGCGGTAAAGGCGCGCTGATTGGCGCGGCATCCGGTGCTGCACTGGGCGGCGGCGCGGGTTATTACATGGATGTGCAGGAAGCGAAACTGCGCGACAAAATGCGCGGCACCGGCGTCAGCGTGACGCGTCAGGGTGACAACATCGTGCTCAACATGCCAAATAACGTCACCTTTGATTCTAACAGCAGCAACCTGAAACCGGCGGGCGCTAACACCCTGACCGGCGTCGCGATGGTGCTGAAAGAGTATCCAAAAACCGCCGTGAATGTGGTGGGCTACACCGACAGTACCGGCACGCGCGCGCTGAATATGCGCCTGTCACAGCAGCGCGCCGACAGCGTGGCCAGCGGTCTGATTCTGCAAGGCGTGGCGCAAAACCGTCTGCGCACCCAGGGTTTAGGCCCGGATAATCCGGTTGCCAGCAACAGCACCGAAGACGGTAAAGCACAGAACCGTCGCGTTGAGATCACCCTCAGCCCGCTGGGCTAAAAGTAAAGAGCCGATCTGCACGAACAGATCGGCTTTTGTCACATTTTTCCGCCTCTTTTGACACCATCTTTGTTAGAAAAAGCTAAAAAATTCGTAACCGATAGAGCCGCCTTTTCCTTTATGCTAGCGTGATCAAAAATTGATCAGTGGGACGCTATCATGTCACTCAAAGCCATCGCCGCTACCCTTGGCCTCTCAGTTACTACCGTGAGCCGGGCGCTAAATGGCTATGACGATGTAGCGGCAGTCACGCGTAAACGCATTGAAGACGAAGCGAATGCGCGCGGCTATCGCCCCAACGACGCTGCCCGCCGCCTGAAAACCGGGCGCGCCAATGCGGTCGGTCTGCTCTTTCCCATCAGCCACGCCTCGCTCAATGACAGCTATTACAGCCAAATGCTGCTGATGCTGGATCAACGCCTCGCCCAGCACGATATTGATTTGCTGTTGCTGCCTGACAAACCGCAAGGGCAACAGCGTAAGCTGATCCGCATGCTGCGCAGCGGCGCCATCGATGCGCTGATTTTAACCCACACCCTGCCGCAGGATGCGCGACTGCAACGCTTGCAGCAGAAGGGTTTCCGCTTCCTGACGCTCGGCCGCAGCGAGCTGCCGCTGCCGTACGCGTGGATTGATTACGATAATCACGCCGGTACCTTTCTGGCGGCAGAACACTGCCTGCAACAAGGGTGGCCGCGTCTGGCCTATCTCGGCAGTAACGAAACGGCGACTTACATCCTCGATCGCCGCCAGGGTTTCATTGATGCGCTGATTCAGCATCAGGCGCCGGTCAATCAATCCCTGATGGCCGCGCTACCCGCCACGCGCCGCTCCGGCTATCAGCAAACCAATGCCTGGCTGGCCCAAGGCGACGCGCCGCAGGCGATCATCACCGATTGCAGCACGCTGGGTGAAGGTGCCGCGATTGCGCTGCAGCAGGCGGCCCGCCTCAAGGGCGCGCAGGCGATTCCGCTGTATGTGTATGATGGATTGCCGCCCGATTCGATTGTCGATCAGCCGGTGAACTCCATTCTGCAATCATCGCAGCAGCATATTGGCGAGCGCATCGCCGAAATGGTGCTGCAACTGCTCGATGATGTGCCGCCGAGCGAGCTGCAAACGCTCTGGCAACCGGTGCTGCGACTCACTTCTGACGCGCAATGATTGCGCCAGGCGCGAGCTGTGTTAGTCTTCGCCTGTTTCTTTTCAGCAGGTGTAAGCAATGAAAACCAGGCCGCCACGAGCCACAATCAGTGACGTTGCCCGTACGGCAAAAACCGGTAAAACCAGCGTTTCCCGCTATCTGAATGGCGAAGTGAATCTGCTCTCGCCCGATCTCAAAGCCCGTATCGAACAGGCCATCGCCGAACTCAACTATCGTCCCAGCCAGATGGCGCGCGGACTGAAACGCGGCCGCACGCGTTTGATTGGCCTGATCATTGCCGACATCACCAATCCATACTCGGTTGACGTGCTGAGCGGCATCGAAGCGGCGTGTCGTGCGCAGGGCTTTACCCTGCTGATGTGTAACACCAACAACGAAGTCGATCTCGAACAGCATTACCTGCAACTGCTCAGCAGCTATCAGGTGGAAGGCATTGTGGTTAATGCCGTGGGCATGCATGAAGAAGTGCTCAATCGCCTGCAACAGTCGATGCTGCCGATGGTATTGATTGACCGGAAAATCCCCGATTTCGCCTGCGATATGGTGGGGCTCAACAACGTTGAAGCCTCCGCGGTTGCGACCCAACATTTGCTGGATAACGGCTATCAAGCCCTGCTCTTCCTTAGTGAGCCGCTCGGCAGCGTTAATACGCGCCGTGAACGTCTGCGCGCCTTCTACGATACGGTAAAAAACGTACCTCAGATTGCGGCAGAGAATGCCGAGGTAGCGCTGCATCAGCCCGACGCGCTGGAAAAACAGCTGCGGGAATTCCACCAGCGCCATCCCGACAAACGCTGTGCGGTGATCGCCGCCAACGGCGCGCTGACCTTGCAAGTGGCGCGCGCGCTGCAGCGCCTTGCGCTGCGCTGGGGCGAAGCGATTGGCCTGCTGGGCTTTGACGAACTGGAATGGGCGGCGCTGGCGGGCGTCGGCATCACCACCTTGAAACAGCCCACCTGGCAGATTGGTTACGCCGCGCTGGAGCAGGTTATCGCGCGCATTGAGGGCAGCGAGCAATCGGTCAGCGAACAGCTCTTCTCCGGCGAACTGATCGTACGCGGCTCCAGCCAGCCGCTGCGCTAAGCCAGCCTTTTATGGCTCACTTCGTGAGCATGATCATAATTTCACGGTCTGCGCCTTTCCTTTGGAACCGGTTCCATTTAGGTTTTTTATAACGAATGGGATGTGGTCATGCCCGGAGAAACGTGATGAAACCAGAAATTATTGTTGTAACTGCCGCTTACGGCGCGCAGAAAGTAGCGGAATTGGGTGGACAGGCCGCGCTGTTGCCGCTGATCAAACAGGCCGGCGCGGATGGCGTCGAAATCCGTCGCGAGCTGTTCAACGAAAATGAACTCTGCCTGCTGCACGCGCTCGGCAATGCAATTTCCCAGCATCAGCTGAGCGCCAGCTATTCCGTGCCGGAAGCGTTGTGGCTGGATGATGGTGCGCTGAATCCGCGTCTGGCGCAGTTCCTGCAGGAAGCCGAACAAATCGGCGCTCAGCGCCTGAAAGTGGCGCTTGGCCATTTTGTTGAACTTGATGCGCGCGCGCTGCTCGATGTACTTAAAGCATCAACGGTGACGCTGGTGGTTGAGAACGATCAAACGCCAGACAGCAAACTGGCGCCGATGCTGCGCTTCTTCCATCAAGCTTGCGATGCCGCCTTGCCGCTGGATATGACCTTCGATATGGGCAACTGGCAGTGGACCGGCGAAGACGGTTTGCAGGCCGCCGCGCAACTCAGTCGCTACGTTAGCTACATCCACGTGAAAACCGCGGTGCCGCACGGCGCGACCTTCCGCGCTATCGCGCTGGATCAGGCCGACGATAGCTGGCGCACGCTGCTGAACGCGCTGCCAACCGACGCACCGCGCGGCATCGAATTCCCGCTGGAAGGCGCGGATTTGCTGGCGGTCACTCGCCATTACGTTGACCTGCTGCGTGCAGCGTAAGGAGCCGATGATGACGCAAAAAACGCTGGATGTGGTGACGATTGGTGAAGCGATGGCGATGTTTATCGCCCAGCAAACCGGCGATCTCGCCGCAGCAGAAGGCTTCGTCAAACGCATTGCTGGGGCCGAACTCAACGTGGCGATTGGCCTGGCGCGCCTCGGTTTGCAGGTCGGTTGGGTGAGCCGCGTCGGCGACGACAGTTTTGGTCGCTTCACACTGCAACAGCTGGAAAAAGAGGGCGTCGATCACCGCTGCGTCACCACGGACGCGCGCTATCGCACCGGCTTCCAGCTCAAATCCCGCGTCGATGACGGCTCCGATCCGGAAGTGGAATATTTCCGCAAAGGCTCCGCCGCCAGCCATCTGTCGCCCGACGATTTCAACGACGACTACTTTGGCAGCGCGCGCCATCTGCATTTAAGCGGCGTGGCGGCGGCAATCTCTGACAGCTCGCTTGCCCTGGCGCAACACGCGGCAAAAGAGATGCGTGCGCGGGGCAAAACCATCTCCTTCGATCCTAATCTGCGTCCGGTGTTATGGCGCAGCGAAGAGGAGATGCGCAAGCAACTCAATCATCTGGCGGAATACGCCGATTGGGTGCTGCCGGGCGAGAAAGAGGGTTTGATTCTCACCGGCTACCGCCAGCCGGAAGCCATCGCCGATTTCTACCTCGATAAAGGGGTGAAAGCGGTGGTGATCAAAACCGGTGGCGACGGCGCCTGGTACAAAACCGCCGACGGCCAGCAAGGCCAGGTCGCACCGATTCGCGTCGAGAATGTGGTCGATACCGTGGGTGCCGGCGACGGCTTTGCGGTTGGGCTGATCAGCGCTTTGCTGGAAGGAAAATCCCTGCCGCAGGCGATTCTGCGTGGCAACAAAATCGGTTCCCTGGCGATTCAGGTCGCTGGCGACAGCGAAGGCCTGCCGACGCGCGCGGCATTGGGCGATTACTGATAACAGCACAATCCCGTAGCGGCGCGATGCATCGCGCGCTTTTCGCAGCGGCTTCGCTGCCAGAAGCGCAATAAATTGCGCCGCTACGGGTCCGTACGAAACCAAATAGCTGTACCCACTACAACAATATCGCGAGGCGCATCCACTGAATGCGTCCACCTCAACCAGAGGAGTCACCCATGAAATCGCAGACAATCGCGCCAAAACGCTGGTGGTTTATCATGCCCATCGTGTTTATCACCTACAGTCTGGCGTATCTGGACCGGGCGAACTTCAGCTTCGCCTCTGCCGCAGGGATAAATGACGATCTCGGCATCACCAAAGGCATGTCATCGCTGCTGGGCGCCCTGTTCTTCCTCGGCTACTTCTTCTTCCAGATCCCCGGCGCGCTGTACGCCGAACGTCGCAGCGTGAAGAAGCTGATTTTCTGGTGCCTGATTTTATGGGGCGGCTGCGCCTCGCTGACCGGCGTGGTCAGCAACATTCCGATGCTGGCGGCGATCCGCTTTGTGCTCGGCGTGGTGGAAGCGGCGGTAATGCCGGCGATGCTGATCTATATCAGCAACTGGTTTACCAAATCCGAACGTTCGCGCGCCAATACCTTCCTGATCCTCGGTAATCCGGTGACGGTGCTGTGGATGTCGGTGGTTTCCGGCTATCTGATTGAGTCCTTTGGCTGGCGCGAGATGTTTATCATTGAAGGCATCCCGGCAGTGATCTGGGCGGTGGCCTGGTGGTTCCTGGTGCAGGACAAACCTGCCCAGGCCAAATGGATGAGCGAAAGCGAGAAAGCCGCGCTGCAGGCGCAGCTGCAAAAAGAGCAGGAAGGGATTAAAGCGGTACGTAACTACGGTGAAGCGTTCCGTAATCGCAACGTGATCCTGCTGTGCCTGCAATATTTTGCCTGGAGCATCGGCGTGTACGGTTTTGTGCTGTGGCTGCCGTCCATTCTGCGTAACGGTTCGCAGATGGGCATGGTGGAAGCCGGTTGGCTGTCTGCGGTGCCGTATCTGGTGGCGACCATTGCGATGATCGTGGTGTCGTGGGCGTCAGATAAAACTCAGAACCGTAAACTGTTTGTCTGGCCGCTGCTGCTGATTGGCGCGCTGGCGTTCCTCGGTTCGTATCTGGTGGGTTCCAGCAACTTCTGGCTGTCGTATACGCTGCTGGTAATTGCCGGTGGGGCGATGTATGCGCCTTATGGTCCGTTCTTCGCCATCATTCCGGAGATGTTGCCGCGCAACGTCGCCGGTGGTGCGATGGCATTAATCAACAGCATGGGCGCACTGGGTTCCTTCGTCGGATCGTGGATTGTAGGCTATCTTAATGGCGCGACCGGTTCGCCTGCCGCCTCCTACATTTTCATGGGTGCTGCGCTGCTGGCTTCGGTTTGGCTGACGTTGATCGTCAAACCAGCCCAGAACAAAACGCCGCCGCCCGTTCACGGGGCGAAGCACGCGTAATCGATTCGGGAGGCCTTAAAGCCTCCCCTACATTTTAAAGGGAGCAAAAGATGAAACCTGCTGTGATTCTTTATAAGAGCCTGCCAGATGACCTGCGCACCAAACTGGATGCCCATTTCACCGTCACTGAAGTGCACGACATTTCCCCGGAAACTATCGAAAAACACGCGGCGCAGTTCGAACAGGCGCAAGGTTTGCTCGGCTCTGGCGGCAAAGTGGATGGCGAGCTGCTGGCAAAAATGCCCGCGCTGCGCGCCTGCTCCACTGTGTCGGTGGGTTACGATAACTTCAACGTTGATGCGCTGAATCAACGCAAAGTGCTGCTGATGCACACACCAACCGTGCTGACCGAAACCGTCGCCGATACCATGATGGCGCTGGTTCTGAGCACCGCGCGTCGCGTGACCGAGCTGGATAAGTGGGTCAAAGCCGGCGAGTGGAAAAAGAGCATCGGCCCGGATCATTTCGGCATTGATGTGCACCACAAAACCCTCGGCATTCTCGGTATGGGCCGCATCGGCCTGGCGCTGGCGCAGCGTGCGCACTTTGGCTTCGGCATGAACATTCTCTATAACGCGCGTCGTCAGCATGAAGAGGCGGAAACCCGCTTTGGTGCGCGTGCCTGCGATCTGGAAACCTTGCTGAAAGAGAGTGATTTTGTCTGCATCAGCCTGCCGCTGACCGAACAGACGCACCATATGATTGGCGCGGCGCAGCTCAAGTTGATGAAGCCAAGCGCAATTCTGATCAACGCCGGTCGCGGTCCGGTGGTGGATGAGCAAGCGCTGACGGCGGCGCTGAAAGACGGCACTATCCACGCCGCCGGTCTGGATGTGTTCGAAGTTGAGCCGGTGCCTGCCGATGCCGAAATTTTGACGCTGCCGAACGTGGTCGCGCTGCCGCACATCGGTTCCGCCACCCATGAAACCCGTTACGGCATGGCGCGCGACGCGGTAGATAACCTGATCGCCGCCCTGAGCGGCAAAGTCGAGAAAAACTGCGTTAACCCGCAGATCCAAGGCTAAGCTTGCCGTTTACCCATTGCGCCTGCCAGCGGCGGGCGCTATGGTGGTTCCCCATTCGATTTCACAACGTTTTAACTTCCTATGTCCTTTTCTCAGTTCGGCGACAAATTTACTCAACACTCCGGCATCTCACGTCTGATGGAAGACATGGGTGAAGGCCTGCGCACGCCCGGCACTATCATGCTTGGCGGCGGTAATCCGGCGCAGATCCCGGCGATGAATGACTATTTCAACCAGTTGCTGATGCAGATGCATCAGGACGGCAAGCTGAGCGAAGCGCTGTGCAACTACGATGGTCCGCGCGGCAAAGCGCTGCTGCTGGATGCGCTGGCGAAGATGCTGCGTGAGGAACTTGGCTGGCCATTAACCGCGCAAAACATCGCGCTGACCAACGGCAGCCAGAGCGCGTTCTTCTATCTCTTCAATCTGTTCGCCGGACGTCGCGCCGACGGTAGCAAAAAGCGCGTGCTGTTCCCGCTGGCACCAGAATATCTCGGCTACGCCGATGCCGGTCTGGAAGACGAACTGTTTGTCTCAGCCAAGCCAAACATTGAGCTGCTGCCGGAAGGCCAGTTCAAATATCACGTCGATTTCGATCATCTGCCGCTGAATGACGATGTCGGCCTGATTTGCGTATCGCGCCCGACCAACCCAACCGGCAACGTGATCACCGATGACGAACTGCTGCAGCTGGATGCGCTGGCGCAGCAGCGCGGCGTACCGCTGCTGATTGATAACGCGTACGGCGTGCCGTTCCCCGGCATCATCTTTAGCGAAGCGCGCCCGCTGTGGAATCCCAATACCATTCTGTGCATGAGCCTGTCGAAACTCGGCCTGCCCGGCGCACGTTGCGGTATTATCGTCGCCGATGAGAGCACCATCACCGCCATTGGCAACATGAACGGCATTATTAGTCTGGCGCCGGGCAGCATCGGTCCTGCGATTGCTAATGAGATGATCGTACGCGGGGATTTGCTGCGGCTGTCGGAAGAGGTGATTAAGCCGTTCTATCAGGCTAAAGTGAGCGAGACGATTGCGATTCTGCGCCGCTATTTGCCGGAAGATCGCTGCCTGATTCATAAACCCGAAGGCGCGATTTTCCTCTGGCTGTGGTTCCGCGATCTGCCGATCAGCACCGAAACGCTGTATCAGCGCCTGAAAGCGCGCGGCGTGCTGATGGTGCCCGGCCACTTCTTCTTCCCCGGTCTGGAACATGAATGGCCGCATACCCATCAATGCATGCGCATGAACTATGTGCCGGATGCTGAGAAGATTGAGCGCGCGGTGCAGATATTGGCGGAAGAGTTGGAAGCCGCATTTAGCGATTAATCGGCCAGGTCGCCATAAATGGCGACCCTACAACTCAATTCGCCGGCAACGACAGCTGGCACCACTGCGCCAGCTGCTGAATCGCCTGCTCCACTTCGGCATTCCAGCCAAAACCGGCATTGAGTCGAAAACAGTGATCGTAGCGGTGATCGGTAGCGAAAATGTGGCCCGGCGCGATACCGATACCCGCGTTGCGCGCCTTGAGAAACAGCGCGCGCACATTCAGCGCACCGATCGGCATTTCCACCCATAACACATAGCCGCCTTCAGGATCAGACACCCGCGTGCCCGGCGGGAAGTAGCGCAGCACCGCCTGACGCATATGCTGGATTTGATTCTTCAACTCGCGCCGTAGCTTACGCAGATGCGCATCATAGCCGCCGCTGCGCAGCAGTTCGGCAATCGCTGCTTGCGACAACACCGAGGTGCCCATGCTGGTGGTGTATTTCAGCGAGGCGATTTTGCGCATGTAGTTGCTGCTGTGCACCCAGCCAATGCGAATACCCGGCGCAACCGTTTTCGAGAAGCCGCTGCACAAAATAGCGTTCGGGCTGAAGGCGCGCATCGGGAACGGACGGCGCTCGCCAAACGCGGTATCACCGAAGATATCATCCTCAATGATCACCACATCGTTCTCGTCGGCCTGACGCGCGATATAGGCTTTCTGCTCGTTGGGAATGCTTTTGCCGAGCGGATTATTGATGTTGTTGATGGTGAGATACGCCTGCACCGCTTTGCGCTGGAACAGTGAAGTGAGTTTTTCCACATTAACGTAACCTTCCGGCCCGGCTTCCACCTCAATCACCCGCAGATTGAGGTTATGCAGCATCTGCAGCAACACGAAATAGCACGGCGATTCCACCGCGACGATATCGCCGGGCCGCGTGGTGGCGCGTAGCGCCAGCGAAATCGCTTCGATGCAGCCGTTGGTGATCAGGATGTCATCCGCATTGATATTGCAGCCATAATCCACCGCGCGGCGTGCAATTTCATTTTTCAGCGGCGCGTAGCCGGTGCCTTTTACGGTATTCCCCAGCAGCGCCGGTTTGCTGTAACCCATCTGGCGCATCAGCAAACCAATCTTCTTCACCGGATAGAGTGAAAGGTCGCCGTTGGCCAGATCCAGCCGCACGCGGCAGTCTGAACCGAGCATCGCCAGATGCAGCTCGGTCTGCTCATCGAGCGGCGCCACTTCGCGCGCTTGCTCGTTAATGAGCGTGGGAAAGGTTTTATTAACAGGCCGCGGTGCGACAAAAAAACCGGACTTGGGACGCGCCACCGCGTAGTGCTCATCCTCAAGCGTGCGTAATGTTTTCAGCGCGGTGGTCATGCTGACGCTGTACTGCGTCGCCAGCGTGCGCACCGACGGTAAACGGCTGTCGGGCGGCAGCGAGCCGCTGTGAATGGCTTGTTTTATCTGCTCTGCGATTTGACGGTAACGACTGCCCTGTTCCGTTTCACCCGCCATCTGTTCCACCCTATTTCGTCCGGATCTGTGCGTTTTCACCAGATTACATTCAAAGTACTTTAGGCTGCATTAGTTAATTGATAACCCGCGCAATCGTCTTTAAGGCATTCATTCCGTAGCACCTTCGTGGCCCATTTCCCGTCTGATGCCGCCAGCACGGCAGCAGCGACTTTTTAGCCAAAGGATGAAGTGAAAAATGAATAATCTGTCCACCCTGATGCGAGAGATTAGTGGATATCTCACCCCCACGATTATTGATTCCGCGCAACACTGTTCACGCCGTTTACTTGCCGCGCTCCCGGATGCCACTCACCCGGAGAATAACCGCGTGCTGCTGGCCTACGGCGGCGGCAAAGACAGCAGCTATATGGTGGCGTACGTGCGCTACATTCAGGGGCTGATCTGGCAGCAACATGGCAGCACCTTTCAGCTGCGCATTAGCACCAACCGCCATGCGGCAATGAACGACAGCGTAATGGAGAATATCGATCGCGTGTATCGCGCGTTGCACATCCACGATGATGACTTTACCGAATGTCTGGTGACTGACGGCCTGCAAATCCGCCACTTCGATCGCCATTTACCGATGCCAGACAGCGTGCGCCAGCAGAATCGCAACGATGTGCTGATGAATGGCCATCGCTTCCGCGCCGATGCGCGCTCGACGTTTTGTAACGCCTGTAATCTCAGCATGGTGAACTCGTTTGGCCTGGCGGCGCATTACGACGGCGGCGTTGATGTGATCATCACCGGCGATTCGCCGCAGGAACAAACCGCTTATCTGGCGTGGGCGCGCCACCTTTCACGGCTGTTTGCGGCTCCGGTGGCGGATAAATCGCGCGGCTTTAGCGGCTTCCTGCAGACGCTGGATGGCGTGGCCGAGCGCTATTTCGCCGATATCTACGGTGCCGATCAGGTGACGCCCGCGCATCGTATTACCTGGCAGCTGGAACGCGATCCGCTGTTCTTCAATATCTATCAGGACACTGCGTATGAAGCAGGCGCGCACTGGGCGCTGCTGACTGAATTTATGCATTTCCGCTTTGATGAACTGATGTTCAGCTTTTCCGAATCGGACTGCGGTAACCCGACGTTAATGGCACATATTCGCGGTCTGCGTGCGGAGACGCTGTTGCAGCGCAGCTACGCCGAAGGCATTCGCGAATATGTGCGCTTTGCGCTCGGGCTGATGGTGAAAAAGGATTTCCCGCCGCAGCTGATTGATGAGATGGCGGCACGTTATCAGGACGATGAGGCGATTAAGCGCGCCCGCCAGCGCGCCGCGCAGTTCGCCGAACAGGCATTTGGACTCAATGAAACCCAACTGGTTTGCATGATCTATTCGCCGTTTATCGCTGAAGGTAATCAGCTGAAAAGCTGGCTGCAGCAGTTAGTCGATGCACCGGACGAAGCGGCAGTGCGCGCGCTGCTGTGCGGCGAAAGCGACGACCTGGGGCTGGCGCAGCAGCTGGAGCAACTTTCTGGTTTGACCGTGGCGCAGATGCGTCACTGCTGGCGTAGCGCGCAGGTGAGTTCACTGCTGGACGATCAGCGCGGCGATGCGCTTTCGCGCGTGCTGCGTTTTGATCCGCACAAAGCAGTGATTCAGGTGAATAACGGGGTCATGCAAGACGTCGTCACTGAAGTGATCTCCGGGCGTTAACCCGGTAAGGCAACGCGATGAGAAAGATTTTCCTGCAGATTGGCGCCACCCGCGACGGACAAAATCCTTACTGCGCAGTGGCCAAACGCGACGGCTATTTTACCGTGCTGGCGGAGATGGGCGATTTCGTCGATTACCAATCGCTGAGCATCCCGTTGCCGTTCGATCTGATTGTGCGGCTCGATCGCCCGGAAAATCCGTGGGATGTACTGCAAGCCTGTTTGCATGCCGGGTTGATGGAGCATCCTCACGTGGTGCTGGCGGGCTTTGAAGCTTACAACGCCAGCGCCGGTCGCGTACGCGAACTGCTGGCGGGGCCCGACGCCGGTGCCAGCTTTATTCCGCCGGATAAGTACGCGCAGCGTATGGCGTTGCGCAAAGCCTGGCAGCACTTTCCGCAGCCGGAGTTTCGCTTTTTTGCCTCGCCGCTCAGCATTCGGGATGCGCGAGACGCGTTGCTCTATCCCTGCGTGATCAAGCCGGTTGACGGCGGCGGCGGTCTTGGCGTCTGGCTGGTGAAACAGGCCAGCCAGCTTGATGCGGTGATCGGCAAGCTGGTCGACACCATGAATTACGGCGGGCGCGGCTTCAGCGGTTTTATCGTGGAGAGCAGGCTGGCGGGCGATGAGTATTCGCTGCAAGGCGTGGTGGCGAACGGCCATGCGGTGGCGCTGACCTGCTGCCAAAAGGTGATCGAACACCATAGCGATGCCGAGGGCTGCGTTAGTTTTTACGAATCCGGCCATGTGGCGGTCGCCGCGCAGCAACTGCCCGCCAGCTTTAGCAGCCTGATGAGCTTCTGCTGCGAAACCTTCGGCTATCGTCAGGGCGCATTTCACATCGACTTCATTTTGGTCAACGGCGAACCGCATTTCCTTGAAATGGGCTTCCGCCTTTCCGGCATGGGCGTGGTGAATCTGGTGCAGGAAGTCACCGGCATCAACTGGGCGGAAGTGGCGTTCCACATCGAAGCCGGTCACGGCATGCCGCCGCTGCATTTTCCGGCGCAGCCGCAGGCGGTGGGCCGCGTGCGTTTGCGTCAGCGCCTGCAGTATGACGCGGCTGAGCGCTGGATCGCACAGCATCAGCGCGGTCAGCTGTTGCCGCCGCTCAATCTGCCCGCGCTGGCAGTTTCGCCACGCTCTTCGCTGTATGCCGATTTAACCCGCCACGCCGGCATTCTCGCCACCTTGCGTCTCGCAGCCACCAGCCGCGACGACATTCTGGCGGTGTTCCATCAGATCCTTGAGGCCTCATCGCTCACCATTCGGAGAGATTTACTATGTGCAGAATGATTGTGGCGCACGGCCAATTTGATGCCGCCGCAGTGCTGGACGCCGCGCGTGCCATGAGCTGCGGCGAAACCGCCACGCACGAAGGTCCGATTAAACAGCATCCCAACGGTTGGGGCTGTTTATGGCTGGAGCAAGGGCACATTCGCACGCTGCACGGCACCGGCACGTTCGCCGATGCGCTGCCGACCATTGATGTTGATCGCCTGCGCGGCCGCTTTCTGGCGGTACATGTGCGCCACGCCACGCTGAGCAAAAATCACGGTATCGAATTTTCCCATCCGCTGTGGCGCACCAGCGGCGACACGCAGTGGTACATGATGCATAACGGTTTTTTGCCCACCGTTTATCAGCAATTGGGCATGGCGGAGTCGCGTTTCGATTCCGCGGAGTATCTCGAATATATGGTGGATCGCGCCACGCCCGCCGATTTCACCCGCGATTATCTGCGCGACAAGATGGCGCAGGTCGCGCCGGGCGGCAGTTCAGCCAACGCCATTTTTGTCACCCGCGATAAAGCCTGGGCGTGGCAATGGCATCCCGACGACACGCCCTATCCCAACTATTTCACGCTGCACCGCTTACAGAAAAACGACACCACTTTCATCTCTTCTGAACCTATTTCAGCACTGGGCACGGCGTCTGAATGGCGTCGTATGAACAACCATGAACTTCATGAATTTCCAATTGGGGAGTGATCAACATGGCGATTTTCAATCAGATCCGCGTTATTCATCCAAACATGTTTGTGGAGAGCACCTGGCTGGATGACATCGTGACGGCGCGCGTGCCGCTGCTGGTGTTACGTAACTTCCTCAAGCCGGACGTGCGCGCAGCGGTGGTGGAGGATTTGCAGCAGTGCCGCGAACAGGTGCGGGTATCGCACTATCCAAACGGCGCGCTGACCACGCTCGGCCCTTATCTGGCGAAGCACACCGCCGCGCCGGAAAACTACTTCACCGAGCTGCGCGATATTCAGCCCGCGCTGCCGCCGTCGCTGCACTGCCTACGCGATCAGATCTACAACTGGGTGCAGCACGCGCTGCGCCTGGAAAGCCTGCAAACCGCTAATGAGCCCGAGCTGGGCGATTACGCCGGTTCGATTGTGCGCTTCCACGCTGACGGCGTCGCCAATCCCCTGCATAACGACAACATCGTACGCGATGCCGCCGGCAGCGGATTGGCGGTGACCCGCATCTTGCACCAGCTGAGTTGCGTGGTTTGTTTGCAGGAGTGCAACGCCGGCGGCGCGCTGCGCATCTTCAATAAGAAGTGGCAGCCGGTGGATGAATGGTACAAAACGCCGGGCGAACTGGGTTATCAAACCGGCGTCATCGAGCATAGCGAGGTGTGCGAGTTCTCACCGCGCAGTGGCGATATCTATCTGTTTAACCCGGCGTTTTATCACGAAATTGATCGCGTGGAAGGCGACACGCGCATCACCATGGGCTTCTTTTTTGGCCTGACCGACAAAAAAATGAAACACGCCATCGCCTGGAGTTAACGCCAGGTTTTCGACGAGGAGACGAACATGAATACCTATGAAAAAGTAGCGGCCCTGCTTGATCATCATCAGGCGCGTTATCGCGTGGTGCAGCATGAAGCCATCGGTCAGACCGACCTGATTAGCGAGATTCGCGGTAACGATCTCAATCAGGCGGCCAAAGCGATGGTGCTGGAAGTGACGATGCCGGATGGCGCGGATGCGCGCTATCTGCTGGCGATTGTGCCGGGCGACTGCAAGATCAACTTCAAAAGCGCCGCACGCGCCATTGGCGGCAAGAAGTCGAGCTTTGCGGCGCCAGAGAAAGCGCAGGAGTTAACCCAGTGCGTGATGGGCGCGGTGCCGCCGTTTAGTTTTGATGATCGGCTGGCGCTGCGCGTCGATGTGCGCCTGCGCGACGTTGGCACGCTGTGGTTTAACGCCGGGGCACTGGATCGCTCCGTGGCTTTACAGGTGGATGACTTCTTTAAGGTTGTCGGTGATGAATGTTGTGCCGAGATCGCAACACCGGTGACGGCAACCGCCTGATCGCGGCAGTAAGGACTGTGTATGTCAGTGAAAGATATGATGTTAGCCCTGCTGGTTGTGGTGGCGTGGGGCGTGAATTTTGTGGTGATTAAGCTGGGCCTGCAGGATATGCCGCCTTTTTTACTGGCGGGATTGCGGTTTAGCCTGGTGGCGTTTCCGGCAATCTTGTTTGTGAAGCGTCCGGCGATTCCGCTGCGCTGGCTGATCGTTTACGGCATGACCATCAGCTTTGGCCAGTTCGCCTTTCTGTTCCTCGCCATCAAGCTGGGCATGCCGGCAGGATTGGCGTCGCTGGTGTTACAGGCGCAGGCCTTCTTCACGCTGCTGTTGGGGGCGCTGTTCCTGGCGGAGAAGTTACGCTGGAATCATATCGTCGGCATTTTAGTGGCGACACTCGGCATGTTTATGCTGGCAACCGCAGGCATGGCAGGCCAAACCACAGCGGGCATTACGCTCACTACCATGATGCTGACGCTGGCTGCGGCGCTATCGTGGGGCCTCGGCAATATCACCAACAAAATCATTTTGCGTAACCGCAAAGTGCCGGTGATGTCGCTGGTGGTGTGGAGTGCGCTGGTGCCGATCGTGCCGTTCTTTGCCTGCTCATGGCTGTTCGATGGCGAAGCGGCGATTATCACCAGCCTGCTGCACATTTCACTGCAAACGGTGTTGGCGCTGATCTATCTCGCCTTTATCGCCACCATTGTCGGCTACGCGATATGGGGTAATTTGCTGAGCCGCTATGAAACCTGGCGCGTGGCACCGCTGTCGCTGCTGGTGCCGGTGGTGGGGATTCTCAGTGCGGCGCTGATTCTCGGTGAAACCTTGTCGATTCAGCAGATGATCGGCGTTTCAGTGATCATCCTCGGCCTGCTGGTGAATGTGTTTGGCGGCATGGTGAGTCAGCGATTATTAGTGCGCACCTAAACAAAAACGCCGCTTTTCAGCGGCGTTTTTTTTAACTCACATCCTGATTACAGAATTTCGATACGACGCGGTTTCGCCTCTTCCGGGACGATGCGAATCAGATCGATGCTCAGCAGACCATTTTCCAGACGCGCATCGCGCACCGTGATGTGATCGGCCAGCTGGAATTTGCGCTCGAAGTTGCGCTCGGCGATACCCTGGTACAGGTATTTACGCTCCGGCTGCTCTTCAGGATGTGCGCCACGCACCACCAGCACGTTGTCATGCGAGGTGATATCTAACTCGCTCTGGGCAAAGCCCGCCACGGCAATGGTGATACGGTAGAAATTCTCATCCACCAGCTCAACGTTATACGGAGGGTAGCCACCATTGGCCTGGTTTTGGTTGGACTCAAGCAGGTTAAACAGGCGATCGAAACCAATGGCAGAACGATAAAGTGGGGTGAGATCAAAGTTACGCATAATAAGACTCCTGATATTCAGCAAGTTTAGGCAACCTTCCACCATGGACAGGTTGTGCAATCCGTTGCTGTCCCTTCCGGCAACAGCAACAAGACCGTTCCTTAAAAGTGGGTGCAGCCTGGTCGCTTTCAAGGGCTGATGCGTATTTTTTTACAGCAAATCTGGCGATATGACATACACTCAGGGGACCAATCGCCTGAGATCCAAGACGCAGCCACAGAGCTTTGCTTAACGTCAGGTGACACACTCCAGCCAGGGCCATGCCATGACTGAAGGGATGATGATGATGAATATGATGAAACGCTTTCCACTCACAGCTGTGCTGGTTTGCAGTACCTTTGTTACTTCAGGTTGCTCCAGCGTTATGTCTCACACTGGCGCCAGTCAGGGCTACTATCCCGGCACGCGCGCCAGCGCAGAGATGATCACTGACGATAACACCAGCTGGGCGATCAAGCCGCTGGCGCTGATCGATCTCCCGTTCTCAGCGGTGATGGACACCGTGCTGCTGCCGTGGGATTACTTCCGTTCTGACGACGATAAAAGTAAGGATTCGATTCACGAGCGCGTGATGCAGAGCGAAAAAATGGCCGGCACGCAAGCCAGCCTGGCGACCGCCGCGTCTATGCCCGCGCAGCCGCACTGACGCAAAACAGCTGCCGCCAGCCGTCCACTTCCCGCATATAAGCGATCTTTTCTCCATCCGGCGACCAGACTACTGCATCACCGGATGGCGCATGATCGCTGCGTGGCGTTAAGCGCGTACAGGCTCCCGTCGCCATTTCACAGCGCATCACACTGTTATCACAGATAAAGCATATCGCGCCGCCTTGTGGATGCCAGCTAAAGGCCGACTGAATGCTGCTCGCCAGCTGCGTCACCTGGCGTGGCTGGCCGCCATTCGGTGAAACCGTCCACAGCTGAATCACGCCATGTTCGTCCGCCAGCAAAAAGGCGATGGCGCTGCCATCCGCGGAGGCGCGCAGCCAGTGGCGCGGTTGCAGTGCCAGGCCATGGGTGTGCGTGATGCGTCGCTGCTGCACGCCAGCTGGCGGCGCAGGCAATTTATCCGCCGTGCCCTGTAAGGGCGAAGCACCCGCTTTGGCGTAATCGGCTAACGCGGCGGGCAGATCCACCACAAACACTTCTGGCACTTTGTCGCCGTTGGCGGCGCGCGTATCGCCGATAAAGGCGATGGCCCAGCGCTGCCAGCTGCCATCCGTTTTCTGATAGCCTTGATTCCCGATCCAGCACTCTTCATAGGCACGATCAATCTGGTCGCTGCCCGGCTGAGGATCGCGCTGCGTCTGGCTGACCAGCACGCAATAATGGCTGCCCTCATATTCACGCGGATGCTGTTTAGGCGGACACACCGGATGCAGCGGCACGGCTATGCCGACGTTACGCAGGTCTTCGCCGGCATCCTTTTCATGCATCACATGATCGTTGTAGGTAAAACTCAGGCGCGAACCATCCGGGCTGAAGACGTGGACATGCGAGCCACCGCGCAGCGCGCCGGGCGTGTAAGGCGCGGTGATGTCGCAGGCGTCGAGGTTCTCAGCGATGCCATGCTGCACGATCACGCCGCGTCGGTGATGAAAATCGTAGCGCCAGTGCGCATCCGGATGTTCCGGACCATGAATGCAAACGTAACGCGGCGGCAGATTCGGACTGACGGTGACGACGCCAACGTGTGCGCCATCGCGCGCCTGATACAGCACTTCAACGGCACCGCTCGCCACGTTGACGCGCTCGATAGTCAGGCTGGTAAAAGAGGCGCCGGAAGGTCGCACATCAAATGCCAGCCACTGGCTGTCGCCGGTCCAGACGTTGATGTTGGTGAGTTGATGATGACGCGCGGCAAAGGTGATTTGTTTTTCTGACATTAGGCAACCTTCCATCTAACAGTTGCCGGATAAATTACGTGATTTGGGGGGGCGATGCGAATAAACACTGTTGCGGTTATCAGCAAGGTCGCCATAAATGGCGACCCTACGACACGGTTTTGTAGGGTGCGCATTTATGCGCACCTGGTCGCGAGCGGGTTAACCTACGCGTTTTACATCTCCGACCAGCAGGATGTAGGACAGCGCGCCGATCAGCGCTACCGCCGAGATATACACCAGCGCCGGTGCAAAGCCGTAATCCTGCGCCAGATAACCCACCACCAGCGGCACGGTGATGCCGCCCAGGCCGCCAACAAAGTTGAACATGCCGCCGGTCAAACCAATCAGGCGCACCGGTGCCAGCGAGGAGACCAGCGACCAGGTAATTGAGGCGAAGCCATTGCCGAAGAAGGCGATCGCCATCAGCGTCATAATCCATATCGGATCGTTGGTGTAGTTCGCGCCCATGATGCAGGTGGAGATCAGTAGACCGCAGATGATCGGCGTTTTGCGCGCAAAGCCCAGCGAACGGCCACTGCGCACCAGACGATCGGCGACGATACCCGAGAGAATCACGCCAACGAATGCCGCGAGGAAGGGCACTGTGGTCATGAAGCCCGCGGTGAGCGCCGCGATGTGTTTTTCCTGCGTCAGATAGTTCGGGAACCAGGTGAGGAAGAACCACAGCGTGGATGTGACGGCGAACTGGCCAAGATAGACGCCGCACAGCTTGCGGTGGAACACCAGTTTCCAGTCGGCGGCGGTAAGTTTGGTGCGGGCTTTCTTTTCGCTCGGCGCATCGCCATCCACCATCGCGCCACCATCACGGATGTAATCCAGCTCGGCTTTATTGATGCCTTTGCTTTGGCTGGGTGCCTGATAGAACTTAATCCAGATGAACGACCAGATGATGCCGATGCCGCCGGTAATAATGAAGACCCAATGCCAGCTCAGCAGTTCCTGAATCCAGATCAGCAAGGGCGTGAGGAACGCCAGACCAACAAACTGACCGGACGTGTAGAAGCCGACGGCGGAAGCGCGCTCCTGCTCCGGGAACCAGCTGGTCACCAGCCGGTTATTGGTCGGGAAAGCCGGCGCTTCAAATATGCCGGTAATCGCACGCAGACCAATTAATGATAATAAGCCGGTGGCAAAACCCTGCAATAACGTCGCAACCGACCAGCCAAAGATGGCAATAAAATAGGTTAAGCGTGAACCCACGCGATCGAGGAACCAGCCGCCGGGAATCTGGCATAACGTATATAACCAGGCAAAGGCCGAAAATACATAACCCATTTGCGCTTTAGTAATACCGAACTCTTCCTGAATATGCGCGGAAGCGACGGCTAAATTAGCGCGATCGACATAACAAATGACCACCGTAATAAATATCATCAGCAGCGTGATATAACGACGGCGCGTCGGTTTGGCGTGAACAGCAGAGAGATCCATGGTGTTTCTCCGTAATCGGTTTTGCCGTTTGGGCACGACAGAGCACGCCCCGGCAAATATAGGGTAGCGATATCAAAGGTAAAACCGCTTCAGCGGTAAATAAGCTGTGCCGGGAAACAGGCTGAGCGCAGCCCTATGCCTTATTTCACCGGCATATAATTATCGAGATTTAATAAAATTTAATACCCTAAAGAATTCGAGTTGCAGAAAGGCGGCAAGCGAATGAATCCCCCGGAGCTTACACTAGTAAGTGACTGGAAGAATGAGCGCAGCCAACGCATCTGCAGCTTGAATTATGACGGGTATTTACCATTCAGCGACTGAACCGTCCGGGAATCGCCATAGTGGATTACGCCAGTCGGGGGCATTTTTACTGCGCTCGATCACCAGCTCTTCGTTAATTTCCACGCCAAGGCCCGGTTTATTTAACGGATAGAAATGACCATCATCCATTTTAAAATCGTCTTTATTGATCACGTAATCGAGCAGTTCGGCGCCCTGATTATAGTGAATCCCCATGCTTTGCTCCTGGAACACCGCATTGCGTGACACGAAGTCAACGTGCAGGCACGCAGCCAGCGCAATTGGGCCGAGCGGACAGTGAGGCGCCAGCGCCACATCGTAAGATTCGGCCATCGCGGCAATTTTGTAGCACTCGGTGATACCGCCCGCGTGTGACAGATCCGGTTGCAGAATCGCCAGTCCACCCGCTTCCAGCACGCGTTTGAACTCGAAGCGCGAGAACATGCGTTCGCCAGCGGCGATCGGAATATGAGTCTGCGCCGCCAGACGCGGATAATATTCTGCCTGCTCCGCCAGCACCGGCTCTTCGATAAACAGCGGGCGATACGGCTCCAGCTCTTTGATCAGCACTTTTGCCATTGGCGCGCTGACGCGGCCGTGGAAATCGAGGCCAAATTCGATCTCTTTACCGAAGGCTTCACGAATTTGCGCCACGGTATTCACCGCGTCATCGACTTTGCGCGCGTTATCGATAATGCCCATCTCTTCGCAGCCGTTGAGTTTGAAGGTATCAAAACCGATGGTGCGCAGTTTCTTGATGCCATCAATCACGTCGGCTGGACGATCGCCGCCCACCCAGCTGTAGGCTTTAATGCTGTCACGCACTAATCCGCCAAGCAGTTGATAAACCGGCACGCCGAGCGCTTTGCCTTTGATATCCCACAACGCCTGATCGATACCGGCGATGGCGCTCATCAGGATCGGGCCGCCGCGATAGAAGCCGCCGCGATACATCACCTGCCATAAGTCGTTGATGCGCGCTGGATCCTGACCAATCAGGTATTCCGATAGCTCATGCACCGCCGCTTCTACGCTGCGCGCGCGGCCTTCAATCACCGGTTCGCCCCAGCCAACGATGCCTTCGTCAGTTTCGATTTTCAGGAACATCCAGCGCGGCGGCAGGCGGTAAGTGGTCAGTTTGGTAATTTTCATCGTACAGCGTCCTTATATGCAGCAATAAATGCGCGAGCTTGTTCCACAGTGCGTGACAGCGGTTGACCGGCGCGATAGAGATCGCTGCCTAAGCCCGCGCCAATGCAGCCTGCGGCCATAAATTCATGCAGGTTTTCCGGCGTCACACCGCCCACGGCAAACACCGGCACCTCTGGCGGCAGCACCGCTTTCAGCGCTTTGATGTAGCCCGGACCAAAGGCTGACGATGGGAAAATTTTCAGCGCCTGCGCACCGGCCTGTAATGCGGTGAACGCTTCTGTCGCGGTAGCGCAACCGGCGGCAACGATCATCCCTTTGGCGACCGCCTGGCGGATCACCGCAGCATCGGTATTCGGCGTGACGACCAATTTGCTGTTCAGCGTCGCCAGCTCATCGACCTGCGCCGGATTCAGCACCGTACCGGCGCCAATCAGCGCTTTATCACCGAAGGTTTTCACCATCGCGCCGATGCTTTTCGCCCACTCCGGTGAGTTGAGCGGGATTTCAATTGCATCGAAACCCGCTTCAATCAGCGCACCAACGTGCGCTTCGGCTTCATCCGGCGTGATGCCGCGCAGAATGGCGATCAGCGGGACTTTAGTTTGCCAGGACATTCGCAATACTCCTTATTCCGTGCTGGAAAGCACGATCGCCTTCCAGCGTGACTGAATCCATACCGATAAACTGCAGCGCCTGCTGATAACGTTGCGCCAGCGCGCTACCGGCAATAATGGTGATCGGTTGGCTTGCGGCGTCGGCCTGCTGCGTCATCAGCGCCACTTCGTGACCAATCAGCAAGCCTGAAAGAAAGTCGCTGATATGGCGGCGATCGCGCGCGCCGAGTACGTGTGAAGCACGCACTTCAAACAGGCGCGACAGAATCGAGGCATCGTTGCTGCCGACTTGCACACCTGCGCGGAAAGCCGCCGCGTTCTCTTGCTGTTCGGGTAAACCTGCGCCAACCAGCGACTGTTTGAGCAGCAGATGATGCAGTTCGCCGGTCATCACGGTGCGGAAATCCAGCACGCGATCCTGTTCCATCTGCACCCATTTGGCGTGCGTGCCTGGCATCACATAGAGCGGCGCAGGCTGCAGTTCCAGCGCGCCAAGCAGCTGCGTCTCTTCACCGCGCATCACGTTGTAGTTGTCGGCACGTTCGACGCTCAATCCCGGCACGATCCACGCTTTATCCTCGACGCGCGTCAGGCGGCTAGCGATGTCGCCCAGCGCCACCGGACAGGAGAGATAGGGCACCGACAGCCAGCCAGCATTGCTGCCTACCATGCCCGCCATCACCACCGGCACGTCATTGACTGGCCAACCTGCGGTGACACTGGCAAACACTTCGGCTGGCGTGCGATCGCCCAGGCGCGTGACGCCGGCTTCCGAACGACGCTCATCGATGCAAACGCCGGCTTGATAATGCCAGGCGCGCAGGTTGGTTGAGCCCCAATCAATCGCGATATAGCTGGTCACATAATCTCCTTGAGTCGCGCCGTTGAGCTGGCAATCATCGCTTTCGCCGCCTGCTCGGCAGCATCGCCATCCTGATGACGAATGGCATCAAACAGCGCTTTATGTTCGGCAAGCGTACGCGGCATGTTGCCTTCGTCCGCCATGTAGGTTTGCGCGAACACCGCTTTTTGCAGCTGGCTGATCGCCACGTTGAGTTGCTGCAGCACCGGATTGTGTACCGAATTCAGCACCGCTTCGTGATAGCGGATATCCGCTTCATTAAAGGCATCACGATTGAGATGGTTGGCCACCATGTCGTTGTACGCCAGTTCAATCGCAGCCAGATCGCTTGAGGTGGCGCGCTCGGCAGACCAGCGTGCAATCTGCGGCTCGACCAGCACACGCACTTCGTTCATGGCGGCAATCAGACGCGGGTCCTGATCGTGCGCCAGCGCCCACTGCAATACGTCGCTATCCAGATAGTTCCAGTGATTGCGCGGCGTGACGAACGCGCCGCGATAGCGTTTCATCTCCATCAAGCGTTTCGCCATCAGCGAGCGAAACACTTCGCGGATGATATTGCGCGAGGTGCCAAAGCGTTCACACAGCTCAGCTTCCGCGGGTAACGCCGCGCCCGGCACAAACTTGCCGGCCACAATCTCTTCACCCAGCGTCAGGATGATGCGCTCTGTTTTGCTTAGTTGTTCTTGCGTCATGATGTTCCATTCAGTGAAAGACAGGTACGCATCAGATTACTGCTTTCGCCTGGCGAAGCCTAACGGCCGCCCTGACCTGCGTTGTCGATTGTAGTACCATTAATCCAAGTTGTACTACAATGTGGATCACAAAATAGACAAGTCATGTGTCATAACGCGATAAGGTCGCCATAAATGGCGACCTTATGAAGGCTTGGTGAGATTTGAAGTGTCGCCATGTATGGCGACCTAAAAACAGCGTGACGAGGAATAACGAGGGTTTACAGCACCAGCTCTTCAATGGCGTGCGCTACGCCGTGTTCCATGTTGGTTTTGGTAATGAACTGCGCGATTTTCTTCACGGAATCAATCGCATTGCCCATTGCTACGCCGGTTCCTGCATACTCAATCATCGCCAGATCGTTTTCCTGATCGCCAATCGCCATCACCTCTTCACGCGCCAGGCCGAGCTTCTCAGCCAGCATTTTCACGCCTTGCCCTTTATTCACGCGGGCATCGAGGATTTCGAGATAATAAGGTGCGCTTTTGAGGATGGTGTAGTTGTCACGCGCCTGCTGCGGCAAGCGCTGAATGGCAGAATCCAGCAGATCGGGCTTATCGATCATCATCAGCTTAGGGAAACGCGTGGCGCGATCCATCTCTTCCACAGAACGATAGCGCACCGGAATGCCGGTCAGGCTCGCTTCGTGGATGGTGAACTCACTGATGTCTTTGTTCGGCGTATAGAGGAAAGATTTATCGAAGGCCTGGAAGTGGACGCCAAGATCGCGCGCCAGCTGTTCGATATACAGATAGTCGTCAAAACCCAAGGTGATTTCCGCGACGCACTCGCCATCATTAGCGCGATGCACCAGCGCACCGTTATAGCTGATGCAATATTGGCCTTCATCAACCAGATTCAGCTCCATCAGATAGCGCTGAATACCGACAAACGGACGGCCGGTGGTGAGCACCACCATCACACCTTTTTTATGCGCGCGTTCAATGGCCGATTTAACGGCAGGCGTGATCTCGTGCTGCGGATTGAGCAGCGTGCCGTCCATATCGATTGCAACCAGTTTTATAGCCATAACGTCCTCATTGAGTCAGGGTTTTGATCAATGCTAGCGCGATTCAGCTCACATTGACCAGTTTCGCGCCCCATTCAGATTTTTTACCTCAGCGGGCTTTGCGCGTTTTGCCGGGCGGAAAACAAAAAACCCTTCCACCAGGGAAGGGTTTTTACGTGTTGCCGTGTCGATCAGATATCGATGTTGGCGGCTTTCAGCGCATTCTCTTCGATGAAGGCGCGGCGCGGTTCTACCGCATCGCCCATCAAGGTGGTGAACAGCTGATCGGCAGCAATCGCATCCTTGATGGTCACGCGCAACATGCGGCGACTATCGGGATCCATGGTGGTTTCCCATAGCTGCTCTGGGTTCATCTCACCCAAACCTTTATAACGCTGTACTGACAGACCGCGACGCGACTCTTTCACCAGCCACTCAATCGCCTGCTCGAAGCTGGTGACCGGCTGACGACGTTCGCCACGTTCGATATAGGCATCTTCTTCGATCAGGCCACGCAGCTGCTCGCCCAGCGCACAGATTTTGCGGTATTCCGGTCCATCGATGAATTCGCTATCCAGCGGATAATCGGTATCAACGCCGTGCGTGCGCACACGCAGCACCGGTTCAAACTTCTGCTCATGGTTGGCGCGGACATGGGCCAGATAGCTGCTGCCGTGCGCTTCACGCTCAGTCAGATACGCCACTAAACCGTCGATCCAGCCTTTTACAGCGGCTTCATCGCTGAGGTCGCTTAAGGTCGGATGGTAGATCAGGCCGCGCAGCAGAGCCGTAGGGAAACGGCGCTCCATACGTTTGATCATGCGCTGCGTGCCGTTGAAATCCGCCACCAGCGTTTCCAGCGGCTGGCCGCCTAACGCCGGTGCGCTGGCGTTGGTGTGCAGCGTTGCGCCGTCGAGGGCGATGGAAATCTGATACTGATCCATCGCTTCGTCGTCTTTAATATACTGTTCTTGCTTGCCTTTCTTCACTTTGTACAGTGGCGGCTGCGCAATATAGACGTGACCACGTTCGACGATTTCAGGCATCTGACGGTAGAAGAAGGTCAACAGCAGCGTACGAATGTGCGAGCCGTCGACGTCCGCATCAGTCATGATGATGATGCTGTGATAACGCAGTTTGTCCGGATTGTATTCGTCACGACCGATACCACAGCCCAGCGCGGTGATCAGCGTGGCTACTTCCTGCGAAGCCAGCATCTTGTCGAAACGCGCTTTCTCCACGTTCAGGATTTTACCCTTCAGCGGCAGAATCGCCTGATTCTTACGGTTACGACCCTGTTTGGCTGATCCGCCTGCAGAGTCACCCTCCACCAGGTAGATTTCAGACAGCGCCGGATCGCGCTCCTGACAGTCAGCCAGTTTGCCCGGCAGACCGGCCAAGTCCAGCGCGCCTTTGCGGCGCGTCATTTCACGAGCACGACGGGCAGCTTCACGCGCACGCGCTGCATCGATAATTTTGCCGACCACGATTTTCGCGTCAGACGGATTTTCCAACAGGTATTCCGCCAGCAGTTCGTTCATCTGCTGCTCAACCGCCGATTTCACCTCTGAAGAGACCAGCTTATCTTTGGTCTGAGAAGAGAATTTCGGATCCGGCACTTTCACGGAAACCACAGCAATCAGGCCTTCTCGCGCATCGTCACCGGTCGCGCTGACTTTGGCTTTTTTGCTGTAGCCCTCTTTATCCATGTAGGCATTCAGCGTACGCGTCATTGCCGCACGGAAGCCCGCCAGGTGCGTACCGCCGTCACGCTGTGGAATGTTGTTGGTGAAGCAGTAGATGTTTTCCTGGAAACCATCGTTCCACTGCAGCGCCACTTCCACGCCAATGCCATCTTTCTCAGTCGAGAAGTAGAACACCGTTGGGTGAATCGGGGTTTTGTTCTTGTTGAGATACTCAACGAACGCCTTGATGCCGCCTTCGTAGTGGAAGTGATCGTTCTTGCCGTCGCGTTTGTCTTCCAGACGAATCGAGACACCCGAGTTCAGGAACGACAGTTCACGCAGGCGTTTCGCCAGGATTTCGTACTCAAACTCAATCACATTGGTGAAGGTTTCATAGCTCGGCCAGAAACGCACGCGGGTACCGGTTGCATCGGTATCACCGGAAACCGCCAGCGGTGCCTGCGGCACGCCGTGCTGATAAACCTGCTGATGCACTTTGCCTTCACGGCGAATGGTCAGCTCCAGCTTCTGCGACAGGGCGTTTACGACAGAAACGCCAACGCCGTGCAGACCACCGGAAACTTTATACGAGTTATCATCAAATTTACCGCCTGCGTGCAGGACGGTCATGATCACTTCAGCAGCAGAGACGCCCTCTTCCGGGTGAATGCCGGTAGGAATACCACGGCCATCATCTTGCACTGAGACAGAGTTATCTGCATGAATAGTAACGGTAATATCACTACAGTGACCGGCGAGCGCTTCGTCGATTGCGTTATCCACGACTTCGAATACCATGTGATGCAGACCGGTGCCGTCATCCGTATCGCCGATGTACATACCCGGGCGTTTGCGTACCGCATCAAGCCCTTTCAGGACTTTGATACTTGAGGAGTCATAAGAATTCGACATCAACGTTTCTCGCTCATTTAATCTTCAGGTTGAACCACTATTTTACCCTGTTCCACGCGGAACATCTTGCCCTTTTCATCACTCATGTCGATTACATGCTCGACACCAATGGCGCTGACAAATACTTGAGCCTGCGTGGCTTTTAGGCGTTCAGCTAACAGCCGACGACGGGTGTCATCCAGCTCTGAGGCAAAGTCATCAATCAAATACAAACAGCGTTGTCCGCTGCTGCGCGTCAGGTATTCGCCCTGCGCTAAGCGCAGCGCGCACATCAGCAGTTTTAACTGGCCGCGTGAGAGTAAATCTTCCACCGGCGTGCCCTCGGCACGAATGCGAAAATCGGCTTTATGCGGGCCGCTGGCGGTATACGTGAGCGCGCGGTCGCGCTCGAAATTGCGTTCCAGCAGTTCGGCGTAGTCGCTCTCTTTATCCCAGCCGCGCTGGAAAGAGAACGTCAACGCAAACTCCGGTAAAAACTGACCACAGGTGGCGATGATCTCGCGGGAAATCGCCGCGCTGTATTCAGCGCGCCAGGCGCTGATCTGTTCGGCCAGCGGCACCAGTTCCTGATCCCATGGACGAATCTGGCTGTAGCGCGAAACCTGACGCAGCGCCGCATTGCGCTGTTTCAGCAGGCGACGCAAATTGCTCCAGGCATGGAAAAAACCAGGCGAGGCGTGAAAGCAGCCCCAATCGATGTAGGCACGACGATATTTTGGACCGCCATTGAGCAGGGTAAATCCTTCCGGCGTAATCAGCTGCATCGGCAGCAGCTGCGCCAACTCGGCGACTTTGTGACCATCGCTGCCATCAATACGCACTTTGCTGTCGCCAGCGCGACTCTTGGTCAGACCGACCGACATTTCACGTTCGCTGCCTTCAATGCGGCCGTGCAGCACAAAGGCGTCCTGATCGTGACGAATCACACGGCCCGCTTGCAAACTGCGAAATGCGCGACCGTGCCCCAGCGTGTAAATCGCCTCCAGCACGCTGGTTTTACCGCTGCCGTTGGCACCGACAAGGAAATTAAACCCCGGCGCCAAAGCCAGATCGGCCTGCTCGATATTGCGAAAATCTTTAATCAGGAGGCGGGTTAAAGCCATAAACAATCCAGCGAGAACGGTAGGAGAGGGTTTTACCTAACATCAACAATCAAGGGCGTTAACGTCGAAGCTAGTTTGTGCACGGCCAGCGCGCAGGCCCTGGGAGCATACTGAAGTATGTGACCAGGGACGAGCACTGCCCGGGCGCAAAATAGCGAGTAAGTTAGCCCGATAAGGATCACAAGCGCATTGGCATCACGACGTAGGCTGCAGCCGGACTGGCCACATCCTCAATCTGCACGCTCGATACGCCATCGGTCAGCAGCAAACGCACGTTCTCGCACTTGAGCGCATTCAACACATCCAGCACGTAGCTGACGTTGAAGCCAATCTCCAGATCGGTGCCGTTGTAAGAGACATCCAGCATCTCTTCCGCTTCTTCCTGCTCTGGGTTATTCGCCGTGATTTTAAGCTGATTTTCGGTGATATAGATGCGAACACCGCGGAATTTCTCATTCGAGAGAATCGCCGCACGCGCAAACGCCTGTTTTAAAATATCACAGCCAGCTTCCAGCGCTTTGTCGGGATTCTTTGGCAATACGCGGCGATAATCCGGGAAACGGCCATCAACCAGCTTCGACGTAAAGATGAAGTCACCAACGTGTGCGCGGATATTGCTGCTGCCGATTTGCACCTGCAGCGGCGTTTCGCCACCGTCGAGCAAACGCATCAACTCAATCACCCCTTTACGCGGCACGATCACCGAATGGTTTGGCAGCGCCTGACCAATCGGCATGGAGCATACGGCAAGGCGGTGACCATCGGTAGCGACGGTACGCAACTCTTCGCCTTCGGTTTCGAACAGCATACCGTTGAGGTAATAACGCACATCCTGATGCGCCATTGAGAACTGCGTGGCTTCAATCAGACGTTTCAGCGTCGCCTGCGGCAAGGTGAATTCCACCTCGCTCTGCCAGTCATCCAGATTCGGGAAGTCGCTGGCGGGCAGCGTTGACAGCGAGAAACGGCTGCGGCCAGAACGCACCAGCATTCTGTCGCCTTCCAGCGTCAGGCTGATCTCAGCGCCTTCCGGCAAACCGCGGCAAATATCGAGGAATTTACGCGCGGGAACCGTGGTGGCGCCCGACTCGTGTGGCTGCGTCAGCGCAACACGGGCTACCATTTCCATTTCCAGATCGGTACCGGTCAAGCGCAGCGAGCCTTCGCTAACCTGCAGCAGTAAATTTCCCAGGATCGGCAGCGTCGGGCGTCCGCCAAGTGGACCGCTAACCTGTTGCAATGGCTTCAGTAACTGCTCACGTTCTACAATAAATTTCATATGCGTCAGGAAGATAGTGTTCGAATGAGGTTAGAGAAATCTTCTTTAATGTCGTGGCTCTCTTCACGCAGCTGCTCGATTTTACGGCAAGCGTGAAGCACGGTGGTATGGTCGCGACCACCAAACGCATCGCCAATCTCCGGCAAGCTGTGATTGGTGAGCTCTTTCGCCATCGCCATCGCCATCTGGCGCGGACGCGCTACCGAACGCGAACGGCGTTTCGACAGCAAATCCGCCACTTTAATTTTGTAATACTCGGCCACCGTTTTCTGAATATTATCGATGGTGACCAGCTTTTCCTGCAGCGCCAGCAGATCGCGCAGCGCTTCGCGCACGAAATCGATGGTAATCGCGCGACCGGTAAAGTTCGCGTTGGCAATCACGCGGTTCAGCGCGCCTTCCAGCTCGCGGACATTAGAACGCAAACGCTTAGCAATAAAGAAGGCGACTTCACCCGGCAGGCGAATATCGTTTTCATCGGCTTTCTTCATCAGGATCGCGACACGCGTTTCCAGTTCAGGCGGCTCGATCGCCACCGTTAATCCCCAACCAAAACGTGATTTCAGGCGATCTTCTACGCCGTTGATCTCTTTTGGATAGCGATCCGAGGTCAGGATGATCTGTTGATTGCCTTCCAGCAGCGCGTTGAAGGTATGGAAGAACTCTTCCTGCGAGCGCTCTTTATTGGCAAAGAATTGAATGTCATCGATCAGCAGCGCATCAACCGAGCGGTAGTAACGCTTAAACTCTTCAATGGCGTTGTTCTGCAAGGCTTTAACCATGTCCTGCACAAAACGCTCAGAGTGCATGTACACCACTTTGGCATTGGGCTTGCGCGCAATAATGCCGTTACCCACCGCGTGCAACAGGTGAGTTTTACCCAGGCCGGTGCCGCCATAAAGGAACAGTGGGTTATAAGCGCCGCCAGGATTATCCGCCACCTGACGTGCCGCCGCGCGCGCCAGCTGGTTCGATTTACCTTCGACGAAGTTGTCGAAGTTATGACGGTTATTCACATTGGAGCGGTAAGTCACATCGGCCGGTGCGGGAACGGAATCCCAACTTGGACGCAAAATTTGCGCGGGTGCCGGACGATTTTCGATCGGCGCGGGCGCATTGTAACTGGCCATAGCCGGTTGGTTAGTGGTGACCTGTGCTGCAGGGCGCGTACCGACTTCGAAACGCAGTAACGGCACATTTGCACCGCAGAATTCATTCAGCAGCCCATTGATACTATTGAGATATTTATCTCTAACCCAGTCGAGTACAAACCGATTTGGTGCATACAAGGTCAGCGTATTGTCGTTTAATTCAGCTTGCAGCGGACGAATCCACATGCTGAATTCGGTGGCAGGAAGCTCATCCTGCAAACGGGCAAGACACTGTTGCCAAAGCGTAAGTGACACGGCGGACTCCACTCGTACAAAATCGATAAGAATTTTAGGCGCTAATAAATAGAAACGTAATTTTTAGACACAGACGGTTGGAAAGCGCCTGCGACCGCTATTCGCGGTAGTCTTCCCCGGCGATCGCAGCGAGGATCGTCAGCGGAAGGGCGGATCATAACGTAAAGCTGCACAGAGATCTTCCCTTTCTACACAGTTTTGATCCAATTTATCCACAGGCTACTGAAGTGATAATGAGTTTACGCTTTCTGCGAAAAAAGCCAGCGTTAATGTGGCTGAAAGCGTTAATTTTTCTGGCAAGCTCTCGTTTCCGTGCAGCAAATCTGCAAACTGATCGCAAGAAGATCCTGCGCGATCCTTGCGCTTTAACCCACAGCCCGTATAATTCCCCACCCGGCATTATTGCGTGAAGCCTTGATGCCCGGAATCAGCGGGCTGTATCTGGGTTTCCAGGTGCCGCGACCAGCGAAGTGAATTGACTCTGGACTGTACAATTATTACAATCCCGCCTCTTTATTAAAGACACATTGAGGCGTTGGTCGATTTACTGGCCCGAAAACGCGTCACCCAGTGAAAATTTTCAAGTTTAGGTAGAAATCGCCATGAAACGCACTTTTCAACCGTCCGTACTGAAGCGCAACCGTTCACACGGTTTCCGTGCTCGTATGGCAACAAAAAATGGTCGTCAGGTTCTGGCACGTCGTCGTGCTAAAGGCCGTTCTCGTCTGACCGTTTCTAAGTAATAAAGCTAACCCTCGTGGTTAAGCTCGCATTTCCCAGGGAGTTACGTTTGTTAACTCCCACTCATTTCACTTTCGTCTTCCAGCAGCCACAACGAGCCGGTACGCCGCAAATCACCATACTCGGCCGACTTAACGCGCTGGGGCATCCCCGCATCGGTCTCACCGTCGCAAAAAAACATGTAAAACGCGCCCATGAACGCAACCGGATCAAGCGATTGACCCGCGAAAGCTTTCGTCTGCGTCAACATGAGCTCCCTGCAATGGATTTTGTGATCGTGGCTAAAAAAGGGATTGCTGACCTGGATAACCGTGCGCTGACGGAAGCGTTGGAGAAACTATGGCGTCGTCACTGTCGCCTGGCTCGCGGCTCCTGATTGCCCTGATACGCGTTTATCAACGCGCCATCAGCCCACTGCTGGGACCTCATTGCCGGTTCCATCCCACCTGTTCGCAGTATGGGATTGAGGCCTTACGCCGCTTTGGCGTTGTAAAAGGCAGTTGGTTGACGATAAAACGCGTATTAAAATGCCACCCTTTGAACCCGGGTGGTGACGATCCTGTGCCGCCAAAAACCTTTGATACCAGAGAACATTAACGATGGATTCGCAACGCAATCTCTTTCTCATCGCTTTTCTGTTCGTGTCTTTTATGATCTGGCAAGCCTGGCAGACGGACCACGCTCCGCAGCCACAGCAAACCCAGACCACGCAAAACACAAGCAGCGCAGCGGGTGATGCCGCCACTTCCGGCGTGCCGGCTAGCGGACAGGGCAAAACGATCACCGTTAAGACAGATGTCCTGTCACTCAACATCAATACGCGTGGTGGCGATATTGAGCAGGCTCAGCTGCTGACTTACCCGGACAAACTGGGCTCAGATGCACCGTTCCAGCTGCTTGAAACCACACCCGCCTTCGTTTATCAGGCGCAGAGCGGCTTAACTGGCCGTAACGGTCCGGATAACCCGAACAATGGCGCACGTCCGCTGTATACCACTTCACAAGATAGCTTCGTAATGGCAGATGGCCAGAGCGAACTGCGCGTACCGTTGACCTGGACCGGTGAAAACGGCGTGGTTTACACCAAGACTTTCGTCTTCAAGCGCGGTGAGTATGCGGTAAACGTTGACTACAACATCAACAACACCACTCAGCAGCCGCTGGAAGTGTCGATGTTTGGTCAGCTGAAGCAGACCATCGACGTGCCTAAGCACCGCGATACCGGCAGCAACAACTTTGCTTTGCACACCTTCCGTGGCGCAGCGTACTCAACCAGCGATGCGAAATACGAAAAATATAAATTCGACACCATCGCGGATAACGAGAACCTGAACACCACCACCAGCAATGGTTGGGTGGCGATGCTGCAACAGTACTTTGCTACCGCCTGGGTGCCACGCACGCAGGGTAACAACACGCTGTACACCACTAACCTCGGCAATGGCGTAGCGGCAATTGGCTACAAATCTGCACCGGTTACCGTTGGCGCAGGCGCACAGCAAGATCTCGGCGCAACGTTGTGGGTCGGCCCGGAAATTCAGGATCAGATGGCAGCCATCGCGCCTCACCTGGATCTGACCGTGGATTACGGCTGGTTGTGGTTCATCTCGCAGCCGCTGTTTAAGCTGCTGAAGTTCATCCACAGCTTTATCGGTAACTGGGGCTTCTCCATTATCGTTATCACCTTCATCGTGCGTGGCATCATGTACCCGCTGACCAAAGCGCAGTACACCTCGATGGCGAAGATGCGTATGCTGCAGCCAAAGATTCAGGCGATGCGTGAACGTCTGGGCGATGATAAGCAGAAACAGAGCCAGGAAATGATGGCGCTGTATAAAGCGGAGAAAGTGAACCCGCTGGGCGGCTGTCTGCCACTGGTTATCCAGATGCCAATCTTCCTGGCCTTATACTACATGCTGTCAGGCTCGGTTGAACTGCGTCATGCGCCGTTTATTCTGTGGATTCATGACCTGTCAGCGCAGGATCCGTACTACATTCTGCCGATCATCATGGGTATAACCATGTTCTTCATTCAGAAGATGTCACCGACCACCGTGACCGATCCGATGCAGCAGAAGATCATGACCTACATGCCGGTTATCTTCACCGTGTTCTTCCTGTGGTTCCCATCAGGTCTGGTGCTGTACTACATCGTCAGCAACCTGGTGACCATTCTCCAGCAGCAGCTGATTTATCGCGGCCTGGAAAAACGTGGTCTGCATAGCCGCGACAAGAAGAAAGCGTAACGCCTGACTGCAACCAGCAGCAGCGTATAATCAAAGGGCGACATTTATGTCGCCCTATTTTTATTTATTAATACCCTAAAAGTTTAAGGTGGAATCATGAGCCACAGCGACACTATCGTTGCCCAGGCGACGCCTCCCGGCCGTGGCGGCGTTGGCATTCTGCGTATCTCTGGCACCAAAGCCGCTGAGGTGGCGCAAGCCGTGCTCGGCAAGCTGCCAAAACCGCGCTATGCCGACTATCTGCCCTTTACCGATGCCGATGGCAGCGTGCTCGATCAAGGCATTGCGCTGTGGTTTCCTGGCCCGAACTCCTTCACCGGTGAAGATGTGCTGGAGCTGCAAGGCCACGGCGGCCCGGTGATTCTCGACCTGCTGCTTAAGCGCATCGTGGCGCTGCCCGGCTTACGCATTGCGCAACCAGGTGAATTCTCCGAACGCGCCTTCCTTAACGACAAGCTCGATTTGGCGCAAGCCGAAGCGATTGCCGATCTGATCGATGCCAGCTCAGAGCAAGCCGCCCGCTCGGCGGTGAACTCGCTGCAAGGCGCGTTTTCCCTGCGCATCAATGCACTTGTGGAAGCACTTACTCACCTGCGCATCTATGTGGAAGCGGCCATCGACTTCCCGGATGAGGAGATCGATTTCCTTTCCGACGGCAAAATTGAAGCACAGCTGAATGTGGTGATCGGTGATCTCGACGGCGTGCGTGCCGAAGCGCGTCAGGGCAGCCTGCTGCGCGAAGGGATGAAAGTGGTGATTGCCGGTCGTCCTAATGCCGGAAAATCGAGCCTGCTGAATGCCTTAGCCGGGCGCGAAGCGGCGATTGTCACCGATATTGCTGGCACCACGCGCGACGTCCTGCGCGAGCACATCCATATCGACGGCATGCCGCTGCACATCATCGATACCGCCGGTTTACGTGAAGCCAGCGACGAAGTCGAGCGCATTGGTATTGAACGCGCGTGGCAGGAGATCGAGCAGGCCGACCGCGTGCTATTTATGGTCGATGGCACCACCACCGACGCGACTGAAGCCGCCGCCATCTGGCCAGATTTTGTTGCCCGTTTGCCGGAAGCGCTACCAATTACCGTGGTGCGTAACAAAGCGGATATGACCGGCGAAGTGCTGGGCCTCACTGAAGTGAACGGTCACTCACTGATTCGTCTCTCGGCGCGCACCGGTGAAGGTGTGGAAGCGCTGCGCGATCACCTGAAACAGAGCATGGGATTTGCCGGCAATATGGAAGGCGGATTCCTCGCCCGCCGCCGCCATCTGCAAGCACTGGAGTTAGCCGCAACGCACTTGCAGCAGGGCAAGCATCAGCTGTTAGGCGCGTGGGCCGGCGAATTACTGGCAGAAGAGTTACGTTTAGCGCAGCAAGCGCTGAGCGAAATCACCGGTGAATTCACCTCCGACGATTTGCTGGGCAGAATCTTCTCCAGTTTCTGTATTGGTAAGTAATGGCCTGCGGCGTTCTCATGTCGGGTGCGCATTCATGCGCATCTGGCGCCCGGTAGACATGCGTCTTTGTTATTTGGCTCTCCCACGCCTTTGCAGTATAACGATCATTGCCCGGCGAACAGGTCCTGCTGGGTACATTCATTATTCATGCTAAATATTGGGCGCAAGTTGCTGCCTGAACAGGAGAGAAACATGAGTACAACGCTCGACAGCGTGGCGCTGAACACGCTGTTCATTGAAGCCCGCACCCACAGCTATTGGCAGGACAAACCGGTTTCTCGTGAGGTGCTGGAGCAGCTCTATCATCTGACTGCGCTGGGCCCAACCTCGGCTAACTGCTCGCCGGGCCGTTTTGTGTTTGTGACCTCGCAGGAAGGCAAAGAGAAGCTGAAACCCGCGCTCTCCTCCGGCAACGTCGATAAAACCATGGCCGCACCGGTAACGGTAATCGTGGCGTGGGATCCTGAATTCTACGAAGCGCTGCCGAAGCTGTTCCCGCATGGTGATGCGCGCAGCTGGTTTACCAGCAGCCCGGATCTGGCGAAAGAGACCGCGTTCCGTAACAGCAGCTTGCAGGCAGGTTATTTGATTCTGGCCGCGCGTTCGCTGGGCCTGGATGCCGGCCCGATGTCCGGTTTCGATCCGACAAAAGTGAACGACGCCTTCTTTAGCGAGAGCAAATGGCAGGTGAACTTACTGATCAATCTCGGCTATGGCGAAGCCAGCAAACTGCACGCGCGTCTGCCACGTCTCGGCTTTGATGAAGCCAGCACCTTTGCCTGATTGAGAAAAGGCGTCGGGCTTAGCCCACGACGCCCGTTTCAAGCGGTTATCCCAGTGAATGGAAGCCGCTGTTGAAGTAGATCATCGGCTCTGCCGCTTCACCTGGCAGAGCAATGCCCACGATACGCGCCAGCAGCACGCTGTGCGTGTTCCACTCCACTACCTTCTCCAGCTGGCAATCAAAACTCACCAGCGCATCAGCCAGAATCGGCGCGCCGGTATTCAGCGTCTGCCACGTACCGTTTTGAAAACGCTCGGCGCGGCGTGAGGATTGGCTGAACTGGGCACATAAGTCGTCATGCTGCTCACGCAGCACGTTCACGGCAAAATGGCCGGCTGCGATAAAAGCATCATGACTGGACGCGCTACGATTCACGCACACCAGCAGGCTGGGTGGCTCAGCCGCCAGCGAACTGACCGACGTGGCAATCAGCCCCAGCTTTTCGCCCTGAAATTCGGTGGTAACCAGAGAAACACCCGCGGTTAAGCGACGCATGCCGTGACGAAACTCATCAAGCGAGATCGATTCCTGGCGAGAAATAGCGGTATCTGACATAAAAAACTCCGACGTGCCTGTTTTAACAATGCGCACAATGGGCAGATGAATGAAGAGTTAGCGCACTTTGATGTGCTGTTTTACTGCCCAAATCCTACACCACATCACACAGTTAGGCACTCAATCCGGCAGGTTTCTGCAAAAGCGTTCTATGCAAAGTTGCCAAATGGGATTGCCGCATGGCTTCGTCCTTATCTGAAATATCGCCTATTCCATCTTAAGCCGGATGCAAACCCATGAGAAAATTCTTACAATAGCACTGATGATTATTCGACCATTTTCATGGAGCGACAGATGGCTAGTCATTTTGTACGTTGGATAGGTAATCCGCCCTTTTCTTCTGAGAACATGCGGGTGCCACAAGAAGTAATCAACAGCGCTCAGCGCTTCGCTGACAAGCGTCGCGGACGCTTTCTCGCCGCACGCGAACTGCTGGCTCAGCTGATGTTACGCGTCTACGGTATCCGCGAACTCCCCGCGCTAACGACCAGCAGCAGCGGACGTCCCTGTTTTGCCGATGCCAACCTGCCCGATTTCAGCATCTCCTACGCCGGAAACACTATCGGTGTGCTGCTGGCCGAAGAAGGCGGCCGCGCCGGACTGGATATGGAAATTGTGCGCGCACACAGTCGCCAAACACAGGATATGCTGACACAGGATCTCTCCTCCGGCGAAAAAGCATGGATTAACGCGCAGCAGGATTTCATGGAAGCGCTGACGCAAATCTGGACGCTGCGCCAAAGCATTCTCAAGCTCACCGGCGAAACCGATAGCGGTATTGATTCACTGCGTTTGCATCCTGCGGCCGGTCGGCTGCGTTCCACCGTGTTCCCCGATATTCAGGCGGTGTGTGATGCTGAGCCCACGCTGGTGTGGTCGTGCGCGCTGTCGCCCGGCACCGAACGCTTACATCTGTGGGAGATTGATGGCGCGCAGCAGTGGCAAGCACTGCGCGATGTCGAGATGAGTAAACCCAATATCGGGCCGCATACGCTGCGCCTGACCAGTTTGGTCACGCCGCATGAGATGGGACATCCGTAAAAAAGGCCGCATCAGCGGCCTTTACTGTTTAGTGGGCATCGATAAAGACGATTTTCAGCACGAACAGTAGCGCGACCACCACCACGCACGGGCTGATTTCACGCCAGCGGCCGGTTCCCAACTTCATCACGCAGTAAGAGATAAAGCCCAGCGCGATACCTTCCGTGATCGAGAAGCTGAACGGCATCATCGCCGCAGTAACAAACGCTGGCACCGCTTCGGTGAGATCGTCCCACTGCACGCGTGACAGCGACGCCGTCATCAATACGCCAACGTAAATCAGCGCACCCGCCGCCGCATAGGATGGCACCATCGCCGCCAGCGGTGACAGGAACATCACCAGCAGGAACAGAATCCCGGTGATCACCGCCATCAAGCCGGTACGACCGCCGATCGCCACACCGGACGAACTTTCAATGTAGGCGGTTACCGATGAGGTACCAATCAGCGAACCGGTCACCGAACTGATGCTATCAACGTACAGCGCCTGTTTCATGCGTGGGAAAGTGCCTTTCTCGTCAGTCAGCCCGGCTTTATCGGTCACGCCAATCAGCGTGCCGGAGGAGTCGAACAGATTCACCAGCATAAAGGAGAAGATCACCCCGGCCATGCCGATGTTGAACGCACCTTTGATATCAACCTGGCCCACAACGGAAGTGATCGCTGGCGGGGCCGCGAACACGCCGCTGAATTTCACATCGCCAATGATCAGGCCCAGCGCGGTCGTCACCACAATCGATACCAGCACCGCCGCATGGATGTTGCGTGAAGCCAGAATCGCGATGATGAAGAAACCCAGCGCCCCAAGCAGCACGCTGTGCGAGGTCAGATTGCCAACGGCAACGATGGTGTCGGCGTTTGGCACGATAATTCCGGCGTTTTTCAGCCCCATCATGGCGATAAACAGGCCGATACCGGCGGTGATGCCAACGCGTAGGCTGAGCGGAATGTTGGCAATCATCCAGTAACGCACGCGCAGCAGCGTGAGGATCAGCAAGCCTAATGCGCCCCAGAAAATCGCGCCCATACCAATCTGCCACGAATAACCCATGGCACCGACCACCACAAAGGCGAAGAAGGCGTTCAGGCCCATCGCCGGTGCCAGTGCTACCGGCAAATTCGCCACCAGCCCCATCAGAATGCTGCCGAACGCTGCAATCAAGCAGGTAGTAACAAACACCGCCTGCGTATCCATGCCCGCCACACCGAGAATTTGCGGGTTAACGAAAACGATGTACACCATCGTCAGGAAAGTCGTGCAACCGGCAATCACTTCGGTACGCACGGTGGTTCCGTGTTCCTGCAGTTTGAAGATGCGCTGCAAAAGGCCCTGATTAGTCATTCCACTGTTCCGCTAAAAAATTTATCGCCGCGTATCCTATAGAGTTTAGCGCGGCAAAACACTGATTATTCGCAACCGGTTGCTCAGGGTCGCTTTCTGCGCTCAGTGCGCTAGAGTGTCAGCTTATTGTTTAACAAAAGGATGATGTGCGATGTCGGTGGAATGTATTTTTTTTGATTGCGACGGCACGCTGGTCGACAGCGAAGTGATCTGTACGCAAGCTTACGTCAACACCTTTGCCCGCTACGGTATTGAACGCTCTCTGCAGCAGATGTTTGAGCAGTATAAAGGGGTAAAGCTCTACGACATCATCCGCGATGTGGCGGCCGAACATCAGGTTGAACTGCCGCTCGAAGAAGTGGAAACCGCCTATCGCGCCGAAGTGGCTAGATTGTTTGATCTCGATTTGAAGCCAATTACCGGTGCCAAAGCGCTGGTGGAAAGTGTCAACGTGCCGATGTGTGTGGTTTCAAACGGCACGGTGAAGAAGATGCAGCATTCGCTGGGATTGACCGGCATGCTGCCGTATCTCGATGGCAAGCTGTACAGCGGATATGACATTAACCACTGGAAGCCGGATCCGGAATTGATGTATCACGCCGCCGAGCAGATGCAGGTGCCGATTGAGAAGTGCATTCTGGTGGATGATTCCGAGGCGGGCGCGCGTGCGGGGATCGCGGCCGGGATTCCGGTGTTTTACTACTGCGCCGATGCGCACAATCCCGAACTCGATCATCCGCTGGTGACGCGCTTTGATGATATGGCGCAGTTGCCGGATTTGTGGCGCGCGCGTGGCTGGGATTTGGTGGGGTAGTGCTCGTTTTCCCCCTCCTCGGTTCGTGCTGGCTGTCCTCCTCCTCGGTCCTCCCCCATGAATGGGGGAGGAAGATGCTGCAATATGTGAGTTGGGAATTGCATGTGTCAGCATCTCCTTCCCCCCATTCATGGGGGAAGGCCGGGATGGGGGGACAGCCAGCACAATCCAAATCAGCCAATCGCCCCTAACGAATCCTCGTTGCTCTGCTTCTTCGGCAGCAGGAACAGCGTGGCGGCGATATCCAGCAGATAAATCAGCGCCAGCAGCGTGATCGCCGCGGTGAAAGAGATATTGGTCGCCAGCAGGCCAATCACCAATGGACCAAACCCGCCTACGCCACGCCCCAAATTAAACAACACGTTCTGCGCTGTTGCGCGCGCCTGCGGTGGGAAAGTATCGGAAATCAGCGCGCCGTAGCCGCCAATCATGCCGTTCACAAACATCCCCATCAGCGCGCCGGTAAACAGCATCACCGTAGGATCGCGCAGCTGCGCATACACCACCACCATCACCACCGCGCCGAACTGATACAGCAGGAAGATTTTCCAGCGCGCGAAGCGATCGGCCAGCACGCCAAACAGCCAGATGCCGAACGTCATGCCCACCACCGTCACCGCGGTCCACAAGCCTGATTTGGTCAGGCTGAAGCCGAAGCTGGACGACAGATAGCTCGGCATCCAGATCATCAATCCGTAGTAACCAAAGTTCTGCACCGAGCAGAGAATGAAAATCCCCAGGCTGGCTTTACTGGTGGCGCGATCGGCAAACAGCAATTTAAGACGTGCGCCAAAGGAGAGCTGCGGCGTTTTCTCCACGTGGCGGGTAAAGCTCTCCGGCTCGCCCATGCTGCGGCGAATCACAAAGGAGACCAGCGCCGGCAGCAAACCGACGAGGAACATGCCGCGCCAGCCAATCACGCTCAGCAGCGGCGGCGTGATAAAGGCCGCCAGCAGCACACCGAGCTGCCAGCCAATGCCCACCCACGCCGAGGCGCGGTTGCGCTTCTCTTTCGGCCAGGCTTCGGCAATCAGCGCCATGCCGATGCCGAACTCGCCGCCCAATCCCACGCCCGCCAGCGTGCGGTACACCAGCAGATCCCAATAACCCTGCGCCACGGCGCACAGGCCAGTGAATACCGAGAACACCAGAATAGTGACGGTAAGGATACGGATGCGGCCATAACGATCGCTCAGATGACCAAACACGATGCCGCCGATCACTGCGCCAATCAGCGTCCAGGTGACCAGCGAACCGGCCTGAGACGGATCGAGCGCCAGCGAGACGCTGATCGCCGGCAGCATAAAGCCAAGAATCAGCAGATCAAATCCGTCCATCGCGTAGCCGCTGATAGCCGCCACCATGGCTTTCGCCGGTGTAATGGCTTGTTTTTTAGGAGTTGGGGAAGACATGTAACAGCACCTGGCAGAAAAAAGTGCGCCAAGTATAAAGAGAGGGAATCGATGAGAACAGACAGAATTTAAGCAGGCGGCCCGTTAGCCACAGTGGCAACGGGCCGCCGACGCATCAATCAAGAGGGTTTATTGCTGCCGTCATCGCCCGACAGCAGTTCATCCAGCTTGTCGCCGCCCACATGACGGAAATCCTGACCTTTGACGAAATAGAAGATAATTTCGCAGATGTTCTGGCAGCGATCGCCGATACGCTCGATGGCGCGCGCGCAGAACAGCGCGGTCAGCACGCTTGGGATAGTGCGCGGATCTTCCATCATGTAGGTCATCAGCTGACGCACGATGCCTTCGTACTCTTTATCCACCTTCTTATCTTCGCGGTAGATTTTGATGGCTTCGTTGAGATCCATGCGCGCGAACGCATCCAGCACGTCGTGCAGCATCTGCACGGTGTGATGACCAAGCGCTTCAAGGCTCACCAGCAGCGGCAGATGCTGCTGGCTGAACTTCTCCAGCGCGGTGCGGCTGATTTTTTCCGCCACATCGCCAATGCGTTCCAGCTCAGAAATGGTCTTGATGATCGCCATTACCAGGCGCAAATCGCTGGCGGTCGGTTGGCGTTTGGCGATGATGCGCACACAGGCTTCATCAATCTCCACTTCCATCATGTTGACCTTCTGGTCGCCGTCGATGACGTGACGCGCCAGCTCGCCATCCTGGTTGTGCATCGCGGTGATGGCGTCCATCAGCTGCTTCTCAACCATGCCGCCCATGATCATCACTTGCGTGCGAATGTGCTCCAGCTCCGCGTTGAACTGACCGGAGATGTGTTTGTTCAGATTTAAATTATCCATGTGCGTCTCCTGAATCAGCCGTAACGACCGGTGATGTAATCTTCGGTCTGCTTCTGTGCGGGCTTAGTGAACAAGGTATCGGTATCGCTGAACTCAATCAGCTCGCCCAGATACATAAAAGCGGTGTGGTCAGAACAACGCGCAGCCTGCTGCATGTTGTGAGTCACGATCACCACAGTGTAATCCTGCTTCAGTTCGGTGATCAGCTCTTCAATACGACCGGTTGAGATCGGATCCAGCGCGGAGCAAGGCTCATCCAGCAACAGCACTTCCGGGCGAATCGCGATGCCGCGGGCGATGCACAGACGCTGCTGCTGACCGCCGGAAAGACTGTAACCGCTCTGATGCAGCTTGTCTTTGGTTTCATTCCACAGCGCGGCTTTGGTCAGCGCCCACTGCACGCGCTCATCCATATCGGCACGCGACAGCTTCTCAAACAGGCGCACGCCGAAGGCGATGTTGTCATAAATCGACATCGGGAACGGCGTAGGCTTCTGGAACACCATACCGACGCGGGCGCGCAGCAGGGCGATATCCTGATTGGAAGCCAGAATGTTATCGCCATCCAGCAGGATGTCACCTTCGGCACGCTGCTCCGGATAGAGCGAGTACATTTTGTTGAAGGTGCGCAGCAAAGTGGATTTACCGCAGCCTGATGGGCCGATAAACGCGGTCACCTGGTTTTTGGTGATATCCAGATTGATGTTTTTCAGCGCGTGAAACTTACCGTAATAGAAGTTCAGATTACGGACCTGAATTTTACCGGCTGATGAAGTCACGTTACTCATTCTCGTCTCTCATAAGCAGCGCCGCCGAAGCCGCGCCGGGAAATTAGTGTTTGCCCTTGGCGAAAACCACACGCGCCACAATGTTCAGCAGCAGCACGCACACGGTAATAATCAGCACACCCGCCCACGCCAGGCTTTGCCACTCAGCAAAGGGGCTCATGGCGAATTTAAAGATGGTGACCGGCAGGTTAGCGATCGGCTGCATCATGTCGGTGCTCCAGAACTGGTTCGACAGCGCAGTAAACAGCAGCGGTGCGGTTTCACCGGCGATACGCGCCACGGCCAACAGCACACCGGTGATGATGCCGGAAACCGAGGCTTTCAGCGTAATCGCCGAAATCATCTTCCACTTCGGCGTACCCAGCGCATAAGCCGCTTCACGCATGCTGTCGGGTACCAGACGCAGCATATTTTCGGAGGTACGAATCACAATCGGGATTTGCAGCAGCGCCAGCGCTACTACGCCCGCCCAACCGGAGAAGTGCTGCATCTGCGATACCACAATGGTGTAAACAAACAGGCCCACCACAATCGACGGTGCTGACAGCAGAATGTCGTTGATGAAGCGAATCACTTCCGCCAGCCAGTGTTTACGGCCATATTCCGCCAGATAAATCCCAGCCATGATGCCGAGCGGCGTTCCGATGATCGTCGACCAGAAAATCAGTAAACCGCTGCCGAGTAAGGCGTTGGCTAAACCACCGCCTGCGGTGTTGGGCGGCGGTGTCGATTCGGTAAACAGCTCCCAGCTCAACCCATCAACGCCGCGCGTAACGGTGGTGAACAGAATCCACACCAGCCAGAACAGACCGAATGCCATGGTCATCAGCGACAGCGTCAGGGCAATTTTGTTTTTGGTACTGCGCCATGCCTGCATTTTGCGGCGCGAGGCTTCCAGCTCAGCGCGAGCCTGAACTTCAATAGCGGTCATGAACGGGCTCCTTCACTCTTCGCCAGACGCAGGATCATCAGTTTGGAGATCGCCAGCACGATAAAGGTAATCACGAACAGAATCAGACCCAGCTCCATCAGAGCCGCAACGTGGACACCGGATTCCGCTTCGGCGAATTCGTTGGCCAGCGCGGAGGTGATGCTGTTGCCTGGCATAAACAGCGAGGCGCTGTCGAGCTGGTAGGTGTTACCGATGATAAAGGTCACCGCCATGGTTTCACCCAACGCGCGGCCCAGGCCAAGCATCACGCCGCCGATCACGCCGTTTTTGGTGAACGGCAGCACGATGCGCCAGATCACTTCCCACGTGGTGCAGCCGATACCGTAAGCCGACTCTTTCATCATCACCGGCGTTTGTTCAAATACGTCGCGCATCACCGAGGCGATGTACGGAATGATCATGATGGCGAGAATCACGCCCGCCGCCAGAATACCGATACCGAATGCCGGGCCAGAGAATAGCGTGCCGACAATCGGGATATTCGCCATCACGTTGCCAACTGGCGTCTGGAAATATTCGGCGAACAGCGGCGCGAAAACAAACAGGCCCCACATGCCGTACACGATGCTGGGGATGGCCGCCAGCAGCTCAATGGCGGTGCCCAACGGGCGACGCAGCCAGCCTGGCGCCAGTTCGGTCAGGAACAGCGCGATGCCGAAGCTCACCGGCACGGCAATGATCAAGGCAATAATCGAGGTGACGAGGGTGCCGTAAATCGGTACCAGCGCACCAAATTGTTCGTTTGGCGCATCCCAGGTTTTGTTCCACAGGAAAGAGAAACCAAATTTTTGGATGCTTGGCCAGGAGGAGAAAATCAGGGAGACGATAATGCCGCCCATCAACAGCAACACGATAAGCGCGGATAGCTTCACCAGCGCGCCGAAAATCATGTCGCCTTGTTTACCGGGGGCTTTGAACGTCGGCTTAGTGGCAGCCATAGAATTCTCTGTTCTCAGGGGGATGTCAGGGCGGCACGCAGGCCGCCCATTGGGGTTGGCCAACCGTCTCGGCTGGCCGGGTCAATCTGTTACTGGTACAGCGCTTTACCGGAGCTATCTTTGATGTTCGCTTTCCACGCTGCACGAATCTGGTTAGCTACGCTTTCTGGCAGCGCGGCGTAATCCAGGTCGGTTGCGGTTTTGCTGCCACCTTTGTATGCCCAGTCGAAGAACTTCAGCACTTCGCTACCTTTCTCCGCATTCGCCTGATCTTTGTAAATCAGGATGAAGGTGGTTGAGGTGATCGGCCATGCATCGTTGCCTTTCTGGAAGGTCAGATCCTGAGCAAAGGTTTTGCTCCAGTCTGCGCCTTTCGCGGCGTTAGCAAAGCTCTCTTCGCTTGGTGCAACCGCTTTACCGTCGGCATCAACCAGTTTGGTGTAGGTCAGGTTGTTCTGCTTGGCGTAAGCGTATTCCACATAGCCAATTGAACCCGGCAGACGCTGTACAAACGCGGCCACGCCGTCGTTACCTTTACCGCCCAGACCGGTTGGCCAGTTAACGGTGTTACCTTTACCGATTTTGCTGTTCCACTCTTCGTTCACTTTTGCCAGGTAGCTGGTGAAGACGAAGGAAGTACCGGAACCGTCAGCGCGGCGAACCACGTTGATGTTGGAATCTGGCAGTTTCACGCCTGGGTTCAGTTTAGTGATCGCCGGGTCGTTCCACTTTTTGATGGTGCCGAGGTAGATGTCGCCCACGGTTTTACCGTCAAGAGTCAGTTCACCGGATTTCACACCTGGGATGTTAACCGCCAGCACCACACCACCGATGACGGTAGGGAACTGGAACAGGCCGTTTTTCTGCAGATCTTCTTCTTTCATTGGCGCATCAGACGCACCGAAATCGACGGTTTTCGCGATGATTTGCTTCACGCCGCCGGAAGAACCAATACCCTGATAGTTGATTTTGCTACCGGTGGCTTGCTGGTACTCGGCTGCCCACTTGGCATAAACCGGCGCCGGGAATGTCCCGCCTGCGCCCGTCAGATCGGTGGCTGCAAAAGCAGAAACCGCGCTTACTGCGAAGGTGGCGGCGAGGATTCGGGCTACGGTGCTACGCATCAGTGTCATGTTCCCTCCAGGGGATTCAAAAAAATCAGGCTCAATGCCTTTTTAGTAGGAGTCAGTGATTGCTGCTGGAGGGAAAATAGGACAGTTTGATGACAGTGAAATGTACGAAATGTGACAGTTATATGACAGCGTACAGAAATGAAGCGGGCCCATTGCGGGCCCACTCTTGTTACTGATTATTCAACGGTAACCGATTTCGCCAGGTTACGCGGCTGGTCAACATCGGTACCTTTAATCAGCGCCACATGGTACGAGAGCAGCTGTAACGGCACGGTGTAGAAGATCGGTGCAATCACCTCTTCTACGTGCGGCAGGGAGATGATTTTCATGCCATCGCTGTCGCTGAAACCGGCATCCTGATCGGCAAACACATACAGCAAACCGCCGCGCGCGCGTACCTCTTCAATATTGGATTTCAGCTTCTCCAGCAGTTCGTTGTTGGGCGCGACCACGATCACTGGCATATCCGCATCAATCAGCGCCAGCGGGCCGTGCTTCAGCTCGCCCGCCGCATAGGCTTCGGCGTGGATATAGGAGATCTCTTTCAGCTTCAGCGCGCCTTCCATCGCGATCGGATACTGATCGCCACGGCCAAGGAACAGCGCGTGATGCTTATCAGAGAAACCTTCCGCCAGGTTTTCGATCACTTTGTCCTGCGCCAGCATCTGTTCGATGCGGCTCGGCAAGGCCTGCAGCGCGTGCACAATCTCGTGCTCGGTTTCGGCTTTCATGCCGTGCAGACGACCGAGTTTCGCCACCAGCATCAGCAATACTGCCAGCTGCGTGGTGAAGGCTTTGGTGGATGCCACGCCAATTTCAGTGCCGGCTTTGGTCATCAGCGCTAAATCGGATTCACGCACCAGCGATGAACCGGCCACGTTACAGATGGCCAGCGAACCGAGATAACCCAGCTCTTTCGACAGGCGCAGCGCCGCCAGCGTATCGGCGGTTTCACCCGATTGTGACAGCGTGATCAGCAGGCTATTTTTACGCACTGCAGATTTGCGATAACGGAATTCTGAAGCAATTTCCACATCACAAGGCAGGTTAGCCAGCGACTCAAACCAGTAACGCGAAACCATGCCGGAGTTGTATGACGTACCGCAGGCGATGATCTGAATATGTTCGACCTGGCTCAACAGCGTCTCAGCATCCGGGCCCAGCTCGCTGAGATCGACTTCGCCGTGATTAAAACGACCGGTGATGGTGTTTTTGATCGCGTTCGGCTGCTCGTAAATCTCTTTCTGCATGTAGTGACGATAGATGCCTTTGTCGCCGGCATCGTATTGCGCGGTCGATTCGATTTCAGCACGCTTAGCCGTTTTACCGTCACGATCGATAATGGTGACTTCGCGGCGGGTGATCTCGGCAATATCGCCCTCTTCCAGATAGATGAAGCGACGCGTCACCGGCAGCAGAGCCAGCTGATCGGAAGCGATGAAGTTTTCGCCCACGCCACGGCCAATCACTAGCGGACTACCGGAGCGCGCCGCCACCAGCAGCGAAGGATCGCGGCTGTCCATGATCACCATGCCATACGCACCGCGCAGCTGCGGAATAACGCGCAGCACCACTTCACGCAGCGTGCCGCCTTGCTTCTGCTCCCAATGCACCAGATGCGCCACCACTTCGGTGTCGGTTTCTGAGGCAAAGTGATAGCCGCGCTCAAGCAACTGCGCGCGCAGCGGCTCATGGTTCTCAATGATGCCGTTGTGCACGATGATGATGTGCTCGGAAACGTGCGGATGCGCATTGGCCTCCGACGGTTCACCGTGTGTCGCCCAGCGCGTATGTGCGATACCGGTGCCGCCAATCAGCGGCTGCTGCTCTGCGGCTTCCGCCAGGTTCTGCACTTTACCCAGACGACGCAGGCGCGTCATATGGCCCTGACGATCGACGACGGCTAATCCCGCGGAGTCATAACCGCGATACTCAAGACGACGCAAACCTTCCAGCAGAATTTCTGCGATGTCACGCTGCGCTACTGCACCAACAATTCCACACATAGTAATTTCCTGACTTCATGGCTTTCGGCCATTGCGTTGTCATACGACCTGATTTCCCCGAGCCTTGTAGAGAGTGGGGATATTTTTTTATGGCACTGCTAACAGGCCGATCGTTGTCGGCCTTTAAAATTTATTTTTTCTTAACAGGACGCTGCCAGCCCGATTTTTGATTCTGTTCTTTACGGTTGTAGACCAGATCCGCAGCTAACACATCTTTCATTATCGTGGTGCCCGCGGCGATGGTCGCACCGCTCGCCACGCTGACTGGCGCCACCAGCTGGGTATCCGAACCGATAAACACGTTGTCGCCAATGATGGTTTTGGATTTGTTGGCGCCATCATAGTTACAGGTAATGGTACCCGCACCGATATTCACGCCCGCGCCAATTTCCGCATCGCCGAGATAAGAGAGATGACCGGCTTTGGAGCCTTTGCCGAGCGTGGCTTTCTTCATCTCTACAAAGTTGCCCACGTGCGCCGCTTCCGCCAACTCGCTGCCGGGACGCAGACGCGCAAAAGGCCCAACCGTACAAGCAGCGGCTAACGTGGCATCTTCGATCACCGAATAAGGGCTGATTTCACAGTCGTCAGCAATCACGCTGTTTTTAATGATGCAGCCGGCACCGATTTTTACGCGGTTGCCGAGCGTGACCTTGCCTTTGATGATCACGTTAGTGTCGATCTCCACATCGCGGCCGTGTTGCAACGAACCGCGCAGATCGAAACGCGCCGGATCGCGCAGCATCACACCTGCCAGCAGTAACTTTTCTGCCTGCTCGCTTTGGTAGACACGCTCAAGCGTTGCCAGCTGCAGGCGATTGTTGACGCCATCGGTTTCGCTGATGCGCGCCGGATGCACCGCATTGATCACGCGGCCTTCGTGGTGCGCCATGGCGATGATATCGGTGATATAGAATTCGCCCTGCGCATTGTTGTTGTTAAGTTGTGCCAGCCAGCGCTTGAGGTCGCCACCGTTGGCAATCAGGATGCCGGTGTTAATTTCCTGAATTTTTAGCTGTTCTGGCGAGGCATCTTTCTGCTCAATGATGCCGATCACCGTGCCGTTTTCACGCACGATACGACCGTAGCCGGTGGGGTTATCCAGAACCACGGTGAGTAAGCCAATGCCGCCCGCGGGTTTCGCGTCGTGCAGACGTTGCAAACTGGCCTGCGAGATCAGCGGCACGTCGCCGTACAGCATCAGAATATCTTCGTCATCGGCAAAGAAGGGTGCCGCCTGCTGCATCGCATGACCAGTACCCAGTTGCTCGGCCTGCAGCACCCAGTTGAGAGCGTTATGCGCTAACGTTGACTGCAGTAAATCTCCGCCGTGGCCGTAAACCAGATGGATCTGCTGGGCGCCCAAACCGGTTGCGGCATCAATAACGTGCTGAACCATTGGTTTACCTGCAAGGGTGTGCAGAACTTTGGGCAGGTCGGAATACATTCGGGTGCCTTTGCCAGCGGCTAAGATCACCACACTCATCGCGTTCGTAGACATAACTATCCTGATTCTCTTCAACTTTCGAAAGTGTAAGGTTTAACCCCGAGATTACTACATTTTTCTCGGGTCGAAATTAGCCGGGCTCAGCGCCAGGCGGCAAATTTTGGGCAAAAAAAATGCCAACCCAAAGGGCTGGCATTTCGTGACGCATAAAGCCTGATTACATCGCTTTTTTGGTCAGCTCGATGACACGCAGTTTCGCGATGGCTTTCGCCAGTTCCGCAGAAGCCTGAGCATAATCCACGTCGCCGTGGCTGCTGTTCATGTGCTCTTCCGCTTTACGTTTCGCTTCCAGCGCGCGCGCTTCGTCGAGGTCTTCACCGCGAATCGCGGTGTCGGCCAGAACGGTGGTGCTGCCAGGCTGAACTTCCAGCACGCCGCCAGAGAGGTAAATAAACTCCTCTTCGCCGTGCTGTTTCACGATGTGAATCATACCAGGCTTGATGGCTGTCAGCAGCGGGGCGTGGCCAGGACGAATCCCCAGCTCACCTTCGCTACCTGACACCTGGATACGCTCGACCAGACCGGAGAACATTTGTTGCTCCGCGCTGACCACGTCCAGATGATAAGTCATAGCCATACCATTCCTCCTGGGAAACCTAAATTACAGTTTCTTCGCTTTTTCTACGGCTTCTTCGATAGCGCCGACCATGTAGAACGCCTGCTCTGGCAGGTGGTCGAATTCGCCTTCCATGATGCCTTTGAAGCCACGGATGGTGTCTTTCAGGGTCACGTACTTACCTGGAGAACCGGTGAAGACTTCAGCAACGAAGAACGGCTGAGACAGGAAGCGCTGAATCTTACGCGCACGTGCCACCAGCAGCTTGTCTTCTTCAGACAGCTCGTCCATACCCAGGATGGCGATGATGTCTTTCAGTTCCTGGTAACGCTGCAGCAGAGACTGCACGCCACGCGCAACGTCATAGTGCTCCTGACCCACGATCAGTGGATCCAGCTGACGGCTGGTAGAATCCAGCGGGTCAACGGCTGGGTAGATACCCAGAGAGGCGATCTGACGGCTCAGCGTAACGGTTGAGTCTAAGTGAGCAAAGGTGGTTGCTGGTGACGGGTCAGTCAAGTCATCCGCAGGAACGTAAACGGCCTGTACAGAGGTGATTGAACCAGTCTTCGTGGAGGTAATACGCTCCTGCAACACACCCATCTCTTCTGCCAGCGTTGGCTGATAGCCTACCGCAGATGGCATACGACCCAGCAGTGCTGATACTTCAGTACCGGCCAGGGTGTAACGATAGATGTTGTCGATGAACAGCAGAACGTCACGGCCTTCATCACGGAATTTTTCCGCCATGGTCAAACCGGTCAGTGCTACGCGCAGACGGTTACCCGGCGGCTCGTTCATCTGGCCATACACCAGCGCTACTTTATCGATAACGTTGGAGTCAGTCATTTCGTGGTAGAAGTCGTTACCCTCACGAGTGCGCTCACCCACGCCAGCAAATACCGAATAACCTGAGTGCTCAGCCGCGATGTTACGTATCAGCTCCATCATGTTTACGGTTTTACCTACACCCGCACCACCGAACAGACCGACTTTACCGCCCTTAGCGAACGGACACATCAGGTCGATAACCTTGATGCCGGTTTCCAGCAGTTCCTGCGAGTTAGACTGATCTTCATACGAAGGTGCTGCACGGTGAATAGAGGAAACCTCTACTACAGTGCCGTCGTCATTCTGCAGGTCGCCTTTCATGTCGATTGGCTCACCCAATACGTTCATGATACGGCCGAGGGTTGCTTTACCAACCGGAACCTGGATAGGTTTTTTCAGGTCGGTAACTTCCAGACCGCGCTTCAGGCCGTCAGAAGTACCCATGGCGATGGTACGAACCACGCCACCACCCAGCTGCTGCTGAACTTCCAGCACCAGACGAGCATCACCATTTTTCACCTCGAGAGCGCTGTATACCTGCGGTACCGCGTCCTGAGGGAATTCGACGTCAACTACGGCGCCGATAATCTGGACAATCTTTCCAGCTGCCATCTTGAATCCTCTACCTAATACGAAAATACCCAGCCGCGCTCGCGCGACAGGATATATGCCTGGTTAAACCGCGGAGGCTCCCGAGACGATCTCGGTAAGTTCCTGGGTGATGCTGGCCTGACGAGCTTTGTTGTAAACCAACTGCAGCTCTTTGATCAGGTTTCCGCCGTTATCGGTTGCAGCTTTCATCGCAACCATACGTGCGGCCTGCTCACTGGCCAGGTTTTCCACCACACCCTGATAAACCTGCGATTCGACGTAACGGCGCAGCAGGGTATCCAGCAGCGCTTTCGGATCGGGTTCGTACAGGTAATCCCAGGTCTTCGCCTTCATCTCTTCTTCACCTTCCGCTGGCGGTAACGGCAGCAGTTGGGTAATGGTCGGAGTCTGAGACATGGTGTTATTAAACTTGTTGGCAACGATATACAGCTTGTCGATGCGACCTTCATCATAGGCCTGCAACATCACTTTTACCGGGCCGATCAAATCAGACAGTGCAGGCTTATCGCCCATACCGGTGACCTGTGCCACGATGTTGCCACCTACAGAGCCGAAGAATGAATTGCCTTTCGAACCGATAACGGCCAGATCGCTCTGTACGCCTTTATCCGCCCAGCCTTTCATATCTGCCAGCAATTTTTTGAACAGGTTAATGTTCAAACCACCACAAAGCCCGCGGTCAGTCGAAACGACCAGGTAGCCGACGCGCTTAACGTCACGCTCATCCAGGTAAGGGTGCTTGTATTCCAGATTACCCAAAGCAAGGTGACCAATCACTTTGCGCATGGTATCTGCATACGGACGGCTGGCCGCCATGCGTTCCTGCGTTTTACGCATTTTGGAGGCGGCGACCATTTCCATCGCTTTGGTGATCTTCTGCGTATTTTTTACGCTTCCGATCTTACTACGTATTTCTTTTGCGCCGGCCATTAGCTTCTCCTCAAAGCCTTGCGGCCTGCCTTTTCAGACAAGCCGCCAGACATTACCAGGACTGGGTTGCTTTAAACGTTTCGAGGAGGCCTTTCAGCTTCTCTTCGATTTCGTTATTGAAGTTACCCGCTTGGTTGATTTCAGCCATCAGCTCAGCGTGATCGCGATCCGCGAACGCCAGCAGAGCGGCTTCGAAGCTGCCGACTTTCGCCAGTTCAACATCGTTCAGATAGCCGCGCTCAGCAGCAAACAGCACCAGACCCTGTTGCGCGACTGACATCGGCGCATACTGTTTCTGTTTCAGCAGCTCGGTCACTTTCTGACCATGGCTCAGCTGTTTACGCGTTGCATCGTCCAGATCGGAAGCGAACTGAGAGAACGCAGCCAGTTCACGATACTGTGCCAGCGCGGTACGAATACCACCGGACAGTTTCTTGATGATCTTAGTCTGTGCAGCACCACCAACACGGGATACCGAAATACCCGGGTTAACGGCTGGACGAATACCGGAGTTGAACAGGTTAGATTCCAGGAAGATCTGACCATCAGTAATCGAGATTACGTTGGTCGGAACGAACGCAGAAACGTCACCCGCCTGAGTTTCGATGATTGGCAGTGCGGTAAGAGAACCGGTCTGGCCTTTCACTTCACCGTTGGTGAAGCGCTCAACGTAGTCAGCGCTAACGCGTGATGCACGCTCCAGCAGACGAGAGTGGAGATAGAACACGTCACCAGGGAATGCTTCACGACCTGGTGGACGGCGCAGCAGCAGAGAAATCTGACGGTAAGCAACAGCCTGCTTAGACAGGTCATCGTACACGATCAGTGCATCTTCACCGCGGTCACGGAAGTACTCACCCATCGCACAACCGGCGTACGGTGACAGGTACTGCAGTGCTGCAGATTCAGAAGCAGAAGCGACAACCACGATGGTGTTAGCCAGCGCGCCGTGCTCTTCCAGTTTGCGAACTACGTTAGAAATGGTTGACGCTTTCTGACCAATCGCAACGTAGACACACTTGATGCCTGAATCGCGCTGGTTGATGATGGCGTCGATTGCCATTGCAGTTTTACCGGTCTGACGGTCACCGATGATCAGCTCACGCTGGCCACGGCCGATTGGAATCATCGCATCGACAGATTTGTAACCGGTCTGAACAGGCTGGTCTACTGACTGACGGTCGATAACGCCCGGTGCAATCACTTCAACAGGCGAGAAGCCGTCGTTTTCAATTGCGCCTTTACCGTCGATCGGTGCACCCAGGGTGTTCACCACACGGCCCAGCAGGCCACGGCCAACTGGAACTTCTAAAATACGACCCGTACATTTAACTTTCATGCCTTCCGCGAGGTCAGCATACGGGCCCATCACTACTGCACCAACCGAGTCACGCTCGAGGTTCAGTGCGATAGCGTAACGGTTGCCCGGCAGGGCAATCATCTCACCCTGCATGACATCGGCCAGGCCGTGTACGCGGATGATACCGTCACTTACAGAAACAATAGTACCTTCGTTGTGAGCTTCACTCACGACATTGAACTGAGCAATGCGCTGCTTGATCAGTTCGCTGATTTCGGTGGAATTCAGTTGCATATGCTCCAGTCCCCTTAAGACTGCAAGACGTCTGCCAGACGATCAAGACGGCCGCGTACGCTGCCATCAATGACCAGGTCACCCGCACGGATAACCACACCTGCCATTACAGACTTATCAATTTTGCAATTCAGCTTAACTTTACGTGACAGACGTTTTTCCATCGCGGCGCTGATTTTAGTCAGCTGACTGTCACTCAGCGAGCTGGCAGAAATCACATCAACTTCGGCTGTCGCTTCATAAGCGTCACGCAGTTGAATGTATTGAGCCAGTACTGCTGGAAGCGCTGTCAAACGTCCGTTTTCGGCCATTACCTTAATCAGGTTCTGGGCGTTTTCATCAAGTTGATCGCCACAAACTGCAATGAAAGAAGCAGACAAAGCTTCCGGTGCGAGCGCACCGGAAAGAAGATCTGCGATCTGTTCGTTGCGAGCCACTTCTGCGGCAAACGCCAGCATTGATTGCCAGCGATCGATGCTTTGATGCTCAACAGCAAAGTCAAAAGCTGCTTTGGCGTAGGGGCGAGCTACAGTAATCAGATCAGACATCAGCCCCTCCCTCCTTACAGTTCAGCGACCAGTTTATCAACGATGTCGCTGTTAGCAGCTTCATCCACGGAACGTTCGATGATTTTCTCGGCGCCAGCTAATGCCAGCAACGCGACTTGCTTACGCAGCTCTTCACGGGCACGCGAACGCTCGGCATCAATTTCTGCCTGCGCCTGCGCCACGATGCGGTTACGTTCAGTCTCAGCTTCGGTTTTCGCTTCGTCCAGAATCTGGGCGCGGCGTTTGTTCGCCTGCTCGATAATGACCTGAGCGTCTTCTTTCGCTTTTTTCAGCTGGTCGGTCGCATTGGCCTGCGCGAGATCTAAATCTTTCTTCGCGCGCTCAGCAGAAGCAAGGCCTTCAGCAATTTCTTTCTGGCGCTTTTCGATGGCAGCCATAATCGGCGGCCATACGTACTTCATGCAGAACGCGACAAACAGAATGAACGCGATGGCCTGGCCGAGGATTGTTGCATTAATGTTCACAGCACAATGCCTCTTATTAAGTTAACTTGCTCTGCCGCTATCAGAGATAAACGGCAGAATCCGTCCCTCATCACACCAGGTGCCATGAGTGAACAAGGCTACCAGGTTTAAGCGACAGCAAACATCACGTAGAGACCCAGACCTACAGCGATCATCGGGATTGCATCCACCAGACCCATTACAACAAAGAACTGCGTACGCAGCAGAGGGATCAGATCCGGTTGACGCGCGGCGCCTTCCAGGAATTTACCTCCGAGGATGCCGATACCGATCGCAGCACCGATTGCCGCCAGGCCCATCATCACAGCGGCAGCCATGTACAGCAGATCCATATTCAGGTTTTCCATGACAGTCTCCAGTTTGTTTCAGTTAAAAGCTTAAGTGTTGAGATAAAAATCAATGTTCTTCAGATGCCATCGACAGATAGACGATCGTGAGGACCATGAAAATGAAAGCCTGCAGCGAAATGATCAGGATGTGGAAAATGGCCCAAGGCACATTCAACAACCACTGCGACCACCACGGCAGCAAGCCGGCAATCAGGATAAAGATCAACTCACCCGCATACATGTTGCCGAACAGTCGCAGACCCAGTGAAACAGGCTTGGACAGCAGGCTAACACCTTCAAGAATCAGGTTAATGGGGATGAAGATCGGGTGATTAAAAGGCTGCAGCGTCAACTCTTTGGTGAAGCCGCCAATGCCTTTCATTTTGATGCTGTAGAACAGAATCAAAATAAATACGCCCAGCGCCATAGACAGCGTGATGTTCACGTCTGCAGACGGCACGACGCGCAGCGCCGGCAGGCCTAAATAGTGCTCGCCGATAAACGGCAGCAAATCGATAGGCAGCAGATCCATGAAGTTCATCAGGAAGACCCAGACGAAAATCGTCAGAGCCAGCGGGGCGATAAGTTTGCTTTTACCGTGGTACATGTCGCGCACGTTGTTATCAACGAAGCCGACAACCAGTTCGATAGCCGCTTGTAATTTCCCTGGAACACCGCTGGTAGCGCTTTTCGCCACTTTGCGGAACAACACCAGGAAAATCAGTCCCAGCACCACAGAGAAAAACATGGAATCGATATTTAATACCCAGAACGTCGCGGGAGCGTCGTGCGGATTCACCAACTCGAAAGTACGCAGGTCCAACTGAAGGTTATTCAGGTGGTGACCTATGTATTCTTGCGGAGTAGAGATTTCTCCAGCAGCCATGATGCCTCTTACCCTTTGTTGTTAATTACAGCCGGAGCGACGATCTGCACCACCAGCACCGATAACCACGTGATTGCGAGTGGCCAGAAGACCGCTCCAAACACACCCAACGCCACCGCGAGGAAAATGACGGTTGTGAACACCTTCAACACTTCACCGAGGGCGAAGCTCCAGGCAACACGTCCTTTCGCAGGCGTTTGATCCTGCAGGCGCCAGGCCAAAAACATAAACAACACGTTCGGCAGCCAGGCTGCCACGCCACCCGCGATGGCGGAGGCGCCCCAGGTAACCTCTTTCAGGGTAAAGAGCGCACCGATGGTGACAAAGGTCACCAGCTGAATGATCAGCACGGCCCGGGCTAATTTCACACTGTAAAGAGACACTGACATGACGCTGAACTCTCCTGCCCCGAACGGGGTATGTCGCGTGTCGTATAAGACTGCCTTTACTCATTTGAGTCAAGCAGCAAAAGCCGTGCAAATTATACGGGCGCCACCTGCGATTTCAATCGGTAAGTAGCGAAAAGGTGAACAATTATTTAAATTTCTTTCTGAAGGGCTATTTTTCAAAACATCGTCTTCAGGCAATGTCTGACTTTAAGTCTGAAAATGCCCAACCGACTTGCTTTTAAAGCGTGCTTTAGATCACATAATAAACAAGGAATGCCTGACTGAATTTGTTTCAGACAAGATTTATACGATTTCAAAATCGCCTAAAGAACCTATAAATCAGCGTCTTAATTTTATTTTTTAACTGTTGCACTATGATTTTCGAGAAAAACACTTTATTGACATCATGCGCTGCAATAAAAACGCAAAACTGATATTACGCACGCCAATTTATTGCAAAGTTATATTTTCCCCAGTGATTATTTGGTTGGGTAAATACACGCATTGAAGTGATCTAAGTGATAATAAAATGTGAATTATTCGTTAAATGTAACGGAGCTTTTCGGATAATTTCCGCCGGGGATGTTAACTCGCGCGCCCTGCCCTGCGAAATAAAAGCTTTTATCTAAAAGTGTTCAATCGCTGCTTTTTCGTTCAGGGCAATGACTAAGACAAACGGCATGAACAGGCTTAAATCCATACCTTTTTAAAGGCTATTGGCGAGTAATCACCACCAGATGACGTTCACCATCCAGTTCGGGTACCTGCAGCGGTTGAATTTTTTCCACCTTAAAGCCAGCGGGTAATGCAGCAATCTCATCATCCGGACGGACACCTTTCAGAGCATAAAAGCGACCTTCAGGACCCGGCAGATGATGACACCAGGTCAGCATATCTTCGAGTGAAGCAAACGCACGGCTGATAACACCATCAAATGGTGGCTCAGACGGGAACGCTTCAACGCGGCTCTGCACCGGCGTGATGTTAGTAAGTCCTAACTCATGCTGCACCTGACGCAGGAAACGCACGCGTTTGCCGAGGCTATCCAGCAAGGTGAAATGCGATTGCGGGCGCACAATGGCCAGCGGAATGCCTGGTAAGCCCGGACCGGTGCCCACATCAATAAAGCGTTCGCCCTGCAAATGTGGCTCAACCACCACGCTATCGAGAATATGGCGTACCAGCATCTGCTGCGGGTCGCGCACTGATGTCAGGTTATAGGCCTTATTCCACTTATGCAGCAACTCAACATAGCTAACCAACTGCTGTTTTTGTTGATCGGTAAGGGAAATGTTTGCCGCTTTCAGCAGCGAGGAGAGTTTGTTGATCACAACGAGAATTCCATTAACGGGGCGAGTTGCCTCGCCCCAAAGTCTATCAGGCGCTTTTACGCAGCAGGCCCTGTTTTTTCAGGTAAATCAGCAGAATTGAGATTGCCGCAGGCGTGATACCCGAAATACGTGAAGCCTGGCCGATGGAGGTCGGTTTGTGATCGTTGAGTTTGGCGATCACTTCATTCGACAAGCCATTCACCTGACGATAGTCGAGCTCGACAGGCAACAAGGTGTTTTCATTGCGCAGCTGGCGATCAATCTCTTCCTGCTGACGCGCAATGTACCCTTCGTATTTCACCTGAATCTCCACCTGCTCAGCGGCTTGCTCATCTGGCAGCGCAGGACCATAGCTGGCGAGTGACGTCAGCAGTGGATAGGTCATCTCTGGACGACGCAGCAGATCTTCACCGCTGGCTTCTTTGGTAAGCGGCGCGCTGATCACAGCGTTCACTTCTGCCACGTTATCCGATTTCGGATGCACCCACAGATCGCGCAGACGTTGACGCTCCTGCTCAATCGCCTCCAGTTTCTGGTTGTAGCGCGCCCAGCGAGCATCATCAACCAGACCGAGTTCGCGACCCGCTTCGGTCAAACGCAGATCGGCGTTATCTTCGCGCAGCATCAGGCGGTACTCCGCGCGCGATGTAAACATGCGGTACGGCTCTTTCGTGCCCAAAGTGCAGAGATCGTCAACCAGCACACCAAGGTAAGCCTGATCGCGACGTGGCGCCCAGCCCTCTTTGTCGGCGGAAGCGCGTGCTGCGTTTAGTCCTGCCAGCAAACCTTGTGCTGCCGCTTCTTCGTAGCCGGTGGTGCCGTTAATCTGGCCGGCAAAGAACAGGCCGTGGATAAATTTGCTTTCCAGCGTCGGTTTAAGATCGCGTGGATCGAAGAAATCATACTCAATGGCGTAACCCGGACGGATGATCTTCGCGTTTTCCAGTCCTTTCATCGAACGTACGATCTGCATCTGTACGTCAAACGGCAGGCTGGTGGAGATACCATTCGGATAGATCTCGTTGCTGGTCAGGCCTTCCGGCTCCAGGAAAATCTGGTGCGCATTACGATCGGCAAAGCGCATCACTTTGTCTTCGATCGACGGGCAGTAACGTGGACCAATACCTTCGATGATCCCGGCATACATTGGGCTGCGATCGAGGTTATTGCGGATCACGTCATGCGTCTGTTCATTGGTGTAGGTGATCCAGCACGGCACTTGTTGTGGATGCTGTGAAACTTTACCCATGAACGAGAACACCGGCATCGGATTATCACCGTGCTGCGGCGTCAGCACCGAAAAATCAATCGAGCGTGCGTCGATACGTGGCGGCGTACCGGTTTTCAGACGGTTTACGCGCAGCGGCAGTGCACGCAGGCGTTTTGCCAATGGGATTGATGGCGGATCGCCTGCACGGCCACCGCTGTAGTTATCCAGGCCAATGTGGATTTTGCCATCAAGGAAGGTCCCGACGGTCAGCACCACGGTTTTGGCGCGGAACTTCAAGCCCATTTGCGTCACAGCACCGACGACACGATCGTTTTCCACAATCAGATCGTCAACCGCCTGCTGGAAGATCATCAGGTTTGGCTGGTTCTCTAATGCGGTGCGTACCGCCTGGCGATACAGTACACGGTCAGCCTGAGCACGTGTGGCGCGAACAGCGGGGCCTTTACTCGCGTTTAGTATCCTAAACTGGATGCCTGCCTGGTCAATTGCCGTGGCCATCAAACCGCCTAAGGCATCCACTTCCTTCACCAGATGTCCTTTCCCGATGCCACCGATCGCCGGGTTACAGGACATTTGTCCAAGCGTATCAATGTTATGGGTGAGTAACAGGGTTTGCTGACCCATTCGGGCTGCGGCCATCGCGGCCTCTGTGCCCGCATGACCACCACCGATTACGATGACGTCAAAAGGATCTGGATAAAACATGAAGTGGGTCCTCGTTAGTGTTTCGGACAGGGATCGTTGCCCTGGGCGGTGGATTCTACTGAAATAATGTCGGCGGCGAAAGTCGCGGGATCCTGAGGTTTAAAAGAAAGGATCTTAAGTCTTTTATATGATCTCTCTGTTAGATCTACTATTAGGATCGCACCAGGCTGTTGATAACCCCCAAAAACGCAGGCTAAACAGCAAATTAGCGAGGATCACTAGCTGTGAATGATCGGTGATCCTGATCCGTATAAGCTGGGATCAAAATGGCTACTTATACACAGCCTAAAAAAGAAACAACCGTTGTTCTTTGGATAACTACTGGTTATACGCATGAAACAGGCCATGTTATCCACAGTCGATCGCGGGTTTAAGGTAAAAAAACAGCGCAATCAACTGGGGATCATTCTATTTTCCCGATCCCCAGCCACTGAAGATCGTTTTAAATTTGCGTTTTCCATGTGTCGACCCACACTTCGGCCGCGTCTTCCGGGATCTCATGCTCCAGCACGTCGATCTCCAGGCGATCGCCAATGCGTTTGGCGCCCAACTGGCTCAATTGCTCTTCCAGCAGTTTGATCGCGCCGCAGAAAAGATCGTATTCATGATTACCAATGCCGACTGCGCCATAACGTAAGCCAGAGAGGTCCGGTTTTGTTTCCTGCAATGCTTCATATAAAGGAAGCAAATTATCAGGCAGTTCACCGGCACCGTGCGTGGAGGTAACGATCAGCCAAATCCCTTCCGGTTGCAGCTCATCCAGCTCTGGGCCATGCAGCACCTCGGTTGAGAAGCCCGCTTCCTGCAGTTTTTCTTCCAGATGTTCAGCAACATATTCGGCGCTGCCAAGGGTACTTCCACTGATTAACGTAATATCGGCCATGATGCTCTCCCGCACTAAAGGCGAGCATTGTACGCTGTGATCAAGCCGTGATCCACCTGTGGAAAACAGGGTTAATAGTAGAAAGCATCAGGCGGCAAGTCGCGCCATACGCGCGATCTGCCGGGGATAAGTTTGTGCACAGATTAGAGAGGGGTTACGGCTTAATGGTGCGCATGATCGGGTTTTGCAGGGAGATCAGGGTTTCGGTGGACTGAATTTCGTCGATGGTCTGGATCTTGTTGATCAACACCTGTTGCAAGGCATCGATTGATCGGCACATCACTTTGATAAAGATGCTGTAGTGGCCGGTGGTATACCAGGCTTCCACCACTTCATCCAGCGCATCGAGTTTGCTCAGAGCCGCCGGATAATCGCGCGCGCTTTTAAGGATAATGCCGATAAAGCAGCACACATCGAAGCCGAGCTGACGCGGATCGATCTCCACGCGCGTGCCCAAAATAATGCCCGCCTGACGCATCTTCTCCACCCGCACATGAATGGTGCCGGGGCTGACGTTGAACTGCTTGGCGAGCTCGGCATAGGCGGTACGCGCATTCTGTAGCAGCGCATTCAGAATGCCGCGATCCAGGTTATCCAGCTGAAGGTGTTCCGCCATTGTCCATCCTCGTTGAGTTCTTCTTCTATGAATAGAGGAGAATGTGCAGCAAATTAGCGGTGCAGGCAAGGTGCAGACAACAGCCATGCCGTTGTCTGCCTGCTTTTTAGCGCTTACGCCAGAAGGTCACTTGCGCCTGCGTGTGCTGGAATTTGCGCGCCGTTTCGCGGATCACAAAGGGTACATCCTGCGGCGGTGCCACTTCGTCAAACGCATCACGCAACAGACGCTGCAGCGCCTGATAGGTCGTCAGCGCTTCGCCATTTTCGCGAACACCGCCCAGCCAGTTCTCTTTCGGCGTGAAATCTTCCAGCCAGGTGTACGGCGATGACAGCACCAGCAGACCGCCGGCGCGGATCATCGGGGTAATGTCCTGCAGGAAGCGCTTCGGCTGACGCAGACGATCGATCAGGTTAGAGGCCAGCACCAGGTCGTAACGGTCCGGCTGCGGCTTCAGGTTACAGGCATCGCCCTGCACAAACTGAATACGCTGCGCTTGCTCAGCTTCCAGACCAAACTCTTTCAGCCGCACCTGACGATACTCCACCAGATCGCCCTCTTCGGGCACCACATAGCGGAAATCCTCACCGGAGGTCAGCTGCAGCGCAACATCAATAAAGCGCGCCGAGTAATCCATGCCCGTTACTGCCTCGAAGTGTCGCGCCAGTTCAAAGCTGGCCCGCCCGGTGGCACAGCCGATATCCAGCGCCTGACCCCGCGCAGTACAGTGCGGCAGCAGTTTCTCCACCAGCGCAGCCGCGTAGTTGGGTACGTTGTAGTAGCTCGGTCCGTACTGGAAATCGAGATACTGCGACACCATGCTGTCAGTTTCATAAGGATTGAGCGTCATGCTCTCTTCATGGGAAGAAACGACATAGCGGAAACCGGCGTGCTGGAAGAAGTGACGACGGAAAGCGTAGCGCGCAGATTTCAGCGCTTCGTTGCCGGTGGAAATCCAGCTGCCACCTTTGATCAGCGCATGTTTGCCATCAAAGGTTGGTGTGGAGAAATCGTCGTAGAGCGGATGCACCTTAAAGCCTTCGAAACCGTTGGTTGGCGTCGTGGTCCACTGCCAGACGTTGCCGACGATGTCGTAAAACTCACCTTGTGCGAAGCGATCGACCGGGCTGGAGGAAGCCCAGTATGCCAGATTGATGTTGCCCGGCGCTTCAGTCCAGTCCGGCTGATCGCCGCCAACTTGCTCACGCAGCTGCGCCCATTCGGCTTCGCAGGGAAGCTGAACAGATTTACCGGTCTCTTCCGCCAGCCAGCGACAAAACGCGGCGGCTTCCAGTTGATTCACTTCCGCCGGCCAATCCCACGGCATCGCCACTTCTTCGGCCAGCACGCGCAGTTTTAGCTGATCGGGCAGCTTTTCGTCACCGACCCAGAATGTCGGCATCTGCGCACCGGAAAATTCACGCCAGCCCCAACCTTCGTCATCCCACCAGCGGCGATCGTTATAACCGTCCGCCGCAATAAAACGATAAAACTCGGCATTGCTGACCAGCATTTTACTGGCCTTAAACGGCTTCAGTTCGGTTTGCTGGCTACCGTATTCGTTATCCCAGCCATAAGTGTCGTCGGTTTTGCCCTGCTGCACACGGCCGCCGGGCATCGCGATCAGAGAATTTTCCGGTACCGATTGACGATCGTGACGCGCCTGCGGGCAAACTGGCCAGTGCGGCTGCGGCTTAACCCATTCAATCGGCAACTGGCGCATCAGCACGCTGGAGGTTTCCAGATGAATACGTTCGTGTTCGATGCCCATCAAAACCACCCACGCCGGGCTGTCCCAGTCGATCGGCAGTTCCAGCGGCATGGTGCGAATAAACTCACTCACCAGGCTTTTCACTTTGCCACGATAGTCGCGCACTTCTGCGATGGTCGGCCAGTCGTAATGGCTGTCGTTGAGATCGTCCCAACTCATCTCATCCACGCCGATCGCCATCATCGCCTCAATACGATCGTCAACGCGTTGATCGAGGTAGCGGCCCGCCATCAGCTTATTAATGTAGAAGGTTGCGGTGTGACCAAAATAGAAGATCAGCGGATGGCGCAGCGAAATGGCTTTGTTAAACCAGGCGCGCTCGTCCGCCAGGCAATCAAACAGGCTTTCATACAGTTCCCAGGTTTGGGTGAAGTACGCCAGCAGCTCGGCCCGTTTTTGTTCGGAGTGTTGGCCGGAAAGTTTCAGCGTGCGGGTCGGTGCGGGAAGTTGGGCGGTCGTCACAAGGTGCTCCAGTTTGCTAAATGCTCGAACTTATCAATATAGCAAATTAGCATTTCCGCCAGATGAATTAGCGCTGCCAGCGGCGCAGCAGACGGCTTTTCAGGCCGGTATCGAAGCGCCAGATGTGATCGAAGATGCGCAGAATGCCGGGTTTGCCATGCAGCGACATTGCTACCGCGTGGAAGCGCTGTTGATGTTGGCGCTGACGCTGCTTAATGGTGCTGACGATGTCGTCCGGCAAACGCTGGGCAATAAAATCCGAAACGATCACCGCATCCGCTTCCTGCCACGCGCTGCCTTCCATGCGTTTCACCACCGCCGCAAGGCAGGCAGCGAGATCGGTACCGCCGCGAAAACGCTGGCTGAGGAAACGGATCGCCTGCTCAATGCCGTTATCGGCGGTGAGTTCATAACCGATCACTTCATGAGCGAACAGCATGATGTAGCAGCGGCGCTTATCCGCCAGCGCCACTTTCAGCAGCGCCAGGCAAAAGGCTTTGGCGCATCGTTCGTTGAAACCGCCCATCGAACCTGACGTATCAACGCAGACGATGAACGGGCCGCGCGGTTGCTCTTCATGCTGCTGGTGGCTGACCGGACTCATGGTGATTTTTTCGTGCCACGCATCGCCCTGCAGACGATAAGTCAGCAAGCGTTTCTCGACTAAACGCCGATAAAACTCCAGCTCTAACTCGCTTATGCTCAATGCCGCCAGCTCAGGTGGCAACAGACGCAGCACATCATCGCTTTGATGAATGCCGCTGACTTCTTCCGGTACGTTATCCGGTTCGCGCACCAGCTGGTGAAACGCTTCCAGCGGCGCATCCTGCGACGGCACCGATCTGGCCTCGCGGCTGCGACCCAGCTGCTGCGCCAGCTTCATCAGCTCCGGCTGCTGGGCGAGGAAATCACCGTACTGCACTATCAGTTCGTAATCGTCGTGCTGCAGCGGCGCTTTGCTCAAATCCCACAGGCGTCCGGCGGCGGCTTCATCATCATCGGTAAGAATCGGCGCCAGCTGACCGCTGATCGCCATGCGCTGCTGCAGCTCGGCCATCAAGCGTTCGCGCTGCTCTTCCAGAAGGGTTTCATTCAGCGTCAGCGTTTGCAGCGTCAGGCTGAGACGCCAGCGTTGCAGGAACAAGGTGTGTTGCGCGTTGCTAAGCTGGTCGCTTTCAGCATTCAGCAGCAGTTTGCTGGCTTCTTCGATGAACGGCGACGGCAGGCTTTTCAGCTGCGTCATGATGTTGGGTAACTGCTGGGTGAAATGTTGCGTGCTGAGTAGCTGCATCTGTTGAAACAGCTGAAACTCCTGCGCCAGCGCTTCTGGCACCGGCGTGACTTTGATCTGCTCGGCGATCTCCGATCGCCAGCGCGGCAGATCGCGCATCATGGCTTGTTTCAGGCGGGGAAATTTCTCAAAGAACAGCGCCAGTTGCGGCGAGGCGAGCAGCGCGATAATCAGCTCTTCGATTAACTCGGTTTCGCCAATCGACAACAGCGCACTCAGCGTCTCCAGTGAGATCATTTTCTCGCCTGTTTCAGCTGTTCCGCGACATCCTGCAGGCTGGTTTCGATGCGAGCCAGCCAGTCATCGCTAATGAACAGACAGCGCTGATGCTGGCTGAACAGCGTGCGCTGCGCGCGCAGCTGGGTTTCCAGCGCGTCATATTCATCAGCGATCTCCTGCGGCATCTCGCTGCTGCTGCTGGCGCCCGGCAGCGTCAGACGCGTGGATTGCAGGCTGACATCGCGCAGCGTCAAACAGTGATGGGTATCCACCAGCATATCCAGCGTCTGACCAAAGCCGATGCCGTTCAGCTTGCCACGGATTTCACCGCCCTTCAGCAGCCACTGATCCAGCGCTTCGCGGCCAATCAGAATGTGCGTCACCTGCATGTCGTGCAGCATCAACGGTTGTTGCAGCATTAGCGTCAGTTGATCATCGGTGATGGCGGCGGGTAATTCGTAGTGCGGTTTGCGGCTGAACATGCCGCTGTGTTTCTCCAGCGTCAGCGCTTGCGCCACGCTTTGCTGCTGTTGCAGCGCCAGCCGGCGGCTTTTGATCTGCTGCAGCTTGTGTAGCAGCGCCTGTTGCTGCCACGCGTGTTGCGACATCAGCGTATCGATTTCGCGATCCAGCATTTTCATCGACGCCACGTCATGCCACAGGCAATCTTTCAGCAGCACTAAGTCGATGGGCGCGATGGCCACGCGACCGCTGTAAAAGGCGCTAGCCTGCAACAGGTGAATGGCTTTCTTCCAGCGACGATCGGAAATGTACGGCGCGTCCGGCAGCGTTTCTAACTGCTGACGAAGCTGATAGATCAGTTCAAACACGTGATCCGGTAAACTGACCTGGCTGATGCCTTTCTGCCACTGCTCATACTCTTCGTCGCTGATGCGCAACGATTCCGCCACCGGATTGTCGTTTTCATCCTGCTGGTGGGTGAGCATGCTGCGGAAGTTCTGCTTCTCATGCACGTTATCCAGCCACAGGCGAATCAACATGCGGTCATACAGCGCTTCCAGGCCACTATCGGCTTCCGGCAATTCATTGGAAGCGGTAACCAGCAGGCGCATTGGGATTTTTTCTTCGCTGTCGCCATTGCGGAAGCGGCGTTCGTTGATGGCGGTCAGCAAGGTATTGAGAATCGCCGGGCCGGCTTTCCAGATTTCGTCGAGGAAGACAATTTCAGCATCCGGCAAATAACCTTTGGTCAGACGCTGATAACGCCCTTCATCTTTCAGTGCCTGAATCGACAGCGGACCAAACACCTCTTCAGGGGTGGAAAAACGGGTCATCAGGTATTCAAACGCGCGGGCGTGCTGGAAGGCGTATTTTAATCGGCGGGCAATCAGACTCTTGGCGATACCCGGCGGCCCGAGCAGAAACACGCTTTCGCCACTTAAGGCAGCCAGCAAACAGAGGCGGATCGCGTGATGGCGTTCATACAGCCCTTTTTCCAGAGCGTTGCTCAGGCGAGAAATTCTTTCTGCCAAAAGATGGGGTTGAGCCATAATCACATCATTATCCTTTTGATCCTGGTGCCGTCATAGTCTGGCGAGCGCAATACTCTACTGATTATCATGCGCGATTGCGTTGATAGCCGTCAGCTTTTTTGTTTCAGAAGGTTGATGCGAGAGAACTCGCCGCTTCCAACGGTTTTTTGGCGCTATTTTCGGCGAAAAACCGCGTCACCGACGCGATGGTGACACTTTGTAAGAGTAGGTTTTTTTGGGAATATGTGCATACTGTGCGCTTTTTGATGGCTTGAGCGGAAGGCAAGCGCCTCCGGCTCCAACAAAAGACAACTTATGAGCTCGGATAAGAAACAGTCCCTTGGGGCAGTCACGCTGGCGGCAATTGGCGTGGTGTATGGCGATATCGGTACCAGCCCACTCTATACATTGCGTGAATGTCTCTCTGGTCAGTTTGGATTTGGCGTAGAGCGCGAAGCGGTTTTTGGCTTCCTGTCGCTGATCTTCTGGCTGCTGATTCTGGTGGTGTCGCTGAAATACATCAGCTACGTGATGCGTGCAGATAACGCCGGTGAAGGCGGGATTCTAACGCTGATGTCGCTGGCCGGACGCCATACCGGCGCCAGAGCCACCGCGATTCTGGTGATCATGGGCCTGATCGGCGGCAGCTTCTTCTACGGGGAAGTGGTGATCACGCCGGCGGTGTCGGTGCTATCGGCGATAGAAGGTCTGGAAATTGCCGCGCCGAGCCTCGATACCTACATCGTGCCGTTGGCGATTGCGGTGCTGACCTTGCTGTTTGTCATTCAGAAGCACGGCACCGGCATTGTCGGTAAGCTGTTCGCGCCGGTGATGCTGCTGTGGTTTATCATCCTCGCCGTCTTGGGTGCGCGTAGCATCATCAATAATCCTGACGTGCTGCACGCCATGAATCCTTACTGGGCGCTGCACTTCTTTATCCAGTACAAAAGTGTCTCCTTCTTCGCGCTGGGCGCGGTGGTGCTGGCGATTACCGGTGTGGAAGCGCTGTATGCCGATATGGGCCACTTCGGTAAATTCCCGATTCGTCTCGCCTGGTTTATCGTGGTGCTGCCTTCGCTGGTGCTCAACTACTTTGGTCAGGGCGCGCTGCTGCTCAAACATCCTGAAGCGATCAAAAACCCGTTCTTCCTGCTTGCGCCGGATTGGATGCTGATCCCGATGTTGATTCTGGCGACCTTAGCCACGGTGATTGCCTCGCAAGCGGTGATTTCCGGCGTGTTCTCATTAACGCGTCAGGCGGTGCGTCTCGGCTATTTGCCGCCGATGCGCATTGTGCACACTTCAGAAGAGGAGTCCGGGCAGATCTACATTCCGGTGATTAACTGGCTGCTCTACTTCTCGGTAGTGATTGTGATTGTCGGCTTCGAACACTCCAGCAATCTGGCGGCGGCTTATGGCATCGCGGTCACCGGCACCATGGTGCTGACCGCCATTCTCTGTTCTACCGTGGCGATTCAAAACTGGCACTGGAACCGCTATCTGGTGGTGCTGATTCTGATTGCCATGCTGATCATCGACGTGTCGCTGTTCTCCGCCAACCTGATCAAGGTGTTCTCCGGCGGTTGGCTGCCGCTGACGCTGGCGCTGATGATGTTCATCATCATGACTACCTGGAAAAGCGAGCGTTTCCGTCTGCTGCGTCGTATGCATGAGCACGGCAATTCACTGGAAGCGATGATTGCATCGCTGGAGAAATCGCCGCCGGTACGCGTGCCGGGCACCGCGGTGTATATGTCGCGTGCGCTGAATGTGATTCCGTTTGCCATGCTGCATAACCTCAAGCACAACAAAGTGTTGCACGAGCGCGTGGTGCTGCTGACGCTGCGTACCGAAGATGCGCCTTACGTGCACAACGTCCGTCGTGTGACCATCGAACAGTTGTCGCCGACTTTCTGGCGCGTGGTGGCGAGTTACGGCTGGCGCGAAACGCCAAACGTCGAAGAGATTTTCCACCGCTGCGGTCTTGAAGGCCTGAACTGCCGCATGATGGAAACCTCCTTCTTTATGTCGCATGAATCGCTGATTATCGGCGATCGTCCGTGGTATCTGCGCCTGCGCGGCAAGCTGTTCCTCGCGCTGCAACGTAATGCACTGCGCGCGCCCGATCAGTTTGAAATCCCACCGAACCGCGTGATCGAGCTGGGAACCCAGGTCGAGATTTAACGCTGTGCGCGTCACCAACTTAAGGTGACGCGCAATCCTCCGCTGGCGCGCTGGCTGAACTGCAAGCGAACGCCGTGCAGCTGGGCAATATTTTTCACGATGGAAAGCCCTAATCCGCTGCCGGTTTGCGCCTGTCCCGGCGGTCGCCAGAAGCGTTCACCCAACCTTATCAACTGCTCATCGCTGACGCCTGGCCCGTTATCATCAACGGTAATGGCGCGGGCATTGAGCTGCACATCAACAGTGCTGCCCGACGGCGAATAGCGCAGCGCGTTATCCAGCAGATTGCGCACCATCAACCCCAGTAACAGCGGATGACCGTTCATCACCGGTTCGGCATGGCTGGTGAATTGCAAAGCGGTGTGTTGTTGTTCTGCCTGCGGGAAGTGCTCCGCCAGCAGGTTTTGCAGCAGCGGCGCCAGCGCCACCGGTTGAAACTCGCTGCGCAGATCGTCTGCTTCCACGCGTGACAGCGTTAAGAGCTGATCCACCAGACGCGTGGCGCGCACGATGCCGCTATCCAGTTGCTGAATGGCGCGTTTGCGCATCGCCTCATCATCATCAGCCAGTTGAATCACTTCACTCTGCACGCGCAGCGCCGCCAGCGGGCTGCGCAGTTCATGGGCGGCATCGGAGGTAAAGCGACGTTCGCGCTGCACCAGATGCGCCATACGACTGAACAAGCCGTTTAGCGCCACCACCAGCGGCTTCACCTCTTTAGGCAAGCGCGTGTCCGGCAATGGCGTGGCATCATCCGGCGCACGCTGATGCAGGGAAAGCGTGAGGCGTTTCAACGGGCGCAGCTCGAACCACACCAGCGCCAGTAGCAACAGCAACATAAAGGGCATGGCAATCAGCCACGGCAGCAGGCTGCTGAGCGCCAGATCGCGCGTCATATCTTCGCGGTATTCCCATTCTTGCCCGACCACCACGCGATAGCGCTTATCCTCGGAGGTGAGCCACACCAGGCGCCAGCTGTCTTTATCGCCGCGCAGTCGTCCATCAACAAAGCCATCGCGCTGATGATCGAATTGCAGATCGCGGCCGTTTTCGCCGTCGTTCAACAACGGTTGGCCTGCCGCGCTGAAAATGGCAAATGCCAGCGCATCATCATCCTGATCGCCGCGGTGATGGCGCAGGATCGCTTTGGTTTTCGGCAACGTCACGTCCTGCAGCGAGGTGGGATCAAGCGCTATCAGCCGTTTGGCGAACAGCATTTGCTGAGTATCAAACAGCTCGTTCACCGTATCGCGGGTTTGATGCCAGGCGCTGAGGCCGGCCAGGCCGCCGCACACTATAATCAGCAGCACAAAGCCGATGGCGAGGCGCAGAAACAGACTCATTCCGCCGCTCCCAGCGTATAACCGACGCCGTGCACGGTACGAATAAACTGGCTGCCGAGTTTCTTGCGCAGATGATGAATGTGCACTTCCACCGCATTGCTGGAGACATCTTCATCCCAGCTGTAGAGCTTCTCCTCCAGCTGACTGCGCGTCAGCACGCGGCCAGGATTACGCAGAAACAGTTCCAGCAGCGCCAGTTCGCGGCTCTTCAGGCTGACGGCTTCGCCATCGCACAGCACGCTGTGGCTGCCGGGCGCCATTACCACGTTGCCGTGTTTCAGTTCCGGCTGCAGTTGCCCATGACGGCGGCGGATCAACGCCTGCAAGCGTGCCGCCACTTCAGTTAACGCAAACGGCTTACACAGGTAATCGTCGGCGCCGAGTTGTAATCCCTGGACGCGCTGATCGAGCGCATCGCGCGCGGTGAGAATCAGCACCGGCACATCGTGTCCTTGCTGGCGCCACTGACGCAGGATATCCAGACCATCGCGTTCGGGCAGCGACAGATCCAGCACCACCGCGTCCCAGGGCGCGGCGGTCAACGCCTGAAATCCGGCTTCGCCGGAGACAAACCAATCCACGCTGAAACCGAGTTTGGTCAACCCGACTTTCAAACCGTCGCCAATCAGCGTGTCATCTTCAATCAATAAAATGCGCATCAACTCTCCTTCTGTTAAGCGGAGTTATACGAAGCACAATTGCTCTTGTACAGCGAAAATCCCGGCAAATAGACTATTTTTCATGAATGTTAGCCAAACGGATTCTCTTAAGATCCTGTTAAGAACCTTATGGTGAAATAGCTCCCGTAAACCGACACATTCATGGAAAAGAGGTGAATTATGAAAAAGTCCGCAGCTCTGTTAGCGATTGTCGCCCTGGCCGCCACGCCGGTTCTTGCCGCTCAGCAAGGTGGCTTTGTTGATCCCAATGCGCCATCCGCGCAGGTGAAGTCCGGTGGGTTCAAAGCCGATAACACCAGCGTTGTCACGGTGAAACAGGCCGAAGAGATGAAAGACGATAGCTGGATTACCGTGCGCGGTACGCTTGAGAAGCAAATCGGTGATGAGGATTATCAGTTCCGTGATGCCACCGGCACCATGAAGGTTGAAATCGATCATAAACGCTGGAACGGTTTGACCATCACGCCGAAGGATCAGGTAGAACTGACCGGCGAACTGGATAAAGATTTCAACTCTATCGAACTGGACGTGAAACAGGTACGTAAACTGCCGTAATCCCATCTTCGGGGCCGCAGCAGCGGCTCCAAAATCCCACCAAACTCAAATTCTCTCTGGCACAAGCGAAACGTTTCGATGGCGATCACATTTCCGTGATGCCGCCATTGAGTTGCCGTGCGCATTTTATACACTCCCGATCAGCGAAACGTTTCGCTGTGGAGTGGAATAAATGAAAAAAGGTCGCTTGTTAAACGCTGAAGTCTCTCATGTGATTGCTCGCCTGGGGCACACCGATACGCTGACGATTGCAGATGCAGGCTTGCCGATTCCGGCCGGTCCACAGCGCATCGATCTGGCGTTAACGCCGGGTACGCCCGAATTTTTACAGGTGGTTGAGGTTGTCACGCAGGAGATGCAGGTCGAAAGCGCCCTGATGGCGGAGGAGGTTAAGCAGCACAATCCGCAGCTCCACAGCGCACTGCTTGCCGTGCTCGAAGCCTTGCAACAGCACCAGGGGAATGTCATCACCATCCGTTACACCAGCCATGAACAATTCAAACAACATACGCAGCGTAGTCAGGCGGTCATTCGCAGCGGAGAGTGTTCTCCGTATGCGAATGTCATCCTGAGCGCCGGCGTGACCTTCTGAGGCCGCTATGCAACCGTTATTGCAACTCAAAGGAATTGAAAAGTCGTTTCCTGGCGTGAAGGCGTTGAATGGCGCATCGCTGGCCGTTTATCCGGGACGCGTGATGGCGCTGGTGGGTGAAAACGGCGCGGGCAAATCCACCATGATGAAAGTGCTGACCGGCATTTACAGCATGGATGCCGGTTCCCTGCAGTGGCTCGGTAAGGATGTGGCGTTCTCTGGCCCGAAAGCGTCGCAGGAAGCCGGCATTGGCATTATCCATCAGGAACTGAACCTGATTCCGCAACTGACCGTCGCCGAGAATATCTTCCTTGGCCGCGAATTTGTTAACCGCTTTGGCCGCATCGAATGGAAAAAGATGTATGCCGAGGCGGATGCACTTTTACAGCGCCTCAATCTGCGTTTCAACAGCCACAAGCTGGTGGGCGATTTGTCGATTGGCGATCAGCAGATGGTCGAGATCGCCAAAGTGCTCAGCTTCGAGTCGAAAGTCATCATTATGGATGAACCGACCGATGCGCTGACCGATACCGAAACGCTGTCGCTGTTCCGTGTCATTAATGAACTGAAAGCGCAGGGTTGCGGCATTGTCTATATCTCGCACCGCATGAAAGAGATCTTTGAGATTTGCGATGACGTCACCGTGTTCCGCGATGGGCAGTTTATTGCCGAACGCGCGGTGTGCGATCTCAGCGAAGAGAGCCTGATCGAGATGATGGTCGGCCGCAAATTGGAAGATCAATATCCGCGTATCGATCAACAGCCGGGTGAGATCCGCTTAAAAGTCGAAAACCTCAGCGGTCCGGGCGTTGATAACGTCAGCTTTACGCTGCGCAAAGGGGAAATCCTTGGCGTGTCGGGCCTGATGGGCGCGGGACGTACCGAACTGATGAAAGTGCTGTACGGCGCAATGCCGCGCAGCAAAGGCAAAGTGACGCTGAACGGCCGCGAGATCGTGACGCGCTCTCCGCAGGATGGCCTCGCCAACGGCATCGTGTATATCTCGGAAGACCGCAAGCGCGATGGCCTGGTGCTCGGCATGTCGGTGAAAGAGAACATGTCACTGACCGCGCTGCGCTATTTCAGCACCGGCGCGGGCAACCTGCGTCACAGCGACGAGCAGCTGGCGGTGGGCGATTTTATCCGCCTGTTCAACGTTAAAACCCCGTCAATGGAGCAGCCGATTGGTCTGCTGTCTGGCGGTAATCAGCAAAAAGTGGCGATTGCGCGTGGCCTGATGACGCGCCCCGATGTACTGATTCTTGATGAGCCGACACGCGGCGTCGATGTCGGGGCAAAAAAAGAAATTTATCAGTTAATTAACCAGTTTAAAGCCGAAGGGCTGAGCATCATTTTGGTGTCGTCGGAAATGCCGGAAGTGCTGGGCATGAGCGATCGCATCGTGGTGATGCATGAAGGCCATCTGAGTGGCGAATTTTCCCGTGAGCAAGCTACCCAGGAATCCCTGATGGCGGCGGCAGTCGGTAAGCAACACAGCGAGGAGTTAGTTGTATGAGCACCCAAACCTTACCCGCCAGCCGTCGTTGGTTCAGCAAAGCCTGGCTGCTGGAGCAGAAATCACTGATTGCATTGATCGTGCTGATCGCCGTGGTTGCCAGCCAGAGCCCGAACTTCTTCACGCTGGCCAACATGTTCAACATTCTGCAGCAGACGTCGGTCAACGCCATCATGGCGGTCGGCATGACGCTGGTGATTCTGACCTCGGGCATTGATCTGTCGGTGGGATCGCTGCTGGCGCTCACCGGCGCGGTGGCGGCATCGATTGTCGGATTAGAAGTGAATGCGCTGGTGGCCGTTGCGGCTTCGCTGGCGCTGGGGGCGGCGATTGGCGGTATTACCGGCGTGATTGTGGCGCGCGGCAAGGTGCAGGCTTTCATCGCCACGCTGGTGATGATGTTACTGCTGCGCGGCGTCACCATGGTTTACACCAACGGCAGCCCGATTAATACCGGCTTTAATGATAACGCCGATCTGTTCGGCTGGTTTGGTATCGGTCGCCCGTTGGGCATTCCAACGCCGGTGTGGCTGATGGTCGCGGTGTTCGGCCTGGCGTGGTACATGCTGCATCACACGCGCCTTGGTCGTTACATCTATGCGCTGGGTGGCAACGAAGCGGCCACGCGTTTGTCGGGCATCAACGTTAATCGCGTTAAAATCATCGTTTATTCGCTGTGCGGCCTGCTGGCGGCATTGGCGGGCACCATCGAAGTGGCGCGTCTCTCTTCCGCACAACCTACCGCGGGCACAGGTTATGAACTGGATGCTATTGCTGCCGTGGTGCTGGGTGGTACCAGCCTGGCGGGCGGTAAAGGTCGCATCATGGGCACGCTGATTGGTGCGTTGATCCTCGGTTTCCTGAATAACGGCCTGAATCTGATGGGCGTATCGTCTTACTACCAAATGATTGTTAAAGCCGTCGTCATTCTGCTAGCGGTGCTGGTGGATAACAAAAGCAGTAAATAACTCTGACCTTCACACAGGATTTAAAAATGAAAAAGTTAACTGCATTGGCCGTCATTCTTGGCGCCACCCTCAGTGCTGGCGCGATGGCTAAGGACACCATTGCTCTGGTGGTATCTACGCTGAATAATCCGTTCTTTGTGTCACTGAAAGATGGCGCACAGAAAGAAGCTGACCAATTGGGTTATAACCTCGTGGTGCTGGATTCGCAGAACAACCCGGCGAAAGAGCTGGCGAACGTGCAGGATCTGACGGTGCGCGGCACCAAGCTGCTGCTGATCAACCCAACCGATTCTGATGCGGTGGGTAACGCCGTGAAGATGGCGAACCAGGCGAATATTCCGGTGATCACGCTGGACCGCGTAGCAGCACAAGGCACCGTGGTGAGCCACGTGGCTTCTGACAACCGCTTCGGCGGCAAAATGGCCGGTGACTTCATCGCTAAAAAACTGGGCGATGGTGCGAAGATTATTGAGCTGCAAGGCATTGCCGGTACGTCTGCGGCGCGCGAGCGCGGTGAAGGCTTCAAACAGGCAGCCGATGCTCACAAATTCAACATCCTGGCGAGCCAGCCTGCTGACTTCGACCGTACTAAAGGTCTGAACGTGATGCAGAACCTGCTGCAGGGGCATCCGGATGTGCAGGCCGTCTTCGCTCAGAACGACGAAATGGCGCTGGGCGCGCTGCGTGCGCTGCAAACCGCGGGTAAAACCGACGTGCTGGTGGTGGGTTTTGACGGCACCGCTGACGGTGTGAAAGCCGTAGAATCGGGTAAACTGACCGCGACTGTGGCGCAGATGCCAGACAAGATTGGTGTGATTGGCGTGCAGACTGCCGATAAAGTATTGAAAGGCGAGAAGGTGCAGGCGGTTAATCCGGTTGACCTGAAGCTGGTGACCAAATAATAAGTAAAGAAAAGCAGGGCAACGCGCCACCGTCCTGGTGGCGCATCTTTCTGGATGAATCCCAATGACCACAAGCGCAAAACTGGCCGTTCTCGGCAGCATCAATGCCGATCACATCCTTAACCTCGCCCATTTTCCACGTCCGGGCGAAACGGTGATCGGGAAAAAGTATCAAATTGCTTTTGGCGGCAAAGGGGCCAATCAGGCGGTGGCTGCGGGCCGTGCCGGTGCAGACATTGCTTTTATTGCCTGCGTAGGCGCTGATGATATTGGCGAGCGTATTCGTCAGCAGTTGCAGCAAGACCGCATTGATACCGCACCGGTTGAAACCGTCGCAGATGAATCGACCGGTGTAGCGATGATCTTCGTGAATGGCGAAGGCGAAAATAATATCGGCATCTATTCCGGGGCCAATGCCGCGCTGACGCCGGCTCGCGTTGCGCAGCATCAGCAGGTGATTGCCGATGCCGATGCGTTGCTGATGCAGCTGGAATCTCCGCTGGAAAGCGTTCTGGCCGCCGCAAAGATTGCGCGCGCGCAGCAGACGCAAGTGATCCTGAATCCCGCGCCGGCCACTGCGCTCTCTGATGAGCTGCTCGCGCTTATCGACATCATCACGCCAAATGAAACCGAAGCAGAAATTCTCACTGGCATTGCGGTGAAGAGCGATGAAGATGCCGCGCGTGCTGCTGCGGCATTGCATGCGAAAGGTATTGCTACCGTGTTGATCACGCTAGGCCGTCGCGGTGTGTGGCTGAGTGAGCAAGGCAATGGCGTGCGCATTCCGGGCTTCAGCGTGCAGGCCATCGATACTATCGCAGCGGGCGATACCTTCAACGGGGCATTTATTACCGCACGTCTGGAAGGTGTGGCGATGCATGATGCTGTACGTTTCGCCCATGCCGCCGCTGCGATTGCGGTGACGCGTCCGGGCGCGCAGCCCTCAGTGCCGTGGCGCACTGAGATTGATGCCTTCCTGCAACAACAGGGCTAAGCGCTTGGCTACCATGAAAGATGTCGCCCGCCTGGCGGGCGTCTCTACCTCCACCGTTTCACACGTCATCAATAACAATCGCTTTGTCAGCGAGCAGGTGCGTGAAAAGGTGGAACAGGCGATTCGTGAGCTGAACTATGCGCCGTCCGCGCTGGCACGCAGCCTGAAGATCAAACAAACCCGCACCATCGGCATGCTGCTGACCGCCAGCAGTAACCCGTTTTATTCCGAAGTGGTGCGCGGCGTAGAAAACAGCTGCTACGAACGCGGCTACAGCCTGATTCTGTGTAATACCGAAGGCGATGAAGAGCGTATGAATCGCAGCCTCGAAACGCTGATGCAAAAGCGCGTCGATGGTTTACTGATGATGTGTACCGAAACCCATCTGCCGTCGGCGGAAATCCTCAATCGTTATCCCTCGGTACCGATGGTGATGATGGACTGGGCGCCATTTGAAGGACGCGGCGACATTATTCAGGACAACGCGCTGCTCGGCGGCGAACTGGCAACCCAGCATCTGATCGATCGTGGCTACACGCGTATTGCCTGTATCGCCGGGCCGCAGGATAAAACGCCCGCGCGTTTGCGTCTTGAAGGTTTCCATAAGGCGATGGCCAACAGCGGATTATCGGTGCCGCCGGGTTATGTGGTTGATGGCGATTTCGAGTTTCAGGGCGGCTTCAACGCCATGAATCAACTGCTGACGCTGGATACGCTGCCAGAAGCGATATTTACCAGCAACGATGCGATGGCGGTTGGCGTCTATCACGCCTTGTTCCAGGCCGGATTGCGCGTGCCGCAGGATATTGCGGTGATGGGCTATGACAACATTGAGCTGGCGCGTTACCTGACTCCGCCGCTTAGTACCATCCATCAGCCGAAAGATGAGTTAGGTGAACTGGCGATTGATACCTTGATTCATCGTATGAGCGATCCCGACGCCAGTCAGCAAACGCTGGTGCTGACGCCGGAGCTGGTGGAGCGCGGTTCGGTCTAAGCCGCTTTCTTCTTTTTCTCGCGGTTGGCGATCAGATTACGCCCATCGCTCGGACGTAACATCATAAAGGTAAAGGCAGACAACACCGTGACGACGCCCATCGTCAGGAAGGTGGCGTGGAATTGCGCGACGGTTGTGGCCTCGACATCCTGATAGAAACGCAGCACTGCGGCACTCACCGCCACGCCAAAGCTGATCGACAGCTGCTGCGTTACCGCTAGCACACTATTCCCGCCGCTGGCGTTCTCATCATTTAAATCTGCCAGCGTGATGGTGTTCATCGCGGTGAACTGCGTTGACATCGCCATCCCCAGAATCAACAGTGCCGCCAGCAACATCACCACGCTGCCACCCGGCGATTGCAGTGAGAAGGTGGCGATCAATATGCCAATAATAATGGTGATACCTACCAGCGTATGGCGATAACCAAAGCGGCGTAGCACTTGCGTCACCGTGGATTTCGCCAGCAAAGCGCCAATCGCCGTTGGACCCATCATGCAACCGGCAATCAGTGCGGGAAAACCAAAGCCCACCTGCAACATCAGCGGCATCAGGAACGGAATGCAGCCGGTTCCCAGACGCGAAGCTATATTGCCAATGATGCCGACCGAGAAGGTGCGGGTTTTAAACATTGGCAGATTAATCAGCGGTGCCGGATGGCGACGCGCGTGCACTATATAGAGAAGAAGTAATGCAATGCCGCCAAACAGCACCAACAACGCTTGCCACGGCAACACCACGCGCTCGCCAAACAACTCGATACCGACCGAGATCAGCACCAGACCCAAACCAAACAGCAGGAAGCCTGAAAAGTCGAAGCGGCGTTTTGGGGTAGTGAAGTCCGGCATATATTTGCGTGCGTAGAAGATGCCGGCGATACCGATGGGAATATTGAGGAGGAATATCCAGTGCCAGCTGGCGTAGGTCACTAACAATCCGCCCAGCATTGGGCCCAGAATCGGACCCACTAAACCCGGCATGGTGACGAAGTTCAGCACGGGCAGCAGTTCACTGCGTGGATAAGCGCGTAACAGCGCCAGGCGCGCGACGGGCATCATCATCGCCCCGCCAATCCCTTGCACCACGCGCGAGACCACCAACATGCTCAGCGAGCCGGATAAGGCGCAGGCCAGCGAACCCAGCGTAAATAGCGATACCGCAAGAATGAAGATTTTGCGTGTGCCGTAGCGATCGGCCAACCAGCCACTCACCGGAATCAACATCGCTACCGTTAGCGTGTAACTAATGATGGCGGATTGCATGGCTAAAGGAGAACGTTCAAGGCTGGTGGCGATAGCAGGAAGCGCAGTATTCAGGATGGTGGCATCAAGTGCTTGCATGAAAAACGCCATGGCGGCGATCCAGGGCAAGCCGGCCATACTGCGCGCGGAGCGAATCATTGAAAGTCCTTCTCGAATAATTGTCAGCCTGCGACAAAGAAATTACGTTTGGTTAAAGAGAATAGCATTGGTGTTTAAGGTGATGGCGCTGATTTATGCCGATGAAGCGGCTATTTTGAATGATTCTTAGCCGGGAAATGTCCGTTTTTAACGCATTCGTTTAAAAAAGAGGCGCTCAGTCATTTTTTTGCAATTAACCCTTGTCACTTCCGAATAACTCCCTATAATGCGCCACCACTGAGACGGCAAAGCGGCAACGCAGACGGCTCAGCAGGGAGTGAAGAAATTCATCCCGCCGGATGAAAACGCTGAAAAAAGTGTTTGACTCCGAAGGA
>NZ_JAIMIE010000008.1:0-230641 GCF_019795955.1 Pantoea sp. DY-5
CGAAACACCTGAAATCAGAACGATTGTCTGATATCAGTACAGAATCGGTGGAGCGGTAGTTCAGTTGGTTAGAATACCTGCCTGTCACGCAGGGGGTCGCGGGTTCGAGCCCCGTCCGTTCCGCCACCCTAATTAGGGGCGTAGTTCAATTGGTAGAGCACCGGTCTCCAAAACCGGGTGTTGGGGGTTCGAGTCCCTCCGCCCCTGCCAGAAAATAATCCTTTGCTTCGGCAAAGGATTTTTTTTGTCCAAAATTCAGCAGTGAAATGAGTTTGAGTTTCACTGTGATCCACTCAAACCCCCTCATTTATTATCTTATTGTGTCAAAACCGGATATTTAAGCAGCTGACGAATGTGACTTTGCTGATCGCTATTCTGCAGCCACACCGCATATAACGGTCGCACGGCGACGGGTGTATCTGGAATAACCATCAAATCACTATAAATGCCGTGCCAAAAGTCAGGTAAAAATGCACAAGCGCCGGTGGTATGCAGTAATTCCCGCGTTAAATGTGCCGATGTGGTGGTTAATACGGGGACATCGTCACTGGAAAGATAACTTTCATGCTGATGAAAATCTGCACCCCATTCCAGCTTGACATAATCATATTTTTCACGCTTCTCAGTTTTGCGTGCCCGGAATAATGCGAGGGAGATATGGCCTATTTGCTGGCTGGTTAACTCATCCATTTTTGGTGCTTCAGTCGTGATCAACAGGTCCAACTGACGTTCATGCAACTGCTTAACCAGCAAATGTCGCTGGGCGATACGTGCCTCAAGATGAAGGCTTTCGCGATTCTCATATAGTGTTTGCAACCAAGGTGTTAAGTACGCTTCCCAAAGGGATGCGCTACCTCCTATTGAAAGCTCATGATGCTGTTGTGTATGCGAAACTTCCTTTTTGGCCATCAGCCAGGTGCTCATCAAGCTTTCGGCATAGGGTAATAAACGCTCGCCTGCTGAAGTCAGCCGGATGTTATTACGGTGACGAGTAAAAAGGTTTACGCCCAGCTGATTTTCCAGCTGACGAATGCGAAAACTAACGGCAGATTGCGTGAGGTAAAGCGCTTCAGCAGCACGCCCGAAATGGCGTGTTCTGCTCACTTCGAGGAAAGTTTTCAGTAATTCCGTATCCACTGCATTCTCCCAAAAATTGTTTGTCGTACTGATTTAAATGTTTTGTTTTACACTCTGTCAAGCCTATCTAATACTCCGCGCCATAAATAGCACGGCCATATGAGAGTCAGGAGCGTGTAAAATGGCGGATAGCTTCGCAACAACGAATCGTTTCTTTGATAACAAACATTACCCACGTGGTTTTTCGCGTCATGGTGATTTCACCATTAAAGAAGCTCAGCTTCTGGAGCGCCACGGTTACGCCTTTAATGAACTGGATCTCGCTAAGCGTGAACCCATTACAGAAGAAGAGCGTTCATTTTTAGAAGTATGTCGTGGTCTTCGTGAGCCACAAACGGAAGCTGAACGTGTATGGTCGAAATATACCGCACGTATCAAGCGACCTAAGCGTTTCCACACGCTATCTGGCGGCAAGCCGCAGATGGATACGGTGGAAGATTTTAGCGATAGCGATGATTAAGAATAGCGGGGCTTATATAAGCCCCGTTTTTTATTCCAGAGTTTTGTGTAGATAGATCAACAAGCGGTCGATGCTGCGATATCCCACCGCTTCCTGCAAATGACTCCGCGTAATCTGCTCTTCACCTGCTAAATCAGCGATTGTCCTCGCCACTTTTAAAATCCGTTGCCAGGCGCGTACCGAAAGCCCCAGCGAATTCAACACCTCTTCCAGCCATTCAGCATCCTGCTGCTGCAATGGACACCAACGTAAAATCTCTGGGTTAGAGAGATGAGCATTCACTTTTCCGCTGCGCACTGTTTGAATCTTTCGCGCGGCGAGGACGCGAGTTAAAACTTCAGCGCTGCTTTCGCTAACTTGTTGTTTCTTACTCAGCGATCCACTGGGAAGAAGTGGGACCTCTAGCGATAAATCAAAGCGATCGAGAAAAGGTCCTGATAGGCGATTGAGATAGCGCAACACCTGCTGAGGTGATGAGCGATTATGGTTGCCCTGATAGTGCCCGGTCGGGCTGGGATTCATCGCGCCGATCAATTGAAAGCGCGCGGGATACGTCACTTTAGCGCGCGTGCGTGAAATGGCGATTTCCCCGGATTCGATCGGTTCGCGCAACGCATCAAGCGTTCTGCGCTCGAACTCTGGCAGCTCATCGAGGAATAACACGCCATTGTGTGCCAAGGAGATTTCTCCCGGCCGCGGCAAGGAGCCGCCCCCAACCAGCGCATAGAGTGAGGAACTGTGATGAGGCGCTCTGAACGGCCGTTTGCGCCACTGATAATGGAGATTGCCACTGCTTACCAGACTGGCGATAGCGGCGCACTCCAGCGCTTCCTGGTCGTCTAACGGTGGCATGATACCGGGCAGACGCGTCGCCAACATAGTCTTGCCGGTACCAGGCGGCCCAATCAGCAACAGGTTATGCCCGCCAGCTGCGGTGATCTCAAGTGCACGTCGGCCCTGATCCTGGCCAATGATATCGCTGAGGTCCTGCTTTTCCTGTTCAAGCGTTTCGGGCTGATAATGCGCGACAGTGAGAGTGGTTTTGTTATGGAGAAACGCACAGATTTCTACCAGATGTTTGCCAACCAGCGTCTCGCCTTGTTGAATCAACCCTACATCCTGTTGATTCTGTTCAGCTAACACCATTTGTCTGCCTGCTTGCAGTGCCGCCATCGCAGCTGGAATAGCGGCCTGAACGCCACAGAGCGCGCCGTTAAGTGCTAACTCCCCCAGGAATTCAAATTGCCCCAGTTTTGCGTCTGGCAGCTGCTCAGAGGCCGCCAGAATGGCGATAGCGATGGGGAGGTCATAGCGTCCGCCCTCTTTTGGCAGATCGGCAGGCGCCAGATTGATGGTGACGCGTTTCGCCGGGAAGGTGAACCCGCTATTAATAATCGCGCTTCGCACCCGTTCCCGCGCTTCTTTTACCGTGGTTTCAGGCAGTCCAACCAGCGTCAGGGCCGGCAGGCCGTTGCTGATGTGCACTTCCACCGTCACCAGCGGAGCCTGAACACCCAGCGCAGCTCGTGTTAATACCTTCGATAAAGACATAACCGCTCCTTGTTGTCCTTATCATCAAAGCAGCCAGACAGATGAACAATGGCTTACTGCTCATCTTCAGAGCCAGATTCCTTACATTCCCTGATAATTGCCGGTCTTTCACTGAAAATCAGAGCCTGCTCGTAAACTCCAAATGAAGATTACGACGCGGGCGTTATGAATTTTTATCACAAATGTAAATAACCTTTTATTTACAATGTGATAACGGCGGGCCGCCAGCGGCATCATAAAATTTTCCAATGAAAATTATTGTCAACGATGTGCTAACTATGATAACTCTGTAGGTATTACTTCGAACAATCGAAAAAACAAACAACACATGAAAGCCCTTCTACAAGTGATTAGCCTAGTCGTGATTAGCGTGGTGGTGATTATTATCCCACCGTGCGGGGCATCGCTTGGAGAAAGAAAGGCTTAAAAATCAAGTCTGGAATTCCAAAAACCCCCGCACCGAAAGGTCCGGGGGTTTTTTTTTGACCAGGCTAAATATCAGCAAATTAGCGAGGAACAGATTATGAGCAGTAGCATAAAATTCTGTTGTTCCCCTAGGAATACAGGAGAATAACCATGACAGGTGCACAGTGGGTAGTTCAGGCTTTACGCGCGCAGGGTGTCGATACAGTGTTTGGCTATCCTGGCGGCGCAATCATGCCAGTGTACGATGCGCTCTACGATGGCGGCGTGGAACACCTACTGTGCCGTCATGAGCAAGGTGCGGTGATGGCAGCCATCGGTTATGCCCGCGCAACTGGCAAGACTGGCGTATGTATCGCCACTTCGGGCCCCGGCGCCACCAACCTGATCACCGGTTTGGCGGATGCGATGATGGATTCGATCCCGGTTGTGGCGATCACTGGCCAGGTATCATCGGCCTTCATCGGCACCGACGCCTTCCAGGAAATTGACGTTCTCGGTTTATCATTAGCCTGCACCAAACACAGTTTCCTCGTTGAATCGCTTGATGATTTACCCTCGGTGATGGCAGAAGCTTTTGCCATTGCGCAATCTGGTCGTCCCGGCCCGGTACTGGTCGATATCCCGAAAGACATTCAGATCGCCAATGGCGAACTGACGCCGCATCTGCTGCCGGTTGAGGAAGAAATCAGCCACTCCGCACAGCACATCGCAGAGGCGCGCGCATTGATGGCGCAATCGCATAAGCCGATGCTGTATATCGGTGGCGGCGTGGGTATGGCGCAGGCGGTTCACGCCTTACGTGCCATGGCGCAGGAAACCGGCATCCCGATGGTTTCTACCCTGAAAGGTCTTGGTAGCGCGGATGCCAGCAGCGATCTCTATCTCGGGATGCTGGGCATGCACGGCACCAAAGCCGCTAACCTCGCGGTACAATCCTGTGATTTGCTGATTGCCGTTGGCGCGCGTTTTGACGACCGCGTTACTGGCAAGCTGGACACCTTCGCACCGCACGCTAGCGTCATCCATATCGATATCGATCCAGCCGAGCTGAACAAACTGCGTCGCGCCCACGTTTCACTACAGGGCGATATGAATCAGGTGCTGCCGGCATTGAGCATGCCAATGCACATTGATGGCTGGCGCAAAGAAGTCAGCGCGATGAAAAGCGAGTTCGACTGGCGCTACGATCATCCAGGCGAAGCGATTTATGCGCCGTTGTTGCTGAAGCAGTTGTCTGACCGCAAAGCGGACAGCGCCGTAGTCACTACCGATGTAGGTCAACACCAGATGTGGGCCGCTCAGCACATGAGTTTCACCGCGCCAGAAAACTTCATCACCTCGAGCGGTCTCGGCACTATGGGCTTTGGCCTGCCGGCGGCGATTGGGGCGCAGGTGGCACGTCCAGAGGACACAGTGATCTGCGTGTCTGGCGATGGTTCTATCATGATGAACATTCAGGAGCTGGGCACTATCAAGCGCGGCAAACTGCCGGTGAAGATCCTGCTGCTGGATAACCAGCGCCTCGGCATGGTGCGCCAGTGGCAGCAACTGTTCTTTGATGGTCGCTACAGCGAAACCATCCTGACCGATAACCCCGATTTCCTCACGCTGGCCAGCGCGTTTGATATCCCAGGCCAGCGAATTAGCCGTAAAGATCAGGTCGACGCCGCCCTCGATGCTCTGCTGAACAGTGAAGGTCCTTACTTCCTGCATGTTTCGATAGATGAGCATGAAAACGTCTGGCCATTGGTACCGCCGGGTGCCAGCAACGCAAACATGATGGAGAAAACCGCATGAATCAGCATCAATTGTCTATCGAAGCCCGCTTTCGTCCTGAAATATTGGAGCGCATTTTGCGTGTCGTGCGTCACCGTGGTTTCCAGGTGTGTGCGATGAATATGGCCACCGCGGTCAATGCGGAGAACATTAATATCGAAATGACCGTTGCCAGCCAACGCTCAGTCGATTTACTGTCTTCGCAGTTAAGCAAACTTATGGATGTCGCTTGCGTCGAGATCCAACAACAGACAACACAACAAATCCGCGCATAGTCGCCAAAGGAAAAAGCAATGAGTACGAAGAAAGCAGACTTTATTTGGTTCAATGGTGAGATGGTTAAGTGGGAAGACGCCAAGGTCAGCGTTATGTCTCACGCCCTGCACTACGGTACTTCTGTGTTTGAAGGCGTGCGTTGCTACGACTCACATAAAGGTCCAGTGGTGTTCCGCCACCGTGAGCATATGAAGCGTCTGCATGAATCCGCCAAAATTTACCGTTTCCCGATTAAAGCCAGCGTTGATGAGTTGATGGAAGCGTGCCGCGAAGTGATCCGCGTGAACAAACTGAAAAGCGCTTATATCCGTCCGCTGGCCTTCGTGGGTGACGTGGGTCTGGGTGTGAACCCGCCAGATGGCTACACCACCGATGTAATCATCGCTGCCTTCCCTTGGGGTGCTTACCTGGGCGCTGAAGCGCTGGAAAACGGTATCGATGCCATGGTTTCTTCGTGGAACCGCGTTGCACCAAACACCTTGCCAACCGCCGCGAAAGCGGGTGGTAACTATCTCTCCTCTCTGCTGGTAGGCAGCGAAGCGCGCCGCCACGGCTATCAGGAAGGTATCGCGCTCGACACCAACGGCTATATTTCAGAAGGTGCTGGCGAAAACTTGTTCGAAGTGAAAGATGGCATTCTGTTCACGCCGCCGTTCACTTCTTCAGCGCTGCCGGGCATCACCCGTGACGCCATCATCAAGCTGGCGCAAGACATGGGTATTGAAGTGCGTGAGCAGGTTCTGTCGCGCGAATCCCTGTATCTGGCCGACGAAGTCTTCATGTCAGGTACTGCAGCGGAGATCACCCCGGTGCGCAGCGTCGACGGTATTCAGGTCGGCGAAGGTAAACGTGGTCCGGTCACCGGTCGTATCCAGAAGGCATTCTTTGGCCTGTTCACTGGCGAGACGGAAGACAAGTGGGGCTGGTTGGATCCGGTTAACGCATAACGAGATTTTTTGCGGGCGTCAGATGGCGCCCGCAACCTTATTATTACTGGAGTAAATAGAGCATGCCTAAGTACCGTTCCGCCACCACCACCCATGGACGTAACATGGCCGGTGCCCGTGCCTTGTGGCGCGCGACAGGAATGACCGACGACGATTTCGGTAAGCCGATTATCGCCGTGGTCAACTCATTCACCCAATTCGTACCGGGCCACGTGCACCTGCGTGATCTTGGCAAACTGGTTGCTGAGGAAATCGAAGCAGCCGGCGGCGTGGCCAAAGAGTTCAACACCATTGCGGTGGATGACGGTATCGCCATGGGTCATGGCGGCATGCTGTATTCACTGCCTTCACGTGAGCTGATTGCCGATTCAGTGGAGTACATGGTCAACGCGCACTGCGCCGATGCCATGGTATGTATCTCCAACTGCGACAAAATCACCCCTGGCATGCTGATGGCGTCACTGCGCCTCAACATTCCGGTGATCTTTGTATCTGGCGGCCCGATGGAAGCCGGTAAAACCAAACTGTCTGATCAAATCATCAAGCTCGATCTGGTTGATGCAATGATTCAGGGCGCCAACCCGAACGTCAGCGATGCTGACAGCGATCAGATCGAACGTTCTGCTTGTCCAACCTGCGGTTCCTGTTCCGGTATGTTCACCGCCAACTCGATGAACTGTCTGACCGAAGCGCTGGGCTTGTCGCAGCCGGGTAACGGTTCACTGCTGGCCACACACGCCGATCGTAAAGAGCTGTTCATCAATGCCGGTAAGCGCATCGTTAGCCTGACCAAACGCTACTACGAGCAGGATGACGTCAACATGCTGCCGCGTAACATCGCCACCAAAGCGGCGTTCGAGAATGCGATGACGCTGGATATCGCCATGGGCGGTTCCACCAACACCGTTCTGCACCTGCTGGCAGCGGCGCTGGAAGGCGAAATCGACTTCAACATCTCTGATATCGATCGCTTGTCTCGTAAAGTGCCGCAGCTGTGTAAAGTGGCGCCAAGTACGCCGAAATATCACATGGAAGATGTGCACCGTGCGGGTGGCGTTATCGCCATTCTCGGTGAGTTAGATCGCGCCGGTTTAATCGACACCAGCGCGCGCAACATCCTGCAGCAGAGCATGCGTGAAACCCTGGATCAGTACGACATCATGCTGACCAAAGATCAGGCGGTGAAGGATATGTTCCGCGCCGGTCCTGCTGGTATTCGTACCACCAAGGCGTTCTCGCAGAACTGCCGTTGGGACACGCTGGATGATGACCGTACCGAGGGTTGTATTCGTACTCGCGAACACGCGTACTCGCAGGATGGCGGCTTAGCTGTGCTTTACGGCAACATTGCCGAAGATGGCTGCATCGTTAAAACCGCGGGCGTAGACAAAGAGATCCTCACCTTCAAAGGCCCGGCGAAAGTGTACGAAAGCCAGGATGATGCAGTTGAAGCGATCCTTGGCGGCAAAGTGGTAGCCGGCGACGTCGTGGTGATCCGCTACGAAGGACCGAAAGGCGGACCGGGCATGCAGGAAATGCTCTATCCGACCACTTATCTGAAATCCATGGGCCTCGGCAAAAGCTGCGCACTGATCACCGATGGTCGCTTCTCTGGCGGCACGTCAGGCTTATCGATTGGTCACGCCTCTCCGGAAGCGGCGAGCGGCGGCACCATCGCGCTGGTGAAAGATGGCGACATGATTGAGATCGATATCCCGAACCGTGGCATCAAGCTGGCGGTACCGGATAACGAACTACACGCCCGTCGTGAAGAAGAGCAAGCGCGCGGCGATGCGGCTTATACCCCGCACGGCCGCGTACGTGAAGTCTCCTTTGCCCTGCGCGCCTATGCATCACTGGCGACCAGCGCAGACAAAGGCGCGGTACGCGATAAGTCCAAGCTGGGAGGCTAACCGATGGCTGAGTCTCAACCGTTCTCCGCGACGCCAAACGGCGCGGAGTATTTGCGCGCAGTGCTGCGTTCACCGGTGTATGAAATTGCCCAGGTGACGCCGCTGCAAAAAATGGAAAAAATATCATCGCGTCTTGGCAACACCATTCTGGTGAAGCGTGAAGATCGTCAGCCGGTGCACAGCTTCAAGCTGCGCGGGGCTTACGCGATGATTGCCGGGCTGAACGAAGAGCAAAAAGCGCGCGGTGTGGTCACGGCTTCGGCCGGTAACCATGCGCAGGGCGTGGCGCTCTCGGCCAGCACGTTGGGCATCAAATCACTGATTGTGATGCCGCTGGCCACGGCAGACATCAAGGTTGATGCAGTACGCGCATTTGGCGGTGAGGCTTATCTGTTTGGTGCCAACTTCGACGAGGCGAAAGCCAAAGCGATTGAGCTGGCGGAGCAGCAGGGTTACACCTTCGTTCCTCCGTTTGACCATCCGGCGGTGATCGCCGGGCAGGGCACGCTGGGGATGGAGTTGCTGCAGCAGGATGCGCATCTCGATCGCGTCTTCGTGCCGGTCGGCGGCGGTGGTCTGGCGGCGGGCGTGGCGGTGCTGATCAAACAGCTGATGCCGCAGATCAAAGTGATCGCCGTAGAGTCGGAAGATTCAGCCTGTCTGAAGGCCGCGCTAGAAGCAGGTGAGCCGGTAGATTTGGCGCGCGTGGGCTTGTTTGCTGAAGGCGTGGCGGTCAAACGCATCGGCAGCGAAACTTTCCGTCTGTGTCAGGAGTATCTCGATGACATCATCACGGTGGATAGCGATGCAATTTGCGCAGCGGTGAAAGATCTGTTCGAAGATGTGCGCGCCGTGGCGGAACCTTCCGGCGCGCTGGCACTGGCGGGTATGAAGAAGTATATCCAGCTGCACGACATCAAAGGCGAGCGCCTGGCGCACGTGTTGTCGGGTGCCAACGTCAACTTCCACGGCTTGCGTTATGTCTCCGAGCGTTGTGAACTGGGCGAACAGCGAGAAGCGCTGCTGGCGGTCACCATTCCAGAACAGCAGGGCAGTTTCCTCAAGTTCTGTCAGACCATCGGCGGGCGCTCCATCACCGAGTTCAACTATCGTTACGCGGATGCGGATAACGCCTGCATTTTCGTCGGCGTGCGCTTAACGCGCGGGCTGGAGGAGCGCAGTGAGATCATCAGCCAATTGAGCGAAGCCGGTTATCACGTGGTGGATCTGTCGGATGACGAAATGGCCAAGCTGCACGTGCGCTACATGGTGGGCGGACGTCCATCCAAGCCGCTGCGCGAACGCCTGTTTAGCTTTGAATTCCCGGAAGCACCGGGCGCGCTGCTGAAGTTCCTGCAGACGCTGGGTGCACACTGGAATATCTCGCTGTTCCATTATCGCAGTCACGGCACCGATTATGGCCGCGTGCTGGCGGCGTTTGAAGCCAACGATCAGGAACCGGATTTCGAAACGCATCTCACCGCGTTGGGTTACGAATGGCATGACGAAGCGAGTAACCCGGCGTTCCGTTTCTTCCTCGCCGGGCAGTAACTATAGCTGGTGCCAGAACGCATTGATAAGCGGCTCTCCGAGCCGCTTTTTTTGTACGCAAACGCCGAGTTCCAGCGGTGCGACCGACTCCACATTCTCCAGCGTTAACACGCGATTGCGCACCGGTTCCGGGCTGTTCTCCAGCACCACATCCGGCAGCAGCGCAATACCGCATCCCAGCGCCACCATCGACACAATCGCCTCATGACCGGAGACCGTGGCATAAATCTGCGGATTGGGAATGCGCTGGCGACGGAACCATAAATCGATGCCGCGGCGTGCAGGTCCTTGTTCCGGGAGGATAAACGGAATTTGCGCCCAATCGGGTTGCTCCTGCGTCGCCTGATTGCGCACCGGGCAAGGCAGCGCCGGGGCGATCAGCACCAGCGGAATCAGGCCCAGTGGCGTAAAATCTATGCTGGCCGGCAGCGATTCTGGGCGACCGGCAATGGCGAGATCGGCGTCGCCGGACTGCACCATCTCAATCGCATCGGCGGCATCACCGGTAGTAAGTTTGATCTCTACCTGCGGATGTTCAGCGCGAAAGCGATCGAGAATCGGCGGCAGATGGCTGTAAGCGGCGGTCACCGAGCAGAACAGGCGCAGCTCGCCGCTCAGTGACGGGCCGTTAAGATCCATCACATGGCGTAACTGCTGATACTGCAGCAACGTCTGCTGCGCAAACTGGCGCAGGCGCTCACCGGCTTCGGTGAGCGTGACAGTGCGGTTATCACGCAGGAACAGCGCGTGACCGACATCTTCTTCCAGGCGCTGAATCTGGCGCGAAAGGGTTGAAGGGCTGACGTGCATGGCACGCGCGGTGCGGCCAAAGTGGCAGCTTTCAGCCAGATGAAGGAAGAGTTTCAGGTCTCGTAAATCCATGCGCGTATCACCTCAAGGTTATGTTGCAAATTATGCAATGTGACCTTGCTAATATATCAATTTAAGCAACGGATTTCCTGTCATATGATGGGGTCATTCGCGGCGTAAGAGACAACGTCGTTACTGAACAAAAACAAACACAACATCTAACCGGAGTACCCATGGCTAATTACTTCAACACATTGAATCTGCGCAACCAGTTAGCGCAGCTGGGCAAATGTCGTTTCATGTCACGCGACGAATTCGCTGATGGTGCTAGCTTCCTGAAAGGCAAGAAAGTGGTCATCGTTGGCTGTGGTGCTCAGGGTCTGAACCAGGGTCTGAACATGCGTGATTCTGGTCTGGACGTGGCGTATGCCCTGCGTGCTGAAGCGATTGCTGAGAAGCGTGCCTCTTTCCGCAAAGCGACCGATAACGGCTTCAAAGTGGGCACTTACGAAGAGCTGATCCCACAGGCCGATCTGGTGGTTAACCTGACGCCAGACAAGCAGCACTCTGCGGTCGTTCAGGCTGTTCAGCCGCTGATGAAAGATGGCGCTGCGCTGGGTTACTCACACGGTTTCAACATTGTTGAAGTGGGCGAAACCATCCGTAAAGACATCACCGTAGTGATGGTCGCGCCGAAGTGCCCGGGTACTGAAGTACGTGAAGAGTATAAGCGTGGTTTCGGTGTACCTACGCTGATCGCCGTTCACCCGGAAAACGATCCTAAAGGCGAAGGCATGGCGATTGCTAAAGCCTGGGCAGCAGCCACCGGCGGCGACCGTGCGGGCGTGCTGGAATCTTCCTTCGTTGCGGAAGTGAAATCTGACCTGATGGGCGAGCAGACCATTCTGTGCGGTATGCTGCAGGCCGGTTCTCTGCTGTGCTTCGACAAGCTGGTGGCTGAAGGTCACGACGCGGCTTATACCGAAAAACTGATTCAATTCGGCTGGGAAACCATCACCGAATCACTGAAATTCGGCGGCATCACGCTGATGATGGATCGCCTGTCTAACCCGGCGAAAATCCGTGCTTATGCGCTGTCTGAGCAGCTGAAAACCATCATGGCACCGCTGTTCCAGAAGCACATGGATGACATCATCTCTGGCGAATTCTCTTCAGGCATGATGGCTGACTGGGCTAACGACGACAAAAACCTGCTGACCTGGCGTGAAGAGACCGGCGCAACGGCGTTCGAAAACGCACCGCAGTTTGATGGCAAAATCGAAGAGCAGGAATACTATGATAAAGGCGTCGTGATGGTTGCGATGGTCAAAGCAGGCGTTGAGCTGGCATTCGAAACCATGGTTGACGCGGGCATCATCGAAGAGTCGGCTTACTACGAATCACTGCACGAGCTGCCACTGATTGCCAACACCATCGCACGTAAGCGTCTGTATGAAATGAACGTGGTTATCTCGGATACCGCAGAATACGGTAACTACCTGTTCTCCTTCGCGGCGGTTCCACTGCTGAAAGAGTTCATGACCACGCTGCAGCCGGGCGATCTGGGCAAAGCAGTTGAAGGTACGCAGGTGGATAACGCGCAACTGCGTGACGTCAACGAAGCCGTTCGTCAGCACCCAATCGAATCTGTAGGCCGCAAACTGCGTGGCTACATGACCGATATGAAACGTATCGCTGTCGCTGGCTAAGCCACGCGCGACACAGTTTTCAGCACAATAAAAAACCCCGGCTTGCCGGGGTTTTTTTATTCGTGCTCGCTGTTGCTCTTTGTATGTATTCGCTGTCCCCCTCCTCGGTCCTCCCCCATAAATGGGGGAGGAAGATGCGCCCATATGTTAGTTCTGAAGCTACATGTGGCAGCGTCTCCTTCCCCCGCTTGCGGGGGAAGGCCGGGATGGGGGACAGCAAGCACGTACAAAGTACAGTCAGTTCAATCAATCACACCGCTTCATACAGCGTCTGATTACGCGTCTCTTTACAGGCAATCAGCGCGATCAACGTCAGCACCGCCATCGAAGCCAAATAGAAGCCCACCGCCTGTAAACCGTAATTGGCGTTCAGCCAGGTGGCGATATAAGGCGCTACAGAAGCCCCAAGAATCGACGACAGGTTGTAGGAGAATGATGCGCCGGTATAACGCACTTCCGTTGGGAACAGTTCTGGCAGCAGCGCGCCCATCGGACCGAACGTCAGGCCCATAATGCTCAGACCGAGGATCAGGAAGCCCATCACCAGCACCTGAGAACCGGAACCCAGCAGCATTGGGAACATCAATGCAAAGGCGATAATCATCAGCGTAATGGTGATCATGGTTTTACGACGACCAAAGCGATCGGCCAGCAGGCCCGCAATCGGCACCATCACACCAAAACCAATCACCGCCACCATCAGCATCCACAGGAAGCTGTTACGCGAATAGCCGAGGCCGGCCGGCGCGGGCGCGGTACCGTAACTCATCGAATAAACGGTCATAATGTAGAACAGCGTGTAAGTGGCGAGCATGATGAAGGTGCCGAGAATGGTGGCGGTCAGATGCTTGCTCAGCAGCGTGCCGATCGGCATTTTCACCTGTTTGTTCTCTTTCTGCACTTTGGCGAATACCGGGCTTTCATGCAGCGAAACGCGCACATACAGGCCAATTAACACCAGCACCGCAGAGAGAATAAACGGCACGCGCCAGCCCCAGTTCATGAACTGCTCGTCGGTCAGCAACCATGAAAGCAGCAGGAACGTGCCGTTAGCGAAGAAGAAGCCAATCGGCGCGCCGAGCTGTGGGAACGAACCATAAAGCGCACGTTTCTTCGCCGGGGCATTTTCGGTCGCCAGCAGCGCCGCGCCGCCCCATTCGCCACCAAGGCCAAGACCCTGACCAAAACGCGCCAGCGCCAGCAGCAGCGGCGCTGCCACGCCAATGGTTTCATAACCTGGCAGTAAACCAATCAGCACCGTCGAGACGCCCATGGTCAGCAGCGATGCCACCAAGGTGGCTTTACGGCCAACTCGGTCGCCAAAGTGTCCAAACACGGCAGAACCGATAGGACGCGCCACGAAGGCGATCGCGAAGGTCGCCAGCGACTGCAACGTGGCCACGGTCGGATCGCCCTGCGGGAAGAAGATGTGCGGGAAAATAATCACCGCAGCGGTGGCATAGATATAGAAATCGAAGAACTCAATGGCGGTGCCGACAAGCGATGCCACAACCACTTTGCCACGTGAATTGACCGGAGTGTCGTCGTGTTTTTTGTCGAGTGTTTCTGTGATGGAGGCTTGCATAAGTGTTTCTTAATTGTAAATGTAGACAGAGAATCTTACGCACCTGGTTTGCGGCATTCAATGGCGAAAAACCGCGTCAGACCGGGCTTTTTCGGCGAATAAGTGGATAATTTCTGAGTTGCTACGATCAGTGGCGGATGGGAACGGGAAGTGTCACTTTTTTGGCGGGAATCTCTGCAAAAGGGCCAAATTAAAGTGACCCTTTAGCGTTTCCTGCTGGTTTTTGCTGAAAAAGCAGCCAGCAGGAGACATTTTTAGCTAGTACGGCAATTGTAACAACCTCGTAGGCTTATTTAGCCTGATGCGGCTGCGGCATCTCTTTATCATCTTTGTATTTGGCGGTGGCGATCCACGCGGCGCAGAACAGCGTCAAACGCGCAAAGAAGTAGAAGAACGCCATTAAGCCGAGCACTGAACCAAAGGCCGCGCCCGACGGCGAGCTTGCCAGCTTCGGCAGCGTCAGCGTCATTACAAACTTGATCACCTCAAAGCCAATCGCCGCCAGCAGCGTGCCGCGGAACAGCGCTTTTTTACGCGGCTTGTGGCGCGGTAAAATCCAGAAGATCCACAGGAAAAGAAGATAGTTAGCCAGGATAGAGATAGATAACGCAATCACCGTCATCGCTGGACGCAGCCACTCAATGTCTTCCAGCCCCAGCGCGTTAACGATCGCTGCCTGCGCCGCGCCGGCAATCGAGGTCAGCGACAGCGTAATCACCAGCGCAAACATCAAACCCAACAGCGAAATCAGATCGCGCGCGTACTTCTTCCAGAATTTTTCCTGATCGTCTGGCGTGCGTTCCCACACGTCGCGTGACTGCGCGCGCACCGCTTCACGCAGGTTGCCCATCCAGTTAATGCCGGAGTAGAGCGCCAGCAGCAAACCGGTTAATCCCACTGTGGCACGCTGCTGAATCGCGGTATTCACCGTATTTTTCAGCGTGGTGGCCAACGTCGGGTCGCTGATGCTGTTAACGATTTTGTTGATCAACTCGGTGAGCAAATCCTGATTCGACGCCAGCACAAAGCCGACCGCCGCAAAGGAGACCATCAAAATCGGTATCAGAGAGAGAAAGGAAAAGTAAGTGATCGCCGCGCCAAACTGGCTACCGAGGCGATCGTTGAAGCGTTCCAGCGCGCGCATAAAGTGCGCCACCGCCGGAATCGCCTGGAACCAGGCAGCGAAGCGCGACACATTTTGAATCGAGCCATCCACGGTTTTATTGCCGGTTTTAATGTCAATCAGCGGCTTGGCTTCTGCCTCGGCCGCGGTCTGTTTAGGGGTTTTGTCCGTCATAGACGATAGTCATCCTGTTCACTGCGAAAATACAATTATAGTCTGCTAAGTTACATATTCCTGCAGGACTTGGCTGAGCCATTCCATAAACACTCGCACGCGGCGCGCCACGTTGCGGCGATGCGGGTAAAGCAGCGAGATCGGCATCGGTTTCGCCGGGAAGTGATGCAGCACTTCCACCAGTTGCCCCGACTCCAGTAGCGGTTGCACGCCAATCGCTGGCACCTGAATAATGCCGAGCCCTGCCATGCAGGCGGCGCGGTAGGTTTCAGTGCTGTTTACCGTCACTACGCCGCCGGTTTGAACGTAATGACACTGTTTGCCATCAAAATATTCAAAGCCCAATGAAGGTTGTCCCAGCTGCTGGGTGTAATGCACCATCGCGTGTTGCGACAGATCTTCCAGCCGCACCGGCATGCCGAAGCGGGAAAGGTAGCCGGGGCTGGCGCAGTTGATCAAGGCGTGCGAGCCGATTTTCCGCGCAATCAGCCCGGAATCTTTCAGCTCGCCGACGCGCACCACGCAGTCAAATCCTTCGCGAATCACATCAACCTGACGATCGCTGCTGCTCAACTCAATTTCCAGACCGGGATAGTGCTGCAAAAACTCCGGCAATCGTGGCAGCACAAAGCCGGTCGCCATCGCCACCGACATGTCCACGCGCAATTTGCCGCTTAAGGTGCCGGGATCGTGCTGGAACAGGCTGTCCATGTCGTCGAGCATCGACAGTAAATCGAGGCAGCGATCGTAATAAACCAGGCCGTCCTGCGTAAGATGCACACGCCGCGTGGTGCGATGCAGCAGGCGCGTGCCCATTTGATTCTCCAGCGCCTGCAGCTGGCGGGATACGCTGCCTTTCGGTAAACCCAAACTTTCTGCCGCACGGGTAAAACTGCCCATTTCTGCCACCCGCACAAAAACCTGCATTGCGTGAATTTTATCCATGTTGTTCACCGATTGTTGTTGTTAGTGAAACAGTGCTGCGTATTCCTCTGCGTTTATAGATCAATTATTCACGAATATCCTTAACACGTGTTCAATTTTCCAACTGGAGCGAAACATGAGTCATAAAATTGCATTGATTACCGGCGGAAATCGCGGTTTAGGCAAGAATGGGGCGCTGAAACTGGCTGCCAAAGGCACCGATATCCTGTTTACCTATCGCGGTCACGCGGAGGAAGCGCAGACGGTTGTGCAGGAGATTGAAGCGCTGGGCGCGCGTGCGGTGGTGTTGCAGCTGGATGTCGGCGACACCAGCACGTTCGACGGCTTCGTGGCGCAGGTGAAAGAAGCGCTGCAGAAAACCTGGCAGCGTGACAACTTTGATTATTTAGTGAACAACGCCGGTCACGGTCACTACAAGCTGTTCGCAGAGACCAGCGAAGATGAGTTTGATGCGCTGGTGAATGTGCACTTCAAAGGGCCATTCTTCCTGACGCAAAAACTGTTGCCGCTGATCGTTGATGGTGGACGCATCCTGAATATCTCCAGCGGTTTAACCCGTTTGACGCTGCCAGGTTCAGGCACGTACGCCTCAATGAAAGGCGCGATGGAAGTGTTAACGCGCTATCAGGCCAAAGAGTTAGGCGAGCGCCATATTCGCGTCAACATTCTGGCGCCAGGCGCGATTGAAACCGACTTCGGCGGCGGCCGCGTGCGTGATACCAAAGATCTCAACGACCATATCGCTTCAGTAACCGCGCTGGGCCGCGTTGGCTTGCCGGATGATATCGGCGATGCCATCAGCGCGATTCTCAGCGATGAAACCGGCTGGATCACCGCACAGCGCATTGAAGCCTCAGGCGGGCAAGGCTTGTAATTTGTAGGGTCGCCATTCATGGCGACCTTATTAAATATTGTCACCCGCCAGGGTTGCCATAAATGGCAACCCTACAGATCGATCGTCCCATCAATCACCGTCACCGTTTGGCCACCAATCCAGATCGCTTCATCGCTAAAACTAACCTGAATGCGACCTTCACGCTGAATCACGCTGCCCTGACGTGCCCGATAATCCCGCGTTTGCTTGTTAGCCTCGAAGTAGCGCGCCAGACAGGCGTTGGCGCTGCCGGTCACCGGATCTTCGGTCAAGCTGCCGTTCTCAACCAGCAATGCGCGCACTTCATACTGCTCGTTTTCGCCCGACGGTAACGCACCAAAAATCGCCGTACCGTTAACCTCAGCATGCTGATGTAAACGGTGTAAATCGGCTGCTGACGGCACCACATCCAGCACCGCTTGCGCGCTACTCATCGGAATCAGCAGCCAGCGAATACCCATATCAACGATGGTCGGCATTTGGCTGAGATCGAAGCATTCACTGTTCAGCGCGCTGCTCATCAGCGCATCACTGAACGGCGTTAATGTGGCGGCAGGCGCGGCAAACGCCAGCGCACCGTCATCGCTGATTTTCACCTCAACCAGACCAACGCCGCACTCCTGCACGATTTTGCCCGGCGTTTTCAGCGGCCAACCGGCTTCCAGCAGCGCATGCGCGGTGCCTAACGTCGGATGCCCGGCAAAAGGCAGTTCACCTTCGACGGTAAAAATGCGCACGCGGTAATCCGCCGCCGCATCTTGTGGCGGCAGCACAAAGGTGGTTTCCGACAGATTGGTCCAGCGCGCAATCGCCGTCAGCTGCGCGTCACTCAATCCCTGTGCATCCATGATCACCGCCAGCGGATTACCTTTAAACGCCGATGAGGTAAACACGTCCACCTGTTTAAATGCGACCTTCATTGTCACTCCTTCCTCGTTGAGGTTGTCTGAAATCGGGATTTACATCCTGCTGATTGCGAAAGGCCAGCAACAGGGCTATGAATAGATTAAGAATTCTGGAATCGGAGTCCGCAATGTTAAAAGTTCTTGGCCGTACTTCATCAATAAACGTGCGAAAAGTTCTGTGGCTGTGCGCAGAACTCGATATTGCGTACGAATTAGAACCCTGGGGCGATGATCCACAATCGCTGCACTCGAAAGAGTTTATGGCACTCAATCCCAACGCCATGGTGCCGGTAATAATCGAGGACGACTTCGTGCTGTGGGAATCCAACGCTATTCTGCGCTATCTCGCCAACAGCAACGGCGGCGAATGGCTCTATCCCGACAATCCCCGCGCGCGCGCGCCAGTTGATCAGTGGATGGATTGGCAAGCCACCGAACTTAACACGTCCTGGCGTTACGCATTTATGTCGCTGGTGCGCAACTCGCCGGCGCATCAGGATCCCCGCTTGCTGGCGGCGGCGGTGAAAGGCTGGACGCACACCATGAACATACTCAACCAGCATCTGGAGAAAACCGGGCGCTATGTCGCAGGCCGCAATTTCTCGCTGGCCGATATTCCGGTTGGGCTGGCGGTGAACCGCTGGTTTGAAACCCCGCTGGAACACCCTGACTTCCCGGCGGTTCAGACTTATTACGAACGCCTGACCGAGCGCGAGCCTTACACCACTTGGGGCCGCAACGGCAAACCCTGATCCTGTCCCGGCGCGAGGCCTGTCATTTCACAGGCCAGCGCGCCGGTGCGCTGCAGCGCCCACGTATAACGTTCATCAAACGGGTAGCAGCAGGAGAGGCGCAACGCGTGTTTGTAACGATCGCTCAGGGAGTAGAGCGCGCCCGGCGTCACACAGATTTGCTCCTGCAGCAGACGATGAAACATCTCTACGGTATCAATGTTCCCCGGCAGTTCGACCCAAAAAACAAACCCGCCGCGCGGCAGGGTAGCGCGCGTGCCCTGCGGAAAGTGGCGTGCCAGAATCCCGCGCGCCGCATCCAGATTGGCGGCATAGCGCCGACGCAGCGTGCGCAGATGATGATCGTAGCCGCCGCTGGCAAGAAATTCGGCCAGGGTTTCACTTAACAAGCGTGATTCCGCCATCGACGACACCGCTTTGAGGTGAGCGATAGCGTCATGAAAACGCCCGGCAGCAGTCCAGCCGACGCGGAAATCAGGCGCCACGGTTTTGGTAAAGCTGGTGCAGTAAATCACCCAACCCTCGCTATCAAACGCCTTTACCGGCGGCGACAGCGGCCACTCAAACTGCAATTCGTCGTATAAACCATCTTCCAGCAGCGGAACGTGGTAAGTGTTCACTAACTTCGCCAGCCGCTTTTTATTCTCCAGCGGCATCACATATCCCAGCGGGTTCTGCGCGCCGGGCATGGCAATCACCGCCTGAATCCGCTTCTCCTGCAGCAGCATCTCTAGCGCATCCAGCGACAATCCCTGCTGCGGATCGGTGGGGATTTCCAGCGCTTTCAGCCCCAGCGACGCCAGCAGCGGGAACAGGAAGAAATAGGTCGGCGACTCCAAACCAATGCAATCGCCGGGTTTAGTCACCGCGCGCAGCGCCAGCTGAAGTGCTTCCATGCAGCCGTGCGTCAGCGTGATCGCCTGCGGCGGCAAGTTGATGCCGTTGTGCAGGGCACGACGCGCAATCTCCTCCCGTAAGCGCTCACTACCGGGTGGAAGCGCATAGCGTCCGATAATGTCGGGATTCTGGCGCAAAATCGATGCAGTAATTCGCCCGATTCGCGCCGCCGGATAGAAGGTGCCATCCTGCGGACAGGCTAATGAGATATTGGTGTAATCGGGATTATTTTGCGCCGCGAACACTTGCTCAATCAGCTCCAGCTTCTGCGCGCTGGGATCGTTGATTTTTGCCGGCAGCGGTTTTACTGAACGCGTCACGGCGGGCAGCACGCCACGCACGTAATAACCCGACTGCGGCCGCGATTCAATCAGGCCGCGATCTTCGAGGATTTGCCATGCATTGAGCACGGTATTGATACTCACCTGATGCGATTGTGCCACGCGGCGTATCGCTGGCAGCCGTTTACCCGGCTTCAGCGTGCCCTGATGAATTGACTCGGCGAAGCTATCGACCAACTGCTGATACAGCGTTTGACCGGATGAAAGTGGAAGGGACACAAAAGCCTCCGCGCGCAATGGGTACAATTCATTTTTGAGACAACTGTACCCATTACAATAGTGGTTTTGTGTCTCTGTTTCCATTGCAATATACGCACTAGCATGAAGACATCATTGATTCTTCAGGAAGCGCATCATGCTCGATCCCTCATTCTTCAGCTACGTCACCGTTATGTCGATCACGCCAGGCCCAAACAACCTGTTACTGGCGACGTCGGGCGTTAACTTTGGCTTTAAACGCACGCTGCCGATGCTGTTTGGCATCCTGCTGGGCTGCGCAATACAGATGCTGCTGGCGAGCGTGGCGCTGGATGCGCTGCTGCACTGGATGGGTGCGATTCGCCTGCCGCTGACGGTGGTCGGCTGTAGCTATCTGCTGTGGCTTTCGTGGAAGATTTTTCGTGCCGGCGCGCCGCAACTGCGCGAACGTCCGCGACCCATGACGTTAATTGGCGGCATCTGTTTCCAGGCGGTGAATCCCAAGGCCTGGTTGATGGTCACCAACGTGGCGCTGATGTACGCCAACAGTAGCGGCGTGCTGACGTTGCTACTGGGATTCGCCGCACTGAATCTGCCGTGCATTTTGATTTGGGCAGCGCTGGGCGATCGCCTTCGCAGCCATCTGCAGGTCGCGTGGAAACGTCAGGCGTTTAACAGTTTGATGGCGCTGTCGCTGGTGGCGACAACAGTGTGGATGTTGTACGACGCGGTGCTGCTGAGCTAGCCATAAAAAAGAGGCCGCTTTCGCGGCCTCTCATCTTGCCAACATCCGATACTACCTTGTTACTTACCCACCACGTGCGCGGTTTCGCGCGCTTCATCGTTGGCGGCATCAGGTGTAATCACCGGCTCGTAGTCGAGTTGCAGCACGCGGCTGGTATCGGCCAGCACTTTCTCGGTCAGTGCGACGTCGCCGTTCAGCTTGCGGCCCCACGATGGGATCACCATGCGGATTTTGGTCTGCCACTCCGGTGAACGCATCTGTTCCGGGAAGGCTTTCGCCATCAGCTCGAGCATAATCGGTGCGGCGGTGGAGGCGCCCGGCGAGGCACCCAGCAGGGCGGAAATAGTACCATCTTCCGAAGTCACCACTTCGGTACCAAGACGCAGCACGCCACCTTCAACGGCATCATTCTTGATGATTTGCACGCGCTGGCCAGCAGTGACTAAACGCCAATCTTCCTGCTTCGCCTGCGGCACGTAAGCGCGCAACGCTTCCAAGCGATCGCTGTCGCTTTGCAACACCTGATCAACCAGATATTTCACCAGGTCGAAGCTCTTCAGGCCAACCTGCACCATCGGCTTGAGGTTGCTGGTGTTCATCGCGCCGAACATATCCAGCAGCGAACCCTCTTTGAGGAATTTGGTTGAGAAGGTAGCAAACGGCCCAAAAAGCAGCACCTGTTTGCCATCCAGCACGCGGGTATCGACGTGCGGCACCGACATCGGCGGTGCGCCGACGCTGGCTTTGCCATACACCTTCGCCATATGCTGTTTCACCACGTCAGGATTTTCCGTCACCAGGAATGAACCGCCCACCGGGAAACCGGCGTAGCCTTTCACTTCCGGAATGCCGGATTTCTGCAGCAGCGGCAACGCCGCACCGCCGGCACCGATAAACAGCTGGCGCGTGGTCAGCACACGATTTTCACCGCTGGCCAGATTATGCAGCGTGACCTGCCAGCGACCGTCGCTCAGGCGTTTGATATCACGCACTTCCTGGCGCAGACGCAGGCGGAAATTGGCTTTCTTCTCTAAAGAGGCAATCAGCTGACGCGTTACTTCACCGAAGTTCACGTCGGTACCCATTTCGGTCCAGGTCGCCGCCACTTTCTGTTTGCTGTCGCGGCCGTTCATCACCAGCGGAATCCACTTAGTGATTTGATCGCGATCTTCAGAGTAATTCATGCCGCGGAACAGCGTGCTTTTCTGCAGCGCATTGAAACGCTTGCGCAGGAATTCAACGTTATCGTCGCCCCAGACGAAACTCATGTGCGGCGTACTGTGGATAAAGCTTTTGGGATTGCGCAGGTTGCCTTTCTGCACGTGATACGCCCAGAACTGACGCGAAATCTGGAACGATTCGTTAATCGTGACCGCTTTGGCGATGTCGATGCTGCCATCCGCCTTCTGCGGCGTATAGTTGAGCTCCGCCAGCGCGGCGTGACCGGTTCCGGCGTTGTTCCAGCCATTAGAGGATTCAACGGCCACATCATCAAGACGTTCAACCATCTCAATCGACCAGTCAGGCTCGAGATCTTGCAGCCATGCGCCCAAAGTCGCACTCATCACGCCTGCGCCAATCAGCAGTACGTCGACGTCTTTTCGTTCCTGAAGGTTTGCACTTTCCATTGAAGCGGCGGCGAGCGCCAGATTTACCGCAGTAGTACTCATGAGGCGACATCTCCTCTCTCTGTTGACCTGAAGCTCAACAGGTTCGCAGGCGAAATAGCCGCGCTTCTTTCGAGCGCGTGGCGCTATCTCTCAAAGGTTAAGACTCAGGTATAAGTCACGGGGACGATAACGGTTAACTGCACGTTATGCATATGCATCCGAATATAACATTCTCGTATCGGAATTAAACGTTTGTTTATTTTTTAAAGGCGGAAATGATTCAGCATAAGAATTAATCAGCTCAACCTCGCGGTCATAAGGGATTTTTATCTCTTAATCAGACGGTTAGAGTAATGCAGTTGTTACGCTATTGTGAGGGGTTATAACGGGGGTGAAAACGGCGAGTGATATGCATCACATTTTAATGTGTTGAAAAATATACGTTTTAACTAGATTGATTATTTATGCGGATTTTATGTTGCGCGATATTTCGCCAGGTCGTGTAAAAGTAATGTTACATTTTTGTGGTGATGAATTGAGGTATGACCGCGTAAAGCTGCCAGAAGAAAAATGCATCACCTTGCCGGAAAAACGATCAGCGCGATCGGCGGCGCCACAGGAAGCGAATGACGAAAAACTCGATCGCGCCCAGCAGCAAAAACCACAAACTAAAGACGATGGTATACAGCTGATTAACATCCATCAAATGCAGGCTTTCCTGCAATTGTTTTGCCAGCTCAATACCAAATGAAGGCGCGGGCAGCAGCAGGGCGGAAAGAAAGCCTAGCAGCAGAATGCCGCCTGGGATGATCAGCGTTTCGAATGGGTTATTCATGGTCATTGTCCAAATCAGTTAGCGCGGGCATTAGCGCATAAAACCGCGCTACGGTGCAATCCCCGCGCCGGCTCGCGCTCAGAAATTTCTTCTATTCCATTCACTTAGCGTCAAAAATAGCGGAAGTTAAGAGTTATAGCCTTTGCTATACTTAAATCCCTGATTTTACTGTCTTTTTTTTGACGTTTTTGCGTGTTAGACTGCGCGCACTTTTTCATTACTGAACAATAAATGCGGAGAAGTAGCGGCTTTAGCGCCGGTTCCGCGGCATTGATTGAAAACCCATGACATTTATCGCAACCCTGATTTTGGCCTTTGGCATGTCGATGGACGCTTTCGCCGCAGCACTGGGCAAAGGCGCGTCGCTGCATCGCCCAGGTTTCAAAGAGGCACTGCGAACCGGCCTGATTTTCGGCGTTATCGAAATGTTGACGCCGCTGATTGGCTGGGCAATTGGCCTCGCGGCCAGCCGCTACATCATGGCGTGGGATCATTGGGTGGCATTCGTGCTGTTAACCGTGCTGGGCGGCCGTATGATGATGGAAGGTTTTCGTCAAACCGCTGACGAGCCGTGCGAAGCGCCGCAGCGTCATGGTTTTATGGTGCTGGCGTTAACCGCCGTCGCCACCAGTCTTGATGCGCTGGCCGTCGGTGTTGGCCTGGCGTTCCTGCAGGTGAATATCATCATGACCGCCGTCACCATCGGCGCGGCGACCACTATCATGGCAACCACCGGCGTATTGGTTGGCCGCTTTATCGGCCCGGTGATGGGCAAATGGGCGGAAGTGTTGGGCGGCGTAGTGCTGATCAGCATTGGCTGCACCATTTTAAGCGAGCATTTAGGCTGGTTTAACTAACCACGTTGTCGTTGTGCCATTCATGGCGACCTCTTCTTAACACCCGCACCAACCCCCAATTCTGTGATCTACTTCAAAAATAATTGCGGTAAAAACGCTCCGCGGCTATACTTTTTGCGTATTTCTTCAACAATTTTTGAACCAGGTGCTTTATGAAACGCTTTTTCCGCTACGTGTTCCGTTCTTATGTCGAGACTTTCAAACACGTACCGCCGGGTGCTTTAAACTAAGCATTCCGTCAAATACCCTCGATAATCGCGGTCAGGGATCGACCTGTGGTTATCAACTATTTTCTTATCTCTCCAGCCGCTACTCTGCCCATTTTTCCCCTAACTCGCTGATAAAACTTCTCAGCCATTAGATTTCGATCTGGCTATAGCCGCACGTTATACCCCGCCACTAAACAAGCATTCGTCACCCCATCTTCTGCGTGAAATAGTCAATTCAGGCCCTATAAACCGTCTGAAACGAGAAACATCATGCTGATCCCACAACCTTATTTACTCTTCCTCGGCGACGTAACCGATCCACTGGCCGCTAAAACCGCACGCGGCATTCACGTCTGGCGTCCAGAGCAGTGCGTTGGCGAAATCAAGCTGCCGGGCTGCACCGTCACGCTTGGCCTCGACGTCCTCGACATCGCCGCTGCCAAAGCGCGCGGTGCCAAAACGCTGGTCCTCGGCACCGCCAATGCCGGTGGTTACTTGCCCACGCATTGGCTCGACACGGTCAAAAGCGCCATCTCAGCCGGGATGAACGTTGCCAGCGGTTTGCACCATCGTCTGGTGGATGAGCCGGAGCTGGTGGCGTTGGCTAAAGAGTTCGGCGTTGAGCTGTTCGACCTGCGCCACATGCGTCCAAAACTGGACGTAGGCAGCGGTAAAAAGCGTACAGGTAAGCGTGTACTTACTGTCGGCACCGATTGCTCGGTAGGCAAGATGTACACTTCGCTGGCGCTGGAAGCCGCGATGCGCGAACGCGGCATGAAAGCCGATTTCCGCGCCACCGGCCAGACCGGTATTTTGGTAGCAGGTGAAGGTATCGCGATTGATGCGGTGATTGCCGACTTCATCGCCGGCGCGGTCGAAGCGCTGTCGCCAGCCAATGACGCCGATCACTGGGATATCGTTGAAGGTCAGGGTTCGCTGTTCCATCCTTCCTACGCTGGCGTCAGCATGGGCCTGATCCACGGTGCGCAGCCGCACTGGCTGGTGATGTGCCATGAAATGGGGCGTCCGCATATGCGTCATCTGCCGCATCAGCCAATGGTCAGCCTGAAAGATTGCGTTGAAGCCAACCTGCGCGCAGCGCACGTTACCAGCGACGCGGTTCAGCTGGCCGGTTTCGCCATTAACACCTCGAACTACAGCGAAGACGAAGCGCGCGCCTATTGTGCAGAGATCAGCGCCGAATTCGGCGTGCCTGCCACCGATCCGGTGCGTTTCGGCATTGCGGATATCGCCGCGCTGCTGCAGGAGCGTGGCTAACATGCGGCGCATGCAGATTGAAGTGCTGGAATTGCCGCTGGCGCGTCCGTTCGCCATCTCACGCGGTACGCGCACCGCAGTCACGGTGATTCGCGTGACGCTGGAGCAGAACGGTTTTATTGGCCGCGGCGAATGTACGCCAACGCCGCGCTACGATGAAACGCCAGAAAGTGTCAACGCCGAACTGGAAGCGCTGCGCGCCGACATGGAAGCGGGCCTGAGCCGCCTCGATCTGCAAAGCCGTTTATCAGCGGGTTCAGCGCGTAATGCGCTGGACTGCGCACTGTGGCGTCTCGATGCCGCGCTGGCGAAGCACACGCTGTGGCAACAGTGCGAGCGTCGTCAGCCGCCATCGGTGATCACCGCCGAAACCCTCAGCCTCGACTCCATCGAAAACATGGCCGCCGCCGCTGCCGATGCGGTATCACGCGGTGCCATCCTGCTGAAAATCAAACTTAATCGCGACGACATTCTGGAGAAAGTCGCCGCGATTCGTCAGGCCGCCCCGCGCGCCACCTTAATCATTGATGCCAATGAAGCCTGGTCGGGTGTGGATTTGCCCAGCCTGTTCAACGCGCTGGCGAGTTTTAACATCGCGATGGTCGAGCAGCCGCTGCCGGCGGGTCAGGATCAGGCGTTGCAGCGCTTCACGCACCCGATTCCGGTGTGTGCCGACGAGAGCTGCCACACTCGCGAGGACATCGCGCCGCTGCGCAATCGCTACGAGATGATCAACATTAAGCTGGATAAGTGCGGCGGTTTGACCGAAGCGCTGGCGATGGTGGAGGAGGCGCAGAAGCACGATATGCGGTTGATGGTCGGCTGCATGCTCGGTTCTTCACTGGCGATGGAAGCGGCGCTGCCGGTGGCGATTGCCGCTGAACATGTCGATCTCGATGGCCCCATTTGGCTGGCCGCCGATAGCTCGCCCTTCCTTTCTTACGCTCAAGGCCAAATCTGGCTGTAACCCGCATGCGGAGCAACGATGACGGACACTTTACTCACATCCAACGCCGCCAGCGTTGCCGGTTCAGAACCGGTGCTCGCGATTCAGGATCTCAGCGTCAGTTTTCGCGGCCGCAGCGGCGAAAATCAGGTGTTGAAGGGCATCAGTTTTAACATTCATCAGGGCGAAATTGTCGCCGTGGTGGGCGAAAGTGGCTCGGGTAAATCGGTCACCTCGCTGGCGGTGATGGGCTTGCTAGCCGCATCCGGGCGTATCGATCGCGGCAGCATGCAGTTCCGCGATCGTCAGGGCCACGCGCATCAGCTTGCCACGCTGAATGAAACCCAGCGCCGTGCTTTGCGTGGTCGCGAAATGGCGATGATATTTCAGGAGCCGATGACCTCGCTCAATCCGGTGCTGCGCGTCGGCGATCAGCTGACTGAAGCGCTACGTGACCATCAGATTTGCGACAAAAGTCAGGCCGACGAGCGCGCACGTGAATTACTGCGCCAGGTGCGCATCGCCGATGTGGACCGCGTAATGAAAAGCTATCCGCATTCGCTGTCGGGCGGCATGCGCCAGCGCGTGATGATTGCGCAGGCGCTGGCCTGCGATCCGCAACTGCTGATCGCCGATGAACCGACCACCGCGCTGGATGTCACGGTGCAGGCACGCATTCTTCACATCCTGCGCGACCTGCAACGTGAGAAGCAGATGGCGGTGCTGTTCATCACCCACGACATGGGCGTGGTGGCAGAAATCGCCGATCGCGTGGTGGTGATGCTGCGCGGCGAAGTGGTTGAGCAGGGCACGGTCAGCGACATCTTTAACGCGCCGCAGCATCCTTACACCAAAGCGTTACTGGCGGCGGTGCCGAAGCTCGGCGATATGCGCGAACACGCATGGCCGCAGCGTTTTCCGCTGTTGGGCAGCAATGCCAGTGATAACAGCGAGCAGCGCACCGCGCGCTATGACGAAACGCCGCTGCTGGATGTGCGTGGCCTGAAAGTGTACTACCCGATTCGCAGCGGGATTTTCTCGGCGCTTACCCATCAGGTGCACGCGGTGGAGCAGATCGACTTCAGCCTGTGGCCAGGCGAAACCCTGGCGATTGTCGGCGAAAGCGGCTGCGGCAAATCCACCACCGGCCGGGCGCTGATGCGGCTGATTAACAGCGACGCCGACAGCATCCATTTCCAGGGCAATGAAATCGCCAACCTGAAAGAGGCGCAGTTCCAGCCGCTGCGCCGTGAAATCCAGATGGTGTTTCAGGATCCTTACGCCTCGCTCAATCCGCGTCTCACCGTCGGTTTCACCATTGCCGAACCGCTGCTGCTGCACGGCATGGTGAAATCGCTGGAAGAAGCGTCGCCGCAGGTTGATGCGTTGCTGAAAAGCGTGGGCTTATTGCCGGAACATGCGCGGCGCTATCCGCACGAATTTTCCGGCGGCCAGCGCCAGCGCATTGCCATTGCGCGTGCCATGGCGTTGAAACCCAAAGTGATCATCGCCGATGAAGCCGTCTCGGCACTGGACGTGTCGATTCAGGCGCAGGTGGTGAACCTGATGATGGATCTGCAACAGCAAACCGGCGTGGCGTGGATTTTTATCTCGCACGACATGGCGGTGGTGGAACGTATCGCTAACCGCGTGGCAGTGATGTATCTCGGCCAGATTGTGGAGCTGGGGCCGCGCCAATCGGTGTTCAACCAGCCGCAACATCCTTATACCCAACGTCTGCTGGCCTCGGTGCCGGTGGCCGATCCCCAGAACCGTCAACCCCGCACTTTCGAAGAGGGCGAAATTCCTTCGCCGCTGCGCAAGGTGGGAGAAACGGTCACTAAACCGCGTTATCGCCAGGTTGCTCCGCAACACTGGGTCGCTGATTTTGTTTCGCGCTAACCCTCAATACCAGGAGATTTCATGAACCCGATTTTTCGCCGTACTGCGCTTGCGCTGGGATTGACCCTCTCGCTGGCCGCCGCCGCTCAGGCGCAGGATCTGCGCATTTCGATGTATGCCGACATCACCGGCCTCGATCCGCACGATACCTCCGATAACGTCAGCTACTCGGTGCAGAGCGGCATCTTCGAGCGTCTGTTCCAGTTCGATGCAAAGATGAAGCTGCAGCCGTGGCTCGCCACCAGCTACACCAGCAACGACAGCGCCACCGAATTTACCCTGACGCTGCGTAAAGACGTGACCTTCCAGGATGGCACGCCGTTCGATGCCGCAGCGGTGAAAGCCAACCTTGATCGCCTTGCCGACCAGACCAAAGGCCTCAAGCGCAACAGCCTGTACAAGATGATTGCGAAGGTAACGGTGCTGGCACCGAATCAGGTGAAAATCGAGCTGAACCAATCGTTTGGTGCCTTCATTAACACGCTGGCGCATCCGTCGGCGGTGATGTGGAGCCCGGCGATTCTCAAGCAGTATCCGGAAGAAGCGCAATTACGCTTGCATCCGGTGGGCACCGGTCCGTTCAAATTCGTGACCTGGCAGCCGGGTAAAGCCGTGACGCTGGCGAAGTACGACGGCTACTGGCAGCAAGGCTGGCCGAAAGTGGATAACGTGATCTTCTCGCCAAGCCCGGAAGATGCCACGCGCGTTGCGGCACTGAAGTCGGGCCAGGTGGATGCGATCTGGCCGCTGCCATCCGATCTGATCGCCACCGTGCAGAGCGACAGCAAACTGGCGGTGCAGCGCGATCCGAGCATTTATCTCTATTACATGGCGATCAACACCCAGCACAAACCGCTGAATGATGTGCGCGTGCGGCAGGCGATCAACTACGCCATCGACCGCGATCTGTGGCTGAAAGTGGCGTTTGCCGGCATGGGCAAACCAGCCAGCTCGGCGATTCCGGAAGGCGTGCAGTTCTACCAGAAGCAGAGCGCACCGAACTATCGCTATGCGCCAGATGAAGCCAAAGCGCTGCTGAAAGACGCCGGTTATCCGAACGGCCTCGATCTCAAACTGTGGGTCACCAACGCCACCGCCAGCGTGCGTGCCGCGCAGGTATTGAAAGCACAGCTGGCAACGGTGGGCATTCGCGCCACGGTAACGCCGATGGATTCCGGCACGCGCAACGCCAAATTGTGGGGCGTGAAGGACCCGAAACAGGCGGAATTTGATCTCTATTACGGCGGCTGGTCGACGTCAACCGGTGATGCCGATTGGGCCTTGCGTCCACTCTACGCCACCGAATCCTGGGTGCCGACTTCGTATAACGTTTCGTACTTCAGCAACGCCGAAGCCGACAAAGCGATTGCCGGTGGCTTAGCCACCGCCGATCCGGCTAAGCGCGGCGAAGCCTACGCCGAAGCGCAGAAAGTGTTGTGGCAAGAGGCGCCAGTGGCATTCCTCGGCACGCCAGACAACCTGGTCGGCAAACGCAGCACGCTGAGCGGTGTGTCGATGCTGCCGGATGGTAACTTCCTGTTTAATCAGGCGACGTTTAAGTAAAGGTTGGGTGGGGTGCTCGCTGTCTCTCCAGGAATGTGCTTGCTGTCCCCCACGAATGTGCTCGCTGTCCCCCTCCTCGGTCCTCCCCCATAAATGGGGGAGGAAGATGCTGCCACATGCAGCTTCATCACTGGCATGTGGCAGCGTCTCCTTCCCCCGCTTGCGGGGGAAGGCCGGGATGGGGGACAGCCAGCACGGTCTGGGGACAGCCAGCACGATCTGGAGACAGCCAGCACGGTCTGGGGACAGCCAGCACGATCTGGGGCCAGCCAGCACCATCCGGGAGCAGCCAGCACCATCCCAAAAAATAAAGGAACCGCATGTTCGCATACATCATTCGCCGACTGCTGGAGATGATCCCCGTATTGCTGGTGGTCTCGCTGCTGGTCTTCGGCTTCATCAAACTGCTGCCTGGCGATCCGGCGCGTATCTACGCCGGGCCGGATGCGCCTTTGGCCGCGGTGGAAGCAGCGCGTCAGCATCTCGGACTTAACGATCCGCTGCCGCAGCAATATATCAACTGGATCGGCGGCCTGCTGCGCGGCGATCTGGGCGTCACTTATCGCACCCAACAGCCGGTGCTGGAAGTGATCAAACAGGGCTTTATGCCTACGCTGTGGCTAGCGCTGGCCGGCTTTGCCTGGTCGGTGATTCTGGGCCTTTTCCTCGGCGTGTTTGCCGCCCTGAAACGCGGTAAATGGCAGGACTGGACCTTAATGAGCGTCGCCGTCGGCGGCATCTCGATGCCCACTTTCTGGCTCGGTCTGCTGCTGATCCAGTTCGTCGCCATGCCGTTTGGCCTGTTCTCCGTCAGCGGCTTCAACCAGCCCAGCGACATCGTATTACCGGCGATCACGCTCGGTTCCTCGGTGGCGGCGGTGATGGCGCGCTTCACCCGCTCGGCGTTTCTCGAAGTGGCGCAGGAAGATTACGTGCGCACCGCCAAAGCCAAAGGGCTGCGCAATCGGCTGGTGACGTGGAAACACGTGATGCGCAATGCGTTGATCCCGGTGATCACCATGCTCGGTTTGCAGTTCGGTTTCTTACTCGGCGGATCGATCGTGGTCGAAAGCGTGTTCAACTGGCCGGGACTGGGCTGGCTGTTGATCGAGTCGATCAAGGCGCAGGATCAGCCGGTGATCCAGGCGTTAGTCATGCTGTTCGTGTTTGAATTTATTGTCATTAACCTGCTGGTCGATCTGCTGTATGCCGTGGTCAACCCAGCAATTCGCCTGCGACAGGAGCCCTGATGAGTCTGCAATCTCTGCCTGCCCACGCGCAGGAGGCGATCCGTTCGCCGTGGCGCGATTTCCTGCACGCGCTGGTGCGTAATCCGCTGGCGCTGGTCTCCGGTGGCTTTGTGCTACTGCTGGTGCTGGTGGCTATTTTCGCACCCTGGCTGGCGCCGTGGGATCCGATGGCACCGGACTGGATGGCGCTGTCATCGCCGCCGTCCAGTACACACTGGATGGGCACCGACGAACTCGGCCGCGATCTGTTCAGCCGCATCATCTTTGGCGCGCGTATCTCACTGTACGTTGGCGTGCTGTCGGTGACGCTCGGCATGGTGGTCGGCGTGCTGCTGGGCCTGCTGGCGGGCTATTACGGACGCTGGATCGATATGCTGATAATGCGTGGCTCCGACGTGCTGTTCGCCTTTCCCGGCATGCTGCTGGCGATTGCGGTGGTAGCGATTCTCGGTCCGGGACTGAACAACGTCATCATTGCGGTAGCCATCTTCAGCGTGCCGGTATTTGCCCGTATCGTGCGTGCTTCCACGCTGTCGCTGAAACAGGCGGCGTACGTTGAAGCCGTGCGCTGCGCCGGTGCGCCGGATCGCGTGATTCTGCTGCGCCATATTCTGCCGGGCACGCTGTCAAACGTGATTGTCTATTTCACGATGCGTATCGGCACCAGTATTCTGACCGCCGCCGGGCTGAGTTTTATCGGCCTCGGCCCGGAACCCGATGTGCCGGAGTGGGGCAATATTCTGGCGATGAGCCGCAGCATGATGATGGCGGGCTTGTGGCACGTCAGCGTGTTTCCGGGTCTGGCGATATTTATTACCGTGCTGGCGTTTAACCTGCTGGGTGATGCGCTGCGCGACACGCTCGATCCCAAACTGAAGAGCTAAGCATGGACTTTCAACAACTGCAGCGCGACCTGCTGCTGCAACGCTGGCGCAACGAGCGTCAGCTGGGACAACCGCGCAGCGCCAGCGGGCCAACCAATCGCATCAGCGATGTGCCCGGCGTGCGCGTCGGTCACTACACGCTAGCCGACGGCGAGCGACAAACCGGCGTTACCGCGATTGTGCCGCCGGGCGACAATCTGTTTATTCAGCCGCTGCCTTGTGCGGCGGCGGTGTTTAACGGTTTCGCCAAGCCGGTTGGCCTGGTGCAGGTTGAAGAGTTAGGCGTGCTGCAAACGCCGATTCTGCTGAGCAACACGCTGGCGGTTGGCACGCTGTTTACCACACTGGTACGCGATGCCATCAGCCGTAACCGCGAGTTGGGCCGCAGCTTGCCCACGGTCAATCCGCTGGCGCTGGAGTGCAATGACGGCTGGCTCAACGATATTCAGGCGCTGGCGATCACCGAGACGATGGCGCAGCAAGCACTCTATGACGCCACGGCAGATTTTGATCGCGGCAGCGTCGGTGCCGGGCGTGGCATGAGCTGTTTCAGTTTGAAAGGCGGCATTGGCACGGCATCGCGCATGATTCCATCGCTCAATGCCACGCTGGGCGTGCTGGTGCTGGCGAACTTTGGCGCGTTAACCGCGCTGACGCTGGACGGCGTACGCCTGGGTGAGATGATCGCGCCGCTGCTGCCGGAACTGACGCCGCAGCGCGATGCCGGTTCCATCATCATTATTATGGCGACCGATGCGCCGCTCGATGCGCGTCAGCTGAAGCGCGTCGCTAAACGCGCCGGTCCCGGTTTGGGACGATTGGGCAGTTATTGGGGCCACGGTTCGGGCGATATCGCGCTGGCGTTTTCCACCCAGCCACAGCCGCAACCGCCAGAAGAGTCCACGCTGGAACCGCTGCTCGCCGCCGCCGCCGATGCCACCGAACACGCGGTGCTGGATGCCTTACTCAGCGCCGAATCTGTCACCGGTTTTCGCGGCCATCATCGCCCGTCGTTAACCGAAGTATTGGATCGATTGACCTCCACGTAGGGTCACCATTCATGGCGACCTCTGCCAATAACCGCACGGAACCCCAACCCCATGAAAATCTTCATCTCAGCCGACATCGAAGGCATCGCGGGTGTGATGCGTCCCGAACAGTGTTCACCCGGCCACGCCGAATACCAGCTGGCGCGCGGACTGATGGAACAGGAAGTTAACGCCGCGATCGATGGCGCCTTTGCTGGCGGCGCAACGGAAGTGGTGGTGGCCGACAGCCACGCGCAGATGACCAACCTGCGTGCGGAAAATATCGATCCCCGCGCGCGCATGGTGCAGGGCAAACCGCGCGGCTTATCGATGGTAGAAGGCATTGAGCAGCAGCCATTTGATGGCCTGTTCTTTATCGGCTATCACAGCGCGGCGGGTGAACCGGGCGTGCTGGCGCACACCATTAACGGCCGTGCGTTCTGGCGCATTCACATCAACGGCAAGGTGATGGGCGAAAGCGACATCTACGCCGCAGCCGCGGCTGAACAGGGCACGCCGCTGTGGCTGGTGAGCGGCGACGACCAGCTTAAAGGCTGGATTGCCGAGCATTATCCCTCGGTGGATTACGTCTGTGTGAAACGCGCCATCTCGCACACCTGCGCAGAATCCATTAGCCCGCAGGCAGCGCAAAATGCCATTCGCGCTGCAGCGACGGCCGCCGTGCAACGCAAACGCCAGGTCAGCACCACGCGCCTGAGCGCGCCCTATGAGATGCAGCTGCAAGCCAGCAAACCGGTGCTGGCGGATCTGTTCAGCCTGATTCCCGGCGTGACGCGCATTGATGCGGTCACCGTTGGCTATCGCGCGGACGACATGAACACGTTAATCAGCCTGCTGAGCGCCTTCTCTTATCTGGCGAGCACGCAGTCGTAATCCGGTGCGGCCATGTATACGGTGCGCATTAATGCGCACCCTACGACATTGCCGCATGCAACTCGTAGGGGCGCCATTAATGGCGACCGCGTTAAATCATCAGGTCGGTCCGCATTTCCTGCTGAATTTTGCTAACCTGCGCGCAATTTATATATAACAACGAGGCAGTCATGCAGCTCTGCAGTTTTTATCTTATTGATCAGCAAAGAAAAAGTTACGGTATTGTGCAGCAAGAGGGCGTGATTGATATCGGCTTGCGTCTTGGCGCTGACTGCCCGGACCTGAAAACCTTGCTGCAACGCGGCGCGTTAAGCGATCTCGACGCCTATGTGTCACAGCCGATTGATCACCCGTTTAGCGCCATTCGCTTCCTGCCGGTGGTGGAAAATCCTGACAAAGTGTTCTGCGTTGGCATGAACTACGCTGACAAACGCAAAGAGTTTGCCGAGACCCTTGAAGCGCCGACGCTGTTTGTGCGTTTCGCGGATTCGCTGGCGGCGCACCAGCAGCCGCTGCTGAAACCCGCTACCACGCAGGAATTTGATTACGAAGGTGAGCTGGCGGTGATCATCGGCCAAGCGGCCTATCAGGTGAAAGCCGCCGATGCGTTGCAGCACGTTGCGGGCTACAGCTGCTTTATGGATGCCACGGTGCGCGACATGCAGTTTACCTGGTTCACCGCCGGGAAAAACTGGCAGCAGACCGGCGGTTTCGGACCGTGGATGACCACCGCTGACGAGATCCCCGATCCGCAGCAGCTGGCGATCAAAACCTGGCTCAATCAGCGCGAAGTGCAGAACGACACCACCGCCAGCATGGTGCATCCGGTGGCGAAGATCATTGAGTACATCTCCGCGTTCAGCCCGCTGTCGCCAGGCGATGTGATCATCACCGGTTCACCGGGCGGCGTCGGTAAAAAACGCACGCCACCGCTGTTTATGTTCCCCGGCGATGAGATTGAAGTCGAAATCGAGAAAATCGGTCGTTTACATCATTACGTGGCTTAGCGCCCGTCATACTTCGAGCCGCCGCTGCGTTGGCTACGTGTGCTCACCCCAGTCACTTACTGATGTAAGCTCCTGGGGATTCACCCACTTGCCGCCTTGCTGCAACTCGAATTATTCAGGGCGTGCTGTCTGTAAAAAGCGCACCACGCGGCTACGATTCAATTGCAGCCGCAGCGTGTCGCCTTCGCGCGCAATCGCGAAGCGCTTCTCCCACGGTCCATCCTGCGCGATGGCTAATAGGCGATCGTTGCCCAGCGACTGCAAACGCGCACGAATCGCCGCCGGGCCGATGCCCATGATTAAGCTGTCGCCCTCAATCACCAACTCGCTGCGCCACTGCGGCGCGAACCAGCGGCCCTGCAGATGATCGAGGCTGGCCTGATCGGCCTGCACCGGCACAAAACGTCGTGCGGCATGACCAATCTCTCCCACAATCGCCGCGCCAGCATGGCGTAATTGCATCGGGAAAGTGCTGGAGAGCGACACCGCCGTGCCGTGCACATCGTCACGCCACAGGGTTTCGCCTGCGCCGAGCCAGGTGGCGGTCGCGCCTTTGATTTCCAGCCAGTCGGCGGCGTTTTCCGCCACGTAAAGTCCGGGCGTTAAATCGTGTCCTTTCTCCGGTAACGCGCGATTGAGCAGCGCCGCCATCACGCGCAGCACGCTTTCCGACGTGGTGACATCTTCGCGGTTGGCGACCAGCGCCACGCCGATTTTCAGCTCCGGATGCAGCAGGAAATAGCTCTTATAACCGGCATGCGAACCGCCGTGACCGAACAGCGTCTGGCTGCCGAGCGTCGAGCTGGTGATGCCCAAACCGTATCCGCTGGTGCGACCATCGTTGAGATGACGCGGCGCGCTCAGGCGCTGCAGCACGCCCGCGCCCGGCCCGCTATCGGCCAGCAGGCTTTGCAGCCAGCGCGTCAGATGATTCAGGCTGCCGGTGACGCTGCCCGATGCCGAGAGATGCAAACCGGCGCTGGAGAGCTGCCACTGCGCGCCGTTTTGCCAGTAGCCGGGCACTAAACCGGGCACAATATCGAACCAGCTTTCCGGCGCAATCAGGTTGATATCCAGCGGATCGCAGATGTACTGCTGCAGCAGGTCATTGAATAACACGCCTTTGGCTTTCAGCGCCTCTTCAACCAGCCGATAGCCGGTGTTGGTGTAGGAGATTTCACTGCCGGGCGCGTAGTTGAGCTCACCTTCGCGCGCGATAAAATCCAGCAGGTCGTCGGCGCTGGTGGCGTTGTACACCGACAATCCCAGCAGCGATAAGGTTTCGCGCACGTCCGGCAAACCGCTGCTCATATCCAGCGCCTGGCCGACGGTGATCTGGCCGTTGGCTCCGCTCAGCTGCGGCAAATGCTGCACCAGCGGATCGTCGAGCTTGAGATAGCGGCGTCCCGGCCCGGTCACCAGCGCGGCAAACAGATGTTTGGTGATGGAGGCGAAACGCACCACGCTATCGGCGCTGAACGGCGTTTGCTGCGCCAAATCGGCCAACCCGGCACAGTGTGTTGAGTGAATCTGGTGCGCATCAAACAGGATCATCGCACCGCCCGGCGCGCCTGGCTGTTGCCAGCTTTCAGTGATCTGTTGTGCGACATCCGCGGCGCGTTGCCAGTAAGCGGTCATGCCGGTTCCTCCAGCGTCATGCTGAGATCGAAAAGTTGGGCGGTATGTGGATGCTGGATGCGCCGCGCGCGCAGATCGTCGGCGCTCAGCTGTTCCACCATCTCGCCATTCTGCATCACGCCAATGCGCTGACACAGATGCGTTACCACCGCGAGGTTATGCGTCACCATAATGTAGGTGAGTTTGCGCTCGCTGCGGAGATCGCTGAGTAAATTGAGGATTTCGGCCTGCACCGACACATCCAGCGCCGAGGTCGGCTCATCCAGCAGCAGCACTTCCGGTTCGGCGATCAGCGCGCGCGCAATCGCCACGCGCTGACGCTGGCCGCCCGACAGCTGATGCGGATAGCGGAAACGCACCGACGCGGGCAACCCCACTTCGCTTAACGCCTGGCTGATGCGCTGTTCGGCGCGATCGAGCTGATGCACCAGCAGCGGTTCGTGCAGGATGCGATCGATGGTCTGGCGCGGGTGCAGCGAACCAAACGGATCCTGAAATACCATCTGCACCTGACGGTAGAAGGCGCGGCTGCGTTTGGCGCTGAGCTGCATGCCACCAAACAGCATGCTGCCTTGCCAGTCGGCATTCAGTCCGGCGAGCGCGCGCAGGATGGTGGATTTGCCCGAGCCGCTTTCACCGACCAGGCCAAAACTTTCGCCGTTACCGACCGAGAAACTGACGTCTTTTACCGCCGTGTGCGCACCGAAATTGATGCGCAGGTTATCGATTTGAATCATAAATTATTCTCGCCACGCGGCATCGCGCTGCAATACGGGTAAACGTTCGCGCGGATGGCGCAACGACGGCAAACACGCCAGCAAACCACGCGTATAGGGATGCTGCGCCTGCTGCAACTGCCCGGCATCGAGCAGCTCAACGATGCGGCCGGCGTACATCACCGCCACGCGATCGCAGAAGTGCGACACCAGCGGCAAATCGTGGCTAATCAGGATCAGCCCCATGCCGCGCGCCGATACCAGCTCGTCAATCAGCTTCAGAATCTCCGCCTGCACCGTGGCATCCAGCGCGCTGGTGGGTTCATCGGCGATCAACAGTTCCGGATCGGGTGCCAGCATCATGGCAATCATCACGCGCTGACCCATGCCGCCCGAGACTTCATGCGGATAGCGTTGCGCCACGGCTTCAGGGTCGCGAATCTTCACCTGCTCCAGCAGCTCAATCGCCGCCTGCATCGCCGCTTTATGGCTGCCGCCTTTGTGCTCGCGCCAGGCTTCGGCAATCTGCTGGCCGATGGTCATCACCGGATTGAGCGAATATTTCGGGTCCTGCAGGATAAAACCGACGCGCTTGCCGCGAATTTTGCGCAGCACTTTCTCGCTGGCTCCGCGCAGATCGATGCCGTCAAAGCGCAGCACATCGGCGCTCACTTCCGCGTTGCCCGGCAGTAGCTGCATCAGGCTGCGCGCGGTCAATGATTTGCCGGAGCCGCTTTCGCCGACAATGGCAAACTTCTCGTGGCCAACGCTAAAACTGACGCCGCGCACTGCTTCAACGGTTTCGCTGCGCGAGCGGAAGGCAACGCGCAGGTTCTCAATTTCCACCAACATTTAGCGCTCCTTAGGATCCAGCACGTCACGCAGACCGTCGCCCAGAAAGTTGAACGCCAGAGACGTCAGGAAAATCGCGATACACGGCATCAATGGCACCCACCATTCGCTGAACAGGAAACGACGTGCGGTGGCGATCATCGTGCCCCATTCCGGTGACGGCGGCTGCGCGCCCATGCCGAGAAAACCGAGGCTGGCAGCGGTGATGATGATGGAGCTCATGTCCAGCGTGACGCGCACAATCAGGCTCGGCACGCACAGCGGCATGATGTGGCGCAGGATAATGCGCAGCGGCGAAGCGCCGGTCAGACGGCTGGCGGCGATAAAGTCGCTGTGGCGGAACTGCAGGGTTTCGGCCCGCGCCAGACGCGCATACGGCGGCCACGACGTCAGGGCAATCGCCAGAATCGCGCTCTCCACGCCGGGTTTCAGCGCGGCGACAAACGCCAGCGCCAGAATCAGACGCGGGAAGGCGAGGAAGATGTCGGTCAAACGCATCAGCGCTTTATCGATGAAACCGCCGGCATAGCCGGCAATGCAGCCAATCAGCAGGCCGAGCGGCGCGGTGAGCAGCACCACGGCGATCACCATGCCGAGCGTGGTGCGGCCGCCGTAGATAATGCGCGTCCAGACATCGCGCCCCAGCTCATCGGTGCCGAGCCAGTGCGCGGCGGAAGGGGCCGCCAGACGGTTTTCCAGATGCTGCATACCGGGTTCGAACGGCGTCAGCCAGGGCGCAAACAGCGCCAGCAGCAGCATCACCGCCACCACCAGCAATCCGGCCATGGCCAGCGGATTACTGCGCAGGCTGAGCCACAGGCGATAACGCCGGCCCCACACCGCCTGGCGGCGATTGGCTGGCGTGTCGTCGAGCAGCCATTCTCGTGAGAAGAAGATCATTTTACGCGCGGGTCCCAAAGTCGATAGAGAAGGTCAGCCAGCTGATTGAGCAGCACATACACGGTGCCGACCAGCAAAGTGGCGCCGATCACCGGGTTCATGTCGGCGTTCATCAGCGAGGTGGTGAGATATTGGCCGATACCGGGCCAGGCGAAGACGTTTTCCGTCACCACCGCGCCCTCCAGCAATCCGGCGTAGGTCAGCGCCAGCACCGTGACCAGCTGAACCGCCACGGTGGGAAACGCATGCCGCCAAATCACCCGCCGTGACGACAAACCTTTGGCGCGCGCGGTGATCACGAACTCGCCGCTCAGCGCGTTAAGCATAAAGGTGCGCGTCATACGCGTGATGTAGGCCATGCTGAAGTAGGCCAGAATCAGCACCGGCTGCGCCATGTGGGCCAGCGCATCCCAGAAGGCGTCCGTTTCTCCGGCCAGCAGCGAATCAATGGTGAGGAAGCCGGTGACCTGCGGCACCATATCCTGCCAGATGATGTCCTGCCGTCCGGGGCCGGGCGCAATGCCGAGCACCGCGTAGAATATCAGCAGGCTCAGCAGCGCCAGCACGAAAACCGGCAGCGAATGGCCGGCGAGGCAGATCACGCGAATGGTTTGATCGACCCACGAACGTTGACGCACCGCCGCCCACACGCCGAGCGGAATGCCGATCAGCGCCGCGATGATGATGGCCGCCGTTGCCAGCTCCATGGTGGCGGGGAAGAAGCGGGCGATATCGGTAATCACCGGATTCGAGGTGAGAATCGATTTACCGAGATCGCCATGCAGCAGTTGATTGAGGTAGTGACCAAACTGCACGTAAAGGGGCTGATCCAGCCCCATTTCCGCACGTACGCGCTCAACCACCGATTGCGGTGCGTTATCACCGACCGCCGCCAGCACCGGATCGGTGGGCATGACGCGGCCAATGAAAAAGGTCAACACCGACAGACCAAACAGCGTCAGCACCAGGCTTCCCAGGGTGCTGACGATTCTCTTCAGTAACGGCATCAGGCTTTTTTCACCTGCGCATACGGCCACTGCTCCAGTACGGTCATGTGGACATCACTCAGCGCTTTGCTGGTGGCCACGTTTTTGGTCTTCTGCATCATGAAAATAAACGGGCTCTTCTCGCGGCCTAGCTGCTGAATCTGCTGATAGAGCGCGATGCGCTTCGTCGGATCCGGCTCATGCAGCGCCTGCTCGGTGAGTTTGTTAAATTCATCGTCTGACCAGCTGCAGCGCCACGCCAGCGTTCGCGCACGCGCGTTATCGCTGTTGTCAGTGTTAACGCAGAAGGCTTCGGTGTTGGAGTTGGGATCAAAGTAATCGGCGCCCCAAACCGTCAATGCCAGCTGATGCTGACGCGCACGCATCTTGGTCAGAACCTGGCGGTTTTCGGCGGCGATCAGTGACACTTTGATGCCAATCGCGCCCAATTGCGTCTGAATTGCCTGCGCGATGTCCGGATAGGGTTGCATGGAGTAGTGATCGAGGGTGATTTCGAAACCGTCCGGATATCCCGCTTCGGCCAGCAGCGCTTTGGCTTTCGCCAGATCTTTGTGGAATGGCGTATCGTCCAGCGCCGCCGGGAAGCCGCTCGGCAGGAAGCTTTGATGGGTAACAAAACTCATCGACAGAATGTTTTTCTGAATGCTGTCGTAATCCAGCGCCCACTTCAGCGCCTGCCACACCTGCGGTTTTTTCAGATACGGATTATTGGTGTTGCACGACATCAGCATGATGGCCGACAGCGACTGATTCACCAGCGACACGCTGCTGTCGTTTTTCACCTGCAGCAGCTGTTCGGTGGTGAGGTCATACGCGGCATCAACATCGCCTTTTTTCAGCATCAGCGCCTGCGCGGCTGGGTCGGCGATGTGTTTGAGGATCACGCGTTTGGTTTTGCTGGCGCCTTTATATTGCGGGCTAATCTCCAGAATCACCGTTTCGCTGGCATTCCAGGTGCGCAGGGTAAAGGCACCGGAACCGGCGCTGTGCTGTTTCAGCCAGCCGTTACCGAAGTCATTGTTCTGCTGGTTCGCCAGACAGGCTTTCTTCGACACGATGCTGCCGACGGTGGCGGACAAGCAGTAGAGCAGGAAGGTTTCGGCCGCCGGCGCGCCGAGTTTCATCTCCACGGTGTGCGCATCTTTCGCGGTGACCCGCTGCGTCACATTGTCTTTGGTAAAGCCGAACTGGTTGATAATAAAGGCCGGGCTCTTATCCAGCTTGACGATACGCTCAATCGAGAACGCCACGTCTTCTGCGGTAAGCGGCGAACCATCGGCGAATTTGGCCGCCGGATCGAGATGGAACGTGTAAGTGCCGTTATCGCTGCTGACGTCCCAGCTTTGCGCCAGTTGACCAATCACTTTATCGGCTTGCTTGGGATCGGGCGTGACTAGACGTTGATAGAGGTTGCCGCAGATCTGGCCGCCGGTGGCTTCGAAGCTTTCGTGTGGATCGAGGCTGGTGATGTTATCGAGCTGCATCGCGATCACCAGCATGGTCGGCGGCGTCGCGGCAAAGGAAGAATTCAGGCTGAGGTAGGAAACAACAGGTACAGCAGTGCATCCTGCAAGAAAACGTCTTCTGGTAACCATGTAAACTCCCAACTTATTGATAATTAAAATAAAAAATCGTTATTTGATTGTTTTTTGTCTTGACTTTAGGCACCCGCCGGAGGATTAATACCGGTTCTACGTCCTTTGTTTCACGCGTGTGGTTTTGCCCTTTTATGGTGCAATTTGCTCCGCCAGCTGGCAGTGCTGCGCTTTCCCCCGAACATGGAACTGAACAACATGTCTGACTCGATTACCCTCGATATTCCGGTCTTTGACGGCCACAACGATGTGCTGAATAAGCTGTGGCAGCACCATCAGCCGGACGCGGTTAATGCCTTTTTTACTGGCACCAAAACGGGCCAAATGGACTTGCCGCGTATCCGTCAGGGAAATATGGTAGGTGGCATTTTCGCCACCTGGGTGCCGTCCCACCCTCTGATTGCAAGAAGTGCGCCAGACCTCGCAGATTTTCCTCAGGAAATTATCAACTCAGCGCGCGACGCGACCTTTTCCATGCTGGCGCTGCTGCTGCGCATTGAGCAGGCCTCGAATGGCCAGGTGAAGATTTGCCGCAGCGTGCGCGAGATTCGTCACTGCATGGCGAACAAGGTGTTAGCGGTGGTGATGCACGTCGAAGGTGCGGAAGCGCTGGATACCCACGGCGAGCTGCTCGACATGCTGTATGCCAGCGGCTTGCGCACGCTGGGACCGCTGTGGAGCCGCCCGAATCAGTTCGGCGACGGCGTGCCGTTCCTCTATCCCTCGTCGCCGGATATCGGCAACGGCCTGACGGCTGCGGGCAAGCAGCTGGTGCGCGACTGTAATCGCCGCCGCATCATGGTCGACTTGTCGCATATGGATGAGAAAGGCTTCTGGCACACCGCGGAAATCAGTGATGCGCCGCTGGTGGCGAGCCACTCCAACGCGCATGTGCTCAGCGCGCAGTCGCGTAATCTCACCGATCGCCAGCTGGCGGCGATTGCCGAAACCAACGGCTTTGTCGGCGTCAATTTTGCCGTGCCATTCCTGCGTGAAGATGGCGATCGTCATGCGCCGACCGGCGTCGATGCCATCGTGCGCCACGTTGAGTATCTGCTGGAAAAAGTGGGGGAAGAGGGCGTCGGTTTTGGTTCGGATCTCGATGGCGCCACCATGCCAGGCGATCTGAAGGACGTGGCCGGATTCCCGCTACTGGTGCAGGCGCTGGCGCAGCGCGGCTATTCACGCGAGCTGCTGGAGAAGATTTGCCACGGCAACTGGCTGCGCGTGCTTGAAGCCACCTGGGGCGAATAATCATGCGGCTGCGGCATATTGAAGTCTTTCAGGCGATTGTGCAGACCGGCAGCATCAGTGCGGCGGCGCGTTTGCTGAATGTGTCGCAGCCGAATGTCAGCCGCGTGCTTAATCACGCCGAGCAGCAGCTCGGTTTTGCGCTGTTTGAGCGGCGCGCGCAGGGCATGGTGGTGACGGCAGAAGGGCGGCGCTTGCTGCCGGAAGTGGAAGATATCTATCAGCGTTTACAGGCGATTACCCAGCTGACCGAGCAGCTACGGCGCGGCGAAGGGCAAACGGTGCGCGTGGGTGCTGCGCATGCGTTTGGTCAGATGGTATTAGCACCCGCGCTGGTGAACTGGCGGCAACAGGCGGCGTCGGTCAGCGTGGAACTGGTCACCGAGCACTTCAGCACCTTGTGCCGCATGCTGATGGATAATCAGCTCGATTTCGCGCTGGTGTTTGGTCAGCAGGTGGATGCCGATTTACTGGCGGAACCGCTGTTTCAGTCGTCGATGGTGGCGTTGCTGCCGCGCGATCACACCCACCATGAGCCGGTGACGCTGGAGTGGCTGTGCGCCAACAATTTGCTGATGATGCAGAATCAGGATCCGCTCGGTCGGGTGCTGCACCGCGCGCTGCGCGATAAAGGGCTCAATCCGGCGGTATCGCTGTCGATCAAAACCTATTCGGTGATTGCCGATATGGTGCTGGCGGGCGGCGGCGTCGGGATTGTCGATCTGTTTACCGCGTGCCGTTATGCCGACCAGCTCAAGCTGTTGCCAGTCGCGCAGCCGCTACCCTTTGAAGTGATGTTGATCAGCCGCCGCGATCAGCCACAGTCGCAATCGACGCTGCAGCTGAAACAGGTGATTCGCAACAAGCTGTGGGAAATCGCGCGCCAGTGTGAATCGCAGTTTTTCACCCGTCCGTCGTAATGCCGATTTCGTAGGGTCGCCATTTATGGCGACCGTCCCACATCCGACACTCAATCAAACCCCATCGGTAATCGGCTTACGCACCAGCAGCAAATAGGCCAGCGCACCCACCACCGTGACACCGGCGCAAATCATCAACGCCAGGCTAAACGACTTGGTGGTATCCAGCACCCAACCGGTGATCACCGGGGCGAACGAGGCGAACACAAAGCTGGCGAAGTTCTGGATGCTGCCGACCGAGGCGGTCATGCGCGCCGTGACGTTGGCGTGAATCAAACCCCAGCACGATGTACCGGCAAAGTGGATGCAGAACAGCGCCATACCAATCATGGTCACCGCGCTGGTGGTGTCGGTGGCACGCGTTACAAAGGCGGTAAACGCGGCGGACAACAGCATGCCCGTGACGATAGAGATCTTACGCACCTTCACCGCATCATGGCCACGACGCACCAGCGCATCGACCACATAACCGTTCAGCAGCATGCCCGCCGCGCCGAACAGGAATGGAATCGCAGCCAGTAAACCGGTGCTTTTCAGATCGAGGTGATAAGTGGATTGCAGATAGCCCGGCAGCCACGCGATGTACAGCCACGCGGTGTAGTTGATGCCGCTGAAGCCAATCATCATGCCCCACATGGTGCGCTGCTTAAACAGGCCGCGCCACTCGGCAAAACTCAGCGGCTCTTTGCGCGATGCCACGCTGCCCGCCTGCAGATAGTGAATCTCTTCGCCGCTCAGCGTGTTGTTATCGCGATCGCGGTACATCAGATACCAGCCGATGGCGAGAAACATGCCGAGCACGCCGATAGTGATAAACATGCCGCGCCAGCCCATCACCATCATCATCGCGGCCAGAATCGGTGGCGCAATCGACAAGCCAATCATCGAAGCGGCGTTAAACATGCCCATCGGCATGCCGCGATCTTTGATGTTGAACCAGTCGTTGATCACCTTCACGCCGCACGGGTTCATCGGTGCTTCGCCAATACCTAACCCGATACGCACCAAAATAAACTGGGTGAAGTTATGCACCAAACCGGCGGCCGCCTGGAACAGCGACCAGAAGAACATACCAATCGCCAGCATGATGCGCGGCCCTTTGCGATCGAGCAGCGCACCGCACGGCAGCTGCGCTAAGCCATACGCCAGCGAGAAGGCCGACAGCAGCACGCCAATTTCAGTCGCGGATAAACCCAGTTCTCCCCGGATGGTCATATTGGCCACCGACAGCGAACTGCGGTCGAGATAGTTGATCATGGCGGCGAACAGCAGCAGCAGCATGGCGGTAATCTGGATCTTTCTGATGCGCGGCGAGCGCACCACGTCACTGCGTGCCGGGATAAAATCTTGCCCGTCTGCAGCCGGTTGTGGCGCGTTTTCGCGGCCACGAGCCGAAGTATTTTCCATTGCGACCTCCCGGATCTGGGTACTTATCGTTATGCGTTTGTGTGGGATCCTGCGGCAGCAAAACGGTGCTGCCCCAACGGATTGACTTCGAGACTAGAAGCAATCAGATCGGGATGTTGCGGAGATGTTTCAGATTCGTGCGGGAGCTAATGCTTTGTGGTTTTTAATCGGTTTTTAATTGTACTGGCGGATCGAACGGATCATCGATGTCTTGGCGGTGCCGAGATGAGTGTGCAGGGCGCACAAGGCTTCGACATCCTGACGGCTAATCAGTGCTGTCAGGATCGCCATATGTTCCTCCAGCGCCACGATATTTCTCTGCTTAAGATCGGTTTCATCCCATTGATAATGCGAGTGAAAAATCACGGAAATAATCTCCAGCGACTGATTAAAAAACGGATTGTTGGCGGCGGAGAGAATCAGCGTGTGCATCTCTTTATCCAGCGCGGCGAAGTGGCGGTAATTGCTGGCAATGGTGTCACGCATCGAACGATGGCGATCCAGCAGGTCGCGCGCCTGCATCCAGCGCTCATCCTGCGAGGGCAGGTTGAGAAAACGGGTCAGCGCGTGGGTTTCCAGCATTTCACGCAGCTCAAACAGGTTCTCGGCATACTTCTGATCGAACTTCTTCATGCGCCATTGTCCGCGCTTCACCGGTTCCAGCAGGTCATAACGCATAAAGCGCAGCAGGAATTCACGTACCACAACCGGACTGACCTTCACCTGCTGGGCTAACTGCAGCTCGCTAAAGGTATCGCCCGGCATCAGCTGACGTTGATTGATCAGGTTGAAAAAGGTCTGCTCAAACTGCAGCGCCTGCTGATCGATCGGCGGCGTCAGGGCGTTAAAACCATCTTCTTCGCTGGGATCGCGCACGATAACGTAGGTTTCATCCACCTTTTCCAGCACGCCGCGCTCATGCAGATGCTGCAAAGTGTGGCGCACCGTAGTGCGGCTGATGTTGAACATCTCGGCCAGCGCCGCCTGCGGGGGCAACGGCGAACGGATATGCCGTTTAGCAATGCCTTCCAGCATCTGGTTAATCACGTTCTGACGTAGGTTCTGGCTGCGGCTCATACGCGTCTCCGGTTTTTTATCTATTAAAAACCATACAAAGCCCAAAAAAAGCGGTTGGCTTCACACTTCCCCCAACGCAAAACGCTGTCATCGGCGATTTTCGCCATAACTGCGACAACAGCACAGGAGAAGCCAATGACAACGATGAAAACGCTGGTGGTCGCCGAGCCGCGCCAGATGGTATGGCAGCAGCGCGCGAAGCCGACGCCCGCCGCCCATGAAGTTCTGATCAAACCGATCGCCGCCGGCATTTGTGGCACCGATATCCACGCCTGGGCCGGAAATCAGCCGTTTTTCAGCTATCCACGCGTGTTGGGGCATGAGCTGTGTGGCGAAGTGGTGGAGCTCGGCAGCCAGGCCAGCGGCTTCAGGCTGGGCCAGCGCGTGGCGCTGATTCCCTACGTTGCCTGCCAGCAGTGCGATGCCTGTTTAAGTGGCAAAACCAACTGCTGCGAAAAGATCTCGGTGATTGGGGTGCATCAGGATGGCGGTTTCTGTGAATTCCTCAGCGTGCCGACCAGCAATTTGCTGGCGGTGGATGAGGTTGATCCCGAAGCCGCCGCGCTGATTGAACCCTTCGCCATCAGCGCGCATGCGGTGCGCCGTGCGGCCATTACGGCGGATGAGCAGGTTTTGGTGGTGGGCGCAGGTCCGATTGGTCTTGGCGTGGCCGCGATTGCGGCGGCGGCGGGAGCGAATGTGGTGGTGGCCGACACCAGCGAGCAACGCCGCGCGCACGTAGCGCAGAAGCTGGGTTTGGCGACGGTGAATCCATTAGACGCCGATTTTGAAACGCAGTTGCGGGCGGAATTTGGTGGGCGTTTGCCGGCCAAAGTGATCGATGCCACCGGCAGCCCAGCGGCGATGAACGGCGCGGTGAAACTGATTCGTCACGGCGGCACCATCGTGTTTGTCGGCCTGCATAAAGGCGATCTGGTGATCCCGGATATCGAGTTTCACAAAAAAGAAACCACGCTGCTGGGCAGCCGCAACGCCACGCTGGAAGATTTCGCGAAAGTAGGCGAATTGATGGCGAACGGGCAGCTTCGTGCCGACATGATGCTCAATCGGCATTATGATTTTTCCACCCTGGCAGAGCGCTTTGAAGCGGATGTGATTAATAACCGGGAACTGATTAAGGGCGTGATTCACTTCGAACGTTGATATTGGCACCAACCGTAGCGGCGCAATTTATTACGCAAAGAGGGGTTGGCACGGTGCCTTCACTGATGCGCGCGATAGATCGCGCCGCGACACCATTGTGCCTCCTTCACCATATTGTCTGCATTGCCAAGCCAGCGTATTATCTCCCGCCTAAGGTGATGGCGTGCCACCTTCCCCAACCGCCGTTCTGGTCACAGACGGCTGATGACGCCTGACAACACTCGTATCCCTGCGCGGGAGACGGCGGTGTGTCAGGTGTTATTCTGTCCTGCCGCGGCCCTGCGCGTCATTCATATCAGGAGCTCCAAACTATGTTGAAATCGTTACTGGCGGTGGTGCTGGGCGGTGCGGTGGGCTGTACGCTGCGTTGGTTGATCTCATTACGTTTTAACGCGCTGTTTCCCAATTTGCCGCCCGGCACCTTGATGGTGAATCTGGTAGGCGGTTTTATCATCGGCGCGGCGCTGGCCTTTTTTGTGCGTAACCCGCATATCGATCCCTTTTGGAAACTGTTAATTGTCACTGGCTTGTGTGGCGGCTTAACCACCTTTTCCACTTTTTCTGCAGAAATTGTTGGGTTGCTACAATCAGGTAAATACCTTTGGGCGATGTCGAGCGTGATGGTGCATGTTATTGGTTCGCTGCTGATGACCTTCGCCGGTTTTGCCGCGGTCAATCTGCTCGGATAACCATCGCGCTTGAAATAACTCCTCAGAGGTAGATACTGATCGCCATTCTGTGCGCGTGACGCACAGAATTTGTCACCGATTATCCGGACGATTAAGGAGCTGTGTCATGCGTTGTAACCCTAAATTCCTTAACCTGGTGTTGTTAAACGGTGAACCTGAGGAGAAGCTGCGTGCCGCACGCGCCGCCGGTTTCGAACAGGTTGAGATCTGGCGCGCCGATGTGCAAGCCAGTACGCCACAGTTAGCGAAGCAGTTGCAGCTTGGCTTCACCAATGTGCAGGTGCTACGCGATTTCACCGGTGCGCCGGATCGCGACCGCCAGCAAAAACGCGAAGAGCTGCGTCAGTTTATTCAGATTGCCCAAACCATCGGCTGCGACACCATTCAGGCACCGGCCAGCACGCGTGACGATTGTGTGGCGGCGCGTATTGATGAAGATTTGCGTTGGATGGCATCGGAAGCCGCGCGCTACAACATGCGCATCATGTATGAGCCGATGGCGTGGTGCAGCGTAGATAACACGCTGCCGCTGGCGTGGGAACGCTTGCAACGGCTGGACCAGCCGAATATCGGTTTGGTGGTCGATCTATTCCACATCTGCGCGTTAGGCGGCGATGCATCCCAGCTGGATGGTATTCCCGCCGAGCGTATCTACGAAGTGCAGCTGTGCGATATGGCCGAAATGCCGCCGCAGGATAAGCAACCGCTCAGCGAGTATGCGCGTCATCAGCGCCTGTTGCCGGGCGACGGCATCATCGAAGTGGAACGCTTTGTCGATAAGCTGAAAAGTGCCGGTTACAGCGGGCCGGTCGGCATTGAAGTGTTTAATGATAAGTTGAAGGCGCAGCCAGCAGATGTGGCTGCGCAAAAAGCGTGGCAGGCGTTAAATCGTTACTGGCCTTAATCCTGCAAACATTGCGCAATGAAACCGGCGGCATCCATCGCACCCTGCGATGAAATGGTGTGGCCGGTTGCCGCTTCATAGCGCGCTTCCACCGTCACGCCAGCCTGCTGCAAGCGCTGCTCCGCCGCTGCGCTTTCGCTAAACGGAATTACCTCATCGGCTTTGCCATGAATCAGCAGCGCAGGCGTATACGGCTGCGGCGTCAACGCGCCGTCAAACGCCAGACGGCCGGAAAAGGCCACCACGCCAGCCAGCGGATAACGGCCCGACGCCAGCGCATCTAACGCCATGATCGAACCCTGCGAAAAGCCCACCAGAATCACTTTGTCCCACGCATCCGCCATGCCGTGCTGCGCCATCAGCTGTTGCAGCGTTTCATCAAAGGCCGCGCGCGCATCACGCACGCGCGCCGGGCGGTTTTCGGGGGTGATGCCGGTCAGGCTAAACCACTGATATCCCATCGCATGTTCAAAAGGATAGGGCGCATTTGGCGAGGCAAACGCCACATCCGGCAGCAGGCGCGCCCAATGTTCGCCAAGCACCGCGAGGTCATCGCCGTTACTGCCGACGCCATGTAAAAAAATCACTAACGCTTTTGCCATCGCACTGCTCCTTATAAACCGTAGGCCGCCATATCCGGGCCAACCGGCACAATGCCGTTGGGATTCAGCGCTTTAATCGAATAATAGCCCTGCTTGATATGATCGATATTCACCGTCTGACGCACGCCAGAGACCGACAGCATACTCTTCAGATAACGATCGAGCAGCGGATAGTCGCGCAGGCGGCGCAGGTTGCATTTAAACAGGCCGTGATAGGCGGCGTCAAAGCGCACCAGCGTGACGAACAGGCGGATATCCGCTTCGGTTAAGCGCTCGCCGAGCAGGAAAGTGCGGCCATCCTGTAAACGCAGCTCCAGCTCATCCAACTGGCTGAACACATCGTTAAACGCCTGCTGATAGCTCACCTGCGTGGTAGCAAAACCGGTGCGATAGACGCCGTTATTCAGGCGCGGATAGATCGATTCGTTCAGTGCGTCGATCTCCGCGCGTAGATCTTCGGGATAAAGATCGATGCGATCGTCCGCCAGTGCGCCAAAGCCGCTGTTCAGCATGCGCAGGATATCGGCCGACTCGTTATTGACGATGGTTTGCGTCTTTTTGTCCCACAGCACCGGCACGGTGGCACGGCCGGTGAAATCGGCATCGGCGCGGGTATAAAGCTCGTGAAGGTATTCGGCTTTATTCAGCCAGTCGCGATCCGCGCCAGGATAATCACCGAAGTGCCAGCCTTGCGCGCCGAGCTGCGGCTCAACCACCGACACGCTGATCACCTTCTCCAGCCCTTTCAGACTGCGCGCCAGCAATGTGCGCGAGGCCCACGGACAAATCAGCGCCACATAGAGGTGATAACGATCCGGCTCGGCAGCGAATGCGCTGGAACCATCTGCACTAATCCAGTGACGAAAACTGGAGGTCTGGCGCACAAATCCGCCTTGTTGATCGGTGGCTTGCACCGGATGCCACTCTGCACTCCACTTACCGTTTACCAGCATCGTCTTCTCTCCTCAGTGTTGATGAAGTGAGCATACAGCGCTGCTGGTTGGGCGATAATCCGGGCAAAATGGCTTTCATTGCTTCCAAAATGGAAGGAATTAGCCGGGCGGATGGTGCTGGAAATGGGCGGCGAGGAAATCGATCAGCAGCCGGGTTTTCTGCGCCAGATGACGCGCCGGCGGATAGAGCGCGAACAGGCCCATGGGCGGCGTGGCGAATTCCTCTAATAGCGAGACGATTTCACCGCGCTGCAGGGCGGGTGCGGCAATAAAACCTGGTAGCCGCGCAATGCCCAATCCGGCGATGGCCGCCTGCAAACAGGCTTCGGTATTGGAGAAACAGAGACGACCGCGAATCGGCATGCTGACGCTGTCGCCGCACGGCGTCACGAACGGCCAATGCCAGGGATCGCGGAAGTTGGTATCGCTGATGCACTGATGAGCCGCCAAATCGCGCCAGTGCTGCGGCGTGCCGTGTTGCAGCAGATAACCGGAAGACGCCGCCACGCGAATCGGCACATCGCCAAGGCGGCGCGCAATCAGGCTGCTGTCGTCGAGTTTGCCGATGCGAATCGCCATATCAAAGCCTTCATCGACGATGTTAACTGCACGATCGGAGAAGTTCACGTCGAGTTCGATCTGCGGATAATGACGCGCGAACTCCACCAGCACGCTGGCCAGCACCGCCGTACCGAACGTGCCGGGCGCGCTAATCTTCAGGCGGCCGGTCGGCGTGGTGGCGCTGTCGCGCACCGTGGCATCCAGCGTATCAAAGGCTTCGAGTAGCGTTTTTACCCGCTCGTAATAGGCGCGGCCGACTTCGGTGGGCGAGAGCGCGCGCGTGCTGCGTTTAAACAGCTGCACACCAAGTTCCTGCTCCAGCCGGGAGACCAGCTTCGACGCCTGGCCGCTGCTGGTACCGAGGCGTTCGGCAGCACCGGCGAAGCTGCCCACTTCCAGCACGGCGACAAACATGCGGTCACAATCGAGGCGATCCATGAACATTCCAGCTGACGAGAAAATCGTAGGGTGCGGCCTGCGGGCCGCCCGTGTCAAATTCTGCACTGTGCATTAATGGACAAGGTCGCCATGAATGGCGACCCTACAAAACCGCGCCGATCCGTCGTAGGGTCGCCATTCATGGCGACCGTCTGGTCAAATCTCCTGAATACACATTCAGTGCGCTGCACCTTTTCCCACGCGGGAAAACCTGTTGAACTAGGCGCCTGCTTTCATCAGGCCGGGAGCCGTGAATGTCTTTGCTACATCTGTCATCGCTGGCGGAGATTGCCGCCGTCGAATGGGATGCGCTGTTACCTGACGATCAACCGTTTTTACGCCACGCATTTCTCTTGTCACTTGAAGAGAGCGGCAGCGTGCGGCCCGAAAACGGCTGGCAGACGGATCACCTGCTGTGGCGCGAAAACGGCACGCTGCGTGCGGCGCTGCCGGGCTATCGCAAACGCCATTCGCGCGGTGAATATGTGTTCGACCATGCGTGGGCGGATGCCTGTCAGCGCGCCGGTATTCCTTACTATCCGAAATGGCTGGGCGCGATTCCGTTCAGTCCGGTGACTGGCGCACGCCTGCTGGGCGATGAAGAAGCGGTGCTGAAACTGCTCAGCGCGCTGCCGGATAACCTCTATCAACACGGTCTGAGCGGCGCGCACATCAACTTCACCACGCCGTTCGCCAACCACATCATGCAGCAGCAGCCAGACTGGCTGGAGCGCCTCGGCTTTCAGTATCACTGGCATAACAAAGGCTACCGCGATTTTCAGGATTTCCTCGACACGCTGATGTCGCGCAAGCGCAAACAGCTGCGCAAAGAGCGTGAGCAGGTGATGAGCAGCGGCTTTGAATTCAGCTGGTATCGCGGCGATGAGCTGCGCGAGGATCAGTGGGATTTTGTTTACACCTGTTATGCCAACACTTACGCGGTGCGCGGCCAGCGGCCCTATCTGACCCGCCACTTCTTTAGCCTGCTGGCGGAGCGCATGCCGCATTCGATTCGCGTGGTGATTTCCTCGCTACAAGGGCAACCGGCAGCGATGGCGTTCTGCTTAATGGACGGCAGCACGCTGTACGGCCGCTATTGGGGCTGTCTGGCGGAGTTTGATCGGCTGCATTTTGAAACCTGCTTCTATCAGGGCATGGATTTCGCCATCGCGGAAGGTGTGCAGCGTTTTGATGCGGGCGCGCAGGGCGAGCATAAGCTGGTGCGCGGCTTTGAGCCGCACATTACCCACTCGTGGCACTATCTGTGTCATCCCGGTTTGCGCGATGCGGTGGCGGATTTTCTGCTGCAGGAACGGGAAGGCGTGCGCGGCTGGGCAATTGAAGCGCGCGACGCCTTACCGTATCGGCGTGGTGATTAATCCGCGCCGACAAAACCGCCGGTCTGATGCTGCCACAGGCGCGCGTAAAGTCCGCCGTGCGCCAGCAGTTCGCGGTGGTTGCCCATCTCGACAATCTCACCCTGCTCCAGCACCACCAGACGATCCATTTTGGCGATAGTGGAAAGACGGTGCGCGATAGCAATCACCGTTTTGCCCTGCATCAGCGTTTCCAGGCTCTCCTGAATCGCCGCTTCCACCTCGGAATCCAGCGCCGAGGTGGCTTCGTCCATGATCAGAATCGGCGCGTCCTTCAGCAGCACGCGCGCGATGGCGATACGCTGACGTTGACCGCCCGACAGCTTCACGCCGCGCTCGCCCACGTGCGCATCTAGCCCGGTGCGGCCTTGCGGATCAGAAAGCAGCGGAATGAACTCGTCGGCGCGCGCGCGGATAATCGCCGCCTGCAGCTCCTCTTCCGTCGCATCCGGACGACCATACAGCAGGTTTTCGCGAATTGAGCGATGCAGCAGCGACGTGTCCTGCGTGATCATGCCAATTTGTCCGCGCAGGCTTTCCTGCGTCACTTCAGCGATGTTCTGATCGTCAATCACAATACGGCCGCTGTTGATGTCATACAGCCGCAGCAGCAGATTCACCAGGGTGGATTTACCGGCCCCGGACGGGCCAATCAAACCGATCTTCTCGCCCGGCTTGATGTTGAGGTTGAGGCGATTGATCACCTGTCGACTGCCGCCATAATCAAAGCGCACATCCTCAAAACGAATCTGGCCGCGCGTCACCTGCATGTTTTTCGCATTCGGTTCATCCTGCACGCTCAGCGGCTGCGCGATGGTATTCAGGCCATCCTGCACCATGCCGATGTTTTCGAAGATGCCGTTCACCACCCACATGATCCAGCCGGACATGTTCACCAGACGGATCACCAAACCGGTCGCCAGCGCAATCGCGCCGACGCTGATCAGCGACTGACTCCACAACCACAGCGCCAGGCCGGAGGTGCTGACAATCAGCAAGCCATTCAGCGTGGAGAGCGTGATATCCATGGTGGTGACCATGCGGCTGGCGTGCTGGGTTTTGTCGGTTTGCTCCTGAATGGCTTCGCGTGCGTAACGCTTCTCCAGATCGTTATGCGAAAACAGTTTGATGGTGGCGATATTGGTGTAGCCGTCGACGATGGTGCCCATCAGTTTCGAGCGTGCTTCCGATGACACCACCGAACGCTGTTTAACGCGCGGCACAAAGAAGCTCAGCGACACGCTGTAAGCCACAATCCAGATCACCAACGGAATCATCAAGCGCCAGTCGGCTTCGGCGAACAGCACCAGCGAGGTCACCGCGTAAATCACCACGTGCCAGATGGCGTCCACCAGCTGTACCGCCGAATCACGCAGCGAGTTACCGGTCTGCATGATGCGCTGGGCAATGCGCCCGGCAAAATCGTTCTGGAAGAAATTCAGGCTTTGACGCAGCACGTAGTTGTGATGCTGCCAGCGGATCATGCTGGTCATGCTTGGGTTAATGCTTTGATGCACCAGCATATCGTGCGCGGCAATCACCAGCGGCCGCAGAATCAGCGCGACAAAGCCCATCCACAACAATATTTGCCAGTTATCGCTGAACAGCGAGGCGGGCGTCGAGTGATTAACCAGGTCAATGATGCGGCTGAGATAGCTGAACAGCGCCACTTCGATCAGCGCTTGCACCAGTCCGACAATCAGCAGCGCGACGAAGCTCGGCCACACCTGACGCAGATAGTAGAAGTAAAACGGCCAGACGCTGGCGGGCGGGGAATCGGTTGGCGCATCCTGGAAAATATTGATAAAACGTTCAAAACGGCGATACAACATAGAATCACTCTTCCCGAAATGGTGAGAGTTAACAGCTTAGTGCATGTGAAAAGGGATTACCGACATGGATTTACACATTCGCGGTCGTGAGCCGGGCGATGCCGCCGCTTACCAACGCCTATACAGCCATCCTGACGTTTATCGCTGGACCACGCAGTTGCCGTGTCCGAGCATAGCGACCTGGCAGAAAAAATTCGAAAAGATGGATGAGCTGGGATATATCGGCTTTGTTGCGGAGATTGAGGGTGCGATGGTCGGTGAGCTCACGCTGTTTGTCGAACAGCGTCCGCGTACGCGTCACAGCATCAGCTTTGGTATCAGCGTCGATCCGGCGTTTGGCGGGCGCGGCATTGGTGAAGAGCTGATCCGCAACGCGATGGATTACGCCTTCAACTGGCTCGGCATCATGCGCATTGAGCTGGAAGTGTTCCACGATAACGAACGCGCGCTGCGCCTTTATCAGAAGCTGGGCTTCGAGCGCGAAGGCGTGAAGCGCAAAGCCTGCCTGCGCGACGGCGAGTATCACGATATCGTGCAGATGGCACAGTTACGTTAACCGTAGGGGCGCCATTCATGGCGACCTTATTGATAACTGCACCAAACATGCGTTATGGTCGCCATCAATGGCGACCCTAAGATTTAGCGATAATTATCGTTATTTATCAACGTACTTCTGCATATTCTCTTTAGTCACCAGCTCAAACGGGATCCACACGTGTGAATCGACTTTCTCGCCTTTGATCAGCTTCTGCGCCACATCCACCGACGTTTTGCCCTGGCCGACCGCATCCTGGAAAACCGTGACCTGAATTTTGTCCTGCGACAGCGCTTTCAGGCCGTCTGGCGTAGCATCGATACCGCCAATCAGCACCTTTTTATTGCTTTTGGCCAGCGCCATGGCCGCGCCAATCGCCATCTCATCGTTATTAGCCGCAACGATATCAATCGCTTCATCATTGCCCAGCCAGCTATTCATCAAATCCATGCCTTCATTGCGCGCGTAGTTGGCGGGCTGTTTCTGTACCACTTTCATGCCGGGATATTTCGCCACCACTTGCTCAACGTCTTTGGTGCGTTGCAGCGCACCGGCGTCGGTCAGGTTACCGATCATGATCGCCACATTGCCTTTGTAGTTAGCCATTTTCGCCAGCGCTTCCATCTGCAAGGTGCCGGATTCACGCTCGTCGGAGCCGACAAACACCACGCCGGCCGGCAGCGATTTATCGCCTGGCGTGCGGTTGACGTACACCAGCGGAATTTTTGCCTGCTGCGCCAGCCTGGTCAGCTGCGGCGTGCTGGCAGAATCGACCGGATCGACGATGATCGCATCCACGCCCGCACCGATAAAACTCTGCACCTGATCGGTCTGACGTCCCACATCGCCGCGTGCATCTTCAAACTGAATATCAAGCCCACGCGCTTTGGCTTCTTTATCAATCGACTGGCGAATAATGGTGAGGAAGTTTTGATCAAAGTAGGCCATCGATACGCCAATTTTTTCCGCCAGCGCCGAGGCTGACGTTGAGAGCAGGCCGAGCAACACAATCGCCTTGAAGGTTTTCATCGCAGACTCCAGAGTAAGCTTGTTATTAGAATAAACGTTTCATCGAGTTTTAAAATGGCTCAATGAAATCATTTTCAGCCTACGAGCGCGCCTCGCGGCTGACAATCAGCAAGGTTGGATTTTGCAGCCAGGCGCACACTTTGCTCTCGGGTGCGTCTTTCCTTCGCGCACTCGTAGTTGCGCTGCGAAGTATTTTCTCTGAGCTGGCGCACATTGCGGCGCTAAGGCGCGCGGATCTTTAAGGTTCTGTGCAGCGCCGCACCTTGCTTTGTGCTGGCTGCTAAATCTGGCGCTAATTAGCACCGTCGATTCCGCCATTCGCCCAATGACCACGCCTGAAACCGCTTCCTATAGTTGCTGAACAGGGAAATTAAGCGCTATTCCGGCATGTTTCATTTAAGGAATTCAGCCCATGCAAAAAGCCAAAAATCGTCCACAGAACAGCCACGTACGTGTGTGGATCCTTTGCCTGATCCTGTTTCTTTCCGTGGTGGCATACGCCGACCGCTCGATCCTGTCGATCTCGGGATCGGCGATCAAAGATGAGTTTGGACTTTCGGCGATCCAGCTTGGCCTGATCCTCTCGGCGTTTAGCTGGGCCTATGTGATCGGCCAGATCCCCGGCGGCCTGTTTCTCGATCGCTTCGGCACCAAAAAAGTGTACGGCGTGACGCTGGCGCTGTGGTCGATCTCCACGTTGCTGATGGGCTTTGTTGGCGAGTTCTCCAGCGGAATGACCATGGCGCTCACGCTGATGTTTGCGCTGCGTTTCGCGCTGGGCCTGATTGAAGCACCGAGTTTTCCCGCCAATGCGCGCGCAGTGATCATGTGGTTCCCCAGCGCTGAACGCGGCCGCGCCTCTTCACTCTTCGCCTCGGCGCAATATTTTGCCGTCGCCATCTTTTCGCCGCTTTCCGGCTGGCTGGTGTCGCGTTTCGGCTGGGAATGGCCGTTCTTTGTGCTGGGCGGCATTGGCGTGCTGGCGGTGTTTGTCTGGATGGGCTTTATGCGCAGCCCGCGCCATCATCCGCAGGTCTCGGAAAATGAATTGCGCTACATTGAGCAGGGCGGCGCGCTGGTTGATATTGATTCGGCGCAAACACTAAAAGCGCGTCCGCCGTTGAGCAAAGCGATGTTCAAAAAGCTGCTCAGCAACCGTATGCTGTGGTGCGCCTATATCGGTCAATACTGCATCATCGCGTTGAGCTACTTCTTCATTACCTGGTTCCCGATCTATCTGGTGCAGGCGCGCGGCATGAATATTCTTGATGCCGGTTTTGCCACCATCGCACCAGCGGTATTTGGTTTCCTCGGCGGCATCAGCGGTGGCTATATCTCCGACAAACTGCTGGCAAGCGGCTGGAGTTTATCCTGGGCGCGTAAAACGCCGTATATTGTCGGCATGCTGATGGCGGCATCGCTGGTTCTGGCGGCGGTGATCCCCAGCAACGTCGGCATTATCGCCATGATGTCGTTCGCCTTCTTTGGTAAAGGCGTGGCGGCGGGCGCCGGAACCTGGACGATTGTCAGCGATACCGCACCGAAAGAAGCGGTTGGCCTGGCGGGCGCGATTTTTAACGGCATCGGCAATATGGCGGGTTTTATCACGCCGCTGCTGTTCGGCATCATCGTCGGCCTAACCGGCAGCTACAGCATCGGGCTGGTGTTTGTCGGCGCGCACTGCGTGGTCGCCGCTTTGCTGTTCCTGCTGGTGATGGGACCGATTGAACGTGTTGGTGAGGAGCAGGATGTTTCAAGCCAGGTCGCCATAAATGGCGACCCTACAACCCCGTAAGCGCACAGCATCCGTAGGGTGCGCATTTATGCGCACCTATTTCGCAAACCTCACCGATCGCACAAATCCACTCTGAAGATTTTTTGCTCAGCTGCCGATACCTCCTTACCACCCACTGATATTAAGGAGCGATATCGTGATAAAGCTGATTAATGTTGACGAACTGCGGCAGGGAATGTTTATCCACAAACTGGAGGTTTGGTGGGTCAAAGATAAGCGCATTCGCAACCAAATGCTGATCACTGATAAACGCCAGATCGCGATGATCCGCAATGAGGGGATCCTGCAGTTATGGATCGATCTCGACAAATCGGTACAGGCACCCGTCACGCCTGCGCCGAAAAAAGAGATTCCTCAAACCCCGTTTTTCCAGGAGATGGATCAGGCGCAAAGCATCTTCAATCAGGGGAAACCGCAGGTGCTGGCGATGTTTAACGAGGCGCGCATGGGACAAGGCCTCGACCTCGATTACACCCTTGATCTGGTTGATCAAATTGCCGGTTCGATCACCCGCGAACCCACGGCGCTGCTGAGCGTGGCGCGCCTGAAGAATCACGACGATTACACCTATCTGCACTCAATGGCGGTGTGCGGTTTGATGATCTCGCTCGGCAAAAAAATGGGCCTCGATGAGCATCAGCTGCGGCGCGTTGGTATGGGCGGTTTGCTGCATGATGTGGGTAAAGCCGCAGTGCCGCTGGAGATTCTCAACAAACCCGGCAAGCTCAGCGATGAAGAGTTCACCGTGATGCGTCAGCATCCGATCGTGGGCGCGCAGATGTTAATGGACGCCAATGCCGGTGAAGATCTGCTGGATATCGCGCTGCATCACCATGAAAAGTATGACGGCAACGGTTATCCGCACGGACTGAAAGGCGATGAAATCTCACTGTATGCGCGCATGGCATCGGTATGCGACGTCTATGATGCCGTCACCTCGAATCGTCCTTATCGCAAAGGCTGGACGCCTGCCGAAGCGATGCACAACATGTTGAGCTGGCGTGGACACTTCGACAACACGCTGTTGCACGCTTTCGTACGCACCATCGGCATTTATCCGGTGGGATCGCTGGTGCGACTGGCTTCCGGGCGCGTGGCGCTGGTGGTACAGGCGGGCGAAAAATCGCTGCTCAAGCCCAAAGTGCATGTGTTCTGGTCGTTGCACGCGCAGCGCGAAGTAAAACCGGAAGCGCTCGATCTTGGCGACAGCTTCTGCACCGACAGCATCACCGGCGCGGAAGACAGCGGCTTATGGCAGAACATCGATCTGAACCGCATCTGGGCGTTAGAAAGCGCTTAATTCTTCACCATTTTTATACTTTATTTACGCCCGCTTCCCGCCTTTTTACCTCTTCTTTATGCCGCGCCGCGCATGCTTGCAGCATTACCAAAATCCTCTGGAGGTTGCTGTGAGCGTGGGCGTGATAGCCGGCATCGTGCTGGTGTTTGTTCTTCTGGGCTACCTGATTTATGCCCTGCTTAATGCGGAGGCATTCTGATGGCGGCGAATGCATTTATGCTAATTGCGGTGTTTCTGCTGGTACTGATGGTGCTGGCACAACCGCTGGGACGTTATCTCGCCCTGTTTGTCGCTGACAAGCCGCTGCTGCCGCGCACCGAGCGCGCGCTGTGGCGACTGGCCGGTGCCGACGGCGACGCCATGCGCTGGCCGCACTATCTGCTGGCGATTCTGCTGTTTAACGCGCTGGGTTTTGCCTTGCTGCTGCTGATGTTGATGACGCAGGCCGCGCTGCCGCTGAACCCGCAGCATCTGCCTAATCTCAGCTGGGATCTGGCGCTCAATACCGCCATTAGCTTCGTCACTAACACCAACTGGCAATCCTACGCCGGGGAAAGCACGCTGAGCTATTTCAGTCAGATGGCGGGCCTCACGGTGCAGAACTTCCTTTCGGCGGCGACCGGTATCGCCGTGGCGTTTGCGCTGATTCGTGGTTTTGCCAACCGTTCGCTGGATACGCTCGGCAACGCATGGCGCGACCTGACGCGCATTACTGTTTACGTGCTGCTGCCGATCAGCCTGGTTATCGCGCTGTTCTTCATCAGCCAGGGCAGCATTCAAACCTTCGAACCGTACCATGCGCTCACCACGCTGGAAGGCGCGCAGCAGACGCTGCCGCTCGGTCCGGTGGCATCGCAGGAAGCGATCAAAATGCTCGGCACCAACGGCGGGGGTTTCTTCAACGTCAACTCAGCACATCCGTTCGAAAACCCGACCGCGCTGACCAACTTCGTGCAGATGCTGAGCATCTTCCTGATCCCGGCGGCGCTCTGTTTCACCTTTGGTCAGCATCTGGGCGATCGTCGTCAGGGCCACATGCTGCTGTGGGCGATGACCATCATGTTCGTGCTGGCGGTGATCACCGTGATGTGGGCCGAACTGCGCGGTAATCCGCACTTCCTCGCGCTCGGCGCGGACAGCGCCATCAACATGGAAGGCAAAGAGACGCGCTTCGGCATTCTCAACTCCAGCTTGTTTGCGGTGATCACCACGGCGGCGTCGTGCGGTGCGGTCAACGCCATGCATGACTCCTTCACTGCGCTCGGCGGCATGGTGCCGATGTGGTTGATGCAGCTAGGAGAAGTGGTGTTCGGCGGCGTCGGTGCTGGCCTGTACGGCATGCTGCTGTTCGTGCTGCTCGGCGTGTTTATCGCCGGGTTAATGATCGGTCGCACGCCAGAGTACATGGGCAAAAAAATCGACGTGTGGGAGATGAAGATGACCGCGCTGGCGATTCTGGTGACGCCAACGCTGGTGCTGCTCGGCACCGCGCTGGCGATGATGACCGACGCTGGTCGCGCCGGTATGGCCAATCCCGGCATTCATGGCTTTAGCGAAGTGCTGTACGCGGTGTCATCGGCGGCCAACAACAACGGCAGCGCCTTTGCCGGACTGAGCGCTAACACGCCGTTCTGGAACCTGCTGCTGGGCTTCTGCATGTTGGTGGGCCGCTTCGGCATCATCATTCCGGTGCTGGCGATTGCCGGTTCGCTGGCGGCGAAGAAAATTCAGCCAGTCGGCAACGGCACGCTGCCAACGCACGGCCCGCTGTTTATCGCGCTGCTGATCGGTACCGTCTTGCTGGTGGGCGCATTGACGTTCATCCCCGCGCTGGCATTGGGCCCGGTCGCGGAACATCTGCAATTAATTCAGGGATAACGGAATTATGAGTCGTCAACAACTGGCGCTGTTTGATGCGGCGCTAACCCGCGTTGCCATGCTGGATGCGCTGAAAAAACTCGATCCACGCGTGCAGTTCCGCAACCCGGTGATGTTTTTGGTGTGGATCGGCAGCGTGCTGACCTCGGTATTGGCGGTGGGCATGGCCAGCGGCGCGCTCAGCGGTAACGCGGGCTTTACCGCCGGCGTCGCCATCTGGCTGTGGTTCACCGTGCTGTTCGCCAACTTCGCCGAAGCGCTGGCGGAAGGGCGCAGCAAGGCGCAGGCCAACAGCCTGAAAGGCATCAGTAAAACCAGCGATGCGAAAAAACTGGCCGAAGCGCGCTACGGCGCAGCCTGGCACAACGTGGCGGCCGATACGCTGCGCAAAGGCGATGTGGTGCTGGTGGAAGCCGGTGACATCATTCCGTGCGACGGCGAGGTGCTGGAGGGCGGCGCATCGGTGGATGAGAGCGCCATCACCGGTGAATCCGCGCCGGTGATCCGTGAATCGGGCGGGGATTTCTCCTCGGTGACCGGCGGTACGCGCATTCTTTCCGACTGGCTGGTGATTCAGTGCAGCGTCAATCCGGGCGAAACCTTCCTTGACCGCATGATTGCGATGGTGGAAGGCGCGAAACGCCGTAAAACGCCGAACGAAGTGGCGCTGACCATTCTGCTGGTGTCGCTGACGATTGTGTTCCTGCTGGCGACCGCCACGCTGTGGCCGTTCTCAGCGTATGGCGGCACGCCGGTCAGCATCACGGTGCTGGTGGCGCTGCTGGTGTGTTTGATCCCGACCACCATCGGCGGCCTGCTGTCGGCCATCGGTGTGGCGGGCATGAGCCGCATGCTGGGCGCGAACGTCATCGCCACCAGCGGCCGTGCGGTGGAAGCGGCGGGCGACGTCGATGTGCTGATGCTGGATAAAACCGGCACCATCACGCTTGGCAACCGTCAGGCGACGCAGTTTCTGCCCGCGCCGGGCGTCAGCGAACAGCAGCTGGCCGATGCGGCGCAGCTGGCATCGCTGGCCGATGAAACGCCGGAAGGGCGCAGCATCGTGGTGTTGGCGAAGCAGAAATTTAACTTGCGTGAGCGTGACTTGAGCAGCATGGGGGCGAGCTTCATTCCCTTCTCGGCGCAAACGCGCATGAGCGGCGTGAACGTGCAGGATCGTCTAATCCGCAAAGGCGCGGTCGATGCGGTTCGTCGCCACATTGAAGCCAATCATGGCCGCTTCCCGTTAGAAGTGAATGCCGCCGTCGAAGAAGTGGCGCGCGCTGGCGGCACGCCGCTGGTGGTGGCCGAAGGCGCCCAGGTGCTGGGCGTGGTGGCGCTGAAAGATATCGTCAAAGGCGGTATCAAAGAGCGCTTTGCCGAGCTGCGCAAGATGGGCATCAAAACGGTGATGATCACCGGCGATAACCCATTAACCGCGGCGGCGATTGCGGCGGAAGCGGGTGTCGATGACTTTCTGTCGGAAGCGACGCCGGAAGCCAAGCTGGCGCTGATTCGTCAGTATCAGGCCGAAGGACGCTTAGTGGCGATGACCGGCGACGGCACCAATGACGCACCAGCGCTGGCGCAGGCCGACGTGGCGGTGGCGATGAACTCGGGAACCCAGGCGGCGAAAGAGGCCGGCAATATGGTCGATCTCGACTCGAATCCGACCAAGCTGCTGGAAGTGGTGCACATCGGTAAACAGATGCTGATGACGCGCGGCTCGCTCACCACCTTCAGTATCGCCAACGACGTGGCGAAGTATTTCGCCATTATTCCGGCCGCGTTTGCCGCCACCTATCCGCAACTCAACATGCTCAACGTGATGGGGCTGCATTCGCCGAACTCGGCGATTTTGTCGGCGGTAATTTTTAACGCGCTGGTGATTGTGTTCCTGATCCCGCTGGCGCTGAAAGGCGTGAGTTATCGTCCGCTGAGCGCGGCGGCGCTGCTGCGTCGCAACCTGTGGATTTACGGTGCGGGCGGATTAGTGGTGCCGTTTATAGGTATTAAAGCCATCGACCTGCTGCTAACGCTGCTTGGTCTGGCGTAAGGAGAAGAGAAATGAGTCAGTTACGTCCGGCTATTGTATTGTTACTGGTGCTTACGCTGCTCACCGGCGCGGTCTATCCGCTGCTGACCACCGGTCTGGCGCAGTGGTGGTTCCCATCGCAGGCCAACGGTTCGCTGATTGAGCAGGATGGCGCGGTACGCGGTTCCGAGCAGATTGGTCAAATGTTTAATCAGCCGGGCCACTTTTGGGGTCGACCTTCCGCTACCGGCGATGCGCCTTATAATGCGTTGGCCTCCAGCGGCAGCAATCTGGCAGGCAGCAATCCGGCGCTGGATAAAGCGGTAGCGGAACGCGTCGCCGCGCTGCGTGCGGCTAATCCGCAAGCCCCCAAAGCGGTGCCGGTGGAGTTAGTTACCGCATCGGCGAGCGGATTAGATCCGGATATTTCGCCAGAAGCTGCGTTGTGGCAGGCACCGCGCATCGCCGCCGCGCGCAATATGGCGCTTAAAGATGTTGAGGCGCTGATTGTGCGCCACACCGAGCGCCCGCTGCTGCCGTTTGTCGGCGAAGAGACGGTAAACGTGCTGCGCCTGAATCTGGCGCTGGATGATTTGCAATAAACCCGTAGGGTCGCCATTTATGGCGACCGTTTCCATGGCCGCACGGAACCTCGATTAATTGGACGGATTCTTTGAACGACTTACATGATGAACTGCCGCGCCCCGATCCCGATGCGCTGCTGCTGAACCACAGCGACAGCCATCGCGGTAAGCTGAAAATCTACTTTGGCGCCTGTGCGGGCGTGGGCAAAACGTTCGCCATGCTGCAGGAGGCGCAGCGGCTGCGGGCGCAAGGTCTCGACGTGTTAGCCGGCGTGGTAGAGACCCACGATCGTGCAGAGACCGCCGCGCTGCTCAACGGGCTGGCGCTGTTGCCACGGCGAACCACCGGCCGTTCGCGCCACGCCGAATTCGATCTCGATGCCGCGCTGGCGCGCCATCCGGCGGTGATCCTGATGGATGAACTGGCGCACACCAACGTGCAGGGTTCGCGTCATCCCAAGCGCTGGCAGGACATTGAAGAGCTGCTCGAAGCGGGCATTGACGTCATCACCACCGTTAACGTCCAGCATCTGGAAAGCCTGAATGATGTGGTCGGCGGCGTCACCGGCATTCAGGTGCGTGAAACCGTGCCCGATCCCTTCTTTGATAGCGCCGACGAAGTGGTGCTGGTGGATCTGCCGCCGGACGATCTGCGTCAGCGGCTGAAAGAGGGCAAAGTCTACGTCGGCGACCGCGCCGAACGCGCCATCGAAAACTTCTTCCGTAAAGGCAATCTGTTCGCGCTGCGTGAGCTTGCGTTGCGTCGTACCGCCGATCGCGTGGATGACCAGATGCGTGCCTGGCGCGATCGGCAAGGCCGCGACAAAGTGTGGCACACGCGTGATGCCATTCTGCTGTGCATTGGCGACGATACCGGCAGCGAAAAGCTGGTGCGCACCGCCGCGCGTTTAGCGGCACGGCTCGGCAGCGAATGGCACGCGGTGTATGTGGAAACGCCGCGCCTCAATCGGCTGCCGGAAGCGCGCCGTCGCGCCATTTTACGCACGCTGCAACTGGCGCAGGAACTTGGCGCTGAAACCGCCACGCTCTCCGATCCCGATGAAGCGCGCGCGGTGCTGCGTTACGCGCGCGAGCACAATCTCGGTAAAATCGTGACCGGCCGTCAGCCACAACGGCGCTGGCGGCGCGACAGCTTTGCCCAGCGCCTCGGCGAACTCGGCCCGGATCTCGATTTGCTGGTGGTGGCGCTGGATGAACCGGTGCGCGATGCGCCGCATCCGCTCAGCGGCCAGCGCGCCAGCAACGAAAAATGGCGGCTCTATCTGCGCGGCTGTGTGATGGCGCTGCTGCTGTGTATTTTGGTCACCGGCGTCGGCCGCTGGCTGCTGGTGGCGTTTGATCCCGCCAACAGCGTGATGATTTATCTGCTGGCGGTGGTGCTGGTGGCGCTGCGCTATGGCCGCTGGCCGTCGGTGTTCGCCACGGTGATCAACATCATCGCTTTCGACCTGTTCTTTGTCGCGCCCACCGGCACCGTCGCGGTGTCGGATTTGCAGTATCTGGTGACCTTTGCGGTGATGCTGGCGGTGGGCGTGATTGTTGGGAATCTGACGGCGGGCGTGCGCTATCAGGCCAAAGTGGCGCGCTACCGCGAACAGCGTGCGCGGCATCTGTATGAGATGGCGAAAGCGCTCGGCAGCGATTTGACGCCGCAGGATATTGCCACCACCAGCCAGCGCATCATCGATGTCACCCTGCAGGCGCGCAGTTTACTGCTGCTGCCGGATGAGCAGGGCGAGCTGCAAACCGTGGGCGATACGGCGATCGGTACGCCGCCGGATCTGGCTATCGCCAAATGGAGTTACAGCAAAGGCCAACCGGCGGGCGCGGGCACCGATACCTTGCCCGCGGTGCCGTACCAGATTTTGCCGCTGAAAAGTGGTAATCACTGTCTCGGCTTGCTGGTGGTGGAACCGAAAAACCTGCGTCAGCTGATGATCCCCGAACAGCAGCGTTTACTGGAAACCTTCACCGTGTTGATTGCTAACGCGCTGGAACGCATGGCCCTGTCGCACAGTGAAGCGGCGTCGCGGCTGGCCGCCGAGCGCGAGCAGCTGCGTAATGCGCTGCTGTCAGCGCTGTCGCACGATCTGCGTACGCCGCTGACGGTGCTGTTTGGTCAGGCGGAGATGCTGATGCTCGATCTCGCCAGCGAAGAGTCGAAGTATGTCGACCAGGCCAATCAGATTCGTGAACAGACGCTGAGTACTATCCGGCTGGTGAGTAACATGCTGGATATGGCGCGCATACAATCCGGTGGACTCAATCTGCGCGAAGAGTGGGTGGCGCTGGATGAGGTGATTGGCGGCGCGCTGAGCAGCATGGGCCCGTCGCTGAAGGGCCATGAATTTATCCTCGATTTACCCGAGATGGTGCTGATCAAAGGCGACAGCGCCATGCTGGAGCGCGTGTTTACCAATCTGATCGAAAACAGCCTGAAATACGCAGGCAACGCGGCGCAGCACGGTATTCGGGCGTGGCGCGATCGCGATCGGCTGGAGATTGCGGTGTGGGACAGCGGTCCCGGCATCGCGGCGGAGAACCTCACGCGTATTTTTGACAAATTTGCGCGCGGTGATAAAGAGTCGGCGGTGCCGGGCGTCGGCTTGGGTTTGGCGATCGGTAAAACCATTATCGAATCCCATCGCGGGCGCATCTGGGCGGAGAATCGGCCGGAAGGCGGCGCGGTGTTCCGTTTGTCATTGCCGCTGCCCGCCGCGCCTGAAATTTCTGAAGAAGGGCTGAAATAACTTCACATAAGTTCGGTTATACTCGCCCACTTGTCTGTTGATTAATGGGAACTTATGGAACGTTTTATCGAAAACCTGATGTATTCATCGCGCTGGCTGCTGGCTCCGGTTTACATGGGACTTTCGTTGGGCCTGCTGGCGCTGACCATCAAATTCTTCCAGGAAATTTTTCACCTGTTGCCGCACGTCTTCAGCATTGCGGAGAACGATTTGATTCTGCTGCTGCTGTCGCTGGTGGACATGACGCTGGTCGGCGGTTTGCTGGTGATGGTGATGCTCTCGGGTTACGAGAACTTTGTCTCCAAGCTGGATATTGATGAGCACAGAGAGAAGCTGAGCTGGCTCGGTAAAATGGACTCCGGCTCGTTGAAAAACAAAGTTGCGGCCTCGATTGTGGCGATTTCGTCGATTCACCTGCTGCGTATCTTTATGGACGCGCGCAACATCGAAAACGAAAAGCTGATGTGGTACGTGATTATCCACCTGACGTTTGTGCTGTCGGCCTTTGTGATGGGCTGGCTGGACAATATGTCGAAGGGGGATAAGAAAGCGGTGAAGATGTGATGAACCAGGTCGCCATAAATGGCGACCCTACAAAATCATCGCGTAGGGTCGCCATTCATGGCGACCTTTTCATTTCCTCGCCGGCGTCGCCGGCTGCGTCCCGGCTAACTTCGGCATCACTTCCCGAATCATGGCGAAAAACTTCTGTAACCGCGCCGGATAATAGCTGGCCCACGGATAAGTCAGCCACACCGGCAACGGCGGCGCTTGCCACTCCGGCAACAGTTGAATCAAATCCCCTTTGGCTAAATCTTCCTGCACCACCCACGACGACACCACCGCCGCGCCCATCCCGGCAACGGCGGCTTTACGCACCGCGTACAAACTGTCGCTGGCGAGGCGCGGGGCAATCGCCAGATTCACCGGCTGACCATCGCTAATTCGCTGCAGGGCGATTTCGTTGCGATAAAAACTGGTCAGCGCCAGCCACGGCAGGTTGGTGAGCTGCGAAACTTCTTCAACCGGCGGATGCGCCGCCAGCAGCGACGGTGCCGCCACCACAAAGCGCGGCACTTCCGCCAGCAGCACCGCCACGATGGACGCATCGCTAGGCGCACCGACCTGAATGGCGCAGTCGATGTTTTCGCTGATGAAGTCTGGCGTGCGGTCATTCAGCGTCCACTCCACGTTTAAGCGTGGATAGCGATGCAGATAATCAATCAGCGGTTCAATCAGCTGATCCTGACCAAACGCATGCGGTGCCCGCACGCGCAGGGTGCCAATCGGGTCGTCGCTGGCACCGGTGAGGTCATCCTCCAGCGCGTGCCAGGTCGCGACCAGCTGACGCGCCTGCGCATAACAGCGCTCGCCATCGTCGGTGAGTTTCAGCGCATGCGTGGTGCGCATAATCAGTTTGAGACCAAGCCGCTGCTCAAGCGCCTGCAGCCGTCGGCTGATAGTGGGCTGCGTGGTGCCGAGCTGGGCGGCGGCGGCGGAGAGCGATCCGCTCTCGACGATGCGGATAAAGGTCTGCATCAGTTCGATACGATCAAGGCTGGATGGGTTGTTCATACGTACCGCGCATAACAGTTCTGTGTTTGAGCAGTCTACCGCGTATGGCGGCGACGCGCTTTAATAAGCGCACTTTCACGGGGGAATCCACTATGTCAGCCATATCAACGTCAGCCATGCCAGCTGAAAAACTGCCCGCGCCGCTGGTCTTCACGCTCGCGGCCGGTGCCGGACTCAGCGTCGCATCGATTTACTACAGCCAGCCGATGCTGGATATCATCAGCAAACAGTTCAACGTCGGCATCGGCAGCGTCGGCATGGTGCCAATGCTGACGCAAGCTGGTTACGCGCTGGGGATTCTGCTGCTGGCTCCGCTTGGCGACCGCCACGATCGTCGCACCATTATTCTGATTAAAGGTTTGCTGCTGGTTGCCGCGCTGCTGCTGTGTGGCTTCTCGGGCGGATTGAACGCCTTGCTGATTGCCAGCTTCGTCACCGGTTTAACCGCCACCGTGGCGCAGGACATCGTGCCCGCTTCAGCGGCGTTAGCGCCGGAGCGCAGCCGCGGCAAAATCGTCGGCACGGTAATGACGGGATTGCTGGTGGGGATTTTGCTATCACGCGTGGTAAGCGGCGTGGTGGCGGAGTATTTCGGCTGGCGCACCATGTACATGATTGCGGCGGTGGCGGTGTTGCTGATTAGCATGGCGCTGTGGCGCGTGCTGCCGCGCTTTACGCCGGGCACGTCGGTGAGCTATCCGCGTTTGCTGCTGTCGCTGGCGCATCTGTGGCAGCACCATCAAACGCTGCGCCGCGCCGCGCTGGCACAAGGTTTGTTGTCGGTGGGCTTTAGCGCCTTCTGGTCAACGCTGGCGTTGATGCTGAGTCAAAACTTCCATCTGGATAGCGCGGTCGCTGGCGCATTCGGCCTTGCGGGTGCGGCAGGCGCTCTAGCCGCGCCGTTAGCGGGCAGCGTGGCGGATCGCATCGGTCCGGCGCGTGTTACGCAGTACGGTGCCACGCTGGTAATGGTGTCGTTCGCGCTGATGTTCCTGCTGCCGCTGCTGCCGATGCCGGCTCAGCTTGGTCTGATTATCATCAGCACCATCGGTTTTGATTTGGGGGTGCAGGCCACGCTGGTGGCGCATCAGACGCTGGTTTATAGCCTGGCGCCAGAAGCACGCAGCCGCCTTAACGCCTTGATGTTTACCGTTGTTTTCATCGGCATGGCGACCGGCGCGGCGCTGGGTAGCCTGGCGCTGGCACATTGGGGCTGGACCGGCGTGGTTGCACTCGCAACATTGGCCGCTGCGCTTGCCCTGATGATTCGCCTCGCAAGCCGTCATCTGAAAAACTGATCGCCTAACATGTGCCAGGCTTAAAGGAGAATGTTATTTAAAAACGGAGCGTTATGAATTTCCTGGCCTGGACCGCCGCCACCGGCGGTCTTTTACTTCTTATGTCACTGGCTTCCGGTTGGATACACCGCGGGCCAGTGACCTCATTTGGTCTCTACCTGTTCGCCGGCATCCTGTGTGGCCCGTGGATGCTCAATCTGCTGCAAGTCGACATCATCGGTCACGCCAACCTCGCCGCTCATCTCACCGAAATCGCGATGGCGGCCTCGCTGTTTATCACCGGGCTGAAACTGCGCTTGCCGCTCAACGCGCATGCGTGGCGGCTTGGCGTCAGGCTGGCGTTTCCCGCGATGCTCCTCACCGTCGGCAGCATGACGGTGCTGGTGCACTGGATCACCGGCTTTGACTGGGCGATGTCGCTGGCGTTTGGTGCCATTGTCGCGCCGACCGATCCGGTGCTCGCCAGCCTGATTTCAGTGAACGATGCGCGGGATGACGATGCCCTGCGCGTGGCGCTCTCCAGCGAAGCGGGTATGAACGACGGCTCGGCGCTACCGCTGCTGATGCTGGCGATTTTGCTGTTGCAGCCGGGCGAACTCAGCACCGCTGCGCTCGGTGAATGGTTCGCCAAAGACGCGCTGTGGGCGATTGGCGGCGGGCTGGGAATCGGCTTTGCGCTGGGCTGGCTGATCGGCCAGCTGGCGACGCATTTACGTACCGCCAATCAGGATCTGGCACCCAACGATCTGTTCGCGCTGGCGCTGATTGCGCTCAGCTATGCCGCCGCGCAGTCGGTGGATGCGTCGGGCTTCCTCGCCACCTTTGCGGCTGGCGTCGGTTTACGTCGTGCGGAATTGCGCGTGGTGAAGCACTATCCGCAAGATGAGATGTCTGAAGAGGAGCGTTTCTTACCGGCAGAAGCGCGCGTGAATACCGGTCAGCGGATGGCGCAGGGCAGCAGCGGCATGGTGAAATCGGTGGGTTTGGTGATCGGCGATGCGCTCTCCTTCGGTGATACTATCGAGCGTTTGCTGGCGGCGGGCATGATGGTGGTGCTCGGTATTACGCTGGCGCAGCACTGGAATCTCACCGGTATTGGCCTGGCGCTGCTGCTGTTTGTGGTGGTGCGCCCGCTGGCGGTGTGGATCACCACGTGGCGCTGCGATATTCCGTTGATGCGACGCTTGCTAATTGGCTGGTTGGGTATTCGCGGCATCGGCAGTATCAATTATATTGCCTATGCATGGGTGCACGGCATGCGTGGACCGCAGGCGGAGCAGATGGTGGACATGGCGCTGACGTTAGTGGTGTGCAGCATTGTGTTGCACGGCATCACGGTCACGCCATTGTTAAACTGGCGTGCTGCCCGCCAGGCCGCCCGCGCCGAACAGAACGAAAAATGATTTATTGGAAATTATTGGAGCCTATTATGAAAGCGTTATTACTCGCCCTCGTTGGGCTGTCGCTGTCGGCCGGTGCGTTGGCTGCCGACGGTGACAATAATCAGGAAGAGAATGTTTATACCAGCCAGCTGTGTCATCTGGTGAGCAGTGAAAAGAAGACCAGCGATTTGGATGGCTACACCGAGAAGCTCAAGTCGCAGTTAGCGGCCAGCCAGTCTTCATCGGCCATGCAGCAACCTGAATTTAATGAAGAAATCGCGCAGGAAGTGATTAGCGCGTGGCTGGAGTTGGGCGAGGATGAGCGCGGCAAACTGCGCCACGACCAGTCGCAATGTGAGCAAACGGTAATGACTCAATTTCAACAGCAAGATTAGTTCTATTTATCGCAAGAATACGCGCCTTTTTAGGCGCGTTTTTTTATGGCTTTTTTGTACGATTTACGTACATAATCGCCAACGTCGAAATCAGACATGCGTCACATAATGAGATTCAGCTGTTGAAGCTGGCATTTTTTGCATACTGGCACTGGGCAAGATGATTACACGTCGTCACTTTTTATTGGCTACTGGAGCAACCGTTCTCTCGATGACCACGGGCAAGCTATTTGCCCGCGATGACGTCATTCCGTTGTGGCCCGACGATCCGCCGGGCGGCGGCGGCCCTTCCGGCTTGCTTAAAGTGAATTCACACGGTTCATGGACCAATATCGTTTCACCCGCGATTCAGCGATTCCGTCCGGAAAATCCCAACGGCGAAGCGGTGATTGTGGCGGCGGGCGGCGGCTATCGTTTTATCGGCATGGGCCGCGAAGCCTGGCCGGTAGCGCGCTGGCTTAATGCCAACGGTTATACCGTGTATGTGCTCAGCTACCGTTTGCCGGGTGAGAAGTGGCAGGCGGGCAATCTGGCACCGCTGCAGGATGCGCAGCGCGCCATTCGTCTGGTGCGTTCGATGGAGCGCAAAGTGCATGTGCTGGGCTTTTCTGCCGGTGGCCATCTGCTTGGCATGGCGGCGGCGCGTCCGGACTTCGAATCCTACCCGGCGCAGGACCCGCTTGACCAGATCAGGCCGAAGGTGGATAGCGTTGGCCTGATTTATCCGGTGATCACCCTTGAAGCGCCGTATCAGCACACCAACACGCATCTGATGATGGTGGGGAAAAACGCCACGCCAAGCCAGGAAGCCAACTGGTCAGTGCAAAACTACGTCACACGCCAATATCCACCCACGTTCCTCGCGCAGGCCGAGGACGATCGCACCTCCAATCCCCATAATACTGAACTGATGCGCGATACCTGCCGCCGCATGCGCGTGCCGGTTGAGCTGATTGAGCTCAGCAGCGGCGGCCACGGTTTTGGTCTCGGCAAAGCGGGCACGCCCGCCGCGTTGTGGGATCAGGCGTATGTGCGGTGGTTGGATAATCAGGGTTAGAGCAGGTCGCCATAAATGGCGACCCTACGGATTATGTCAAATTGAAATGCGCATCCGGCTGCAGCGGTTCCGGTAGCGTCATATCACCATTCATCGCTTTCAAATTGCGTTCGATATTGACGCACAGCGCGTCGAGCGGCAGGTGATTCGGTGCGGTGCCAAACGGATGTTCCAGCTCCTCCGCCAGCGCTTCCAGCGACAAAAAGGTGTAGGAGATAAACATCGACACCAGCGGCGTCATCAGGTGCAAATCCGCTACCAGCGCAAACGGCAGCAGCGTGCAGAACAGATAAACGGTGCGATGCAGAATCAGGCTGTAGGCGAACGGAATCGGCGTGCTGGCGATGCGATCGCAACCGCCCAAAATCCCCGACAGCTGATTCAGATTTTCATCAATGCTTTGCCAGACAATATCCGACACCAAGCCTTCATCGCGGCGCTGCGCCAGCCATTCACTCAAACACAACAAAATCTGCGACGTCGGCATCGGATGATGCAGCACCGCGCTGTGCCAGTTGGCCGGCAGCAAACGCTGCAGATCGGCCTGCACATCGGTTTTACGCAGGCGATGTTTCAGGCACCAGCAAAACGCCAGCAGCAAGCCGGTAAATTCCCGCACCTGTTCTTCGCTCACGCCACGCATGCTTTTGATCTGCCGCAGCAGCGAGCGCTGGGTGATATGCAGGCTGCCCCACAAGGTGCGGGCTTCGAGAAAGCGCGCATAGCTGGCGTTATTGCGAAAGCCGAGGAAGATAGCGATCGACACCCCGACCAAACTAAAAGGCGCGGTGGTGAGATGAATGCCGAAAGTGGAGTACCACGGATAGCCAAAGATGGCGATCAGCGACATCAGCAGGTTAAGCGACAGGCGGAACACGATGTTGCTGAGCACCGATCCATGCCAGTCAAACAGCCGGAGAAACCAGTGTTGATGAGGACGTACGATCATTTTGCGATGGTGTATTTTTTAGGTTTTGTGGCGACAGGTTACGCCGCCGGGTATGAAGGGATCAACGCCATTGCTACAGGTTTTAAGACAAAAGCCGTGCTGCTCGCCTCACGCGTGACGCGGCAGGCTGACTTTCAGCGCATCGATAAACAGCCGCAGCGCCATGGATTGATGTCGGTTGGGCGGGAACCACAGCGCAATCCCCGCCGATTGCACCCGCCAATCAGCCAGCAGCTCCACCAACTGGCCGCTGCGCAGCTCCTTCTCCACATACAGCGACGGCACATAAGCAATGCCTAAACCGGCGAGGGCGGCCTGCGCCATCAGCGCGTTACTGTCTAAAGTCAGCACGCCTGGCACGTCAATCTCCTGCTTATCTCCCGCCTGCGCGTATTCCCACTGATAACGTTTTCCGCTCGGCAAGCGCTGGCGAATGCACTGTTGCTGCAGCAGATCGCGCGGATGATTAACCGCCGCGTTTCTCGCCAGATAAGCGGGCGCGGCGACGGTGACAAACGTCAGCGGACCGCCAAGCGGAACGGCCACCATATCCTGCGGCACATCCTCAATCAGCCGAATACCGGCATCAAAACCGGCGGCGGTGATATCCACCAACGCACCTTGCGCGGCGAAATCGAGCTGGATATCGGGATAGCGCGCGCTAAAGTCCGCCACCACGTGCTCCAGCAGCAAAGCGATCGAGGCATCGCTGGCGCTGATACGCAGCGTGCCGTAATGCTGATGGCGGCTGGCGGAGATGTCGTGCAGCACATCATCCATCTGATTCAGCAGCGGCGAGAGCCGATCCAGCAGTTGCTGCCCGGCATCGGTGAGCGACACGCTGCGCGTGGTGCGTTGAAACAGCTGCACGCCCAGATTGTGCTCCAGCGTTTTCACCAGATGGCTAAGCGACGAGCGCTTTAAGCCGAGCATTTCAGCGGCACGGCGAAAGCTGCGCTGCTCGCTCAGCGTTTTAATGGCCTGCAGTTCGTGCCAGGAAGGACGTCTCATTGGTAGTTTTTCCTCACCGGGTCATACGCGATTAGGTGGATTATCTCCACCAGTAAAGCGATCTACCATCAGGTTTTCAATACGAGGAGCACAAGATGAAAACCTGGTTGATTACCGGCGCCAGCAGCGGGCTGGGCCGATTGATGAGTGAACGTTTACTGGCGCGCGGCGATCGCGTGCTGGCGACGGTGCGGCGTGAACAGGCGATGGGCGATCTGCAGCAAACCTATGGCGAACGGCTGCAGGTTATTGCGCTCGATCTGGCGCACACCGCCAGCATTGCACCCACCATTGAACGCGCCTTTGCCGCCGTCGATCGCATTGATGTGGTGGTGAGCAATGCCGCTTACGGCCTGTTCGGCGCAGCTGAAGAGTTGAACGATGCGCAGATTGATCGGCAGATCGCCACCAATCTTACCGGCTCAATCCAGCTGATTCGCACGGTGATCCCGTTTCTGCGCCAGCAAGGCGGCGGGCGCATCGCACAGGTTTCCTCGGAAGGCGGCCAGGTCGCTTATCCCAATTTCAGCTTGTATCACGCCACGAAATGGGGGATTGAAGGATTTGTCGAGGCGGTGCGCCAGGAAGTCGCCAGTTTCGGTATTGATTTCCTGCTGGTGGAACCGGGCCCCACCGCAACCCATTTTGGCGCGGGGCTGGACGTGGCAGATGCGCTAGAAGTTTATCGTGAAAACGCTGCAGGCCAGCTGCGTCAGGCAATTCTTTCGGGCGATTTCACCATTGCTGGCGATGCCGGGAAATGCGTTACGGCGATGATCGCCACGCTGGATCAGGCCAGCATGCCGCTGCGTTTAGCGCTTGGCAGTACGGCGTATCAGAACATCGAAGCGGCGCTGGAAAGTCGGTTGGCGGAGCTGCGCGGGCAACGCGATGTGGCATTCGGCGCGGATGTGTAATCAGGGCAGCAGCCGGGTGCGCATGAATGCGCACCCTACGAAAACCGCGCCAAACCACTGTAGGGTCGCCATTCATGGCGACCACTCAGTAGATCAGTAATAGTCGCCGTGGCGGTAATCCCACGACGGGAAGATCTCAGATAGCAGCGCCATAATTTTATCTACATCCAATCCTTTACGGATCAGCACCGGGCACGGCGTGATTTTGCGCTCGCCGTTTTGCTGTGGAATCAGGCGACCTTCGCTATCCACCATCGACACCATAACGCCTTGTTCGTAGCGCACTTTATTTGCATCGTTGGGCTGGATGGATTTCACGTAAGCATTGGCTTCGATAATTAAATCGGCGCGGGCTGCAATACGCTCGCCAATGCCTTCGACCAAACCGCGATTACCCTGGCCAGAGGGATTGGCCGAACTGGCAAAGGAGAATTTGCCGTGAGTATCCCACAATGCTTTTGCGATATTTTCCCCCGGCTTGCCGAATTTAATCACAAAGCAGCTGGTTTGACGGCCATCCATCATTAGCTCTTTTGAGCCATCATCGGGAATACGCGACAGCGCATCATCGCGCCATGGTAAAATACAACCCAGCAGAATATCTTCATCCCAGTGGCGCTGATAAAGCTGGTCGATTTCGGGCGTCAGTTGCGCCAGCGAACGCAGCTGTTCCAGCGAGCCGCACAGCACTACGCCTGGCTTGTTGCGTTTGCGCTGCTTGGCTTCGAACTTACGCTCCAGGCCGGCTTTATCGGAAGTCATAATGATGTAGCCCACTTTGGTTGGGCTGACGATCATGCCGCCATCTTTTGCCAGAATGTCGATGGCTTCCGGTTGTAATTCGCCATTCCAGGTTATCTGCTTACCGCTCATGGATTTACCCTATCTGCAAAAAAAGGCCGTACAGGAATATTACCTGCAATGAATTTATGGGCTTGATAAATTAACCTGACGTTTCATCGGGGTTAATTATATTATTGTCGAAATATCTGTTGCGATAATAGTACTAAAATTATCGCTAATGCAATGGGTGAAAATAACGATGAAATTAATAGGGGTAATAATAAATAACACCTGTGAAGTGTAATGTTATTTATCTAATAGCGCTGAAAGCGTATTCAGCGCCAGTAATAATCAGAACAGGATGGCGTGCACCGTCGCACGCAGCGCAATACCGAGCAGAATGCCAGGCACGGCAAAGCGGAACAGGCGCGGGAATCGGCTCGACAGGCCAAGGTAAATCCCGATGCCGGGCAGGTCAAAGGTCTGAATCAGTAATCCCGCCGAGGCGTTGATGTTGTGTGCGCTGTATAAACCTTTCTCCACCAATCCTGCCACCACGCCGTAATAGGCGGTGCCGCCCGCCAGACATTTGGTCAGCGCCGGGAGAATATAGACTTCGGAAATATTTAGCTTATCCAGTAGCGGCGACACCAGACGCGTCAACATTTCAATGCCGCCCGCTTCTTTCAACATGCCAACCACCGACAATGAAATAATCAGCATCGGCAGCGAACCCAGCGACAGACGAATCGCATCGGATCCGGCACTATTAATAATGCCAATCAGCCCCATTTTATTTTCGCTGCTGGTGACGGCGTCATCTTCATTTAATAGCGCCGCATCGGAGAGTTTGCGGCCAAACAGGTGATAGGTCGCCGCCGCCGCTAATACGCCGCCGCAGATGGAAATAATCAACGCCGTGCTCCAGTGTAATCCCGCTGGAATCAGTGGATAAAAGGTGCTGGCCTGGCCCATCGCAAACAGCATCGCCAGCGTGGCCGCCATATGACGATCGGATGTACCGCGCTTTTCCATAATCGCCAGCGCCGCCAGCGGTGCAGCAAAGCTGACGAAATTAAGCTGAATCATGGCAAAAAATGCCAGCCCGGTAATACCGAAGGGTTTTAATAACGGCGTGGCATGACGTACAACAAAATCCAGTACTCCTTTGACCTCCAGATATTTCATGATGAATAACATCACTACCATAATCGGAATCAAGGTGTAGAGCGCCACGTCTACCGAGGCTTTGCCTGCGGACATAATGATATCGATAATATTCATGCCCGATTCCGACCTTTGTTCACACCGTTCTCCCCGTAAGAATAAATAAGCTGGCAATGCCATGAAGTTTGCGGTGCGCATTAATGCTCACCCTGCAGCAAAGAAATAAATCTTATCCTGTGCGTGGATTATTGAGTAGTGAAGAAAAAGGTATATAAATTGCAGCCATAAAAAAACCAGCCATATTAAACGGCTGGTTTTTCAATTCCGGCGGGAAATATTAACGCATCGTCACAAACTCTTCCGCCGCCGTTGGGTGAATCGCTACGGTGTTATCGAAGTCTTGCTTGGTTGCGCCCATTTTCAGCGCCACCGCGAAGCCTTGCAGCATCTCATCCATACCGTTGCCGATACCGTGAATGCCGACAATCTTCTCTTCCGGGCCAACGCACACCAGCTTCATACGGCACGGCTGGCGATGCTGGGTAACGGCGGTATACATCGCGGTGAAAGAAGATTTATACACTTTCACCTGATCGTCGCCGTACTGTTCGCGCGCCTGCGGTTCGGTCAGGCCCACGGTGCCAATCGGCGGATGGCTGAACACCACGGTCGGCACGTTGCTGTAATCCAGATGCTCGTCCGGTTTGTTGTTGAACAGGCGCTCGGAAAGACGACGACCTGCCGCCACGGCCACCGGCGTCAGTTCCACCGCGCCGGTGTTGTCACCTACCGCGTAGATGCCTTTCACGCTGGTGTTCTGGAACTTATCGACGTTGATGTAACCTTTGTCGTTCAGCGCCACGCCAGTTGCTGCCAGGTTGAGGTTGTCGGTTGCCGGCTCACGGCCAATCGCCCACACCAGGCAATCCACGGTTTGCTCGTGGCCACTTTCCAGCTGCAGCGTCAGGCTGCCGTCGGCGTTTTTAATCACGGCTTTTGGAATCGATTCGGTGTGCAGCGTTGGGCCTTCGGCCTGCATCACTTCTACCAGCGTATCGACGATCAGCGGATCGAAGCTGCGCAGAGGCGCATGCTTACGCACGAAGAGATGGGTTTCCGCACCCAGCGCATTGACCACGCCCGCCAGCTCCACCGCGATGTAACCCGCGCCCACGACCGCCACGCGTTTTGGCAGCGCATCGAGTTCGAAGAAACCGTCAGAATCGATACCGTATTCCGCGCCCGGCACCTTTGGATGGCTTGGACGCCCGCCGGTGGCGATCAGAATATGATCGGCTGTGAGTGTTTCACCGTTCACTTCCACGGTGTTGGCATCGATAAAGCGCGCGAAACCTTTGATCACCTCAACCTTGTTTTTACCCAGCACGTTGTCGTACGAGCTGTGAATGCGGTCGATGTAGGCGCTGCGGTTTTTCACCAGAATTGACCAGTCAAACCGGTTTACCGTGGTATCAAAGCCATAATCTGGCCCATAAAGATGAATAGCTTCAGCGATTTGCGCCGCATGCCACATAACCTTTTTCGGTACGCAGCCGACGTTGACACAGGTGCCGCCCAGCTCTTTGGCTTCAATCAGCGCGCACTTCTGGCCATGCATCGCAGCACGGTTAATCGAGGCGATACCGCCGCTGCCGCCGCCGATGGCGAGGTAGTCAAAATGTCTGGTCATCCGTTATGTCCGTCTGTTGGAAGAAAATTGGCATAGAGTTTAACGCCAGGATGATTATTGACGCAAAGATTGCACCTATGATTGTAATAGCATTGATTTTTATGTCCGATTACAGGGAAGCATAGCATGCAACTGACATTCCTCGGCACCGGCGGCGGTGCGCCCAGCCTGCAACGTAACGTCACGGCGATAGCGCTGACGCTATCGAAACGTGGCGACACCTGGCTGTTTGACTGCGGCGAGGCGACGCAGCATCAATACATGCGCTCTGCGCTAAAGCCGGGCAAGCTGGAGAAAATCTTTATCACCCATCTGCACGGCGACCACATCTTTGGGCTGCCGGGTTTGCTCACCAGCCGCTCCATGGCCGGCATCCCCGAACCGATGACCATTTACGGGCCGAAAGGTATTCGCCAGTTTATCGAGACGGCGCTCAGTTTGAGTGGCTCGTACACATCTTATCCGCTGGAGATTATCGAGATCGAAGCCGGTTTGGTGCTGGATGACGGCGAAGTGCGCGTGACGGCCTGGCCGATGAATCATGTGATTGAGTGTTATGGCTATCGCATCGAGCAGCACGATAAACCAGGCTTCCTTGATGCGCCGCGCCTGAAAGCCGAAGGTGTACCGCGCGGGCCGTGGTATCAGGATTTGAAAGCGGGGAAGCGTATCCAGCTGGAAGATGGTCGCGAGATCAACGGCGCGGATTATCTTGGCCCGGCAACCAAAGGCAAAGTGCTGGCGATATTTGGCGATACCGCGCCCACCGACGTGGCGCTCCAGCTGGCCGCAAATGCTGATGTGATGGTGCATGAAACCACGCTGGAGGCGGCGCTGCAGGAGAAAGCCAATGGACGCGGCCACTCAACCACCATTCAGGCTGCGGAAGTGGCGAAACAGTCGGGGGCGAAGCGCATGATCGCCACGCATTTCAGCTCGCGCTATTTGTCTAAGGATCGGGAAAAACTGTTGGCGGAGTGCCAGTCGGTGTTTGCGGCGACCGAGCTGGCACATGATTTCGCGGTGTTCGAGGTTTAGTGCTGTAGCGCCGGATAGGTGAAGAACAGCAGATGCGTGATGTTGAACAGGAAATGGATGCCGGTGGCGACCCACAGGCGTCCGCTCCACTGCCACGCCAGGCCGTAAATCAATCCGGCGAGCGTGGCGAAGATCATCAGCAGCGGTCCGCCAGGGAAATGCGCCAGACCAAACAGCAGCGACGTCAGCAACAGGGCCGCCACGGCACCAATGTGCTGGCGCAGACGCTGTTGCAGATAGCCACGAAAGAACGCTTCTTCTGAAAGTGACACGAAGAACAGGTTCGCCAGCATAAAACTGCCCAACCATTCCGGCCAGTGGGGTTCAACGGCCAGGCCACCCAACTGCACCGCGACATACAGCAGCAGCGGAATCGCCGCCAGCAGCGCCAGCCACAAAATTTTAAGTCGCGGCGGCGCAGATTGGGTGCGGAACAGCTGCGGCAAGCAGATGAGCAGCACAAACGGAATCAGCGCTTTATCGAAGTTGTACGAGAAACTAAAGGGCAGGCTGAGCGGCCCGGCCTGCACATCTTCCACCTGGCGCGGATTTTTGAAGCCCGGGAAAAAGTGTACAAACAGGCCGATGGCAATGGCAACCAGCGCGGCTTCACTCACCCACTGAATCCAGCGCGCGTTATTTTCCACGCGAATCCAGGCGATGACGGCAATCGCGCCGAGAAGAACCATCGCCGGCCAATCCAGCACATCCTGGAACAGCCCTAAAAGAGTGGCAAGCGTGAGCAGCAGTACCGAAAAACGTTTGGCGGGCGACAGCACAGCAAGCGCGCCAGCCAGAATGATCCACATGATAATAGTCCTAATAGGCTGGCGACGCGGTAAGGCGAACTTACTCTGGCACGATCTGCGTGACGCTGAAGTGACCGGTTCCGGCTGGCACCAGCTTCTGATGCAGCCACGGCAGCAGCTCTTCCATCTGCGCTTTCAGCTTCCACGGCGGGTTAATCACGATCATGCCGGAAGCCGTCATGCCGCGCTGATCGCTGTCCGGACGCACCGCCAGTTCAATCTGCAGAATGTTGCGGATATTGGTGGCCTGCAGATCTTTAACCATGTGTTTGATCTGCTGACGCATCACCACCGGATACCACAGCGCAAACACGCCGGTGGCGAAACGCTTGTGACCTTCCTGAATGCCTTTCACCACATCCTGATAATCGCTTTTCAACTCATATGGCGGATCGATCAGAATCAGGCCGCGACGGCTCAGCGGCGGCAGCTTGGCTTTCAGCTGCTGGTAGCCATCACCACGCGCCACGCGCGCACGGGAATCTTTGCTGAACTCGGTGCGCAGCAGCGGGTAATCGCTGGAGTGCAGCTCGGTCAGCTCCATTTTGTCCTCTTCACGCAGCAGGAAGCGGGCAATCAACGGCGAACCAGGATAGTACTTTAAGGTGCCGTGCGGATTGAGATTACGCACCGCCGAGAGATACGGCTTGAGCAACTCCGGCACATCCGGCTGCTGCCAGATGCGGCCAATGCCTTCCAGATATTCACCGGTACGCTCGGCGTGCTCTCCGCTCAGCAGGTAACGTCCGGCACCGGCGTGGGTATCCAGATAGAGGAAAGGTTTTTCCTTCTCCATCAGGGCGGTGAGGATCAGGCTTTCAACGGTGTGTTTCAGCACGTCGGCATGGTTGCCGGCATGAAAACTGTGGCGATAACTCAGCATAAAAAAAGGGGGTCCGCGGTTGGATCAAAGGGAGTGAAAACATCGTGTGTGGCGCGATTATAGCCGCGCTGCATAAAAATTGCTGACGTTTTGGCAGGCGCTTAAGTTTTGCGCCAATGCGCCGCTATAGCTGGTTGCGATCAGACTTCTTGTCGGTAATTTTGCTACGGAATTACGTGATACTCGAAATTTCATTACGGATTAAGTAAGTTAGTTTCCGATAACGAAGCGGTCATGAGCGAAATGCCAGGTGTTTCTGGCAGGAAACTTTCCGGTGAAGACCGTATAATTTTTTGCTTAAAGCATCTCTAACAACTCCTGGTGACAATAATGAAAAAAATGACTGGTATCGCGGTGGCAAGCCTCTTGGTACTGACTGGCTGCGCGAAACAACAACCTACTCATAGTTTGGTGACGCCGCCGACCGCGGAAGAGCAGCCAGCGGCGCAATACGCGCCAGAGCAGGAAAATACGCCATTTGTGGCTTCAGCCCCGGCGCAGCCAGCTACCGCCTCATTCAGTGAAGACCGTTCCAGCAACATTCAGCAGTGCCGTAAAGAGCTGGACGCGATGCGCCTGTATAGCCAGGCTTCCTATGCCAGCTATCAAGCCGAATTCCAGAAAATCGGCGCGCAGACCAATAAATATCTGCAAATTAAAGATTCAATTGGCGCGGATATTAATGATTTAGTGATGCCGCGTTATCAATTCCAGATTCGTGAATTGTGCTTCCGCATTAAGACACGTCTGTCGCAGCTGATTATTCGTCAGGCCGGTTAAACCACGCGTTTTTAACCACACTCGCTAAGTAGCAGCGCGAAATTTCGTGCTGAGAATGGGCTTCATCTCTATTTTGTTATTAGAGATGAAGCCTTTTATGTTCCTAAGGCTGTTACAGGAGATCGTGATGACACAGCGTCATCTGCCGTTTGTCCTTATTATCATCGCATTTTTCTTCCCTGCTCTGGCCTGCGCGGCCGCTGAAGATGATATGTTGCACGCGTTTGGCGACGCAGCACGCACGTTGCCTCCTGTTCCAGTTAAAAAGCCAAAACCTCAGCCTAAACCGGTAGCGCCGGATCAGCTTAATCAGCTACGTGCGCAAATAAGCGAGCTGGAAAAACAAAAAGCCGCACTGCAACTAAAGAATGAACAGCAAGAAAAATCTCTGAAAGAGCAGCAGTCGAGCAGCGATAAAAAACGGGCGGCGCTGGATGAAGAAAAACAGCAGCAATCACAAAATATCACCCGGTTGATCCAAGAGCTCAAAGCCGCACAACAGCAAACAACAGATGCAACCGCGCTCCGTAAGCAACTTACCGAGGCGCAGGCTGCTGCTAAGCGCGATCAGGATGCGTTAAAAAGCCAGCTGGCCGAAAGTGCTAAAATGTCGCTGGCACAGCAAAAACAGCAATCTGAGAGTGAGAAAAAGCTCGCGTCACTAAATGAAGTAAAAGTGATGCAGGAGCAAAACATAGCCAAACTCACCGCTGAACTGGAGGCCGCGAAAAAGCAGCCGGCGGCAGTGGTAGCAGCCGCAGATCCCAAAACCGATGCTGAGCGCGATGGCTATATGCTGGGGCAATCGATCGCCAGCAATGCTGTCGTTCAATTACAGATGGTAAAAGACACGGGTCTCACCATCAGCCTTGATCAGCTGATCGCGGGATTCAGCACGCAGTTACAAACCGGCACGTCGGTAATGAACAATGAAGAGATGTCACGGCGACATGCTGCGATGCAGAAGACGATTAATAAAAAGATGGGATCGCTGATTGAGAAGGGTTATGACCAGCTCAACAAACATTTAGAAAAGCGAAAAGCGCTAGTGACGCAAAATGGTGTGCGTTGGTTTGCAGTGAAAACAGTCAAAGCCAAGCTCATTCCTGACCAGCAAGTGGAAGTCAGCGTGAAAGTCAGTACCTTAGGCGGCAAAGTGATTAACGATTTTGCTGATGACCAGGTGCCGTTTGATAACAATCTGCCTCCCTTGTTGTATGAAGGGATGTCGTTAACGGGAGCCGGCGGCGCAGTAGAAGGCTGGGCACTGGCAAAAGATATCATCGAACGCGAACCGCTGCCGCCGTGGGTGGCGCCCTACGATGTGATTCATTATCAACTCGCGATTAAATAACCTCCAGCCCGCCTTCTGGCGGGCTTTTCTTCATAAGTCCAGGCTCAGTGGCATTGATTTTCCTGTCATCAAGCCGCATGTTAGTAAAATGCGTCGCGCGAGCATTCGCGCCACTACTTCATCATGAAAGGACTGCGCTTATGACCAATCCGTTACTCACGCCTTTTTCGCTGCCCCCGTTTTCTGCTATCAAACCTGAACATGTGGTTCCTGCGGTTACCGAAGCGCTGAACGACTGTCGCGCAGCGGTGGAGCGCGTTGTGGCGCAAGGCGCGCCTTACACCTGGGAAAATCTGGTGCAGCCGCTGGCTGAAGTCGACGATCGCTTAGGTCGCCTGTTCTCGCCGGTCAGCCATCTGAATTCGGTGAAAAACAGCCCGGAACTGCGCGAAGCTTACGAGCAAACGCTGCCGCTGCTGTCCGAATACAGCACCTGGGTTGGCCAGAATGAAGGTTTGTATCAGGCCTATCGCAACCTGAAAGAGGGTGATAGCTACGCGGCGCTGGATACCGCGCAGAAGAAAGCGGTGGATAACAGCCTGCGTGATTTCGAGCTGTCCGGTATCGGTCTGGATAAAGAGAAGCAGAAGCGCTACGGCGAAATCGCGGCGCGTCTTTCTGAACTGGGTTCGACCTACAGCAACAACGTGCTCGACGCCACCATGGGCTGGAGCAAGCTGGTGACCGATGAAGCGGAGCTGGCAGGTATGCCGGAAAGCGCGCTGGCCGCCGCCAAAGCGCAGGCCGAAGCCAAAGAGCAACAAGGCTGGCTGCTGACGCTGGATATCCCAAGCTATCTGCCGGTGATGACTTACTGCGACAACGCCGCGCTGCGTGAAGAGTTGTATCGCGCGTATTCAACGCGTGCCTCCGAGCAGGGCCCAAATGCCGGTAAATGGGATAACGGTCCGGTGATGGCGGAAGAGCTGGCGCTGCGTCATGAACTGGCTCAGCTGCTGGGCTTTGACTCTTACGCCGACAAATCGCTGGCGACCAAAATGGCGGAAAATCCCGCGCAGGTCATCGACTTCCTGACCGATCTGGCGAAACGCGCCCGTCCGCAGGGTGAAAAAGAGCTGGCTCAGCTGCGTGCCTTCGCGAAGAAAGAGCACGGCGTCGACGAAATGAATCCGTGGGATCTGACGTATTACGGCGAGAAACAGAAACAGCATCTCTACACCATCAGCGACGAGCAGCTGCGTCCGTACTTCCCGGAAGCGCGCGCGGTGAGTGGTTTGTTCGAAGTGGTTAAACGCATTTACGGCATCACGGCTAAAGAGCGTAAAGACGTGGATGTTTACCATCCAGACGTGCGCTTCTTCGATCTGTTCGACGAAAGCGGCGAACTGCGCGGCAGCTTCTATCTCGATCTCTACGCACGTGAACACAAGCGTGGCGGAGCGTGGATGGACGATTGCGTCGGCCAGATGCGTAAAGCCGACGGCAGCCTGCAGAAGCCGGTGGCCTATCTCACCTGTAACTTTAACCGTCCACTGCAGGGTAAACCGGCGCTGTTCACGCACGATGAAGTGATCACGCTGTTCCATGAATTCGGTCACGGTCTGCATCATATGCTGACGCGCATCGAAACGCCGGGCGTGTCTGGCATCAGCGGTGTGCCGTGGGATGCCGTCGAGCTGCCGAGCCAGTTTATGGAAAACTGGTGCTGGGAGCCGGAAGCGCTGGCGTTTATCTCCGGCCACTACGAAACTGGCGAACCGCTGCCAAAGGAACTGCTGGATAAAATGCTGGCGGCGAAAAATTATCAGGCGGCGCTGTTTATCCTGCGTCAGCTGGAGTTCGGCCTGTTCGATTTCCGTCTGCATACCGAGTTCGATCCCGCGCAAGGTGCGCGCATCCTGGAAACCCTGCGTGAAGTGAAGAAGCAGGTTGCCGTGGTGCCAAGCCCTGAATGGGGCCGTTTCCCGCACGCCTTCAGCCACGTTTTTGCTGGCGGATATGCGGCCGGCTACTATAGCTATCTGTGGGCCGACGTGTTGGCTGCCGATGCCTATTCGCGCTTCGAAGAAGAGGGCATTTTCAACCGTCAGACCGGTCAGTCGTTCCTCGACAACATCCTGACGCGTGGCGGTTCCGAAGAGCCAATGGAGCTGTTCAAACGCTTCCGTGGCCGTGAGCCGCAGCTCGATGCGATGCTGGAACATTACGGAATTCAGGGATAAGCCGGCTTGTGAAAATTGGTTTAATCGATGAAACAGGCGCCGGAGACGGCGCCTTATTACATTTAGCCGAGCGCTGGGGTTTGCAGCAGGACGAACAGGCGACGATGGCGCTGGTGTTAACCGCTGAGCATCTTGAGCTGCGTAAGTTGGATGAGCCGAAACTTGGCGGCATCTTCGTGGATTTCGTTTCGGGCGCGATGGCGCATCGGCGTAAATTTGGCGGCGGTCGCGGCGAAGCGGTGGCAAAAGCGGTCGGCATCAAAAGCGGTTATCTGCCAGACGTGGTTGATGCAACGGCCGGTTTAGGGCGCGATGCGTTTGTGCTGGCGGCGCTGGGCTGTCGCGTGCGCATGCTGGAGCGCCATCCGGTGGTGGCGGCCTTGCTGGACGATGGCTTGCGTCGCGGTTATCAGGATGCGGAGATTGGCGGCTGGCTGCGCGATCGGCTGACGTTGCTGCACGCTGCTAGCCAGCAAGCGCTGAGCGATATCACGCCTGCGCCGGATGTGGTCTATCTCGATCCGATGTATCCGCATCGCCAGAAAAGCGCGATGGTGAAGAAAGAGATGCGGGTGTTTCAGTCGCTGGTCGGTGCGGATGATGATGCTGATGCGTTGCTGGAACCGGCGCGCCGTCTGGCGAAGAAGCGCATTGTGGTGAAGCGTCCGGATTACGCGCCGCCGTTAGCGGGCGTGGTGACGCAGGATGCGGTGGTGACCAAAAGCCATCGTTTTGATATTTATCCGCCGCAGGGGTAATAACGCAAACAATGCGCAATACATTGCGCCGCTACAAAAATCAGGCCGGTAACCCGGCCTGATTTTTATTCTTCGTCCTCGTCGCGCAGCGGCACAATCAACATGTCGATATGCACGGTGTTAATCAACTGGCGCGCCGATGACATCAGCTTGCTCCAGAAGTCCTGATGGTGACCACACACCACCAAATCCACATCATATTTCTTAATCGCATCCACCAGCACCTGGCCAAGATCGCCGCTGCCGCTCAGGGTTTCACTGATCGGATAACCGGCATTAATCGACAGCTCTTTCAGCGCGGTGTGCGTCTCTTCGGAAATACGCTTCTGCATGTCGCCCAGATTGACGTCAATCAGCCCGGTGTAGAGGTCTGAATAGTTCACATCAACGTGGATCAACGAGATTTTTGCGTCGTAAGGACGGGCCAGCGAAACGGCTTTATCAACCAGCAACTGGCTTTCCGGGGAAAGGTCTACTGCAATCAGGATGTGTTTATAAGCCATGATAAAACTCCTTTCTCAAGATTCGGGGCAATCTTCCTGCTTTCACGGTAGGCGATTCCTTTGCGCGAGACGGCGATGAAGCGCCACCAACCAACTATTTCAGCCTTGCAGGCGGTTTTTGTTATGTCCTGAGTATAGCCAGAGTTGTTAACAAATGCTGCAAGCGCAAGTTCGCTTGTGAGGAAGATCAAGCGTTATCGGCTTTTTCACTCGCCCTGAACGAAAATCATCGCTGGAAAAAAATTCAACAGATCTCCTACACTGAAAATAAGTGCCACTGCCATATGCGTTGCGCACTCAGGTTCGCATAACAACAATGCAATCGACATCATTCAATGGCTGGTTTATTTCCCGTGCGGCGTCTACAGCAATTCCCCGCTGCGTTCGACGTCGTTGCGGCTCCAGCCGGGAGGGGAACATGATCAGCACTATCGCGCTTTTTTGGGCTCTGTGTGTGGTTTGTCTGGTGAATATGGCGCGCTATTTCTCTTCTTTGCGCTCACTTTTAGCCGTTTTGCGCGGTTGCGATCCGCTGTTATATCAATACGTGGATGGTGCGGGTTTCTTCACGTCGCACGGGCAGCCGAGTAAGCAGGTGCGGCTGGTGCGCTATATCTGGGAGAAGCGCTATCACGATCATCATGACGACGAGTTCATTCGCCGCTGTGAGCGCGTGCGCGGACAGTTTGTGCTGACCAGCGGGCTCTGTTTTTTGGTGGTGGTGAGTTTGATTGCGATGGCGATCTGGCAATAAAAAAGGGCGACATCGCTGTCGCCCTCATACCCGTCATACTTCGAATCACAGCCGCGTTAGCTGCGCGATTTCACCTCAGTCACTTACTTGAGTAAGCTCCTGAGGATTCACTCTCTTGCTGCCTTGCTGTAATTCGAATTATTTAGGGTATCCATCAGATCAGTTTCAGTGCAATCCAATAGAGCGAACCCGACAGTAAAATACACACCGGCAAGGTGAATACCCACGCCATAGCGATATTTTTGATGGTGCGACTCTGCAATCCACCGCCATCGACCAGCATAGTACCGGCCACCGACGACGACAGAATGTGCGTGGTAGAAACGGGCATACCGGTGTAACTGGCCACGCCAATCGATACTGCGGCCGTCACCTGCGCCGACATCCCTTGCGCATACGTCATGCCTTTCTTACCGATTTTCTCACCAATGGTGGTGGCAACACGACGCCAGCCAATCATGGTGCCGATGCCGAGCGCCAGCGCCACAGCCACAATAATCCAGATCGGTGCGTACTCAACGGTGCCCAGCAAATCGCTTTTCAGCTTGTTGAGGAAGCGCTTATCGTCCGCGCTGGTTTCCGGCAGCTTGGCCACTTTATCTACGGTATCGGAAACGCACAGCAGCAGGCGACGCATCTGGCTGCGTTGATCAACCGTCAGCTGATCGTAGCTCTGCAGATTGTTCAGCAGCAGCTGCGCACGATCGATAGCCTGCAGCGCACGGCTGCTGTCGCAATGGAACTCCTGCGGACCGCCAAGCGATTCATCTGGCGTTGGCACCACAGGCGGCGCCATCTGCACCATGTGCGTCAGTGATTCGTTGTGCTGCTGATAATACTGCTCCAGATGGTTTACGGCATCGCGCGTGCGGGTGATGTCATAACCCGACGCATTCAGGTTCACCACAAAACCAGCCGGCGCAACGCCGATCAGCACCAGCATAATCAGGCCAATGCCTTTCTGACCATCGTTAGCGCCGTGTGAGTAGCTCACGCCAATCGCGGAAACGATCAGGGCAATGCGCGTCCAGAACGGGGGCTTTTTCTTGCCATCAATCTTTTCACGGTCAGCAGGCGTCATGTGGATGCGTGAACGCTTGGTGGTTCCGCTCCAGTAGCGACGCAGGATAAAGATCAGACCGCCTGCAATCACCAGACCTACAATCGGCGAAAGAATCAGGGACATGAAGATATTGATGACTTTCGGCAGGTTGAGCGCGTCAACCACCGAGGTGCCGGTCATCAGGGCGTTGGTGAGACCAATACCGATGATGGCGCCAATCAATGTGTGAGAACTGGACGCCGGCAAACCCAAATACCAGGTGCCAAGGTTCCAGATAATCGCGGCCAGCAGCATGGAGAAGACCATGGCGAGTCCGTGGGCCGAACCGACATTCAACAGTAAATCGGTCGGAAGCATGTGAACGATGGCATACGCCACGCTCAATCCACCAAGCAAAACACCTAAGAAGTTGAAAACACCCGCCATGACAACCGCCAGTTGCGCCCGCATCGCACGGGTATAAATGACAGTCGCGACCGCGTTAGCAGTGTCGTGAAAACCGTTGATTGCTTCGTAAAACAATACAAACAGCAAAGCAAGAATCAGTAACAGGCTGGTACTGAGGTCGAGACCAGCAAACAGATGTAGCATAAACGTTACGCCATTTTGGGAGGACATGAACGCGGCGCATTATCTGCGACAACGTGCGCGATATGAAAGAAAAATATAGCTCTTTATTGTCTTAAAATTGTAATGCAGCGTATAGATTTAGCTGAAAACAGCTTAAAATTAGTAAGTTACATTATGACACATTTACGGCATTTTTTTGAAGCTGGCGCTAAAAGCCGCAAATCCCTACAATCAGCGCCTTTCTGGCAAGGCGGATAAAAGCAGTGGAAAAGTTTGACGTTATCATTATTGGTGCAGGCGCAGCCGGCATGTTCTGTGCGGCGCAGGCGGGACAATTGGGTCGCCGCGTGCTGCTGCTGGATAACGGCAAAAAAGCCGGTCGCAAGATTTTGATGTCGGGCGGCGGTCGCTGCAACTTCACCAACATGCACACCGAACCGGCGGCGTACCTGTCGCACAACCCGCATTTCTGTAAATCGGCGCTGGCGCGCTACAACCAGTGGGATTTCATCGATCTGGTCAATCGCCACGGCATTGCGTATCACGAGAAAACGCTCGGGCAATTATTCTGCGATGACTCCGCACAGCAGATTGTCGATCTGCTGTTGAAAGAGTGTGATGCCGGGCAGGTGACGCTGCGCCTGCGCAGTGAAGTGCTGAGCGTTGAGCGCGACGATAACGGTTATACCTTGCAGCTGAACGGCACATCGGTGCAGGCAGAAAAACTGGTGATCGCCAGCGGCGGGCTCTCGATGCCAGGCCTCGGCGCCACGCCGTTTGGCTACAAAGTGGCGGAGCAGTTCGGCCTGAAAGTGTTCCCGACGCGTGCGGCATTGGTGCCGTTCACCCTGCATAAACCGCTGCTGGAACAGCTCAACACGCTGTCGGGCGTGGCGCTGCCTACTACCATCACCGCGCAGGATGGCACCTTATTTAAAGAAGCGATGCTGTTTACCCATCGCGGCTTATCGGGTCCCGCCGTACTGCAAATCTCCAGTTATTGGCAGCCAGGCGAATTCGTCACCATTGATTTATCACCCGCCACCTCGCTGGATGATTTCATTCATGTGCAGCGCGAAGCGCATCCCAATCTCAGCCTGAAAAACAGCCTGGCGAAAATTCTGCCAAAACGGTTGGTGGAAGTGCTGCAGGAGCTGAAGCAGATTCCCGACGTCACGCTAAAGCAGCTGAACAGCAAGCAGCAGGGCGAACTGGTCAGCACGCTGCATCAATGGCGCGTGCAGCCGAACGGCACCGAAGGTTATCGCACCGCCGAAGTGACGCTGGGCGGCGTCGATACCACCCAGCTGTCGTCGAAAACCATGGAAGCGCGCGATGTGCCGGGACTTTTCTTTATCGGCGAAGTGGTGGACGTTACCGGCTGGTTGGGCGGCTATAACTTCCAGTGGGCGTGGAGCTCGGCATGGGCGTGCGCGCAGGCGCTCTAAAAGGCAATCTGTACGCCCAGCTGAGTTTGCCAGTTGCTGGCCCCTTCCTGACCAAGGCGATGTTGCCGTTTAATCTGACTATTAAGCTGAACATTGTCTGTCAGTTGCCATGCAACGTAGCCGCTTAATTGCAGATGTTCGCCACCGCGTCCGGTGCGCAGATTATCTTTATTCACCGCAACATGGCCCGCATGGCCGCTGTACTGCACATAGCGGGTTTCAGCGCCTAATTTCAGGTTATCTGTTGGACTGAATTCATATTTCAAACCACCGGACGATTGCAGCTGCCTTTGCTGGGAATAACGAATACGTAGATTGTCGTTATCATGAATATCTTTGATGCGAGCCCAATGCGCAGTTGCTGCCAACACAGGCGTGAATGCATGCGCACTGTGCTGCCAGCGCCAGCCAACCTCAATGCCCAGGTTCGCGCTGCGGGCTTTTACCTGCGCCACATTCTCCTGCTCATCACTGTTTATATCGCCGCGATATTGGCTAATACCCAGCGGCAGCGCCAGCTGTAAGCCGCGCGGCTGTTGCCAGCTCAGCAGAGCATGAATCCCTTGTGTATCGAACTGACCCTGGCAACTGCCATTGGGTGAAGTGGGTTCAAACGTAAACCGGCCTTGGTTAATTGCCACACTCAGCGCCAGTTGCCGCTGTTCATCTTCCGTCAGCAAGCCACGTAGGCCGACCAGCCAGCCGTCGTAGCGGTTTTCACTTTGATTGTGATTCGCCTCGCTGTGATAGCGCTCCTGAAGGTGAAAGCCTGAAATGAACAGATTAGGACGACCCTCTTTCCCAGCCAGTTGCGCATCATCGATAAAACCCGCTTGCAGATTTTCGTCCATGCCAAACAGCGCGGCAGGCAGGGCGGCATACGCCGGGATTTGTGGTCTTGGTCGCGGCAAAACGGGCGGCGGTGGATTGCCGTCGAGTTCGGGATCGATCAGTTCGGGATCGGGTGGAAGAGGAGCAATCAGTGAACTCTGCAGCCGGTAAAACCAAAACAGATGCGGTCTGTTCCCCACCAGCTTACCTTGCAAAGGCGGACGATTTGCCGCCGGATTAAAATCATCATACCAACTGTTGCGGGCGAAAAATTTCCCGACCATTTTTATGCTGTCAGCGGCAGTATGTCTGGCGTTATGAATTATCGAATCGTCATGCAGATGTTCGGGTAGATGATGAGTAAACGCGTTGCCGTTAGGGTGGTGAATAAGGCTTGCTGTTGACGGAGAATGATCTGAAGAAGCGGCTCGAGTCTCTTGAGCATGCAAGGTTTGATGGCTACAGAGTGCTCCGATAGCCAGCACCAACTGAGTCGGTTTCATAGTCTCTTGTCTAAATCGCTAAAAGTTCGGCAACTTATAGTGACCCGTTAGTAGTGCCGTTTAAGACCTGTCTTGTTTTGGCGGGTAAAATGAATTGCTCAGAAGTTGATCACAGTTAACCGGTAACGTTGTGGACGCGACCGGCAAAATATGTGCAACCGGCCCAATGCTGCTACTATCGCGCGTTTCCTTTTTCCAGCGGATGAACCCATTGATGTTAAAACTCAAATTCCTTGTGCCGTTGCTGATCGTCATCAGTGCCGCGGTTTGGTGGCTGATGCCGCACTACAGCGATGAGGACAAAGGTTATTACATCGCCATGTTCTGTACGCTCACTCACGATGGACGAGGCAATGCTCCGCAAGATATGCAGCAGATTATTGAAGGCAGTAATTCCGATTACGCGTTGCAGAAGGTGCATTTCCAGCAAGGCCTGGCGGAGCATCTGCAAACGGTTTGGCAGGATTTGTCACCGCAACAGCAGCAACAAGCGCGGCAGGAAAGTCTCTCCTGCCGCCGTTTGATGTCTGAGAAATTGCTACCGGGCCAGCCGGTTCAGTGATTATTGCACTGGCAGCGCAAGTACCTGATCGGTGGTTTTGATTTCCGCGAACACATCGGCTACACCCGCCAGCGCGGCTTGCTGCAACACCTTGTGATCGACCACGTTGTTATCCCAGGTCGCCAAATCACGCGTGGCGGTGGCATCTTCCGGAATGATCACCGAATAACCCAGCGGCACGGCGTCACGTGCGGTGGATGACACGCACATGTGGGTCATCAGGCCGGTGACAATCAGCTGTTTGATGCCCAGCGAATCCAGCTGTTTCTGCAGGTCTGTGCCGACAAACGAACTTGGCGTGGCTTTGCTGATCACGCGGTCACCTTTAGCAGGCTGCAAATCTTTGTGGAACTCGGCAAAACGGCTGCCTTTGGCAAACAGCGGGCCATTGGCTTCACCCAGATGTTGCACAAAGAATACTGGCATGTTGTTTTTATGCGCGAACTCAACAATACGTTTGCTGTTGTTCAGCGCCTGCATGCCATCGGGAATCGGCATCTTGCCGCCAGGGAAATATTCGTTCTGGATATCGATGACAATCACCGCAGTCTGCTTTGCGTTAAGTGCAGTGGTGGCGGTGGCGCCGCTCATAGTACGGATGGTTGGTGCTTTTTCTGACTTGGTCTCGGCGGCGAATGCATTGCCAGAAATCGCCATGGCCAGCGCTAAGGTTCCTGAAGCGAAAATGTTTTTCATGAGTAATAATCCTTTGATGATTTAGCGGATAGAAGAGGCCAGCGCGGCCTCCGATGTGGTGCAGTATGGCGATTTCGCCGTCAGTGAAGGAGTACAACGGATGACAAATAACGTTCAATTTGCGCCAAAAATGCCAGGCACGGCAGCGCCCATCAAAGTGGGTATCGTGGTGTTCGATGACATCATTCCCTTCCACCTTTCTGTGCCCTGCGCGGTGTTTGAAAAAGCCGCTCGGGACGACGGCGCGTTGTGCTATCAGCTGCTGATCTGCGCCACGCACCCCGGACCGCTAAAAACCAACAGCGGCTTTTCCATTCTTGCCGAGCACGGCTTAGAGCAACTGGCCGATGTCGATATGGTGGTGGTGCCAAGCTGGAGCGATCCTGGCGTGCAGCCGCCGGCAGAGTTGCTGCAGGCCTTGCAGCAGGCGGCGCAGCGCGGCGCGCAGGTGGTAGGATTGTGCCTTGGCGCCTTCGTGTTGGGTGCCGCCGGATTATTAAGCCAGCGCCGCGCCACCACGCACTGGCGCTGGATGGCGGATTTCGAACGCCTCTATCCGGATGTGGCGATTGACCGCGACGTGCTGTATATCGACGAAGGGCAGATCGTCACCTCGGCAGGAACGGCAGCGAGCATTGATTGCTGCCTGCATCTGGTGCGCGAGCAGTGTGGTGTCGATGTGGCGAATAGCGTGGCGCGTATGCTGGTGGTGCCGCCGCATCGGCAGGGCGGGCAGGCGCAATATATTGAACAGCCGGTTTATCATTCGGCGGGCAACGATCGCTTTATGTCGGCGCTGAGCTGGGCGATAGAAAATCTGCAGCAGGCGCTCACGCTGGAGCAACTGGCAGATAAAGCTTTGATGAGCCGCCGCAGTTTTACCCGACGCTTCACCCAAACCACCGGCGGCTGTTTCAGCGAGTGGTTAGTCAATCAGCGGCTGGCACTGGCGCAGCGTTTTCTCGAGAAGACCGATCAACCGGTAGAACTGATTGCTGAGAAAGCCGGCTTCTCCTCGCCGCTGATGCTGCGCCGTCATTTTAAGAAGCAACTCAACACTTCTCCGCTGCAATATCGCAAAACTTTTCGCGGCAGATCCTGACGCTAATTTTGCGAGATGTCTCGCATCCGCATGCACGTTACTTGTTGTACTAATTGATATTTTTCGCAGCGCCGCGCAAAATACAAACAGTCACATGGTGCAATAATCGCTCGCTGAGCATGATGTTGGCATACGCCTCACATCAACTCATGAGCTTCACGGATGACACTCGCGATGATGAACACACACAAAGCCTTTAAAGCATTGCAGCTGGCCGGCGTCAGCGATCAACAGGCCGAAGCCATGGTCGAGATCTTTGCCGAGATGCAGCAGGATAATGCGTTATCTCGTGCTGATTTAATGAAGGCCGGAGAAGGAATTACAGGGAGCATTAAAGAACTGGATGTTCGACTTACCGGCGCGATTAAAGAGCAGGATGACCGGCTTAGTGCTGCAATTAGGGAGCTTGATGTTCGGCTTACTGGCGCGATTAAAGATCTGGATGTTCGGTTAACTGGCGCGATTAAGGATATTGAGGAACTAAAAGCTGACGTGAAACAACTCAAAGCGGATGTTGCCACGCTGAAAACCGACATGCGCTGGATTAAGCGTTTGCTCATGGTGATGACCACCACGATGGTCATTGCAGCGATCAAGTACATTTTCTCTTAGATTTCCTGCTCCTGCGCTGCGAGTACAGTCGGCTGTACTCGCAGCGCGGCGCGATTCACATTCCCGCACACGCGCTGCCGCCAAACGCGCTCAGCGCCGCGTAATTTGAAGCGGCGCACACTTATCAGGGAGTAAAACCACAACACTGCGCTCCAGATCATCAGACTGGAGTCCAGCATGTTGGAAATTACGCCTGTCCCCGCACTGACCCGCGCCATTGCGATTCTCGACTTTATTGCCCAGCACGGACCGTGCAGCGCCGCCGAGATCATTGAAACGCTGGCGCTGCCCAAAAGCAGTGCCTATCTGCTGTTCGCTGAACTGAAAAAACAGCGTCTGATCACCATCGATCGCAACAACAACTATTGTCTGTGGACGCGGTTGGTGGAGTTTGCCGGTCACGCACTGCAGCGCATGGATATCCGCGATATCGCGCGTCCACCTCTGACACGTTTAATGCAGCAGACCAATCTGCTGTGCCACCTCGGCATCCTCGATGGTGGTCACGCCTGTTACATCCTCAAACTCGAATCTGCCGCCACCATCAGCGTGCGCTCGCATGAAGGTAAAAGCCTGTCGCTCTATCGCTCGGGCATTGGCAAGTGTCTGCTGGCCTGGCAGCAACCCGAAGAGCAAGAACGCATCATCAGCGACATGCGCTTTGTGGCGGTGACGCCAACGTCGCTGCGGAACGCCGACGCGCTGCGCACCGAACTGGCACGCATTCGTCGTCAGGGCTGGAGCTTTGATAACGGTGAAGATTATCCCGACGTGCGCTGCGTCGCCGCGCCGATTTTCAATGCCCGCCAGCAGCTAGTTGCCGCCATTTCGCTGGTGGGCACCCGACTCGACATTGACGACGACAAACGCGATTACCTTGCTGGCCAGGCGATTGCCTGCGCCCGCGATATTTCCCGTCTGCTGGGCTGGCGTAGCCCGGCGCAAAAACACGCCTCGTAACCAGGAGAAGAGCATGTCCCTACCTAAAATTAAAACTGTCCGCGCCTACTTTGCCGGTGGCGCTACCGCTGATAAAGCGGCAGCTGGCGGCGATTATCACGATCAAGGTGCCAATCACTGGATTGACGACCACGTCGCCACGCCAATGAGCAAATACAAACAGTATGAGCAGTCGCGTCAATCCTTCGGCATTAACGTGTTAGGCACGCTGATAGTCGAAGTCGAAGCCGATAACGGTCAAACCGGTTTCGCCATTACCACCGGCGGCGAAATGGGCTGCTTCATCGTGGAAAAGCATCTGAATCGTTTCCTCGAAGGGCGCTGCGTTAGCGATATCAAACTGATTCACGACCAGATGATGAACGCCACCATGTATTACGCCGGATCGGGCGGCCTGGTGATGAACACCATTTCGTGCGTCGATTTGGCGCTGTGGGATCTGTTCGGCAAGGTTACTGATCTGCCGGTGTACAAACTGCTGGGCGGCGCGGTGCGCGATGAACTGCAGTTTTACGCCACCGGCGCGCGTCCGGATCTGGCGCAGCAGATGGGCTTTATCGGCGGCAAAATGGCGGTGCAGTGGGGACCGCACGATGGCGATGAAGGCATCCGTAAAGAGGTGGCGCGCATCGCTCACTATCGCGAAAGCTGCGGCCCGGATTTCTGGCTGATGCTCGATTGCTGGATGAGTCAGGACGTCAATTTCGCCACCAAACTGGCCCACGCCTGCGCGCCTTATAACGTTAAGTGGCTGGAGGAGTGTTTGCCGCCGCAACAGTTCGAAGGTTACGCACAGCTGAAACAGCAAGCGCCGCAAGGCATGTTGATCACCAGCGGCGAACATCACGGCACGCTGCAATCGTTCCGCACGCTGGCTGAAACCGGCATCGATATTTTGCAGCCCGACGTCGGTTGGTGCGGCGGCCTGACCACGCTGGTCGAAGTGGCGGCGCTGGCGAAATCTCGCGGCCAGCTGGTGGTGCCGCACGGCTCCTCGGTTTACTCGCATCACGCGGTGATCACCTTCACCAACAGTCCATTCAGTGAATTCCTGATGACCAGCCCGGATTGCAGCACGCTGCGCCCGCAGTTTGATCCGCTGCTGATCAACGAACCGGTGCCGGTTAACGGTCGCATGCACCAATCGGTGCTGGATAAACCGGGCTTCGGCGTGGAACTGAATCGCGATGGACTGAAGCGTCCTTATCAACACTAATCGCAGCGGCTGCGGCGACGCGTCGCAGCCCTGCGTGAGGGTTTACCATGGATAATCTGGTGTTAAGCGCGGTTAAAAAGAACCGCGCGCGTCTTATTCCTTTCATGTTGATGCTCTACGTGCTGGCGTTTCTCGACCGCGCCAACATTGGTTTCGCCAAAGAGGCGTATCAACTCGATACCGGCTTGAGTAACGAAGCTTACGCGTTAGGTGCTGGAATCTTCTTTGTGGTGTACGCGCTGCTCGGCGTACCCGCCAATTTGCTGATGCGACGCTTTGGCGCGCGCAGCTGGATTGGTGGCACCACGCTGCTGTGGGGATTTCTGTCGGCGGCGATGGCATTTGCTGATACCGAAGCCAAATTCCTGCTGGTGCGAACCTTGCTTGGCGCCGCTGAGGCGGGTTTCTTCCCCGGCATGATTTATCTGACCTCGCTGTGGTTCCCGCAACAGCAGCGCGCCAGCGTGATGGGGCTGTTTTATATGGGCGCGCCGCTGGCGTTGACGCTGGGTTCACCGCTTTCTGGTGCACTGCTGGAAATGCACGGCGTGCTGGGCCATCCCGGCTGGTTCTGGATGTTTATCATTGAAGGGTTGCTGGCGGTGGCGGCCGGTGTTTTCACCTTCAGCTATATCGACGACACGCCGGCACAAGCGCGTTTTCTCAGCGCCGAGGAGAAGCAGGCGCTGCAACGTCAGCTGGAGAGCGAAGAGCAGCAAAAACCGACTTCACATCTGCGTGATGCGCTGCGCAATGGTCGCGTCTGGCAGCTCGCCATCATCTATATGACCATCCAGATTGCGGTTTATGGCCTGATTTTCTTCCTGCCTTCTCAGGTCGCAGCGTTGTTGGGCACCAAAGTCGGTTTCCTCGCTTCGCTGGTAGCTGCGATTCCGTGGGTGGCCGCGCTGTTTGGCACCTGGCTGATTCCGCGTTATTCCGACCGCAGCGGCGAGCGTCGCCGGGTGGCGGCGTTCACCTTGCTGGCGGCTGCCGTCGGGATTGGTTTGTCCGGATTGGTTTCGCCGCTGTTAGCCATCATCGCGCTCAGCGTCGCGGCGGTGGGTTTTATTGCCGTGCAGCCGGTGTTCTGGACCATGCCGACGCAGCTGCTTTCAGGTACCGCGCTGGCCGCAGGTATCGGCTTCGTCAATTTGTTTGGCGCGGTAGGTGGTTTCCTCGCACCGCTGATTCGCGTAAATGCCGAGATGCAATTTAACAGCAGCGCCGCTGGATTGCTGGCGCTGGCGCTGATTGCCGCCATCGGTTCACTGATTATCCTCAGCCTGAAAGTGGAGCGTCAGTTGCCACACTCTCAGCAGCCAAGTCATTGATTAAGGAGAAGCTATGCAGGATCCGTTAAAGAATCCCTTTAAAGCCGGATTAGCCAAAGGCGAAACGCAGATTGGTTTGTGGCTGAGCAGCACATCGTCGTATCTGGCCGAAATTGCTGCCACCAGCGGCTACGACTGGTTATTGATTGATGGCGAACACGCACCGAATACCGTGCAGGATCTCTATCATCAGTTGCAGGCGGTTGCGCCGTACCGCAGCCAGCCGGTGATTCGTCCAATCGAATTCCAGACGGCGCTGATTAAGCAGGTGCTGGATATCGGTGCGCGCACCTTGCTGGTGCCGATGATCGATACCGCCGAACAGGCGCAGGCGCTGGTGAAGGCGACGCGCTATCCGCCTTTGGGCACGCGCGGCGTTGGCGCAGGCGTGGCGCGGGCGGCCCGTTGGGGGCGCGTGGAAAATTATATGGCGCGCGCCAATGAAGAGTTATGCCTGCTGATTCAGGCCGAGAGCAAAACGGCGATTGATAATCTCGATGCGTTGCTGGAAGTGGAGGGCGTTGACGGAGTATTTATTGGTCCGGCAGATTTGTCCGCCTCATTAGGTTATCCCGATAATGCGGCGCATCCTGAAGTGCAAAAGGTCATTGAGCACAGTATTAAACGTATTCGCAGCGCAGGAAAAGCGGCCGGTTTTCTGGCGGTTAATCTGGAGATGGCGGAACGCGCCATCACTTGGGGAGCTAATTTCGTTGCCGTCGGCGTGGATACCATGCTGTATACCGATGCGCTGGATAATCGGCTCGCGCATTTTAAAAAGAGCGTAAATGCGCTGAATAAATCGAGTTACTAATTGAGAAACGGATGGTATGCCATCCGTTTCTATTCAATTAAAGCGTTCATGAATTGGAATGAAGAAGTCTGTTGGCGTCAAATGGCGCCAAAAAAGAGTCAATTATTTATCAACGCATCGCACAACCAATTTGCGGCATATATTTATCGTTACCTACCGCGGGCGTGATAATTGCTTTATTGCGTTCCGTGGCGTCAAATCCCGCCTGACGGCAAAGCACACAGGGATCGCTACTTTCACGCATTGCAAGTTTGGCTTTCTCATCCAGCTGGCGCTTACGGCAATAAAGAGGCGTGCAGCCCAGCACATGTTTAAATGAGCGCGTGAAAGATTGTTGGCTTTCAAAATGATATTTCACTGCCAGGCTGATAATTGGCACATTGCTGTCTTTTAAGTCATTAATGCAATGAGCCAGTTTCTTTTTTCGGATGTAGCGTGCCAGCGTCTCATTGTGATAACGGGCGAAGAGTTTCTGTAAATACCATTTTGAATAGCCAGACTTCAGTGCAATATCATCAATAGTTAAACGTTGATCCAGATTAGCCATAATCCATTCGGTTACCGAATCAATTACCCCTTCATTATATTTTTGCTGTGTCATCGTAGTCCTCCATTAACAATGGCAGAGTGTAATTTAATTAATCTTTCCAATCTGCAATTAATGTAAAGTTTTCTGATTGTTTGGTTGTTTTGTTATTTGTCATCAAGACCGGTCTTGTTTTTCGTGAATTTAAACGTTTGCATGTTGTGGTAGTGTTGAGTATTTATCGTAATAACGGGCGTTATTATTAACTCAAATTTTTCATCGCTTCACGGCGCTTAATAGTAAAAGGCATGCTTTCTGGCGGCACACCTCATCAATACTTAATGCGGATTAACGTGCCACACTGAAGGTTTTCACTCTTAAGGAATGGCTACATGTGTTTTATTTTCAAGCCAAAACAATCACTTGCCGTGATTCTGGCATCAGTGGCGTTAGGCGCTGTTGCTCCGGCGCTCGCCGCCAATGTGTATGGTGAACAGCTCGAAGGCTTTAACTATCCCTATCCGCTGCAGCACTTTAACCTCTCCTCGCAGCAGCAAGCGCTGAGTATGGGTTATATGGATGTCAAACCTACGCAGCAGGCCAACGGTGAAACCGTGGTGTTGATGCACGGCAAGAACTTCTGTGGCGCAACCTGGGATGACACCATCAAAGCGCTGAGCCAGAAAGGGTATCGCGTCATCGCGCCAGATCAGATTGGCTTCTGCAGCTCAACTAAACCAGCTAACTATCAATACAGCTTCCAGCAACTGGCACAGAACACCCATCAACTGTTGCGGCAGCTGGGTATCGACAACGCCATTATGGTTGGGCATTCCACCGGCGGCATGCTGGCGACGCGCTATGCGCTGATGTATCCCAAGCAAACGCAGAAGTTGGTGCTGGTCAATCCCATTGGCTTAGAAGACTGGAAAGCCAAAGGCGCGCCGTGGCGCTCGCTGGATCAGTGGTATCAGCGTGAACTGAAGCTGGATGCGGCGGGCATCAAGAAATATGAACAGCAGACATATTACAGCGGCCAGTGGAAGCCGGAGTATGACAAGTGGGTTGATATGCTGGCCGGGCTAAACAACGGGCCGGGCCACAAGAAAGTGGCGTGGAACTCGGCGTTAATCTACGACATGATTTTTACTCAGCCGGTGTATTACGAGTTTAAAGATCTGCGTGTGCCAACCACGTTGATGATCGGCACCGCAGATACCACGGCGATTGGCAGCGATATCGCGTCACCGGAAGTGAAGGCAAAACTCGGACATTACAACGTGCTGGGCAAGCAGGTGACGCAGCTGATTCCCGGCGCACGCTTAATCGAATTCCCTGGTATGGGACACGCGCCGCAGATGGAAGAACCGCAGAAGTTTAATCAGACATTGATTGACGCTTTGGCTGACAATTAACCGTAGGGTCGCCATTTATGGCGACCAACATCAACTCAGCTTCTTTTTCCCGTTCTTAGCGGCGTACATCCGTTCGTCGCTGTCTTCCAGTAGCTGTTCCAGCGATTGCGGATGATCGGGATCGAACTCAACAATGCCCGATGAGAAATGCAGGGCGTAACGCCGCTCCAGATTCTGGGTTTGCTGTTGCAGGAAACCATCAAAGCGCGCCAACACGCCTTCGGCATCGGCTTGCTGCAAGCCATTAAAGAGCACAACAAACTCATCGCCGCCCAAACGGGCAAAGATATCCGCGTGGCGGAAACTCACCTTCATGGCGTCGGCAAAGTCCATCAGTGCGCGGTCGCCCTCGCGATGGCCGAGCGTATCGTTGATGGCTTTAAAGCGATCGAGATCGAGGAAAGTCAGGCTGGCCGGTAACTGTTTTACCTGGCACTCATTCAGCGCCAACTGGCCGAGCGTCATAAAGCCGCGGCGGTTGGTGATTTGCGTCAGTTCATCGGACGTTGCGGTTTGGAACGCCACCAGCTCCGCTTCCGCCATTGCGGCTAAATCACGCAAGGTGTGGATATCGTCCGCATCGAACTGGCGCGCATGGTGATCGATAATGCACAGCGTACCGACTTTCGCACCGGCCGGCGTGCGCAGCGGGCAACCGGCGTAGAAACGCACCGGATTTTCAGCATTTTTAACCAGCGGATTATCGTAGAAGCGTTCATCATCAAGCGCGTTTTCCACCACCATCACATCATCCTGCAGCACGGCATGGCCACAAAAAGAGGTATTGCGCGGTGCGGTGGTATCGCTTGAACCCGCGACGGATTTGAACCACTGATGGTCCTCTTCCAGCAGGCTGACCAGCGCGACGGGTACGCCAAACAAACGACGGGCAAGGCGGGTTAAACGGTCGAAACGCTCTTCGGCAGGCGTGTGCAGAATGTTGAGCGCACGTAACTGGGCCAGACGATGTGACTCGTCCGCAGGCAGTGCAGGTGCTTTCATCGCGTTACTCTTATTAATTATGGAATTACAGAAACACTGGTGTTTGTGCCACAAAGGCTGAAAGCGCCTGGCAACGGTATGCGATGTCCGATGCCAGGCGTAACGATAATCAGAGCACTTTTTGCTCAGCGAGATCAAGGGCAAAATAGCTGAAAATGAGATCCGCGCCGGCACGTTTTATCGCGCCAAGGCTTTCCAGAACCACATTACGTTCGTCGATGGCACCCGCCTGCGCGGCGAATTTGATCATCGCATACTCACCGCTCACCTGGTACGCCGCCAGCGGCAGCGTGGTGCGTTCGCGGATATCGCGCAGGATATCGAGGTAAGCGCCAGCCGGTTTTACCATCAGAGAATCTGCACCTTCCGCTTCATCAAGCAGCGACTCGCGCAGCGCTTCACGGCGGTTCATCGGATTCATCTGGTAAGTCTTACGATCGCCCTTCAGCGCGGTGCCTGCGGCCTCACGGAACGGGCCGTAGAAGGAGGAGGCGAACTTCGTCGAGTACGACATGATGGCGGTATCGGTGAAGCCTGCGGCGTCGAGCGCCTGGCGAATGGCTTTCACCTGACCATCCATCGCGGCAGAAGGAGCGATAAAGTCTGCGCCGGCTTGTGCCGCAACCACGGCTTGCTTGCCGAGGTTGATCAGCGTTTGGTCGTTATCGACGCCGTGATCGCACAGCACGCCGCAATGGCCGTGGCTGGTGTATTCGCAGAAGCAGGTATCAGACATCACGATCATTTCTGGCACGGTGTCTTTGCAGATACGTGACATACGCGCCACTAAACCGTTTTCATTCCAGGCATCGCTGCCGGTGGCGTCGGTGTGGTGGGAAATACCGAAGGTCATCACTGAACGAATGCCGGCTTTGGCGATACGTTCGATCTCATAGGCTAAACGTTTCTCGGGGATACGCACCACGCCCGGCATGGCGTTAATGGGCACATAATCGTCCACGCCTTCTTCAACGAAAATCGGCAGTGCCAAATCGTTGATGCTTAGGTTGGATTCCTGGAACATTTCGCGCATTGACGCGCTTTTGCGCAGCCTTCTTGGGCGCTGGATCAGATTAAATTCAGACATGCTCTACAACTTATACAGGTTAAAAAAGTGGCAATAGTTTACCCCTTTTCGCGGCTGTGCATGAAGGATTGTGTGCGGAAACTAAAACTCCCGCCGGGCGGCGGGAGTAGGGAAGATTACTCGTTGATGTCCGGATGCTGCTGCACCAGGTTTTTACGTTTCGCCTCAAGCTTGGCGATCTCGTCATCAATATCTTCGATTTTCTGCTCGATGTTGTCGTGATGCTCCTGCAGGATCTCACGTGCTTCATCCATGTCCGACGCGGCTGGCGTGGCACCGCGCAGCGGCTTGTTGGCGGTCTCTTTCATGAAGATACCGGTAATCAAACCAATCACCGCGACAACCATCAGGTAGTAAGCCGGCATATACAGATTGTTGGTGGCTTCCACTAAATAAGCAGCGAATGTCGGCGTTAGACCGGCAATCAGTACCGAAATATTGAAGGCACTTGCCAATGCGCTGTAGCGAATGTGGGTTGGGAACATCGCAGGTAGCGAGGATGCCATTACACCGGTAAAGGCGTTTAAGATCACAGCCATCAGCAACAGACCGGCAAAAATCAGACCCAGCACGCCACTGTTAATCAGCATAAAGGCCGGAATCGCGAAGGCAAACAGGGCGATACTGCCGATGATGACAAACGGACGACGGCCAAAGCGGTCACTCAGCATGCCCATTACTGGCTGCACAAACAACATACCCATCATGATAGCGATGATGATCAACACGCCGTGATCTTCCGAGTAGTGCAGGTTATGCGACAGGTAACTCGGCATGTAGGTCAGCAGCATGTAGTAGGTCACGTTGGTGGCAATCACCAGACCGATACAAGCCAACAGGCTTTTCCAGTGTTTGGTCGCGATCTCTTTAAACGACACTTTCGGGCCGTCGCGCAGACCTTCACGGTCGCCTTGTTCCAGCTTGTCAACGTGCTGCTGGAACGCCGGCGTTTCTTCCAGGGCATGACGCAGATACAAACCAATAATGCCCAGCGGCAGCGCGATAAAGAAGGGAATACGCCAGCCCCACTCAAGGAATTTCTCTTCACCGATAATGGTGGAGATCAGTACCACGACACCCGCACCCAGCACAAAACCGGCGATGGAGCCGAAATCAAGCCAGCTGCCCATAAAGCCGCGCTTACGGTCAGGAGAATACTCGGCAACAAAGATTGATGCGCCGGTGTATTCACCGCCGACCGAGAAGCCCTGCGCCATTTTTGCCAACAGCAGCAGGATCGGTGCCCAGATGCCAATGGAGGCATAAGAGGGTATCAAGCCGATACAGAAGGTACTGATCGACATGATAACGATGGTAATAGAAAGGATTTTCTGGCGACCATATTTATCGCCCAACATGCCGAAGAACAAACCACCGAGTGGACGAATCAGGAACGGAACCGAGAACGTACCCAGTGCAGCAATCATCTGTACACTTGGTGAAGCATCCGGGAAGAACACCTTACCCAGCGCGTAAGCCACAAAGCCATAAACACCAAAATCAAACCATTCCATCGCGTTGCCCAGCGAAGCTGCGGTAATGGCTTTACGTAAACGGGAGTCATCGATAATCGTGACATCATCAATCCCGATAGGTTTTACACGCTTCCTACGTAGTTTCATGCAGATACCCTGTATTGGAATTCGAAAAATCCTCAACGCTGCGGACTCAAACAATGCCAACAGTCCGCGGCGTTGAGAAAATTAAAGCATAGCCGGGAAATAACGCTTTTTCCCTGGCCTGCCGGGCAATTATTAGGGGGGTAATGATTGCCAACCGCGACAGAGTATACCGATTTAGTGTGATATTTGTCATGTTTTCACCATTAACTGCTTATTTTTTAGCTAATGCTGTGGCTTAAACGCGCCAAAAAAGCGGAGCGTAATCACGTTACAAGCTGCCGTGAGCGTGCGTCTTGTGGTGAAACTACATATACTTACGTAAGTTGCTTTTTTGGAAATCAGGTTTCATATGGCGCGCTTTGCTTTATTTGCCAAAAGTCTCTGTTTTGATGCCGACCAACAGGTGTTTTATCCCCTCAATTCTCCTGCACAACGCGTGGCATTAACGCCGCTGCAAAGTGCGGTGTTACGTCGTGTGTTAAATGCGCAGGGGAAACTGGTACGCAATCAGGCGCTGCATGTCCTGTTTCAGCGTGAACGCTCTGAGATACCCTTTGCCGATAGCCTCACCACGACGATTGCCGAGATTAACCGTCGGGCACTCCTTGCTCACGCACCGGGCGCCTTGATTCATCAGGTTCCGCTGATTGGCTGCGTGCTGGCGGAGCAGGTAGATGTTGAACCCTACAGTGACAGTGTGCCTATTGCAGCAAAGGTTGAGGCGCCTATTGACGCCCAGCCTGAACCGCTAGTACAGGCTGCGGTAGTAAAGAAAAAATCCTGGCTGTTGCGCGGATTGCTGGCGGGATTTTTGCTTTTTAATGTAGTGCTAGCGCTGGTCGCGCGCCACGAGTTAGCCCCGAGCGACCATCAAGGCACCAACTACAAATCTTACGGGCACGAAGCGAAAACGCAGGTGTTTATCGCGGAAAGTCTGATGCCGAACTCCTTTGCCGTCCAGGATGCCCTGCGCCGCTATCGCGACTTAAAACCGCGTCTGGCGGATGGTTCGATACCGTCACTGCTGTATATCAACCGGTCGCGCACGCGCGTGTTTACCAGCACATTTATCTGCGCCAGGCCGATGTCGCAAAAGAACAATGAGTGTCTATCGTGGATGGTATCTGCTCAGGAGTTACCCGATGCGTAAATCATTGCTCGTTATGGCCATTGTTGTTGCATTTATCTTGCCGTGGGCGTTGGTGCTACTGGTGCGTCCAGCCGAACCGGTGCCGGAATGGTGTGAATTTCCCTATCGTATCCAGAATGAAGCGATGCCGGCGGGCGTGATTAACGCCACAGTACGAAATCGCTTTAAAGCTGATGGCAGCGGCAGTTCAATCCTGACCGGCACCATTACGCTTCGCGATCGCCATTACCAGTTGAATCGGGTGTCTGATTATAGCTGGCATCGGCAGGGTGATTTTATGCTGGTGAATACGCATCAGGTGCAGATTATGGCCAATGATACGGTGCCTGCCGCACTCGCGGCACAGGTTCTTTTCACTTCAGGGCGGGAAGCGAATAATGATTTTTATCAGATGTATCAACTCCCCAATGGCGATCAAATAATCAATTATTCTGGTATGCCGCGGCTTTATTGCCATAGCTGAGAGTTGCGCAAATAAATAAGAAAAACTTACCATTAAGCGGGGCGGCAACCTCTGCTTGCCAGCTCCAAAACATTGGGTAATACTCTGCCGCCGTGCTTTGGTGGAGTGTTCATGTCGAGGATAAACGCCCAGTCTTTTAAGAATCCCTGGCTGTCGATGATCGACAGTGTAGAAAGCAATCTTATCAATCTTGTGCCTGCGGCACCGCGTACGGCTGCGGTTTCCAGCACCTCGACGGCGTGGATTAACTGTGGCGAGCGGGCAGATGCGCAGCTGGCATTATTGGTGCAACAACCCGATGAACTACTGCAGCGCCTGAAAAGCTGGCGTCAGGCCGGATTACTCTCCCGCCAGGCGACCGAGAGCTTGCGTCAGCTGCAACGGCTGACACAAACCAGCATCGCACGTAACCAACCCATCACGCAGCTTGATGAATATCAGCAATTAGTGGGACAGTTAACGCCGACGCTGGAGCGCATTAATCAACGTCTTAACGCCCAGCGCGATGTGCCGAATGGCGCGCTGGCGGAAGACAGCCTCGAAGTGGCGCTGCGTATTGCGGAAAAACGGCGCGCAGGCCGTTCAGAGTAGCGAGCGCAGCGGCGCACCCGTCAACCATCCCTGAATATCTTCCACCGCCTGCGTGAAGTAGGTGCGGTAATTGCTGTCGGCGACATAGCCGAGATGCGGCGTCGCCAGCACGTTCGGCAGCTGACGCAGCGGATGATCGGCGGGTAGCGGCTCCTGTTCAAACACATCCAATCCCGCACCGGCTAACTGACCCGACTGCAGTGCGGCGATCATCGCCTGTTGATCGACAATGCCGGCGCGCGAAGTATTAATCAGCAGCGCGCCGGGCTTCATCTGCGCCAGCGCCGCTGCATCAAGCAAATGGCGTGAGCGCTCGCTCAATACCAGATGAATTGACACCACATCGCTGCTACTGAGCAGCGCAGCCAGCGATGGCGAACGTTCTACACCACACTCGGCGGCGCGCTCGGCGGTTAGATTCTGGCTCCACGCACACACGCGCATCCCAAACGCCTGCGCCACTTTTGCCATCTCGCCGCCGATTTTACCCAGTCCGAGTAATCCCAGCGTTTTGCCCTGCAGGCTCATGCCTAAAGTGTGCTGCCACGCGCCGTTGCTGCGCAGCGCCTGATTCTCCGGCACGATATGGCGCGCCAGTCCCAGCAACAATCCCCACGTCAGTTCCAGTGGTGCCGCACTGCTGCTGGCGGTGCCACATACCGCGATATAGCGTTCCGCGCAGGCATGCAAATCAATGGAAGCATTACGCATGCCGGAGGTGACCACCATTTTCAGATTAGGCAAGCGGCCAATCAGCTCGGCGCTGAGCGGCGTGCGTTCGCGCATTACTACCAAAATATCAGCGTGGGCGATCTGCTTAACCAGTTCATCCTGGTCGGCGAGATGTTCAGTCAGGGAAGTGGTTTGCACAAGTGGGGCGAGCGATGCCCAATCGGCAAGCGACTGGGCGACGTTCTGGTAATCATCAAGAATGATGCAGTTCAGGCTCATGATGTTCCTCAACGAGAAGTGGCTTGTGCCCTTGCTCGCTGAGCCAGGCACGCAGCCGGTCATTATCCAGCGGACGGGCATAATAGTAGCCCTGAATAAATATCACACCACGCTGCCGCAGGTACTCAAATTGTGTTGCGGTCTCGACGCCTTCGCCGAGCACATCCAGTTCCAGCTTGTGGCACAAATTAATAATCGCGTCCAGCACCGGCGTTTCCACGTCGAGGCCTTCAATCGCATTGATAAAGCCGCGATCGATTTTCAAATAATCGAGCGGGAAGGTGAGCAGATAGGTCAGCGAACAGTGACCGGTGCCGAAATCATCGATCGCCACCTTCATGCCCTGCGCACGCAAATGACGCAGCTTACACGCCACCATTTCGCCATCTTCAATCAGGCTGCGTTCGGTCAGCTCCAGCGTAATAATCATATTTTTATCTTTAATGCGCGCTGCGAACTGCTCGATATCCGCTACAAAATCAGCATGTTGCAGATGTTCCGCTGCCAGATTCAGCCCGATGTGGAAACCGGGTTCGACCTGCCAGCTCTGAATATCTTCCGCCATCAACTCCAGCAAATGCTGTGTCAGCGGCACAATCATGCCTTCGGCTTCAGCGGCGCTGATAAAGATATCCGGGCGAATCATGTCGCCGTTGGGCCGCTGCCAGCGCAGCAAGGCTTCAGCGCCGGCGCAGGCGTGCAAGGTATTGCTGTAAACCGGCTGATAATGCACTGAGAACTGGCGGGCGCGGATGGCGCGGGCAATTTCATCGTGCCAGGAAATACGGCGACGCAGCCAGTTGGCGGTGAGGATCATCAGCAGAATCGAGAAAATCGCCGCCATCGGCAGGAAGATAAACAGCGCCTGACGCCAGGCTTTGAGCAGCTCAGAAGCCGGAACGGTTACATTAACGGTGATGGGATAGCGGCTGGAGTCGGCCTGAAAAGATTCACTTTTCATATACAGCTTTGGCTGCATGTCAGTCGGTCCGCTGGCAATCACCGCACCGCCACTAAATTGCAAGCTCATGTGGTAACCGCGTGAACCGCCAATGGCGTTCATGAAATCCATCAAATATTGGCCGTCGATGACCGCCCAAAAACCGCTGGTATCGGGAAGCTGACGCATAAACACCACCGCCGGACGATTCGGCACGCCAATGGTGCCGCGCACCGAAATGCTCCACCAGGCTTTGCCGGTTATCGGCGGCGGCTGCATCATCATCTCGGTCAAGGTGCCATGTCGCAGACCAAAGGCGGACGAGCAAGTAATGTCATTGCCTTTCAAAATCCCAATGGATCGAAAATAGGGATTGAGCGTACCGGCGCGCTGCAGCTGATCTTCGATTTTGGCACAAGGCTGGTACTGATACTGGCGCATCTCAGTGATCATATTCCAGGCGTTGTCACTCATCTTTTCAGCCTGAGTAATCAAGGTATTGGCGGTTGAGATCTGCTGTTGGCTGACGGTGTGGCGCGCTTCGATGGCCGTACAAAGGATGCCGAGCACCAACGGCAGCAACCCGGCACAAACGATTAAGACCCAATCAAAATCGTGATGTCGTTTTTTCAGTGGCACCAGACAATCCTCAGTCGGTTTAAGCTGCGCTTGCGGCGTCAGCAGCATACCATTTTCACAGGGCTGTGTAGGGTAGCGATTTAAGATTAAACCGGTCTGATACAGGTCAATGATCAATCTCACTTTGCGTTTAATGACAATGTTTTGCCGTTATTGGCATTTCCCAGCGGCAAAAACGCTATGCCACGATGTTAGGTAAGCACATTGACCTGAAATGAGGAGCGGAAATGAGCACGGAAACCCTGGATGTCACATCACTACGGCAGCGCATCAGCGAAGGCGAATGGCAGGCGCGTACCAAGCTGGCGCAGGCTTATCATCTGGCGGCGAAGCTACGCTGGACCGACCATATTTACACCCACTTTTCCCTGCGCGTACCGGGCGATCAGCCGCACTTTCTTATCAACGCTTTCGGGCAAACCTTCGATGAAATCCAGGCGGAAACGCTGGTAAAAATCGACATCGACGGCAATATTATCGACGACCCAACCGGGCTGGGAATTAACCTTGCCGGATTTGTTATTCACAGTGCGATTCACCGCGCGCGGCCAGATGCCCATGCGGTGCTGCACACCCACACCGCGGCCGGCATTGGCGTTTCGGCACAGCGAAACGGCTTGCTGATGATTTCGCAACACAGCACGCGTTTCCATAATCGCCTCGGCTATCACGATTACGAAGGTATCGCGCTGGATCTCGACGAGCAGCAGCGCATCGTTGCCGATCTCGGCGATCTTAACGCGCTGATCCTGCGCAATCACGGCCTGCTGACCAGTGGCGGCAGCATTGAAGAAGCTTTCTACAACCTCTATTACCTCGAACGCGCCTGCCAGGCACAGTTGGCGGCACAATCGGGCGGCGCAGATCTGATCATTCTGCCGGACGCCGTTTCCGAGAAAGCCGCGCAGGCGTTTGATAACAGCATTCGCAATCGCAAATATCAGCTGCACTGGGATGCTTACATCCGCCAGCTCAACCGCAACGCACTCTGAGAATCTCCCCGATGAAATGGCTGAAACCGGTAATTTCTGCGCTGCTGCTGTGCGCGGCGTTTGGCAGTCAGGCGGCGCCTGATTTGAGTAAAGTCACGCTGGTGCTGGGCGATCAGGCGCGCAATCTGCGTTCGCTAATTGAAGCGGCAGATGTGATGAAAGACGCGCCTTATCAATATCGCTGGGCGAATTTCCAGGGCGCGGCGCCACTGTTTGAAGCGCAGCGCGCCGGCGCGGTGGACACCTCGTACGCCGGTGATTTGCCGGTGCTGATGGCGGCGTCGGGCGGCGTGCCGCTGAAGATCATCGCCACCAACGTCGGTGACGCCGGTTCGAACGGGCTGATCGTCCCTGCCGATTCGCCGATCCACAGCGTGAAAGATTTGGCTGGCAAGCAGGTTGTTGTCTCGTCGGCGCGCGGCAGTATCTCGCAGCACTTGCTGTATGAGGCGTTGGAAGAGGCGAAAGTGCCGCGTGATACGGTGCCGGTGCGTTTTGTGCTGCCAACCGACGCCAGCGCGGCGTTTAACTCCGGGCAGATTGCCGCATGGGCGACCTTCGATCCCTATTTAGGCATTGCGGAAAAACATGGCGCGCGTCTGCTGCGTGACGGCAAAGGGCTGACAACCGCGCTGTCGTTTGTCACCGCCACGCAAAGCTCGCTCGACGATCCCGCCAAGCGCGCGGCGATTGCGGATTTCACCCATCGTCTGGCCAAAGCGCGCGAATGGGCGCTGGCGCATCCGCAGCAGTATAACGAGGTGTATGCGCAGTTAACGCGCCTGCAACCGGCGGACGCGCAGCAGATTACTGCGCGTATTTCCCACGGCGTGCGTGGCGTGACGCCAGATGATGTGGCGAAGGTGCAGAAGGTGTCGGACTTGTTCAGCGAGTTGAATATCCTGCCAAACAAAGTCGATGTGCAGGCGATTACCGATAACAGCGTGTTTCAATAAGCGGCGTAGGGTCGCCATTCATGGCGACCTGGTGCGCATAAATGCGCACCCTACGAAAACCAGCATTACGGCGACCTGGTTATTACCGCGCCCGTTTGCCCGGCCGTCCATTACCCAACATAATCGCCAATCGGCTTCCGCCCGGCGTGGTTTCCATCAAAATCTTGGTCACGCTGGTGAGCGGCACCGACAGCAACATGCCGACCGGACCCAGCAGCCAGCCCCAGAAAATCAACGACAGAAACACCACCAGCGTCGAGAGTCCCAGCCCGCGCCCCATCAATCTTGGCTCCAGCATGTTGCCGAACACCATATGAATCGCGCTGAACAGCGCCGCCACCAGCATGGCGTCATAAATATCATTTAACACCAGCGCCTGAATAAATGGCGGAATACCGGCGATGATCGGGCCAATGTTGGGGATGAAATTAAGGATGAACGCCACCACGCCCCAGAACAGCGCGAATTTCACGCCGAGCAGCAGCAGCGACAGCCAAACGGCCACGCCGGTAATCAAACTCACCAGGGTTTTCAGTGCCAGATAGTGCGTCACACCTTTCAGCGCGCGGTGCAGACCGGCGATGCGGATTTGTGGATTAACCATCGCATTGCGCATCTTGTACGGCAGATGACGCACTTCAAACAGCATAAACACCACGGTGAGGATCAGCAGCAGGACGTTGGTCATCGCGCCGGACAGCTGTTTTAGCACCGATGTTGCCATGTCCATCACCACGTTGGGATCGAGGCGCGCAGCCAGCGCTTCGGTAGAGATGTTGATATGAAAACGCGCGGCAAAATGTTGCACCACCGCCAGTTTCTGCTCCAGCATGGCGCGGATTTGCGGATAGGTATCGCTGAAGTCACTGGCCGAGCTGGCGAGTACAGCAATGAGTAACAGTACGACGATAAAAATCACGGTGATCACCAGCGTAATCGCCAGGCCACGTTTGACGCCGCGTCGCATTAGCATCGTAACCAGCGGATTGAGCACAATAGCTAAAAAGCTGGCGAGTAAGAAGGGCACCAGAATGTCCGAGGCGGCGCGAATGCCCGCCAGAATAATCACCAGCATCGCCAGTTTTACCAGGATGTTCTGGCCAATTTTTTCCTGAAGCAGGTTATTCATTCTCTCTCCTGAGACAAAATTTCTCAGGAGAGTGTAGTTGATGAAAATTAACCATCTGTTTTTTAAGATAAAGAGAAGTCCTGGTCGTAGGGTCGCCATTTATGGCGACCGTCATTATCATCACCGGGCCTGACGCCGCATCAGCACGGTGGCCGCTAACATCAAACTCAAACTGGCGAGCAGCGTCAGCGTGGCCATCGCCATACCTTGTCCCACCGAGCCCTGTTCGAACTGACGCCAGATAAAGATCGCCACGGTTTGCGTGCCTGCCGGAGCCAGCAGCAGCGATGTCACCAGCTCGCGCGACGCTACGGCAAACACCATCATCATCGCCGCCAGCAAGCTGGGCGCGACCAGCGGCAGCACAATCAGATGCAGCGCCTGCAAACGTGATGCGCCGTGCACGCGCGCCGCCGGTTCCAGCGTTGGTGCCAGCTGGCGCAGCGCGCTACTGACATAGCGCACCGGCCACGGCAGCAGCAAACAGCTGTACGACAACAGCAGAATAAACATCGTGTTATAGGGCGAAACCGGCCAGAAACCGCGGTTCCACAGCAGAATCAACCCCACGCCCACCACCACGCCGGGCATCGCCGCAGGCAGCAGCGCCAGGCCATCCATCATCGCCAGCAAACGGGTTTTCCCTTCCGATACGCGCCAGGCGATCAGAAAACCCAGCGCGCCGGTCAGCAGCGCCGCGCCGAGCGCCAGGCCAATGCTGGTGGAGAAGGCCGCCAGCGCATCGCCTTGCTGGCTGAACAGCGCGCCGAAGTGGCGTAGCGTCAGATTACTCAGATGTAATCCGCCGGAGAGCGTATTCAGCAAGCCGCTCAGGGTCATCGCGCCGAGCGGCAGCACCACCGCCAGCAGCACGGTGACAGCAAACGGCAGCAGCATTAAGATTTGTAAGCGTCCCGCATGCGCCAGTTCCTGACTCACCGGTTTGCCACCAACCGCCGTCACATCGCTGCTGCCGGTCAGTTTGCGCTGTAGCAGCCACGCCGTGAGCGCCATCAGGCTCAGTATCAGTGACAGCGACGCCGCGCCAGGCAGATCAATCGGCCAGTCGGCGAGTTTGGTTTCAATACCGACGGTCATCAGCGTCAACTTCGCCTGCGCACCGAGCGCCGCAGGCACGCCGTACTCCTCAATCGCCAGCGTAAACGCCAACAGCACGCCGCCCGCCAATGCCGGTAAGGTGAGCGGCAAGGTGATGTGCCAGAAGCCGCGCCACGCCGATGCGCCATGCACGCGCGCCACCCAGGCGAGACGTTGCCCGCTGGCCAGCAGCGAACGCGACACCGCGAAATAGACCACCGGGAAGATGTTCAGCGTCATCACGCCAATCATGCCGCTGCTGCTAAACAGCAGGCTGTCGAAGTTGATGCCGGTGAGTTGTTCGATATAACCGTTGCGTTGCAGCGCCAGCGTCCATGACAGCGCCACAATATAGGGCGGCGTCAGAAAGGGGATCAGAAACAGCAGATCCCACAGCGCCGCGCCCGGCAAGCGGAACAGGCCGCGCAGTGCGCCGAGCGGCAAGCCCAGCAGCAAACTGCACAGCGCCACGCCGCCGCCGATTTTCAGCGTGCCCAGCCACATCGCTGCCAGTTGCGGATCGTCCTGCAGCGCCGGAAAAGCACTAAAAGCGCCGCGCCAACTGCCTTCGCCGAAGTAGGGAAATAACGCTTGCAGCACGATAAACAGCAGCGGCAGCGCCACCAGCAGCAATAACGCCAGCAGAATCACGCCATTCAGGGCACGCGACATCGCTTACTGTCCGAACAGGGCGCCAAAGCGCTTCAGCACCGCCGAACGTTCGCTGCTGCCATCCTGATTAGTCGGCAATAACTTGATCTCGGTAAACAGCGGACGTTGCGCTTTGATATCGGTACGCGCCGGCATCAGCCAGGCTTTCGCTACTTGCTCCTGACCTTCATCTGACAGCACGTAATCAACGAACTTTTTCGCATCGTCTGGGTGCTGGCTGCTTTTCAGGATCATCATCGGACGCGGTGCGACCACGGTACCGTTTTCCGGGAAGATCACTTTCACGCTCTCGCCCTGCGCGATGTTGTTATAGGTGACGTAATCGACCGCGCCAAACACCGCCGCTTTCGCGCCTTGCAGCACCGGCGTCACCGCCTGCGCGTTGGGGCCGCTCATCACCATGCCGTTGGCTTTCAGCTGGTCAAACAGCTGCCAGGCTTTTTCGCCTTCGCTGTTTTGCAGGCCAATCAGCAGATCGAGTGACGCGCCAGACAGCGCCGGATCCGGCGTGGTGACGTTATCTTTGAAGGCGGGCGCGGTGAGATCCTGCCAGGTTTTCGGCTCTGGCGTGTTGCTTTGCGTATTCCACACGATGCCGAGCGCGGAAATGCCTTGCGCGACATAGTTGGCGGTTTTGAACTGATCCGGCACCTTCGCCGCGTTGGCGCTGTTGAACGGCAGCAGCCAGCCGCGCTGTTGCAGATCTTCGGCGGTATCCCACGAAGCCGAGATCAGCACGTCGGCTTGCGGATTGGCCTGTTCCGCTTCCAGACGCGCCATCACTTTGCCGGTGGTGGCCTGGAAAATATTCACTTTGATGCCGGTCTGTTTTTCAAATCCGGCGGCAAGACTTTTCGACAGCGAACCCGGACCGGCGGTGTATACAGTCAGCGCCTGGGCGTCGTTGATCATTATGGCGGAAGTCAACATTATCGCGCTGATGGCTCCTGTTTTAACTGACTTGAGAGATGGCATTGCAGTCCCCTGAGAGGTGAGTAACGGAAACAATCTGGCCCTGCGCCAGGTGAATGATGCGGTCGGCCAGCGTGTTGGCTTCGTCGCGATCGTGCGTAACGTAAACAGCGGTGATGCGCGCCGCGCGCAGCAAATCCGCCATGGTGTGAACCAGAGTTTCACGCAGGTCGCGGTCGAGGTTGGAGAGCGGTTCGTCGAACAGCAGAATGGCCGGTTTCGCCACCAGCGCGCGCGCCAGCGCCACGCGCTGCTGCTGGCCGCCTGAAAGCAGCGCCGGTTTGCGATCGCCAAAATCCTCAAGGCCCACCTGCGCCAGTGCGGCATCGGCCTGTTGCCACGCGGCGGCTTTTTTCATGCCGCGCATACGCAGCGGAAAGGCGACGTTTTGCGCCACCGACATGTGCGGCCACAGCGCGTAATCCTGAAACACCATGCCAAGGTTACGTTTTTCCGGCGCATCACAGTGGCGCGGTGAGGCCACGCAGCGTTGGCCGATCCACAGTTCGCCGGCGGTGGGCTGCAACAAACCCGCCAGCAGTTTCAGCAGCGTGCTTTTGCCACAGCCGCTCGGGCCGAGCAGCGCCAGAATTTCGCCTGCGGGAATGGTCAGGGAGAGATCGTGCAGAATAGTCAGGTTATCCACCGACCATCTGAGATTTTTCAGTTCAATAGGCAGCGCGGCATGCGTCATCGGCCACCTCCCGCGAAGGCGTGAGCGTTACGCACGCGCGCCTGAGAAATCAGGGGCGTCATCAGATTGTTATCCTCTTTGGGATTTGATTGGGGGCGAGTCTACGAGCGCGATATGACGAAATGATGACCATAAAACTGGGCATTTCACTGATGCGGATAAAACCAAATGGCGTATAGTTATCCTCTTGTTATAAAAATTCCGTCACCCACGAGCGCAATCACTCATGCCTGACTCGCCTGCCGCCGCACCTGAACACGGTCGTTTTCGCCTCAATTTACTGATCCTTTCCATCGTGAAGTTCAACTTCGCCAGCTATCTCACCATCGGCTTGCCGCTGGCGGTGCTGCCCGGCTTTGTCCATGACGGGCTGGGTTACAACGCCTTCTGGGCCGGATTGGTGATCAGCCTGCAATACATCGCCACGCTGCTAAGCCGCCCGCATGCGGGACGCTTCGCCGATCTGTGGGGGCCGAAAAAAGTGGTGGTGCTGGGGTTGGTGGGCTGTTTGCTGAGCGGCATCTGTATTCTGCTGTCGGCGCTCAGCGACGGGCAGGGCGTGCTGAGTCTGGTGCTGCTGTGTCTGGGGCGCGTGATTCTGGGTATCGGACAGAGTTTTTCCGGCACCGGCACCTCGCTGTGGGGCGTGGCGCGCGTCGGTTCGCTGCACATTGGCCGGGTGATTTCATGGAACGGCATTGTCACCTATGGCGCGATGGCGATCGGTGCGCCGCTCGGCGTGGTGATTTTCCGCAGCGGCGGCTTGCTGCTGCTCTCCAGCATCATCATCGCCATTTGTGTACTGGCAATTGCGCTGGCGCTGCCGCGTGCGCCGGTGAAAGGCAGCAAAGCCAAGCCGCTGCCGTTTCGTGATGTGCTGAGCAAGGTGTACGGTTTCGGCCTGATTCTGGCGATGGGTTCCGCTGGATTTGGCGTAATCGCCACCTTTATCACGCTGTTTTATCAGGATAAAGGTTGGGATGGCGCTGCCTTCGCGTTGACCATGTTCAGTGCCGCGTTCGTCGGCACGCGTCTGCTGTTTCCGAATGCCATCAACAAGCTCGGTGGTTTGCGCGTGGCGAGTATCTGCTTTGCGGTAGAAGCGATGGGCCTGTTTCTGGTGGCCGGCTCATTCGACCCGTGGATGGCGAAGATGGGCGCGTTCCTCACCGGCGCGGGTTTCTCGCTGGTATTCCCGGCGATTGGCGTGGTGGCGGTGAAAGTGGTGCCGCAGCAGAATCAGGGCAGCGCGCTCGCCACCTATACCGCGTTTATGGATTTATCGCTGGGCATCACCGGGCCGATCGCCGGTTTCATCATGAGTTATGCCGGCGTGTCGCTGGTCTATTTCCTCACCGCACTGCTGGTGTGTTTAGCGCTGTTCTGCACGCTGCGCATGATTAAGCGGATGCCGGAAGAGCCGATGGTGGAGGTTAAGGAGAATGCATAATTTTGCTATTGAACTCAGGCATACCCTAAATAGTTTACGTCAGAGCAAGGCGGCAAGCGTGAGAATCCCCAGGAGCTTACGCCCGTAAGTGACTGGGGTGAGCACGAGAAGCCAACGCTGCTATGGCTTAAAATATAACGGGTATGAAAAAAAGGCCTCCGACCGAGGCCAACACTAACAAAATGTGTCATTAGACACAGATAAGGGTTCGTTTTCAGGCTTGCAGCAACTCGATGCTGTAGCGAATTTGGCGTTCAATCTCAGCGGTATTCCACGTCTCCAGCGATGAGGCAAACGGCTCAAATGCGTAAATGCCTTTGTAGCCCAGCATCTTCAGACGTTTCACCTGCGCCACGCTGTTCAGCACATCGCGGTCGCTGAGCATGATGCGTTGTTCATCGGTCAGTTGCGCCGTTGGGCGGGTATCTTCCACCCCGGATAAATGCACCAGACCAATATGGTTGATATCAATCTCCTGCGGGAACTCGTTTTCGGCGTTCTCATACAGGTGATGATGGAAGGTATCGAGCAGCACCTTAAACGGGACTTTTGCTTGCTGAATCAGTTGCTGCGTCTGCACCGCCGAGCGCAGCGAACTGACCTGGAAGCCCAGCGGTTCAACCAGCCCCTGAATGCCATACTTTTCAAAGCGCGGTGCCAGTATCTGCAACGCTTCCAGCGTCTGTTGGGGCGAAATCTCAATTCCTTCATTGAGCGGACACATCACCAGCGCTTTTGCGCCGATGGCTTGTGCTTCCTGTAGCAGCGCGTCGGCCTTAGCCAGTAGCGCCTCATCGGCACGGTTAAACGGATAGAGCGCGTTAATCGTGACGATTTCAATATGGTACTTATCCGTTAGCGCACGGAGCTGCGTCGCGCTGAGATCATCGGTTACCTTGCCGCTCTGCATGTCATTACGCAGTTCAACCTTGCTCAATCCCAGACGCTGCACCAGCTGAAAGAAGGCTTCCAGCGTTAGCCTGGGCGCAATTTTACGGTTAATACAGAAACGAGTCGGATCGATGGCCATGTGCGGCTCCTGTAAACGGATACGGATGAGGTGCTGCAAAGAAAACATTTATTTCATTATTATTGAATTATGAAATATCAGATATTGGATCTGCCTCGCAAAAATTTCATATTTCGTTTCGCGTTTCATGTCGAAGCTGGAGTTCAGACACAAATTCTGTGCGCGCAACGGCTTAGCGGCAGAGCGGTTTAGCAAGCCTTTCGCGCCAGCAGTGCAGCGCTACAGGCTGATTTGCACCCGGCTGTCAGCGCAGGCGGAAAAAATGCGATCCATGCCGCTAAAAGGAAATTTTCCAAAAAGAAGTATTTGAAAAATTCATTTCATTACGGTAGCTTCATAGCACGCTTTAAGTATTGCCTGCACATGCAGCGTCGCGGTTCGAACGGGCTATCTGCAGGGAACTTCACATCTAAGAGGCAACGACATGACTATCGTAGGAAACTTTATCGGCGGCAAAATTACCCACAGCGCCAGCAATGAAACCATTCCCGTGTACGATCCGGCGACCGGCAAAGTCGTGCGTGAACTGACGCAGAGCACCGCTGCTGAAGTGGAAAAGGCGATTGAAGTCGCGCATGCCGCCTTCCCGGAATGGTCGAAAACCGCGCCGTTGCGTCGTGCCCGTGTGATGTTCAACTTTAAAGCGCTGATGGAAAAACATCGCGAAGAGCTGGCGGCACTGATCGTCTCTGAGCACGGTAAAGTGTGGTCCGATGCACTGGGTGAACTGACGCGCGGTATCGAAGTGATCGAGTATGCCTGCGGTATTCCACATCTGATTAAAGGTGAGAACTCACCGAGCGTGGGCACCGGCGTTGACAGCTATTCGCTGATGCAGCCGGTCGGTGTTGTCGCCGGTATCACCCCGTTTAACTTCCCGGCGATGGTGCCACTGTGGATGTTCCCCATCGCGCTGGCGTGCGGCAACACCTTTATCCTCAAGCCTCCGGCGCTGGATCCTTCCGCATCTGTGCGCATTGCCGAACTGCTGAAAGAAGCGGGCCTGCCGGATGGCGTATTCAACGTAGTGCATTCGTCTAACGAAGATGCCGAGCAGCTGTACAAAGATCCGCGCATCGCCGCAGTCAGCTTCGTGGGTTCTTCCGGCGTAGCGGAGCACATCTATAAAACTGCCAGCGCCCACGGTAAACGCGTGCAGGCGTTTGGCGCGGCGAAAAACCACGCCATCGTGATGCCCGATGCCGATCTCGATGCCACCGTGAACGCCATTATGGGCGGTGCGTTTGGTTCAGCGGGTGAACGCTGCATGGCGCTGCCGGTTGTGGTTGCCGTGGGTGACGACACCGCAGACAAACTGATTGCGCGTCTGACGCCGCTGATCAAAGCGCTGCGCGTCGGTCCTGGCATCCAGAAAGGTGCCGAAGAGAATGAAATGGGGCCGGTGGTTTCTGCTGCGCACCAGAAGAAAGTGCTAGGCTACATCGACAAAGGTGAGCAGGAAGGCGCGAAGCTGGTGGTTGATGGCCGCGGCATTCAGGTTGCTGGCCATGCAGAAGGTTACTACGTTGGCGGCACGCTGTTCGACAATGTGACGTCGGATATGACTATCTGGCGCGAAGAGATCTTCGGGCCGGTGCTGAGCATCATGCGTTCCAGCGATTACGACAGCGCACTGCAGCTGGTTAACAGCCACGAATTCGGTAACGGTAGCGCCATCTTCACCAGCAACGGCCACACCGCGCGTGAGTTCGTGCAGAACGTCGAAGCTGGCATGGTTGGCGTCAACGTGCCGGTTCCGGTTCCGATGGCGTTCCACAGCTTCGGCGGCTGGAAGCGTTCGGTATTTGGTGCGCTGAACGTGCACGGTCCAGACGGCGTGCGTTTCTACACCCGCATGAAAACCGCCACCGTGCGTTGGCCGAGCGGCCAGCAGACCGTATCTGAGTTCAGCATGCCGACGCTGGGCTAATTTCGCTCAACAAGGAGGAACAGGATGTCTCTGATTTCGAAAGCGCAAAAACCCGACAGCAACGGCCGCATCCAGCACATCACGCCGGAAAGCGCGGGCTGGGAATATGTCGGCTTTGATGCCTATCTGCTGAAAAAAGGGCAGAGCCTGAAGCTGAGTAGCGGCGACAAAGAGTTGTGTCTGGTGCTGGTGGCGGGCTTTGCGTCGGTGAAAACCCGTCACGCCGAGTTTCCGAATCTGGGTAAACGTCTGTCGCCGTTTGAACGCACTCCGCCTTACTCAGTTTACGTACCGCATAACGACGAAGTGGAAGTGTATGCGGATAGCGATCTGGAGCTGGCGGTGTGTAATGCACCGAGCAGCGGCAACCTGCCGGCGCGACTGATTGCGCCGGAAGACGTTGGTGTTGAGCAGCGTGGTAAAGGGCGTAATCAGCGTCTGGTGCACAACATTCTGCCGGACAATAAAGAGGCCGACAGCCTGCTGGTGGTGGAAGTTTACACCGATGAAGGCGCGACCAGTTCGTACCCCAGCCACAAGCACGACCAGAAAAACAGCCCGGACGAAACCTATCTGGAAGAGACCTACTATCACCGTTTCGATCCCGAGCCAGGTTTCGCCATGCAGCGCGTCTATACCGACGACCGTTCACTCGACGAGTGCATGGCGCCGTATAACCGCGATGTAGTGACGGTGCCGCGTGGCTATCATCCGGTGGCAACCATTGCCGGGTACGATAACTACTATCTCAACGTGATGGCGGGTCCAAAACGTCTGTGGAAATTTACCTGGGAGAAAGATCACGCCTGGGTGAACAGCGACCAGTATCCGCGTTCGTAGATTGCACATCAATGTAAGAAGGGCAGCCAGGTGGCTGCCCTTTTTGTTGGGTGGTCGCCATGAATGGCGACCCTACGAGAGTTATTCGCTGGTTACGTTGTTGTTCAGCGCCAGCGACACGGCAAGCGTCTGTGCCAGACACAGTGAGGCGACCTGCGAACGGAAGCCATCCACTTGCGCTTCACGCACCACAAAGCACACATCGCTGAAGGCGGCCAGCGGGCTGACCTGGCTGTCGGTGATGGCGATCAGATGCGCGCCACGTTTGGCACCCAGCTCAACCAACTCCACCGCTTCACGCGCGTATGGCGAATAGCTGATGGCGATCACCACGTCTTTCGGGTTCACCATGCTCAGCTGCTCGGTGAACATGCCGCCGAGGCCGTCGATCAGGAACGCACGACGCTCCAGATGGCGCAGCGCATACACCAGATACGATGCCACGCTGAATGAGCGACGCAGGCCGATGATGTAGATGTTCTCGGCTTCATCGAGCATTTTCACCGCGCGGTTGAGCTGGTCCGGATTCACCTGCATCGCCAGCTGTTGCAGCGCCTGGCTGTTGACCATGGTGAAGACATTGAGAATTTCGGCCGGGCTCTCTGGTGAAGTGGCGCTGTCGTCGGTGGCGGTCTGGCGGAACAGACGTGCGCGCTCGGTATAGTTAACGGTCTCTTCCATCAGGTGCTGACGGAAAACCTGTTTCATTTCGTTGAAGCCGCTGAAGCCAAAGGCGTTGGCAAAGCGGATCAGCGTCGAGGGCGGCACATCGGCATGTTGTGCGATGGAAGCAACGGTATCGAAAGCGATGCTGTTACTGTTATCAAGGATATAACGAGCCACCTGCTTCAGGCGTTTGCTCAGCGTCTCATAGCGACGACGGATCTCGTCCTGTAACAAGGTTAATTGCGTTGGATTATTGGTCATTACTTCGGCCCGCTAGAAAAGAAAATATGGCTGGATAATGAGCGCTATAGTACCAGATGGATGGAAAATTTCATTTGTTTGACATCATCGTGACGCTTATTTCATCGGTTTATGAAATGCCTCACAGAATATGCAGGTTTTCCCCTCACCCTAACCCTCTCCCGCAAGCGGGCGAGGGAACCGTCTTGTGCGGCTTAGCAGATCGCGTTCAATACTCAACAATTGCTGGATCGGTCCCTTCTCCCGCTGGCGGGAGAAGGCTAGGATGAGGGCCAGCGAGCACAATCAAAAAAGCGGCCAATTGGCCGCTTTTTCCCAGCTAACTTCGCACTTAACCGCGTACAGCGCGCCAGTAGCCGATCAACCGCAGGTAGTTCCCTTTCACGGTCTCAACCAGCGCTGTATCATCCAGCTCGCCTTGCAGCCACTGGCGTGACGGCTGGCCGAAGATGGTGCGGCCTACCGCGAAACCTTTCACCCACGGCGCTTGCGCTGCGGCGGCGAAACCAGCTTTCAGCGTCTCTTCCGGGGCATCGAGGCCCAGCAGCAGAATGCCGCGGCAGTGCGGGTCGTTCTGCTCGATCAACCCGCTGATCGCCTGCCAGCTTTCGGCAGACAGCGGCGGCAGTTTCCACCAGTCTGGCTGAATGCCAAGGCTGTAGAAGTGGCTCAGCATGTCGTAATAGTAGGATTCGTCACGGTCCGGATTGCTCTCCGGCAGAATCAGCTCCAGCAGCAGTTCGTGCCCGCTCTTGTTACAGCCATTCCACACATCGAGCACCAGCTCATCCTGCTCTTTACGCAGTTCCGCGCTGTCGTGCGGATGGTAGAACACCAGACATTTCACCACGTGCTCGGCTGGCCAGTCGACCAGCTGTGAGCCGATGTTGCCGTGCTCAAGACGCAGCGGACGTGAACTTGGCAGCTCAATCGGACGCCCAATCCACCAGTTTTTACCGGTAATCGCGTTCAGCGCTTTCTGGCCGTAAGTGGTATCCGCGAGGATGCCGCTCTTCTCATTCAGGCCGGCTTCATTGGCCGCTTCTTCCGCGGCACGCAGCAGTAGCAGTTTCAATTCTGGGATGCGCGCTTCGCTGACGCCCGCTTCGCGCGCCATATCAGCCAGCTGTTTGCGATGGTCGAAGGCGAACACATTCAGCTCTGGCCACTGCTGTTTACGCGTGGTGACGCGATGCAGGTGATTGAGACGCGCATCGAGATCCGGACGTTTCACCTCTTTATCGCGGCTGAGGAAATCATCCAGCTCTTCTTTGGTTGGCATCGCCGGTGCGCAGCCGTGGCGCGAAACTACTAGCGCGCCACAGGCGTTGGCGTAACGGCACGCTTGCTCCCAGCTTTCATCATTCAGCCAGCCGCGCAGTAGGCCAGACATAAAGGCATCGCCCGCGCCCAGCACGTTCAGCACTTCTACGCGCACGCCGCTCTGCAGTTTGGTCTGTTCCCAGCTATCCGGGATCTCGCCCTCAAACACTACGCAACCCAGCGGACCGCGTTTGCACACTAATGTGGCCTGGCTCGATTTACGCACATTTTTCAGCGCGGTCAGCGTGTCGGTGCTGCCACCGGCAATATGGAACTCTTCTTCCGTTCCGACCACCAAATCGAAATAGTGCAGCACTTCCTGCAGCTGTTGCGTCACTTCGCCCGATTCAATGAAACGCGTTTCGCCGTCGCCGAGTGAGGTGAGTCCCCACAGCACCGGACGATAATCGATATCCAGCGCGGTGCGCAGGCCGTTGCGTTTGGCGATATCCAGCGCTTTCAACACGGCGGCGCGCGTTTGTGGATGCGACAGGTGCGTGCCGGTGACGGCGACCGCACGTGAAGAGGTGATGAACTCTTCGTTAATATCTTCCGGCACCAGCCCCATATCGGCGCAGTTGTCGCGATAGAAGATCAGCGGGAAGCTCTCTTCATCTTTGATCCCAAGGATCACCAGCCCGGTCAGGCGCTGCTTATCGGTAATCAGGCCATCGGTATTGCAGCCCGCACGTTGCAGCTCTTCACGCAAAAAGCGGCCGTTATGCTCGTCACCTACGCGCGCCAGCATCGCCGATTTCAGGCCCTGGATCGCCGTACCGTAGGCCACGTTGCCGGAAGACCCGCCGAGATATTTGTTGAAGCTGGTCATATCTTCCAGGCGTGATCCAATTTGCTGACCGTAGAGGTCGACGGCGATGCGTCCGATACAAATCACATCAAGCCGCTTCTGTTGTGTACTCATACCTATTGTTTCCTTCTGTGATAAGCAGACACTGCGGGCGCTTCCGCCCAACGTCGAGCGCTTTGCTTCCGGGTTCTCAAGGTGCCTGATTGGCTTTGGTCGCAGTATGAGGAATAAAAATTCCAAATTCAATATTAAATGAAACATCCATCACGATTTTGTGAGCCAGGTAAAACTCTGACCAGGCCGCAAAGCAGCGTTGGAATCTTTCGGAGTTTCAGTGATAGTCAGGCTTGTGAGCCAGGTCTCAGGAAAGTGCTGGCGAATCAAGGAAGCTACTGAAGTGAAATGAAATTTCGTTATGACCTGCAAATGACCTGTTACTGTTCCACTTTTCCCCCTTTCGCGGCTTGCGCAGCCCACGTTTCATTGCTGAATTTGATCTCCATCGCAAAATGAAATGTTTCTTCTGTAATCGTGTTTGATGAAAAAAATATTTGTTTATAATCGCCTCACGTTTCACTTAATCCGCGGGCGCCGTGAACGGCAGTTTTTACCCGAACCGCGATGTACCTCGCCGCAGGTACCAGCATGTAAAGGAAGAAGCATATGGGCACAATCAGACTCACCACGGCACAGGCGCTGGTAAAATTTCTTGATAACCAATACCTGAACGTTGACGGCGTTGAAACCAAATTTGTGAAAGGCATTTTTGCCATTTTCGGTCACGGCAACGTGCTGGGATTGGGACAGGCGCTGGAGCAGGACAGCGGCGATCTGGTGGTGCATCAGGGCCGTAACGAGCAGGGCATGGCGCACGCCGCCATTGGCTTTGCCAAGCAGTCGCTGCGTCGTCAGATTATCGCCTGTACCTCATCGGTCGGTCCCGGCGCGGCCAACATGATTACCGCTGCTGCCACCGCGACCGCCAACCGCATTCCTTTACTGCTGCTGCCGGGCGATGTGTTCGCTACGCGCCAACCGGATCCGGTATTGCAGCAGATTGAACAGAGCCACGATCTCAGCATCAGCACCAACGACGCGTTCCGCGCGGTGAGCAAATACTGGGATCGCGTCAGCCGCCCGGAACAGCTGATGACTGCCTGCATCAACGCCTTGCGCGTGTTGACCGATCCGGCAGAAACCGGCGCGGTGACGATTGCGCTGCCGCAGGACGTGCAGGGCGAAGCCTGGGACTTCCCGGAATACTTTTTCCAGAAACGTGTGCATCGTCTGGATCGCCGCTTGCCAACTGCCGCGCAATTAGAAGATGCGCTGGCGCTGATTGCGCGTAAACACAAGCCGCTGATCATTGTCGGCGGTGGCCTGAAATATTCCGATGCCGGGGATGCGCTGCTGAAATTTGCCGAGCGCTTCAACATTCCGTTTGCCGAAACCCAGGCCGGTAAAGGCACCATCGTTTCCGATCACCCGCTCAATGTCGGCGGCGTGGGCGAAACCGGCTGCCTGGCGGCCAACCTGCTGGCGAAAGAGGCCGATCTGGTGATTGGTATCGGTACGCGTTACACCGACTTCACCACCGCGTCGAAATGGATTTTCCAGAATCCGGACGTGAGCTATCTGAACCTCAACGTCAGCAACTTCGACAGCTACAAGCTGGATGCGGTGCAGCTGCTGGCGGATGCGCGTGAAGGTTTAACCGCGCTGGAAAGCGAACTGCAAGGTTTCGAAAACCATTGGGGCGGCCAGATTGAGCTGTCGCAAAGCAAGCTGTTGAAAGAGACGCAGCGCGTCTATGCCGCCACCTATAACACCGACGATTTCATTCCGGAAATCGCCGACCACGCCGATCGCGAAGCGCTGTTTGCCGAGTTTGAGCGCCTGACGAAATCGGTACTGACGCAGAGCAGCGTGCTGGGCACCTTAAACGAGCAACTCCCAAAGGATGCGGTGATTGTCGCGGCAGCGGGCAGTCTGCCGGGCGACCTGCAGCGCGTGTGGCGCACCAAAGATTACAACTCGTACCACGTTGAGTACGGCTACTCCTGTATGGGTTATGAAGTGAATGCCGCGCTGGGCGTAAAGCTAGCGCAGCCGCAGCGTGAAGTCTACGTCATGGTTGGCGACGGTTCGTTCATGATGCTGCACTCCGAGTTGGTCACGTCGATTCAGGAAGGGGCGAAAATCAACGTGGTGCTGCTGGATAACATGACCAACGGTTGTATCAACAACCTGCAGATGGAACACGGCATGGACAGCTTCACCACCGAGTTCCGCTTCCGTAATCCGGAAGGGGGCAAGCTGGATGGCGGCTTTGTGCCGGTGGACTTCGCGGCGATTGCCGGCGGATACGGCTGCAAAACCTACCGCATCACCACGCTGGAACAGCTGGAAGCCGCGTTGATCGACGCGCAGAAGCAGACCGTTTCCGTGCTGTTCGACATCAAAGTGCTGCCAAAAACCATGGTGCACAAATACTTCAGCTGGTGGCACGTCGGCGTGGCGCAAACCTCTACGTCAACGCGCACGCAAGAAGTGGCCGACAACCTTAACGTGCATATCGAACAAGCACGTAAGTATTAAAACCTCTTTTAGGCCGGAGTTCTCCGGCCTTGTTTTACCCTAACTTATCCGACTCTACAGGTGTAATTATGACGCTCAAACTCGGTGTAATTGGTACCGGTGCAATTGGTCAGGAACACATTCGTCGCTGCAATAACGTTTTGCAGGGTGCGAAAGTGGTGGCGGTTTCTGATATCAACGTGGAAGGGGCGCGCGCGGCGCTGCAACGTCTGAATATCGAAGCCGAGGTGTATCAGGATGGTCATCAGGTGATCAACTCGCCGGAAGTCGATGCCATTCTGGTGACATCCTGGGATCCGACTCACGAAGAGTTTACGCTGGCGGCAATTGCGGCCGGCAAACCGGTGTTCTGTGAAAAGCCGCTGGCGCTGAGCGCTGAAGGTTGCCGTCGCATTGTTGATGCCGAGATCAAACACGGTAAACGTCTGGTGCAGGTGGGCTTTATGCGCCCGTACGATGCCGGCTATCGCGCGCTGAAAAAAGTGATCACTGACGGTGAAATCGGCGAGCCGCTGATGCTGCACTGCGCGCACCGCAACCAGAGCGTCGGCGAGAATTACACCACCGACATGGCGATCACTAACACCCTGATTCACGAGCTGGACGTGCTGCGCTGGCTGACCGAAGACGACTACAAAACCGTGCAGGTGGTGTTCCCGCGCACCACGTCGAAGTCTCATGCCAGGTTGAAAGATCCGCAGATCGTGCTGTTCGAAACGCAGAAAGGCATCCGCATTGATGTGGAGATCTTCGTTAACTGCGCGTACGGCTACGACATTCAGTGTGAAGTGGTGGGCGAAGAGGGCATCGCTAAGCTGCCGGAGCCTTCGGCGATCCAAACGCGCAAAAACGCGCGTCTCGGCGTGCCACTGCTGACTGACTGGAAAGACCGTTTCATTGATGCTTATGACGTTGAGCTGCAAGCGTTTATTAATGACGTGAAAGACGGCCAACTGACCGGACCTTCTGCCTGGGATGGTTTTGCTGCTTCCGTGGCCGCCGATGCCTGCCACAAAGCGCAGAACAGCGGTGCGATTGAGCCGGTAACCATGCCGCCGCGTCCGGATTTCTACGCCAAATAACTGAGCTGTGCGCTAAATACTCCTCGGCGGCTCAGCGGCCGCCTCTGTGAATCAGGGACAACACCATGAACAAAGACAACGTTAAACTGGCGATCGCGCCAATCGGCTGGACTAACGACGACATGCCAGAGCTGGGCAGCGAAAACACCTTCCAACAAACCGTGAGTGAAATGGCGCTGGCGGGTTTTACCGGCAGCGAAGTGGGTAGCAAATATCCGCGCGATCCGGCGATTCTCAAGCCGATGCTCGATATCCGTGGCATTCAGATCTGCAACGCGTGGTTCAGCACCTTCTTCGCCAACGGCGATAAAGCGAAAACCATCGACGAATTCACCAATCACATGAACTTCCTGCATGCGATGGGCGCGCGCGTGATTGGCTGCTCCGAGCAGAGCAAAAGTATTCAGGGCACTACGCTGGCGGTGCTGGAGCAGAAGCCGATTTTCAGCGATGAAGAGTGGCGCTTAACGGCGGAAGGCTACAACGAGCTGGCGGAGATCGCCGCGAAAAAAGGCATGCGCTTGACGCTGCACCATCACATGGGCACCGGCATTCAGACGCCAGCCGAGATTGATCGCTTTATGGAATCGACCAATGAGAATGTTGGCCTGCTGTACGATACCGGCCACATCTACTATTCCGAAGGTTCACAGCAGGCGATGCTGGATGTGCTGACCAAATATCTGCCGCGTATTTTCCACGTGCATCTGAAAGACGTGCGCGACAGCGTGGTAGCCGAAGTGCGCGAGAAATCGCTGTCGTTTCTTGATGGCGTGAAGAAGGGCACCTTCACCGTCCCGGGCGATGGCGTGATCGATTTCAAACCGGTATTCAAAATCCTCGACGATTACGGCTATAAAGGCTGGATGGTGGTGGAAGCGGAACAGGATCCGGCGCTGGCTAATCCGTTCGAATATGCAGTGAAAGCGCGTAAGTACATCCGCGAGAATGCGGGGTTGTAAACGAGCAGGCATTAAAAAGGTCGCCATGAATGGCGACCCTACAAACGGGGCGTCATTTACGACGCCCCGTTTTTATATTATGACGCTAACGACAACGCCGGTTTCTGTGCGTTGACCGCCAGCCACTCGGCAATGCGCGCCTGCTCAGCTTCGTTCAGCCACATACCTTGTTTGGTACGACGCCAAATCGCATCATCCAGCTCGCGTACCCATTCGTTTTTCACCAGGTAACGCAGCTCGGCTTCGTAGAACTCGTGACCGAAGTTTTCACCCAGATCGTCGATGCTCTTCGCGCCTGCCAGCAGCTCTTCGGTGCGGCTACCGTAAGTCCGCGCAAAGTGACGCGCCATACCTTCGCTAATAAACGGATAGCGACGACGCAGGCTGGCGGTGTAATCCTCGCGTGAACCGGAGAAATCCCCGCCCGGCAATACCGCGTTTTTGGTCCACGCCGGGCCGATATTCGGGTAGTATTTAGTCAGTTTCTCCAGCGCATGTTCCGCCAGCTTACGATAGGTGGTCAGCTTGCCGCCGAACACGGACAGCAACGGAGCCTGGCCATTGTCGTCATGCACATCCAGCGTGTAATCACGGGTGATGGCCTGCGGCGAATCCGATTCGTCATCGCACAGCGGACGTACGCCCGAGTAAGTCCAGACGATGTCATTTTTGCTCAGCTGCTGTTTGAAGTGTCCATTGAACACGTTCAACAGGTAGCTGATTTCGTTATCATCGATCTTCACGTCTTTCGGATCGCCTTTGTACTCCACGTCGGTGGTGCCGATGATGGAGAACTCATCCATCCACGGAATCACAAACACGATACGGTTATCTTCGTTTTGCAGGATATACGCCTGCTTTTCGCGATGGACGCGCGGTACCACAATGTGGCTGCCTTTGATCAGACGAATGCCGTACGGCGATTTCAGCTTCAGGCCATCGTCGAAGAACTCTTTTACCCACGGACCGGCCGCATTGACCAGACCTTTGGCGCGCCAGGTGTAGGTTTTACCGCTGTCGATATCTTCGGCTTCCACCATCCACAAACCGGCTTCACGCCAGGCACGGGTCACGCGCGTGCGGGTGCGTACTTCGCCGCCCTGTTTTTCCACTTCCTGCGCGTTGAGTACCACCATGCGCGCATCATCAACCCAGCAGTCAGAATATTCGAATCCGCGCGTGATCTCCGGCTTGAGGGCCGAATCCGCGCCAAAACGCAGGCTCTTACTACCCGGCAGCGTGGTGCGTTTGCCGAGGCGATCGTACATAAACAGGCCCATGCGGATCATCCACGCCGGGCGCAGATGCGGACGGTGCGGCAGACGGAAGCGCATCGGGAAGGCGATGTGCGGGGCCATTTTCAGCAGCACTTCACGTTCTGCTAACGCTTCGCCCACCAGGCGGAATTCATAGTGTTCAAGGTAGCGTAGGCCGCCGTGAATCAATTTCGAGCTGTTGGAGGAGGTTGCACAGGCCAAATCCCGCGCCTCCAGCATCAGCACCGACAGTCCGCGTCCTGCAGCGTCCACTGCAATGCCGGCTCCGTTAATGCCGCCGCCGATCACGATCAGGTCTTTGGTTTCCACGTCATCTCCTCCGATGTTCGGAATAGTTCTAAAATGTTCGTTTTCGAGCGTAATAATAATCGGAAACCAACATCTACGCCAGCGGTTAACTGAATAAAAACATTTTTGCGTGATATAGCTAACATTCCGACAGGAAAAAAATCACATAACCACATGACTTGTCAGGTTATCGCGGCGCGTTCTCAGGTTAAACTAGGCGCTAATTGTGATGAAGTAATGAGAGACACCATGGAAACCTTCGAGTGTATTAATGTCCTGCAGGCGCAAGAGCATCTGGCACAAGGTGCGCAGCTGGTGGATATCCGTGATCCGCAGAGCTTTATGATGGGCCACGCGGCGGGCGCGCAGCACCTGACCAACGACAATCTGGCGGATTTCATCGCCAACGCCAATCAGGCTTTGCCGGTGCTGGTGATGTGCTATCACGGCAACAGCAGCAAAGGCGCGGCGCAGTTCCTGCTGGGCCAGGGATTCAGCGCGGCGTACAGCATTGACGGCGGATTTGATGCCTGGCGCGCGGCATTCCCGGCGCAGGTTGCCCTCGGCGACGCCTGAGCCCATCGCATAAGGAAGGAGATCACCGCATGATGCGCATCACCCAGTTCAATAATCCGCGCATGGCGCAGGCGTTTGTCGACTACATGGCGACTCGCGGCGTGACGCTACGCATTGAGCGCGAAAGCCACTTTGTCATTATGTTGGATGACGAAAGCAAGCTGGAGAGGGTCGAAAACGAACTCGCGCAGTTCGTGCGCGATCCCAACCATCCGCGCTATCAGGCGGCCAGCTGGCATAGCGGCAACACCGAAAGTGGCTTGCGCTACGAGCGCACCCACATCTGGGCGAGCATTCGCGAACGCGCAGGTCCGCTCACCATGACCATCATGATCGCCTGCGTCGCGGTATTTATCCTGATGCAGATCGTCGGTGATGATGTGGCGCTGGATTGGCTGGCGTGGCCGGCGGATTCTTCGCAATATTTCCAGGTGTGGCGCTGGTTTAGCCATGCGCTGCTGCACTTCTCGCTACTGCATATCCTGTTCAACCTGATGTGGTGGTGGTATCTCGGCGGTGCGGTCGAGAAGCGTCTCGGCAGCGGCAAGCTGTTTGTGATTATGCTGATCTCGGCGCTGCTAACCGGCTGGATGCAGGCCAAGTTCAGCGGCGTGCTGTTTGGTGGTTTGTCGGGCGTGGTTTACGCGTTGATGGGTTACTGCTGGCTGCGCGGCGAGCGCGATCCCGAAAGTGGTATTTATCTCGAGCGCGGCCTGATTGGCTTCGCGGTCGTATGGTTGGTGATTGGCTGGTACGGCGCATTTGGTCTGTCGATCGCCAACGCCGCGCACGTCACCGGCTTGCTGGTGGGTTTAGCGATGGCATTTGTTGATACGCGTAAGATTACGCGTCGTTAGCAGCACCAATAAAAGAAGCGGCCACGAGCCGAGGAGAGAGATGTGAAGCAGACGCAACGTCATGACGCCATTATCGATCTGGTCCGGCGTCAGGGATATGTCAGTACCGAAGAGCTTGTTGATCACTTTGAAGTCAGCCCGCAAACCATTCGGCGTGACCTGAACGACCTGGCCGATCAGAACAAAATCATGCGCCATCACGGCGGGGCGGCGCTGCCGTCCAGCTCAGAAAATACCGCATGGCAGGATCGTAAAATGATGTGGTCGGCGGAGAAAGCGCGCATCGCCGAGCGCGTGGCGAGCCAGATCCCGGATGGCGCCACGCTGTTTATTGATATCGGCACCACGCCGGAAGCGGTGGCGCATGCGCTGCTCAATCACAACAATCTGCGCGTCGTCACCAACAACCTCAACGTGGCGATTCTGCTGATGGCGAAACCTGATTTCCGCGTGATTATCGCCGGCGGCGAAGTGCGCACGCGCGATGGCGGCATCATGGGCGAAGCGACGCTGGACTTCATTTCGCAGTTCCGCCTCGATTACGGCATTCTCGGCATCAGCGGCATTGATATGGATGGTTCGCTGCTGGAGTTCGATTATCACGAAGTGCGCACCAAACGCGCCATTATCGAAAACTCGCGCTGCGTGATGCTGGTGGTGGATCACTCGAAGTTTGGCCGCAATGCGATGGTCAACCTCGGCAATATGAGCCTGATTGATTACATGTATACCGATCAAAGCCCGCCGGCCAGCGTGCTGAAAGTGATTGAACAGCACGAAGTTCACCTCGAACTTTGCTAATGCCGTAGCGGCGCAATTTATTGCGCGATAAATCGCGCCGCTACAAAAATCAGCACCGATTTTTTTCACCGCACCTGCATTTCCCTGTCGCTTTTTTCTGCGCCCCCAGCTTTACTTATCCATTCACCTCTTGCGCTCGCCCGGCTTTACCGTTAACGGACTTGAAGGGATTGATATGTCGCAGCAAAAATTCAATAAAACACGTTTCGACGCCGCGCTCACCCGCCAATGGCAGCATCTCGGACTCACTTCCGCCCAGCAAATGACACCGCAGCAATGGTGGCAAGCGCTGAGCCGCGTGCTGGCAGAAATGCTGGCGACGCAGCCACCTGTGCCAGCCAAACACGGGCAGCGCCACGTCAACTATCTGTCGATGGAGTTTCTGCTGGGGCGTTTGACCGGCAATAATTTGCTCAATCTTGGCTGGTATAACGAGGTGCAAGCCGCGCTGGCGGAACATCAGGTTGAGCTGAGCGAACTGCTGGAAGAGGAGGTGGATCCGGCACTCGGTAACGGCGGATTGGGGCGTTTGGCCGCTTGCTATATGGATTCGATGGCGACCGTCGGCCAGGCTGCGATGGGCCACGGCCTCAACTATCAATACGGCCTGTTTCGTCAGACGTTTGCCGACGGACAGCAGCAGGAAGCGCCGGATGACTGGCAGCGCGATCGCTATCCGTGGTTCCGCTACAACGCCGCGCTGGATGTGCAGGTAGGCCTCGGCGGCAAGGTCAAAGAGAACCACGATGGCAGCCTCAGCTGGCGACCTAAAATTCACCTCAAAGGGGAAGCCTGGGATTTGCCGGTGGTGGGCTATCGCAACGGTATCACGCTGCCGCTACGCCTGTGGAAAGCCAGCAGCGCGCAGCCGTTCGATCTCACCGCGTTCAACAACGGCCAGTTCCTGCAGGCTGAGCAGCAAGGCATTGCAGCCGACAAGCTGACCAAAGTGCTCTATCCCAATGATAATCATGCCGAAGGTAAGCGGCTGCGCCTGATGCAGCAGTATTTCCAGTGCGCCTGCGCGGTGGGCGATATTCTGCGGCGTCATCATCTCGCCGGGCGCGCCATTCGCACTTTGCCTGATTTCGAAGTGATCCAGCTTAACGACACGCATCCCACCATCGCCATTCCGGAGATGCTGCGCGTGCTGCTGGATGAGCATCAACTGAGTTGGGACGATGCGTGGCATATCACCAGCCGCACTTTTGCGTATACCAATCACACGCTGATGCCGGAAGCGCTGGAGCGCTGGGATGAGAAGCTGGTGCGCGACCTGCTGCCGCGCCATATGTTGATCATCCGCGAGATTAATCGCCGCCTGAAAAAGGTGGTGAAGCAACGGTGGCCAGACGATAAAGCGATCTGGCACAAGCTGGCGGTGGTGGCTGATGGTCAGGTGCGCATGGCGAATCTGTGCGTGGTGAGCTGTTTCGCCGTCAACGGCGTGGCGGCGCTGCACTCCGAGCTGGTGGTGAAAGATCTGTTCCCGGAATATCACCTGCTGTGGCCGAACAAATTCCACAACGTGACCAACGGCATCACGCCGCGCCGCTGGTTAAAACAGTGCAATCCGCTGCTGGCGACGCTGATCGATGACAGCCTGCAGGTTGAGTGGGCCAACGATCTCGATGCGCTGGCGTGGCTGGCACCTTTCGCCCGCAAAAAGGCGTTTCGTCAGCAGTTTCGCGACATCAAGCAGCAAAACAAACAGCGGCTGACGCTCTACGTCAAGCGCGTGACCGGCATTGATATCAATCCGGATGCGCTGTTTGACATGCAGATTAAGCGACTGCATGAGTACAAACGTCAGCACCTCAGTTTGCTGCATATGCTGCACTGCTATCGCCAGCTGCGCGACAACCCGGATAACCCCGACTTCGTGCCGCGCGTGTTCCTGTTTGGCGCCAAAGCCGCGCCCGGCTACTACCTCGCCAAAAATATCATCTATGCCATCAACAAAGTGGCGGAGGTGATCAACAACGATCCACTCGTCGGCGATCGCCTCAAAGTGGTGTTTATCCCGGATTACCGCATCACCGCCGCAGAGCTGATGATTCCGGCCGCCGATCTCTCCGAGCAGATTTCCACCGCCGGTTATGAGGCTTCCGGCACCGGCAATATGAAGCTGGCGCTGAATGGCGCGCTCACTATTGGCACGCTGGACGGCGCCAATGTGGAGATTGCTGAAGCGGTGGGCGCGAAGCATATCTTTATCTTCGGCAACAGCGTGGATGAGGTGAAAGCGCTGAAGGCGGGCGGCTACAGCCCGAAAAAGCTGCGTAAACAGAATCCTTATCTGGATGGTTTGCTGAAGGAGCTGGAGAAGGGCAAGTTCAGCGACGGCGATAAGCATGCGTTTGATTTGATGTTGCAAAGCCTGACCAAAAATGGCGATCCCTGGTTGGTGCTGGCCGACTTTGATGCCTACATCGCCGCGCAGCAGCGGGTGGAAGCGTTGTGGAAAAACCCGGACGCCTGGACGCGCGCAGCGATCCTCAATACCGCTCACACCGGCCGCTTCAGCTCTGACCGTTCAATTCGCGATTATCAGCAGCGGATTTGGCAGGCGGCCCGATAAAGACACGATTGATGATTTTGGAGACACGATGACGCTCAACAAGCTGGACCAGGCGACACAGGATGCCGGCATTTCGCTGCGCTTTATTAACGCGCACGGCGAGCCGGAAACCATCAGCGATGAGACCAAACGCGCGTTGCTGGCAGTCATGGAAACGCCTACCGGTAAAGCGCCACCGCTGCCGCCGGTGCAGGTATTTGCCGCTCGCAGCAAGCGCCAACTGACGCCACAAGGCAGCGGCACTTTTTCCTGGCAGCTACAAACCGAACAGGGCAAAAGCTTCAGCGGCGAAGTGCAGGGCGGAGAACCGCTCACACTGCCGCCACGTCTGTCACAAGGTTATCACCAGCTCACGCTGCGCAAAGGTCGCCAGCAGTGGCAAACGCGCATCATCATTGCGCCACGCCGCTGTTTTATCCCGGCATCAGTCGAGCAAGGAGAGAAACTGTGGGGCGCGTTAGTACAGCTTTACACGCTGCGATCGGATGACAATTGGGGCATCGGTGACTTCGGCGATTTGGCGCAAATGCTGGAGAACGTTGCCAATAATGGCGGTGACTTCGTTGGCCTTAATCCTTTGCATGCGCTTTATCCTGCACAGCCAGAACATGCCAGTCCTTACAGCCCAACCTCGCGTCGCTGGCTCAACGTGCTGTATATCGACGTTAATCGGCTGGAGGATTTTCAGCGTAGCGAGGCAGCGCAGCGTTGGTGGCAAAGGGCGAAAACACGCAAAGCGCTGGATCAGGCGCGCGCGGCTGAGTTTGTCGATTACAGCGCGGTGGCCAAACTGAAATTGGCCGCGCTGCGCTTTGCCTGGCAACGCTTTCAGCCGCGCGCCGCTGAAGATGCCGGATTCCAGCAATTTATCGTTGAGGGCGGCGACCATCTGCGTTATCAGGCGGCGTTTGATGGCATTCTCGCCGAACGCAGCCAGCAGCATCCTGATGAATGGGGTTGGACCAACTGGCCGGAAGGCTGGCGCAACGCTTTGCTGCCGGAGGTGCAGCAATGGTGTGCGGAACACGAAGAGGAGATTCAGTTCTGGAGTTGGTTGCAGTGGGTGGCGCAAGAGCAGTTTGCCATCTGCTGTCAAATTAGCCAGCAGCTTGGCATGGAAGTGGGATTATATCGCGACTTAGCGGTCGGCGTAGCGCAGGGCAGTGCGGAAACCTGGCAGGATCCGGAACTGTATAAACTCGGCGCTTCCGTCGGTGCGCCGCCGGATCGCCTCGGTCCGCAGGGGCAAAACTGGTGTTTGCCGCCGCTCGATCCACATGTGATGCGCGCGCGCGGCTATCAGCCTTTTATTGATCTGCTGCGCGCCAATATGCGTGACTGCGGCGCTTTGCGTATCGATCACGTGATGGCGCTGCTGCGCTTGTGGTGGATTCCCTACGGCGAAAGCGCGGATAAAGGTGCTTACGTGGCCTATCCGGTTGAGGATCTGCTAGCGATCCTTGCGCTGGAGAGTCAGCGCCATCGCTGCATGGTCATTGGCGAAGATCTCGGCACGGTGCCAAAAGAGATCGTCAGCCTGCTGCGCAAAAGCGGCATTTTCTCGTGGAAAGTGTTGTTCTTCGAGCAGCACGGCGATGGCAGCTATCGTCAGCCGCAAGAGTATCCCGTGCAGTCGATTGCCAGCGCCAGTACCCATGATTTGCCGACGTTGGCGGGATTCTGGAGATATGAGGATCTTTTTCTGGGTCACAAACTGGGCTTGTATCAGGAGAGCGTATACATGTCATTGCTAAGGCAAAGGGATAAACAAAAACAGGCGCTATTGGATGCGCTGCATCAGATGAATACGTTGCCTGCGCGCCACGGTACCGTTGCCAGCCGATTGTCCTTCACACCGATGCTCAATCGCGGCTTCCACCGCTATCTGGCGCGCACTAACAGCGCATTGCTGGGGCTGCAACCTGAAGACTGGCTTGCTATGACTTCACCGGTCAACGTGCCGGGTACGGTAGATGAATATCCAAACTGGCGGCGCAAGTTAAGCGTCACAATCGAAAAGATGTTTAGAGGAAACGTGCCGGGCTTATTGAATGCGGTGAATACCGGGCGCAGGAAGCGTTGAAGAACGCGCGGCAGCGTCGGGTCGCTGCCGCGTGCTTAATCAGTAGTACGAGTGCTCGCCGCGCTGGTGCTCGGTCAAATCGCGCACGCCTTTCAGCTCAGGGAAGGCTGCCAGCAGCTCTTTCTCGATGCCATCTTTCAGCGTGACGTCGATCATCGAACAACCGTTACAGCCGCCGCCGAATTGCAGAATGGCGATGCCGTCATCGGTGATTTCCATCAGCGATACGCGACCGCCGTGACCAGCCAGCTGCGGGTTAATCTGCGCTTGCAGCAGATATTCCACGCGTTCCACCATTGGCGCATCGTCAGAGACTTTCCGCATTTTGGCGTTAGGCGCTTTCAGCGTCAGCTGCGAACCGAGGTTGTCGGTAACAAAGTCGATTTCCGCGTCATCGAGGTACGGTGCGCTCAGCTCATCAACAAAGGCTGACAGTTTTTCGAACTTAAATTCGGTATCAGTCGCTTCTACTGCATCGGGTGGGCAGTAAGAAACACCGCATTCTGCGGTTGGCGTACCCGGATTAATGACGAATACGCGAATCTGAGTGCCATCTTCTTGTTTGGACAGCAATTTTGAGAAGTGCTCTTGCGCAGCATCAGTAATAACGATCATGGCGATTGCTCAATAGTTGACTAAATTACTTGGTTATAATACGCCCAACACCGACGCTCTACAAGGTACGGCACAGGCAACCAATGTGTACGCTGGCCGCGCCTTGCGCCAGCAGGATGCGGCTAATTTCCGCCACGGTACTTCCGGTCGTCACAACATCGTCGATAAGCAGGATATGGCGTCCGCGCACCGGCATTTCAAGGCGAAACGCGCCGCGCAGGTTCTTTTTGCGCGCGCTGGCGCTCAATGAATGCTGAACTGCGCCCTGTCGCACCCGCTTTACCGCTTCGCGATATTCACAGCCCAGCCAGCGAGCCAGCGGTTTTGCTAGCAGCGCCGCCTGATTGTAGCCGCGTTGCCAGGCGCGCCGACGATGCAGCGGTACGCTCAGCACCAAATCTACACGCGGCAGCCGGTAATCACGACGCATTGTTAACAATTTTAACAAAATCAGCCGCGCCAGCATCACTCTGAGTGCGGTTACGCGAGAAAACTTCAGCTGCTGCACCCAATCGCTCAGCGGCGGCAGGTAATCGCTGACGCAGCTCAGGCTCTGCCACGGCGGCGGGCGGCGCAGGCAGCGCCCGCAGGGCTGCATTCCACTGGCCGGTAAACCGCAGCAGGGACAGAGTGCCGGTAGGCGCGGAATTTGCTGCACGCAGCGGCTGCACAAACCGTGGCTGGCAATCTGCAACGGCAGGCGGCATAGCCAACACAGGGCCGGGATTGGTAGCATAGCGACCTCCTTATCACTTTTCCGGAGTGTAACCGATGAGTTCGCTTTACTGGCACACCACAGGCACGGGCGATCGCGATCTTGTGCTGCTGCACGGCTGGGGTTTGAACGCCGAAGTGTGGCAAAACATCGTTCCGCGATTCAGCTCGCATTTTCGCCTGCATCTGGTGGATCTGCCGGGCTTCGGCCGCAGCCAGGGTTTTGCGCCGCTGACCTTAGCGGAAATGGCGCAACAGCTGTTGCCGCAATTACCCGATCGCGCGGTGCTGCTCGGCTGGTCGCTGGGTGGATTGGTGGCCAGCCAGCTGGCGTTAACCCAGCCGGAGCGCGTTGCAGCGCTGATCACCGTTGCCTCATCGCCGTGTTTTACCGCGCGTGATCAATGGCCGGGCATCAAGCCCGAAACGCTGCAAAATTTTCAGCAGCAGTTGAGCACCGATTTCCAGCGCACCGTGGAGCGCTTTCTGGCGCTGCAAACCATGGGCACGGAGAACGCGCGACAGGATGCGCGCCAGTTGAAAGAGGTGGTGTTATCGCAGCCGATGCCGTCGGTTGCGGTGCTGGAAGGGGGATTAGAGATTTTGCGTCAGGACGATTTGCGTGCCGCGCTCGACGATCTGCCGCTGCCGTTTCTGCGCATTTACGGCTATCTCGATGGGCTGGTGCCGCGTCGCATCGCAGAAGAACTGGATTCACGCTGGCCAGCTTCATCCTCGGTGGTGATGGAGAAAGCCGCGCATGCGCCTTTCATTTCTCACCCCGATGAATTTACGCAGCTGATCATGACGTTTACCGCAGCCACATAAACTGCCACGCAGCCAGCGTTAAGGGCTGGCTGCCATCCAGCTTCTCACCGCTAATCACATCCTGCATATGCCGCGCCAGCGGTAACTGTGTCGTCACCTCATGACGGCTGAGATTAAACACACACAGCAACCCCTCATCGCTATTCGGCTGATGGCGACGCAACACCAGCAGGCTATTTTCGCTTTCCAGCAGCGTCATCGGGTTATCGGGATGAAACGCGGGTTGCCGCGTGCGCAATTGAATCAGCGCGCTCAGGCGTTCATACACCTGTTGGCGCAGCGGGTTGCCGCCGCTGATCCACTGTTCCATTTCACGCAGGCTGTACTTCTCCCGGTTGATGGCACGGTTATGACCGGCGGCGCGCACGCCTTCATTATCGTTGCGCGAGCCAAGAATACTTTGAATGTAAATCGCCGGTACGCCAGGAAATGACAGCAGAATCGCGTGCGCCAGCAGAAAGCGGCGCAAACGCGTGTCATCGTCGTCGTCCTGCTGATTGAGCGCATCGAAATAGGTGACATTGATTTCGTAAGGGCTGGTGGTGCCATCGGCATTGTTCTTGTAAGAGACCAGCGCGCCTTCCAGCGCTAAATCACGCACCAGCGCCACAATCTCCACTTCCGACAAAATGCCGCGCGCCGGATTGAGTCCAATGCCGTCGTGCGAGGCGAGAAAGTTAAAGAAAGTGGTCGTGCCGCCGCCTAAATCCAGCGTGCTGGCCCATTGACGCAGCGCACGCGCCGATCCGGAATGAATGGCGTGCAGCACCAGCGGCGGCAGCGAAAACTGATACACCATTTGCGCTTCATCTTTGCCGTTACCGAAATAGCTGATGTTGTCTTTGTGCGGCACGTTGGTTTCGGTGACGATCACCGTACCGGGCGCCACTTCATTGGCGATGGCGCGAAACAGCTTCACCAGCTGATGCGTTTTCGGCAGGTGAATGCAGTTGGTGCCCGGCGTTTTCCACATGTAGCCCACCGCGTCGAGCCGCACATAATCCGCGCCTTTGTTCAGGTAGTCGAGCAGCACATCGACCATGCGAATCAGCACTTCCGGATTACCAAAGTTGAGGTCGATCTGGTCGGCGCTGAAGGTGGTCCAGATATAGCGCGTCTCGCCGTCGGCCATCGCAAACGGTGTGAGCAGCGGCGAGGTGCGTGGACGCGTCACCGCGCTGAGATCGGTCGCCGGCGGCATGCTGATAAAGAAATCATCCCAACCCGGATCCTGCGCCAGAAAGTGTTGAAACCAGCGGCTGTGCGCCGACATATGGTTGCAGACAAAATCAAACATCAGCCGCGTTTCGCTGTGCAGCGCGCTGATGTGCTGCCAGTCGCCGCAGATCGGATTGACCTGGTGATAGTCGATAACCGAGAAGCCATCGTCGGAAGAGTAGGGAAAGAACGGCAACAGATGCACCAGACTGAAAGTGGATTGCAGATGCTGCTGATAAAAACGCGAGAAGCTGGCAAGGGTTGGCTGTTCAGGTTCGCGGAATTGATCGGCATAGGTAATCAGCACCACATCTTTCTCATCCCAATGCGCCTTGCGCGGCAGTTTTACCGTATCGCGCGCGGCACGAATGTGTGAAAGCAGGCGTTCACGCGCCGCGACCGGAAAGCTGCCGTGATAAATCTCATCGATTAAGGCGTTGATAATATCCATGGATCGCTGGGCCACGCGGAAGGTTATTTTTTCAGCGTAGTTGGATGAGGAGATTTATCAAGCTGATACGCGCAGAGACGAGGGTTTCTCCGCGCGTTATTTACGGCAGGAACTTAGCGTTTTTTACCGAATGCCGCGGCGAGCGCATCGCCCATCGCGCTGTTGCCGGCAGACGAGCTGGCAGGTTTGCCGCGACCTTTGTTATTGGCCGCCGGGCGGGCGTTTTCTTTGCCTGCGCTGCGGTTGCTGCCGCGGGCATTGCTTTCACCAGGCTGCTCGTCCAGACGCATGGTGAGCGCAATACGCTTACGCTGCATATCCACTTCCATTACCTTCACTTTGACGATATCGCCGGCTTTCACCACCTGATGGGGATCTTCAACGAACTTGTCGGAAAGGGAAGAGATGTGCACCAAACCATCCTGATGCACGCCGATATCGACGAAAGCACCGAAGTTGGTGACGTTGGTGACGGCGCCTTCCAGCACCATGCCCGGCAGCAGATCGTTGAGCGTTTCCACGCCTTCAGCAAATTGCGCGGTTTTAAACTCCGGACGTGGATCGCGGCCCGGTTTTTCCAGCTCTTTGATGATGTCTGTGACCGTTGGCAAGCCAAAGCGCTCATCGGTAAAGTCACGGGCATTCAGATCGCGCAGACCGCCAGCATTGCCCATTAGCTCATTCAGCGCCTGCTCGGTGGCGGCCAGAATGCGCTCGACCAGCGGATAGGCTTCCGGGTGCACAGTTGAGGCATCCAGCGGGTTATCGCCGTGGTTGATGCGCAGGAAGCCCGCGCACTGCTCAAAGGCTTTCGGCCCGAGGCGGCTCACCTTCAGCAGTTGCTGACGGTTCTGGAAGCGGCCATTTTCATCGCGCCAGCTAACAATATTCTGCGCCATCATGCGGGTTAAACCGGCGACGCGAGTGAGCAGCGCCACAGACGCGGTGTTGAGATCGACACCGACGGCGTTTACGCAGTCTTCCACCACCGCATCCAGCTTCTTCGCCAGCTGGCTTTGGCTGACGTCGTGCTGATATTGGCCTACGCCAATCGATTTCGGATCGATTTTCACCAGCTCGGCGAGCGGGTCCTGCAGGCGACGCGCGATGGAAACCGCGCCACGAATGGAAACGTCGAGATCCGGGAACTCCAGCGCCGCCAACTCAGAGGCTGAATAGACCGATGCACCGGCTTCGCTGACGATCACTTTCTGCGCGTTGATTTGCGGGAATTGCTTCTGCACGTCGAGGAAGAAACGCTCGGTTTCGCGCGAGGCGGTGCCGTTACCAATCGCCACGAGTTCAACCTGATGTTTAGCGCACAGCGCCGCCACAGCCGTGGCCGCTTTCGCCGCCTGGCCGGTGTGCGGATAAATGGTATCGGTCGCGACCAGCTTGCCGGTGGCATCCACCACCGCAACTTTCACGCCGGTACGCAAGCCCGGATCGAGGCCCATGGTGGCGCGCATGCCGGCAGGCGCGGCCATCAGCAGATCGTGCAGGTTACGGGCAAATACGTTGATGGCTTCATCTTCGGCGCGTTCACGAAGGGTGCCCATCAATTCGGTTTCGAGGTGCAGCAGCACTTTGATGCGCCAGGTCCAGCTCACCACCGCTTTACGCCAGCTATCCGCTGGCGCGTTATTCAGGCGCAGCTTGAGGTGTTCGGCGATCAGCGTTTCGCCATAGCTTTCACGCGGGGCTTCATCGAACTGCGGATCGGCATTCAGCGACAGCTGCAGCACGCCTTCATTGCGGCCGCGGAACATCGCCAGCGCACGGTGCGACGGTACGCCGCTCAGCGCTTCGTGGTGATCGAAGTAGTCGCGGAATTTTGCGCCTTCTTCCTCTTTACCTTCCACCACGCGCGAAACCACATGCGCGTTCTTCCACAGATATTCACGCACTTTCGCCAGCAGCGTCGCGTCTTCGGCAAAGCGCTCCATCAGGATGTAGCGTGCGCCATCCAGCGCAGCGCGCACGTCGGCGACACCTTTGTCGGCATCAACGTAGCTGGCGGCCAGCTGCTCGGGATCCTGCGATGGGTCCTGCCACAGCGTATCGGCCAGCGGTTCCAGACCGGCTTCAATAGCGATCTGTCCGCGCGTGCGACGCTTCTGTTTGTACGGCAGGTAAAGGTCTTCCAGCTCGGTTTTGTTCAGCGTGCTGTTGATGGCGGTGGCGAGTTCAGGCGTGAGTTTGCCCTGTTCGTCGATGGATTTCAGAATCGACTGGCGACGATCGTCCAGCTCGCGCAGGTAACTCAGACGGCTCTCCAGCAAACGCAGCTGGGTGTCGTCGAGTCCGCCGGTCACTTCCTTACGATAACGTGCGATAAACGGCACGGTGTTCCCTTCATCAAGTAAGCGAACGGCAGCATCAACCTGGTCGGCGCGTGCCTTCAGCTCACCTGCGATAATCTGGCTCAGTGAATCTTTCATCATCATTAACAATGCTTACACAGGGTTGGAAATAGCGGACAGTTATACGGAATGAGGCCGAAAATTGCCAGCCGGTGGCCCGTGAATCCGTCTTTTTCTGAATGCAGCGCGCGCAATCTTGCTGATGGTCAATCGGTCGCTTATTGTTAGCCTCTTTGCTGCGAAGAACCGCCGTCACCACGAGTTGAAGTCATGAAAACCCAACTGATTACCCGCGAAGGCTATAACAAGCTGCGTGCCGAACACGACCATTTGTGGAATGAAAAGCGTCCGGAAGTCACCAAAATCGTCTCCTGGGCGGCCAGCCTCGGCGATCGTTCGGAAAACGCGGATTACACCTACAACAAGCGTCTGCTGCGCCAGATCGATCGCCGGGTGCGCTATCTGCGCAAATGCCTCGCCGATCTGAAAATCGTCGATTACGCGCCGCAGCAGGAGGGCAAAGTGTTTTTCGGTGCCTGGGTGCAAGTGGAGAATGAGCAGGGCGACGTGAAGCGTTTCCGCATTGTTGGCCCGGATGAAATCTATGGCGAGACGATGAAAGAGTACATCTCGATCGACTCGCCGATGGCGCGCGCGCTGATCAAGAAAGAAGTGGATGACGAAGTGGTGGTCAACACGCCGGAAGGGCAGAAGCTGTGGTTTGTGAACAGCATCGATTATGTGAAAGAGACGCCGTAGCGGGTCGCCTCTGTTTAGCGTGAAACGGTCGCCGTGAATGGCGACCCTACGGGCGTTATTTGCCTGGCGTGGTCGCGGTGGTGGTTGATGTGCTGCTGCCACCTTTGTCGCCGCCGCCCATAGTAGCCAGCGCCACGCCGAGCAGTGCGCCTACTGCGCCAACACCGATCGCGTCTGAGTTACCTTTTGCCGTGGTGGATGCCTGCGCGCCCGCCGCTTCGCCGGCGCTGGTGGCCGCCTGAACCTGAGTGACGCTGGTCAGTACCAGAGCGCTCAGCAGAATTACGGTTTTTTTCATCTTTTTCTCTCCACATGAACTCAGTAACCGCAGTGTCAGAGATCGCGTGGTGAGAAGAAAGGGCTGTTTATTGCCTGATTTATCAGCCTTTATTTAATGCTGGCCTTGTTTGTTTTCGTCGTGGAATTGTTCCGAGAGCAGTTGCGTGGCCGAAAGCGAAATCACGGGATTTTATACTGCCCATCCCGCACTGAAAGCATATTCCGCACCGCATCCTTAAGCCAAATTGCGCTGCGCGCCGTTCTGCGTGTGAAAATTTCTGTCATGAACCAGTAACAGAAAGAAAACGCGCCAAATTTTCAGATAAGCGCTAAGCGGTTTGAAAGCACAGATAAAAAACGCGAAGCGAAGCGCATTTCAGGGTTAAAAATAAATATAAGCTGCTGTTTAATATGCTTTGTAACAATTTCGGCTAGAATATAAACCATTAATGACTGTCACACTGAGGCCTCTTTTTTTAACAATATTGGCTCAGGCAATGGCGCCTTTGGGAGTTGAACATGCAAGAGAACTACAAAATTCTGGTCGTCGATGATGATATGCGTTTGCGTGCGTTGCTGGAGCGCTATCTCACCGAGCAGGGCTTTCAGGTGCGTAGCGTTGCCAACGCCGAGCAAATGGACCGACTGTTAACCCGCGAATCCTTCCACTTGATGGTGCTCGACTTGATGCTGCCGGGCGAAGATGGTTTGTCTATCTGCCGCCGTTTACGCAGTCAAAGCAACCCGATGCCGATCATCATGGTCACCGCGAAAGGTGAAGAAGTGGATCGTATCGTCGGTCTGGAAATCGGTGCGGATGACTACATTCCAAAACCGTTTAACCCGCGCGAACTGCTGGCGCGTATTCGTGCCGTATTGCGTCGTCAGGCCAATGAGTTGCCGGGCGCGCCTTCGCAGGAAGAAGCGGTTATCGCCTTCGGTAAGTTCAAGCTGAACCTCGGCACCCGCGAGATGTTTCGTGAAGATGAGCCAATGCCGCTGACCAGCGGTGAGTTTGCCGTGCTGAAAGCGCTGGTGAGCCATCCGCGTGAGCCTCTGTCACGCGATAAGCTGATGAACCTGGCGCGTGGCCGCGAATACAGCGCCATGGAACGCTCCATCGACGTGCAGATTTCGCGTCTGCGCCGCATGGTGGAAGAAGATCCGGCGCATCCACGTTACATTCAGACCGTTTGGGGTCTTGGCTACGTATTCGTTCCGGACGGCAGCAAAGCATGAGGCGATTGCGCTTCTCACCCCGCAGTTCGTTTGCCCGCACCTTGTTATTGATTGTTACCTTGCTGTTCGTCAGCCTGGTAACAACCTATTTGGTGGTGCTCAATTTCGCCATTCTTCCCAGCTTGCAGCAGTTCAATAAGGTCCTCGCGTACGAAGTGCGTATGTTGATGACCGATCGGCTGCAGCTGGAAGACGGAACGCAGTTGGAAGTGCCGCCGGCCTTCCGACGCGAAATTTATCGTGAGCTGGGCATCTCGTTGTATACCAACGCGGCGGCGGAAGAGAGCGGTTTGCGCTGGGCGCAACATTACGAATTCCTCAGTGAGCAGATGGGCCAGCAGCTGGGCGGTCCCACCGATGTCCGTGTCGAGGTAAATAAAAACTCGCCGGTGGTGTGGCTGAAAACCTGGCTGTCGCCAGATATCTGGGTGCGCGTGCCGCTTACCGAAATCCATCAGGGCGACTTCTCACCGCTGTTCCGCTACACGCTGGCGATTATGCTGCTGGCGATTGGCGGCGCCTGGCTGTTTATCCGCATCCAGAACCGACCCTTAGTGGATCTGGAGCATGCGGCGTTGCAGGTCGGTAAAGGCATTATTCCTCCGCCGCTGCGTGAATACGGCGCGTCGGAAGTGCGTTCGGTGACGCGGGCGTTTAACCAAATGGCGGCCGGTGTAAAGCAGTTGGCCGACGATCGTACCTTGTTGATGGCGGGTGTCAGCCATGACTTGCGTACGCCGCTGACGCGCATTCGTCTCGCCACCGAGATGATGGGCGAGCAGGATGGTTATCTGGCGGAGTCGATCAACAAAGATATCGAAGAGTGCAATGCGATTATCGAGCAGTTCATCGACTATCTGCGTACCGGTCAGGAGATGCAGACCGAGCGCGCCGACCTCAACAGCGTGCTGGGCGAAGTGGTGGCGGCAGAGAGCGGCTACGAGCGCGAGATTGAGAACGCGGTGATGTCCGAGGATTTGATGCTGGATATCAACCCGCTGTCGATTAAGCGCGCGCTGGCGAATCTGGTGGTCAACGCGGCGCGTTATGGCAATGGATGGATCAAGGTCAGCAGCGGCAAGGAGCTGAACCGCGCGTGGTTCCAGGTGGAAGATGATGGTCCGGGCATCAAGCCGGATCAGCTACAGCATCTGTTCCAGCCGTTTGTGCGCGGCGACAGCGCGCGCAGTACCAGCGGCACCGGTCTCGGTTTGGCGATTGTGCAGCGTATTATTGATGCGCATGAAGGCTCGCTGGAGATTGGTGACAGCGACCGGGGCGGATTGCGGATTCGTGCCTGGTTGCCGATTCCGGAAGGCAGCAGCGCTACGGCGGTGGCGAGTATCAATCACAGTGCGTGATACCCGGCGGGCATTTATGCCCACCGGGTTTTCACATCACAACTGCGGACCCGCCTGCACTAGCGCTTTACCCGCATCGTTATCGGTATATTTCTCAAAGTTAGTTATAAAGCGCTGCGCCAGATCCTGCGCGGCTTGCTGCCAGGCCGCTTCTGTCGGCCAGCTGCGGCGCGGATCGAGAATCGCGCTATCCACCTGCGGCAGTTCTTTAGGCATCTGCAGGTTGAACACCGGCAAGGTGTCAGTCTCAACCTCATCCAGCTCACCGGCCAGAATCGCGTTGATGATGGCGCGCGTGTCTTTCAACGAAATGCGCTTGCCGCTGCCGTTCCAGCCGGTATTCACCAGATACGCCTGCGCACCTGCCGCTTCCATGCGCTTCACCAGCACGTCGGAATATTGCGTTGGGTGCAGCGTCAGGAACGCCGCGCCAAAGCAGGCAGAGAAGGTGGGCGTTGGCTGCGTGACGCCGCGCTCGGTGCCGGCCAGTTTGGCGGTAAAGCCAGACAGGAAATGGTATTGCGTCTGTTCCGGTGTCAAGCGTGAAACCGGCGGCAGCACGCCAAAAGCATCGGCGGTAAGGAAAATCACCCGCTTCGCATGGCCCGCTTTCGACACCGGCTGCACGATGTTCTCGATATGCTCGATCGGATAAGAGACGCGGGTGTTCTCGGTCTTGCTGCCGTCGGCGTAATCCACGCTGCCATCGGCGCGCACCACCACATTTTCCAGCAGCGCATTGCGGCGAATCGCACGGTAGATCTCCGGCTCCGCCTGCTCAGACAGATTGATGGTTTTGGCGTAGCAGCCGCCTTCAAAATTGAACACGCCGTCGTCATCCCAGCCGTGTTCGTCATCGCCAATCAGCTGGCGATCCGGATCGGTGGACAACGTGGTTTTACCGGTGCCGGACAGGCCGAAGAACACCGCCACATCGCCCGCTTTGCCGACATTAGCCGAACAGTGCATTGAAGCGATGCCTTTCAGCGGCAGCAGGTAGTTCATGATGGCGAACAGCCCTTTCTTCATCTCGCCGCCGTACCAGGTGCCGCCAATCAGCTGCATGCGCTCGGTCAGGTTGAAGGCGACGAAGTTCTCGGAGTGCAGACCTTGCGCCTGCCAGTCTGGATTGGTGCACTGCGCGGCGTTCATCACCACGAAATCCGGTTTGAAGTCAGCCAGTTCGGCTTCGCTCGGACGGATAAACATGTTTTTGACGAAGTGCGCCTGCCAGGCCACTTCCATCACGAAGCGCACGCTGAGGCGCGTGTCGGGATTGGCACCGCAGAACGCATCGATCACAAACAAACGTTTGCCGGAAAGCTGCTGGGTGCAGCGATCTTTCAACGCCTGCCAGGTTTCCTGTGACAGCGGCTGGTTATCATTTTTGCCGTTGCCGACATCGTTCCACCACAGCGTGTCGCGCGTGGTGTCATCCCGAACGATGTACTTATCTTTTGGCGAGCGACCCGTGAAGATGCCGGTATCCACGGCAATAGCCCCGCTCTGCGTCAGAATGCCTCGCGCATAACCTTCCAGCTCTGGGCGAGTTTCTTCCTGAAACAGGGTGTCGAAATCAGGGTTGTACACCACTTCGGTGGTGCCGCTGATGCCCATAGAGGCGAGGTCTTGCGATGTCAGGCCGTTAACGCGCATGTGACTGCTCCTTTAATCGGTATCTGTTACTGCATATTTTTTATGGGGTGATTCTGCCGCCTGCCTGCATAGCCACGCAGGGCAGATCGCGCGCAGTGTACTCTTCTGAGCACAGCGGAAAAGAGAAGATAGTCAGAAATGCGAGCTGGAACGTGACAAGTAGAGAAATCTGCCACTTATGAAACTAAAGTCAGCGTTATTTAGCTAATAACCGTGATAAATGATAGGGATACGTTCAGCAGGAATGCGGGCGGATGAACCGCCCGGTAGGTAATTAATGCACGTGATCGCTGTTGTTGGTTGGCGCGTTACGAATGGCGGCAATATCCACCGCATCAAACACGTAATGCGATCCGCAATAGTCGCAATTCATATCGATTTCGCCATCCTCTGCGAGGATTTCGTCCACTTCCTCAACCGGCAGCGTGCTCAGCACTTCACCGCAGCGCTCGCGTGAACAGGTGCACTTGAAGCTGACTGGCGACGGATCGAACACGGTGGCTTCTTCCTGATGATACAGGCGCCACAGCACGTCGGTGGCGGGCAGCTCAATCAGCTCTTCGCTCTTCACGGTTTCGGTCAGCGTGGCGAGGTGATTGAAATCATCCAGGCTCGGCTCTTGCGCTGGCAGCACCTGCAGCAGAATGCCGGCTGCGCCTTTGTCGCTGGTGCGGATAAACAGGCGCGTTGGCAACTGCTCAGAACGCATGAAGTAATCTTCCAGACAACCCGCCAGCGTATCCGCTTCCAGTCCAACCACGCCCTGATAGCGCTCGCCTTTCTCTGGCGAAATGGTGATCACCAGATAGCCGTTGCCGACCATCTCTTTCAGGCTGCTGCTCGGTGCGATCTCCGCGTCTTCTTTCACGCGCGCCACGCCACGCAACTCCTGACGGTTGTTACCGTTGATCACTGCCAGCGTCAGCGGACCGTCGCCCTGCAACTGCACCGTGATTTCGCCATCAAACTTCAGCGTCGCCGTCAGCAGGCTGGTGGCCACCAGCAGCTCGCCCAGCAAGGTTTTTACCGGCTCGACGTAATCGTGATTTTTGACGATTTCACGCCAGGTTTCGCTCACATTGACCAGCTCGCCGCGCACAGCGACGTTTTCGAACAGGTAACGGTGCAGTTGATCGTTTGCAGACATAGTGTTTCTCTCGTTGGGGGCGCGTTATTTATCGCCCGACAATTTAAATTTCATCAGATCGCGGCGCTCTTTCTTATCCGGGCGGCGATCGGGGTGCGGCATGGTTAAGGAATTCATCTTGCGTGCCAGCGCGGTTTTCTCGCGCTTGTCGATGCTGGCGGCGGTTTCGGCATACAGCGCTTGCGCTTCGCTGGCCGGACGGCGCTGATCGGTCACGGCGGTGATCACCACGGTGCGCTCATCGTTGCCCTGACGCAGCGTCAGTTCGGCATTCAACTCCACCAGTTTGCTCGGCTTGCTGCGCTGGCCGTTGTAATGCACTTTGCCGCCTTCGACCATTTCGCGTGCCAGCGCACGCGTTTTGTAGAAGCGCGCGGCCCACAGCCATTTGTCGAGGCGCACGCCTTCGCTCACTTTCTCTTTCATGGTATTGCGGCTCCTGCTTTAACGCAGCGTCTCACACAATTGACGATAGTCGCGTACCGCCGGATGACGCTGGAAAGATTGATCGGGCCGACCGGAATCCGGATTGCTGACGCCTAAGCACCAGCGAATGCCCCAGCGTGTCGCTGCATCCAGAATCGCTTCGCTGTCATCAATGAATAGCGTGCGCGCGCTGTCAAACGCAGTGTGTTGCTGAACGGCCTGCCAGAGACGCGGATCCTCTTTCGGATATCCAAAGGTATGGGTGGAAAGTAATAAATCAAGGTGGGCAGCTAATCCGGTCTGCTCCAGTTTCACATCCAGATTGTAAGGATGCGCATTGGTCAGCAGAATCGTGCGTTTACCTGCGGCACGCAGCGCCTGCAGCAGCGGCAGCGTATCTTCACGCATTGCCGCACGGTGGCGCTTCTCCCACGTCATGGCGCGAATATCCAGCGCCAGTTCCTGCGACCAGTAATCGAGACAATACCAGTTTAGCGTATGCACCACGGCCTGATACTTCTGCTCAATCAGCTGATGCGCTTCGCCCAGCGTGATGGCGCGTTCACGGCTCAGGGTTTCCGGAACGTGTTCCAGCCAGAAGTGGCGGTCAAAGGCGAGATCGAGCAAGGTGCCGTCCATATCCAGCAGCACGGTATCAATCTCTGACCAGTTAAGCGTAACCTGCATTTTCTTTCTCGCCGCAAAAAAGTGGGCGACAGGGTAGCACAGAAGGAGAGGGCTCAGAACAGCGAGCGCACGCTCTGCATAGTGTTCAGATTGTGGTTGAAGCACTTATCGTAATACTGCTGAATTTCCGCCATGCGCAGGCGATTACGATGAATACGACGCAGCGCCAGCAAGCCGTTGATCACCGCGCTGGCAATCAGCACCAGCATCAACAGCGCGGTACCCAAATAGCGCCATTGCGCCATGGCATCCGGCTCGTTATGCAGCGCGATATGGCGTGTGCCGTTAGCATCGGTGGTAATGCTGGTGATGATGCCGCTGGCGGCGAACGGCGTATGCAGCAGCATGCCAGACATGCGTTGCAGTTCGCGCCATTGCGAAGGCGCATCAAGATCAAACAGCGGTACTGAAGGCTGCGGCTGCGTTACCATCTGACGCCCTTCATCACTGATAATCAGGAAGCCACCCGGCGGCGGGCTGTTGAGGTTTTCCGCCGCGCGACGCGTTTCACGCGCGAAGAAGCTGGAGGTGGCGGTGTTAACCAGGTTTTCCAGCGCTTCGGCACTCACCGGACGCAGCAGCACGTTCATACCATTCAGCTTGCCGGAATCCGCGCGGTGAATCAGTGAATCCCAATCTTTGGCGTTGCCGAGATTCACCAGCGCATTTTTCAACCGTACACAATCCTGCTGCTGGCTGCAAAGTTCCTGGGTTTTCAGCACCAAATCCGAGAAGTCATCCAGCAGAATCATGCCCGATTTCTGAATCGCCGAGGCCAGTTGCGGGTTGAGTTTGGGATCGGTATTGGTTTCCGGATGCAGTTGGCGCGTGGTGGTATCGAGCAGCGCCGACGCTTTATCGATGATGTCCGATTGCGGCTGCGGCAGCGGCGCGGCGTTATTCCAGTAAATCGCCGAGCAGTCGAACGGCATGTAGGCATAGCTGCGATTGCTTTGATAATTGCCCGGCACCGAACACATGCCGGTGCCGCCCACTTTCAAACTGTCGCCGATGTGCAGCGGCAGCGCATTCAGCTTATCCACGCTATTCACTTCAATGCTCTCGGTGCCTTTCACCCACGCAAGGCTGAGTTTGATCGGCATGCTGAGCGGAATCCAGGTGAATAGCATGACCAGCACCAGCAGCGAGCCGCACGCCAGCACCAGATTTTTACGCCAGCGCTGCACCGGGAAGTTACGCACTTCGTCCTGCAGCGACAGGAAACGGCCCTGACGCACCACCTGACGATTGAGGTACATATCGACGTCGGTGGTTTGGCCTAAATCGTGCGCTACATACGGCTGCCAGTGCGCGGGATAGATTAAATCAATAATGCCCAGCGAGATGTTGCTCTGCTCCTGATTGGATTCACCAAACAGGCCCCAGCGCTTGGGCGCACCGCGCAGGCAGTGCACATCGCGCAAACCTTTGGCGCCAGGGAAGCGATAGAGGAACCACAGGCTAACGGCGATCATCAGGCAGCCGAGCAGCGCAATCCAGCCCATCAGGCTGCCGGGCAGCACCAGACTCAGGAAGAACAGCAGGAAAGCGAAACAGATGGCGACCGCTTCACGCGTGCCGTCGGCGCGAGACAGCTGATACTCTTCTGAGGTCTCTTTGCGTACCTGCAGCAGCTCAACATTCTCGCTTTCTTCTTTACGAATTGACGCGTTAGTGGACATCGGCCGCACCAGTGGCGGCAGCGCCGGTTGTTCCACCGCGTAATTCACCAGCGAATGTCCGTTAAGCGAAATCACCAGCGGCAGCGTTTGCGTGCGGATCAGCTCTACGTGGTTCTCTTCGGCTATGTACTGTTCCCAAAGCGGCGGAAGATGCACTTCGACTTCATCGAGATAGTAGCGCCACTTCTGCGGATCGTCGGTGGAGAGGCCATAGCGGGTGATGGAGCGGGTGACAGGATAAACATTGTTGCTTTGCGCGGTGAGCGTCAGCGCTTGAGGTTCGCGCGGCTTCTTTGCGGATCGCGCGCTGCTGTGTTGCTGCTGTTTCACCAGTAGCGCGATGTACTTTTCAACGGCAGCGCGTTCTTCGTCGGTGAGCTTGCGATTAGGCGGACTGATAAACGGCAGTGGTTTCGCCAACGGCGGACGATGCCGCATAGCGAACCAATAGCCGATACCTGCTAATAAGGAACAGGCGAGCATGACAGCCAGAATGACAATATAAGTGCTCATGCTTTGCTCAATCCAGCCAAAAAACTGCCTTCACGTTAACGAATTACTCCCGGTGAATCCATCAATACAAGTCAATTTTGGCGAGCAGATGTCATTCTGACAAGGGAAAAGTCAGATAAAATAACGCGCAAAATCATTTAATTATAGTTTGTTAGATCATTCCTTAACGGGATGTTAACCAGACATGACTCAACTAAATATCGGTATTTTCTGAATTTAACCCCGCGCCGTTGACTTATTGTGAATTTTTAACTGCATAGATAACAAGAAGTTGTTAGCAGCCATAAGTGAATGTGTGTCACCATAGTTTACTTACGCTGCGTGTCGCACAATAGTTCTGGCTTCGGTATGCTGGCGTCATCACGTTTCACAGGGTTGTGCTAAGTTTGAGGCTGATATGAAAACCCCAATGAAAAAACCTGACATCCTCAATGTGGCAGCGGTGGCCCGCTCCCGCCTGTTCACCATCGAAGCGGTCGATCTCGCTTTCAGCAATGGCGCGCGCCGCGTCTATGAGCGGATGAAACCTTCCGACCGTGAAGCGGTGATGATTGTGCCGATTATTGGCGATGACGTGATCCTGATCCAGGAGTACGCCGTCGGTCTGGAAAGCTATGAACTGGGCTTTCCTAAAGGGCTGATCGATCCTGGCGAAAGCGCCTTTGAAGCCGCCGATCGTGAACTGAAAGAAGAAGCGGGATTTGGTGCCACCAAACTGGAAGCGCTGGGCAAGCTGACCATGGCGCCCTCATATTTCTCCAGCAAGATGAACATCGTGGTGGCGGAAGGTTTGTACGAAGAGAAGCTGGAAGGTGATGAGCCGGAGCCGCTAATTGTCCATCGCTGGCCGCTAAATAATCTGCTGGCGCTGCTGGATGAACCCGACTTCCGCGAAGCGCGTAACGTCAGCGCGCTGTTTATGGTGCGTGAGTGGCTGGTGAAGCAGGGCCGTTTAAGCTACTAAATTGCATCATCATTAAAAAAAGAAAGCCGGCGCATTTGCCGGCTTTTTTGATCAGAACAGTTCGTGGCTTTCGCCGTTGTCCATGAGGGTGGTGCCGACATCATGCACCGAATACTCGGTCGGCTGGGTGCCGTTGATGAAGTACTCCTGGCGCGAGTTACCGCCGTTAGCCAACTTGCCGGTGCCGCGATCGATGTTGACGGTGACCACGCCATCTGGCGGTGTCAGCGGTTGTACCGGCACGCCTTCCAGCGCGGATTTCATGTAGTCATCCCACGCTGGCTGGGCACTCTTCGCACCACCTTCGTAACCGGAGATTTGATCCGGTATCGCGCCTGACATGGTGGAGCGACCCAGCGCACGTGAATCATCGAAACCAATCCACACTGACGTCACCACGCCCGGACCGTAACCAGAGAACCACGCATCTTTCGAGCTGTTGGTGGTACCGGTTTTGCCGCCGATATCGTTACGCTTCAGGTCACGACCGGCACGCCAGCCCGTTCCCATCCAGCCCGGCTCGCCGAAGATGTTGGTGTTCAGCGCGCTCTTGATCAGGAATGACAGCGGCGTGTTGATCACGTGCGGAGCATACTGCTGCTCGCCACCCGGCTGTGCAGGCACTTGCTCCAGCTCCGGTTGCGGCACGGTTTGGTTCTGCGATTGATCGGAGGTCGCGACATTCTCGACGCTCTCTTCATTCAACGCGACCGACTTTTTGGTATCGCCATAGATCACCGGCAGGTTGCACTGCGGACAGGCAATCTTCGGTTTTTCTTCGAAGATCACGCCGCCTTGTTCATTCTCGATCTTCGCGATGAAGTACGGATCAACCAGGAAGCCGCCGTTCGCCATCACCGCGTAGCCGCGTACCACCTGCATTGGGGTAAAGGACGCCGCGCCTAAGGCTAACGATTCGGTATGCACGATGTTCTGCGCCGGGAAGCCGAAACGCTGCAGATATTCCGCCGCGTAATCAACGCCCATCGCACGCATCGCACGTACCATCACCACGTTTTTCGACTCGCCTAAGCCCTGACGCAAACGGATTGGACCTGCATACGTTGGCGGTGAGTTCTTCGGACGCCAGTCAGCACCCGCACCGGCATCCCAGCGCGATATCGGCACGTCGTTGAGAATCGATGCCAGCGTTAAACCGCGATCCATCGCTGCGGTATACAGGAAGGGTTTGATGTTGGAACCCACCTGACGCAGCGCCTGGGTTGCGCGGTTGAACATGCTCTGGTTGAAGTCGAAACCGCCGACCAGCGCGCGAACCGCACCATCTTCTGGATTGAGTGACACCAGCGCCGAGTTCACCGCCGGAACCTGGCCGAGCCACCAGTCGTCATTCACTTTACGCACCCAAATCTGCTGGCCGGTTTGCAGCACCTGCGTCACGCTGCGCGGCGTTGGGCCTTGCAGCGTGTCAGATTTGTAAGCGCGTGCCCAGCGTACGCCGGCCATATTCAGCGTAACGCTGCTGCCATCTTTCAGCATCGCCGTGGCGTGATCGGCGCTGGCGCTGGTGATCACCGCAGCATTCAGCGGTCCGTAAGTTGGCAGATTTTTCAGCGCATTCTGGATGCGGGTTTGATCCCAGCTCGCTTCGCCCACTTTCCACAGCACATTGGTTGGACCGCGATAGCCGTGGCGCATGTCATACGCCATCACATTGTTACGCACCGCCTGCTGTGCGGCTTCCTGCAGATGGCGGGTGACGGTGGTGTAGACCTTGTAACCATCTTCATAGGCTTTATCGCCATAACGCTTCACCATCTCCTGACGCACCATTTCACTTAAGTAAGGTGCAGAGAAGGCGATTTCCGGGCCGTGATAGCTGGCCGTCAGCGGCGAGTTACGCGCTTCGTTATATTGCTGCTGCGTGATGTAGTTTTGATCCAGCATACGCGCCAGCACCACATTACGACGCGCCAGCGCACGCGTATGAGAATAGAGCGGGTTGAACGTCGAAGGTGCTTTTGGCAACCCGGCAATCATCGCCATTTCACTCAGCGACAGTTGATCAATAGGTTTACCAAAGTAGACCTGCGCCGCCGCGCCTACGCCGTACGCGCGATAGCCGAGATAAATCTTGTTGAGGTAGAGCTCAAGGATTTCATCTTTGCTCAGCAGCTGTTCGATACGGATCGCGAGGAACGCTTCCTTAATCTTACGCATCAAGGTGCGTTCCGGGCTGAGGAAGAAGTTACGCGCCAGCTGTTGAGTAATGGTACTGGCACCCTGCGAGGCGTGACCGGACATCAGCGCAATGCTGGCTGCACGGAAAATCCCCACCGGATCGACACCGTGATGCTCGTAGAAACGGCTATCTTCGGTGGCAATAAACGCTTTGATTAACTCAGGCGGCATCTGTTGTAGGGTCAGCGGGACACGGCGCTTCTCGCCGTACTGGGCGATCAGATCGCCATCCGCGCTGTAAACCTGCATAGGCGTTTGCAGGCGCACATCTTTCAATGTGTTCACATCAGGCAGCTGCGGCTCTATGTATTTGTACAAACCATAAACCGTGCCGGCTCCCAGCAAAATGCAACACACTGCAAGGATCAATAAATACTTTACGAACTTCACCTGAGAATTCCCATCTGTTGTCGTTTGAGCAGTTTATAAGCAACCGCGCGGTAGTATAAAGACAAGCCTGACGCATTCATATACCTGTCAGGCTTGAAGTTGCCGGGGTATCAGCACTCTGACCTTTTAATGATAAGGAGATCGCGCGTATGGCTTTTCAGCGCTGGCAAATTGGACTGGATATCCAAAACGGACAACTGTGTGCCCTTGGCATCGAACGCCGACGTCATGGTTGGCAGTTGCGACACTGGTGGCAACAAACGCTGCCGCAAGATACGTTAAGAAACGGCGTGCTGCAAACCACGCCTGCGTTACTGGATATGTTAGGGCGCTGGCAGCGCCATCTGCCGAGGCGCTATTCACTGCGCGTTGGCCTGCCGCCGCAGTTGGTATTGCAACGCACTTTGCCGCTGCCGGAAACCTCGCTGCGTGAACCCGCGCTGGGGCGCTATGTGGCGGCTTCTGCGCAGCGTCTGTTTCCCGTCGAACCCGCTTCGCTGTCGCTGGATTATCGCTCACCGGGCAAGGATGCACCGCTTTACGTTACCGCGGCACGGCGCGAGGTGATTACGCAATGGCTGACGCCGCTCAAGCAGGCAGGTCTGCGACCGGACGTATTCGAACTGAGTAGCCTGGCGCTGACGCAGATCGCCATGCGCCTGCCGTTACGCCACAACCACTTATTGATTCATCCGCTTAGCGATCATTGGCTATGGACGCTGGTGGGGGAAAGCACTACATCAGGCGCGGCCACCGAACCTCTCACCCTCGCACAGCTGCGCGAAACCTTCCCGCAGATGGAAAGCGTATTCTGCACCTCAACTCAGGTTTTGCCTGAGGAGCAGGTTAAACGCTGCAAGCCGTTTTCGCTGCTGCACTATCTGCAACCGCCGTTGCCTGCACAGGAAGGTATTTTTGCCATCGCGCTTGGGCTGGCGCTGCGCCCGGAGGATGTCTGATGCTGGCGGTCAACCTGCTTCCCTGGCGCATCCAGCAATCGCAGCGGCGGCGCCAGCAGAGCCTCTCGCTGCTGTCGCTTACGCTGGTCTGCACCTTGCTGATCCTCTCATTAATGTGGTGGCGCGGCGTCATTGCACGGCAGCAACAAACGGACGCGCTGATGGATATCACCTCTCTCCTCAGCGCACTGCAGCAACAGCTGGAACAGCAGCAATCGCTGTTGAAGCTGCGTGAATCACTCCTTCAGGCGCAGCAGGCACAGCTGCAACGGCAAGATCAGCATCAGCGCTGGCAGCATTTTTGGCAGCAACTGCCGGAGTTAATGCCAGACACCTTGTGGCTCAATCGCCTCGAACGTCGGCAAGGGCAACTGGTGTTGGAAGGGCGGGCGCAGAGCATGGCGGCTGTCAGTGATTTTCGTCATCAGCTCATGACTCAGCCGCTGTTCAGCAGCGTAAAGCAGGGCGGTGTGAAGCGCGAAGCGGGCGGCGACTATCGTTTTGCTTTGCATGCGCGCGTGCAGGAGGTAGCCGATGAATGAACTCCTGCAGCGCTGGCTGATGCTCACGCTGCCGCTGCGCATGCTGGGACTTTTGACGTTATCGCTGGGGCTGTTTGCGCTGACGTGGATCGTGCTGCTTCGGCCGCAGCAGCAGATGCGTGAAGCGCAAGCGCGGCAGCTGGAACAGATGCGTCAACAGCAGCAACAGCGGTTGCAACAGCTGGCTTCACTTCCGGCGATTGATGTGTTGCAGAGCGAGATTAGCCTGCTGCAGCAACCCACGAAGGATACCGGCACTCAGCAAACGCTGGAGCGAATCGTGGCAGCGCGCGGCAATCAGCTGGAAGCCTGGCATCCGGATAGCCAGCCGCAGCAACTGCAATTAAGGCTTGCCTGGCCGCAATTTCTGCCGCTGTTTAGTGAACTAGCCAGCACCCGATTACCGGTGCCACAACGCTTTCAGCTGCAAGCCGAGCAAGGCGTATTGAACACGCAACTGTGGCTGGAGAGTGACGATGCGGAGTAGCGCCTTGCTGTTGTTACTCTGCAGCTCGCTGGCACTGGCGCGCGATCCTTTCCAGCCGCTGGCAGCAACGCTGTGTCAGGCGCAGGTTGCTGCGCCAGAAGGCTGGCGCTTACAGGGCATTATTGGCACGGCGCCGCACTACGTGGCGTGGCTGGTGTCACCTCAAGGCAAAAGCCATCGGCTGGATAATCAAGCGCCTTTTCCCCAGCCGCCCTGGCAAGTCGTGCAGCTTACGTCGCGCATGCTGGTGTTGAGCGCAGCACAAAGCTGCACGCCACAGCAAATCACATGGGTAATAAAAGGAGGTTTTTATGAAATGGATGACGTTACTGATGCTGCTGTGTCTGAGCATGCCGCTGCGCGCTAACGACGACCGATTAAGTCTGACGTTTGATGATGCGCCGGTTGAACGCATTTTGCAGGCGCTGGCAGATTATCAGCAGACCAACCTGCTGATTGCGCCGGGCGTTGAAGGTCGGCTGTCGCTGCGATTAGACAATATCGGCTGGGATCACGCGCTCGCGCTGGTGACGCAGCTGGCAAAACTCACCGTGGTGCAGGAAGAGGGTGTTTTGCTGGTCTATCCGGAAAGCTGGCAGCAGCAGCAGGCGCAACAGGAAAAGGTGGAGCGTGAGGAGGAGAAGCAGCAAACGCCGCTGGAACAACAAACCGTGACGCTGCATTACGCCAGCGCCAGCGATATTTACCGCAGCCTGCAAGCCGAACGTTCGTTGATGACGCCGCGCGGTAGCGTCACGGTCGATAGCCGCACCAACAGTTTGCTGCTGCGCGATACGGCTGAGGCATTACGTGACACCGAGCGCTGGTTAAAAGCGCTGGATTTGCCGCTCGAGCAGGTTGAGCTCGCGGCACATATCGTCACCATCAATGAAGAGCATCTGCGCGAGTTAGGTGTTAACTGGGGCACGTCACCGGCAGAAGTGGTAACGCAGGCGTTGCGCAACCCGCTGCTCGAGATTCCTCTTGCGGTGAGTAATCCGGCGTTTCGCGCGGGCGTGACGCTGGGCCAGGTCAGCGGCGAATTGCTCAATCTGGAACTGAGTGCGCTGGAGCAGGAGAACCAAATCGAAATCATCGCCAGTCCGCGCTTGTTTACCTCGCATCAGCAAACCGCCAGCATCAAACAGGGCACGGAAATTCCTTATGAGGTGAAATCGGGCAACAGCGGTGCCACCGCCATTGAATTTAAGGAAGCGGTTTTAGGCATGGAAGTGACGCCGGTGGTGCTGGGAAATGGCCGCATTCAGCTCAAACTGCGGCTGAGCCAGAACTTGCCAGGGCGCAGTGTAAACATTGGCGACAACCAGGTGCTGAGTATTGATAAGCAGGAGATTGAGACTCAGGTGACGCTGCGCGATGGCGAAACCTTAGCGCTGGGCGGCATTTTCCAGCAGCAGCGCACGCAGAGCGAAAAACGCGTGCCCTGGCTGGGCGATATGCCTTTATTAGGGAATTTGTTCCGTCAGCAAACTGATGAGCAGAAGAAAAAGGAGCTGGTGATCTTTATTACTCCCAGACTGGTCAGGGAAGCAGCGCTTACTGCCGGATAAAGCGGAAAATTCGTTCTGGGAGGCCAACTGCGTTGACGCAGGGCTGGAATTAGCTTACAAGGTTTAGCGATTTTCAAAACGGTGTAACGGAACGCGGCAGAATAACCTTCCGAATGACGTTAGTCACAAGCGATACTGACGTCAAAAGAAATATCGCCAAAATAATTCGAGCTCCAGTAAGACGTTAAATGAGTGAATGCACTGTGCTTACATCGGTAAGCGATGACAGTGGATGACCCCGGCCAGCGTGCCTGTAGCACGAAATATAGCGGATCAGCGGAGGTGCGTTACCGTCTCGCGAACCACAGACCGGTCCTGTTAAGAGGTCGCCGGGGGCAATTTATTCGGTTGCCAAACGGCCATGAGTGTTGAGATAATTTTCCGTCTGACTCTTGTTAACGCTCATGAGGTCTCAGTTCCTGTCCCGCCAGCTATGCTGAACGCGGGGTATCATCAACGAATTCTTAGTAATACCGATAAAATGGCAGAGAAACGCAATATCTTTCTGGTTGGGCCGATGGGTGCCGGCAAAAGCACTATTGGTCGTCAGTTGGCTCAGCAACTCAATATGGAATTTTTCGATTCCGATCAGGAAATTGAGCGACGCACCGGAGCGGATGTAGGCTGGGTATTTGATGTGGAAGGCGAAGAAGGCTTCCGCGATCGTGAAGAAAAGATCATTAATGAGCTGACCGAGAAGCAAGGCATTGTCCTCGCGACCGGTGGCGGCTCAGTCAAATCCCGCGAGACCCGTAATCGTCTCTCCGCCCGCGGTGTGGTCGTATACCTTGAAACCACCATCGAAAAGCAACTTGCACGAACCCAGCGTGATAAAAAGCGTCCGCTGTTGCAGGTTGAATCACCGCCGCGCGAAGTACTGGAAGCGCTAGCTGGTGAACGTAATCCGCTTTATGAAGAGATCGCTGATGTCACTATTCGCACTGACGATCAGAGTGCAAAAGTGGTGGCCAATCAGATCATCAACATGCTGGAAAAGAACTAATCCAGCGCCCTGAGGGCTCAGCAATAGGTATCGGTCATCATGGAGAAGATCACTGTCTCACTCGGGGATCGCAGTTACCCCATCACCATCGCTGCCGGACTGTTTAACGATCCGGCTTCTTTTTGGCCGCTCAAAGCAGGCGACAATGCCATGCTGGTGACAAACCAGACCTTGGCGCCGATCTATCTTGAACCCCTGTCAGCGCTGCTCAGCAATGCCGGCATTGAGGTAGATCAGGTAATTTTGCCTGATGGTGAGCAGTACAAAACGCTGGCGGTCATGGACGAGGTATTCACCGCGCTGCTGAAAAAGCCGCACGGTCGTGATACCACGTTGATTGCACTCGGTGGTGGCGTGATTGGTGACTTGACCGGCTTTGCTGCAGCCAGCTATCAGCGTGGCGTGCGCTTTATTCAGGTGCCGACCACGTTGTTGTCTCAGGTTGACTCCTCCGTCGGTGGAAAAACTGCGGTAAACCATCCACTCGGCAAAAACATGATTGGGGCGTTTTATCAGCCCGCGTCTGTCGTGGTGGATACTCATTGCCTGGCCACTCTGCCACCGCGCGAATTAGCGTCCGGTCTGGCGGAAGTGATCAAATACGGCATTATCCTTGATGGCGAATTCTTCCAGTGGCTAGAGCAAAATCTTGATGCTCTGCTGGCGCTGGATGAAAAAGCCTTGGCTTACTGCATCCGTCGCTGCTGCGAGCTTAAAGCCGAAGTGGTTGCGGCTGACGAGCGCGAAACCGGCGTACGTGCACTGCTCAATCTGGGCCATACTTTTGGTCATGCGATTGAAGCGCACATGGGCTACGGCAACTGGCTGCACGGCGAAGCGGTGTCGGCTGGCATGGTGATGGCCGCACGTACCGCTGAACGTTTAGGGCAGTTCACCTCGGTTGAAACCGATCGCATTATCGCACTGCTGCTGCGTGCGGGTTTGCCTGTACATGGCCCGGCGAGCATGGCGGCGGAAGATTATTTGCCACACATGATGCGCGATAAGAAAGTGCTGGCGGGCGAGCTGCGTCTGGTGCTGCCTCTCGCTATTGGCCGCTCTGAAGTGCGTGGCGGTGTGGCTCATGATATGGTGCTGGCAGCAATTAACGATTGCCAGAAACCCTGATTATTAGAAGTGATGAGTGGTGATGCGGCGTGTGGGAAACGCGTCGTTTTACGGAGGAGGCTAAATGGATGAGTTCAAACCGGAAGACGAATTAAAACCTGACGCCAGTGACCGCCGTCCGACGCGGCCACGCAAATCGTCTTCTGCGCCGAAAGTGAAAGTACCGGTTTCCCGTCAACATATGATGATGGGCATTGGTATTTTGGTTCTGCTGTTGGTGGTGCTGGGGATTGGTTCAGCATTAACCGGCCCAGACGAGAAGAAACCCGCAACCAATACCGCAAATAATGGCGCGGCACCATCTGCCGGTGGCAGCGAAAAGAACATCGACCTTTCGGGATCGACGTCCATGAGCGGCCAGCAAAACGCCACGCCTTCTGCTGAAGGCAGCGTAGCGCAAAACACCGCGGGCACAACTGCACCAGCGGGCAGCGATGGTCAATCCATCTCGATGCCATCAGTCTCCTCGACGCCGACGCAAGCTGCGCCTGTGGATACGCCAGCTAATCAACAACGTGTCACGCTGCCGGGCGATCTCAATAGTGCGCTGAACAATCAGCAAGGTTCTGTCGATGCAGCAGCACAAGGCGCGCAGGGTAATAGCTCGCTGCCAACCGCGCCGGCCACAGTCAGCGGCAACGGTAAAGCGATCACGCCGCCAGCCATGCGTTCAGAAACCCCCGCGCGCACCAGCAACAACGGTACGCGCGAGACGCACGCGTCGACTCCGCACAAAACACCGGCCGCCACTAAACCGGCACCTGTAAAAGAGAACAACACGCGCACCACCGCAACGCGCAATCCCGCGCCTGCCAGTGCGAGCGGTGCCAGCAAATCGCTGCCATCGGGCGGAAACTACACGCTGCAGTTGAGCGGTGCGTCGAAAGAAGAGAGCCTGAACGCCTGGGCGAGAAAACAGAACCTAAGCGGTTATCACGTGTATAAAACCACGCGTAACGGCGAACCTTGGTATGTGTTGGTGAGCGGCGCTTACGCCACGCCAGCCGATGCGAAACGCGCCGTGGCATCGCTGCCAGCGGAAGTGCGTGCGGCCAATCCGTGGGTAAAACCGCTTAGCCAGGTGAAGAAAGAAAGCAAGTAATGAGATGTGGGGCCGCAAACATGCGGCCCCGTTTAAAGCGCAGAGCTGCTGTCGGTTCCACCACAGCCAATAATTAAGATGTAATAACCACGACAGCATGAAAAAAAATCGCGCTTTCCTGAAATGGGCCGGAGGGAAATACCCGCTCCTTGATGACATCCGTCGTCATTTGCCACAAGGTGATTGTCTAATCGAACCCTTTGTCGGCGCCGGTTCCGTGTTCCTCAACACCGACTATGACCGCTATCACCTGGCGGACATCAACGGTGATCTCATCAATCTGTATAACATCGTCAAAACGCGTACCGCGGCTTTCATTGAAGACGCGCGCCAGCTTTTCAACGCTGAAGGCAACACGGCAGAAACCTACTACGCGCAGCGCATCGCCTTTAATGCGAGCAAAGATGAATATCAGCGCGCGGTGCTGTTTCTGTATCTCAATCGACACGGTTATAACGGTCTGTGCCGCTACAATTTGCGCGGTGAGTTTAACGTGCCTTTTGGCCGGTATCGCAAGCCGTATTTCCCGGAAGCGGAGCTGCTCTGGTTTGCCGAACGGGCGCAAAAAGCGACCTTTGTCTGTGAATCGTACGATGTTACTCTGAACAACGCCGTTGAAGGCTCAGTGGTTTATTGCGATCCGCCGTATGCCCCGCTTTCGGCGACAGCGAATTTTACCGCTTACCACACCAACAGTTTTAGTCTGCGCGAGCAGCAGCATCTGGCTGAGTTAGCCAATAAGCTTTCGCAGCAAAATCGCATCCCGGTACTGATTTCTAACCACGATACGGTACTCACGCGTGAGTGGTATCAGAATGCGGATTTACACATAGTCAAAGCCCGGCGTTCCATCAGCCGAAGCATAAGTGGTCGCACGCAAGTCGACGAACTGCTGGCGCTTTTCCGCTAGCCTGTTTCGTCCGCGACCAAGGCATTACGCCAGCTCAGGCTGGCGCACAAAATTGGGAGAATCGGATGAAACAATTTTTACTGGCCCCATCAATTCTGGCTGCTGACTTCGCGCGTTTGGGTGAAGACACGGCCAAAGCGCTGGCGGCAGGTGGTGATGTGGTCCATTTCGATGTGATGGATAACCACTACGTTCCCAATCTGACGATGGGGCCTATGGTGCTTAAAGCGCTGCGCGATTACGGCATCACTGCACCTATTGATGTGCATCTGATGGTTAAACCTGTGGATGCATTGATCCCGGAATTCGCTAAAGCAGGCGCCACCTTCATTACTTTCCACCCGGAAGCCAGCGAGCATGTTGATCGCACGCTGCAGCTGATCAAAGAGCATGGTTGCAAAGCGGGTCTGGTGTTCAACCCTGCGACGCCGCTCCACTACCTCGATTATGTAATGGATAAGCTGGACATCATTCTGCTGATGTCGGTGAACCCAGGCTTTGGCGGTCAATCCTTCATTCCCGGTACGCTCGACAAACTGCGTCAGGCGCGTCGCCTGATTGATGAGAGTGGCTACAACATTCGTCTGGAAGTGGATGGCGGCGTGAAAATCGATAACATTGGCCAGATTGCTGCCGCCGGTGCCGATATGTTTGTTGCCGGTTCCGCGATCTTCGGCCATCCGGATTACAAAAAAGTGATCGATGAGATGCGTGGCGAACTGGAGAAAGTTAATGGCTCATTTCACTGATATCCGCGCGCTGGCGTTTGACCTCGACGGTACGCTGGTCGATAGCGCGCCGGGCCTGGCACAAGCCATCGATCATGCGCTGAGCGATCTGCAGCTGCCGCCGCCGGGTTTGGCATTGGCTTCTACCTGGATTGGTAACGGCGCTGACGTGATGATGACCCGCGCGCTGACCTGGGCGCTGGGACGCGAGCCGCATGCCGAAGAGCAACGCGATGCGCGTGCGCTGTTTGACAAATATTACGCGCAAACGGTAGAAGCGGGCAGCACGCTATTCCCGCAGGTGAAAGAGACGCTGGCGGCCTTGCAGGCGAAAGGCCTGCCGCTAGCGATCGTCACTAACAAGCCCACGCCGTTTGTGGCGCCGCTGTTGAAGTCGCTCGGGATTGCTGAGTACTTCACGCAGATTATCGGCGGTGACGACGTGATTGTGAAAAAGCCCCATCCAGCGGCCATTTTCCTCGTCCTTGGCCATTTTGGCGTGCTTCCGGGACAATTGCTGTTTGTCGGCGATTCCCGCAATGATATTCTCGCGGCCCAGGCGGCAGGCGTACCGAACATTGGTATGACATTTGGCTACAACTACGGTGAGCCGATTGCGACAAGCCAACCCGATTTAACTCTCGACTCTTTTGACGAACTTTTGCCCGCTATCGGGCTGTGATTATCAGGACATAACATGAGCAAACCCATCGTTTTCAGCGGCGCCCAGCCTTCCGGTGAACTGACCATTGGCAACTATATGGGTGCGCTGCGTCAGTGGGTGCAGATGCAGGATGATTTCCACTGCATTTACTGCATCGTCGATCTGCACGCCATTACCGTACGTCAGGATCCTGTTGCGCTGCGTAAAGCCACGCTGGATACCTTAGCGCTCTATCTTGCCTGCGGCATCGACCCGGCGAAGAGCACCATCTTTGTTCAGTCGCACGTGCCAGAGCATGCGCAGCTGAGCTGGGTGCTGAACTGCTACGCCTATTTTGGCGAGCTGAGCCGCATGACGCAGTTCAAAGATAAATCCGCGCGCTACTCGGAAAACATCACCGCAGGCCTGTTTGATTATCCGGTGCTGATGGCGGCCGATATCCTGCTGTATCAAACCAATCAGGTGCCGGTTGGCGAAGATCAGAAGCAGCATCTGGAGCTGAGCCGCGATATCGCCCAGCGTTTCAATGCGCTGTACGGCGATGTGTTCAAAGTGCCTGAGCCGTTCATTCCGAAATCGGGTGCACGCGTGATGTCGCTGCTTGAGCCGACCAAAAAAATGTCCAAGTCAGACGACAACCGTAACAACGTGATTGGTCTGCTGGAAGACACCAAAGCGGTGGTGAAGAAGATCAAACGCGCGGTGACCGACTCCGCCGAGCCGCCAGTGGTGCGTTACGACGTCAAAGAGAAAGCTGGTGTGTCTAACCTGCTGGACATTCTTGCGGGCGTGACCGGTAAAACCATTGCGCAGCTGGAGCAAGAGTTCGAAGGCAAAATGTACGGCCATCTGAAAGGTGAAGTGGCTGAAGCGGTTTCCGGCATGTTGACCGAGCTGCAGGAGCGCTATCATCGTTTCCGTAACGACGAAGAGTTGCTGAATCAGGTGATGCGCGATGGCGCAGCGAAAGCCCGTGCTCATGCGCAGGAAACGCTGAAGAAAGTGTATGAAGCGGTGGGTTTTGTCGCACAGCCTTAAGCGGTGTGCGGATAGAAAAAAACGGCGGGTCATTTGACCCGCCGTTTTTTATTTGATGCGATGTAACGCCAGTTCCGCGCCATCCCAGAACAGGCGTGCGTTACCGTCAGCCAGCACGCTGATCACCGCGCCCGGCGCAGGTCCCCAAGCCTGATTGCCACAACTCACATTGAAGCCGTAACGGAAGCTGAAGTCACGATCCTGACCTGCGCCATTGGCGGCGCTCAGGCGCGGTTTACCGTTGCAGTTATCGACGGAAGGATTGATGCTGCGCTCGTCAGTGCCACGCGTCCAGGTTATCGCATTCGGCTTAAACGCCACGCGCGCGCCCATAAACTGCGGGTCATTCTTGATATACAACTGACCGACTTCCTTCTTAGGCGTCACCGCCACCACCTGCCATTCACCGACCACGTTCGACCAGGTAACGGGAGCGGCGGTAGCAACCGCGCTCAGCGGCAATAACAACGCGCAAACCATTGAAGCAACGCGCATGGAAACTCCTTATTTACGAGAAAGATGGCCCATAGTCTGGCGACAAAGCGCAGCGCTGTACAGTTTTTTGCCGTTTCAGAACCAGCGTAACTGTGAACGCAGTCCCACTACGCGACCAACAATAATCAGCGCCGGACTGGCAAACTGCTGCGCCAGCGTGGCCAGATCCGCCAGCGTTGCGGTCTCGACGCGCTGCTGCGGCGTGGTGCCGTTCTGCACGATCGCCACCGGCATCGCGGCATCCATGCCGTGTTGCAACAGCTGCTGCTGGATTTCCGGCGCCTGCGCCAGCCCCATATAGAACACCAGCGTTTGCTGTTCAGCCGCCAGCTTGCGCCACTCGATTTCGCCATGCTGCTGCAAATGGCCGGTGACGAAACGCACGCTCTGCGCGTGGTCGCGATGCGTCAGCGGAATACCGCTGTAAGCAGAACAGCCCGAGGCGGCGGTGATGCCCGGTACCACGCTAAACGGGATGTTGTGCTGCGCCAGCAGTTCCAGCTCTTCACCACCGCGGCCAAAGATAAAGGGATCGCCGCCTTTTAGTCGCACCACCCGCTTGCCGCTCTGCGCCTGCTCAAGTAGAGCCTGGTTTATCTGCGATTGCGGTACGCAGTGATTGCCGGCTTGTTTGCCGACAAAGATGCGCTCCGCATCGCGGCGGACCAGATTGAGAATCGGCGCCGAGACCAGGCGGTCATACACCACCACATCGGCCTGCTGGATATGCTGCAAGCCTTTCAGCGTCAGCAGCCCCGCATCGCCCGGCCCGGCGCCTACCAGCACCACTTCGCCTTGCTGCGATAGCGGCGCATCGAACAAGGTCTCGACGATGTGCTCGGCGCGTGGCCGATCGCCATTCGCCAGAGTTTGCGCCAGACGATCGCTCACGAAGAAGCGCTCCCAGAAAGCGCGCCGCTGCGCCATGCTGTTAAAGCTACGCTTCACACGATTGCGCAACGATCCGGCCAGTGACGCTAACTCACCCAGATGTTGTGGCAGCATCGCTTCGAGTTTTTCACGCAGCAAACGCGCCAGCACCGGCGCGCGACCGCCAGACGACACGGCGATCATCAGCGGCGAACGATCAACAATCGACGGCATAATCGCGCTGGCTTCCTGCGGCGCATCCACCAGATTGCAAAAGATGCGCCGCCGCTCAGCCGCATCGCCAACCTGCTGATTCACCTCATCATCATCGGTGGCGGCAATCACCAGCCAACAATCCGCGAGCCAGCGCTCGTCAAACGCGCCGGGTAATAAGTTCAACTTTCCCTGTTGTGCCCACTGCTGAAAAGCGGGGGAGAAATCCAGCGCGCCAACCTGCAAATCGGCACCGGCGTCCAGCAGCAAACGCGCTTTGCGTTCTGCCACATCGCCACCGCCCACCAGCAAACAGCGCTTGCCTTGCAGGCGGCAAAACAGCGGAAAGTAGTCCATAGCTCATCCTGAAAAAAGCCCGCGCAAGGCGGGCTGAAAAAAGTGTTATGCCGTTTTGAGCGGCGCGGCTTGCGCTTCGGCCTGCGGGCGCTGCGCCTGCGGTGTGGCGTACCAGTAACCGAGGCCCATCAGCACCATGCCGGAGAACATATTGCCCAGCGTCACCCACAGCAAGTTGTGGCCGATGCCGCTTAGAGTGAACTCCGCATTATGCTGACCAAACCACGACAGCGCAAAGACCGTCATGTTGGCAATCGAGTGTTCGTAGCCGGAAGCGATGAACGCCAGCAAACACCACCAGATGGCGATGAACTTCGCCGTTCCTTCGGTACGCACCGCCATCCAAATCGCCAGACACACCAGCCAGTTACAGAGCGCGCCTTTAAAGAACAGCGCCATGGCGGTCTGCGTGGTTTTCGCCAGCGCCGCGCTGTGCAGCAGCGATCCGGCATTCGGCAGCAGCGGACCTGCCGCATAGTAATAAATCAGCGCGACCAATACCGAACCGGCAAGATTGCCCAGCCAGGTTTGCGGCAGCACGCACCACATCTGGCCTTGCTTGATGCTGCCGGCTTTGACGCCGATGGTCAGGAACATGGTGTGGCCGGTGAACAACTCGGAACCGGCGATGATCACCAGCGTTAAGGCGATACCGAAAGTCGCGCCCATCAGCAGCGGACGATAAGCCGGATCGACCAGATTGCCGAGCGTAAAGATCAGGATAATCGCCAGGCCAACGTAAGCGCCCGCCATCGCCGAGCTGATCCAGAAGGCCAGCGGGCTGTGCTGCGCGGTACGCACAATGCGCGCCGCGTTGGCGGCGCATTTATTCAGGGTGTCAGTAAACATAGTGACGTCTCATAAAGTGAAGGAATGCTGTCAGGTGCAGATCTCAACCTTGCCATCGCGAACGCGCACCGGATAGCTGGCCACCGAGCGCGCTTCGTCTTCCAGACACAAGCCATCGCTCAGGCGGAAGCGCTGTTTTTTCAGTGGACTCGCCACCCACAGCGCCTGCTGATGCTCCGCAATCAGACCGCGTGATAACACGCTGGCCTGGGCGAAAGGATCGATATTGCTCAAGGCGTAGAGTTGTTCATCGTCGTGCGGACGGAAGAGAGCAATCTGCTGGCCTTTGATCAGCGCACATACGCCGGTCGCGGGCAGAATTTGGCTCAGTTCACACACCGAATGCCACTGGCTCATGCGTCGATCTCCTCAATCAGAGCGACCGCAATGCGCTCGGCGGGTTGCGCCGGACGATGCTGATCGCGTTGGTTGATATGCTGTACCAGCGGATCGCGGCGATCGCTGTTGATAAAAGTGCTGAAATGGCGCTGCTGTTGCGGATCCTGCACCGTCGCGGTCCATTCACATTCCACTGCCGCGCGCAGACGCGCCAGCTCCGTTTCCAGCTGCGTATTCAGACCGAGTTTGTCATCGACAATCACGCTGCGCAGGTAATCGATGCCGCCGTCCATGCTTTCCAGCCACAGCGAGGTGCGCTGCAGGCGATCGCCGGTGCGGATGTAGAACATCATGAAGCGGTCGAGATAGTGCAGCAGCGTATCGCGATCGAGATCGGCAGCCAGCAAATCGGCGTGACGTGGCTTCATGCCGCCATTGCCGCACACATACAGGTTCCAGCCTTTCTCGGTGGCGATGATACCCACGTCTTTGCCCTGCGCTTCGGCGCATTCGCGCGTGCAGCCGGAGACGCCAAACTTCATCTTGTGCGGGGTACGAATGCCTTTGTAGCGATGCTCCAGCTCAATGCCGAAGCCGAGGCTGTCCCCTACGCCAAAGCGGCACCAGACGCTACCAACGCAGGTTTTCGCCATGCGCAGCGCTTTGGCATACGCTTGTCCGGTTTCAAAACCGGCATCAATCAGCTGCGTCCAGATCGCTGGCAGATCGTCGCGCTGCGCACCAAATAGGCCGATACGCTGCGAGCCAGTAATTTTGGTGTAGAGATTGTATTGCTGCGCCACGGCACCAATCGCCATCAATCCTTCCGGCGTGATTTCGCCACCGGCCGAGCGCGGGATCACCGAGTAAGTGCCGTCTTTCTGAATATTGCCGAGGAACAGATCGTTGCTGTCCTGCAGCGGTGCGAGCTGTGGCTTCAGCACGTATTCGTTCCAGCAGGAAGCCAGCAGTGAACCAACCGTCGGTTTACACACCTCGCAGCCGTAGCCCTGACCATATTTCGCCAGCAGCGCGTCGAACGATTTGATCTCTTCCACGCGGATCAGGTGATACAGCTCCTGACGCGAATAGGGTAAGTGCGCACACAAATGATTGTTAACTTCGATGCCCTGACGGCTCAGTTCAGCGTTCAGCACCTGAGTAATCAAAGGAATACAGCCGCCGCAGCCGGTTCCGGCGCGGGTTTCGGTTTTCAGCGCCGCGACGGTGTGGCAACCGCCTTGCACCGCTTTGACGATGTCGCCTTTGCTGACGTCGAAGCAGGAGCAGATTTGCGCGCTGTCTGGCAGCGCATCAGCGCCCATTACCGGTTTCTCGCCGCTGCCCGCAGGCAGGATCAGCAACGCCGGATTTTCCGGTAGCGCGATGTTATTCAACGCCAGCTGCAGCAGATTGCCGTAATCGCTGGTGTCACCGACCAGCACCGCGCCCAGCAGCGTGCGGTTATCTTCGCTGACGATCAGGCGCTTATAGATATTTTTCTGCTCATCGAGCCACACGAAGCTGCGCGCGCCCGGCGTGCGGCCATGCGCATCACCAATGCCACCGACATCAACGCCCAGCAGTTTCAGCTTGGCGCTCATGTCCGCTCCGGCAAACGTGTTGTCGCGGCCAACTAACCGGTCGCTGGCGACCTGCGCCATTTTGTAGCCCGGCGCGACTAAGCCATAAATACGGTTCTGCCAGGCGGCACACTCACCAATGGCGAAGATGTCCGCATCGCTGGTCTGGCAATGATCGTCAATGGCGATACCGCCGCGCGCGCCCAGCTGCAGGCCGCACTGTTTGGCTAGCTTGTCCTGCGGGCGAATGCCGGTGGAGAAGACGATGAAATCGACATCCAGCGCGCTGCCGTCAGCAAACTCCAGCGTTTTACCGCCTTGCGCGTGATGGACGATCTGCTGGGTGTTTTTGCCGGTGTGAACGCGCACGCCCATCTGCTCGATCTTACGGCGCAGCTGCTCGCCGCCCTGAGAATCGAGCTGTTCCGCCATCAGCACCGGTGCGAACTCAATGACGTGGGTTTCGACGCCGAGGTTTTTCAGCGCGCCTGCCGCTTCCAGTCCCAACAGGCCGCCGCCAATTACCGCGCCGCGTTTGCTGCGGCGTGAACAGGCTTCAATGGCGTTGAGATCTTCAATGGTGCGATAGACATAGCAATCACTGCCTTCCGCGCCGGTAATCGGTGGAATCCACGGATAAGAGCCGGTGGCGAAAATCAGCGTGTCGTAATGCACCGCGCGACCGCTATTCGAGTGAATCAGTTTTTCGTCACGGTTAATGGTGATAGCACGTTCGCCGAGCAGCAGCTTTACCTGATGCTTTTCGTAATACCCTTCGCGAACCAGTGAGAGTTCTTCGGCGGTGTGATGGGAAAAATAGGCGGAAAGGTGGACGCGGTCATAGGCGACGCGGGGTTCTTCACAGAAAACGGTTATCGCAAACTGACTGGATTGATCTTTGTCGATAAGTTCTTCTATAAAGCGGTGGCCGACCATGCCGTTGCCAATAATAACGACACTGTGCTTGCTCATGCTTGCCTCAAAAATTGCGGTATCTGCGCTTACCTTAACGCGGCGCTTTTGGCGCTTATTGATGTACATCAAGCGCGCCCTTATATACCTATTTAGAGGTATGTAACTGATTTTGAACGAATTAGTTAAGTGACTTATTTGGTTGGTTATTGTTCAGGTCGCCATGAATGGCGACCCTACGTTTGTTTCCCCTTTTCATGCTAGCTTTAGGTTTTGTGTTTTACAGGAGTACGGCATGGCAAACCCGTCACTGAAGTGGATCAACAACCTGCGCTTAGCGGGCCAGCAAGGCTTGTGGCAGATCGAAATCGCCAACGGCAAGATTGCGCAGATTCGCCCGCAGCCGCCGCAAACTGCAGCCCAGCCTGACGCGCTGGATGCGGAGGGCGGACTGGTGAGCGCGCCGTTTATCGAGCCGCATATTCACCTCGATACCACGCAAACCGCTGGCGAACCCGCCTGGAACCAATCCGGCACGCTGTTTGAAGGCATCGAGCGCTGGGCGGAGCGCAAAGCGCTACTGAGCCATGACGACGTGAAACAGCGCGCGCAGCAAACTTTGAAGTGGCAAATTGCCAACGGGATTCAGCATGTGCGGACTCACGTCGATGTCTCCGATCCCACGCTGACCGCGTTAACAGCGATGCTGGAGGTGAAAGCGGAAATGGCGCCGTGGATCGACATCCAGATTGTGGCGTTTCCGCAGGAAGGGATTCTCTCTTATCCGAACGGCGAAGCGTTGCTGGAAGAGGCGCTGCGCATGGGCGCGGATGTGGTAGGCGCGATTCCGCACTACGAATTCACCCGCGAATACGGCGTGGAGTCGCTGCATAAAATCTTTGCGCTGGCTAATCGCTACGATCGGCTGGTGGATGTGCACTGCGACGAGATCGACGATGAGCAGTCGCGCTTTGTCGAAACCGTGGCGGCGCTGGCACACCGCGATGGTAACGGCGAGCGCGTCACCGCCAGCCACACCACGGCGATGCACTCCTACAACAATGCCTACACGTCGCGGCTGTTCCGTCTGCTTAAGCTTTCAAATATCAACTTTGTCGCCAATCCGCTGGTGAATATCCATCTGCAAGGGCGCTTTGATAGCTATCCGAAACGTCGCGGCATCACGCGGGTGAAAGAGCTGCTGGAAGCGAATATCAACGTCTGCTTTGGCCACGATGATGTGTTCGATCCCTGGTATCCGCTCGGCACTGCCAGCATGCTGCAGGTGCTGCACATGGGATTGCATGTCTGTCAGCTGATGGGTTACGAGCAGATTGATAATGGATTGCAGCTGATTACCGCCAACAGCGCCAAAACCCTGCAGCTGACGAATTACGGTATTGAAGCAGGTAATGATGCCAGTCTGATTATCCTGCCGGCGGAGAGTGGATTTGATGCGGTGCGGCGTCAGGTGCCGGTGCGTTATTCAGTGCGTAAAGGTGTGTTGGTCGCTGCGACGCAGCCCGCCAGCAGTGAGATCTATTTAGCGGGAAAAGAAGCGGTAACCTTCAAACGTTGAAGAGCAGGGCGGACCGCGGTCCGCCCGTCAAACTTAGTGGGTGACGTGGCCATGCTGGCGATGTTTGGTCACAAAGCCGAGCAGAACACACATCACAAACACCACGGCGTACAAACCGTTAGCCGTTGAGAGCGCAGCATGTGCGCCACCTTGCGCCACGATTGGGCCGGTTACTACGAAGGTCAACATGGTGCCGACGGTGCCGCAGGTCAGGATGAAGTTCACCAGCTTCGGTGAAGAGACCTTGGTTTGCAGCGATCCCAGCGTGATGATGGTGGTGTAAATCGCGCTGGAGCTGAAGCCCAGCGTCATGATGATCCAGTGCAGCATGCTGGCGTCTTTGGAGGTGACGAACCAGTACATCAAGCCGGTTGCCAGCGCCGCCAGCACCATCAGGATGCGCTGCAGATCGAAGAAGCGCAGCACGAAGCTGAACACCCACATGCCGACCATGTACGCGGTCCAGAAGTTACCCACCAGCTGACCGGCAGCGGCGATATCCATGCCCATCGATTTGGTGGCGTATTCCGGCACCCACGAGATGAAGCCGAGCTGGCCGAGGATGTAGCACAGTGCCGCAATCGACAGGAACAGCACGCCGATGCCCCATTTCTCTTTCTCAACGCCTGGCTTAGCCGCTTCGCTTTTCAGTACCGGGAACTCAATGAACAGCGTCAGCACAAAGATCGCGACATAAATGATGCCGATGCAGGCGTAAACCCAATACCACGGCAACGCGCGCGCCAGTAAGATACCGGCGATGATCGGAAAGATGGTGCCCGCCATGCTGAAGAACGAATCGGTAAACAGCAGACGTGCGCCGCGCTGACGGCCATCGTACAGATGGGTGATCAGGAAGGTACCGATCGACATCGTGATGCCGCTGACGACGCCGAGGATGAACATGCACAGCGAGAAGACGGTGAGATCGTGGCTGGTCATCAGGCCGGCAACGGCGAGGATCATCAGCACAAAGCCAAAGATCAGCTGGCGCTTCAACGGCACAATCACCATCAGCCAGGCGTTCAGGAACACCGACACCAAAATGCCCGCATTGAGGAATGTGAAAGTGTTGCTCATTTCTGAAATAGGGCGCTGGAAATACTGCGCGATATTGTCCAGCACCATACCGGTAACGATCACCAGTGCGCCGGTGAGCGCATAGGAGAAATAGCTAATCCAGGTAAGGCCAATGCGATTACGGTTTGTCATGTTCTGAACCTGTTAAGCGCCGAAGGTGGCAAAAGTGTCATGAATTGTAAGTGTTGCTGTGATCTTAATAAACAACGAGTGTAACAAGGCGGAAATATTTCATTGAGAGTGTGATTTTCATCACGCAAATGATTGCGTGACGGCAAAAGTATGACAATAGCAACATCCGCGTAAATATCGGTAAAACGCTGGCTCTTGGATCACATGCTCTTTACAATCAATCTCGTTTTTGAGCTAGCTCTCCATGGTAAGGAATCTTTCATGCTTAAACGTACTTTTACAGCGGCGGTTGCCCTGTTAGCGCTCTCTTCCGTATCGTCTGCCGCGCTCGCCGCAAAAGGCGATCCTCATGTGCTGCTCACCACCTCTGCGGGCAATATTGAACTCGAACTGAACAACCAGAAAGCCCCGGTTTCGGTGAAAAACTTCGTTGATTACGTCAACAATGGTTTCTACAACAACACCATTTTCCACCGCGTTATTCCTGGCTTTATGATTCAGGGCGGCGGTTTCACTACCGACATGCAGCAGAAGCAAACGGTAGCGCCGATCAAGAACGAAGCCGACAACGGCTTGCGTAATCTGCGCGGCACCATTTCGATGGCGCGTACCGCAGATAAAGACAGCGCCACCAGCCAGTTTTTCCTCAACGTAGCCGATAATGCGTTCCTCGATCACGGTCAGCGTGATTTCGGCTATGCGGTATTTGGTAAAGTTGTGAAAGGCCAGGATGTGATCGACAAGATTGCGCAGGTCCCTACCAAAGATGTGGGACCGTACCAAAATGTGCCGTCAAAACCGATTGTTATCCTCTCCGCCAAAGTCCTGCCTTAATTCTGAAACGCGCCATTTTCGCATGGCGCATCATTGGCTCTCCGGCAAAGCAAAAAATTGCTGCTTATACTTAGGGCTCATTGCTTGCCGGAGGCGCTATGACTAGCAAACTCACTGAGAAACAGAAAGCCACTTTGTGGCAGCAGCGCCGTGCTGCGAGCTACCAGGCCAGCTGTCGACTGGCCGGATATACCTATAGCGAAGCTCTTATCGATGCCGAACATGCTGAGGAGCGACTCGAGTCGCTGAGGAGGCAATATGGTGGATAACAGCTTAGCGGTACGCGATCCCTATTTATGGCACAACGACAATGTGTTGAAGAATCGCCTCGATATTCATGATGAAGCCCAGCTGCGCAAAGCGGAACTGGCTTTCAGCACCGCGCGCCTGGCGACGTTAGAACTTGGCCAGCGCAGCATCGGTTTGCCACGTCTTTGCCATATTCATCGCACGCTGTTTCAGGATCTCTACAGCTGGGCGGGAGAATTGCGCACCATTGATATCTGGCGCGATGAAACGCCGTATTGTCATTGCGAATACATCGAGAAAGAGGGCAACACGCTGATGCAGGCGCTGGAGGAAGAGCGCGGCCTGGCTGACCTTGAGCAGGAAGCGTTCGTGGCGCGTATCGCACATTACTATTGTGAGATCTTCGTGCTGCATCCGTTCCGCGCCGGCAATGGCCGCGCGCAGCGCATCTTCTTCGAGCAGTTGGCACTGCATGCCGGGTATCAGCTTTCGTGGGAAACACTCGAACGTGATGCGTGGCGCGCTGCGATCTCGGCGGGCGTCGCCGGCGATCTGGCACCGCTTACCGCGCAGTTTGCGAAAGTGGTGAGCCCGGCGAAGGTTTTACAGTAACACTTCAAGCCCGTGTTTTTGCACCACGGACAATAGCTTAAGAGAGATTCCGCCGGGGCGTTTAGCCCCGGTTTCCCATTTCTGCACGGTTGACACACTGGTGTTGAGATAGCGGGCAAAAACCGGCTGACTAACATTCAAATTCTCGCGCAAGTTCTTAATCGCCTGCGCATCGAGCGCGGCGACATCGCTCAGGCAACGTTCATCAAAATCACGCATGCTCTGTTTGCTGATGGCATCTACTTCAAACAATCCGGATGCCGCGCTGTGAATGGCTGCAAAAGCCGGACTTTTAAATTTACGCGTTATGGTCATGACACATCTCCACTAACTCCCGAACGGCGAGCAGCCGATTCAGAGCCTCATTCGAAATCAGCGAGTATTGTTTTGCCAGCTCACGAAAGCCCTCAAGTTCGCTTTCACTCAGGTTGCTCTGATCCTGTTTGGCAAATAAAAAGGTATAAATCCAGTTTTTACCCCCTTTGGCCAGAATGATGGCGCGATCGCGATTTTGCTGCAGACGCTTTTTAAATACGCCACCACCCAAATCATCGGCATAACCCAGTTTTACTGCTGTAATTGCCCGACAAAGTTCTTTATCGCCAATAAGATGCCGACGGGCTTGCTTACTGAACCATTTGGTTTTGAATACTCGCGTTGTAGCTGACATAGTCACTCTCCAAAATATAGCACTGGGTGCGAGAGTAATCAGAATCTTTTTCGTCAGCTAGCGGGTATTAAGATTGAAGGTGTTAACATGGCTTTTTTGCGACCTTTCTTGCGCCAGTTGCCCGCAATGACACACTGCTACGACCTACTATGCTGCTGCTAATCGATAACTACGACTCCTTCACCTGGAATCTCTACCAATACTTCTGCGAACTGGGCGCGGATGTGCGTGTGGTGCGCAACGACGCCATTACGCTGGATGAAATGGCAGCGTTGCCGCTGACGCATCTGGTGATTTCGCCGGGCCCATGTACGCCGGATCAATCTGGCATCTCGCTCGCGGCTATTCGCCATTTTGCCGGGCGCTTGCCGATCCTCGGCGTCTGCCTTGGACATCAGGCGATTGCGCAAGCCTATGGCGCGCAGGTGGTACGCGCGCGCCAGGTGATGCATGGCAAAACCTCGCTGATTCAGCACACCAACCAAGGTGTGTTTCGTGATCTGAATAATCCGCTTACCGTGACCCGCTATCACTCATTGATTGTGGCGCGCGATACGCTGCCCGCTGAGTTTGAAGTCACCGCGTGGAGCCTGCGCGACGGCCAGCCGGATGAGATCATGGGTTTCCGCCATCGCAGCTTGCCGCTGGAAGGCGTGCAGTTCCATCCGGAAAGCATCCTCAGTGAGCAAGGGCATCAGCTGCTGGCTAATTTCCTCAACGCGTAACTTATGTTTGCCTTCGTGTGATTTTTTATGCATATTTTGTGATTATAATTTCACATCAGCTCAACAAATAACCCGATGAGGTCGTCAATGGCAGCGGAAAAACTAGGGGTAACCCGGGAAACGTTCGATAACGTAATTTTGCCTGTTTATGCACCTGCGCAGTTTGTGCCGGTAAAAGGCAAAGGCAGCCGAGTGTGGGATCAGCAGGGCAAAGAGTATATCGATTTCTCTGGCGGTATCGCGGTGACTGCATTGGGCCATTGTCATCCGGCGCTGGTGGAAACGCTGAAAACCCAGGGCGAAACGCTGTGGCACACCAGCAACGTGTTCACCAACGAACCGGCGCTGCGTCTGGCGAGTAAACTGATTGCCGCGACCTTTGCCGATCGGGTGTTTTTCGGTAATTCCGGCGCGGAAGCTAATGAAGCGGCATTCAAGCTGGCGCGTTATTACGCCTGCAAAAAACACAGCCCGTTCAAAAGTAAAATCATCGCCTTCCATAACGCCTTCCACGGTCGCACGCTGTTCACCGTGTCGGTGGGTGGCCAGCCGAAATATTCTGATGGCTTCGGTCCAAAACCGGCGGATATCGTGCATGTGCCGTTCAACGATCTCGATGCGGTGAAAGCGGTGATTGACGACCATACCTGCGCCATCGTGGTCGAGCCGATTCAGGGCGAAGGGGGCGTGATGCCGGCTACGCCAGAATTTATGCAAGGCCTGCGCGCCCTCTGTGATGAACATCATGCGCTGCTGGTGCTGGATGAAGTGCAGAGCGGCATGGGACGCAGCGGCAAACTCTTTGCGTATGAACATTACGGTATCAAGCCCGATATCCTCACCACCGCCAAAGCGCTGGGCGGCGGTTTCCCGGTGAGTGCGATGTTGACCACCAACGAAATCGCCTCAGTAATGGCGCCGGGCGTGCACGGCACCACTTACGGCGGCAATCCGCTGGCGTGTGCCATTGCTGAAACCGCGCTGGACATCATCAACGCGCCAGAAGTGCTGGAAGGTGTGGAAGCGCGTCGTCAGCAGTTTGTTGAAGCGCTGCAAGCCATCGACAGCAAATTCGCTATCTTCAGCGAGATTCGCGGCAAAGGTCTGTTGATTGGTGCCGCGCTGAGGCCGCAGTTCGCCAGCAAAGCGCGTGACATCCTCAACGCTTCCGCCGCGGAAGGGCTGATGATTCTCACCGCCGGTACTGACGTGATCCGTTTTGTGCCGTCGCTGGTAATTGAACCAACCGATATCGCCGAAGGCATGACGCGTTTCGCCAGCGCGATTGAAAAGGTGCTGGCCGCTTAATCCGCTTTCGGACGTAACACCTTGAGCCAGCGGCCATGATGCGGTCGCTGGCTCCACGCCAGCGAAGAGATGGTGTGCATTACGCTGAGGTGCTGCAAGATCCGCTTCACATGCTGTTCGACAATCGTCACCGGCCCTTCATTAAGATTCTCCGGCGCTTCCAGAATATTGCTGTCGTTGCCCGGACCGTCATACGCCAGCCGCTGCTGACAACGCTGCAGCGCGATTTCACAGGATTGCAGATAACGTTCTGCCAGCTTCGATGTCAGCATGGTGTGCTCGCGCGCCAGAATCGTCATGGCATTAATATGCTCGACGATGAACTGACTGTGCGTAACCCACATGCGCATATCTTTCAGATATTGCAGGTTAAAGCCCGGCTCGCTCGATGCCTGGTTTAATGAGTTGAACAGCGCGTTGTGCGCCTGATTAACCTTTATGCGCTGATAAGCCAGTTTATCGGGCGACTGTTCCGGCCCCAGCAGCAGTTGCAGCGCCTCCTGATAGGCTTCCAGCGCATCGTGCGCGTTCTTGCGCAGCAGCCCGCTTTGCCACTGCGGCCACAGCCAAATCATCCCGGCGAAGGCAATTAAACAGCCCATCAAGGTATCCATCATGCGCGGCAGCAGAAACTGCGCGCCGTTCAGCGACAGCAATTGCAGCGAATACACCGCCGTGACGGTAAAGCCAATCATCGACCAGCCATAATATTTCCGCGTGATCAGATAGCTCGCCAGCGTAATCCCCAGCATAAACAGCAGCGTGATCGATTCCGGCACCGCCAGCTGCAGCGACGCGGCGGCGATCAGCAATCCGGCGAAAGTGCCCAGCGCACGGTGCTGAATACGCACGCGCGTGGCGTTGTAACCGTTCTGGCTGACGAACATGATGGTCATCAGAATCCAGTAAGGTTTGGGGATGTTAAAGAACAGCGCCAGCGAGCTGCCAAACATCAGCATCACAGCGAAGCGGGCTGCGGTGCGTAACGCGGTGGATTTGAATGACAGATAACTGCGCAGCGCCGGCAACAGCGGCAAACGGCGCTGGCGATCGGCCATCAGGTCACGCGTGTAGAGCGGCTTCTGCGTACGCAACACGCGGGCGATGCGACTGAAGTGATACAGGCAGAAGTTGCCGACCGGATTATCCGGATGCTGGCGTGCAATTTTCTCCAGCGCGCCGAGCTGTTTCTCCATGTGAAAACGATCCGGCAGCTGATGGTAGAGAATCGCATCCGCCAGCACGCGCAGCCGCGCCGAGATAATTTTGGCGTTCCAGCGAATCACCGCTTCGGCGTGGCTCTCCTCAACCAGCTTCTGCACCTCTTCGGGCTGATGCAAACTCACGGAGATGTGTTCCTGTAAATCCAGCGCAACCTGGAAAGCGCGCGTCAGGCGTTTGTGGCTGTTATCGCGGCTGGCCGACAGCATATGCATTTGCTGATAGCAGGTGGTGATGAGATCGACCGCCTTTTGCTGGCGCGCCAGCAGCGGCGGCAGCGCTTTCTCCGGATCGGTCAGCTGCGTCAGTAAGGTGTATTTGGCATCGCAGTAATCCGCCAGCTCGCGGAACAGCAGGCTGAGCGATTCGCGCATCGGCTGCTCTTTCCACAGCCAGAACCAGAACCAGTTGAACAAGCCGTACCACAGCGTGCCGCCAATATAGAGCAGCGGCGGCACCCACATCGGCATGCGTCCCACTAAGCTGAGCGTAAAGATGGCGGCGATGAGTGTGGCGGGCAGCAGGCGCGCGTGCAGCGGGCCGATTTCGCCGGTTACGCCAATCAGCAGCGGCAGCGCCAGCAAAATCAGCGGCAGCGGAATCTGGTAAGCGGTGAGGATTTGCATCAGGAAACTGCCGGTGGCAAACAGCGAACCACCCACAATCAGGCGTTTGAAGAAGCGTTTGTGCGGCGTATCCAGTCCCGCCATGTTGCAGCAGGCCGGCACTAACGAGAACAGCAGACCTTTTTGCAGATCGCCAAACAGCCAACCGAGAGCCACAGGCAGGCACAGCACCAGCGTTTGCCGCAGCGCATAGTTAACTTCGGGATGATAGATGATTCGGCGCCACATCAGCTCATCGCAAATAGAAACGGCGCGATGTTGCCATCACGCCGTGGGTGAGAAGAAATTAGCGGGTGCCGTAAACGACGATGGTTTTACCGTGTGCGGAGATCAGGTTCTGATCTTCCAGCATTTTCAGGATACGACCCACGGTTTCGCGTGAGCAGCCCACGATCTGACCAATCTCCTGACGGGTGATTTTGATTTGCATCCCGTCTGGGTGAGTCATCGCATCTGGCTGTTTGGCCAGATTTAGCAGCGTTTGCGCAATACGTCCGGTGACATCGAGGAAGGCAAGGTTGCCCACTTTCTCAGATGTCACTTGCAGACGACGCGCCATTTGCGACGAAAGTCGCATTAAAATATCCGGGTTTACCTGAATCAGCTGACGGAATTTTTTGTATGAAATTTCAGCCACTTCGCAGGCAGACTTCGCACGCACCCAAGCACTACGTTCCTGGCCTTCTTCGAAAAGACCGAGTTCGCCGATGAAATCCCCCTGATTGAGGTAGGAGAGAATCATCTCTTTGCCTTCTTCATCTTTAATCAGTACCGCTACGGAACCTTTTACGATGTAGTACAGCGTTTCCGCTTTCTCACCCTGATGGATGAGCGTGCTTTTGGATGGATATTTGTGAATATGGCAATGGGACAGGAACCATTCGAGTGTAGGGTCTGTTTGCGGTTTGCCGAGAACCATTCGCTATTATCCTCTGTTGTAATCGTGCCCAAAACACAGGGGGCATTTTTTCCCTGTCAGGCGGTTTAATCGTCGAGCGTTTCCAGTAAAGGAAAAATTATTCCGGGTGGACTCTTAAGCTACGCTTTTGATTCTTCCGGCCTTCGTCTGTGATGACGAAAATATTTTCAGCACTGTTTGTAGCACAGCTTTTGCGAGCTGTCTTGTGTTGTCTCGCTTCAGCAGAAGGGGGATTACTCTGGATTGCTGTTTGTCAGGTGAAAGCGTACTCTGGCGGCAAAACCGCCGCTTCAGGAGAAAGAATCATGCAGGCACGAGTGAAATGGGTGGAAGGTCTTACCTTTCTCGGAGAATCCTCATCCGGCCATCAGGTATTGATGGATGGTAATTCCGGTGATAAAGCGCCAAGTCCCATGGAGATGGTGCTGATGGCCGCGGGCGGCTGTAGTGCTATTGATGTGGTGTCGATCCTGCAAAAAGGGCGCAGCGATGTGGCCGATTGCGAAGTGAAACTCACTTCAGAACGCCGTGAAGAAGCGCCACGCATTTTTACCACCATCAACCTGCATTTTATCGTTAGCGGTAAAGCATTGAGCGATAAGGCAGTTGCGCGCGCGGTTGATCTGTCAGCGGAAAAATATTGCTCGGTGGCGATCATGCTGGGTAAAGGCGTGGAAATTACCCACAGCTATGAGGTTGTCGAGTTGTAATCGGTCGTAGGGGAGGCATTCATGCCTCCCTTTTCACAGCCCGCACCAAACCTATTCAATCCGCTTCCCTTCAATCAGTCGCTGTACCAGCGGCAGCATAATCAGCTCCATCGCCAATCCCATTTTGCCACCCGGCACCACCAGCGTATTGATGTGGGAAATAAACGATCCCTGAATCATCGCCAGCAGATAGGGGAACGCGATGCCTTCCAGACCACGGAAATGAATCACCACAAAGCTTTCGTCGAGCGACGGAATTTCGCGTGCGGCAAACGGGTTTGAGGTATCAACGGTCGGCACGCGCTGGAAGTTAATGTGGGTGCGCGAGAACTGTGGCGTGATGAAGTTAATGTAATCCTCCATTGACCGTACCACCGAATCCATCACCGCTTCGCGTGAATGGCCGCGCTCGCTCGTGTCACGCACCAGCTTCTGAATCCACTCAAGATTAACAATCGGCACCACGCCAACCAGCAGATCGACATGCTCCGCCACATTTTGCTGCTGCGTGACCACACCGCCGTGTAAGCCTTCATAGAACAGCACATCGGTGTTTTCCGGCAGCGGCTGCCACGGCGTAAAAGTGCCCGGCACCTGATTCCACGGCACGGCTTCATCGTAGGTATGCAGATATTTGCGCGATTCGCCAAGGCCGGTTTGGCCGTAATGTTTAAACGTCTGCTCCAGCAGTCCGAAGTCGTTGGCTTCCGGGCCGAAATAGCTGATGTGACGCCCGAGATCGCGCGCCTTGCGGATCGCCATGTCCATTTCCGGACGTGTGTAGCGATGGAAACTGTCGCCTTCGAGTTCCGCCGCATGCAAATTCAGCTGCTGGAAAATCTTACGGAAGGCGAGGCTGGTGGTGGTGGTTCCGGCGCCGCTGGAACCGGTGACGGCAATAATTGGATGCCTGGCTGACATAACAGAGCTCCCTGTGAAGTCCGGCGATGAGCATTGTTACCACGAATTGCCGCGGGGTGCATCAGCCGCGGAATTCACCCTTCGGCATAATATTGATCGATTCATGCAGTTCCGACCACACCAGCACCACGTCGCCGCGCTCCAGTTGGCGGCGCACGTCGGCGACTTTTTGCAGCAAACTGCGTTCCTGCTCGCCGTAATCAGTGCCTTCGCGTAACACGAAGGTTTCAATCAGGTTTTCCAGCGTGTCCGCTTCGAGTTCTTGCCAGGGAATAATCACAATTACACATCCAGATAGGTTGAGAGCCAGTCGGGCACGCGCTGTTCCAGCCACATTTTCGGTTTAAGAACGGTGCCGCCGACGAAACCGACGTGGCCGCCTTGCTGCGTCAGCTGATACTGAATGGAGGCTGACAGCTGGTCAGGTTGCGGGATCACGGCATCGGTCATAAAGGGATCGTCTTGCGCGTGAATGATCAACAGCGGTTTACGCACGCCGGTCAGCAACGGCATCGCGCTGGCTCGTTGATAATAGTCGTTGGCGTCAATAAAACCGTGCGCACGTGCGGTTATCGCATCATCGAACTCGCGTAAGCGGCGGAAAGCACGTAACTGGCTGAGATCGACCGGCAGCGTGCCAGGCCAGGCGCGCAGTTTGCGCGTGGCGTTCTTTTTCAGCTGCGTCAGTAAATAGTGCTGATAAAAGCGTGAAAAACCCACATCCAGCTTGCCGCTGCACGGCTCGAGCGCCAGCGGCGCTGAGATGGCGATGCCAGCATCAATCGGTGCATCGTGACCTTGCTGACCCAGCAGGCAAGCGAGCATGTTGCCGCCCAGCGAAACGCCGACGGCGGCGGTGGGTACGCTGCCCCATTCGCGCTGCAGCCAGTGAAGGAAGTAGGTGGCGTCTTCGGTTTCACCGGAGTGATAGATGCGCTTTAAGCGATTAGGCTCGCCGCTGCAGCCGCGAAAGTGCATTACCACCGCCAGCCAGCCGCGTGCCTGACACGCCTGCATCAGGCCGTGCGCATAGGGGCTGCGAAAGCTGCCTTCCAGTCCGTGAAACATCACCATGCGCGGTTTATGACGCGCCTGCGCCGGATCTTCACTCCACGCTAAATCGACAAAATCGCCGTCCGGCAGGTCAAGACGCTGCCAGTGCGGACGTAACGTAACGCGGCGCCGCAGAATACGCGGCAGCAGCGTTTGCAGATGCGCGTTACTGAATCCGCGCAGGGGTTTAAAACGCTCGCCGCTGGGGCGATCAAAATAGCTTGGGTAAAGGCTTGTCTGATGCATAAGTCGCTGATAGCTTCGATGGGTTGTTCGCTTTACTGGGTGAGGAGCACCCGAATATACATGGAACTGAGTCTTTTTTTATCAATGTTAGGTTTTCTCTGGGTCGCGGCCATCACGCCCGGGCCCAATAATATGTTACTTACCGCCTCGGGTGCTAATTTTGGCTTCCTGCGCACCATTCCGCTACTGATTGGTATCATGATTGGTATGCAAGCCATGTTGCTGATGGTGGCATTTGGTATCGGCGGTCTCATCCTGCTTTATCCCTCGCTGCATCTCATCCTGAAGATTGCCGGTAGCCTTTACCTGCTATGGCTGGCATGGAAAATCGCCAGCGCCGAGTATGAAAAACTGGAAACCGACGCTGTCACGGTGAAGCAGATGCCGTTCTGGCAAGGCGGCTTGCTGCAGCTGATCAACCCGAAAGCCTGGCTGATGGCGCTCGGCGCGGTGGCCAGCTTCAGCCTGGCGGGCAGCGAATATCTGCATTCGGTGATAGCGATCAGCATCGGCATGTTCATGGTGAACGTGGTTTCCGGGGTGATCTGGATGGGCTTTGGCTCGCTGATTGGACGTCTGTTGCGCAGCCCACGCGCGTGGAAAATCTTCAATCTGGCGATGGGCTTGCTCACCGCTGCGTGCGTATTGCTGATTTGGCGCTGAGTTAACTGGAAGCGCGTTCTACGCGCTTCCACGGCAACACTTCATGTATCACCAACGAGTTTGGCTGACGGATGCGTTGCAGCAACAACTGTACGCTGCGCGCACCCATACGGTTCATCGGCTGCTCAATCGTGGTCAGCGGTGGATTCAGGCTGCTGGTAAAGTTGATGCCATCAAATCCCACCACCGCTAAATCTTCCGGCACACGCAAACCTGCTTCCAGCGCCGCGTGTATTACGCCGACCGCCAGCACATCCGATACCGCAAACACCGCATCCGGCCGTTCTGGCTGCGTCAGCAGTTCGCGCAGGGCCGCGCTGCCCGACTCGCAGGTGACATTCTCTGCGTAGGCCACGCCGCCCCAGTTGAGTTCCAACTGCTCCAGCGCCGCGCGATATCCCTCTTCACGCTTGTGTGAATAGAGGTAACGCATATCACAGTTCACCAGCGCAATACGGCGTCGGCCTTTGCTCGCCAGATAACGCACGGTTTCGAAAGCCGCTTCTTTATTATCAATCGCCACGCTTGAGGCGGCGATCGACGGATCGTATTCCGCGCACTGCACCCAAGGCTGATCGCCAATCAATTCTTTCAGCTCATGCAGGCTGCTGGCGGCATCCATGGTGATCACGCCGTCGACCACTTTGCCGGTGAGCAACGCAATGTAGGCCGCTTCGCGCCGCAGCTGCGATCCCGAGTTACACAGCAGAATGTGGTAACCCTGCGCTTCAGCTTCGGCTTCAATGCCCTGAACCACGCGTGAGCAGAACGGATTGGTAATGTCGGGAATCAGCACTAACAACATATGGCTTTGCGAAGTGCGCAGCTGGCGCGCCAGCAGGTTGGGCTGATAGTCGCAGATGTCGATGGCCGCCAGCACTTTGGCACGCGTATCCGGGCGCACGCCGGGATTCTGGTTCAAAACCCGTGAAACGGTGGCTTTTGACACGCCAGCCAGGTGTGCGACTTTTTCTATCGACATGGATTCAGGACCGTTAGTAAAGAGTTAAAAAATGAGATCTCTATCAATATCACAGCTGCCATGTGAGCGTGTGACATATTTACCGCTTTCCTTTTCTTTCCATTTGCACTTTTTGCATAGCCTTGCCCGATGTTGATCTAAGAACGGATCGTCATTAGGGATAATTTTTAATTCCTTTATGAAATTACTGTTGCTGGAGAAACTGCCCAGACAAAACATATTGGGGTGAATGATGATGGCAATGAAAAAAACAATAACGGCGGTCACAGCGGCTCTGGCCCTGATGGCGTTCCAGGCGCAAGCGGTCAACGTTACCGTGGCGTATCAGACCTCGGCTGAACCGGCCAAAGTGGCGCAGGCGGATAATACTTTCGCCAAAGAGAGCGGTGCTACCGTCGACTGGCGCAAATTTGATAGCGGGGCCAGCGTGTTACGTGCACTGGCGTCGGGCGACGTGCAGATTGGTAATATCGGTTCCAGCCCGCTGGCGGTCGCCGCCACGCAAAAGCTGCCGATTGAAGCTTTCCTGCTGGCCTCTCAGCTCGGTAACTCCGAAGCGCTGGTGGTGAAGAAAACCATCAAAGATCCTAAAGACCTGATTGGCAAGCGCATCGCCGTGCCGTTCATCTCGACTACGCACTACAGCTTCCTCGCCGCGCTCAAGCATTGGGGCATCAAGCCTTCGCAAGTGACCTTAGTCAACCTGCAGCCGCCGGCGATTATTGCTGCCTGGAAACGCGGTGACATTGACGGCGCTTACGTCTGGTCTCCGGCGGTCAACGAGCTGGAGAAAGATGGCAAGGTGCTGACGGACTCTTCGCAGGTCGGCAAGTGGGGCGCGCCAACGCTCGATGTGTGGGTGGTGCGTAAAGACTTTGCGCAGCAGCATCCAGAAATCGTCACCGCCTTTGCCCGCAGCGCCGTTGAAGCGCAGCAAGCTTACATTGCCAATCCGGATCAATGGCTGAAGCAGTCAGACAACCTGAGCAAGCTGGCGCGCCTGAGCGGTGTACCCGAAGCGGATGTGCCGGTGCTGGTAAAAGGCAACACGTACCTCACCGCGCAGCAGCAGGTGGAGCAGCTCGGCAAGCCGGTGAACAAGGCGATTGTCGATACTGCCGGCTTCCTGAAAGAGCAGGGCAAAGTGCCAGAAGCGGATAGCGATTACAGCAGCTTCGTCACCACGCGCTTCGTTGCACCCTTAGTGAAATAACCGGAGGCCGTATGCTTAACATCACCCATCTCAATGCGCGTTACGCCGGACAACCCGCGCTGCAGGACATCAACCTGCAGCTGGGCAGCCGAGACCTGCTGGTGGTGTTAGGTCCTTCCGGCTGTGGCAAAACCACGCTGCTGAACCTCATCGCCGGCTTTCTGCCGCTGGAATCTGGCAGCATTACGCTGGATGGCAAAGCGGTAAAAGGGCCGGGCGCTGAGCGCGGCGTAGTGTTTCAAAATGAAGGATTGCTGCCGTGGCGCAACGTGATCGATAACGTTTCGTTCGGTTTGCAACTGGCGGGAATGGCGAAGGCGGAGCGCCATACCATTGCACGCCGTTTGATCCGTAAAGTAGGACTGGAAGGTGCAGAGAAGCGTTTTATCTGGCAGCTATCTGGGGGTCAACGTCAGCGCGTGGGCATTGCGCGTGCGCTGGCGGCTGATCCTCAGTTACTGCTGTTAGATGAGCCGTTTGGCGCGCTGGACGCCTTTACCCGCGAACAGATGCAAACCCTGCTGCTGACGCTGTGGCGTGATACCGGCAAGCAGATTCTGCTGATCACCCACGACATCGAAGAAGCGGTGTTCCTCGCCAGCGAACTGGTGCTGCTGTCGCCGGGACCGGGCCGCGTAGTGGAGCGTTTGAAACTCGACTTCGGCCAACGCTTCGCCGCCGGGGAACCGTGCCGCAGCATCAAATCCGATCCGGCGTTTATCGAACGTCGTGAATATGTACTGAATCAGGTGTTTTCCCAGCGTGAGGCGTTTATATGAGTGCGGTGATTGATGGGAAGACCCAAATGCGTCGTCGTGGACTGCGCTGGCCGTTCTCGCGCCAGTTCTCACTCAGCCTGCTCAGCGTGGGCTTGTTGCTGCTGTTGTGGTGGGCTATCACCGCGCTCGGCTTAGTGGCGCCGCTGTTTTTACCGCCGCCGCAAGTGGTGCTGCAGAAATTAATATTGATTGCCAGCCCGCAAGGCTTTATGGACGCCACGTTATGGCAGCATCTTGGCGCCAGCCTGGCGCGTATGCTGGTGGCGCTGTTCTTTGCCGCGCTGATTGGGATTCCGGTCGGCATCGCCATGGGCCTGAGCCCGGCGATTCGCGGCTTGCTTGATCCGCTGATCGAACTCTATCGCCCGGTGCCGCCGCTGGCCTATTTGCCGCTGATGGTGATCTGGTTTGGCATCGGCGAAACCTCGAAGATTTTACTGATTTATCTGGCGATTTTCGCGCCGGTGACCTTGTCGACGCTGGCGGGTGTGAAGAATGCCCAGCAGGTACGGATTCGCGCGGCGCAGGCGCTGGGCGCATCGCGCTGGCAACTGCTGCGCTACGTGATTCTGCCTGGCGCGCTGCCGGAGATTCTCACCGGCTTGCGCATCGGTCTCGGCGTAGGTTGGTCAACGCTGGTGGCGGCGGAACTGATTGCCGCTACGCGTGGACTCGGCTTTATGGTGCAGTCGGCCGGTGAGTTCCTCGCCACCGACGTGGTGCTGGCCGGTATCGCCGTGATCGCCCTGATTGCCTTTGGCTTAGAACTGGGTCTGCGCGCCTTGCAGCGCCGACTGACGCCCTGGAATGGAGAACAGCAATGAACGAACGTCTTAATTTTACCGCGCTGGGCCCGAATATTGGGGCGCAGGTCAGTGATGTCGACCTCAGCCGTCCGCTGAGCGATGCCCAGTTTGAACAGCTCTATCATGGCTTGCTGCGCCATCAGGTGCTGTTCCTGCGCAATCAGGTGATTACCCCGGAACAGCAGCGCGCGCTGGCGATTCGCTTTGGCGATCTGCATATCCATCCGGTTTATCCGCATGCGGAAGACGTGGAAGAGATTATCGTGCTGGATACGCATCAGGATAATCCGCCGGATAATGACAACTGGCACACCGATGTCACCTTTATTCAAACCCCGCCGGCATTTGCAATCCTGGCTTCGAAGCTGCTGCCGGAAAGCGGCGGCGATACCTTGTGGTCAACCGGGATTGCGGCCTATGAAGCGCTCTCTGAACCGTTTAAGACGCTGTTGAATGGACTGCAGGCGGAGCACGACTTTAAGAAGTCGTTTCAGGAGTACAAATACCGCAAAACCGAGGAAGAGCATCAGCGCTGGCAGCAAGCGGTGGCAAAGAATCCGCCGGTGCAGCATCCGGTGATTCGTACCCATCCGGTGAGCGGACGCAAGGCGCTGTTTGTCAACGAAGGTTTTACCACGCGTTTGCTGGGCTTGAGCGAAAAAGAGAGCGATGCGCTGCTTAACTTCCTGTTTTGGCATAGCGCCAAACCGGAGTTCCAGGTGCGCTGGCGCTGGCAGGAGAATGATGTGGCGATTTGGGATAACCGCGTGACCCAACACTATGCTAATGCGGATTATTATCCGGCGCGGCGGGTGATGCATCGCGCGACGGTGTTAGGGGATAAGCCGTTTTAAATGGAATAGTGCTCGCATTCCCCCATCCCGGCCTTCCCCCGCTTGCGGGGGAAGGAGATGCTGCCACATGCAGCTTCATCACCAACATGTGGCAGCATCTTCCTCCCCCATTTATGGGGGAGGACCGAGGAGGGGGACAGCGTGCACACTCACCCCGCCAGCATCTGCTCCAGCTGTTCCTGCGCATCCAGCCACGCCATTTCGACCTCTTCCAGCGCCGCCTTACTCTCGGCCTGACGTAGCAGCGCCACATTCAAATCGGCTTTGCGGCTCTGATCGTAAATCCCGCTGTCGGCTAACTGGGCTTCCGCGTCGCTGAGCTGGCTCTGCCACTTCACCATCTGCTTCTCAAGCTTCTCGATCTCTTTACGCAGCGGCTGCGTTTGTGCGCGCAGTTCGGCGTCGCGGCGTTTCTGGTCTTTGCGCGATTGCGCGCTGTTGCCGTTGTCCTGCTTCGGCGCGGCATCCTGTTGCGCTTGCTTTTGCAGATCGCTCAGCCACTGCTGATAATCTTCCAGATCGCCTTCAAATACATCGACCTTGCCGTCGTGCACCAGATAGAGATCGTCGGTGGTGGCGCGCAGCAGATGACGATCGTGCGAGACCACCACCAGCGCGCCTTCGAAATCAATCAGCGCTTCGGTCAGCGCCTGACGCATATCGAGATCGAGGTGGTTAGTTGGTTCATCAAGCAGCAGCAGGTTCGGGCGCTGCCAGACAATTAATGCCAGCACCAGACGCGCTTTTTCGCCGCCGGAGAAACGTTCGGTGATTTCGCTGACTTTATCGCCCTGAAAGCCGAAGCCGCCCAGGTAGTCGCGCAGCTGCTGCTCCAGCACTTTCGGTGCGATGCGTGATAAATGCTGCAAGGGTGATTCATCGGCGCGCAGATATTCCAGCTGATGCTGGGCGAAGTAACCGAGCTTAATGCCTTTCGCCAGGCCAACTTTGCCATCCAGCGCGTCGAGCTCACCGGCTAGCAGTTTAATCAGCGTCGATTTACCCGCGCCGTTACGGCCCAGCAGGCCAATTCGTGAACCCGGCACAAGGTTGAGTTTGATGGCGTCGAGAATAATGCGTTCGCCATAACCGGCGGTAACGCGCTCCATCTTCAGCAACGGATTCGGCAAGCTTTCTGGCGCGCGGAAACTGAAGCTGAATGGGTTATCGACGTGTGCTGGCGCAATCAATTCCATGCGCTCCAGCATTTTGATGCGGCTCTGCGCCTGCTTGGCTTTGGTCGCCTGCGCGCGGAAGCGATCGATATACTTCTGCAGGTGCGCCACTTTTTCCTGCTGGCTCTGGAACAGCGCTTGCTGCTGCGCCAGCTTGGCGCCGCGCTGACGTTCGAACGAGCTGTAGTTACCGGTGTATTCAAACATCGTCTGCTGTTCGATATGGATGATCTTATCGACCACCGGATCGAGGAAGTCGCGGTCGTGCGAAATCAGCACCAGCGTGCCTTCGTAGCTTTTCAGCCAGCGTTCAAGCCAGATCACCGCATCCAGATCGAGGTGGTTAGTCGGTTCATCCAGCAGCAGCAGATCGGAACGGCACACCAGCGCCTGCGCGAGGTTAAGGCGCATGCGCCAGCCACCGGAGAAATCGCTCACCGGCCGCATTAATTGTTCCTGGCTAAAGCCCAAACCGTGCAACAAACTTGAGGCGCGAGCAGGTATGCTCCACGCCTGAATCGCATCCAGCTTGCCGTGCAGCAGGGCGATGGCGTTGCCATCGTTGCGCGCATTGGCGTCGGCCAATTCGGATTCAAGCTGACGATATTCACGGTCGCCGTCGATAACATACTCCAGCGCGGGTTTGCTCAGCGCTGGGGTTTCCTGATTGACCCACGCCAGCGCCCAGTTGCTCGGGAACGTAGCGTTACCTGCATCGCTGCTGATTTCGCCCTTCAGCAATGACAGCAGCGTCGATTTGCCGCAGCCATTTTTGCCCACTAAGCCAACTTTCTGGCCTGGGTTAATGGTGGCTGTTGCGTTATCCAGCAGCACATTGGTGCCGCGGCGAATTTGTAGTGCTGAAAAGACAATCATAAGCGCCGTATCGTCAGAATATGTTAATTTACCGGCAACATAATTCGAGAAAATTTGTTGCGTCGAGCATGGTAGCGGAATTCCTGTGCCGTGACGACGCTTTGGAGGGGAACGATGTCGCAGCCACCCAAAATATTGCTGCTTTACGCCCATCCGGAATCACAGGATTCGATTGCTAATCGGGTTTTGCTGCAGTCGGCTATGGAACTGGACCACGTCACGGTGCACGATTTATACGCCCACTATCCGGATTTTTTTATTGATATTCACTATGAGCAGCAGCTGCTGCGCGACCATCAAATCGTTGTATTCCAACATCCACTTTATACCTACAGCTGCCCGGCGCTCCTGAAGGAGTGGCTGGATCGTGTGCTGTCGCGCGGCTTTGCCAGCGGACCGGATGGTAATGCGCTGGAAGGCAAATACTGGCGCAGCGTGGTCACCACCGGCGAACCGGAAGCGGCGTATCACCCCAGCGGCCTGAATCGCTATCCGATGAGTGACATCATGCGTCCGTTTGAGCTGACGGCGCAGATGTGCCGCATGCACTGGATGACGCCGATGGTGATTTACTGGGCGCGTCGACAAACGCCGGAAGTGATGCGTAATTTTGCGCGCGCATACGGCGACTGGCTGGCTTCACCGCTGCCGCAGGGAGGAGTGTGATGGAAGGCGAAACGTTACTGACGGCGGGCGTGATTTATCTGGTCGCGGCGGTGCTGATTGTGCCGATTGCGGCACGTCTCGGCATTGGCGCGGTGCTGGGCTATCTGCTGGCCGGTATCGCGATTGGTCCGTGGGGTTTGGGGTTCATCAGCGACGTCGAGGAGATTTTGCACTTCTCGGAACTCGGCGTGGTGTTCCTGATGTTCATAATCGGGCTTGAACTGAACCCCTCGAAACTGTGGGCGCTGCGCCGTTCGATATTTGGCGTTGGTGCGGCTCAGGTGCTGATTTCCGCCGCCATTCTCGGCGGATTGCTGTGGCTGACCGACTTTAGCTGGCAGGCGGCGGTGATTGGCGGCATTGGTCTGGCAATGTCATCCACGGCGATGGCGCTGCAGCTGATGCGCGATAAAGGCATGAACCGCAGTGAATCGGGACAGCTCGGTTTCTCAGTGTTGCTGTTCCAGGATCTAGCGGTGATTCCCGCGTTGGCGCTGGTGCCGCTGCTGGCGGGCGGCGACAGCGGTCATGTTGACTGGTTGAAAGTTGGGATGAAAGTGCTGGCGTTCGGCGGGATGCTGATTGGTGGTCGTTATCTGCTGCGCCCGATTCTGCGCTTCATTGCGGCATCCGGCGTGCGCGAAGTGTTTACTGCCGCCTCGCTGCTGCTGGTGCTGGGTTCGGCACTGTTTATGGATGCGCTCGGCCTGTCGATGGCGCTCGGTACTTTCATCGCCGGTATTCTGTTGGCGGAAAGCGAGTATCGCCACGAGCTGGAAGTGGCCATTGAACCGTTCAAAGGTTTGTTGCTGGGCTTGTTCTTTATTTCGGTTGGCATGGCGCTGAATCTCGGCGTGCTTTATACCCACATCACTGAAATTTTGTTGGGCGTGCTGATTCTGGTGACGGTGAAAACGCTGGTGCTGTATGTGCTGGGGCGCATTTATGGCCTGCGCAGTTCAGAGCGCCAGCAGTTTGCCGGTGTGTTAAGCCAGGGCGGTGAGTTTGCCTTTGTGCTGTTCTCGGCGGCGTCGTCGGCCAAAATGTTTAGCGGTGACCAAATGCCGCTGCTGCTGGTGACGGTGACGCTATCGATGATGACCACGCCGCTGCTGATGAACGGCATCGACCGTTTACTGGCGCGCCGCTTTAATGAGCCCGATGAAAATGCCGAGAAGCATTTTGTCGAGGATGATCAGCCGCAGGTGATTGTGGTGGGCTTTGGTCGTTTTGGTCAGGTTGTTGGCCGTTTGCTGATGGCGAACAACAAGCGCATTACCGTGCTGGAGCGTGATATCTCTGCGGTGAGCCTGATGCGTAAATATGGCTATAAGGTTTACTATGGCGACGCCACCGAGCTGGAGCTGCTGCGTGCAGCGGGCGCGGAGAATGCGCAATCCATCGTCATTACCTGTAACGATCCGGAAGATTCGATGACTATCGTGCAACTGTGTCAGCAGCATTTCCCGCAGCTGGAAATCCTGGCGCGCGCGCGCGGACGTGTTGAGGCGCACGAACTGTTGCAGGCGGGTGTTACGCTGTTCTCGCGTGAGACGTTCTCCAGTGCGCTGGAGCTGGGTCGTAAAACGCTGATCTCGCTGGGCATGCATCCGCATCAGGCGCAGCGCGCGCAGCAACATTTCCGTCGTCTGGATATGCGTATGCTGCGTGAACTGGTGCCAAGCCACGATGACAGCGCGCAGGTTTCGCGTGTGCGTGAGGCGCGGCGCGAGTTGGAGGATATCTTCCAGCGCGAAATGCAGCACGAGAAACGTCAGTTTGACGGCTGGGATGACGAGTAGAACTATACTTACTTAATCCGTTCACTAACGACGGCAGGAAACAGTATGCGTAAACAATTTATTGCCGGTGCGGTTTGCCCGCACTGCCAGGAAAAAGACACGTTGGCATTGTGGCGTGAGAACAATGTTGATGTGGTGGAATGCGTCGAGTGCGGTCATCAAATGCGGGAAGCGGATAAGCAGGTGCGCGATCAGGTTCGCAGCAATGAGCAAGTGATCGGCATTTTTCATCCTGAGTAGCGCAATGGCTCAGCTTTTTTTAAGCTTGAACTTACAGCGGGATTGAATTCCGTTACAATCGGCGCCATTAACGCTGAGCAGTATGCAACAACACATTTGTTGGCATCCTCAGTCTTGAACCTTTCTGGTTGGTTATTGCACGCAAAATTGACCAATGGGACGGGATCTTAGTTCTCAACGGTTAGGAGATATCATGAAAGTAGCAAAAGACCTGGTGGTGAGCCTGGCGTATCAGGTTCGTACCGAAGACGGTGTGTTGGTTGACGAGTCACCGGTGAGTGCACCGTTGGACTATCTGCACGGTCATGGTTCCCTGATTTCTGGTCTGGAAAAAGCGCTGGAAAATCATGATGTAGGCGATAAGTTTGACGTGCATATCCCGGCGAACGACGCTTACGGTCAATACGATGACAACCTCGTACAGCGCGTACCAAAAGACGTGTTTATGGGCGTTGACGAACTGCAGGTTGGCATGCGCTTCCTGGCAGAAACCGATCAGGGTCCAGTTCCGGTTGAAATCACCGAAGTTGAAGATGAGCACGTAGTGGTTGATGGTAACCACATGCTGGCGGGTCAGAACCTGAACTTCAACGTGGAAGTTGTGGCGATTCGCGCAGCAACCGAAGAAGAGCTGGCGCACGGTCACGTGCATGGCGCTGATGGTCATCATCACGATCATGACCACGACCATGGTCACGATCACGGCCAGGGCGGTTGTGGCACTGGCGGTTGCGGCTGCAGCCACTAATTAGTGTGATGCTGGCGAGGCCACCTTCGGGTGGCCTTTTCTTTTTAGTAATGTGGCGGCGGGGTTTCTTCAGATTGCGAGGCAATTATCGACGGCGCGCTATCTTTCACTTTATCGATTAACAGACGGACCTGCTCACGCAGTCTGATCATCTCCAGCTCATGCTGAACCACCGTTTGATTGAGCTGATCGATGGTGTATTCCTGAAAAGCCAGCTTGCTCTCCAGCGCCTCAAGGCGTTGTTCCCATTCTGTTGGTTGCATGATCTTTCCTCATCTTGCGGTGCTGCACGTTAGTCTGTTTCGGGCCTGATTCTACGGCCTTTCGCTTCAGAATCACCTGATATTTTACCTTTCCGCGCCATGCTGCATTGAAACGACGCATAACGCCTATATCTCTGATGAAACTTCCTGAAGCAAAAAAGGTCGGAGGTTGAACGGGTAATTACATTGTGGGAGTGTTCGCCGCTGCCACGTAAAGTTATAGTGTGGGCCTCAGTCCGCAATGATTCCCGAGGTTAGAGGCTTCGGTTTTGGAGAAAGGATGAATTCACTGTTTAAAGTCACATTGTTAGCAACCACCATGGCCTTCGCGCTGAATGCACCGCTGGCAATGGCAGCAGAAACCGCCGCTGCTCCAGCAGACGCCGCTCAGGCTGCGCCGCAAGCACCGAAAAATGCTGCCTTCAAAAACGAAGACCAGCAATCAGCTTATGCACTTGGCGCGTCCCTGGGTCGCTACATGGACAACTCTTTGAAGGAACAAGAGAAGCTGGGCATCAAACTGGATAAAGATCAGTTGATCGCGGGTGTTCAGGACGCCTTTGGCGGCAAGAGCAAACTCTCTGATCAAGAGATCGAGCAAACCCTGCAGGCCTTTGAAGGCCGCGTAAAAGGTGCTGCTCAGGCGAAGATGGAAAAAGACGCGAAAGAGAACTCTGATAAGGGTTCCGCTTACGCTGACAAATTCGCTAAAGAAAAAGGCGTGAAGAAAACCGAATCTGGCCTGCTGTATCAGGTAGAGAAAGAAGGTACCGGTAGCGCGCCGAAAGACAGCGACACTGTGGTTGTGAACTACAAAGGGACGCTGATCGACGGTACTGAGTTCGATAACTCTTATACCCGCGGTGAGCCGCTGTCGTTCCGTCTGGACGGTGTGATTCCGGGCTGGACCGAAGGTCTGAAGCACGTGAAGAAAGGCGGTAAAATCAAGCTGGTGATCCCACCGAACCTGGCTTACGGCAAAAATGGCGTTCCGGGTATTCCGGCCAACTCTACGCTGGTGTTCGATGTTGAACTGCTCGACATCAAACCCGCGCCGAAAGCGGACGAAAAAGCGCAGGCTCCAGTCGCTGCCGATCAGAAAGCACAGTAATCTTAACTTTCTGCATCACGCCGCCCTCGGGCGGCGTTTTTATTGCGGAGAAGAGAGTAAAGGTCTGGCTAAAGACCAGCACATTTGCCAGACTAGCGCCTGCACAATTATCACAATATGAGTCTGCCCCAATGCTGTCGAGACAGGCTCCAGCCATTTAGGGTAATGTCTTCGATGTCTAATCCATTCAATCCCGGTGAACTGACTGACTTCGATTTACTGGAGCAACGTCCGTTCGAGCAAGCAGATTACGATATCCTCAAATCCTACGAAGCCGTTGTCGATGGCCTGGCGATGTTGATTGGCTCGCACTGCGAAATCGTGCTTCATTCGCTGGAAGATTTGAAGTGTTCTGCGGTGCGTATCGCCAACGGTGAACATACCGGGCGTAAAGTGGGTTCGCCGATTACCGATTTAGCGCTGCGTATGCTGCACGATATGCACGGCGCCGACAGCAATGTCTCCAGAGCCTACTTCACGCGCGCGAAAAGCGGTGTGCTGATGAAATCGGTCACGATCGCGATTCGTAATCGCCAGCAGCGCGTTATTGGCTTGCTGTGCATCAACATGAACCTCGACGTTCCGTTCTCGCAGATTATGTCGACCTTTATGCCGCCGGAGATGCAGCAGGTGGATTCCAACGTCAACTTTGCCAGCTCGGTGGAAGATCTGGTGATGCAGACGCTTGAGTTCGCGATTGAAGAAGTGAGCGCTGACCGTAACGTCTCTAATAATGCTAAGAATCGCCAGATCGTGCTCAATATGTATGAGAAGGGTATCTTCGACATTAAAGATGCGATTAACCAGGTCGCCGATCGCCTCAATATCTCCAAGCACACGGTTTACCTCTATATTCGTCAGTTTAAAAGCGGTGATTTTCAGGGGCAGGATCGCTAATGCGCTACACCTTGCTGGTCACCGGACCGGCATACGGCACGCAACACGCCAGCAGCGCGCTGCTGTTTGCGCGTGCACTCATCAAGGCCGGGCACCAGCTGGAGAGCGTGTTCTTCTATCGTGAAGGCGTATTGAACGCCAACCAACTGAGCGCGCCGGCCAGCGATGAGGTGGATATGGTGCGTGAATGGCAGCAGTTGCGCGCTGAAAGTGGCGCCGCGCTGAATATCTGCGTGGCCGCAGCATTACGTCGTGGCGTAACCGACGCGCAGGAAGCCGCGCGCTTGCAACTGGCGGGCAGTAACTTGCAGCCGGGTTTTGAACTCAGCGGTTTGGGCGCATTGGCAGAAGCCGCGCTTAGCTGCGATCGTCTGGTGCAATTCTGATGAACCGCGTAGCTTTTCTATTTACTCAGGCACCGCACGGCAGCAGCGCGGGCAGGGAAGGGCTGGATGCTGTGCTGGCGACGGGCGCGCTAAGCGAAGATATCGGTCTGTTCTTTATCGGGGATGGCGTGCTGCAGCTCAATCGCGACCAACAACCTGAGCAAATTTTGGCGCGTAACTACATCGCGACTTTTGGCGTGCTGGAGTTATACGATATTGACCAGTGTTTTGTCTGCGCCGAATCCTTGCTGGCGCGCGGGCAGAGTTTGACGGCTGAACGTGTGTTGGCTGCTGAGGTGCTGGAGGCCGCATCGCTACGCGAAAAGCTGGCTTCCTATCATCGTGTTATTCGATTCTGAGAACTGATCATGCTCTATACGCTGCTGCAATCTCCCTGGCAATGCGACCTCGATAGCCTGCTGCATTTATTGCAGGAAGGCGACGATCTGCTTTTATTGCAGGATGGCGTCACCGCCGCTTTGGCTGGCAGCCAAATGTTAATCAAGCTCAGCGCATCGCCGGCTACGCTGTGGGTATTAGAAGAAGATGTGGCGGCGCGCGGCCTGGATGAGCAAATTTCGACCAATGTAGCACGTTTGGACTATACTGGTTTCGTTGCGATGACAGCGAAGCATCCACAACAAGTGGCCTGGTAAGAGCGAAAACCTGGTTATTTCTTGACACCCTTTTGACACAGCCCTAAAATTCTGCCTCCTCGTAGTAATACGAGGCGATTTATTACGTGTTTACGAAGCAAAAAGCTAAATCCCAGGAGCTATTTAATGGCAACAGTTAACCAGCTGGTTCGCAAACCACGCGTACGCAAAGTTGCAAAGAGCAACGTGCCTGCGCTGGAAGCTTGCCCGCAAAAACGTGGTGTATGTACTCGTGTGTACACCACTACCCCTAAAAAACCAAACTCAGCACTGCGTAAAGTTTGCCGTGTGCGTTTGACCAACGGTTTTGAAGTTACCTCCTACATCGGTGGTGAAGGTCATAACCTGCAGGAACACTCAGTGATCCTGATCCGTGGCGGTCGTGTTAAAGACTTGCCAGGTGTGCGTTACCACACCGTTCGTGGCGCGCTGGACTGCTCAGGTGTTAAAGACCGTAAGCAGTCACGCTCCAAGTACGGCGTGAAGAAGCCAAAGGCTTAATGGTTCTCCGTTAAGTAAGGCCAAACGTTTTAACTTAAATGTCAAACTAAACTCGTAGAGTTTTGGACAATCCTGAATTAACAACGGAGTATTTCCATGCCACGTCGTCGCGTCATTGGTCAGCGTAAAATTCTGCCGGATCCTAAGTTCGGATCAGAGCTGCTGGCTAAATTTGTAAATATCCTGATGGTAGATGGTAAAAAATCTACTGCTGAATCTATCGTCTATACCGCGCTTGATACCCTGGCTCAACGCGCTGGTAAAGATGGCCTGGAAGCGTTCGAGGTTGCTCTCGAAAACGTACGTCCGACTGTCGAAGTTAAGTCACGTCGCGTTGGTGGTTCTACCTACCAGGTTCCAGTTGAAGTCCGTCCGGTTCGTCGTAATGCCCTGGCAATGCGTTGGATCGTAGAAGCTGCTCGTAAACGCGGTGATAAATCTATGGCTCTCCGCCTGGCGAACGAACTTTCTGATGCTGCAGAGAACAAAGGTACTGCAGTTAAGAAACGTGAAGACGTTCACCGCATGGCTGAAGCCAACAAGGCGTTCGCACACTACCGCTGGTAACAGCAACGTAGTTGTTATAAACCCAGCGGGCGTCCCAGTGACTCACCTGCTGGGCTTTTTTAACTTAGAACGTCTAAGAATCAGAGGAATCAAATGGCTCGTAAAACACCCATTGAGCGCTACCGTAACATTGGTATCAGTGCGCACATCGACGCCGGTAAGACTACAACTACCGAACGTGTTCTGTTCTACACCGGTGTAAACCACAAAATCGGTGAAGTTCATGACGGCGCAGCAACCATGGACTGGATGGAGCAGGAGCAGGAACGTGGTATTACCATCACGTCTGCTGCGACTACCTGTTTCTGGTCTGGTATGGCTAAGCAGTTTGAACCACACCACGTAAACATCATCGACACCCCGGGACACGTTGACTTCACCATCGAAGTTGAGCGTTCTATGCGTGTGCTTGATGGCGCAGTAATGGTTTACTGTGCAGTTGGTGGTGTTCAGCCACAGTCTGAAACCGTATGGCGCCAGGCTAACAAATATAAAGTTCCACGCATCGCGTTCGTTAACAAAATGGACCGCATGGGTGCTAACTTCCTGAAAGTTGTTGACCAGATGAAAGTGCGTTTGGGTGCAAACCCAGTTCCACTTCAGCTGGCTATCGGCGCAGAAGAAGGTTTCACCGGTGTTGTTGACCTGGTGAAAATGAAAGCGATCAACTGGAACGATGCCGATCAGGGCGTTACCTTCGTTTACGAAGATATTCCAGCTGATATGCAGGAACTGGCTGAAGAGTGGCGTGCGAAGCTGGTTGAAGCCGCTGCTGAAGGTTCTGATGAGCTGATGGAGAAATTCTTCGGCGGTGAAGAACTGACCGAAGAAGAGATTAAAACTTCTCTGCGCAAGCGCGTTCTGAAAAACGAAATCATCCTGGTTACCTGTGGTTCTGCATTTAAGAACAAAGGTGTTCAGGCGATGCTGGATGCGGTAGTTGAATACCTGCCAGCACCGACTGACGTTACCGCGATTAACGGTATGCTGGACGACGGTAAAGACACGCCGGCTGAGCGTCATTCCGATGACAAAGAGCCGTTTGCTGCACTGGCGTTCAAAATCGCTACCGACCCGTTTGTTGGTAACCTGACCTTCTTCCGCGTTTACTCTGGTGTTGTTAACACCGGTGACACCGTGTTCAACCCGGTTAAGTCAAACCGTGAGCGTCTGGGCCGTATTGTTCAGATGCACGCGAACAAACGTGAAGAGATCAAGGAAGTTCGTGCGGGCGATATCGCCGCTGCGATCGGTCTGAAAGACGTAACCACTGGTGACACCCTGTGTGACCCAGACAACGTCATCATTCTTGAGCGTATGGAATTCCCTGAGCCGGTAATCTCTATCGCCGTTGAGCCGAAAACCAAAGCTGACCAGGAAAAAATGGGTCTGGCTCTGGGTCGTCTGGCGAAAGAAGATCCATCATTCCGCGTATGGACTGATGAAGAAACCAACCAGACCATCATCGCGGGTATGGGTGAGCTGCACCTCGACATCATCGTTGACCGCATGAAGCGTGAATTCAACGTTGAAGCGAACGTCGGTAAACCTCAGGTTGCTTACCGTGAAGCGATTCGCGCGAAAGTTACCGATATCGAAGGTAAACACGCCAAGCAGTCTGGTGGTCGTGGTCAGTATGGTCATGTTGTTATCGACATGTACCCACTGGAGCCTGGCGTTAATCCGAAAGGTTACGAATTTGTCAACGATATCAAGGGCGGTGTGATTCCAACTGAATACATCCCTGCGGTTGATAAAGGTCTCCAGGAGCAGCTGAAATCAGGTCCACTGGCTGGTTATCCGGTAGTTGATCTGGGTGTTCGTCTGCACTTCGGTTCATACCATGATGTCGACTCCTCTGAGCTGGCGTTTAAACTGGCTGCTTCTTTAGCCTTTAAAGATGGCTTTAAGAAAGCACAACCTGTTCTGCTTGAGCCAATCATGAAGGTTGAAGTAGAGACTCCGGAAGAGAACACCGGTGACGTTATCGGTGACCTTAGCCGTCGTCGTGGTATGCTCAAAGGACAGGAATCTAACGCTACTGGCGTTCAGATCCATGCTGAAGTTCCGCTGTCTGAAATGTTCGGATATGCAACCCAGCTGCGTTCTCTGACCAAAGGCCGTGCTTCTTACTCCATGGAGTTCCTGAAGTACGATGATGCGCCGAACAACGTCGCTCAGGCCGTTATTGAAGCTCGTAGCAAATAAGCTACGGTTTAAAAATTGTGAACTGATGCCTTCATGACTCATGAAGGCACAACGTAAGGAATTATCGCCATGGCGAAAGAGCAATTTCAGCGTAACAAACTGCACGTAAACGTGGGCACCATCGGTCACGTCGACCACGGTAAAACCACCCTGACTGCAGCAATTACTACCGTACTGGCTAAAACCTACGGCGGTAAGGCAAGCAAATTCGATGAGATCGATAAAGCGCCAGAAGAGAAAGCACGTGGTATCACCATCAACACTTCTCACGTTGAATATGAAACCCCGTCTCGCCACTATGCGCACGTTGACTGCCCAGGCCACGCCGACTATGTGAAAAACATGATCACCGGTGCTGCGCAGATGGACGGCGCGATCCTGGTTGTTGCTGCGACTGATGGCCCAATGCCACAGACCCGTGAGCACATCCTGCTGGGTCGTCAGGTTGGCGTTCCTTACATCATCGTGTTCCTGAACAAGTGCGACATGGTTGATGATGAAGAGCTGCTGGAACTGGTAGAGATGGAAGTACGTGACCTGCTGTCAGCTTATGACTTCCCAGGCGACGACACTCCAATCGTACGTGGTTCTGCTCTGAAAGCGCTGGAAGGCGACGCTGAGTGGGAAGCTAAGATCATTGAGCTGGCTGAGCACCTGGATACTTACATCCCAGAGCCAGTTCGTGCAATCGACAAGCCGTTCCTGCTGCCAATCGAAGACGTATTCTCAATCTCTGGCCGTGGTACCGTTGTTACCGGTCGTGTTGAGCGCGGTATCGTTAAAGTGGGCGACGAAGTTGAAGTTGTTGGCCTTAAAGACACTGTGAAATCAACCTGTACTGGCGTTGAAATGTTCCGCAAACTGCTGGACCAGGGTCAGGCAGGCGAGAACTGTGGTGTTCTGCTGCGTGGTATCAAGCGTGAAGACATCGAGCGTGGCCAGGTTCTGGCTAAGCCGGGTTCAATCAAGCCACATACCCAGTTCACTTCAGAAGTTTACGTTCTGTCTAAAGATGAAGGCGGCCGTCATACTCCGTTCTTCAAAGGCTACCGTCCTCAGTTCTACTTCCGTACTACTGACGTGACCGGTGACGTTCAACTGCCAGAAGGCGTTGAGATGGTAATGCCAGGCGACAACGTAAAAATGACCGTTACTTTGATCAAGCCAATCGCTATGGATCAGGGTCTGCGTTTTGCAATCCGTGAAGGCGGCCGTACTGTTGGTGCGGGTGTTGTTGCTGAAATTATCGCTTAATTGCGTTAATGTCGATGGCTGTTTCGGCAGTCATCGCAGCATGAAAAAGAGCACTTCGGTGCTCTTTTTTTATGTCTGAATTTTGCCGTTTCGATTAATCCCACATAAAAGCTGCGTTTGAAATAAAAACCATTCTCATTTACAATTTGATCATAAATTGTACGGGAGTCCGCAGTAAATGTACGTCTGCTTGTGTAACGCCGTGAGTGATAAAACTCTGCGCGAAGTGGTTCGCCGCTATCAACCCAAATCGATTCAACAATTGCGCCAGTTGGTTCCCATTGGAAAGCAATGTGGCAAGTGCGTGCGGTTTGCGCGTGAAATTATGGAAGATGAACTGCAAAACGTGCCGCTCTACAAAGAGATAGCTTAATAAAGTAATTCTGCACTTCCTAATACCCACAATAACTGTCGCGTTTTTTTGACTTCCTTTCATCCGCATCTACGCTCTATTTAGTTGGAAGCGGAGGAAGCAAAAATGAAGGGCGACAGTAAAATCATATTTCATCTCAACAAATTGCTGGGGAATGAACTGGTTGCGATTAATCAGTACTTCCTTCATGCGCGTATGTTCAAAAATTGGGGTCTGACCCGGCTCAATGACGTTGAGTATCATGAGTCAATCGATGAAATGAAACATGCGGACAAATATATCGAACGCATTCTTTTTCTTGAAGGAATTCCTAACCTGCAAGATCTAGGTCGATTACGCATCGGTGAAGACGTGCCGGAAATGCTGCAATCTGACCTGGCATTAGAACTGGAAGGCGCAAAGGATTTGCGTGAGGCGATAGCCTATGCCGACAAGGTTCATGACTACGTCAGCAGAGACATGATGATTGAGATTCTTACGGAAGAGGAAGGGCACATAGACTGGCTGGAAACGGAACTCGATCTGGTGAACAAACTCGGCCTGCAAAATTATCTTCAGTCTCAATTAAAAGATCAGAACGAACATTAGCCATATGCCCATCGTCACGCAAGCCCGCTCAGTCTAAACGATTGCTGCGGGTTTTTTTCGGTCTGTAACCAGATTGATGTGGTTAAAAACACAACACGGGTTGCTTCCTGAACTGATTTACGTATAATGCGCGGGCCTGCCGATATTGGTGTGGCGCGATTCGAGCAGAATCGCAGGGGATAGCTGTTTATGTATCGCCTAACAATACTCCCAATTGGGGAGTTATATGCTGAACGATTACACTCCTCCATCAATCGTAATGGATGCGGGTAGTAATTCTTTTCGTTTATAAAATGTTTGGAGCCTTGGTCTCATGTCGAACCAAAGAATCCGTATCCGTCTTAAAGCGTTTGATCATCGCCTGATCGATCAATCAACCGCGGAAATCGTTGAGACTGCCAAGCGCACTGGTGCGCAGGTACGTGGTCCGATCCCGCTGCCAACCCGCAAAGAGCGTTTTACCGTTCTGATCTCTCCGCACGTTAACAAAGACGCGCGTGATCAGTACGAAATCCGCACTCACAAGCGTCTGGTAGACATCGTTGAGCCAACTGAAAAAACCGTTGATGCTCTGATGCGTCTGGACCTGGCTGCCGGTGTTGACGTGCAGATCAGCCTGGGTTAATCAGGTCATCGAGCGATTGAGAGGTTGATACAATGATTGGTTTAGTCGGTAAAAAAGTGGGTATGACCCGCATCTTCACTGAAGATGGCGTTTCAATCCCAGTAACCGTTATCGAAGTTGAAGCAAACCGCGTTACTCAGGTCAAAGGCCTGGACAACGATGGTTACCAAGCTATTCAGGTTACCACCGGTGCTAAAAAAGCAAGCCGTGTGAGCAAGCCTGAAGCAGGTCATTTTGCTAAAGCTGGCGTTGACGCTGGCCGTGGTCTGTGGGAATTCCGCACCGAAGGTGAAGATTTCTCTGTTGGCCAGAGCATCAGTGTTGAAATTTTCGCTGACGTTAAAAAAGTAGACGTTACCGGTACCTCTAAAGGTAAAGGTTTCGCAGGTACCGTTAAGCGCTGGAACTTCCGTACCCAGGACGCTACACACGGTAACTCCTTGTCACACCGCGTTCCGGGTTCTATCGGTCAGAACCAGACTCCGGGCAAAGTGTTCAAAGGCAAGAAAATGGCTGGTCAGCTGGGTAATGAGCGCGTAACCGTTCAGAGCCTGGAAGTAGTACGTGTTGACGCTGAGCGCAACCTGCTGCTGGTCAAAGGTGGCGTCCCGGGTGCAACTGGGTGCGATCTGATTGTTAAACCAGCTGTGAAGGCGTAAGGGGATAGCAATGGAATTAGTACTGAAAGACGCGCAGAGCGCGCTGACTGTTTCCGAAACTACCTTCGGTCGTGATTTCAACGAAGCGCTGGTTCACCAGGTTGTTGTTGCTTATGCCGCTGGTGCTCGTCAGGGTACTCGTGCGCAGAAGACTCGTGCTGAAGTTACTGGTTCAGGTAAAAAGCCTTGGCGCCAGAAAGGTACCGGCCGTGCGCGTTCAGGTTCTGTAAAGAGCCCGATCTGGCGTTCAGGTGGCGTAACCTTCGCTGCACGTCCACAGGACCACAGTCAAAAAGTTAACAAAAAGATGTACCGCGGCGCGCTGAAAAGCATCCTGTCCGAGCTGGTACGTCAGGACCGTCTGATCGTTGTCGAGACGTTCTCTGTAGAAGCGCCTAAAACTAAGCTGCTGGTACAGAAACTGAAAGACATGGCGCTGCAAGATGTGCTGATCATCACCGGTGAACTGGATGAGAATCTGTTCCTGGCTGCGCGTAACCTGTACAAGGTTGACGTGCGTGATGCAGCGGGCATCGACCCAGTTAGCCTGATCGCCTTCGACAAAGTCGTTATGACTGCGGAAGCAGTTAAGCAAGTTGAGGAGATGCTGGCATGATCCGTGAAGAACGTCTGCTGAAAGTAGTGCGTGCACCGCACGTATCAGAAAAAGCATCTACTGCGATGGAAAAAACCAATACCATCGTTCTCAAAGTTGCTAAAGACGCGACCAAAGCAGAGATCGTTGCTGCTGTTGAGAAGCTGTTCGAAGTGGAAGTTAAAGACGTAAACACCCTGGTAGTTAAAGGGAAAGTTAAGCGTCACGGACAGCGTATCGGTCGTCGTAGCGACTGGAAAAAAGCTTACGTCACCCTGAAGGAAGGCCAGAATCTGGACTTCGTCGGCGGCGCTGAGTAAGTCGGAGGAGAAAGACAATGGCAGTTGTTAAATGTAAACCGACATCTCCGGGTCGTCGCCACGTAGTTAAAGTGGTGAACCCAGAGCTGCACAAGGGCAAACCATTTGCTCCGCTGGTAGAAAAAAACAGCAAATCCGGTGGTCGTAACAACAATGGTCGTATCACTACCCGTCATATCGGTGGTGGTCATAAGCAGGCTTACCGTATTGTTGACTTCAAACGCAACAAAGATGGTATCCCAGCAGTTGTTGAGCGTCTTGAGTACGATCCGAACCGTTCTGCGAACATCGCACTGGTTCTGTACAAAGATGGCGAGCGCCGTTACATCCTAGCCCCTAAAGGCCTGAAAGCCGGCGATCAGGTTCAATCTGGCGTTGATGCTGCGATTAAAGCAGGTAACACCCTGCCGATGCGTAACATCCCGGTGGGTTCTACCGTTCATAACGTAGAAATGAAACCAGGCAAAGGCGGTCAGATTGCTCGCTCAGCTGGTACTTACGTGCAGATCGTTGCGCGTGAAGGTTCCTACGTTACCCTGCGTCTGCGTTCAGGCGAAATGCGCAAAGTTGAATCCGAATGTCGTGCAACTCTTGGCGAAGTTGGCAACTCTGAGCACATGCTGCGCGTATTGGGTAAAGCTGGTGCAACCCGTTGGCGTGGTGTTCGTCCTACCGTTCGCGGTACTGCGATGAACCCAGTCGATCACCCGCACGGTGGTGGTGAAGGTCGTAACTTTGGTAAGCACCCGGTAACTCCGTGGGGCGTTCAGACCAAAGGTAAGAAGACCCGTAGCAACAAGCGTACTGATAAATTTATCGTACGTCGCCGTAGCAAATAATTTTAGAGGATAAGCCATGCCACGTTCTCTCAAGAAAGGTCCTTTTATTGACCTGCACTTGCTGAAGAAGGTAGAGAAAGCGGTGGAAAGCGGTGACAAGAAGCCCCTGCGCACTTGGTCCCGTCGTTCAACGATCTTCCCTAACATGATCGGTTTGACCATCGCTGTCCATAATGGTCGTCAGCACGTTCCTGTCTTTGTTTCCGACGAAATGGTCGGCCACAAACTGGGTGAATTTGCACCGACACGTACTTATCGCGGCCATGCTGCAGATAAGAAAGCCAAGAAGAAATAAGTAGGAGGAAGAGATGGAAACTATTGCCCAACATCGCCATGCTCGTTCTTCTGCTCAGAAGGTTCGCCTGGTGGCAGACCTGATTCGCGGTAAGAAAGTGTCGCAGGCTCTGGATATTCTGACCTACACCAACAAGAAAGCTGCTGTGTTGGTTAAGAAAGTCCTGGAATCTGCCATTGCGAACGCCGAACACAACGATGGCGCTGATATCGACGATCTGAAAGTCGCGAAAATCTTCGTAGACGAAGGCCCAAGCATGAAGCGCATTATGCCGCGTGCGAAAGGTCGTGCAGATCGCATCCTGAAGCGCACCAGCCACATTACTGTGGTTGTGTCCGATCGCTGAGACTCTGGAGACTAGCAATGGGTCAGAAAGTACATCCTAATGGTATTCGCCTGGGTATTGTAAAACCATGGAACTCTACCTGGTTTGCGAACACCAAAGAATTCGCTGACAACCTGGACAGCGATTTTAAAGTCCGTCAGTTCCTGACCAAGGAACTGTCTAAAGCGTCTGTATCTCGTATCGTTATCGAGCGTCCGGCTAAGAGCATCCGTGTGACTATTCACACTGCTCGCCCGGGTATCGTTATCGGTAAAAAAGGTGAAGACGTAGAAAAACTGCGTACGGTCGTCGCGAAAATCGCTGGCGTTCCTGCACAGATCAACATCGCCGAAGTCCGTAAGCCGGAACTGGACGCTAAATTGGTTGCTGATAGCATCACTTCACAGCTGGAGCGTCGTGTGATGTTCCGTCGTGCTATGAAGCGTGCTGTACAGAACGCAATGCGTCTGGGCGCGAAGGGTATTAAAGTCGAAGTCAGCGGCCGTTTGGGCGGTGCCGAGATCGCACGTACCGAATGGTACCGTGAAGGTCGCGTACCGTTGCACACACTGCGTGCAGACATTGACTACAACACCTCTGAAGCGCACACCACTTATGGTGTAATCGGCGTTAAGGTATGGATCTTCAAAGGCGAGATCCTGGGTGGTATGGCTGCTGTTGAACAACCGGAACCGGCTGCTCAACCTAAAAAGCAGCAGCGTAAAGGCCGTAAGTAAGGAGAGTCGCTGATGTTACAACCAAAGCGTACGAAATTCCGTAAAGTGCACAAAGGCCGCAACCGTGGTCTGGCGCAAGGTACGGATGTCAGCTTCGGTACTTTCGGTCTGAAAGCTGTTGGCCGTGGTCGTCTGACTGCTCGTCAGATCGAAGCAGCACGTCGTGCTATGACCCGTGCAGTTAAGCGTCAAGGTAAAATTTGGATCCGTGTATTCCCGGACAAACCAATTACCGAGAAGCCGCTGGAAGTGCGTATGGGTAAAGGTAAGGGTAACGTGGAGTATTGGGTTGCCCTCATTCAACCGGGTAAAGTCCTGTATGAAATGGACGGAGTTTCGGAAGAATTGGCCCGTGAAGCCTTCAAGCTGGCAGCAGCAAAACTGCCTATCAAAACCACCTTTGTTACTAAGACGGTGATGTAATGAAAGCAAATGAGCTGCGTGAAAAAAGCGTTGAAGAGCTGAATACTGAGCTACTTAACCTGCTGCGTGAGCAGTTTAACCTGCGCATGCAAGCAGCATCCGGCCAACTTCAGCAAACCCATCTGCTGAAAGAAGTTCGCCGTAATGTTGCACGTGTTAAGACTTTACTGACTGAGAAGGCGGCGTAATGACCGATAAAATCCGTACTCTGCAGGGTCGTGTTATTAGTGACAAAATGCAGAAATCTGCAGTTGTTGCTATCGAACGTGTCGTGAAACACCCGATCTACGGTAAATTCATCAAGCGTACGACTAAGCTGCACATCCATGACGAGAACAACGAATGCGGTATTGGTGACGTGGTTGAAATCCGCGAAACCCGTCCGCTGTCCAAGACTAAGTCTTGGACGCTGGTTCGCGTTGTAGAGAAAGCGGTTCTGTAATAGAATCCGTTTCCTCTAAAAAATAAAACGAACGGCTCGTCTGAGCCGTTCGTTTTTTCTACCCATGTGCGAGAACCGGTGTTATAATGCCGCGCCCTCAATTATGGGGCTTTTTAACGACCTGAGGTTTGGGTCCCGAAGTAGTAGTTGACATTAGCGGAGCACTAAAATGATCCAAGAACAGACTATGCTGAACGTCGCCGACAACTCCGGTGCACGTCGCGTAATGTGTATCAAGGTTCTGGGTGGCTCGCACCGTCGCTACGCAGGCGTCGGCGATATCATCAAAGTGACCATCAAGGAAGCAATTCCTCGTGGCAAGGTGAAAAAAGGTGATGTCCTGAAAGCGGTAGTGGTGCGCACCAGGAAGGGTGTTCGTCGCCCGGACGGTTCTGTCATTCGCTTCGATGGTAATGCATGCGTTATTTTAAACAATAACAGCGAGCAACCTATCGGTACGCGTATTTTTGGGCCGGTAACTCGTGAACTTCGTACTGAAAAGTTCATGAAAATTATCTCTCTGGCACCAGAAGTACTCTAAGGAGCGAGCAATGGCAGCGAAAATCCGTCGTAACGACGAAGTTATCGTGCTTACCGGCAAAGACAAAGGTAAACGCGGTAAAGTAAAGAACGTCCTGACTTCTGGTAAAGTCATCGTTGAAGGTATCAACCTGGTTAAGAAACATCAGAAGCCGGTTCCGGCCCTGAACCAGCCAGGTGGCATCGTTGAAAAAGAAGCGGCTATTCAAGCTTCCAACGTTGCACTCTTCAATGCGGCAACCGGCAAGGCTGACCGTGTAGGCTTTAGATTCGAAGACGGCAAAAAAGTCCGTTTCTTCAAGTCTAATAGCGAAACTATCAAGTAATTTGGAGTAGTACGATGGCGAAACTGCATGATTACTACAAAGACGAAGTAGTCCAGAAACTCATGACAGAGTTCGGCTACAATTCTGTCATGCAAGTCCCTCGGGTCGAGAAGATCACCCTGAACATGGGTGTTGGTGAAGCGATCGCTGACAAGAAACTGCTGGATAACGCAGCAGCTGACCTGGCAGCAATCTCCGGTCAAAAACCGCTGATCACCAAAGCACGCAAATCAGTTGCAGGCTTCAAAATCCGTCAGGGCTATCCGATCGGCTGTAAAGTAACTCTGCGCGGTGAGCGTATGTGGGAGTTCTTTGAGCGTCTGATCACTATTGCTGTACCACGTATTCGTGACTTCCGCGGTTTATCTGCTAAGTCGTTCGACGGTCGTGGTAACTACAGCATGGGCGTTCGTGAGCAGATCATCTTCCCAGAAATCGATTATGACAAAGTCGATCGCGTTCGTGGTTTGGATATTACCATTACCACTACTGCGAAATCTGATGATGAAGGCCGTGCTCTGCTGGCTGCCTTTGAATTCCCATTCCGCAAGTAAGGTAGGGTTACTTAATGGCTAAGCAATCGATGAAAGCACGCGAAGTTAAGCGTGTGAAATTAGCAGACAAGTTCTTCGCCAAGCGCGTTGAACTGAAAGCGATCATTTCTGATGTGAACGCATCCGACGAAGATCGTTGGGATGCCGTTCTCAAGCTGCAGAGTCTGCCGCGTGATTCCAGCCCTTCCCGTCAGCGTAACCGCTGCCGTCAGACAGGTCGTCCGCACGGTTTCTTGCGGAAGTTTGGGTTGAGCCGTATCAAGGTCCGTGAAGCCGCAATGCGCGGTGAAATCCCGGGTCTTAAAAAGGCTAGCTGGTAATTGTCACCATTTGAATCACGGGAGTAACACAGATGAGCATGCAAGATCCGATCGCGGATATGCTGACCCGTATCCGTAACGGTCAGGCCGCGAACAAAGTTGCGGTCTCTATGCCTTCCTCCAAGCTGAAAGTGGCAATTGCCAACGTGCTGAAGGAAGAAGGCTATATTGAAGATTTTAAAATCGAAGGCGATATCAAGTCTGAGCTGGAAGTTACTTTAAAGTATTTCCAGGGCAAGGCTGTGGTAGAGAGCATTCAGCGTGTTAGTCGTCCAGGTCTGCGCATCTATAAGAAAAAAGATGAGCTGCCAAAAGTAATGGCTGGTCTGGGCATCGCTGTAATCTCTACCTCTAAAGGTGTCATGACTGATCGTGCAGCGCGCCAAGCTGGTCTTGGTGGCGAAATTATCTGCTACGTAGCGTAATCGGAGGAATAAAATGTCTCGTGTTGCAAAAGCACCTGTCGTTGTTCCTGCGGGCGTAGAGGTAAAACTCAGCGGTCAGGAAGTTTCGATCAAAGGCAAAAACGGCGAGCTGACTCGTACTATCAACAGTGCTGTAGAAGTTAAGCATGCAGACAACGCCCTGACTTTCGCTCCACGCGAAGGTTATGCGGATGGTTGGGCACAAGCAGGTACTGCTCGTGCGCTGCTGAACGGCATGGTTATCGGTGTTACCGAAGGCTTCACCAAGAAGCTGCAACTGGTTGGTGTTGGTTATCGTGCAGCTGTTAAAGGCAACTCTGTGAGCTTGGCCCTGGGCTTCTCTCACCCTGTTGACCATGCACTGCCGGCCGGCATCACTGCTGAATGTCCAACTCAGACTGAGATCGTGCTGAAAGGCGCGGATAAACAGCTGATTGGTCAGGTTGCAGCTGATCTGCGCGCCTACCGTCGTCCTGAGCCTTATAAAGGCAAGGGTGTTCGTTACGCCGACGAAGTCGTGCGTACCAAAGAGGCTAAGAAGAAGTAAGGTAACACTATGGATAAGAAATCTGCTCGTATCCGTCGTGCGACCCGTGCACGTCGCAAGCTCAAAGAGCTGGGTGCTACTCGCCTGGTGGTACATCGTACCCCGCGTCATATCTACGCACAGGTGATCGCCCCGAACGGTTCCGAAGTTCTGGTTGCTGCTTCTACTGTAGAAAAAGCTATTGCCGAACAACTGAAGTATACCGGTAACAAAGACGCCGCTGCAGCTGTAGGTAAAGCTCTGGCTGAGCGCGCTGTTGAGAAAGGCATTACTAATGTCTCTTTCGACCGTTCCGGGTTCCAATATCATGGTCGTGTCCAGGCACTGGCAGATGCTGCCCGTGAAGCTGGCCTTCAGTTCTAAGGTAGAGGTCTAAGATGTCAAACATCGAGAAACAAGCTGGCGAACTGCAGGAAAAACTGATCGCGGTAAACCGTGTATCTAAAACTGTAAAAGGTGGTCGTATTTTCTCCTTCACCGCACTGACTGTAGTGGGTGATGGTAACGGCCGCGTTGGTTTTGGTTACGGTAAAGCGCGTGAAGTTCCAGCAGCGATCCAGAAAGCGATGGAGAAAGCCCGTCGCAATATGATTAACGTCGCGCTGACTCACGGCACCCTGCAGCACCCTGTTAAAGGTGCTCACACAGGTTCTCGTGTGTTCATGCAGCCAGCTTCTGAAGGTACCGGTATCATCGCCGGCGGTGCAATGCGCGCCGTTTTAGAAGTTGCTGGAGTACATAACGTTCTGGCTAAAGCGTATGGTTCTACCAACCCGATTAACGTGGTTCGTGCAACTATCGATGGCCTGGGCAATATGAATTCTCCGGAAATGGTCGCTGCCAAGCGTGGTAAATCCGTTGAAGAAATTCTGGGGTAATCACGATGGCTAAGACAATTAAAATTACACAAACCCGCAGTTCAATCGGCCGCCTGCCTAAGCACAAAGCGACTCTGGTTGGCTTGGGTCTGCGTCGCATCAATCACACCGTCGAGCGTGAAGATACGCCTGCTGTACGCGGTATGATTAACGCGATTTCCTACATGCTGAAAGTGGAGGAGTAAGAGATGCGTTTAAACACTCTGTCTCCGGCCGAAGGGTCTAAACACGCTTCTAAGCGTCTGGGTCGTGGTATCGGTTCTGGCCTCGGTAAAACTGGTGGTCGTGGTCACAAAGGTCAGAACTCTCGTTCTGGCGGTGGCGTACGTCGCGGTTTCGAGGGTGGTCAGATGCCTCTGTACCGTCGTCTGCCGAAATTTGGTTTCACCTCTCGCAAAGCAATGATCACGACAGAAGTTCGTCTGTCTGATCTGGCGAAAGTTGAAGGCGGTATTGTTGACCTGAATACGCTGAAAGCGGCCAATATTATCGGTGTTCAGATTGAATTCGCGAAAGTGATTCTTTCTGGTGAAGTTTCTGCACCGGTAACGGTTCGCGGTCTGCGTGTCACCAAAGGTGCTCGTGCTGCAATCGAAGCTGCTGGCGGTAAAATCGAGGAATAAGTAGCAGATGGCAAAGCAACCGGGATTAGATTTTCAAAGTGCCAAAGGTGGCTTTGGTGAACTGAAGCGCAGACTGTTGTTTGTAATCGGTGCACTCATTGTCTTCCGAATTGGCTCTTTTATTCCAATCCCCGGTATCGATGCCACTGTACTTGCCAAACTGCTTGAGCAACAGCGTGGCACCATCATTGAAATGTTCAACATGTTCTCTGGTGGTGCTCTCAGTCGTGCTTCAATCTTCGCTCTGGGTATTATGCCGTATATTTCGGCTTCTATTATTATCCAGCTGCTGACGGTGGTTCATCCAGCGTTAGCTGAGATTAAGAAAGAGGGTGAAGCTGGTCGTCGCAAGATTAGCCAGTACACTCGCTACGGCACACTGGTTCTGGCTGTATTCCAGTCGATCGGTATTGCTACCGGTTTACCGAATATGCCTGGAATGCAGGGGCTGGTAATGAATCCAGGCTTTGCATTCTACTTTACCGCTGTTGTAAGTCTGGTTACTGGGACAATGTTCCTGATGTGGCTGGGCGAACAGATTACTGAGCGAGGTATCGGTAACGGTATCTCGATCATTATCTTCGCAGGTATTGTTGCGGGACTCCCGCCGGCCATTGGCCATACCATCGAGCAAGCGCGGCAAGGTGACCTGCACTTCCTTCTGTTGCTGTTGGTTGCAGTTCTAGTATTTGCAGTGACGTTCTTTGTTATTTTCGTCGAGCGTGGCCAGCGTCGCATTGTGGTCAACTACGCTAAACGTCAGCAAGGTCGTCGTGTATATGCTGCACAGAGCACACATTTACCGTTGAAAGTGAATATGGCGGGCGTAATCCCAGCTATTTTTGCTTCCAGCATTATTCTGTTCCCGGCGACCATAGCATCATGGTTCGGGGGCGGTACCGGTTGGAACTGGCTGACAACAATTTCGCTGTATTTGCAACCAGGACAGCCGCTTTATGTGCTACTCTATGCGACTGCAATCATCTTCTTCTGTTTCTTCTACACGGCGTTGGTCTTCAACCCACGTGAAACAGCAGATAACCTGAAGAAGTCTGGTGCATTCGTACCGGGAATTCGTCCGGGAGAGCAAACGGCGAAGTACATCGATAAAGTAATGACACGTCTGACCTTAATCGGCGCACTGTATATTACTTTTATCTGCCTGATCCCGGAGTTCATGCGTGATGCTATGAAAGTTCCATTCTACTTTGGCGGCACATCGCTGCTCATCGTAGTGGTCGTCATCATGGACTTTATGGCTCAAGTGCAAACTCTGATGATGTCGAGTCAGTACGAGTCTGCATTGAAGAAAGCTAACCTGAAGGGCTACGGCCGTTAATTCGGGTGCTTGAGAAGTTACGGAGAGTAAAAATGAAAGTTCGTGCTTCCGTCAAGAAATTATGTCGTAACTGCAAAATCATTCGCCGCGACGGTGTCGTACGTGTGATCTGCAGCGCCGAGCCAAAGCATAAACAGCGCCAAGGCTGATATTGTCACATATTTTTCTTGCAAAGTCGGGTTGAGCTGGCTAGATTAGCCAGCCAATCTTTTGTATGTCGATGCGTTACCATTTGAGTATCCTGAAAACGGGCTTTTCAGCATGGGACGCATTTGTTTAATTATAGGAGTGCATAGTGGCCCGTATAGCAGGCATTAACATTCCTGATCAGAAACATACCGTTATCGCATTAACTTCGATTTTCGGTATCGGTAAAACTCGTTCTAAAGCCATCTGCGCTTCAACGGGTATTGCTGAAAATGTTAAGATCAGAGAGCTGTCTGAAGAACAAATTGAACAGCTGCGTGAAGCAGTTGGTAAATTCGTTGTTGAAGGTGATCTGCGCCGTGAAATCACCCTGAGCATCAAGCGTCTGATGGACCTTGGTTGCTATCGTGGTTTACGCCATCGTCGTGGTCTGCCAGTTCGCGGTCAGCGTACTAAGACCAATGCACGTACCCGTAAGGGTCCGCGTAAACCGATCAAGAAATAATCGGGGTGAGTAAATAATGGCAAAGGCACCAGTTCGTGCACGTAAGCGTGTAAGAAAACAAGTCTCAGATGGCGTGGCTCATGTCCATGCATCTTTTAACAACACCATCGTTACCATTACTGATCGTCAGGGTAACGCACTGGGTTGGGCAACCGCCGGTGGTTCCGGTTTCCGCGGTTCACGTAAATCTACTCCGTTTGCTGCGCAGGTAGCTGCAGAGCGCTGTGCAGAAGCAGTGAAAGATTACGGTATTAAGAATCTGGAAGTTATGGTTAAGGGTCCGGGTCCAGGTCGCGAATCAACAATTCGTGCTCTGAATGCTGCTGGTTTCCGCATCACTAATATTACTGATGTGACTCCGATCCCTCACAACGGTTGTCGTCCGCCGAAAAAACGTCGCGTTTAATCGCCCGTTTTTAGGTTAGTTGGAGAAAGAAAATGGCAAGATATTTGGGTCCTAAGCTCAAGCTGAGCCGTCGTGAGGGTACCGACTTATTCCTTAAGTCTGGCGTTCGCGCGATCGATACCAAGTGCAAAATTGAACAACCACCTGGTCAGCATGGTGCGCGTAAACCGCGTCTGTCTGACTACGGCGGCCAGTTGCGTGAAAAGCAGAAAGTTCGTCGTATGTACGGCGTGCTGGAGCGTCAGTTCCGTAACTACTATAAAGAAGCAGCACGTCTGAAAGGCAACACAGGTGAAAACCTGCTGGCCCTGCTAGAAGGTCGTCTGGATAACGTTGTTTACCGTATGGGCTTTGGCGCCACTCGTGCAGAAGCACGTCAGCTGGTTAGCCATAAATCTATCCTGGTGAACGGTCGCGTTGTTAACATCGCTTCTTATCAGGTATCTCCGAATGATGTCGTAAGCATCCGTGAGAAAGCCAAACAGCAATCTCGCGTGAAGGCCGCTCTGGAGCTGGCTGAGCAGCGTGAAAAGCCAACCTGGCTGGAAGTTGATGCTACTAAGATGGAAGGTGTGTTCAAGCGTATTCCTGAACGTACTGATCTGTCTGCGGACATTAACGAACACCTGATCGTCGAGCTTTACTCTAAGTAAAGCTTAGTACCAAAGAGAGGACACAATGCAGGGTTCTGTGACAGAGTTTCTAAAACCGCGCCTGGTAGATATCGAGCAAGTGAGTTCGACGCACGCCAAGGTGACCCTTGAGCCGTTAGAGCGTGGCTTTGGCCATACTCTTGGTAACGCACTGCGCCGTATTCTGCTTTCTTCCATGCCGGGTTGCGCGGTGACCGAGGTTGAGATTGATGGTGTGCTTCATGAGTACTCCACCAAAGAGGGCGTACAGGAAGATATCCTGGAAATCCTGCTTAACCTGAAAGGGTTGGCGGTAAGAGTTCAAGGTAAAGATGAAGTCATCCTTACTCTGAATAAATCTGGCATTGGCCCTGTGACTGCAGCCGACATCACCCACGACGGTGATGTTGAAATCGTCAAGCCGCAGCATGTGATCTGCCACCTGACCGATGAAAACGCATCTATTAGCATGCGTATCAAAGTTCAGCGTGGTCGTGGTTATGTGCCGGCTTCTGCCCGAATTCATTCGGAAGAAGATGAGCGCCCAATCGGCCGTCTGTTGGTTGACGCTTGCTACAGCCCTGTAGACCGTATTGCCTACAATGTTGAAGCAGCGCGTGTAGAACAGCGTACCGACCTGGACAAGCTGGTCATCGAAATGGAAACCAACGGCACAATCGATCCTGAAGAGGCGATTCGTCGTGCGGCAACCATCCTGGCAGAACAACTGGAAGCTTTCGTTGACTTACGTGATGTACGTCAGCCGGAAGTGAAAGAAGAGAAACCAGAATTCGATCCGATCCTGCTGCGCCCTGTTGACGATCTGGAATTGACTGTCCGCTCTGCTAACTGCCTCAAGGCAGAAGCTATCCACTACATCGGTGATCTGGTACAGCGTACCGAGGTTGAGCTGCTTAAAACGCCTAACCTGGGTAAAAAATCTCTTACCGAGATTAAAGATGTGCTTGCTTCACGTGGTTTGTCTCTGGGCATGCGCCTGGAAAACTGGCCACCAGCAAGCATTGCTGATGAATAAACCGATCACAGGTTAAGGTTTCACTGAGAAGGATAAGGTCATGCGCCATCGTAAGAGTGGTCGTCAACTGAACCGCAACAGCAGCCATCGTCAGGCTATGTTCCGCAACATGGCTGGTTCTCTGGTTCGTCATGAGATCATTAAGACGACTCTGCCGAAAGCCAAAGAGCTGCGCCGCGTAGTTGAGCCGCTGATTACTCTTGCCAAGACCGACAGCGTAGCTAATCGTCGTCTGGCATTCGCCCGCACTCGTGATAACGAGATCGTGGCAAAACTGTTTAACGAGCTGGGCCCGCGTTTCGCGAGCCGTGCCGGTGGTTACACTCGCATTTTGAAGTGTGGCTTCCGTGCTGGTGACAACGCTCCGATGGCTTACATCGAGCTGGTTGATCGTCCAGAAGCTCAAGCAGAAGCTACTGCAGAGTAATTTGCAGTATCGTAGGAAACCCGCTTCGGCGGGTTTTTTATTGTCCGTAATTCCTTTCCATTTACTCCCCTTTCGCTATGCTGATGGCTGATACACCCATCAGGAACTCCCTTATGTGGCTAATTGATCAACTTGTAGAGCAACATATCCGTGAAGCTCAGGAAAAGGGTGAGCTGAGTAATTTGTCCGGCGAAGGTGCACCTTTACAGCTAGATGATGACAGCGGAGTACCAGTTGAATTGCGCACGGCATATCGTCTGTTGAAAAACTCTGGTTACCTACCTCCTGAACTTGAAATGCGTCGTGAAGCATTGGCGCTAAACGATCTGCTACTCGAACTGGATCCTGACGATGGCGAGGCGCGAGAATTCTCAAAACGCTTAGCGCTGTTAGAAATAAAACTCCAGCAAGCCGGAATCAGTACCGAATTTTTGCGCGGCGATTACAGCGATACCATCCATCATCATTTGCAGCGGGAGAAATAGCATGTACCGGATTGGCCAGCTGGCAAAAATGGCGGATGTGACGCCAGACACCATCCGCTTTTATGAAAAACAGCAGATGATGAATCATGAGGTACGCACCGAGGGCGGTTTTCGCCTTTATAGCGACGATGATTTACAGCGGCTGCGTTTTATTCGCTATGGTCGCCAACTTGGCTTCAGCTTAGAGTCGATTCGTGGATTATTGTCGATCCGCATAGATCCTGAACATCATACTTGCCAGGAATCCAAAGCCATTGTGGCGAAAAGATTGGAAGAAGTGAATGGCATGATCGCTGAACTACAGACGATCCAGCGTTCATTGCACCGTCTGGCTGAAACCTGCTGCGGCGACGTACATAGCAGCGCCTGTTGTTCAATACTTGAAGCTCTGGAAAAAGGTGAAGAGCCGCAGCCTGAAATTTGTTGTAGCAAGGATTGAATTTTGCGCTGGAAGGAATATAGTTGCGCCGTTAATAACCGGAGGACGAGATGACTCGCTATCAGCTCCAAAAAGGTAAAATCAACGATAATGCACTCGAAGCATTATTACATGATCCACTGTTTAGGCAGCGCGTTGAGAAGAATCAGAAAGGAAAAGGCAGTTATCAACGTAAAGACAAACATGGCAAAGGACGTAACTGGGAGGCCAGTGATAAGCAGAAAAGTTTATCACTGGCCTTCTTCTTTAAAGACAAAAAAGCCGCCTTATTTGGGCGGCTTTTTCATCATAATTTATCGTGATTTTGTTGCTTTAACAGGTCACGGATTTCAGTGAGCAGTAACTCTTCATTGGTCGGCTTAGGTGCCGCTTTCTCAACTTCTTTTTTCTGATACAGCTTGTTCATTACTTTAATTGCCAGGAAGATCGCAAAGGCAACAATAACGAAATCGAACACGGTCTGAATAAAGTTACCGTACTCCATTACCACAGCAGGAATATCACCTTCTGCCGGCTTTAATATCCATTTGAACTGTTTGAAATCGACGCCACCAATCAGCAAGCCGAGTGGCGGCATGATGATATTGGCGACCAGTGAAGAAACAATCTTACCAAAAGCGGCACCGATGATGACACCGACAGCCAGATCAACCACGTTCCCACGCATTGCAAAATCACGAAACTCTTTGAATAAACTCATTGTTATCTCCTTGCCTTGGCCAATGGCTAAAGTCTAACAAACCTTTGTGCAATTGCCATTAGAACAAAGGATTAAGCAAAATTTTCACGGCGGGCTTTCGCCCGCAGCTTTTACAGGAAGAATGGACTTGGCTGGAACAGACGCTCAACATCGGGCACAAACTTCTTATCCGTCAGGAACATAATTACATGATCGCCCTGTTCGACGCGCACATTATCATTGGCGATGATCACTTCATCACCGCGCACCACAGCACCAATAATGGTTCCCGGCGGTAGCTTAATATCTTCTATCAATCGTCCAACCACCCGTGAGGTGGTTTCATCGCCGTGTGCGATCGCTTCGATCGCTTCGGCAATACCGCGACGCAGTGAGGAAACGCTCACAATATCGGCTTTACGTACGTGACTGAGCAGCGCCGAGATGGTGGCTTGTTGTGGCGAGATCGCAATGTCGATCACACTGCCTTGAACCAGATCGACGTAGGCGCGGCGCTGGATCAGCACCATCACTTTTTTCGCGCCCATTTTCTTGGCCAGCATGGCCGACATGATATTGGCTTCATCGTCGTTAGTGACCGCGATGAAGAGATCCACCTGATCGACATGCTCCTCGGCCAACAATTCCTGATCCGAGGCATCACCGTAGAAAACGATGGTATCGTGCAAACGTTCTGCTAGTTCTGCCGCGCGCTGTTGATTACGTTCAATCAACTTCACGCTGTACTGTTTTTCCAGGCGCTGCGCCAATCCAAAGCCGATATTGCCGCCGCCAACCAACATGATGCGCTTATACGGTTTTTCAAGACGCTGCATTTCACTCATCACCGCGCGAATATGCTGGCTCGCGGCAATAAAGAACACTTCATCCCCGGCTTCCACGATCGTAGAACCCTGAGGACGTATTGGGCGATCCTGACGAAAAATCGCTGCGACTCGCGTATCAATATGTGGCATATGTTCACGCATGATCGACAAAGGATTTCCGACCAGCGGACCGCCATAATAGGCTTTAACCACTGCGAGGCTCACTTTGCCTTCGGCAAAATTCACCACCTGAAGTGCGCCGGGGTACTGAATCAGGCGGTAGATATTGTCAATCACCAACTGCTCAGGAGAGATCAGATGATCAATTGGCACGGCTTCCGGTACAAACAGCTTCTCAGCATCGCGTAAGTATTCAGCGGCGCGAATACGCGCGATGCGATTGGGCGTATTGAAAAGGGAATACGCAATCTGACAAGCCACCATGTTGGTTTCATCGGAGTTGGTTACCGCCACCAACATATCCGCATCTTCAGCACCGGCTTCACGCAAAATACGCGGATGTGATCCGTGACCATGCACGACGCGCAGATCAAATTTGTCCTGCAATACGCGTAAACGCGTCGCATCGCTATCGACGACGGTGATATCGTTATTTTCCCCGACCAGATTTTCTGCCAGGGTTCCGCCGACCTGGCCGGCGCCGAGGATAATGATTTTCATGGCTTAGATGCTCTTGTCAGTATGCGCAGCACTATTTTTTCATCAGCTTAGCGTAGAAGAAGCCGTCGCCGCCATCGATGGTCGGGAAAACCTGCCAGCCATTGGCTTGGCCCTGCGGCAACGTCTCGGCCACGGCGTCGCTATGCGCTGCCAAAAAGGCACTGATTTGATTGTGGTTCTCTTCCGGCAATACTGAGCAGGTGGCATAAATCATCGTGCCGCCAGATTTCAAACGCGGCCATACGGCCTCAAGAATTTCACGCTGCAGATTCGCCAGCTCAGGAATATCACGATCGCGACGCAGCCACTTGATGTCTGGATGGCGGCGAATAACGCCCGTGGCAGAGCAGGGTGCATCGAGCAGAATACGATCGAACTGCATATCGCCACACCATTCTGCCGGTGTACGACCATCGCCCTGACGCACTTCAGCCTGCATGCCCAGGCGCTGTAAGTTCTCATGCACACGGAGCAGGCGTTGCGGGTCAACATCGACGGCTAAGACTTTGGCATGCGGGGCGATTTCGAGGATATGTGTGGTTTTACCACCCGGAGCAGCACAGAGATCGAGAATATTTTCCCCATTTTTGGGCTCAAGCAGCAGTGCGCAACGTTGTGCAGAAAGATCCTGCACCGTCACCCAACCTTGATCGAAACCCGGCAGCTGGCTGACTGGAGCGGGTGATTCCAGTCGCAATGCATCTTGTGCATCGCCAGGAAAAGCAACTTTCTCTTCTGCCTGCAATAGCGCCAGCCAGGCGTCGCGACTGTAATGCTGGCGATTGACGCGCAGCCACATCGGCGGTCGCTGATTGTTAGCTTCAACAATCTGTTGCCACTGTTCTGGCCATGCCGCTTGCAGACGTTTCAGCAACCAGCCTGGATGCCAGTAACGTTGCGAGCCCTGATCGACTTCGGCTAACAGCGCTTCTTGCTGGCGCAGGAACTGGCGCAACACGCCATTTAACAGGCCTTTTAAAGCCGTGCGCTTCAGCACTTCAGCACCCGCCACGGTTTCTGCCAGTGCCGCATGGGCCGGCACGCGGGTATATAACAGCTGATAGAGACCAACCATCAACAGATAATGCAACACTCGCTGCTTACCGGTTAAGGTGCGCTCCATCAGTTTGCCGATTAAGGCTTCCAGCTGCGGCAGCGTGCGCATCACGCCAAAACAGAGTTCTTGCAGCAGCGCGCCATCTTTATCGGATAGGTTCTTTTGCGCCCCCGGTAAAATGGCACTTAGCGATTCACCTTTGTCCACAACGCGTTCAATGAGTTGCGCGGCCAGGCTGCGCAAGTTGGTAGCTTTTTTCATGTTATTTCATCAAACAAAAAGCCCGGTCAAACCGGGCTTGGAGGATCAGGCCAGAACGGTTCCAGGTACGAACCATTCGCGGCGCGAATTGAGCAGGTCCTGAGCGGACATGGCTTTTTTACCGGCAGGTTGCAGCGATACCAGATTCAGCACACCATCGGCCGTTGCGATCTGAATGCCTTGTTTATCAGCATGGACGATTTCACCGGGTTGCTTGTTCTGATGCGGCAAAACCGTTGCCTGCCAGACTTTTACCGGTTGCTCTTCAATCATGAAATAGCTCATTGGCCATGGATTGAAGGCACGAATACAACGTTCCAACTGCGCTGCTGAAAGTGACCAATCGAGATGCGCTTCTTCTTTACTCAGTTTCTCGGCATAAGAGACCAGCGCTTCATCCTGAACTTCTGGCCTGGCATTACCGCTTGCCAGCAGATCCAGCGTTAACAGCATGCCTTGCGGGCCGAGTTGCGCCAGCTTCTCATACAGCGACGCGCTGGTGTCTTCAGCCGTAATCGGGCAGGAGAGTTTATGCAGCATATCGCCGGTATCGAGGCCAACATCCATCTGCATAATGGTGACACCGGTTTCGGTATCGCCGGCCCACAGAGAGCGCTGGATGGGTGCAGCGCCGCGCCAGCGTGGCAGCAGCGAACCATGCACATTGATGCAACCCAGTCGCGGCATCGCCAGCACGGCTTTCGGCAGGATCAAGCCATAAGCGACCACCACCATGATATCGGCCTGCAGATCGGCAACCAGGTGCTGGTTCTCTTCAGGCTTCAGGGATTTCGGCTGAAATACGGGAATATCGTGCGCCTGTGCCAGGACTTTGACCGGGCTTGACGTAAGCTTATTACCGCGTCCGGCTGGACGATCGGGCTGGGTAAAGACGCCAACAACCTGATGCTCAGAAGCAAGTAGCGCGTCTAAATGACGCGCTGCAAAGTCAGGTGTACCGGCAAAGATAATTTTGAGCGGTGCAGACACAGTTTAACCTTCAATGAGCACTTAATCTTCGCGTGCGTTTAGGCGGGCCAATTTTTCCAGTTTCTGTTTGATACGCTGACGTTTCAGTGGCGACAGATAATCAATGAAAAGTTTGCCATCGAGATGATCGATTTCATGCTGGATGCAAATCGCCAGCAGACCGTCGGTTTCCAGCTCAAAGCTTTTGCCGTCACGATCCTGCGCACGCACCTTGACCCACTCTGCGCGCGGCACAAAAGCACGTTGCTCAGGAATAGAAAGGCAGCCTTCTTCAATACCGGTTTCACCGCTCTTTTCCAGCAGTTCCGGATTAATCAGCACCAAACGCTCGTCACGGTTTTCAGAAACATCAATAACAATGATGCGCTGATGAATATCGACTTGGGTCGCCGCTAAGCCAATACCTTCTTCGGCGTACATGGTTTCAAACATGTCGTCGACAATACGCTGCACGTCTGCGTTTACGGTTGCCACCGGCGCAGCGATTTTGCGAAGGCGATCATCAGGGAAATGTAATACCTGCAAAACTGACATAAATATCCAGATCTGTATGCGTTGAAGAAAAGATTACTGCCTCATATTGTAGACTTTTTGATGTCTGATTGACAGCATTGCACCGCATGATAGCGCGGCTGACAGGGAGTGCAGCATGGAGAGAATTGAATGGATGCTCAGGCTGGCAAATGTGAAAGGCTTAAGCTCTGGAGTTGTCAGACATTTAGCTGAGGCATTGCAGGATAATGCTCAGGTTGATGACGATCTTTTACTGGATCAGGGATTAAACGAAACCCAGCGACAACAGTTTAAAGAGCTTTGTCCACGCCAGTTAGCACGAACACATCTATGGCTGGAGGATGAACAGCATCATGTAGTTACCTGTATCGACGAACATTATCCCTCGGCGTTAGCGGAAATCAGTCGACGTCCCTCATTGCTGTATGTCGCGGGAAATATGGACATCTTGCAGACGCCCCAACTCGGTGTCGTGGGCAGCCGTCACTGCACGCATTATGGTAAGCAATGGGGAAGCTGGTTTACGCAGCAATTAGCGCTAAGTGGATTGACCATCACCAGCGGCCTTGCACGCGGAATCGATGGCGTGGCGCATCGGGCCGCGTTAGAAGTGCAGGGCAAGACCGTTGCAGTATTAGGCAGCGGTCTGCAGCATATCTACCCTAAAAGTCATCAAGCGTTAGCACGTGAGATCATCGCTGGCGGTGGGGCACTGATCTCGGAATTCCCCCTTGATACGGCACCGCATGCGGTTAACTTTCCGCGGCGTAATCGCATCATCAGTGGTTTAAGTCTTGGCGTACTGGTAGTTGAAGCCACGTTAAAAAGCGGTTCGCTGGTGACGGCACGCTACGCTTTGGAACAAAATCGTAACGTTTATGCATTACCCGGCGCGCTAGGCAATCCGGGTAGTGAAGGTACGCACTGGCTTATCCAGCAAGGCGCGCTGCTGGTGGCGCATCCTAACAATATCCTTGAAGATTTACATTCAACGCTGCAATGGTTGCCTGATAGCAGTTCAGAAACAATATATTCACAACACAGTGACGATGTGCCATTGCCATTTGCAACTGTGTTGGCTAACGTAGGTGATGAGGTTACACCTGTTGACGTCGTCGCTGAACGTGCCGGCCAACCTGTGCCAGTTATCGCAGCTCACCTGCTGGAGCTGGAGTTAGCAGGATGGATCGCAGCTGTACCCGGCGGCTATGTCCGATTGAGGAGGGCATGCCATGTTCGACGTACTTATGTACTTGTTTGAGACGTATATCCACAACGAAGCTGAAATGCGCGTTGATCAGGATAAATTGACCGATGATTTAACCGATGCCGGTTTTCATCGTGAAGATATCTACAATGCGTTGAATTGGCTTGAGCGGTTAGCGGATTATCAGGAAGGCTTGGTTGCGCCAGTACTCATGGCAAACGATCCGCTCTCAATGCGAATCTATACCGAAGAGGAAAACCAGCGTTTAGATGCAGAATGTCGCGGTTTTATTTTGTTCCTGGAACAGGTCCAGGTGCTGAATATGGAAACGCGCGAGATGGTCATCGAACGCGTAATGGCCCTTGATACCCTCGAATTCGATCTTGAAGATCTCAAATGGGTGGTGTTGATGGTGCTTTTTAACATTCCAGGATGTGAAAACGCCTATCAGCAAATGGAAGAACTGTTATTCGACGTCAATGAAGGTATGCTGCATTAATAATTTGCGATTGATGCAACCGGTAATATGAGTAAATCAGCACTATTTTCCGTGCCTAAACACGATCCCTGCCCCGCTTGCGGGGCAGAATTAGTCATACGTTCCGGCAAACACGGCCCTTTTCTGGGGTGTGTAAATTATCCAACCTGCGATTACATTCGCCCGCTGAAAAGTCAGGGAGATGGACACGTCGTTAAAGTGCTGGAAGGCCATGCATGCCCCCAGTGTGGCGCAGACAAAGTTCTGCGTCAGGGGCGATTTGGCATGTTCGTGGGTTGCAGTCACTACCCGGAATGTGATTACACCGAAACTATCGACAAGCCTGATGAAACAGCTATCGCCTGTCCGCAATGTCAGAGCGGTAAACTGGTACAGCGGCGCTCGCGCTATGGCAAAACCTTCTACTCTTGCGATCGCTATCCAGATTGCCAGTTTGTCCTTAACGCAGCGCCGGTTGAAGGCGTTTGCCCGCATTGCCAGTTCCCTTTATTAATAGAGAAGAAAACCGCACAAGGCATGAAGCGCTTCTGCGCCAGCAAACGCTGCGGTAAGCCCATTGTCCAGGACGCATCATCATCATGAAGCCAAGCCAGTATTCAGCGGGTAGTCTCGATTTTTGCATTGAGAGGCTACAGCAACAGGAAGTTATCGCCTATCCAACCGAAGCCGTATTTGGATTGGGCTGCGATCCCGACAGCGAGGATGCCGTAATGGCACTTTTGGCGCTCAAGCAGCGTCCAGTCGAGAAAGGACTCATTTTGATTGCAGCCGATTACGCGCAGCTGGAACCTTATATCGCCGACCGTGAACTCTCTGTGCTGCAGCGCGAGCGTATGTTTGCCAGTTGGCCTGGCCCGGTAACCTATGTAGTGCCAGCTTCGCCACATACGCCGCGTTGGTTAACGGGGCGTTTTGACTCACTGGCCATTCGCGTTAGCGATCATCCTGACGTACAGGCTTTGTGTCGCGGTTTTGGTAAACCTCTGGTTTCGACCAGCGCCAATCTTTCCGGCGAACCGCCTTGTCGTAATGCGGAAGAGGTTGCTAAGCAATTTGGTCCGCAGTTCCCGGTCTTAAATGCTGAAACGGGTGGGCGACTGAATCCTTCTGAAATCCGCGACGTTATTAGCGGTGAACTTATTCGTCAGGGCTAACGCATGGAAAATTTTGCCGTATTTGGTCACCCGATTGCGCATAGCAAATCTCCTTTCATTCATAACTTGTTCGCTGAGCAAACCGGCATTGAGCATCAATATGGCAAGGAGTGCGCGCCACTTGAGGGTTTTCCTCAGTCGATCGCCGATTTTTTTGCGCATGGCGGCAAAGGTGCCAATGTCACGCTGCCTTTTAAACAGCAGGCATGGGAATTTGCCGATGAGCTTAGCGAACGTGCGGCATTGTCCGGTGCGGTTAATACGTTAAAGAAAGATGCGCAGGGTAAGATCTTCGGCGACAACACCGATGGCATCGGCTTGCTCAGCGATCTGGAACGACTGCAGATGATCCATCCAGGTGATCGAGTTCTGCTGGTGGGCGCCGGTGGTGCTGCGCGTGGCGTGATCCTGCCACTGCTTTCATTCGGATGTTCGCTGGTGGTGGTGAATCGCACCTTGGCACGCGCCGAGCAGCTGGCAGAGATTTTCCAGCATAGCGGGGATATCAAAGCGGCCGGCTTTGAGCAATTAGCGGATCAGCAATTTGATCTGATCATTAATGCGACCTCGAGCGGTGTTGATGGCAAAGTTCCGGCGTTAGGCACATCGCTAATTAATGCGCAAACGCGATGCTACGACATGTTTTATCAACAAGGTTTGACGCCATTTTTACTGTGGTGCCAGCAGCAGGGCGCGCAGCAGCTGGCGGATGGCGTTGGTATGTTAGTGGGTCAAGCCGCTCACTCTTTCCATTTATGGCATGGCGTGATGCCAGAGATCACGCCAGTGATTGCCAAACTAAAGCAGTCGATGCAGCAGAGGTAAGACTGGCGATCAGGAATGAGATTGGCTTTCCTGAACGAGATATTCATTCTTCCAACCGACATAGTTGTTGGATGAATAAAGCAGCCCGGCGATTTCCGCTTCACTGAGTGGGCGGACCTGCTTCACCGGGCTGCCTAAATACAGGTAGCCGCTCTCCAGTCGTTTACCTGGCGGTACCAAACTGCCAGCGCCAATCATCACATCATCTTCAACGATCACGCCGTCCAGCAGAATGGATCCCATACCAACCAGTACGCGATTGCCGATAGTACAGCCGTGCAGCATCGCTTTATGCCCTACCGTGACATCTTCGCCAACAATCAGCGGATAACCTTCCGGATTGCTGGTGGACTTGTGAGTGACGTGCAGTACGCTGCCATCCTGAATATTGCTTCTTTTACCTATCACCACTTTATTGACGTCACCGCGAATCGCAACCAGCGGCCAGACACTTACGTCATCGGCAAGTTGTACTTCACCCACCACCACGCTGCTGCTATCGATCATCACGCGATCGCCTTGTTGCGGAAAATGGTTCTTATAAGGTCGTAGGGCTGTAGACATGATCTTCTCCTTTACGTTTTTACCCAAGCCTGCGGCTTAAAAGGCGGATAAACAAGATGATTTTTGAGCGGATCGCTCGCGATCGCAGCGAAAAGAGTGAAAACTCGCCAGTCGATTAAAAAGATCGAAAAAAGGGGTTGTGCAAAAAATTCGGATCCCTATAATGCGCCACCACTGAGACGGCAAAGCGGCAACGCAGACGGCTCAGCAGGGAGTGAAGAAATTCATCCCGCCGGATGAAAACGCTGAAAAAAGTGTTTGACTCCGAAGGAGAGTAGCGTA
>NZ_JAIMIE010000009.1:0-172784 GCF_019795955.1 Pantoea sp. DY-5
TGTAAAACGTCATAATGAATTTCATTATGTGTTCACTCGTGAGGCTTTGATATTTTGTTGCGTCCGGAGACGCTGATATCAATCCTGCGAGTGCCCACACAGATTGTCTGATAAATTGTTAAAGAGCATGCCGCGATTTCTCTAGCGGCGCGGGATGCGTATATTACGCTTTCCGCATTCTCAGTCAAGCATTTATTTTTGCTTTTCTGAAGGTTGCCTTGAAGACCACCTCCTGAACACATCGCTTCGTAAGCCGTTGTTCCGTGTCAGTGGAGGCGCAGTATAGGGATTTCTTCGGAGCTGACAAGCGCTAATTACAAATTAATTTCCGAGTGCTGATTTTTTCGTCGAAACGCCACTAAACTGCTAATTTTTCCAACAATGGGAAGCCATAACGCTGTAAAATCGGTGACAATTTCGTCACTTCATCATCCATACGCGTACAGAACGCTAAATTCTGACCGGATGAAACCGCCTGCGGTGCTTCATGCTCTAATAACCAAACGGTACGACGCGCAATAGCCGCGCCCGAATCCACCAACCTTGTCCCTTCCGGCAGCACCAATTGCAGCTCATCACGCAGTAAAGGGAAATGCGTACATCCAAGGACCACGGTATCAGGTGGCTCTTTCATGCGTAGCCAGGGTTGCACGGCGCGTCGCACATCAGCTAACTCAACATCTTCGCCATGCAGCTTGGCTTCCGCCAGCTCCACCAACTCAGCAGAACCGAGCATTTCGATTTTGCAGTCGCGGGCAAATTGCGCCACTAACTCATGCGTATAAGGACGTTTGACCGTGCCGCGAGTTGCCAGCAATCCCACCACGCCATTACGCGTCAGGCGCGCAGCAGGTTTAATCGCAGGCACCACACCCACCACAGGGAATTCGAAGCGCTCACGCAGAGCCGGCAAAGAGATAGTGCTGGCCGAGTTACAGGCGATGATCACCAGCGCAAGCGGAAAACGCTGAGTGATAGCTGTCACCACCGCCACCACACGCTCGACAATAAAGTCCTCGGATTTTTCGCCGTACGGGAAACCTTCATTATCGAAGGCGTAGAGATAATGAAGATCCGGCAGTAAATGCCGGACCTCATCATAAACGGAGAGCCCACCCACGCCGGAGTCAAACACCAGCACGGTGGGGCGGAGATCAGAAGCTGTAGCTGGCGCTGAGGTAATACTCCGTTCCTGGAGTTGGATAGCCATACACTGTCTCGTAGTTTTTATCGAACAGGTTGGCAATTCTACCACGAACGGTAAGCTGTGATGTGACCGGATACGAAACTGCCAAATCCCATAAACTTACACCGCCCAAGTTGACGCGCTCCGCAGTATAGGAGTGGTTGTAGTCGGTATCGTAACGATCGCCAAGGTAGTGATAAGTCACAGACCAGTCAAAATCATAGAAGGTCCAGTCGAGCTGATATTTAACCTGCTGCTTAGCGCGGCGCACCAACTGCTGGTTGGTTTCTGCATCACGCGCATCAACATAATCATATGAAATCTGATGACTCAGCGGACCGGTATCAAATGAAGCCGTTGCCTCAACACCTTTAATACGCGCTTTATTAATATTGTAATAAACGTAGGTATTGGGATCGCTATCAATCAGATTATCGATATCGTTGCGATAACCCGACACTCGCCAGTTCACTGGACCAGTCAGACCGTTAAAGCCACCTTCCCACTGTTTGCTCTCTTCCGGCTTAAGATCGCTGTTGCCATAAGATCCATATAATTGGCCCAGACGCGGAGCTTTGTAGGCTGTGGCATAGTTAGCAAAGACGCTATAGCCTTCAACAAACTCCCAGGAAGCGCCACTCTGCCAGGTGCTGTGCCAGCCAAACTGGCTATTGTCATCACCACGTACCGCGCCTTCTACAGTGATGCTGCCAAACTGCTGCTGAGCCGTCGCATAAATGCCCGTATCGCGCTGTTCAGTGCTGCTGGTGACATACGCCGTTCCAGGCTCAGTAGTCTGTTTTTGCCAATCCACACCACCACTCACCGTACCAGCTCCAACCAGGAAGGTATTTCCCCATTGCAGGTTGTACTGCTTACTGTCATCAAGCGTGGTCGCCGGGCCATAGCGGCCGGTACGCGGATCGTAGTTAAAATCTTTCGTTCGGCTATAGCTAGCAATTAGCTGAGTTGAATAGATGTCATGGTTGTAACGCAGGCCGGTGTCCCAGGTCTGGCTATAAAGCTGGCGGGTATCATTCAGCCCCAGGATATTGAAGCTGCTGTCATAGCTATAAGTACCGTCGTAAGCCGTGCGATTATCAAAACCGTAGCCGCGCACGAAACCGCTCAACTCATCGCTAAACTGGTGCTCCAGTGAGCTATACAGCGATTTACTCATAAAGCCATCGCGATCTTTCTGCGCTGGATCGCCATATACGTCAGGCAGGTTAGCCACCACGTCGTAGCCTCTGCTATAGGTGTAATTACCCGCCATCGTCAGCTTAGTGGAATCACCGATCTGCTGCTGCGTCGAACCTTCATAACTCTGGTAGCCTTTAGAGCCCACGCCCGCCGTCAGTGTGGTACCTGGTTTTGCACGGCCGGTAATAATGTTAACTACTCCGCCAATCGCATCCGAGCCATATACCGCCGAGCGAGCCCCGCGCACATACTCAATGCGCTGCACCAGCGAAAGAGGAATCTGGCTGAGATCGGATGAACCCGAAACGCCAGCCTGATTAAGACGAATACCGTCGATCAGCACCAGCACATGGCTAGAGTTAGTTCCGCGAATAAACAGGGAGCTGTTCTGGCCTAATCCCCCATTCTGTGCAACATCTACACCCGGCAAGCGGCGCATTACATCCGTGAGGCTTTTTGACTGCCAGCGATCAATCTCTTCACGGGTTACAACGGTAGTCGGCGCCAGCACCGACGAGACCGGCTGCGCGAAGCGGTTAGCGGTAACGATTTGCGTATCATCATTCTGCTGGGCGAAGCCAAATTGCGCCCAGAGAGACAACGCCGTTGCACTGAAGGCAAACAGCGAAGCGTGTGTTTTTTTCATTGTTATAGCATCCAAAAGACGAAGCAGGATGCCGCACGACTACGACCAATAGCTCGCGATGGTCGTATGTATTGCGACGTCACACCGGCAGGTCTTCGGGCTGAGAATCATAAATGGTGAAAAAACTTCCCATCCGGCAGGACAGTGTTTGTAATTGCCATCACCACGACATTCCTTACCGCTGCGCGTCAGCTCCAGATTCACACTGGATTCCCTTTTAACTCAAGGAGGCCGGCAGGCGCAGTCTACGACCAGGAAGGCCGGAAATCCAGACTTCCAGCCATCTTGTTTTCCGCAGGGCTGGACATCAGCAGTTGAATGCCTACAATCGCCCGGCAAGCCAGCTTATTACCAGGATTAAAGATGACACCCGAACAGCTCCCGATTGAACAATACGACGCGCAACTGGCGGAAAAAGTCAGCCGCTTACAGGCGATGATGGTGCCCTTTGCCGCGCCCGACGTGGAGGTGTTCCGTTCGCCGGTCAGCCACTATCGGATGCGTGCCGAATTCCGCATCTGGCACGACGGAGACGATCTCTACCACATCATCTTTGATCAACAGACCAAGCAACGTATCCGCGTCGATCAATTTCCGGCGGCCAGTGAATTGATCAACCAGTTGATGCCAAAACTGATCGCGGCGATCCGCGACAACCGCGCGCTGCGTTTCAAACTGTTCCAGATCGATTACCTGTCGACGATGAGCAACCAGATCGTCATCTCGCTGCTCTATCACCGCAAGCTGGAAGAAGCGTGGACCGCCGCCGCCAGCGCCCTGCGCGACAGCCTGCGTGCCGAAGGCTTTGACGTGCAGCTGATTGGCCGCGCCACTAAAACCAAAATCTGCCTCGATCGTGATTACGTGGATGAGCGCCTGCCGGTCGCGGGGAAAGAGATGATTTATCGTCAAGTGGAGAACAGCTTCACCCAGCCAAACGCAGCGATGAACATTCAGATGCTGGAGTGGGCGCTGAACGTCACGCAGGATTCGCGCGGCGATCTGCTGGAACTCTATTGCGGTAACGGCAACTTCTCGCTGGCGCTGGCGCGTAACTTCCGCCGCGTATTGGCCACGGAAATTGCCAAGCCGTCAGTCGCGTCCGCGCAATACAACATTGCCGCCAACCATATTGATAACGTGCAGATTATTCGTATGGCCGCTGAAGAGTTTACCCAGGCGATGATGGGCGTTCGCAGCTTCAATCGTTTAGAAGGCATCGACCTGAAGAGCTATCAGTGCGAAACCATTTTTGTTGATCCGCCACGCAGCGGGCTGGATGAGGAAACCGTGAAGATGGTGCAGGCCTATCCGCGCATCCTTTATATCTCCTGCAATCCGCAAACGCTGTGTGACAACCTCGCGGTGCTGGGAGAAACGCATGATGTCACGCGTCTGGCGCTGTTCGATCAGTTCCCGTATACCCATCATATGGAGTGCGGCGTGCTGCTGACGCGCAAGGCCTAAATAAAAACGGGAACCCCAAGGTTCCCGTTTTTGTTACTGCTTGCTCTTCGCGCGGCGGAAACGCATCCCAATCCAGAACACCAGCGCCACCATCAGAATGGTCGGGATGAAGTTGGAGCCGATATCCGGATATTCAGCCCGCACCAGCGCGCTATAAACCAAAATACCCAGCAGGAAGAACGCCGCCGCCAGTGAAGGCATGCCGTCTGGCATATTGCGGTTGAGATAACGCTGATGCAAACACCAGGCCGCGAGGCCAAGCGCGATCAGCGGGAATATCGAAAAGGGAACAAACGTGCTGAACAGCACCGAAAAGGAGCCGTTGATCGCTAAACCGGTGATAAAAGCCAATAAAAGCGTTCCTTTATCGCGTGGGTTTTGCTCAATCATTTCATTATCCTTATCACATTACTCTTCGTTTTTTTCCAGGGTAACCGCCAGACGCTCTTGCTCCCGGCGATACCAGTAATAAGCGCCTTTGGCGATCATGCGCAGCTGCAGCACTAATCGATCCTCAAGCTTACGGCGCTGCTCAATATCAACGTCCAGCGCTTCGGCACCCGCGCTAAACACAATCGTCACCATGGCTTCGGCCTGCGCTTCGGTGAAGCTGCGCGGCATGCGATTTTCCAGCTCAAGGTAATCGGCCAGTTCGGCGATGAAGTGCTGAATCTCACGGGCGACTGCAGCACGAAAGGCCGCCGAGGTTCCGGAGCGCTCGCGTAGTAAGAGCCGAAAAGCGTTGGGATTGTTCCCGATGAACTCCATAAAAGTTGCCACCGAGGTTTTGATAATGCTGCCACCCTTGGCAATACGCTGGCGCGCCTGACGCATTAACTGGCGCAGCATCAAGCCGCTTTCGTCCACCATGGTCAGCCCCAGCTCATCGACATCGCGGAAGTGACGATAAAATGAGGTCGGCGCAATCCCCGCTTCGCGTGCAACTTCGCGCAAACTCAGGCTGGCAAAACTCCTTTCTGCACTTAACTGACTGAAGGCAGCTTCAATCAGTGAACGTCGTGTACGTTCTTTTTGTAGCGCTCTGACGCCCATTTTCCCGGCCTTTTAGGTGATTTGGCAGGCACTATAACAAACTTTTCAGCGTACAGCGGTGCAAACTTTGTGAACGCCTGTGAACCTCACGCTTTGTCAAACTTCAGCAATTTACGCTGTTAGAATTCAGATGTGCGCGGCGAGATGTTAGAATCTCGTTGTAAAAATGTGATAAAAAAATAGGACGTACTGGTATGCAAAAGTCTTACGATTACGATGCCATTGTGATTGGCTCCGGTCCGGGCGGCGAAGGTGCGGCGATGGGGCTGGTGAAGCAGGGAGCGCGTATTGCAGTGATCGAACGCTACCACAACATCGGCGGCGGTTGTACACACTGGGGAACCATCCCTTCCAAAGCCCTGCGTCACGCTGTTAGCCGTATCATCGAGTTCAATCAAAACCCACTTTACAGCGATCACACTCGCCTCCTGCGCTCCTCATTCGCCGACATTCTCAACCACACCGAGAACGTGATCAGTCAGCAAACCGCGATGCGTCAGGGCTTCTACGAGCGCAACCGCTGTGAACTTTATCAGGGCGATGCCCGATTTGTTGATGCCAACACCATCGAAGTGGAACAACCCGACGGCACCCGCGAGCGATTAACCGCGGCGAAATTCGTGATCGCCTGCGGTTCTCGTCCGTATCATCCCGCGGATGTCGATTTCACCCATCCGCGCGTTTACGATTCCGACTCCATCCTCAACCTGCATCATGAACCTGGCCACGTCATCATTTATGGCGCCGGCGTAATTGGCTGTGAATATGCCTCGATTTTCCGCGGCCTGAACGTCAAGGTTGACCTGATCAACACTCGCGACCGTCTGCTGGCATTCCTCGATCAGGAGATGTCAGATTCCCTCTCCTATCACTTCTGGAACAGCGGCGTGGTGATTCGTCACAACGAAGAGTTCGAGAAGATTGAAGGCGTTGATGACGGGGTGATTATTCACCTTAAATCGGGCAAAAAAGTGAAAGCCGATTGCCTGCTGTACGCAAACGGTCGAACCGGTAACACCGATTCACTGGCGCTGGAAAACGTCGGACTGGAAGCGGATGGTCGTGGCCTGCTGAAAGTGAACAGCATGTATCAAACCGCGCTGCCGCATATTTACGCGGTTGGCGACGTGATTGGTTATCCAAGCCTGGCTTCTGCTGCATACGATCAGGGCCGCATTGCCGCGCAGGCGATCATCAAAGGTGAAGCCACCGCGCATCTGATCGAAGATATTCCAACCGGAATTTATACCATTCCGGAGATCAGCTCAGTGGGTAAAACCGAACAGCAGCTGACTGCGATGAAAGTGCCGTATGAAGTGGGTCGTGCGCAGTTTAAACATCTGGCGCGTGCGCAGATTGTTGGCATGCACGTCGGCAGCCTGAAGATTCTGTTCCACCGCGAAACCAAAGAGATTTTAGGGATTCACTGCTTTGGCGAGCGTGCTGCGGAGATCATTCACATCGGCCAGGCCATCATGGAACAGAAGAACGGCGGCAACACGATTGAGTACTTCGTGAATACCACCTTCAACTATCCAACCATGGCCGAAGCCTATCGTGTGGCTGCGTTAAACGGCTTAAACCGCCTGTTTTAACGAGGTATCCAGATAACCCTTCATGTGGGTTTTGATTGCTTCTGCCAACTGCTCATAGCGGCTGCGCAGAGGCGATCCTGGACGATAGACCAACGCAATGGTGCGCTGCGGCACCGGCTTGTAACACGGTAGATAGCAGACGCCATCACGTTCGCGTTCATTCGGCACGGACAGCGCAGGCAGCAAGGTAATGCCGCTTCCGGCGGCAACCATGTTGCGCAGCGTTTCCAGACTGGTGGCGCGGAAATGCGTATCTTCATCGGCACCGGCTTCGAAGCAGAAGCCCATCGCCTGATCGCGCAGGCAGTGCCCATCTTCCAGCATCAGCAATTTCTCACCGGCCAGATCCGACATCGGCACGCGATCGCGATCGCGCCACGGATGATCGGCATACACCGCCAGCGTCATTGGCTCATCAAACAGCGGCACCTCAATAAAGGCTTCACTCTCTTTCACCAACGCCACGATGGCGCAATCCAGCTTGCCGCTGTCGAGCTGTGCCAGCAGTTGCTGCGTCTGCGCTTCATGCAGGTACATTTCGAGTTTGGGGAAGGTTTTGTGCAGCATCGGAATGATGTGCGGCAGCAGATACGGCCCGGTGGTTGGAATCAAACCAATGTGCAGCGGTCCAGACATCGCTTCGCCTTGCTGGCTCGCCATCTCCTTCAGCACTTTCACTTCGCGCAGCACGGTTCGCGCCTGATCCACCAGCAACAGTCCAGCCTGAGTAAACAACACCTTACGGCTGGTACGCTCCAGCAGCATCACACCAAGTTCATCTTCCAGCTTACGAATCTGTCCACTTAAGGTGGGTTGGCTGACATGACATGCATCAGCTGCACGCCGGAAATGGCGATGCTCCGCAAGTGAAACCAGGTATTCGAGATCACGAATATTCATTGAAATCCTCCAAACCACGATAGCCCGTGGCGATAGATAGAATAGCAATGAACGATTGGCCCTATCAAGGCGCGAGCGGGAATAATACGCCTCATCTGATTTAAGACCATTGAATTGTGAGGAGAAGATATGTTCGCAAGCCAGGAAGGCAAAGCCGTACCGCAGGTCACCTTTCACACGCGTCAGAGCGATCGCTGGGTTGATATCACCACTGACGAACTGTTCAAAGACAAAACCGTTATCGTGTTCTCGCTGCCGGGTGCGTTTACGCCAACCTGCTCATCGAGCCACCTGCCGCGCTACAACGAGCTGTTCAGCACCTTTGCACAGCACGGTGTCGACAGCATTCTGTGCGTGTCAGTGAACGATACTTTTGTCATGAATGCGTGGAAAGCCGATCAGCGCGCTGAACATATCACCTTTATCCCGGACGGCAATGGCGACTTCACGCGCGGCATGAACATGCTGGTTGAAAAAGCCGATGTCGGTTTTGGTCCGCGCTCCTGGCGTTATTCGATGCTGGTGCGCAACGGCGTAATCGAGAAGATGTTTGTTGAGCCGAACAAGCCGGGCGATCCGTTTGAAGTGTCTGATGCCGATACGCTGCTGCGTTATCTGGCACCCGAATTTAAGGTGCAGGAATCTGTGTCGCTGTTTACTAAGCCGGGTTGTCCGTTCTGCACCAAAGCGAAACAGCTGTTGATCGATCACAGCATCGCATTTGAAGAAATCGTGCTGGGGCAAGATGCCACAACCGTGAGTCTGCGTGCCGTATCAGGCCGCGCAACGGTGCCTCAGGTGTTTATCGGTGGTCGTCATATTGGCGGTAGCGACGATCTGGAGCAGTACCTGCAATCTGCTTGAAACCAATCACTGTGCTGGCCGGGAGTGGCCAGCCCTTGATGATGTGCCTATAACAATATGTAATTCCGAAGCTAGAGGTTGGCGGGCTACCGAAGAGGTGCCCGCTTTTTTTGCTTGTCGCTCGCCTGCTGGATATCAACAGAGCGCGATAAATCGCGCCGCTACGCATTCCTGCACATACCGTAGCGGCGCAATTTATTGCGCATAGCTCTTAACCCAAACGCTTCTGCGCTTCGCCGATGGCAAACGCAACTTGCTGCGGTGACACGCCGCCTTGCGCGTTACGCTTATCGAGGCAGGATTGCAGCGACAGAATCGGATACACGTCATCCTCAATCACCGCACTGAACTGCTTTAACTGCGCCAGAGTGAGTGCTTCCAGCGCCACGCCTTGCTTGATCGCTTCCACCACGGTCTCACCCACAATGTGGTGGGCTTCGCGGAACGGAACGCCTTTTGCCACCAGATAATCGGCCAGCTCAGTCGAGTTAGCATAGCCCTGCTCAGCGGCTTCCTGGCAACGTGGACGTTTTACCTGAATGCCGTCCAGCACCAGCACCGACATATGCAGGCAGTCGAGCCAGGTATCAAGCGCATCGAACAGCCCTTCTTTGTCTTCCTGCATATCTTTGTTATACGCCAGCGGCAGGCCTTTCAGCGTCATCATCATGCCGGTCAGCGCACCTTGCACACGGCCACATTTGCCACGGATCAGCTCCAGCGCATCCGGGTTTTTCTTCTGCGGCATCAGCGAAGAGCCGGAAGTGACTTTATCCGACAGCTCAAGGAAGCCCGCTTCACCGGTGTTGAAGAAGATCAGGTCTTCTGCAAAGCGCGACAGATGCACCATGCCAATCGAGGCGTCTGACAGCAGTTCCAGCACGTGATCGCGATCGGAAACGGTATCAAGACTGTTACGCGTGGCAGAGGCAAAACCTAACCAGCCGGCCAGCTGCTGACGATCGATCTCGTAAGCGGTACCCGCCAGCGCGCCGCAACCCAGCGGACTGACATCCATACGCTTCAGTGCATCCTGCAGACGGCTCTCGTCACGCGCCAGCATCTCAACGTACGCCAGGCACCAATGCGCGAAGGTCACCGGCTGCGCGCGCTGCAGGTGCGTATAACCCGGCATCACCGCGTCCTGATTGGCTTGTGCCGTGGCGACCAGCGCCGATTGCAGCTCGCGCGTCGCCTCCAGCAGCACCGCAACTTGCTCTTTGCACCACAATTTCAGATCGGTCGCGACCTGATCGTTACGGCTACGTCCTGTATGCAATTTCTTGCCCAGCGCGCCTACTTTGTCGATCAGCTTGCCTTCCACCCAGCTGTGAATATCTTCCGCATCGCTTTGCAGAATCTGCTCAGGATTGGCGCGTACCTCGGCCAGCAGCTCATTCAACGCGCTTTCCAGCTGTTGCTGCTCTTCATTAGTCAGCACGTTGACCGTCACCAGCGCTTTTGACCAGGCAATCGAGCCGGTAATGTCCTGCTCGGCCAGGCGATAGTCAAAACGCAGCGAGTCGTTGAACTGTTTAAACCGTTGGTCTGCTGCTTGCGAAAAACGTCCGCCCCAAAGTGCCATCTGAATTACTCCTGAATCCGTTGTAGAAAAGGCGGCCCGAAGCCGCCCTTGCAAATTATGTCGATTGCTGCGGAATTACTTCTTCTGCTCGTTCAGCGCGCGAATGCGTGAAGAGAGCGAGAACAAGCGGATAAAGCCACCCGCGTGACGGTGATCGTAAACTTCGTCTTCGCCAAAGGTGGCGAACTCTTCTGAGTACAGGCTGTTAGCAGAGGTTTTCTGAATCGCCGTAGCTTGGCCTTTATACAGCTGCAGTACCACTTCGCCGTTCACCTCTTCTGCCAGTGATTCAGCAGCGGCCTGGATGGATTTACGCAGCGGCGCGAACCAGCGGCCATCGTAAACCACGTAAGACATTTCATGACCCAGTTGCTCACGCCATTTGAAGCTGTCGCGATCCAGCACCAGCTGTTCAACCGCACGCAGCGCATTCACCATGATGGTGCCGCCCGGGGTTTCGTAGCAGCCGCGAGACTTGATGCCTACCAAGCGGTTTTCCACGATGTCGATACGGCCGACCCCGTGTTTGGCGCCCAGCACGTTGAGTTTTTCCAGGCACTGGAACGGGCTCAGCTTCTCGCCGTTCACTGCGACAACGCGACCTTTCTCAACGGTAACGGTGACGTTTTCTGGCTGATCTGGCGCTTCCAGCGGATCAACGGTCCACACCCAGCAATCTTTGTTCGGTGCGTTAGCTGGGCTTTCCAGCACGCCGCCTTCGGTAGAGATGTGCCATGCGTTCTCATCGCGGCTGTAGATTTTTTCCAGCGACGCGGTGGTCGGGATATTGCGCTCTTTTAGGTAATCCAGCAGCGCCTCACGTGAACGCAGGTCCCATTCACGCCATGGCGCAACCACTTTCAGTTGTGGTGCCAGCGCGGTGTAGGTGGTTTCGAAACGCACCTGATCGTTACCTTTACCGGTTGCGCCGTGGCACAGCGCATCTGCGCCCACTTTCAGTGCCAGCTCAACCTGGGCTTTAGCGATAATCGGACGCGCCATTGAGGTACCCAGCAGATAAGTGCCTTCGTACAGTGCGCCAGTTTGCAGCACCGGATAAACGTATTCGCTGATGAACTCTTCACGCAGATCGGCTACGTGGCACTCAGACGCACCTGACTGCAGCGCTTTCTTCTCAACGCCTTCCAGATCGGCCGGATCCTGACCAATGTTCGCCACGAATGCCACCACTTCACAGCCGCCGTAGTTCTCTTTCAACCATGGAATGATGGCTGAAGTATCCAGACCGCCGGAGTAGGCCAGAACGATTTTTTTGATGTTTTGCGTGCTCATGTCTTAATCCTTGATTATGCGAGAATCCGGGTGCCAATCGACACGCCGTTGAAAAGGGTTGGCAGTTGTTCAGCATGACGCCAGCTGGCGATATCGACCGGGCGACCGAGCGTGCGGGCGGCATCGAGCGCCGCGTTCACTTTCACGATCATGCCATCGGTGATGATGCCCTGCGCAATCAGCTGCTCCGCTTTCGCGGCGGTCATCTCTTCGATGCGCTGACCTTTGCCGTCGAGAATACCGCTGACATCAGACAACAGCACCAAATCGGCACCGATGGTCGCCGCCAGCGCGGTGGCGGCCTGGTCAGCGTTGACGTTCATCAACTCGCCGCCATCGGTGATACCGATTGAGCTGATCACCGGCATGTAGCCCGCCGCCAGCAGCGTGTTCACCAGCGCCGGATTGCCAGGCGTTGCGTTGCCAACGTGTCCCAGCTCTTCATCGAACTGCGCCACGTTGACCAGACCGGCATCGCCGAGGCACAAACCCACCGCGCCGATGCCATATTTCTTCGCCCACGCCAGCAGCGTTTTGTTGGCTGTACCGGCTAACGCACCGGTAATAATGTCAATCTGATCGGCTGGCGTCACGCGCAAACCGTTCTTCTTTTTCACCGGCAGCGCGAGCTTCTTCATCAGCTCGTCCACCACGCAACCACCGCCGTGCACAATGATCAGCGGACGCTGATGTTCATTGCGGTACGCCAGCAGGGCATCAAACAGACGGGCCAGCGCTTCTTCGCTATCCAGCAGCACGCCACCCAGTTTAATGATTAATGGATTCATTGCGTTATCCGTTCGTTAAATCAGAGACAGCGTTTCGGGGAAGCCGAAACGAATGTTTAAACACTGAACCGCCTGCGATGAGGCGCCTTTCAGCAGGTTATCTTCGGCAGCCACCACAATCAGGTGCTCGCCTTGCATGGCGAAGCCGATGTCGCAGAACGGCAAACCGACCACCGCTTTCAGCGCCGGTACGCCTTTGTCATAGACGCGCACCAGCGGTTTGTCGTGGTAAGCGTTATGGAAGGCATCCGCCACATCCTGCTGCGTCACGCCCGCTTTCAGGCGGCAAGTGGTGGTCGATAAAATCCCGCGAGGGAAGCTGCCCAGATGTGGCGTGAAGATCACCGGCGTACCGAGATGCGCCACAATTTCCGGGTGATGACGATGATTAAACAGGCCGTAAGGCTGCAAGCTCACTTCACAGAAGCTGGTGCCAACGTTGGCTTTGCGCCCTGCGCCGCTCACGCCGCTGGTGGCGTTAATCACCGGCCACTGTGCATCGTTAAGCAGGCCCGCTGCGATCAGCGGTTTCAGCGAAAGCTGGGCTGCGGTTGGGTAGCAACCCGGCACCGCAACCAGCTCAGCGTCTTTGATTTTGTCGTGCTGCCATTCGGCCAGGCCGTAAACCGCCTTGTCCAGCCAATCCTGATGCTGATGGCTGAAACCGTAATATTGCGTATAGAACGCGTCGTCGTTTACGCGGAACGCACCGGAGAGATCGAACACCACGCAACCAGCTTTGAGGAATTCAGGTGCCAGATCGTGGCTGACTTCGTGAGCCGTGGCGAGGAACACCACGTCCACTTTGTCGGCCCATTCAGCGGCATCGCTCAGCGGTTGCAGCGGCAAATCGACAATGCCTTTGAGCTGTGGATGCAAATCCGACAATAACTTTCCAGCATCCGGGCTTTGCGCTGAAACCGCCAAAGCGGTTATGTTCATATGCGGATGGCGATTCAGGTAGGTGGCAAGCTCTACGCCAGCGTAACCACTGGCACCAACGATCAGCGTATTCAACATCAGGCTGTATACCTTATTACAGTCACACGTATCGGGTCGCGGCCTTGCCCCGTTGCCCAGAATGCCGTTTGCAGAAGATTTGATGCTTCACATGCAAGCGACGTTATTGTATTTTTATTCACTATTAATGCATGAATATTGATACATCCTAACCCAAGGACCGTCAACAGTGAAGACAAAATTACCACCTTTTATCGAACTCTACCGCCAGTTGATTGCCACGCCATCAATCAGCGCAACCGATAGCGCACTGGATCAGAGTAATGAAACTTTAATCAATTTGCTGGCCGGCTGGTTCCGCGATATTGGCTTCAGTGTCGAAGTGCAGCCGGTGCCTGGCACGCGGCATAAATTCAACATGCTGGCGCGCAGCGGATTGGGCGCAGGCGGCTTGTTATTGACGGGCCATACCGACACCGTACCGTACGACGACGGCCGCTGGACGCGCGATCCGTTCACGCTGACCGAACACGACAACAAGCTTTACGGCCTCGGCACCGCCGATATGAAAGGCTTCTTCGCCTTTATTCTGGACGCGCTGCGTGACGTTGACGTGACCAAACTCAGCAAGCCGCTCTACGTCCTCGCCACCGCCGATGAAGAGACCACCATGGCGGGCGCGAAATATTTCTCTGAATCCACCCAATTGCGTCCGGATTGCGCCATCATCGGCGAGCCCACCTCACTTAAGCCGGTGCGCGCGCATAAAGGTCATCTGTCGAATGTGATTCGTATTCAGGGGCAATCAGGCCACTCCAGCGATCCGTCACGCGGCGTTAACGCCATTGAACTGATGCATGAATCCATTACCCAGCTGATGCAGCTGCGTAACACGCTGAAAGAGCGTTACAACCACGATGGTTTTGCCATTCCTTATCCAACCATGAACTTTGGTCATATTCATGGTGGCGACGCGGCCAACCGCATCTGCGCCTGCTGTGAATTGCACATGGATATTCGTCCGCTGCCGGGCTTAACCCTGAGCGATTTGGATGGTCTGCTAAATGACGCGCTGGCACCGGTAAGTGCGCGCTGGCCGGGACGTCTTACCGTGGGCGAGCTGCATCCGCCGATTCCAGGCTACGAATGTCCGGCCGATCATGAGCTGGTGCAAGTGGTGGAGAAGCTGCTGGGCGTGCCAACCGAAGTGGTGAACTATTGCACTGAAGCGCCTTTTATCCAGCAGTTGTGCCCAACGCTGGTATTAGGCCCGGGATCTATCAATCAAGCCCATCAACCTGATGAGTTTATTGATACCGCATTTATCAAGCCGACTCATGCGCTTATCACCCAAGTCGTACAGCATTTTTGTCATTGATGAACAACAAATGGGGCATTTCACTGTTAAATCAGCAAATTGCCCCGTCATTGTTCGGGATTTGATAATAAGAATAACTTATCTCGCTTCGCTGCAAGCAAATTCTTTGAATTTCCGCCATTTAGCAGCACATTTACGTAGATTTAAGGCAATTGACGCGCAGGAAGATACGTGGCTAGATAAAAGACGATGTTATGCCCGTTGGGCGTAAGAGTATTAAAAAAGACGATAAGGGTGTCAGGGTCCAATGAACGAACAATATTCCGCAATGCGAAGTAATGTCAGTATGCTCGGCAAACTGCTCGGGGATACGATTAAGGATGCACTAGGAGAGAACATCCTCGACCAGGTGGAGACCATCCGTAAACTCTCTAAGTCATCCCGCGCGGGAAATGACACTCATCGTCAGGAACTGCTGACCACGCTGCAAAATCTCTCGAACGACGAGCTGCTGCCGGTGGCGCGTGCGTTTAGCCAGTTCCTTAATCTCACCAACGTCGCTGAACAGTATCAAACCATTTCGCGTAGCGGCGATGGCGCGAACCATCCTGAACTGCTGAAAAAGACTTTCGAACGTCTGAAACAGCAAGGCGATATCAGCGAAGCGGCGATCCGCCAGTCGATTGAAGAGCTGTCGCTGGAGCTGGTGCTGACTGCGCACCCCACCGAAATTACCCGCCGCACGCTGATCCATATGCTGGGCGAAGTGAACAGCTGTTTGCAGCAACTCGATCATAGCGATATCTCTGACTACGAACGTACCCAGGTGATGCGCCGTCTGCGCCAGCTGGTGGCACAAGCGTGGCACACCGACGAAATCCGCAAATACCGTCCAACGCCGATCGATGAAGCCAAGTGGGGCTTTGCCGTGGTGGAAAACAGCCTGTGGCAAGGCGTGCCAGCCTTCCTGCGTGAGCTGAATGAGCAAGTGGAAGAGACCTTTGGTATTAAGCTGCCGGTCGATTTCGTGCCGATTAAATTTACCTCGTGGATGGGCGGCGACCGTGACGGCAACCCGAACGTCACCGCACCGATTACCCGCCACGCGATGCAGCTGAGCCGCTGGAAGGCCGCGGACCTGTTCCTGCGCGATATCGGCGTGCTGATTTCCGAGCTGTCGATGTCCGAATGCAGCGACGAAGTGCGCGAGCTGTGCGGCGATGCGGAAGCGCTGGAGCCGTACCGCATGGTGCTGAAGCGCCTTCGCGGCCAGCTGATGACCACGCAGGCTTATCTTGGCCGTCGTCTGAAAGGCGAGCGCCTGCCGCGTCCGGCCGATTTGCTGTTCTCTAACGATCAGCTGTGGGATCCGCTGTTCGCAATCTATCAATCTCTGCAGCAGTGCGGCATGGGCATCATCGCCAATGGTCAGCTGCTGGACACGCTGCGCCGCGTGAAGTGTTTCGGCGTGCCGCTGGTGCGCATTGATATCCGTCAGGAGAGCACTCGCCATACCCAGGCGATTGCCGAAGTAACGCGTTATCTCGGCCTCGGTGATTACGAAAGCTGGTCAGAAGCGGATAAACAAGCCTTCCTGATTCGCGAACTGAATTCCAAGCGTCCGCTGTTGCCGCATCAGTGGGAACCGGGCGATGAGACACGCGAAGTGCTGGATACCTGCAAAGTGGTGGCCGAAGCGCCGCAGGGTTCAATTGCTTCCTACGTGATCTCCATGGCGAAAACGCCGTCGGACGTGCTGGCCGTGCATCTGCTGCTGAAAGAAGCCGGCATTCCTTACGCCATGCCGGTTGCGCCGCTGTTCGAAACCCTTGATGACCTTAACAACGCCAACGACGTGATGACACAGTTGCTGAACATCGACTGGTATCGCGGCTTTATAAATGGCAAACAGATGGTGATGATTGGCTATTCCGACTCGGCGAAAGATGCCGGCGTGATGGCCGCCAGCTGGGCGCAATATCAGGCGCAGGACGCACTGATCAAAACCTGTGAAAGCGCGGGCATCACGCTGACGCTGTTCCACGGACGCGGCGGCTCAATCGGTCGTGGCGGCGCGCCAGCCCATGCGGCGCTGTTGTCACAACCGCCGGGCAGCCTGAAAGGTGGCCTGCGCGTGACCGAACAGGGCGAGATGATTCGCTTCAAATACGGTTTGCCCGAAGTCACTATCGCCAGCCTGTCGCTGTATACCGGTGCGATTCTGGAAGCCAACCTGCTGCCACCGCCGGAACCCAAGCGCGAATGGCAGGAGATCATGAATGGTCTGTCGGCGCACTCCTGCGCGATGTATCGCGGCTATGTGCGTGAGAATCCGGACTTCGTGCCCTATTTCCGCTCAGCCACGCCAGAGCAGGAGCTGGGCAAATTGCCGCTGGGTTCACGTCCGGCTAAACGTCGCCCAACCGGCGGTGTGGAATCGCTGCGTGCCATTCCGTGGATCTTCGCCTGGACGCAGAACCGCCTGATGCTGCCAGCCTGGCTGGGCGCGGGTGCCGCGTTGCAGAAAGCGATGGATGAAGGTCATCAGGATGAGCTGGAGAACATGTGCCGCGAGTGGCCATTCTTCGCCACACGTCTTGGCATGCTGGAGATGGTGTTCTCGAAAGCCGATTTGTGGCTGGCGGAGTACTACGATCAGCGTCTGGTGGATAAATCACTGTGGTCGCTCGGCAAGCAGCTACGCGATCAGCTGGATGCGGATATCAAAGCGGTGTTGACCATCGCTAACGATGCCCATCTGATGGCTGACCAACCGTGGATTGCTGAGTCCATCGCGCTGCGTAACGTTTATACCGATCCACTGAACGTGTTGCAGGCTGAACTGCTGCATCGTTCGCGTGCGCAGGAAGAGCGCGGTGATGAGCCAGATGCGCGTGTTGAACAAGCGTTGATGGTGACGATCGCAGGTGTTGCAGCGGGTATGCGTAATACCGGTTAATCTAGTGACATGATGTGAAAAAGGAGCCAACTGGCTCCTTTTTTATTGTTTTACCGGTGCGCATGAATGCGCACCCTACAAAACCGGCAACCAGTAGGGTCGCCATTCATGGCGACCACCAATCTTACGCACCTATCGCCGGACGCACGCCCAGCGTGTGGCAAATGGCGTAACTCAACTCGGCGCGGTTCAGCGTATAGAAATGGAAATCCTTCACCCCTTCCCGCGACAGGATTTTCACCATGTCCATGGCGACGCTGGCGCCCACCATTTTGCGCGTTTCCGGATCGTTATCCAGACCTTCAAACATCGCACTCATCCAGCCCGGCACCCGCACATTGGTCATGGTGGCGAAGCGTTGTAGCTGCTTGAAGTTAGAGACCGGCAAAATACCCGGCACGATTTCCACGTCGATACCGGTGGCGACACAGCGATCGCGGAAGCGCAGGTAGCTTTCCACGTCGAAGAAGAACTGCGTAATGGCGCGGTTAGCACCGGCATCAATTTTGCGTTTCAGATTGATCAAATCGGCCTGCGCGCTTTTCGCTTCGGGATGCACTTCCGGATAGGCCGCCACCGAGATGTCGAAATCGCCAACGTCTTTCAGCAGCGCCACCAAATCCGAACCGTACATCTCCGGCTTGCCGCTGCCTGGCGGTAAATCACCGCGCAGTGCCACGATATGACGAATGCCGCTATCCCAGTAATCACGCGCGATACCGCGCAACTCATCACGCGTGGCATCGATACAGGTCAGATGCGGTGCGGCTTCCAGACCGGTACGATCTTTGATGCCTTTGATGATGCTATGTGTACGATCGCGCTCGCCCGAGTTGGCACCGTAGGTGACGGAGACGAATTTTGGCTTCAGGCTGCTCAGTCGATCGATTGAGCTCCACAGGGTTTCTTCCATTTCGCTGGTACGTGGCGGGAAAAATTCGAAAGAGACATTAATTTGCCCGTTCAGCTCAGCCAGGCTCTGGTTCAACGCTTCGCGTTGATTGGCGTGAAAGAAACTCATCCTAATTACCTCGTCATCACACATCGATTATTTTGCGGCCTTCGAACATCCATACGTTTAGACGTCCAGATGCACAAAATGAACGATTCCCACGCTAGCGTCAACTGAAAATTAATGAACAGGCGTGACAAATCTTCACTCAAGGTGAAAGCGTTTCATGATGCGCGGGGGGGAAGGTGAAGATTGCAGACGGACGATGCCGTCTGCGGAGTGAGGCAGTTTACAGCAGCTGTGCGAGGCGGTTGATATCCGATTGCAACGCGCCCGCCGTAACATCGCGGCCTGCGCCCGGTCCGCGAATCACCAGCGGATTATCACGATACCAGCGGCTTTCGATGGCAAACACGTTATCGCACGGCAGTAACGCAGCCAGCGGATGCTCGGGACGTACCGCTTCCACGCCGACGCGCGCTTTGCCATTGGCATCGAAACGCGCCACGTAACGCAGCACTAAGCCCATCTCTTGCGCCGCTTCCAGACGCTGCAGCATCTGATCATTCAGCTCGTCGGCGTTTTCGAAGAAGTGATCAATCGACTCACCGTCGCAAATTGCCGGCACCAGCGACTCGACACGCACCTGATCCGGCTCGATGCCGTAGCCCGCTTCACGCGCCAGAATCACCAGCTTGCGCATTACGTCCTGCCCGGACAAATCCACGCGCGGGTCTGGTTCGGTCAGGCCTTGCTGCCACGCCTGATCAACCAGCTCGCTAAACGGCACCGTGCCATCAAATTGCAGGAACAGCCACGACAGCGTGCCGGAGAAGATGCCGCTGATCGCCAGAATGCTATCGCCGCTTTCGCGTAAATCGCGCACCGTGTGATTGACCGGCAAACCGGCACCGACGGTGGCGTTATACAGCCAGTGACGACCGGTTTTGGCGAAAGCATCGCGCACCTGACGCCAGCTCTGACCGCTCGACGCACCGGCAACCTTGTTGGCGCTGATAACGTGGAAGCCGTGACTGGCGAAATCATGATACTGCTGCGCCAGCTGCTCGCTGGCGGTGACGTCCAGCACCACTAAATCATCGAACGGGTGCGCACGCATCCACAGGAACAGCGACTCTTCATCGCGCTCAACCGCTTCATCATCAAAGAACGCCAATGCGCGGCTGGCTTCCAGACCGTCGTAGCTCAGCAAACTGCGGCTGCTGTCTGCCACGCCCGCCAGTACATATTCAAATCCTGTACGTGCCGACAGCGTTTCCTGCTCGCGGGCAAACAGCTCCAGCCAGCGTGAACCGATGTTGCCTTTGCCGAACAACATCAAACCGATGCGTTTTTCTGCGCGGAACAGCGACTGATGCAGTCCCTGAATCAGGTGCTGCGTCGGGCCGACGCGCAGTACCGCCACGATGCTGATGTGATCTTCCGATTGCCAGACAAACTCCACCGGCTGATCTTTGATCTGCTGCCAGAAGCGGTGGCTGTGCAGCGGATTACGCGTCACGCCCGCGCCCACCAGCGCCACCAGCGCTAAGCCGTCGCGCAGCTGCAGATGGCCCGGCAGTGCGGCGTCCTGCAACAGGTTGAAGGCGCTATTCACCACTTCCGAGGTGTAACACAGCTGCAGCAGGCGACGATCGGGATGCACGCCGATCGCCAGCGGACGCAGCTGCGCGCGCTTCAGCAGCAGATCGATCTCTTTCTGCTGGGTTTTGAAATCGTGATTGTCGGGAATTTGAATCTCCACCAGACACACATCATCGTGGCTGGTGACGATTCGCGCGCCGGTGCCGGAGGCTAGCACGCGCTCAATGCGCGTCGAGCCCTGCTCCGGTTGATAGCTGCAACGTAGCTGCAAGTCGATGTCGCTGTTGGAAACCGGCTGCAAGGTGCGGGTGTGTAGCACCGGCGCAGCCAGACGCGCCAGCTCGCTGGCTTCATCAAGACGCAGCAGCGGTAGCAGGCACGCATCAGAAACTTTACGCGGATCGGCGCTGTAAACGCCCGCCACATCGCTCCAGATGGTCACGCGCCCCACGCCCGCCAGCGCACCAATCTGCGTTGCCGAGTAGTCCGAGCCATTGCGGCCAAGCAGCACGGTTTCACCCGCTTCGCTGCGGCTGATAAATCCGGTCACCACCAAACGCTTATGCGGATGTTGTGTTAACAACTCCTGCAGCAGCGGCCAGGATTTGCCTTCATCAACCTGCGGCTGCGCCGCACGTTCAGCACGCAAGAAGTCACGCGCATCCAGCCAGGCGGCTTCGATCTCGCGCTGGCTCAAAACCGCAGCCATCAAGCGCGCTGACCAGATTTCGCCGTGCCCCACCACTTCGGCATATACCGCGTCGGTGATGGTGCCATCGAGCAGCGCCGCCAGTCTCTCCAGATCGCGTATAAAGGAAGACGTCAGGGTTTCGGCATATTCAGCAGGCAGCAGCGCAGCAATTAATTCGCTGTGAAAACGCCGTAAAGCCTGTTGCACCTGATGAGCAGATAAGCGATCGCTCTGGCTCAATTTCAGCCAGCTGATCAACTGGTTAGTGGTGCTGCCTGCGGCAGAGACCACCATTAAGTCGCCTGGCTGGCTGTAATCCGCCATGATGCTGGCCACGCGCTGATAGCAACGTGCGTCGGCCAGGCTACTGCCACCAAATTTATGCAACTGCTTGATCGGCGTTCCCGCGCCCACTGAACTCGTCATGATTACTCCTCGGCTGCGATCCGGAATGCATTATCCAGATCGGCGATTAAATCTTCGTGATCTTCAATCCCAACAGAAATACGCAGCAGTGTTTCCGAAATTCCCGCTGCCGCGCGCGCTTCTGCAGACATGCCGGCATGCGTCATGGTCGCGGTATGCGAAATCAAACTTTCTACGCCGCCCAGCGATTCGGCCAGCGTGAACAACTGCAGCGCTTTCAGGAAGCGGCGCAGGCGAGCCTCATCGGCATCGATTTCGAAACTCAGCATGGCACCAAAACCACGCTGCTGACGTACCGCAAACTCATGACCGGCATTTTCCGGCAGGGACGGATGATACAGTTTTTTCACCAGCGGTTGTTGCTTCAGGTAATCAACTATCGCCAATGCATTGCGTTGTGCGGCGGCGATGCGCGGTGACAGCGTGCGCAAACCGCGCAGCAGCAGGTAGCTATCAAACGCCGCGCCGGTTACACCAATATTATTCGCCCACCACGCCAGATCGGTGGCCATCGCCGGATCTTTCGCAATCACCGCGCCTGCCACCACATCTGAATGACCATTCAGGTATTTGGTGCAGGAGTGAACAACCAGATCGGCACCCAGCGCCAGCGGGTTTTGCAACGCCGGGCTGAGGAAGGTGTTGTCCACCACGCTAATGGCGCCAGCTTCGCGCGCGGCGGCGCAGATGCTGGCGATATCGACCACACGCAGCAGTGGATTGCTTGGGCTTTCGACCAGCACCAGTTTTGGCTTCTCGGCCAGAGCAGCGGCCAGCGCCGCTTTGTCGCCCTGATCGACAAACTTCACGCGATACGCGCCGCGCTTGCTCAGGCTATCGAACAGACGATAGCTGCCGCCGTAACAGTCGTGTGGCGCCACCAGCAGATCGCCCGGCTTCAGGAACACGGTTGTCACCAGATGAATCGCTGACATGCCGGTATTGGTCAATACCGCGCCTGCGCCACCTTCCAGCTCTGCCAGCGCGCGCTGAACCACATCGCGCGTTGGGTTACCACGACGTGAATAGTCATGCGCACGCGGCTCATTGAAGTCGAGGAAGTTATAGGTGCTGGAGAGATGAATCGGTGGGACAACGCAGCCATATTGCTCGTCATCATTCAAACCGCTACGTACTGCGATGGTTGCCTGTTTACGCGTCATGGTGCTTACTGTTCCTGAAGAAAAAGAAGAGCAACAGGATAACATTCCGCACATAGACGTCAATACATCTGGACATCTAAATGTCTTTGCGTATAGATTGAGCAAATCATCAATAACCGCTAAAATTGTCCGTCATCGCCTGGTGTTCAGCGCGCTTTCCTTTGCAGAAGCGGTGCTCAAGCATAAAACCTGCGGTTTAAGGGGTCAGGCATCGAAAAATCGGGCATAATCAACGGATTTCCCAATATTCAACTTTTATTGATTAAGGTAACCCATGGCTGAATGGAACGGCGAATATATCAGCCCTTACGCTGAACATGGCAAAAAGAGCGAGCAGGTTAAGAAAATCACAGTTTCTATCCCGCTGAAAGTGCTGAAGATTTTAACGGATGAGCGTACCCGCCGTCAGGTGAACAACCTGCGTCACGCCACCAACAGCGAACTGCTGTGTGAAGCCTTTTTGCATGCTTTCACCGGGCAGCCTCTGCCAAACGATGTCGATTTGCGTAAAGAACGCAGCGATGAGATTCCGGAAGAAGCGAAACAGATTATGCGTGAAATGGGCATCGATCCCGATAGCTGGGAATACTGAAGCCAGAAATAAAAAAACCCAGCCGAGGCTGGGTTTTTTCTTGCTGCCGAATCGCGAAGATTCGACGGCCAAAAATCTTATTTCTTGCTTGCTGGCACGCTGAAACGCTTGTTGAAGCGATCTACACGGCCACCGGTGTCAGCAATACGCTGCTTACCAGTGTAGAACGGGTGGCATTTGCCGCACACGTCCAGGTTCAGACCAGAAGCCATGGTTGAACGGGTGTTGATCACGTTACCGCAAGAGCAAGTCATGGTTACTGCTTCGTACTTAGGGTGAATACCTTGTTTCATGGGAGAACCTCATAAAAGGCCGTGTCGCTCTCCGTGCCAGGCTCAGCCTGCACAGCACCACACGCGGTTGAACATTAAGTGTATGCTCCGACAAGTGATCTCATCGAAGGCGGCATAGTATACAGAAATTAACCGGTTTTAGCAAATAGCCGCTTCCTAATTAGCCGTGTACACTACTTCTCCTTAATTCAGAACCGGATAGAGATTCAGATGCCCGTTGTTCAGGTTGCCCTGCCCGTTCCGCTACCTCGCCTGTTTGATTACTTGCTGCCTGCCGATGCGCCGCAGCCGGTAGCGGGCGCACGCGTGAATGTGCCGTTCGGCAATCGCAAAATGATCGGCATTGTGATCGGTACGCGTGAGACCAGCGATCTGCCGCTGACGCAGCTCAAGCAGATAGAGAGCGTGCTCGACGATCAAAGTCTGTTCTCGCCCGCCCTGTGGCGCATTTTGCATTGGGCCGCCAACTATTATCATTCGCCGCTCGGCGAAGTGCTGAGCCATGCGCTGCCGGTGCTGCTGCGTCAGGGCAAACCCGCGCAGGAAGCGCCGCTGTGGCAATGGGTGATCAATGATGCTGGCCGTGAAGTGGCGATGGAGAGCCTGAAGCGCGCGCCGAAACAGCAGCAAGCGCTGGCGATGCTGCGTCAGCGACCGCTCTATCGTCATCAGGTCAGCGAACACGATTTTACCGATGCCGCGCTGCAAGCGTTGCGCGCAAAGGGCTTGTGCGAACTGCGTGAACACACGCCGCAGATGCACGACTGGCGTACCAGCTTTGCCGTCAAAGGGGATCGCCTGCGCCTGAACACCGATCAGGCGATGGCGGTGGGCGCGATGCGCAGTGAAGACGATCACTATGCGCCTTGGCTGCTGGCCGGGATTACCGGTTCGGGTAAAACCGAGGTGTATCTCAGTGTACTGGAGAACGTGCTGGCACGCGGCAAACAGGCTTTGGTGCTGGTGCCGGAAATCGGCCTGACGCCGCAAACTATCGCCCGCTTCCGCGAACGCTTTGATGCGCCGATTGATGTGCTGCACTCAGCGCTGAATGACAGCGAACGCCTCGCCGTCTGGCTGCGCGCGCGCAGCGGCGAAACGGCGATTGTTATCGGTACACGCTCGGCGCTGTTCACGCCGCTGGCGCGTCCCGGCGTCATCATAATTGATGAAGAGCACGACAGCTCGTACAAACAACAGGAAGGCTGGCGCTATCAGGCGCGCGATCTGGCGGTGTTCCGTGCGCATGAGGAAGATATTCCAATTGTGATGGGTTCCGCCACGCCGGCGCTGGAAACCTTGCACAACGTGCGCGTCGGCAAATATCGCCAGCTCAATCTCACTAAACGCGCGGGCAATGCTAAACCGGCGTTACAGCAGCTGATCGATCTTAAAGGCCAGCAGCTGAAAGGCGGATTGGCGCCAGCACTGCTCGGCAAAATGCGCCAGCATCTGCAGGCCGACAATCAGGTTCTGCTGTTCCTCAATCGCCGCGGCTTCTCTCCGGCACTGATGTGCCACGATTGCGGTTGGCTGGCCGAGTGCCAGCGCTGCGATAGCTACTACACGCTGCATCAGAACCATCGCCAGTTGCGCTGCCACCATTGTGATAGCCAGCGTCCGCTGCCGAATCAGTGCCCGAGCTGTGGTTCAACACATTTGATGCCGGTTGGCGTCGGTACCGAACAGCTGGAACAGCAGCTGGGTACGCTGTTCCCCGGCGTGCCGGTATCGCGCATCGATCGCGACACCACCAGCCGTAAAGGCGCACTAGAGCAGCATCTGGCCGATGTGCATCGCGGCGGCGCGCGCATTCTGGTAGGCACGCAGATGCTGGCGAAAGGCCATCATTTCCCTGATGTCACGCTGGTGTCGCTACTGGATGTTGATGGCGCGCTGTTCTCGGCCGATTTCCGCGCCGCCGAGCGTTTCGCTCAGCTCTATACGCAGGTCGCGGGTCGCGCCGGTCGTGCGGGTAAACAGGGCGAAGTGTTGCTGCAGACCCATCATCCGGAACATCCATTGCTGCAAACATTGCTGCATCGCGGCTATTTCGCCTTTGCCGATCAAACGCTGCTGGAGCGTCAGTCCGTTCAGCTGCCGCCGTGGACCAGCCATGCGCTGTTCCGCGCTGAGGATATGGATAACCAGCAGGCGGCGGAATTCCTCACACAGCTGCGTAATTTGCTGGAAGCCAGCCCGCTTAAAGATGAGGCGATGTGGCTGATGGGTCCGGTTCCGGCGTTGGCACCGAAGCGCAGTGGGCGCTGGCGCTGGCAGCTGCTGTTGCAGCATCCGTCGCGCAAACGTCTGCAACAGCTGCTGAGCGGATCGCTGCCGCTGATCGCCACCTTGCCGGCCTCGCGTAAAGTGAAATGGACGCTGGATATCGATCCCACCGAGAGCTAAGCCGCGCCACATCTGCGAGCCAGATCGAAAAAAGTCGCACAAGTCACAATTTTTATGCAAATTAAGTAACAACCCGACGCGACCTTGGGTTAACAATAGTGCCGACCCGGTTGAAGCCCGGTAATGTCTGAAAATCAATGCGCTGTACCGCGTCAGGAGTTATACGTTGGACCAGAAGCAACCCTCCACCGCCGCCACCATGAAAGATGTGGCCGAGAAAGCAGGCGTTTCAACCGCTACGGTTTCACGTGCGTTGATGAATCCAGAAAAAGTCTCTGCTGCTACCCGGCTCAAGGTCGAAAAAGCGGTGATTGCCGTGGGTTATGCGCCGCACGGTTTGGCGCGCAATGCCAAACGCGGTGAAACGCAAACCATTCTGGTGATTGTCCCGGACATCTGCGATCCCTTCTTCAGTGAGATCATTCGCGGCGTGGAAGTCACCGCTGCGCATGAGGGGTATCTGGTACTGATTGGCGATTGCGCGCATCAGAATAAACAGGAAAAAACCTTTCTGAATTTAATGCTGACGCGACAGATCGACGGCATGGTGCTGTTGGGTTCACAGCTGCCGTTTGAGGCGGGCATTGAAGATCAGCGCAACCTGCCGCCGATGGTGATGGGCAACGAATTTGCGCCGGAGATGGCATTACCAACGGTGCATATCGATAACCTGACCGCCGCCTTTGAAGCGGTGAATCACCTGCTGCAGCTTGGCCATCGCCAAATCGCCTGCATCACCGGGCCAGAACACATTCCGCTGAGCCAATATCGTTTGCAGGGCTACATTCAGGCGCTGCGTCGCAGCAGCATCGCCATCGACCCAACGATGATTGTGCACGGCGACTTCACCTTTGAAGCCGGCGCGAATGCGCTTAAGCAGTTGATGAGTTTGCCGCAGCCGCCGAAAGCGATTTTCTGCCATAGCGATTTGATGGCGCTGGGCGCGATGAATCAGGCACGCAAATTGGGCATGCGCATTCCGCAGGATCTGTCGGTGGTGGGCTTTGATGATATCGAACTGGCGCAATACTACGATCCGCCGCTGACCACCGTGGCACAGCCGCGCTTTGCCATTGGTCGTGAAGCGATGCTGCTGTTACTTGATGAGCTGCAGGGTAAACGCGTGAATAACGGTTCGCGCCTGCTGGATGCGGAGCTGCGCGTGCGCGGCAGTACGGCACCGGCGGCAAAACGTGAAAAATAGCGCTTAGACGCCTGCATTTTCAGCGGATTCTGAAGGCAGACTGTGCTGGTCAAAGTTCCAGCCCTTGCGTAACATGGCGCATTCATTGCCGGGCAATTAACAGCACATTTACATGCCCATTGGCATTTTTTTGAAGGGTAGCAGAACGAAAGTGGCACAGAAAGATTATGTAGGCCGCGGGCGTTCAACAGGGACGCGTCGCAAAAAACCCGCCAGCCGCAGCAAGAAAAGCAAAGGCGGATCAGGCACTTCAAAGCTCATGATGGTACTGGCCGCGGCCGTGCTGGTCACCTTTGCCGGTGGTTTATGGTTTATCTCGCATCATAAGAAAGAAGAGATTGAGGTCATTCCAAACCACAAAGCCAACGGTAACGGCCTGCCGCCGAAGCCGGAAGAGCGCTGGAAGTACATCAAAGAGCTGGAAAATCGCCAAATTACCGTTCCGTCGCCGACTGAGCCTTCGGCTGGTGGCGTGCAATCACAAACTCAGCTGACCGATGAACAGCGCCAGCTGCTGGAGCAGATGCAGGCCGATATGCGCCAGCAGCCGACGCAGCTGAATGAAGTGCCGTGGAACGAACAAACCCCGGCGCAGCGCCAGCAAACGCTGCAGCGTCAGCAGGTGCAGCAACAGCAGGTTCAGCAACAACAACAGCAGCAGTTGCAACGTCAGCAGCAACAGTTACAGCAGCAGCAGCGCCAGCAACAGTTGCAGCAACAACAGGCCGCGCGTCAGCAACAGCAACAGCAAGCTGCGCCGATCACGCGTGAGCCAACGCAGCAGACCAAACCACAGGAAACGGCCAAGGCGAAAGCGGAAGAGAAAGCCGCTTCACAACGCTGGATGGTGCAGTGTGGTTCGTTCAAAGGCACCGATCAGGCGGAATCAGTACGCGCCGGACTGGCATTTGAAGGATTTGAGAGCCGCATTACCACCGGCGGTGGCTGGAATCGCGTGGTGATCGGGCCGTTCAAAGATCGCAGCAGCGCCGACAGCACAGTCAAACGCTTACACAGTTCCGGCCACGGAAGTTGTATTCCCCTCGCTATCGGGGGTTGAAACCCTTCAAAGCTACCCCATATCTGGTTGCATGATACTCCGCGCTGAGTGCGCGGAGTTCCTTTTCTACTGCAACAAGGGGTCTGCCCGTGACAACAATAGTAAGTGTACGACGCAACGGCCAGGTAGTGATTGGCGGTGATGGCCAGGCTACGCTCGGCAATACCGTAATGAAAGGCAACGTTAAAAAAGTCCGTCGTCTTTACAACGATAAAGTGATCGCCGGCTTTGCTGGCGGTACCGCAGATGCCTTCACCCTGTTTGAACTGTTTGAGCGCAAGCTGGAAATGCACCAGGGCCATCTGGTGAAAGCGGCGGTCGAACTGGCTAAAGATTGGCGTACCGATCGCATGCTGCGCCGCCTTGAAGCGCTGCTGGCGGTGGCCGACGAAAACGCCTCATTAATCATCAGCGGCAACGGCGACGTTATCCAGCCGGAAAATGACCTGATCGCAATTGGTTCTGGTGGGCCTTACGCCCAGGCAGCGGCACGCGCGCTGCTGGAAAACACCGATATTGGTGCACACGATATCGTGGAGAAAGCGCTGAACATCGCTGGCGATATCTGTATCTACACCAACCACAATATTAACTTCGAAGCATTACCGTCTAAGGCTAAGGACTAAACATCATGTCTGAGATGACTCCACGCGAGATTGTCAGCGAGCTTAATCGCTTTATCATCGGCCAGGACGGCGCAAAGAAGGCGGTCGCGATCGCCCTGCGTAATCGCTGGCGCCGCATGCAGCTCGACGAAGAGCTGCGCCATGAAGTGACGCCAAAAAACATTCTGATGATTGGTCCAACCGGTGTCGGTAAAACCGAAATCGCCCGTCGCTTAGCCAAACTGGCGAACGCACCGTTCATCAAAGTGGAAGCCACCAAATTCACCGAAGTCGGTTACGTCGGTAAAGAGGTTGATTCCATCATTCGCGATCTGACCGATTCTGCCATCAAGATGGTGCGCAGCCAGGCGATCGAGAAGAACAAGTACCGCGCGGAAGAGATGGCGGAAGAGCGCATCCTTGATGTGCTGATCCCACCCGCGAAAAACAATTGGGGCCAGGCTGAACAAGCGGCGGAGCCATCGGCAGCGCGTCAATCCTTCCGCAAGAAACTGCGCGAAGGCCAGCTGGATGACAAAGAGATTGAGATCGATCTGGCCGCTTCCTCGGCTGGCGTTGAAATCATGGCGCCTCCGGGCATGGAAGAGATGACCAGCCAGCTGCAATCGATGTTCCAGAACCTCGGTGGGCAGAAGCAGAAACCGCGTAAGCTGAAAATCAAAGAAGCCATGAAGCTGCTGATTGAAGAAGAAGCGGCCAAGCTGGTGAACCCGGAAGAGCTGAAGCAGGATGCCATCGATGCGGTTGAGCAGCACGGTATCGTGTTCATCGACGAAATCGACAAAATCTGTAAGCGCGGCGGCCAGAATGCGGGCGGTCCAGACGTGTCACGCGAAGGCGTACAGCGCGATCTGCTGCCGCTGGTGGAAGGTTGCACCGTTTCCACCAAGCACGGCATGGTGAAAACCGACCACATTCTGTTTATCGCTTCCGGCGCGTTCCAGGTCGCCAGCCCGTCAGATCTGATCCCAGAACTGCAAGGCCGTCTGCCGATTCGCGTTGAACTGCAGGCGCTGACCGTCAATGACTTCGAGCGCATTCTGACCGAGCCAAACGCCTCGGTTACCGTGCAGTACAAAGCGCTGATGGGCACCGAAGGGGTCAACATCGACTTCACCGATGACGCAGTGCGGCGTATCGCCGAAGCCGCATGGCAGGTGAACGAGACCACCGAGAACATCGGTGCGCGTCGTCTGCATACCGTGCTGGAGCGTCTGATGGAAGATATCTCCTATGACGCCAGCGATCGTAACGGTGAGTCGATCACTATCGATGCCGAGTACGTCGGTAAGCATCTGGATGAACTGGTGGCCGACGAAGATCTCAGCCGCTTCATTCTGTAAGCTTCACCCGCGAAATCTCTGCCCGGCCACTGTGCCGGGCTTTTTTTACGCAGGATATTGATGCAACGCTTTTTTTGGCGGTTGATGATTTTGCCAACAATCGCCAGATAGCGATATACTTAGCGCTCCTGTGGCAAACAGACGAAAACCCTCATGAAATACGATACATCTGAACTCTGTGACATCTACCACGAAGCTGTGAATGTTGTTGAACCGCTTTTTTCGAACTTTGGTGGGCGCAGCTCATTCGGTGGTCAAATCACCACAGTGAAATGTTTCGAAGATAACGGCTTACTCTACGATTTGCTGGAAGAGAACGGTCGGGGTCGCGTATTGCTGGTGGATGGCGGCGGTTCGGTCCGTCGCGCACTGGTCGATGCTCAGCTGGCGAGTCTGGCGGCGCAAAATGAGTGGGAAGGCATTGTGGTTTACGGCTCGGTGCGTCAGGTTGACGATCTCGAAGAGCTGGAAATCGGCATTCAGGCGATTGCGGCGATTCCGGTGGGAGCAGCGGGTGAAGGCATTGGCGAAAGTGACGTGCGCGTTAACTTCGGTGGCGTGACCTTCTTCTCTGGCGACCATCTGTATGCCGACAATACCGGCATCATCCTGTCTGAAGACGCACTCGACATCGAGTAAGCCGCAACAAAAACGGGTGCCGCGGCACCCGTTGGTTTAAGCATCGACGCTTAAACTTCTTCCATTTTTCCCAGCAGTGCCCGCAGACGATCCTGCCAGACATGCTGCTCTTCTTTCAGATGCTGATTTTCACGCACCAGTGCATCCTGGTTGCCTGAAGCCTGGCTGACTTCGTTTTTCAGCGTATTGTTTTGCTCTTTCAGCTCTTCAATTTCCATCTGCAGCAGAGTGATGGTATCAATCGCCTGCTGTACTTTCGCTTCCAGTTTCTCGAACACTTCAAATGACATCTTTCTGACCTCTCCTAAATCTTGCAAGGCGTTGATGGGGCTAGTGCATGCCTTATTACAGTGCGCTCAGCCACGATGACTCGATTGTATGTAGCCAAACCCAGCAAGTCCAGCGGCACAAGGCCTGCGAGGGCAGTCTGTAACACTTTTCAGTCTATGCCTAAAAAAATGCGCATCTTCGCGCATCTGTGTGCGCGATCACGTCAGCATCGACCAGCAAAGCGGGGTGAATGGGCCTTAAAGAAACGCAAAAGACGCGAAAACGCGCATTTTTATGACGGAGTACACAGTTTTCAATTTCGCTATTTCTCGTTTATGCTCGTTAACGATAAATTCACATCAACCCTACATTAATAGCTGGGCGACTCATGGATGAGAACAAAAACTGATAAAATTTAACCTCGCTTCAGGAATGCCATTATGAGTCAGACAACTAACACACTAAAAGGTCAGTGCATCGCTGAATTTCTCGGTACAGGTTTGATTATCTTCTTTGGTGCAGGCTGCGTTGCTGCACTGAAACTGGCCGGTGCGTCATTCGGTCAGTGGGAAATTTGTATTATCTGGGGTTTAGCCGTCTCCATGGCAGTCTATCTAAGCGCAGGCGTTTCTGGCGCGCATCTTAACCCAGCCGTTACCGTCGCGCTGTGCCTGTTCGCTAATTTCGAAGGTCGTAAAGTTGTTCCCTATATTCTGGCGCAGTTTGCCGGCGCGTTCTGCGCTGCCGCGTTGGTTTACGGTCTCTACTACAATCTGTTCTTTGATTACGAAGCGGGCCATCAAATGGTGCGCGGCAGCGTTGAAAGCCTCGACCTGGCCGGTATCTTCTCGACTTACCCGAACCCGCACATCAGCGTGGCTCAGGCGTTCCTGGTTGAGATGGTGATTACCGCGGTGTTGATGGCGGTGATCATGGCGCTGACCGATGACGGTAACGGTGTACCGCGTGGTCCGCTGGCTCCGCTGTTGATTGGTCTGCTGGTGGCGGTCATCGGTGGCTCAATGGGTCCACTGACCGGCTTCGCCCTCAACCCGGCGCGTGACTTCGGTCCAAAACTGTTCGCCTTCTTCGCTGGTTGGGGCAACGTCGCCTTCACCGGTGGCAAAGATATTCCTTACTTCCTGGTTCCGATTTTTGGCCCGCTGGTCGGTGCTTGCCTCGGAGCCTTTGGTTACCGTTCACTGATTGGCCGCCATCTGCCAGTTAACGTCGCGGAAGCCAGCACAGCAGAAAAACCGGTTGCGCGCGCTCAGCAGCGTAAAGCGTAAGTTTCATCGATACCACATCAGGACAGCACAATGACTACTGATAAAAAATATATAGTTGCACTCGATCAGGGCACAACCAGCTCACGCGCCGTGGTGCTTGATCATGATGCCAACATCGTTGCGGTTTCTCAGCGCGAATTTACCCAGATCTACCCGAAAGCGGGTTGGGTTGAACATGACCCAATGGATATCTGGGCGTCACAAAGCTCGACGCTGGTGGAAGTGCTGGCGCACGCCGATATTAACTCCGATCAAATCGCGGCGATTGGTATCACCAACCAGCGTGAAACCGCCATCGTGTGGGATAAAGAGACCGGCAAACCGGTTTACAACGCTATCGTCTGGCAGGATCCGCGCACCGCAGATTACTGTAACAAACTGAAGAAAGAGGGTCTGGAAGAGTACATCCAGCACACCACCGGTTTGGTGATTAACCCGTACTTCTCCGGCACCAAAGTGAAGTGGATTCTTGACCACGTTGAAGGCGCACGTGAGCGTGCAAAACGCGGCGAACTGCTGTTCGGTACCGTTGATACCTGGCTGATTTGGAAAATGACGCAGGGACGTGTGCACGTCACCGATCACACCAACGCCTCACGTACCATGATGTACAACATCCACAAGCTGGAGTGGGATGAGCGCATGCTGGAGATCCTCGATATCCCGCGTGAAATGCTGCCAGAAGTGAAAGGATCTTCCGAAGTGTACGGCCAGACCAACATTGGTGGTAAAGGCGGTACGCGTATTCCTATCGCCGGAATCGCCGGTGACCAGCAAGCGGCGCTGTATGGCCAGCTGTGCGTACAACCGGGTATGGCGAAAAACACTTACGGCACCGGCTGCTTTATGTTGATGAACACCGGCACCGAAGCCGTGACGTCTACGCACGGCCTGCTGACCACCATCGCTTGCGGCCCACGCGGCGAAGTGAACTATGCGCTGGAAGGTGCGGTGTTTATTGGTGGTGCGTCGATTCAGTGGCTGCGCGACGAGATGAAGCTGATCAGTGATTCAACCGACTCTGAATACTTCGCGTTGAAAGTGAAAGACACTAACGGCGTATATATGGTGCCGGCCTTCACCGGTTTGGGCGCGCCTTATTGGGACCCGTATGCACGCGGCGCGATTTTCGGTCTGACGCGCGGTGCGAACGCTAACCACATCATCCGTGCCACGCTGGAGTCGATTGCGTACCAGACACGCGACGTACTGGAAGCGATGCAGAACGATGCCGGTACCCGCTTGCAGTCCCTGCGCGTGGATGGTGGTGCGGTCGCCAACAACTTCCTGATGCAGTTCCAGTCTGACATTCTCGGCACGCGCGTTGAGCGTCCGGAAGTTCGTGAAGTCACGGCGCTGGGTGCGGCGTATCTGGCTGGCCTGGCCGTCGGTTTCTGGGGCGACCTGGAAGAAGTCCGCGCTAAAGCGGTGATTGAGCGTGAGTTCCGCCCAAGCATCGAAACCACCGAACGTAACGTCCGTTATGCGGGCTGGAAGAAAGCCGTCGCTCGCGCCAAAGCGTGGGAAGACGAAGAGTAACATCCTGCTGACCCGCGGTGCCCTGCCGCGGGTTTTTCCCCCGTCCCGCTTCCCCGCTGTGTTAAACTGCCTGCCTGTTTTTTGTCAGGTGCCACCATGAAACGAGAACTCGCGATTGAATTTTCCCGCGTGACTGAAGCCGCCGCTCTGGCGGGCTATCACTGGTTAGGACGCGGCGATAAAAATGCGGCCGACGGCGCAGCCGTTCACGCCATGCGCATTATGCTCAACACTATTGATATCGACGGCCAGATTGTGATTGGCGAAGGCGAAATCGACGAAGCACCGATGCTGTATATCGGTGAGAAAGTCGGTACCGGCCGTGGCGACGCGGTGGATATCGCGGTCGATCCGATCGAAGGCACACGCATGACGGCGATGGGCCAGGCCAATGCGCTGGCGGTGCTGGCGGTCGGTGATAAGGGCAGCTTCCTGCACGCACCTGATATGTACATGGAAAAGTTAATTGTTGGACCAGGCGCACGTGGCGCCATCGACCTCAATCTACCGCTTGATATCAACCTGAAAAACATCGCGCTGGCATTGGGCAAACCGCTCAGCCAGCTAACGGTATCGATTCTGGCCAAGCCCCGCCACGATGCGGTGATTGCCCAGCTGCAACAGCTCGGCGTGCGCGTGTTCACCTTCCCGGATGGCGATGTTGCGGCCTCGATTCTGACCTGTATGCCGGATAGCGAAGTGGATGTGATGTACGGCATCGGCGGCGCACCGGAAGGTGTGGTGTCGGCGGCCGTGATCCGCGCGATGGACGGCGACATGCAGGCACGCCTGCTGGCGCGTCATCAGGTGAAAGGGAATAGCGAAGAGAATCGTCGTCTGGGCGAGAATGAACTGCAACGCTGCGCCGAGATGGGCATTGAAGCGGGTCAGGTACTGAAGCTGGATCAGATGGCGCGCAACGATAACGTTATCTTCGCGGCCACCGGCATCACCACCGGCGATTTGTTGAAAGGCATCACGCGTAACGGCAACATCGCCACCAGCGAAACCCTGCTGGTGCGCGGTAAATCGCGCACCATTCGCCGCATCCAGTCAATCCACTATCTGGATCGCAAAGACGCGGCGCTGCATCAATTTATCCTGTAATCGCCTGCTTGCCGCTCTCCGGATGGCGTGAGAGCGGCCACCAGCACAGCAGCATCACCAGCGACGTCACGAACATCAGCATGCCAAGGCTGGATTGATCGTGCTGCGGCAACAGCGCAGAAAGCCACGCCACCACGCCGGAACCGAGATTCTGCAAGCCTCCGATTAACGCACCCGCGCTGCCCGCCAGCCACGCATATGGCTCCATCGCGCCCGAGGTTGCCAGCGGAAACAGCATGCCCGCGCCAAAGAAGAACAGCGCAGCCGGCACCAGCAACGTCCAGATGTTCATCACGCCAAACCAGGCCGGAACCCACATCAGCAAGCCCGCTAACAGGCAGCTGTTCACGCCGTACCACATCAGCGTGTGCCAGGATTTCTGCTCACGTCCGGCAAACCAGGCACCAAAGAACGCCGCCGGAATCGGCAGGATAAACAGGATGCTGACGGTCAATCCATCCAGCCCCAACACGCCGCCCATCAGCACGCCACAGCTGGCTTCAAACACTGCGATGCCCGCCAGCGCGCCAATCAGTAGCAGCAGGTACCGCACAAAGTTGCCGTCGCTCAGCAAAGTGGCATAACGGCGCAGGAACGGCGTGGCGGGCGTATCCGCTGGACGCGTTTCCGGCAGCCAGCGCGCCATCGACGCGGTGACGCCGACGCACAGCAGCAGCAGGAAGGCGAAACAGGCGTGCCAGCCAAACAGATGCGTCAGCAGCGCGCCAATCACCGGCGCCAGCAGCGGGCTGACCAGAATGCCCATATTAAGCAAGCTGTTCGCCTGACGCAGCGCGATGCCAGCGTAGAGATCGCGCGGCATGGTGCGCGCCATCACGCCCGCCACGCCGGTACCTAAACCTTGTACCGCGCTGCCCAGCACCAGAATCTCGAGCGAGGGCGCGAACATAGCGATCAACGCGCCGACCGCAAAGATCGTCATGCCAATCAGGATCACCGGACGGCGGCCAAAACTGTCCGATAGCGGGCCGTAGATCAACTGCGATCCGCCGTAGGTCATCAGGTAGGCGGCCATCACCTGCTGGATCGCCCCGCTGCGCACATTAAGCGTTTCGGCCATGTTGGCCATCGCTGGCACATAGATGGTTTGCGCCATCTGCCCAACCGCCACCAGCACGATCAGCATGAATAACAGAAAGCGATTTTGCGTTTTACTTATCAACATGGAACAAAATGTCTGCCTGAGAAACAAAGAATAAGCAGCACAAAACAGGCCGCCTCGGATTTATGGCGGCAAAAATATCAGGATTCAGTGACAAATCGAGAGGCGCAGGCAAAGCTGTATCTCTTCAGCCGTCAAGTTGGTAGTCCAGATTGTAAACCGCCCGCTACAGTTGCTGATCTGTGCGCTGCGTTTGTCGCTGAGAGCCCTTTACTGGGTGCAGGGCTGGAAATTTATCGGATGGATAACGATGATAATCATGTGCCTGAATATTCAACACTAAGGAGTGAGCATGGCTGAGTGGATCAATGCTGAAGTGAAAGAGGTAAAAAACTGGACCGACGCACTGTTCAGCCTGCGCGTTGCAGCGCCGATTGATACCTTTACCGCGGGACAATTTGCCAAGCTGGCTCTGGAGATTGACGGTGAGCGCGTGCAGCGTGCCTATTCGTACGTCAACGCGCCGCAGGATCCGCTGCTGGAGTTTTATCTGGTCACGGTGCCGGAAGGCAAACTGAGCCCGCGTTTGCAGGCGCTGCAGCCCGGCGAGCAGGTGATGATCACTAAAGAGGCGGCGGGTTTCTTTGTGCTCGACGAAATTCCAGATTGCCAAACGCTGTGGATGCTGGCGACCGGTACGGCGATCGGCCCCTATTTATCGATCCTGCAACAGGGCGAAGATCTGGATCGTTTCGACAATATTGTGCTGGTACACGCCGCACGCTTCGCCAATGATCTGAGCTTCCTGCCCTTGATGCAGGCGTTGCAGCAGCGCTATCAGGGCAAGTTACACATCCAAACGGTGGTGAGCCGCGAAGAGATCGCCGGTTCGCTGCACGGCCGCGTACCGCAGTTGATTGAAAGCGGAGAACTGGAGCGTGCGGTTGGCTTGCCGCTGACGGCAGAAACCAGCCATGTGATGCTGTGCGGCAATCCACAGATGGTGCGCGATACCCAGCAGCTGCTCAAAGATACGCGTGAGATGCGCAAACATTTCAAACGCAAACCCGGCCACATGACCAGCGAGCATTACTGGTAATCGGCGCGGAGCGAATAATCTGAGATTTTTCCCAGTGTGGGTTTTGACTTTGCCCGGTAAAAACCGTTCTAATCGTGGGCTAAGTGAATGATTTAGGGCCGAAGCAATGAACAACCTGCCAGTCGCGCTGCTGCTTGGCCTCGCACTGACATTTCCCGCCTGGGCGGACGATGCACCCGCGTTGGATCGTAGCGATCATCTGCCTGCAGCGCCCTATCTGCTCGCGGGTGCGCCGACCTTCGATATGACCGTTGCTCAGTTCCGTGAGAAGTACAACGCGGCTAATCCCAATGCATTGCTGCAGGAGTATCGCGCGATTGATAGTCGCGGCGATAAAAGCAATCTGACGCGTGCCGCCAGCAAAATCAGCGAAACGCTGTATGCCTCAACTGCGCTGGAGCAAGGCACCGGAAAAATCAAAACCCTGCAAATCACCTGGCTGCCGGTTCCCGGTCCCGATATGAAAGCCGCGCAGGCTCGCGCCATGGATTACATGACCGCCCTGCTGCGCTTCTTCATTCCCGGCTTGTCGCCCGAAGAGGGGCGTAAAAAACTCGATTCCCTGCTGAGCGCCGGTAAAGGTGCGCGCTATTTTGCCCGCACCGAAGGCGCATTGCGTTTCGTGGTGGCGGACAACGGCGACAAGGGTTTGACCTTCGCCGTTGAGCCGATAAAACTGGCGCTCGCGACGCCCTGATCGCACCGGCAAAAATGACGAAAAGCAAAGCCAGCAACACATTTGATCTCTATACTGTCTCGCAGACATCGCTGCCCGATGGCAGCGCTATTTCATGAATCGCGTTATGCGGAGGAAAGAATGCGACATCCACTGGTTATGGGTAACTGGAAACTGAACGGTAGCAAGCAGATCACCAAAGAGCTGATTGAAGGCCTGCGCAAAGAGCTGTCTGGTGTTGATGGTTGTGGCGTCGCGATTGCACCGCCAGCCATCTATCTGGACCTGGCAAAACACGCCATTTCCGGTAGCCACATTGCTCTGGGTGCTCAGAACGTTGACGTTAATCTGTCTGGCGCATTCACTGGCGAAACTTCCGCAGACATGTTGAAAGACGTTGGCGCGAAATACATCATCATCGGCCACTCTGAGCGCCGCACCTACCACAAAGAGAGCGACGAGTTCATCGCGAAGAAATTTGCCGTAGTGAAAGAAGCGGGCCTGGTGCCGGTTCTGTGCATCGGTGAAACTGACGCAGAAAACGAAGCGGGCAAAACGGAAGAAGTGTGCGCACGTCAGATCGACGCTGTGCTGGAAACGCAGGGCGCCGCGGCGTTCGAAGGCGCAGTCATCGCTTATGAGCCGGTTTGGGCTATCGGTACCGGAAAATCAGCTACGCCAGCGCAGGCTCAGGCGGTGCATAAATTCATTCGTGACCACATCGCGAAGAAAGATGCGGCTATCGCTCAGCAAGTGATCATTCAGTACGGCGGTTCGGTCAACGACAAAAACGCCGCTGAGCTGTTCACCCAGCCAGATATCGATGGCGCGCTGGTTGGCGGTGCTTCACTGAAAGCGGATGCTTTTGCGGTAATCGTGAAAGCGGCAGCAGCAGCGAAAAACGCGTAACTTAGCGTTTAGATGCAGATTAAGGCGGCTGATTAGCCGCCTTTTTTATTGGCCGCTATTAATTGCGTCCCTACGAAAAAGGGTTATTGCGGCAATATGCTGCAGTTATGATCCTGCAGCTCTTCCGCCGAGCCGCTGTTCAGTTTCAGCCAGTTACGTTCCAGCGCCAGCAGCGCTAAACGGCCATCCGGCAGCTGTGCCAGCGCCAGGCCATATTTCCCCATCTCGCTGCGCGCATGCGGCACTTCATCCGCCAGAAGGATAAACGCACTCTTTTGCGCCAGTTCTTCCTTAGAAAGCGCCCGCACCAGATAACCATGCTTGCGCAGCGTTTCACTCTGCCACTGCGCATTCAGTCTCGGTGCCAGCGCATCCAGCTGCTGGCGCACATCCGGACGCAGACAGGAAATATGAATATGCAGCTGATTCTGCGTACGCCCGTATTGCGCATTGATGGCCAGCGACAGCGCGCTATCGGGAATCGGCGCGCCGTGCCTTTGCGCCAGTAATCCGCGCTGTTGCCAGGCTTCGGCAAACAGATTTGGCGTTGCGGGTTCAAGAATGATGGGACTTTCCATGCCGGTGATTTTTTCGATCGGCATCAGCAGATACTGCAAAGGCCCGTTGAGATCTTTCAGCGTGACGTAACCCTGCGCGCTATTCACCTGCTGGCATGGCGCTGGGTTGCCCGTCGCCGCCATATTCGGCACGCACTTTTCGCTGATGATCTGCCATAAGGCGTTAGAGTTTTTATGGAAATGGATGGCGCCGGCGATCAGTCCGACAATCAACAGCACCAATAAAGCGGTAAGTAACTTCAGGGTACGACGACTGCCCTGCATAGCCCGATTCCTCTGTTCATCACCTGCCAGCATCCTCGCCTGGCAGGTGATGAAAGTCACGGACTAATCCTCCGCGCCACGCAGGATGGCGTCGAGTTTTTCTGGCTGCAAACGAATCTGCGCTGCACGACGATGCGCCTGCATCCCTTCGGTACGGCTCTGGCGCACCGCAGGAGCAGCGATGGCGGCGATGCCCTGATCGTCAATCCATTGATGCGTGCAGGTTTTCAGATACGCACCGACCCACAATCCGCCGGTGTAACGTGCCGCCGCCATGGTGGGCAGCGTGTGGTTGGTGCCGCAGCATTTATCAGAAAACACCACGCTGGCGTTTTGCCCGATAAACAGCGATCCGTAATTGCGGATGCGCGCCGCCAGCGCATGGGGATCGCGCGCATGGATTTGCAGATGCTCAGTGGCGATCTCATCGGTGTACGCCACCATCGCATCCTCGTCGGCACAGAGAACAATTTCGCCCTGACGCTGCCACGCCTCACCAGCCGTTTTCGCCGTCGGCAAGGATGCCAGCTGCGCCTCAATTTCCCGCAATGTTGCATGCGCCACGAGTTCGCTGGTGGTCGCCAGCCCAACACGCGTGCGCACGTCATGCTCCGCCTGCGCCAGCAGATCCGCTGCCAGCACGCGCGGATCAGCACTGTCATCGGCGACGATAAAGATTTCGCTCGGCCCCGCCAACGCATCAATACCCACTTTGCCAAATACCTGACGCTTCGCCTCATTGACGAAAGCGTTGCCCGGCCCGACGATCTTGTCCACCGCCGGCAGCGATGCGGTGCCGTATGCCATCGCGGCAATGGCCTGCGCACCACCAACTTTGAAAATGCGGTGCGCTCCGGCCAAGTGGCAAATTGCAATCATTGCCGGATGAGCGCCCGGCGGCAGACAGGCGATGATGTTATCGCAGCCCGCCACAACCGCTGGCACGATAGACATCACCGGCGCGGAGAGGATCGGATAGCGTCCGCCCGGCACATAGCAGCCCACGGTTTCAATCGGGATGATGCGATGCCCCAGATGAACGCCCGGCAACGTCTCAATCTCCAGCGGCTGCAAGGTGGCGCGCTGCGCTTCGGCGAAGCGGCGCACCTGCGCAATAGCAAACTCACTGTCCTGGCGGGTTTGATCGGCGAGTTGCGCCAGCGCCTGCTCGATCTCTGCTGCCGAAACTTCCAGCTGCTCCGGCGCGACACCATCAAATTTCTGCGAATAATCACGCAGTGCCGCGTCTCCGCGCTGACGCACGTTGCTAATAATGTCGCTCACGGTGGCGATCAGGCTGGCATCCGCCTGCGCATCTTCGCCCGCGGCTTGCTTGATAAACTGCACGCGTTGTTTGCTCATGCTTCCGTCTCCGCCAGTTGTCCCAATTTGATCTGCGCCAGCATCGCCAGGTGATCGTAAACCACCCATTCATCAACAATTTTGCCGTTCACCACGTGATAGTGGCTCATACCCATCACCAGCAGACGCTGTCCCGTTGGTTTACCCAACTCGCCGTAGCCAAGATGATGCCCTTCCATTACCCAGCGCACCGCCACTTTGGTGCCGCCCTCTTCACATGGATTGGAGCAGATATGCTGCGGCATCCATGCGCCGTCTGGGATCATGCCGATCAGCGCCAGCGTCTGATGAATCACCGATGCCTGACCATATAACTCTTTCATCAGTGGGCCGTGCCACTGCACATTGCTAGCGTAAACCTCTTTCACTTTGCCCAGCATGCGTTTGTTGTAAATCTCGTGCAGCCAGCCCAGCACCTGCGCCTCGGTATCACTGTGCGCCAGCGTGTAATCCGGATCGCTTTCCGGCGGATACTGGCCGAGCAGACGACGGTTTTCGCCAATCTCCGTCAGTCGGAAACCCTTATCAAACTGCTCTTTCGCCATGTTGTACGCGATCTGGTCGGTATCCAGCCCCAATTGACGCATCAGCGACATGTTGTCGCTCACCACCCATTCGCGGTAAATCTTGTTTTCCAGAATCATGCAGTCCGCCACGGTGCGCGTGGTGAAGGTGCGGTTGGTGGGTTTACCGTACTGGCTTGGCTGCGTGTGGCGGCCGCTACCGGTAACCAGATGCGAGGTGTAAAAACCGTCAACGTCGTTGCCGTTCCAGATCACCTGCGTTGCCATGCCGCGACGTTCCGGGAAGGCGACCAAACGTTGCAAGGTATCGAGCACCACTTGTTCACGGGTATAAATGGTGCCCAATGCGTTATATAACACGCAGTTATGGGTGTAATGGCTGTAGATCAGCCCGACATCGCGCTCATCCCAGATCTTGTGGGTACAACGCACAATGTAATCAACGATATCGGTATAGCAGGGATCAAAACCGCGCATTGGCTGCACCCGCGCACGGTTTTCTGGAACCAGATCGACAAAATCCCGTCGCTCAACCTGCAAAACCGGTTCGGCTTGGGTGCGTGCTGAGGTTTTTTCTGCGCTCTTTTCACTGGCGGTGGCTTTATTAGCCGTGTCCGTTGTAGACATAAACACTCCTGCTTTTGACGAATTAAGGGTGAGCGCGGTCCTCGCAATCAAGCGCTGCCGATTCACCCGGCTGAATTCAGGGTGCAGAACGCCGTCGGTAATTAAGGGATTAATTACCGTGACGTGATGCGTTATTTAAAAGTGCTGATTAATCAGCTGAGTAGCTGTAACCAGATTGAGAGTTCATCGATACCTAAATATTCCCGCATGATGACGCCATCACGTAATTCCAAATGAGAAATACCGGAAATACACACTGGCTTGCGCGACGGCGGACCAAATTTTCCGTAGCCGTCATGCCAGCTCAACAGTGACCAGCGCAGGCTGATGCGCACCGGTTCGTTGGCATCGCGGCGCACCACCAAATGATGCAGCTGCGTTTCGCTGTCAGCGAATGAGGCGCGATAGCCGGAAAGGAAGCTGCCAATCTCCTGCTCGCCGGTAAAGCTGCTGTGGCCCGGTCCGTGCAAGGTGGCGGCGGGATGATAAACACCTGGCACCACACCGCTGTTGCCGCCGGCCCACATGCTGAGATAGCGCTCAATCAAACCCGCGATGGTTCCTTCGGCATCATCGCCATCCGGGCCGCCAGCCCAACGCGCTTCCAGCTCTTCGGGCGCGGGCATCTCCAGCCCTTGCTGCTGGCGCATCTGCGTTAGATGCTGGGCAAACTCCGCCACGTTGGTACCAATCTGCGCAAGAATGCCCGCGCGATCCTGCAGCAGCCACTCTTGCTCCACCAGCCCATCACGACAAATACGATCGGCGAAAGTACGTACCCAAACCGTTTTGCCACTCGGCGCGCCAAAGAAGCCTTCGCCCAGATGCTGAATACGTGCCTGCGTGCGCTGCGAGGCGTACCAACAGGTATCGCCTTCACGCGCGGTGAGAATATCTTCGGTCAGCACCTGACGCTGCGGGAAGCAATGTAACGCTTCCAGCGTCAAACGCATGAAATCGCTGAGTTCGGTCAGGCGCTTTTCCGGCGTGTGAAATACCACCGGCGTGGCGTAGAAATCAGCCAGCTGCCCGATATCCTTCTGCTCCCATACCACGTGGGTTAACGTCAGAATAAACTGCTGAATAGAATCAAACTGGGGACTGAAACCCGGCAATCGCATTACTCAACCTCCTCTGAACGAAATAGCAGCTGGCCGTTCTCTTCTACCACGCCGTGACGCGGACGCCGCGCGGAGTGGCGTACTACCAACGTGCCGGGAATAACAATTTGCTCGGGTGCCATCACCGCGCTGTCGATTTGCTGCATTAGCAGGCCAATGGTGCGTTGCACCATCACTTCAACCGGCTGACAGATAGACGTCAGCGCATACGAAGGCCAGCCCGCTGGACCAACATCGTCATAACCCACCACCGACACATCCTGCGGAATGCGCAGACCAAACTCGTAACGCGCCACATCCATAACCGTCAGCGCCATATGATCGTTGACGGCAAACACCGCATCGGGCGGCGTGCCGCTGCTGAACAATTGACGCGCCGCCTGTGCGGTTTGCTCGCTGTCGTTTTGACCCGCTAACACCGTGACGTCGATGTTGCGCGCGCGCAATGCCTCGCGAAAACCGTCCAGCCGTAGCTGATTTACCGAAGCGTTGTCCGCGCCGGTAATGCAGGCAAAGCGTTGATGTTCGCCTGCCAGCAGAAATTCGGCGATCTGACGTGCGGCGGCACGGTTATCGGTATTCACGCTTGACGCCATTTCGCTTTCGGCGGTGCGGTTGAACAGCACCACCGGAATGCCCGCGCCGTGGCACTCTTCGGATAAGGCATCGGATAACGCGCCGGATGCCAGCACAATGCCATCCACGCGGTACTGCATGATCTGATCGAAAATGCGGTCAACATTGCTATCCCGATCGCTGACGAACAGCAGCAGATGGTAGTTAAGCGCATCCAGTTCACGCCCCAACGCTTCCAGCACATGGGGATAAAACGGATTATCGAAACAGGAGATCACCACACCAACGATGCGCGAACGTGCGGTGTTCAGCGATCGCGCCAACGCGTTGGGTCGATAACCCAACTCACGGGCAGACTGCAGCACCTTTTCACGCGTGGCCGGTGAAATACTGGCGCCCGGCGTGAAGGTACGCGATACCGCAGACTGTGAAACGCCGGCGTGCTGCGCAACTTGTTGTGAGGTCACTGGACCGAAGGTCTTACGTTTCATGGCGTTATCTTCCTGTTTAGCACACTGATGCACGGGTGACTGCCGGGCATTGTAGCCAATTTCATCAACCGGACTCACCTGCTTCGGTGTGTGTTTTTTACTCTTACACCTTTTTTGCATGCGTATGCAACACTCAATAACTTTTTTTTCACATTGCCAAGCACGCACTTTACAAACATGAAATCATTTCGTAACTTCGGCCGTTGAATACGTATTCAATGCATGCAACATAACCGACCCGGACTCAGGATGAAACCCGCGTTTTTAGTCACTTATCTGTGTTGATAAGAGGTTTAACATGTTTCGAGCACTGTTTAGCCGTCCCGAGCTGTTGACGTTTTTCACCATGAGCGTGCTGTTTTTTATCTGCATTCACGGCTTCGATGCCTTCATGGCGCCTTACATGGTGAGATTAGGCATTGAACCGCAAACCATCGGCATGATCATGGGCGCCTCTGGTTTGGCGTCGCTGTGTATCCGTTTTCCGCTCAGCGTCATCTCTGACGTGATGAAAAATCGCAAAGTGTTTATGCAGTTCGCCCTGCTGCTGCCGGTGATTGCCTGGCCGCTGGCGTGGATGTTCCCCGCTGCGCTGACATTCTGGCTGGCCAAGCTGGCCTGCGGCATCGCTGCCGCGAGTTGGGTGCTCTACAACATCATTTTCATCCGCTATTTTCCTCGTGATGACGCGCCGGCTGCAGTGGCGCTGTTGGCATTGGCCGGGCCGATTGGCGTATTTATTAGCAATGCCATTTGCGGTGCCGTTGCCCTATGGCTGGGCAGTACGCAGGCGTTTTTTGTGCCAGCGATTGCCGGTTGCCTGGCGCTGCTTCTCAGCCTGCGCGTTCGTGAAGAGGAAGATAGCCACAAAGCGCCGCACCTCAAAGCCTGTATCGACAGCGCTAAACGCCAGCTAGCGGACCGCTCAATTTGGTTTATTGGGCTGCTGGCGACGGTGGTGATTTTGGTCCCGTTTGCCACTCGCGACACGCTCACGCCCATATACGCTCAGCAGTTAGGTGCCAAGGCGGGCACGCTGGCAGTGCTGAGTAATATCCACTTGTTGTTTTATGGTGTGGCCGTGGCATTGTGCAGTTCCGTGTTTTATCAGCGGCTGGGCTTGGTTAACACCGCGCTGGTGGGCATCGGATTACAAATCATCTCGTCAATTTTCGTCCCCTTAACCAGCAACATGTGGCTGATTTACCTGTGGCAAGGTCTGGCCGGTTTTTCCTTTGGCATGGCGTTTGCCGTGTTTATGTCCTTAAGCGTGGTTAACACTTCGGAGCATGAACAAACCACCCGGATGGGTCTGTTTCAAACCATCTATTCTTGCGGCATGTTTTTCGGCCCGGTGCTGATGGGCGTGTTGTTGCAACACGTCAATGTCTACGCGGGTTATTGGGTGATTGGTGGCTTGTGTCTGATCGCTGGCGTGTTAACGCCGCTAGCGGCAAAACGGGTGCAGCAGCGTCAGCTGCCGCCAGCGGCACGTAAAGCGAGCGGCATGCTGTCGCAGGATGCGGTGAAATGAGTGCCGCGCGCCTGCAACCGCAGCGCAACAGTGCGGAAGAGGTTGAACGCCGCTTAGCCGCTATCAACGCAGGTCGCGCGCTCAACGCGATTATCAGTATTAATCCCCAGGTGATGAAAGAGGCACAGCGCTGCGATCGCTTATGGCGTAGCGGCGCGCCGGTTGGCGTGCTGCACGGCATTCCGCTGGTGATAAAAGATAATATTGATTGCATCGGCATGGCTACCACGCTCGGCTGCCGGGCGCTGGCCGAAGCACAGCCACGTGAAGATGCGCGCGTGATTGCACGCCTGAGAACTGCGGGTGCGCTGATTCTCGCCAAAGCGAATCTGTCTGAGTTCGCCTTTGACGTACGTTCGCGCAGTTCGCTCGGCGGCGATGTGCGCAATCCCCTGAATCCACAGCTGACCACCGGTGGCTCAAGCGGCGGCAGCGCAGCGGCGGTGGTGGCCGGTATGGCGGATGCGGCACTCGGCAGTGATACTGGCGGATCGATTCGCATTCCCGCGGCATGGACCGGTCTGGTGGGACTGCGTCCGGCATTTCGCCGCCGCCAGCTGCGCGGCGTCGCACCGCTTTCGCTCAGCAAAGACACCGTTGGGCCGATGACATGGTGCGTGGATGATGCGGCGCTGCTGCATCAGGTAACGCATGGGCTGCCGGTGCGCCCGCTAGCGCAGCGAACCTTGCGGGGTGTGCGGCTGGGTATGATTAACGATCTGTCAGGCGATGATGACGCGCAACGTCAGGCATTAGCACTGGCTTTCTCTCGTCTGCGGCGGGCAGGCGCCACACTGATTCCGCTGCGGTTACCGCTATCATCGCGCGTGGCGCAGGAACCTTGTCTCAGCCTGCGCGAATTCCATCCGGCGATGTCCCGCTGGCTAAGCAAAATGGACCATGCGCCTGCTTCGCTTTCGGATCTGCTGGCACGAGGCGAACATCTCGCCGAGTTCGATGAACTGCTGCAATTACACCTCACGCGCAGCGCGCTGGTGTGTGCCGCATGGCGCGAGCAACGCCGTTTTCAACGCCATTTGCGTCAGCAACTGCAACAGCAGATGCAGGATCAGCGGCTGGAGGCGCTGATTTATCCCACCAGCCAGCGCACTCCGATTTCACTGGAGAAGATGCCGCCGGGCTGGGCGCCGGAGCTGGCGGCCATCAGCGGCTTTCCCGCCGTAACGTTGCCGTTTGGTCAACTGGCTAACGGTTTGCCGCTGGGGCTGGAACTGCTCTATCCAGCGCCTGATGAAGAAGCATTGCTGGCGCTCGCTTTGGCGATAGAGCGACTGTAAAACCAGAAAATTCATCATGTTAATCCCCGTTCTGCGGGGCTTTCTGCTGCCTGCAATTTGAAAAAACTGCGCACATTCTCACTTTTCATTTTTTTCCATTTCAGCCTCTTTACGCTTTTTGCATACGTATGCAAACCTGATTAACAGCAATCAATGATGAGGAAAAGAGCATGGCAATCTGGTTAAAACAGGCGGCAGCGAAAGCAGAACGCCAACAGCAGCAACAGCGCGTTCGCAGCGATGTGGAAGCAGTGCTGGCGCAAATTGGAGCGCGCGGCGATGACGCGGTGCGCGAACTCTCGATTAAGTTCGATGGCTTTGCCCGCGATGATTTCCGCTTAACGCCGCAGGAGATTAATGCCTGCCTGCAACAGCTGACCAAACAAGATATTCGCGACATCGAATTCGCTCAGGAGCAGGTGCATAACTTCGCTCAGGCGCAAAAAAATTGCCTGACCGATTTGGCGATTGAAACGCGTCCGGGCGTGATACTTGGCCATCGCAACATTCCCATCAGCAATGTCGGCTGTTACGTGCCGGGCGGTAAATACCCGCTGCTGGCTTCGGCGCATATGTCGATCATTACCGCCAAAGTCGCAGGCTGCGATCGCATCGTGAGCTGCGCCCCGCCGTTTCACGGTAAACCGGCTGCAGCCATTGTTGCGGCGCAGTCGATGGCCGGCGCCGACGAGATCTATGCGCTCGGCGGCATTCAGGCGGTGGGCGCCATGGCGATTGGTACTGAGCGGATTGCGCCGGTCGATATGTTAGTCGGGCCGGGCAACGCGTGGGTGGCCGAAGCCAAACGCCAGCTATTTGGCCGCGTTGGCATCGACCTGTTCGCTGGCCCGACCGAAACGCTGGTGATCGCCGATGACAGCGTTGACGGTGAACTCTGCGCAACCGATCTGCTCGGCCAGGCGGAACATGGCCCCACCTCACCCGCGATTCTGCTGACCTGCTCGCGCCAGCTGGCGCAGGAGACCGAGCGCTATATCCACCAGCTGTTGCTGCAACTGCCTACCGCCGATGTGGCGCAACAAGCCTGGCACGATTATGGCGAAATCATTCTCTGTGCCGATCACGATGAGATGCTGGCAGAAGCCAACCGCATCGCTTCTGAACACGTGCAGGTGATGACCGATCGCGATGACTGGTATCACCAGAACATGCGCAATTACGGCGCGCTGTTTCTCGGGCCGCGTACCAATGTGGCTTATGGCGACAAGGTGATCGGCACCAACCATACGCTGCCCACGCTGGGTGCATCGCGTTATACCGGCGGCTTGTGGGTGGGCAAATTTATGAAAACCTGCACCTGGCAGCGCGTCACCAGCGATGCGGCTTCGGCAGAAATCGGCGCTTACTGCTCGCGCCTGGCGCTGCTGGAGGGCTTTGCCGGTCATGCCGAACAAGCCAACATCCGCGTGCGCCGCTACGGCCAGCAGGAAGTGGCCTACGCCGCACCCGCGCCGGTTACGGTGAAATAAGGAGGCGCGCATGGTTCCGACTACCCCTTTATTTCGCCTGGATGGACAGCGCGCGCTGGTGACCGGCGGCTCGCGCGGTATCGGTTTTGCCGCCGCTATCGCGCTGGCCGACGCCGGAGCGCAGGTGTGGATTGCCGCGCGCGACGCCGATCGCCTGGCGCACGCCGTGCAGCAGGCGGCGAGCGCCGGCCTGACATTGCATCCGCTGCCGCTCGACGTCTGCAACACGCACGCGGTGCGCCAGACACTACACGATTTGCCGAGCTTTCATGTGCTGGTCAACAGCGCCGGGCTGGCGCGCCATCAGCCGTTTAGCGAGGTCAGCGAAGCCAACTTTGATGCGGTGATGGACGTCAACCTGCGCGCCACGTTTTTCCTGTCGCAGCAGGTCGCAGCCGGTATGCAGGCCGCCGGGCACGGCGGCAGCATTATCCATCTCTCTTCGCAGATGGCGCACGTCGGCGGCCCGCAGCGCAGCGTCTACTGCGCATCAAAAGCGGCGCTGGAAGGGCTGACGCGTGCCATGGCGCTGGAGTTGGGACGCGATGGCATTCGCATCAACACCTTGTGCCCCACCTTTATCGAAACCGAACTGTCGCAGGCCTCGCTGGCGGATGAAGCGTTTCGCCAGCAGACGCTGCGCCGCATTCAGATTGGTCGTATTGGCACGCTGGAAGATGTGATGGGGCCGGTGGTGTTTCTGGCATCACCGGCCGCAGCGTTGATCACCGGCAGCGCGCTGAAGGTGGATGGCGGCTGGACGGCTTATTGAGGAACTCATTATGAAAGCGTTATTGCGTCGTGATGTGCTGCTGTTTTTCATTATTAGCTTGCTGTTTTTTATCAGCATTCACGCCTTTGATCCGTTTCTCGCCCCCTACATCATGTCGCTGAATGTCGAGGCGCGCGTGATGGGAATCATCATCGGCGCGACCGGATTGGCCTCGATGCTGTTGCGTTTTCCGACCGGCATTCTGTCGGACCGCTTTCGCCGCCGCAAACGCATAATCCAGATTGGCTTGTTGTTTACGCTGATCGCCTGGCCGGTGGTTTACCTTTGGCCGACACCGGAAACACTGTTTATCGCCAAGCTCGCCGATGGCGTCACCAGCGCGACGTGGGTGGTGTATAACGTGATGTTCGTGGCTTACTTCCCGCCGCTGGAAGCCGCCGCCGCGATCGCCATGCTGAGCGTCACCTCGCCGGTAGGCACTTTTATCGGGATTTCGGTGGCGGGATTTATTGCCCGTCATTTCGGTGCCGAATCGAGCTTTTTGGTGGCGTCCGCTGCCGCGCTGCTGGCTTTTTTGCTGACATTCTTTATCCGTGAAAAACGCCCGGAAGCGATGCCCACGGCGCAACGTCTCTCTGCGGTTCGCACTCAGCTGCGTGATCCTTCGGTGTGGTATCTCGGCGGACTCTGTGCACTGGTGATGATGGTGCCATTTGCCACGCGCGACACGCTGACGCCGCTACTGGCAGAAGGCTTTGGCATGGCGGCCGCTTCGCTGGCGACGCTAAGCGGCATCCATCTGTTCTTCTATGCGCTGGCCACCGCGCTGTGCGCGCCCTTCTTCTATCGCCTGCTGGGCTTACGCAACACGGCAATTATCGGCGGCGTGCTGCAAGGGGCCGTAGCGATAGCCATGCCTTACGCGCCCAATATCTGGCTGCTGTATGGCTTGCAGGCGCTGGCGGGCTGTGCCTTCGGCATGATCTCCACCGTGCTGAATTCGCTGATCGTCACCCGCACGCCCGCCTGGCAGCAATCCACTCGCGTTGGGCTATATCAAAGCATCTACTCCGCCGGGATTTTCTTTGGCCCGGTGCTGGTCGGCTACATCAAATATTACTTCGCGATGCAGCAGGGCTTTATGGTGATTGGCATTATTTCATTGCTGTCGCTGCTGCTGGTGCGCCATGTGATGCGGATGGTGAATGCCCGTCCTGTGGCGGAGGGCTAATCATGTCACTGCCTTTGGTGTTACTGGGCGGTACCTTGTGCGACGGCGCGTTGTGGCAACCGCTTTGCCGCCATCTACCGCAGCAGCCGATGATCATTCCCGAGATGAGCGGTGCTGACAGCGCCGAACAGCTCGCGGCGCAACTGCTGACTGACTTGCCGGCGCGCTTTTTACTGGTGGGATTCTCGCTGGGTGCGCTGGTGGCGCTGGAGATGCAGGCGCAAGCCGCGCAACGCATCGCGGGCCTCGCGCTGCTGGCGGTGAATCCGTTGGCGGATGCGCCGGTCAACGCTGCGGGACGTATTGCCTTGCTTGATCGGGCTGCGAAAAACGGTATGCGATCGGTGATTGAGCAACTCTGGCCGCGCTATGTGCATGCATCACGGCTGGCGGATCGCGAGCTGCTTGGCGCGCTGGTGACGATGGCAGAACGCAGCAGCGTTGAGCGCTTTCGTCAACAGACCGCCATCGCCCTACAACGTCGCGATTTACGGCATACCTTACCGGCGCTGCAGGCACCGCTGTTGATCCTCAACGGCGACAGCGACACCATCTGCACCCCCGAACACCATCACCTGCTTGTCAAAGCGGCTCCCGCCGCACGCCACATCACGCTTGAGCAGTGCGGACACTTTCTGCTGCTGGAGCAGCCGCAAGCCTGTGCCCGCGCGCTGCAAACCTGGATTAAGAGGAGTGAATTATGCGTATCAACCCTTTAAAACAACGCCGTGAATCGATTATTAACGGCTGGCTGGCGATCCCCAGCAGCTACAGCGCCGAGATTGCCGGACATCAGGGCTTTGATGCCGTCACCGTTGACCTGCAACATGGCCTGATCGATTTCGCCGCCGCGCTCAGCATGTTGCAGGCGCTATCCTCCACACCCGCGACGCCGCTGGTGCGCGTCTCGCACAACGAGCCGGCGCAGATTATGCGCATGCTGGACGCCGGCGCCTACGGCATTATCTGCCCGATGATCAACGATGCCGCCGAAGCGCAGCAGTTTGTCGATGCCTGCCGCTATGCGCCGCAAGGTTCGCGCTCGTTTGGTCCAGCGCGTGCGCTGCTGTATGGCGGCAAAGATTATCCGCAGCATGCTAACCAGCAAATTCTGACGCTGGCGATGATTGAAACACGCGCGGGGTTGGCCAATCTTGATGCCATTCTCGACGTCGAGGGATTGGACGGCGTGTTTATCGGCCCCAACGATCTGTCCCTTACGCTCACCGGCCAGGCCAGCGCCGAATCGCAGCATCCTGAGATGTTAAATGCCATTGAACGGGTGCTGAGCCGCACCCGCGCCGGCCACAAACTGGCCGGTATTTTTTGTACCAGCGGAGAAGCCGCCGCACAGCGCATCGCACAGGGCTTTCAGTTGGTGACCCCCGCCAATGATGTGATGCAGCTAACGCATGCCGCACGCCACGCTGTCGCCACCGCGCGCGGTGAGGCGTTGCCTGTTCGTTCTGGTTCGGGTTATTGAGGAGAAGAAGATGAAACAGCAAACATTGTCCGCTACAGCAGCACGTGCGCGCCTGATCGCGCCGCAAGATATGGTGTCGTGCAATCTGGCGTTTATCGACTGCAAACTGCCGGGTTCGCATCTCAAGCAGAATTACTCGTTTATCGGGCCGGGCGTGACGCAGTCGTCTGAGCAGGTGATCAATATTCCTGAAGCGCACGGTTTTAATATTGGCGCGGCGGCGATGCCAAAAGGCGTGACCAATAATCTGCATCTGCATTTCACTGCCGAAGTCTTCCTGATCCATGAAGGCCGCTGGCGTTTCCGCTGGGGGAATAAAGGCGAAGCGTCGCTGGAGCTCGACGCTCCGGCGATTGTCAGCCTGCCAACCTGGATTTTCCGTGGCTTCACCAATGTGTCGTCTACCGATACCGATGGCTGGGTATTTACCGTGCTGGGCGGCGATAACACCGGCGGCATTATCTGGCATCCCGATGTGATGTCGGCGGCGGCGGAGTATGGGCTCTATCTCAGCCCCAATAACATGCTGATCGATACCTCAACCGGCGTGGCGATCCCGCCGGTTGCAGAGCGTATGCCGCCGCTGCCCGAGGCGGAGATGGCGCAGTTACAGCATTTTACGCCCGAGCAGATGGCGCAGTTTGCCGTCACCGGTGAGCAGCGCGCCTGGAGCGAACACGCGCTACTGGATGCCATGTTGCCGGGTCACGGTGCGCGTATGGCACCCGTTATCGGCTATGGCATCAATCAGGATCGTCAGGTCGCTCCGCCCATCAACACGCCACACGGCTTCTCGGTAGAGTGGCTGGCTTTGCCACGAGCGGGCGAGATGGGTACGCACCGCTGCGCACAGGTGCAAGTACTCATGGTGTTTAAGGGCACGCTTACTGTGACCTTTAATCGTGATGGTGAAGAAGTGACGATGACCGCGCCGGAGCGTTCGGTGATTTCCGTGCCGGCAGGCAGCTGGCGTCGCTATCAGGCATCCGATCATGCGTGTGAAGTGGTGATTACCACTGCGGGTGACGGACGGAAAAAACTGGAATGGGATAAAGCGATTGTCGATGCCGCTGCTGCGTTAGGTTGGGGGCTGGATCCAGATGGCTATCTGGTACGTCAGGCATTGTTGCCGCTGGTGGCCCAGCGTGCCGGTCGGCGGTTGGCGACGCAAGAGGCGTAATCGTATGTAAAAAGGTCGCCATAAATGGCGACCTGACGATGTACGTTATGGCTTCATCACCTGGTCGTAGCTGCCGCCATCGGCGAAGTGAGTTTTCTGGGCTTGCGTCCAGCCACCAAACTTGTTGTCGATAGTGAACAGTTTTACCGGGGCGAATTTATTGGCAAATTTCTCCGCAACGGCTTTATCACGTGGACGATAGAAATTCTCCGCCGCGATAGTCTGACCTTCCGGCGAGTAGAGATACTTGAGGTAATCTTCGGCTACTTTGCGGGTGCCCTGCTCGTCGACCACTTTATCCACTACCGAAACCGTTGGCTCCGCCAGAATCGATTCGCTTGGGGTGACGATCTCAAACTTGTCTTTACCCAGCTTATTTACCGCCAGATAGGCTTCGTTCTCCCACGCTATCAGCACATCGCCAATGCCGCGTTCCACGAAGGTGTTAGTGGCACCACGTGCGCCGGAATCCTGCACTTCTACGTTCTTAAACAGCGATCTCACGTAAGCCAGCGCTTTGGCTTGATCGCCGTTGTTTTGATCCAGCGCCCAGCCCCATGCAGCCAGATAATTCCAGCGTGCGCCGCCTGACGTTTTCGGGTTTGGCGTGATGACGGAAACGCCCGGTTTGATCAGATCTGGCCAATCATGAATGCCTTTCGGGTTGCCTTTGCGCACCAGGAACACGATGGTTGAGGTGTAGGGTGCGGAGTTGTCCGGTAGGCGTTTAATCCAGTCTTTATTGATACGACCACGGTCAGCAATAGCATCGACATCAGATTGCAGCGCCAGCGTAACCACATCAGCACGGATGCCATTGATCACTGAGGTTGCTTGTTTACCTGAACCGCCGTGCGACTGGCGAATCACCACATTGTCGCCGGTTTCCTGCTTGTAATGCGCGCTAAACGCTTTGTTGTACTGCTCGTACAGCTCACGGGTTGGATCGTAAGAGACGTTTAACAGCTGAATATCCTTTGCCAGAACACTGGTTGAAGCCAGTAACAGGGTGACACCAATACTCCACTTATTCATTGCTTGCTCTCCCGAGGTCGTTATAGAACAAGACTGACACAAACTTATCCACGGATTAAAGAATTAAAAATAAGCTGTTATAACCGCACGGAATATGAGTAGGCATAAAAAAGGCGCGAATCGCGTCGCGCCTTGATGCTGAATAATCAGTAGAGTTTTTTCGCGGTATCCAGCCAGTCGCGTTTGAATGGACGCTTCATATTTTCAATCGCATCGATGATGTCGTGATGCACCATCTTCTCGTTCTGAATACCGACGCAGCGGCCGCCGTAGCCTTGTAGCAGCAGCTCGATGGAGTAGGAACCCATGCGCGAGGCCAGAATGCGGTCATAGGCACAAGGTGCGCCGCCACGCTGAATGTGACCGAGAACGGTAGCGCGGGTTTCGCGTTTGGTTTCAGCTTCGATGAAGTGCGCCAGATCGTCGATATCGCAGATGTGCTCGGTGATCGCCACGATGGCGTGCTTTTTACCTTTGGCAATGCCAGCTTTGATTTCAGCAACCAGCTCTTCGCGGGTATACGGGATTTCAGGCAGCACGATAAACTCGCAACCACCGGCAATCGCTGCCGCCAGGGTTAAATCGCCGCAGTAACGGCCCATCACTTCCACGATGGAGATGCGCTGGTGGGAAGATGAGGTGTCACGCAGGCGGTCAATCGCTTCAACCACGGTTTCCAGCGCAGTGAAATAACCGATGGTGTAATCAGTACCTGCTACGTCGTTATCAATGGTGCCAGGCAGGCCGATGCACGGGAAGCCCATTTCAGTCAGGCGCTTAGCACCCATGTAGGAACCATCACCGCCGATAACCACCAGCGCATCAATACCACGCTTTTTCATGTTATCAATCGCGGTCTGGCGCACTTCATCGTTGCGGAATTCTGGGAAGCGGGCGGAACCGAGGAAGGTGCCGCCGCGGTTGATCATGTCTGACACGCTGTAGCGGTCAAGGTTGATCATGCGATCTTCGTACAATCCCAGATAGCCGTCGTAAATACCAAAAACTTCCAGTCCTTCACTCAGCGCGGAACGTACAACTCCGCGAATGGCTGCGTTCATGCCTGGGGCGTCGCCGCCGCTGGTCAGTACTCCGATTTTTTTGATCATGACAACCTCTGGATTGTTCAAAAACTAAGGATTATTCCTGCCATGTGTCCGGCGTGGACCAGCTCGCGATCGCATGGCTTAATAGTTGCAAAATAGTATATCAAACGCTTGATGCTGAATTGATTCAGGTCAGACAAGTTTTCGCTAATTTTTTACAGAGTTGTTAGCGTTACGTCACTTTTTTTGTGTAATTGCATGATTTTAAATCGCTAACCTTGAAAAAATCCATGTTGATTGCTCGGCACAACAGAACAGGGATCTTGATGGATGATGACGTCTGAGCCGGGAAACTTCTTGAGTAACGCCTGCTCAATTTGATCGGCCACCTGATGGGCCTGCACCAGCGGCAGCTGATCTTCCATCTCCAGATGCAGCTGGATAAAACGCGTGGGGCCCGATTGTCGCGTGCGTAATGCATGCGCGCCGCGTACGCCCGGCCAGTTGGTCACCACGTTGATAATCTCCTGCGTTTCATGCTCGGGCAAAACGCGATCCAACAGCGCCTGTACCGCGTCATAACCCATCCGCAACGCGTTATAGAGAATGTAAACGCCGATGCCGAGCGCGAACAACGCATCCGCCCGTACAAAACCATAGCTGCTCAAACCGAGAGCGACCAATATTGCGCCGTTCATCACTACGTCAGATTGATAGTGCAGCATGTCTGCACGAATCGCCTGGCTGCGCGTGCGTCGCACCACCCAGCGCTGGAAGGCAACCAACGTCAGGGTTGAAAACAGCGCAATCACCGTCACCACAATGCCCACCAGCGGCGCATGTAAGGTTTCGGGCGAGGCCAGATGCTGAATGCCGGTGAGAAACAGAAACAGCGCCGAGCCGGAGATAAACATGCTTTGCGCCAGCGCGGCCAGAGATTCGGCTTTACCGTGGCCGAAGGTGTGATCGTCATCGGCCGGCTGCAGTGAATAGCGCACCACCAGCAAATTGGTGAGTGAAGCGGCGATATCCACCAATGAATCCACTAACGCCGCCAACATACTGACTGAACCGGTATGCCACCAGGCGAAAATTTTTACGATTAACAGCAATGTCGCCAGCGTAGTTGCCGCCAGCGCCGCCCGATTAACTAACTTTGCATAGGAAGAATCCATGCTATGCCTCGTCGGATCGCACGCTTCATGGGTGCGGCCTTTAGGTCTCAAGATGGCTAAAGTTTATCATCGGCATAAGTGTGCTGCGTGATTGAATTTTAAGGCAATGATGTTAGAGAGAAATGACAGGCAAAAAAAACCCCCGCATCATGCGGGGGAAGACAGGGATGGTGTCGATTAATGTTATTAAACCTATTGAAATAAAAGGATTTACTTCAATTAATGTCCACCTATTGACCACATCATTTTTATCCCCGGAACTACTCGGGGATAATTTTACTAATTTCTGAGCCTTTTTTGCCGATTAGCCTCCAGCTTTTTTGACAACTTTTTTCCTGCCCTTAGTTGGCCTTTACTAAGAGGAGCTGAATGAAGCTGATGAATGCGGGCTTGCACAATCATGTTAGACATTGCAGGGGATATGACAAAATCTTCAAAATAGTTTTGTAGTTTTGCAAAAACAGTTTTACCTTCTTCTGTTTTCAAATCTCTTTGCAACATCCATAAAAATACATCTACAGCTTGCAATGCGGGGTGGCTTGCAGAACCACGCAAATCGAAAGTACCCAAATCAAATTCTGCTTCTTCAAACAGTACGGGGCCTCCAAATTCATCTTGAACTTGGTCCAGCTTGTGGAAAATACGATGATATTCACGCATCGTGCCTCTAAATTCATCACTTCTATCATGAATTAGTTGTTTAACAGAAGCACCGTTCTCTTTACAAAATGAATGCGTTGCTGCCATTAAACTTGAAAAAGCGACTAAATTAGGAGTTTGTTTTTTATAAGCGCTTTTACCTTGAGTACAGATAAGAGCAAACTGATCTGGATGACTGATTGCGTAGTCAAGTCCACTTTCCATGACCTCTTTCATTCTTGGATCACCAATTCGGTCTAAGCGAGATCTTAAATCTACAGCGGTAGAAATCAACCCGCTAATATCATCTGACAAATATGAATCCCAAAAGGTTTTAGCCTCATCTTCAGTCATTAGGTGGTTTACAGCTAAACACAGTGAATGACGGAAGAGCTCAGTTGTATACCACAGCACTGGCACCCCGGGGTTATCATAGCTATCAAAAAAAAGATCAACAAATTTAGTTGGCACAATATATGGTTTATGAATTACACAGTAAAAAAATTTCCATTTGTAATGCGATAGCGCATTAATCAAATCATCGCAAATTAAAGCTACTTCAGTTTCCAAATGCTCATTGGAATGAATCCTTGGCACATTTAATCTAGCGCAATGCCTATTAATTACTTCTCCAATAATTTCATCTGCATCGCCCAATGAAATTATCGCCCCCTGATAATAAGTTAGAGATTTGGGGTCAAAGATATTTCTTCCTGAATTTCCTGATTCATCCGCGTAAACGTAAACTTCCATGATTCCTCCATTTGAACTTTTCATAATGAAAACCCCGCTTTTGCAGGGTTCTTTTGGGGTACATCATACTGGCAATGACAACTGGCTCTCGCCGTAGTTAGATCGCGGAAAAGCACCTGCCGGAATAATGTGTGCCTTGGCGGAAGGCGTTACATTATTCAGGTAATTTTCTACTGACTCCAGAGTAGTAAATGACTGCCCGCACAGCATGTTCGTGCACTGGTGATAGCTGCGACGTGTTTCTTTGCTGAGCATCAGGCTGGTACGGGTTCTTGCGGCGGCGTTACACTTTGGGCAGGTGAACATAAGACCTCACCACTTCTGATTAGACTCGTTGCATAGTTTAAGAGATGTCTGATTTATAATCTATTCCGAATCATCACCAATTTCTTCCGCATCCCAATCGGTAATTCTGACTTCCAGCTCCAGCCCGGTTATAAAGCCATTTTCATCAATCGTGTTATTCACCTGCTTTATCACCCAATCTGCCGCGTCAATTGTGGGCTTGAAGCCTGACACGTTCGCGTGCAGTTCGGGAAACAGATCTGCCCTGCCGCGAGCCAGAGTGATATTAAACTCTGCCGCACCACGCTGAAGCTGATTCCATTTAGCCGCCGCGGCGCGACGGGCAGCGCGTTCGGTCTTAAACGTCTGGCGCATTACAAATACGTTCCCTTCTGCACCTTCTACGTAATCACCCTCTTTTTTGCTTGATGCGGGCTCAACGTTTACCTTTTTCTTTTTCCGCCGGCGTTTGACCGTGGTGGGCTTTTTCTTACCAAAATTAAGATCCAGCCAGTAAGCCTGAACGCCAGTGTAGGCATCACGATCAGCCACCCTGAATGAATGACTGTCACCACTTTCACGGGTAATGGTCACAGCCGGCAGCACCCGACCACTTGCTGATACCCCCTTACCAGGCACAATGAATAGCAGTGAACCGTTTTTCACTGTGGCAGCAGCGCCAAGCATCTGAGCCATGCGCGTTAGAAAACTGATATCTGACTCGCTGGTCTGGTCAGCATGATCGATGCCGATATCCTTTAGCGAGACACTCACCGCCGGTTTCAGCTTGTAGCGTCCGGCTATCGCGGAAACCACATCTCCCACTGTCACGTTGTGCCAGCTGTATTCGCGCTTGACGTTGAAATCATCCCTGAAATCCGCGCTGCTTGCCGTCACGATGAGCCGGTCCGGCGGCCCCTGATGAGATACCTCATCAACGACAAATATCCCTTTGCTTACCAGCGCTTCTCCCTGCCATCCGATGGCGACACTGACCTTTGCCCCGCGCGCCGGCATTGAGACCAGCCCGTCTGAATCATCAATAGTCAGCTCAAGGCGGTCAGCTTCAAAGCCGCGGTTGTCGGTATGAGTCAGTGACATGAGGCGCGCATCCAGATTTGCCGATACGGTGCCGTCAATCGTCAGCCTGAAAGCCGGGCGAGGTGTTAAGTCTTTATCAAGAATGTTCAGCATAGTTTCCCCCTGTCGCATCCTCCCGCGTGCGCGAGGGTTACGCCAGCCACAGGCGGTTGTTAGCCGCTTCTGACAACCGCCGGCGCGTGAACTGGATGAGGTAACTGGTGATGATGGAACCACTCATCAACGAGAGGCAATACGACCATGACCGACACATTTCATCACGGCGTGAAGACAACTGAGACCACTCAACTCAGCACGCTTATCCGTGATATCGACACATCTACGATTGGTGTTGTCTGTATCGCGGATGACGCGGACGCAGCAGCGTTTCCGCTTAATACGCCGGTGCTGATCACCCGCGTAAGCAGCGTGCTCGGCAAAGCCGGCAAAAAAGGCACGCTCTACACCACGTTAAAAGCCATTTCCGATCAGGCCAGCCCGAAGGTGATTGTCATCCGCGTGCAGGATGCATCTACCTACAAAAAAGCTGAGGGGGAAGTCGCACCCACGCAGGATCAGCTTGTCATCGGCGGCACTGGTGCAGACGGACGCTATACCGGCCTGTTTGCACTGCTGTCTGTATCGGCCAGTACCGGTGAAACGCCTCGCGTTCTGGCCGTTCCGGGTCTGGACTCAGCTGCTGTCGCTGCGCAGCTTGGCGTCATTGCAGAAAAACTGCGCGCGTTTGCTTACATCGGCGCATACGGCTGCAAAACCATCGCAGAAGCCAAAGCCTATCGCGCCACCTTTGCGCAGCGCGAGCTGATGGTCATCTGGCCTGAGTTTATCGCCTACAACTCGGCATCAGGTCAAAACGAAACCATCCCTGCCACCGCTTACGCCGTGGGTCTGCGTGCGAAAATTGATGCCGATCAGGGCTGGCATAAAACGCTGTCGAACGTTGTGGTCAGCAACGTGCTGGGCATTTCAGCTGATGTTTACTGGTCGCTTCAGGGCACCGATACGGACGCCGATGAGCTCAATAGCAAAGGCATTACCACGCTGATTAAGCGTGATGGCTTCCGCTTCTGGGGCTCCCGCACATGCGATGCGGAAACCTATACCTTCGAAAGCTATACCCGCACCGCTCAGATTCTGGCAGACATGATTGCTGAGGCGCACTTCGGGTATATCGATAAGCCGCTTACGCCATCGCTGGTTAAGGACATCGTGGACGGAATTAACCGCAAAGGCGCTTCGCTCGTAACGTCAAACCGCCTTTTGGGCTTCAGCTGCTGGTATGACAAAAACGATAATTTCACGGGCGATTTGCGCGATGGCAAGCTGCGCATCCGCTACAAATACACGCCAGTTCCTCCGCTTGAACAGCTGGGACTGACGCAGGAATTCACCGACGAATACTTTGCCGTATTCGATCAGCTTTCAGCGTAACGGAGGAAGCAATGTCATTACCTAAAAAACTGTTTCTGTTTAACACCTTCCTCAACGGCGCAAGCTTTCTCGGTCAGGCGGAAGAACTCACTACGCCAAAGCTCACCCGTAAAACGGAGGATTATCAGGGCGCGGGCATGGTTGGCGCGGTAGCCGCTCACATGGGGTTTGAGGCAGGCGCGCTGGATATGGAGCTCACCATGGGCGGCCTGTCAGTGGAAATGCTGAAAACCTATGGCGCTAACATCGACGGTACGCAGCTGCGCTTTGCTGGTTCCTATTCCGACGACGCTACCGGTGAAGCAATAGCCTGTGAAATCCAGACACGCGGACGCGTGACTGAAATGGATTGGGGTTCAGCAAAGCAGGGGGATAACACGCAGCATAAGTACACGCTGAAAAATACCTACTGCAAGATCACTGTAGATGGCGATGAGTTGTTTGAAATCGACCTTCTCAACATGATCTGGAAGGTTGACGGTACGGACATCCTTGAGAAACACCGCGCCAATATTGGCCTGTAATTAACCCTACATAATCAATTCACCGGCGGCCATTCGCCGGTTCAATAGGAATAAAAAAATGCGTAAACCTATCGCCCTGGTAAAACCGGTCATCCGTAAAAACAGCGAGATCAAAGAAGTTACCGTCACTGAAGCCATGCAGCAAACCGGCTCCCTGCGCGGACTGAAGCTGTATGACGTCATGACCAGCGACGTCGATTCACTGATTAAGCTGCTGCCACGCGTCACCAGTCCGGCGCTGACTGAAGCTGAAGTATCACTGCTGGACGTGCGCGACTTCGCAGAACTTTCTAAAGAAGTGGCTGATTTTTTGGCGCCATCCTCCGTGACCAGCACGACCGAAGCGGAAGACGCGTAATACTGTGCCCGGCGGTTCTGACCGATGAACTGATCGCAGATATCGCCGTTATCTTTCACTGGCCGCCGTCCGCGTTTGATGACATGCCCGTGAATGAACTGATTGACTGGCATTCGCGCGCGGTAGCCCGTAGCGGAAGCGAAGAATGACAGATCGCAATCTCAGTATCCGCGTCGCCTTCGACGCGGTTAATAAGCTCACCAGTCCTGCCAGTGCCGCGCAGAAAAGTGCCGCCGCGCTGGCCTCCCAAATCCGCGACACGCAGTCCTCACTTAAAAGCATGGAACGCAACGCCGCCAGTTTTGACCGGCTTACGCGCGCATCGCAGAAAACCTCACAGCAGCTGAACGAAGCAAAGAACAAAGCGAAAGAGCTGCGTGACAGCTTTGGCCCGGCCAGTCAGCGCACCGAAGAGCAAACCGCCGCGCTGAAGCGACAATCGGAAAGTATCCGTCAACTGACCCGCGCCCAGAACGAGGAGCGCGCGAAACTTGGCGCGCTGAGTTCCTCCATGCTGCGCCACGGCATTGTGCTGCGTAACGGCTCAACGGCCACAGAACAAATCAGCCGCAGGACAGGCGAATACAACCGGCAACTGTCAGAACAGCAGCGAAGGCTGGCGGCGGTCAGTCGCGCGCAGGGTAATTACGAGAGGGCAAAAGAGCGCCGCGATAGCCTGACCGGCGGCGGGATGAAAGCAGTTGTAGCCGGTGCCGCTACGGTTGCGCCAGTCGTTAAATCTTTAACCAGCTACGCCAGCATGGAAGATGCCATGAAGGACGTCGCCAAACAGGTTAATGACCTGCGCGACGCCAGTGGCAACCGCACAGCACAGTATTACGACCTGCAAAAGTCCATCAAAGCGGCCAGCGAAACTCTTCCTATGGAGAACGGCGCGCAGGATTATGCCGCGCTTGTCGCCGGCGGCGCGCGAATGGGTGTGTCAAACAGTGACGATCCCTGGGAAAAGCAGAAAGCCGATTTAATGAGTTTTGCCAATACTGCCGCGATGGCGGCCACCTCATTCGACCTGCCCGCCGGCGAGCTGTCTGAAAGTCTGGGCAAAATCGCCGGCCTGTACAAAGTACCTACACAGAATATTGAGCAGCTCGGCGATGCACTTAATTACCTGGATGACAACGCTAAGTCCAAGGGTGCGGACATTATCGACGTGCTACAGCGTGTAGGTGGTATTGCAGACAAGCTCGATTACCGTAAAGCGGCCGCGCTGGGCTCGACTTTCCTGACGTTAGGCGCTGCGCCAGAAATTGCCGCCAGCGCTACCAATGCGATGGTGCGTGAGCTCGCTATTGCCACCACACAGGGCCAGAACTTTACCGATGGACTAAATTCGCTTGGCCTCAGCGCTGAAAAAATCCAGAAGGCGATGCCGACAGATGCAATGGGCACCATTATTACCGTGCTCGAGGCTGCGAAGAAACTCAGCCCTGATAAACAAACATCCGTTTTGACGCAGATTTTTGGCAAAGAATTCGGTGATGACGCAGCCAAACTGGCAAACAACCTTCCCGAACTTTACCGGCAGTTACAGCTGGTTAATGGCGAAGCCTCTAAAGGTTCAATGCGCCGCGAGTCGGATATCAACAAAGACTCTGTGTCCGCGCAGTATCTGATTGCCAAAGCCGCTATGAATAACAGCTTCAGCAGCCTGGGCGAAACGCTGCGCGGCCCCGCCATGAGCGTCATTAAATACGTTACACAGATAACGCAGCGTTTTCGGGCGTGGGCAGAAGCCAATCCGGCGGTAGTCGCTTCCCTCCTGAAGGTTGCCGCCGTCATTGGCGTAGCGCTTGCCATAATGGGATCGCTGGCGCTGGCCATCGGTGCGGTGCTTGTGCCATTGGGCGCCATGCGACTCGGCCTGACGCTTCTTGGCGGAGGGAGGGGCTTTGGTGGCGCACTCGCTTCACTGGCGGGCATGGCGGCGCGGTTCAAAAACATCGTCCCGGCATCCGGCTCAGCAGGTGAAGCATTTAGATCCTTCATCAGTTTGTTCTCAGGCAGCGAAGCCGCTGAAGGTGTCAGCTGGCTTGAGAGGATCAGGGAAGGTCTTGGCGCCCTAAAAGGCGGAGACAACGATGATGAGGGAGGCATCCTTAATTCATTCAAAGGCGGCGCGTTAAATGCCATAAAAGAGCAGGCAGAAAATGCCGGACAGGCGCTGGTATCGGCTTTCCGCAATCCCCTTCAGGCGCTGACATTGCTGCGGGCACAGATGTCAGCAATGGCCGCGACCACCTTTGCCACCTTTGCAGCCGGTGCCAGCAAGATTGGAACAACCCTGATGTGGGTGGCCACATCCCCCCTCACCGCAATCAGATATGCGCTCATCGGTGTTTCATCCATTATTGGTTTTCTGCTGAGCCCTATCGGTCTGCTCGTTGCAGCCGTTGCAGCAGCAGCACTGCTTATCTGGAAATACTGGTCACCGATCAAAGCCTTCTTCAGTGGATTCTTTGACGGCTTAATCACAGGGCTTGCACCTGTTCGCTCCGCGTTTTCAGGACTGGTTCCGGTGTTTGAAGGCATCGGCAACGCGATTTCTGGCGTGTGGAACTGGTTTAAAAATCTCTTCGAACCGGTGAAAACATCTGCTGACTCTCTGAAGGAGTGTACGGAAGCCGGTCAGTCATTCGGGGTGATTGTAGGTAATGCGGTTTCCAGCGTGCTCAGCGTCATCATTAAAGTGGCTGAGGGTATTGGCTACCTGCTGAAAAAACTTGGCGCCATCCCTGAAGCGGCGAACGCTGCCAAAGAGGTCGCAAACGTCATGGACGCCGCTGCACCGGCTAAGCCGAAAGCGCCGATCATGTACATATGGGACGACAAGCAGAAAAAGATGGTCGCGCAGGCATGGAACCCTGTGCCGGCAACAACCGTTGCCGCAGCCGTTCAGAATGCACCACCCAAGCCGCCGGCATCACCGCCTACCGCATCACCGGCCAGCGCTTCAGGCTTTGACGCACTTAAAGGCACCAATCCCGGCAAAAAGAAAAAGTCAGCCGCTGAAAGCGCCACTGATGTCAGCGCAGCCGCACGCGATCCTGACAAGCTCGGCGAAATTGTGTTTAAAGACCATCCCCCGGTGCTGCCGGTTGTGGGTGACTGGCGGGAGCCAACTATTAGCACTCCCGCATCGAGCATGGCCGGAATTACCCAGCGCGTAGGCGACATGGTGCGCGGCATAGCGACATGGCCAACACGGGCACTTTCAGCCGCTATGCCAGTCCCTATCACACCTGCAGGACGGTCAAATCCGGACGGCCTGACGACAGCCGCCATCAGCGCGGCTGCGGGCGGCGACGTGATTAACCTGACAATTAATTTTTATGAAAGCGCAAAAATGGACGAAAAGAGCTTGGCTTCAGCGGTGCGCCGCGAGCTTGACGGGCTGATGCGTGAACGTGATAACCGCCGCCGCTCACAGCTGCGCGACAGAGAATAGGTGATTTTATGATGATGATTTACGGCATGTTCGTTTTCATGCGCCAGACTGCGCCATATCAGTCGCTAGAGCAGCAGACAGAATTTCGCCATGTTAAAAATGACCGGGTAGGAAAATCGGCAAAGTGGCAGTACATCGGGGCGGGCGAGGATACGATCACACTCACCGGCACGCTGTACCCGGAGATAACCGGCGGTGATGTGTCACTCGCCGCGCTTCGCACCATGGCTTACGGCGGCAAAGCCTGGCCCCTGATTGAAGGTACCGGCACGATTTACGGCATTTTTGCCATTACCAGCATCAGGGAGAACCGCACCGAGTTTATGCAGGATGGCAAGGCGCAGAAAATTGAGTTTACGCTGACGCTGAAAAAACAGAGCGAGGATATACGCGAAGGGCTGGGTAGCCTCACAACCAGTGACGTACTTTCGATGATAAGTCTGTAAAAAATAATGCCCGCTATCTGCGGGCTTTCAATTATTGGGGCTTTAAGGGCCAGCTGATACCTGGCGCGGCTGACACGTCAACAAGGTTCAGCTGGTCGATATAGTCCAGCCAGATATTCAGGGTCTGTTTTTCATTGTCCAGCAGCGCCCTGCCAATCATCACCTTTGTCTGCAAAAGTGATATTTTCTGCGTAGCTTCTTCAGTCAGAGTCTGACGCTGCCGCTCTGCGTTCGCAATGTCCTGCGCCTGCTGCTGCGCTTTTGCCGCATCGCTCATAAACCACGTTTTTTTGCCGTCGTCCCATTCGCAGAGTGCGCCGGGACGTGGTTCGGAAATGACAAGCTTGTCCTTCTGAACGTACACCCGGCAAGCACTATTTATGGCGCTATAAAATTCCTGATATTGCTCCAAAGTGATTTCTCGGACATCTGCAGGAATATCATCTACCGCTGCATTGTCCTCAAAAGCCTCGTCGTAGAAAGCCTGCGTTGTTTCAGAAAATCTCATCGTTAATACCCCAGCGCAATATATGAACCTGTCATGGTGGTGTTCGGGCTTCGGCACTGAAAGCCAAAGGAGCCAGACGTCCTGCTTTTGCCAAATGCCCAGGCCATTTCCTGCTGACCGGCTCCGCCAACGTCGGACGATCCGCCGGTAATCACCTGAAGGACATTGTTTGGGAATGCAACCGGCCACGTGACGGTGGCTGTCGGGCTTTCGTAAACACCGTTTGTGCCGGAGCCTCCCGTTACGCTCGTAAAGGTTCCCCACTGAAGGTAAAGCACCTTTTTGATACCCGCGATAATCATTGGGATTTTGATGTAACCCGACTCACCGAGAACGCCGCCGCTTGCGCCTGCGAGCGCTGGCTCGGTCAGTCCCAGCACCGCAAGGGCATCAGGGACTTTACCTGCATCAGCCAGTTCCTTAAGAGCGCTGGCAATCTTCAGGTATTGCGCGTGTGGGTTGGCATCGTCCACGTGCTGCTTCAGCGTGTCGCCGCTGTACTCTTTCGCCTGCTCCAGCAGCGTGTCGGCATACTCCTTTGCTTCTGTTTGCAACTTTTCGGCGCACTGCTTCGCCACTATAACGCCGTCGTCCACATATTTACGCGTCGCCAGCACTACGGACGGATCAATCTTCAGCGTCACCGCGCTGGTGCTGTTGACGATGATAATCATGCGCACCGTCTGCGTGCGTCCGCTGCCCTCAGCCAACTGCGGCTTGTAGGTTTCGGCGCAGTTAGCCACGGCAATCATCACGCCGTCGGCGTCGAACATCCCAATCTCGCGGATCCAGAAGCCGCCCTCACCCTCCGGGATAATCTGCTCGGCAATAATCTGGCTGCCATTAGCGGCATCTATCGTCAGCGAGTTGAGCGACGCGCGGCGCTTCTCGCCGATGAGTTTCGTCTGCGCCGGGTCAGGCGTGGGCAATGTGCCGCCACCATCGCCCACGGCCAGCTGCGTTATGTTCACTTTTGTTCCGAGTGCGGCAGCGTTGGCTAACTTTGCCGCGCCCTGATTGGTCAGCAGGGCAAAATATTTTGTCGTCATGCGCTCACTTCCGTCAGGTCGATAAGATGCACCGCCGCACCGGAATACACCGGCCCGCCGACGCTGATTAGTTCAGGGGTATAGGGATAAACGGTCAGCTCGTCGCCGCTGTAGCTGGCAACGGCCACCGGCACCGTGCCGTTCGCGTCCAAGGTGATCGAAAGCCCGATAAGATGGCGGCTGCACGGCTTGGCGTCGGCGATCACACGCTCCAGCTCGTGATACATTTCCTCGGTGATGCCGGTGTCCAGCACGCCCACGTCCAGCCTGAAAGTGCCCGGCTCATCGTTGGTTTTCCACCACTCAATCACGCGAATGAGATAGCCCAGCGGCTCGACCACTCGCCGGATCGCGCTGATGGTGCCCTTATGCTGATGGATATAAAATGCGTCCTTCACCACTTTGCGCTTCACGCTTTCAGTCCAGTTTTCATCCCACCGGTCAACCGAACGAGACCACGCCAGATAGGGCAGCAGCGAAACTGGGCAGGTGTCAGGATTCCAGATATCACGCAGCGGTGCGGCCAGCGCACTTAGGCCGCTGCGTGCTTTCGCCAGCCGAATTTCAGTATTCGTGGCAGACGGCGGGAGTAGGCTGTTTTTCACCGTCATGCGAGCACCTCATCGCTCGCCACCTCAATCGATACTGCCGTGCAGTATCCCGCCTGCGTGCGGTCAAAAATCATATCCGCTGCGGGTTCATGAAGTTCTACCCAGTCCACCCCGGCCACGCGCAGCACGGCGCTGTAAGAGTCGCGGCGCACGCTACGGCCCAGCTTTCGCTGTTCAGCAATATAAGCCGCCATCGCTTTACTTGCGGCCGCCAGACAGGGCGCGCCCGCCACGTTGTCATAAAGATGCAGCGTTGCTTTAACCTGATAATTGCTGATTACTGCCGGCTGCACGGACAAACGATCAGCAACGGGGCGAACAGATTCACCGTTTAGCGCAACATTCACTGCACTCAGCAAATCCGCTGGCGGCGTGCCGTCGCCTTCCCGCGCCAGCAGCGTCAGCACTACTACCGCCGGACTGGGGCTCGTCGCCGAAACGTCCAGCACGCGGCCATCCACGCTGCGCGCGTGGGATTCATAGGCGGCGGTTGGCCCGGCAACTGACAGCCCTTCAAAGGCTGCCGGCACGCGCAGCCGCAGATCACTGTCATCTTCCATCACGGCATCCAGCGGCGGCACCGCAGATGAGTCTGCCGGCGTAATGGTCAGGCGGGTGACATTGTTGTTAGCAGCCAGATTGTCCAGATCCGTGCCGGTAGAAAATGCCACCATGCCGGCTACCGCCGCCTCGTTGATGCGCTGGCACAGCAGGATTTCGCGATAGCATCCTTCCTGCAACAGCATCAGCGCCGGCTCAGACTCCAGCTCAAGCGTGCGCGCAATGGCCGCTTGCTGCGATGCCGGGAAAAGCGAAACGTAGTAGGCTTTTCGCTCAGCAAGTAATGCCTCATAGTCCGGCACCTCGACAACCTGCGGCACCGGCAGCTGTGATAAGTCGATGACTCCGCTCATTGGCCTTCCTTCAGAGTGATATCGGTTGTAATGGTTGAGGACGTATCGCTGCGGCGGGATTTAACAATCATCTGTACCGCCCCCTGTTCCGTCGTCTCAACAGTCACAGCTACCGGCGTCAGTCGTGGTTCCCAGCGCCAGAGCGCGATGCAGGCTGCTGACATCAGCTTCAGGCGTGTCACCGCATTGTCAGGCTGGTCAATCAGCGAGAAGATGGACGAGCCGTAATCGCGACGCATCACCCGCGAGCCTGCCGGTGTCAATAGAATGTTGTTCACTGATTGATGCAGATGGGCCTCATCATCAAGTACAGCGCCGTCAGCGCTGTTCATTCCCTTCCAGCCGGTACTCACTGCGGCCCCCCTGACATATCGCCGCCAGACTTAACCTTGTCGTGCACGTGCGCATCCGCAATCACACCGTTTGAGCTCATCTGGCCGCCGCCCTGAACCACTTCGCCGTTTATGATTGTTTCGCCGGCATTGATTACAAGACGGCCAACGTTCAGCGTCAGCGTTCCACTCATATCAATCAGGCCGGCTTTCATCGCCAGCAGGCTCAGAAGCCCGGCTGCCGGGTCATAACTTTTCTTCGCCCCGTCCGGGTAGCGCGTCACATCTATTTTTTTGCCGTTATCCGGCGGTAGCGCGTAATCACTGTAAAGGCTGAACGCAATGAAGGCGTTTTCCAGCGCGCCACCGGGAGCCAGAATCACGACCTGCTCTCCAACGGATGGCGCCCACCACGTAACGGCATCGCCGGCGCGGTCAGCACCCCAGCGGATCCAGTCAGTCTGAAGCCCGCCCGTCTGTACGCGCGCCACGGTCATGAGCAAATCCACCTCCGTTACGATGCCGACACGGATCATGCTCATCAGCAGGCGGTTAAGCTCAGCCAGTGTTAAATCGTTCACTTCGCCCCCTTCAACGCATCGGTAATGGCTTCAGTCACCGCATCCAGATCAGCCTCCGTCAGCCCCAGCAACTGGCGCTGCGGATAGCGCGCGGTGGCGTTATGTGAAACCTTGTCGCTTAAACCGTCCTGGTGAATCCGGGCGATCGCTGCAGCACGGCCAGAAAAGCCCACCACTGCCGCATCCGGGTAGGCACTCGCCTTTAGGAATCGCTCCTGACGCAGCCGGCGAAACATCGGGTCAGGTTTGGTTTTGGTTTTCTCGCTTCGGCGCAGGTCAACGCTGAGATAGCGCTCAATGTCATCACGCAGAAAGGAGCGGATTGAGCCGCGTTCTTCATCAAAACCGGTGATCATGCGGTCACCATAGCGGCCCTTACTGTGTCGCCAGTTGCGCAGGCTGCGCGTCTGACCGTTCCACAGGAAACGAATGCCGCCCTGAGTGCCGATTTTCTTTTTGCGGCGGGCTTTATAAGCCGTGCCGTCCGGGTTTTTCTGCCTGCCGATACGCTTTTGTTGATTGCGGCGAATATCGCCGGCAATACGCCGCGCCATGCTGCGCCGCGTGGTGGCTTTGGTTACGCCAATCACATCGCGGATAATCGCGTCCAGCTCATGAAACATCAGCACATCAGCCATTGGCGTCACCCTCCGTCAGCTCTTCGCCAGTGTTGTCGTTGATGGCTAGCAGTGACCACTGATCATCAGGTGGGAACATCTCTTCGTGAAGCGGTTCATCGCGGTGCTTAGCCTGCGGTTTGCCGTTCTCATCAAAAGTTACGATCACCATTTCACTGGCTTTGATGACAAAGAGAATGTCCGCCGTGTCGTTGTTGAGCAGCTCAGCATCAAAGCTGATGCCCTCCTGACGCAGAGCAGGATTCAGCAGCAGTGCTGGCTGATGACGCCGCGCCCAGCCCAGCACCGGCATCGTCAGGCTGTCGAGGTCATACGGGTAGTCCATCGCCAGCACGTTCAGTTCATAGCCGTAGCTGTACGAGGCTGAAGCAGCGCCGCCGGCAATCACTTTGCCGCTGGTCACGTACACTTCCAGCCGATCAGGGTTCTGCACAAACCACGGTTGATGCGCTACGATGGCCGCCCTGAGTAAATCCGCCTTCAGCATGTCAGTTCTCCGCTCTTACGCCGTCTGCTTTCATCAGCGCGGCTTTGTCTTTGTTCGCGCTGTCCAGCGCATCCAGCAACGCATCATTCCATTCCAGTGATTCGCCCCATGACAGGCGCTTGCCCGCCATGCGTGGCTCAGGCACCGGCGTTGCCTGATACAGTTCCGCCGGCAGGCGGGGACACTGCGCGGGCACGTATACGGTCTGCTTTGTCGAACAGCCGGCGCTGAGCATCAGCAGGCACAGGCTCAGCTGCGCAGCGGTCACCCGCCAGTGACGCACGCAGCGCCGCGCGGTCTTTTTCTCCCTGTTGCCGATCAGATTCTTTTTCACTGGCTCGCCCCGCTGAAATCTGGCTGAAAATGGTCATGGTGCGCTGCACGTTGCCGATCACGGTGGCGGCGCTGTCGATATCTTTTTTCGCCTGGCTGAGTTCCGCCTGAGCACTGCGGTTTGCCAAAAATTCCCAGCCGGCAACCGCTATGGCCAGCACGGTCACAATCAGCAGGATCACCACCGGACTTAACTTCAGCTGGCTCATCAGTCCTCCCGCGTCAGGCACAGGCGGGACTCAGCGTCCCGGCGTTTAACCAGCCCGGCCAGCTTCACGCCGCCGGCGTTAACGAAGTCATTCAGCCGTCCGCACATCGCATCCCACTGACGGGCCTGCGCGTTGCGCCAGATGGTTGTTTTCACCCGCTTTCCGGTGCGGTCCGTGTACCAGATGAGATTGAGGCACCCCATGTTGAACGCCGCAGAGGTCATGGCGTCGAACTGGTTCTGATTCATCTCACTCCCGTTGAAGTTCTGATTTACACAACGCTCCGCCGTCTTCACGTCATCGGCCCACATCGCCGCAATTTCTTCATCGCTGTAGAAGTGATGGGCATCAATGGCCGTGGTAGAGCCAATGCCGGCGGTCAGCTTGCCTGCCGGGCAGATATAAGGATCACGCCGGCACGATTCGGCATCACCGATTAACGCCAATCCCTGCGGGCTGGAACGGATTTCGCCGGCGTACTTCACACCCATCAACCCGATGATCACGGATACAGCACAGGTCACAGCTCTACGCTTCATGCTCATGCGGTTTTTCGCCTCTTATCCAGCCTGGCGATTTCTTCAATCGCACAGACCACATCCGGCAAATCGTGCTGTGTCGCACGCTCCGCCATCTCTTTAAAAATGGCCGTGCGCTTCTTCTCTTCCTCTTCAATCCGCTGTTTGTGGCGGCGGTTGAGCAGGTAAGTCAGGATGCCCAGCACCACGCCAATCAGCGTTGCCCACTGCGTCAGAGACAGCAGCCCCAGTGACGTCAGAAACGCCGAAGGAAGATAAGAGAGAAACGACACAACCCTATCCATGGTCAGTCCCATAGCTGCACCATCTCCGCCTGTGGTGCCGGGTCGATATCCGGCAGATAGACTTCCTGCCCCGCCGAGAGAAACGGCCCGAACTCACACAGCCCCGGATTGGCATCCAGCACCGCTTCAGTTACGTCCCGCGTGCGCCCGTAATAGCGCTGACAAATCTGGTCCAGCGTGTCGCCCTGTAGCGCCTGCACGATCATCAGACCAGCTCCGCCAGACCGCGCGGCATAACCTGAAGGTCACGAATTGCCCAATTCGCATCGCGCCAAAGCGTGTCAATCTGAGAGGTCAACGCCGCCGCGTGTTTCTCTCCCTGCTCTGTCGTATCAAAGTCGCGATAACCTTCAGTCAGCAGCGCTTTCGCCATGCAGTACACCGCACGCTGGAAGCAATAAACCCGCTCAGACTGCCCGTCGATTTCATCAGCCGGCACGGCATCCAGCGCCGCATATCCTTCTGCTTCCTGCATGGCTTTCCAGTCAGCCAGCTGGCGCGTCACGCTTCTCACCGCTTCGCGGGTGTTGTGCTGAAGCCTGTCCGTTGTCACCGTCCCGTTGAGTCGCATTGATTTGCGCAGGTCAGCCAGTCGGATTTCAGGCCAGAACGCGCCGGCTTTCACCGTCACGCCGCCGTCACTGATATCTGGTGCGTCACCTTCAACGGGATTGATGTCTTTACGGGCTACAAGGCTCATCGCTTCTCTCTCAAAAGTCGGGCGGTGGACGGCTGAACTAACGCAGCATTGCTGTTTACCTCAGCCGTGCCGCCCGGGTGCGCGGGGGCACATTCGTTTACTGCGGCTTAGCGGTTTTTGCCGCCGCTCCCGTTCTGGCTTTCGCTGTGCCAGTGGTTTTCTTTGCCGCAGCTGCGCTGGTTTTGGCTTTACCAGCGGCTGTTGTCTTACCTGCAGCACGGCCACGTTTAACCGGGGCTTTGGCTGCCGGCTCCGCCGCCGGTGTTTCAGCTGCTGGCACGGTTGCTTCTGCCCCACCGGCCTCAGCAATTACCGGCACAGTGGCTGAATCCGTAGCAACCAGATCAACTGCCGGTGCGTTGCCAGACTCCTGGCGGAGCACTACCGGGCCAGCGGCCAGCGGTACGGACTCACCGTTAATCACCGTCATGGCTGTTACAGCAGAGCGCGGGATATCAGCGCCGCTGTTGCCGCCGCCATTCAACTCTTCAGTGGATTCCGTCACGTTTGACGCAGCCTTTTTCACCAGGCGATCAAGAATTTCAATGTCACGCTTAACGCCGATTTCGCTGAACTCCGCAATGGCTTTACGCAGATATTCCAGCGCTTCATCCAGCGTTTCCGGGTTGGTGCGCAGGGTGTAGCCGATGCACTTCCAGAGCTTCGCGCGAACCGCTTCAGGCACATCTTCATTCGCCGTCAGGCCGTCCAGCGCCTTCAGCAAGTCCACACTGACCGGCACGTCTGACTGGCTGGCTTTGAAGTGCGAGAGCACCGGATCACAAATTTCATCCATCAGCACCACAGCCGCCGTACGCTGGAAGTTGTCGCCCATAGACAGGTGATGACGGATAACGTACTCACCAATGCGCAGCGCCTCAGCGATACTGCCGGCATCGACGTGCCAGAGCATGACCGTGGTCAGCACCTCATCGGCCTGACCGCTGTCAGATGCCAGCACGCCATCTACCCAGCCCTGATAGTTCGGCAGGGCTTCGGCCTTGATGTCCGCCTTGAGTTTGTTGTTCTGGATGCCACGAAAACGGTTTTTATCGATGCGCAGGCGGTGAAGCATCTGCTCATAAGCCGTCAGGTCTGCCATCGTGTTTGCGGCAGTGCCGCGATTCTGCGCCATTACCGATTCAAAATGGCGGCGTGCAGGTGTCAGCATGTTTCCCCCAGTCCGCCGGGGCTCGCCCGGCGGCTCAATGTGATTTACTCGCCACCTGCGGCAGGTTCAGCCCAGGTGATGTTTTCGATCAGGCAGCCAAAGCCGTAGTCTTCGATTACGTAGGCATCGTTCGATGACTCATAGGTCGAAATACGGTTGAACTCAGGCTCTTCTTTCAACATCCGGCGCTGCTTACCTTCCTGCCAGTAAATCGACAGGTTACGCAGCGAGGTCACGAGCATCGCGTGCTCAGGGAAGAACGGCGCAATCAGGGTTGGCAGGTTGTTAATCGTCTTACGCGACACAATCAGCTGACCGGCCAGTGATTCACTGTTCGGGTTGTTGTCGCTGATGCCGTTGATCAGCGGGTATTCACGCGCGGTCATGATATTGCGACCCGTGATCACCACCAGATCAGGCGATGTCTTGTACCACTCATCGAGCAGCGAGCTGGTTGCGTCATAAACCAGCGCATCAAGGTTGCTGTAGTCACCTTTGGCGGTGATTTTGTTTGACTCATCGCGGCTGGTCAGCGTGACGCCTGACATCACACGCTGCGGCGCATTGGCACGGTATTTCTGAAGCCAGCCGATATTCACATCCTGCAACAGCGGGTTAGCCGTCAGGTCTGACTTATCCGCATGACTGATACCGTTGAAGCCGACCATGATGCGATCCAGCGCACGGCGGTTAACCAGCTGATTGGTAATGCGCTGCTGGAAGTCCGGGAACTTGGCCCACATGTCCAGCTGCGCATAAGTGATGAAGGTGTCAAAGTTGGTCTGCTCGCAGCGGAACTTGTCGCTGTCCAGCGTATGCACTGAACGCGGATCACGGCGCGTGGTGCTGCTGGCGTTGGTACTGGCAACCGGGCCACCTACACCCAAGCCCAGCTTCTCGCCTTCCTGCTCAGTTACAGGGAAAATACCAATCTGTTTCAGGAACTCACTGGACTGCTGCACCTTATCTTCCAGCGTCTGTGACACGCTTGGTGCAATCGCAAAGTGGGTGTTTACATGGTGGATTGGCACGCCGTTAAGCTCAGCCTGACGCTGGCTGTAACCATCCCACAGCTTGCGGGTTTCTAATTTCATCTCACTATTCCTTAATCGGTTTATTCGGGTTTACGTGACTGCCGGATTAGCAGTCAGCCAGCTGCGTTCTATCTACGCCGTTGCTGCCTGAAGACTGAGGACGCTGGCTGAACCCGCCATCCTGTGACGCCAGCTGCGTTTTCAGCGCGGCCAGCTCACTGCTCAGCTTCTCAACGTCTGCCGCCTTCGCCATGCCGGTCTGCTGCTGGCTCAGCGCTTCGACGCGGTCCAGCACCTGCCCCTGAGACTCAGCTACAATCTCCACCGCTTCGCGGATCACGCCAGCTTCTGCCGAGAAACGGCGCTCGCCACCGGTGATAAGGTCTTTGATTTTGGAGAAGAACTTCTTACCGCCGTCTGTCTGAGACTCTTCCAACTCAAACTCAATTGCGGTTTCGAACGCTTCACTAAAGAAGCAGTTTTCGTTGGTTTTACGGTGAGCCAGCGGGTTAACCGCAGCCTTTGAAGAGAACTGAAGCATTTCAGTGCCCAGGCTTGCCGGGCTGTCAGTGAAGGCCAGACCCATCAGGTAGGCTTTGCCGGTTTTGGCAAAATTCGGATCAAACTCAATGCTGCTATAGACCTTCTGACGTGACTTATTGAGGGTGACCAGATCATCAGTCCCATCAATCAGCGCATACAGACCGAGCTTGCCGGCGAGCGGCCCCTCTTTGATTTCGATGGCCTGCACGCTATCGACATCACCGTACATGCGGAAAGTGCTGTCAGGGCTGAGGCTCTTCAGGTGCTCCAGATTGATTCGCGCACCGTAGACCTGCGGGTTGTAGGTATCTGCGATTTCCTGAATGTGCTGGCGCTCCAGCTGGCGGCCATCGCAGGTCGCACCCTCGACGGCCACGCGGAATAATTTCGACTTCGGCATTCTCTTTGCTCCGGTTGATTAAGGTGCTTTCACCCTGTGCCCCTATCTTCCGAAACCGGGCAAAGCCGCGCCACATAAGGGAATTGTGAGGTGCCTGTGACAACAGCCGGCGATATTCCACCTCGCGCGGGCGCGATAGCCTGTACCCATGAAAACAGCCCTCGATCCCCGAACAGAAGCCAAAGCCCTCTACTGGCAGGCATACAGCATCCTCCAAATCGCTCAGCGACTTGGGGTGAAGGCGAACACGCTTTATTCCTGGCGCCGCCGTGATGAATGGGACAAATCAACGCCCATTCAGCGGGCGCTTGAGCGCACCGATGTCCGCTATCTGCGGCTGATTGAGAAAGAAGATTTATCCTCTCACGACTTCAAGACGATTGACCTGCTCGGGCGACAGCTGGCACGCCTCGCAAGGGATGAAAGGAAAGAGCAGGACAAAGAGCAGAAGAAGAAGACGCCGAAGAACCACTTCACGGCTGAGCAGATCACAGAGCTGCGCACACTTGTGCTGGAGTCGCTGTTTGAGCATCAGAAACGGTGGTACAAGCAGCGCAACCTGCGTAACCGCTTCATCCTGAAAAGCCGTCAGATTGGCGCAAGCTGGTACTTTGCCCGCGAAGCGCTGTTGCGTGCGCTGGAAACTGGCACTAACCAGATATTCCTGTCTGCATCGCGTGCGCAGGCGTTCCAGTTTAAGAAATTCATTATTTTTCTGGCACGCAGCATCGGCGTTGAGCTGAAGGGCGGCGATGCGATCATTCTGTCGAACGGCGCAACGCTTTATTTTCTTGGCACCTCTGCGGCAACCGCGCAGTCATACACGGGTGACCTGTATTTCGATGAGGCGTTCTGGGTCGCCAACTTCCTGAACCTGCGTAAAGTCGCCGCCGGTATGGCAACGCAGGTAGGCCTGCGCCGCACCTACTTTTCCACTCCATCAGGGGAAGAGCACGAAGCCTATAAATTCTGGAACGGAGACCTTTACAACAAGGGCAAGCTTAAGAGCAAGCAGGTGCAGATAGACCTGTCACACAAGGCGCTGAAGAACGGCGTGCTGTGCGGTGACAATATCTGGCGTCAGATTGTCACCGTACAGGACGTGATTGATCAGGGCTTCCCGCTTATCAACCTGGAAGAGATCCGCAGCGAAAACAGCGATGAGGATTTCGACAACCTCTACATGTGTAAATTCGTCGTCGCCGGCGAACGTGCGTTTAACTACAACGCCCTGATTGGCTGCGGCGTGGATGGGTACAGCGGCATCTGGCCGGACTGGAACCCTTACGCCCCGCGCCCACTCGCCAGCCGCCCGGTCTGGATTGGGTACGATCCCAATGGCAGCAGTGATAAAGGTGACAGCGCCGGCCTCGTCGTGCTCTCGCCACCACTGGTGCCCGGCGGCAAATTCCGCGTCATTGAACGACACCAGCTGCGCGGCATGGAATTTGAAGAGCAGGCGAAATTTATTGAGCGCCTCACCCGCATGTACAACGTGCAGCACATCGATATCGACGGCACCGGCATAGGCGCGGCAGTGCATCAACTGGTGCTGAAATTCTTCCCGGCAGCGCAAATGCACCTTTACACCCCTGCGGTTAAACGCCAGCTGGTACTCAAGGCGCAGATGGTGATTCGCGCCGGCCGCTTCGAATATGACGCCGGCATGATGGATATCGTCAGCAGCTTTATGACCATCCGCAAATTCGTCACGCAGAGCGGCCAGACCTCTTACGCATCAGACCGTACACGCGGCAGCAGCCACGGTGACTTAGCCTGGGCAACGATGCACGCACTTATGAATGAACCGCTGGGCAATGACGCCGGCAGCGGCACAGAAAGCTTTGTTGAGGAATTTTGACCATGAGCCGCAGGAATAAAAAGACGTTCAGTAAACCCGCCACGCCAGCAAACAGCCAGCCTGCCGCAGAGATGGTCGAACCGGTTGAGGGGCTGGAATCATTTAGCTTTGGTGAACCCACATCAATCATGGATCAGCGCGACCTTCAGGACTGCATGGAGTGCGCCAACAATGGCCGATGGTATGAACCGCCAATCAGCACCTACGGACTCGCCCGTCTGCTGGCCGGCGCGGTGCACCATGAATCGCCGCTGGTCTTTAAACGCAATGTGATCATGTCATGCTTTAAACCACACCCGATGCTTTCGCGTCAGGATGCCAGCGCATTCGTGATGGATTACCTGGTGTTTGGTGATGCCTATCTTGAGCGGCGCGATAACCGCCTGGGTGAGCCGCTGAAGCTTAAGCACTCGCTGGCGAAATACACCCGCCGTGGCGTGGACCTCGATCAGTACTGGTTTGTGACTTACTACCAGGAGGATTACGCTTTTGAGCCCGGCAAGGTGTTCCACCTGCGAAACGCCAGCATCCACCAGGAGATTTACGGTGCGCCGGAATACATGTCCGCCCTCCAGTCCATCATGCTGAACGGCGAGGCCACGCTGTTCCGCCGAAATTACTACATCAACGGCAGTCACGCCGGGGTTATCGTTTACCTTACCGATCCCGTGGCAAATTCGGCAGACGTGGAAAAGCTGAAGCGATCACTGAAAGATGCGCGCGGCGGCGGCGCGTTTAAAAACCTGTTTGTGTATGCCGCAGGCGGTAAGAAGGACGGCTTACAAATCCTGCCGTTCAGTCAGATAGCTGCAAAAGATGAGTTCACCGGCATCAAAGACGCCACGCGTGATGACATGCTGGCCATCCACCGCGTACCGCCTCAGCTGATGGGCGTCATGCCCAACAATACCAGCGGCCTCGGTGACATTGTGAAGGCTGCCAGGGTATTTGCTATCAACGAACTCTACCCGATCATGGAATCGCTGAAGGCGGTCAACGACTGGCTAGGCGTTGAGGTGTTCCAGTTCAACCCTTATGCTCTGGCTGAAGAGAAAGCAGGCGACTGACGCCCGATCCCGACACCGCCGATAACACCCCATCTCACCAGAGCCCCTCAGCGCCACGCTGCGGGGCTCTCTGCTTTTCCCCCGTCACGCTAGGCCGCACGCCTGAACGCTTCAGGGCGCGGCATTTTTGCGCCCATTTTCAGCGAATCAAAGGGGCATAGCTACCCCCTGAAGAGCGCGACTGCTCCCCCGCCTCGCCCGCACACAAAAACAGTGCCTTTTTTTGCACTTATGCGGTCAACCGGAAACCGCACCAGAGCTGGCCTCACGCGGCATTAGCCAGCAACTTAAATCTGTGCAAATAAATGCAATTTGTTGCGGCGATTATGCCGCCCAAAAAAAAAGCCCCTCAATTGAGGGACTTCATAATGCTGATTGCTATTTATGGTTCTGGCTGCTGTGGTAATCCATTAGGTAATAAGTCAGCTGTAAGTGACTTAGAATGCTCTTTATCTTTCTCTTCAGCATCTTTGAATTTGTTATAAGTATCTGAATCGAAGAATGAAATAGTTTCAATCTCGTCAAAGCAGATTAGCGTACGAAAATCCTGTATTTCGACCCTAGGCTTTGCTTCCTGACCTTCCACTAATGGTGGCGGCTCAAGCAATTTGCCATCAGGAGTCATCAACCCGCTTTCAACGTACAATCTCTTGTAGTTAGACGTGACATGAGTGACCAATGTGTCTTTATCTCTATAGCCACTAAGCATCGGGATGATCTGAAGGTATTCCGCTTTTCCATTATCGAATTTCGGGCAGATCACAATGCCGACATAGAATTTTCTTGAGCCAAGCGTTATCAGCAGAAGGTACTGCCTTACTGATGCCTCAATGAGTAACGCTTCCTGGTGATTATCATTTACAGCCGAAGCGAGTGCGAAGGCGCTGCGATCTTCGCCCCATCTCAGCCAGGCACAAAAAGGCAATACCGCACGCGCCGTAAAGAGAGCCAGCAAAACTGATGTCACTCCCCAAACCAACACTTTCAGATCACTGAAACTTAGATTGCCATTGGTAGTCGCGACATTGCCAACCGGGACCGGATGACTAGTGTTAAGAGGAAAGAGACGCGCAACCAGTTCTTTATCAAAAAAGTGATGCGATAGCATCCAGTTGTATAAATCGCGCAGAACATCAGAATAACTAAGGAGGGAACACAGAATCCATGATAGTGCGGAGAAAAGCCCGCCCCACATCGCGACATAAAAATAAGCGCCCCAACCTTCGGCGCGCTTAAGTTTATAACGGATTGTCAGGGAATTAATCGAGAATATATAACCACTTAAAATCAGGAACGCCAGACTTAACGTGTTTATCACTTCGAACTATCTTCCTTAATACCGCCCAGCTTTGAAATCTGTTTAGCAATGCTTTTCTTAACAGTGGCATTGTTTAGATCAAGTGAAACCTGGCCGTCGCGGCTGATAGTATAAGAGCCACGGTTTTCCTTCAGTGCCTTCATCAAGCTTGAGCGCGTGTTGAAAGGGTTACGTCCTGCAAATGTTGAAAAACTCATGCGACCTCCTAGGGGAATCCCACGCTAACTATATAACGGACATACATTTTTCAGCGTGACATCTGGTAAAACACAAAGAAATTGTTTAATTTCACTTATGTATTGGACGTTTTTTGTGAAATTGGGTTGACGTTTTATAACAATGTAGCTTAAGCGGCAATAAAATTTACTCTCTGAGCAAATAATTTTTTTGCACATACTACATATAGTGTTTAGCGGTTATAAAAACACTAATGAACATCACATGTACTAAATTATCGCCATTTCGTGATTATACTTTAGACATTTATCTCACAACGCCGTTCTATCAAACAGTGGATAAATGCTGAATTAACCCCTCAATTACTGCTTTCACTCAGTGTATCGAACGCCCACTCGATACGGCATAAGCTCCACCCCATAATGCACTTATCCGTTCTGCCTTAACGTCCGGCACATTAATAATTTTCTTAACCTGGATGAGTACCGTATCAGGCTCATCAACACATTCTGACACCTGCGATATCTCAACTTTATAAACGTCTTGCACAATGCCTTTAAAAAGGCAGCTGATGCGAAGATGATCACCAACCTCTGGTTTGAGATAGCCTTCAAAAGTCAGGAACATTTCGGTAATCAGACCCATACGTATACGCCCGAATGTATCAGGCCCGTAATTCGTGTCGTAGATTTTCATGGGGAATGTCGCCGGGGGGGCGGATTGGACTCAGCTACGGTATAACCAGTAATCCGAATCCATTCAACATCCCCACCCAGCAAGCGAAGCCATTTAGGAATTATCCTGAAACTACAGCACCACTCGTATTTTCATTCACCTGCCGTTCCCTTCCGCTTCCTCGCCCGACAGACTCGCCACGCTCGCTAATCGGTGCTGCGGGGAGCGGCACATATCATCGATACATGACCGCGCCACAAGAATACTGTATATAATAACAGCATTCTTGTGACATAGGAGGGCAAAAAATGCGAACCTTTAGTATCAGAGCAACCAATTTTTACTTTATGAACAGCGGGGAAAAGCTAACTGTGCAGCAGCTAGAAACTCACCCGGTACATCTCCTTAAAATCAACCTCTGATAGCTCAGCCATGATCGCCATACGCTCTTGCTGAGATAACTGAGTGTACTTTTTACGCCACCTCTCCGCTTTGCGCTTTATCCTCCGGCGGTCTTCATAGTCTTCACCCGCGAATGCGGCAGAAAAACGAAGCACTGCAGCAGGGTCAAAATTAACCCAAAGCTTTTCAGTCCTTACGCCGCCACGCGTCATCACCTGAAACTCTGTGCTATGCCAGTTGCTTAGTAAGCTGTCGTATAACTTTGATGGGTATCCCGACAACATTACATGCACATTTGGTGGCAACCTGCGCAGGCACTCAATTAAGCTCACATGGTCTTCAATCGTGTACTCATGACGGTAACAATTTTTACTGGTGCGGGTTTCTGGTAGGTAAGGCGGATCACAGTAGACCAGCACACTGCCGGCGGCCTGAAAATTAAACCCATAAAGTAACCCAACACCATCACCCTGGATTATTTCGAATTTGCCCGAATCCAAAAAATCAGCATTTTTTTCAGTGAAATCATTGATAGTTACTGGATCAATGTCGATGCCAATATTCCTGGCGGCCAGTGGCTTTCTCAGCATGATGGCACCTCCACCTAGATGCGTCTCAATGTAAGTATCATGTGCCGGCATCAGTGCGATGATTTTCTGGTAGGCACCACTTGCGGCTTTGCTCCCGAGGTATCCCATTTTTTTCTCCGTTGGTACCACATGGCCGCTTCCAACCGATATAGCCAGAAGGGTCAAAATTGCCCGTGCTGCAGCTTTTATCACTCCGGTTAAAGCGCCTTCTTCATTCGCTCAATCAGAGACTGAGCCCGTTTCGCAGCTGGAGGCTGAGCAGATTTAAGCTCACCTGCAAACACCTCCCACCAATGGCCGTCAAAACACATCCGTTTGCCGGAGGTAAGCAATTTTGCCTGGCTAACACTCAGGTCAATCCCCAGCCAGCGGGCATCTTCAATGACCTTTTGTGTCAGCGGTACGATGATCACTGGCTCCGCCACTGATGCGCGGCGTTCTTTGGCTGCATCTTTTTCGCCCCGAACCTCATTCAAAAGCCGGCGATTGATTTCGCGCCGCTCTTTACGGCTTAACTTCCCGAAATCAATCGCCACAACTGCACTTTCCGGGGCCTCAATTTGCTCACTACGGCTGCCACGGTCGCCAGTGACCGTTCTCGATACCGGCATTTTTTCTTCCTGTATCGGCTCCCGCGTACAGTTATTGACAGAACTCCGAGGGGCGGCGATGCCGCCTGAAATGTCAAAAGCCTCATCCGAATTGGTCTTTTGTTTCGGCACGATTTTGTAATCGGTAGTGCGGGTGTAGATGGTTGAATTAAGGGAAAATGGAGAGTAAACGCCACTGATACGGCTGACGGTGTCTCCATAGTCATTACCGTTTTCTGTCATTTCATAACTGAGGCGCACGCGTAGGAGATCACGTGGAACTAATGGCCCACCCTGCGCCTGCGTATACCCAAACCAGTCATATCCGCCCGCAGCTTCTTGAGCAGGTTTTATCTCCGGATGCAGAACCAGATCGCGATCACGCAGACGGCCAAGCTCACGATAAACTGTTACCGGAGCACCGCCGATTTGCTGAAATTGACGGATACGCCAGCGCGACGCCCAAGCACATACGCGCTTAGCCATATCCTTCAACTCTTCGCCGGTTTCGTCATCCTTTTCACCATCAAGTGCATAGCCATCTATATTTTTGGAGATGTATTTAGCGATGTATCCAGTTGCTGAACCAAATTGTTCGTCCATAGGCTTAATCTTGAAACGCGCCTCTGCCGCCCCTTTTTCGTGACCATCAACCTTGAGAGCATATTTACGGAAAATGGCGCGAGCCTGCTCAATACGTTCGGGCATGAAAAACAGCAGCAGGTGCCAGTGAGGCGTAGCATCGTGATGAGGCTCAGTAACCCTAAAGCCAAAGGTGCGAATACCTTTACGAGCCCATGCAGCGCGAACCTTTGACCATACTTTGCAAAGATACCGTTGGGTTTCGCGCGGGTTAGCAAACTGATATTTATTGTTGCGCTTACCGCTTACCTGCATTGCGTGATATCTGGAGGGTGCAGTCAGCGTATAGAAATCACCAACCATGCCCTGAGCTTTTGCCAAATCCTCAAAGCCTCGCATTCTGACCATCAGCTCAGCGCGACGTATTGCAGGATTAGCAACGCTACCGTCTACCTTATCAGCCAGTGATGTACGCTCCCCCGTAGCCTGATCCTCCAACTCCATGGCATTCAGGAATTCACGATTCGCGCGTTTTTGGGCTACCCACTCATTGAGCACAGACTCACTGCAATATGGTGCCGCTTTCTTGTGCACATAACCTGATGCGATCATCAAATGCTCGCGCCACTGATCATGTAACTTGCGAAGGCGGCGCATCCACCATGATGGTGATTCAATACGAGCGGCGGCTGACAAAGCCTCTTCTGCGGTAAGCTCTTCGGCGCAGTAACGCTGCCAGCCTGGCGCAGTCATTTTCAGATGTGAGATTAGCCAAGCTGCACGACCGTAACCGGACAAAATAGAAAACTCGGCATCACCGTGTTTTTCCATTTGCAAGTTGGTTTCGTTAATCAGCTCATTAGTTAATTTATCGGCCAACAGATATGAGAGTTTTTTCAACTCTCGTTTTCCCGCCCAAGGAATACGGTAAAAATTACTGCGAAACTCAATGAGCGCAGGAGGCATTTCGCCGTCAGGCTGATACTGCTGGTTAACAGCATCAACACGAGGAAGAACAAAGCGGCCAAACGAACTTTTAAGCCAATGAGCCGCTTTTTTCTTACCCTGTTTTTCTTCAATCTCAGTGAGCTTTTGCGCATAAAAGCGCCGAATATATTGCGGCAGCGCTTGTAGGCGACGTCGTAAAACACGTTCTTCCCGATCGCGCTCACGGCGCTGACCGAAAAGGTCAAAAAGCTCAACCGAACGTGATTCACCATCATGCCGATAACGAATTACACCCGGAGTACGGTCAACGGCAAACTCTTCAGAATCTCTGGATGCATTCCATGCATAAGCCCCGGCAGGCTCTGGCGCTTTGCCGGGGTAAGGAGGTGGAGGTGTTGGGGTGATTCTGCCGCGGTTTATCTCAGTCATACCGCGATGACATCACCCGGCTTGACACTACGAGCCTGCTCTTCGGTATCTCTGATGAGCTCAGTTTTGGTCAAACACCCGTAAGCATTGGCCTCAACTTCAACCAACCAGAAATGACGATATGGTCTGACGTCAATAATTCTGGTTACCACTACGTCAATGAGATTCATGCTGCCACCTCGCCCGACTTAGCTGGACGGCTAACCGCAATAATTTCATTGGCCTTTTTACCAGTGCCAGCTGCGACACCGATACTGCGAGGGGCAGTAATGCTGTGACGGTCAAAGTCGCCATAAAGGCTCTGGATCAGAGACGTATCGCTATTTGAAGCAACAACTGGCACGCCAGCTGTCGCCAACTCAATCAGCTTCTGCGCCAACTGGCGCTGCTGAATTTCGGGAAATGCATTTGTATGATATTGGGTGAATGTGCCGTCATAAGGGGGATCGCAATAAATGACATCACCGACTTCGACCTGCGCCAGCGTTTCGGTGAAATCGGCGCAGATGAACATGGCTCTTTTCGCCTTAATCGAAAACGCCTGAATTTCCTCTGTAGGGAAATAAGGCTTAGCCGTCTTCTCATACGGCGCGTTAAAGCCTCCACGCTGATTAAAGCGGCAAAGGCCACGGTAGGCGTGGCGGGTCAGATACAGGAAGTAAGCTGCGCGATGCATGAGAGTCATGCCGGCGTCATCGTTAAATACCTTGCGGATTTCGTAATAGCTGTCTTCATCAGCGTTCTGCGCAAAAACGCTGGCGGCCAATGCGGTGAATGGTTTTTCAAATTCCTGAATTTGGCGATACAGATTAATTAGATCAGGATTGATATCCGCAACGAGATAAGCCGAATAATCCGTATTCATCATCACGGCACACGATCCCGCGAAGGGTTCAACTAGACGTTTACCAGCTGGCAGGTGCTTGTTCAGCTCGCCCATCAACTTGGCCTTGCTGCCTGGCCATTTCAGAATGGTTTTAATCATGAGCGGCCACCCTGATGCATACCGCTGACTTTCGCGCGGTGCTCAATTAATTCCTGGCAGGTTGCGCAGGTAGACACGCCAATCACCGCACGGCGGCGGGCTTCAGGAATAGGATCACCGCACGACTCACAGAATGAACTGCTTACAGCGGTTACTTTCGACCTTGCTGCAGTAATCTGATGCGCCAGCATTTCTGCGGCGTGCTCTTGGGCGATATCGATAATGTCTGGCATCACAAACCCCCTACCGCTTGTGCTTCATACTTCGCGGCTTCTTTCAGCAGAAGTTCGGAAGTAGCAGCGGGGCTGAGTTGGTTTTTAACGATGATGATCGCCAACGCATTGAGGCGGATTGAAACGGAGTAGGCCTTATCCTGCTGGCCCTCCTGATTAGCTTGGGAAAGCATGGAGATCATGACGTTTTCACAATTCGTCACTTTCGCCCGAGGTATTGATTGCATGTAGACACCTTTTTCAGGTTGCACGAAGCCCGGCGAGTAATTCGCCTAATTAAAAAATGAGTGTTTATTTAATTCAGAAGCCGAGAACGTTCAGATGTATATCCGGTGGTTCAGTAACGTTGGTAACACAGGAAATCGGCACCTCTTCGGGCTCTTCTCCTTCGCTGCCCTCATGCTCCGTAAGCCTTGCGGCACCTTCTTCACCGGGCCGGCTATATGGAATCTTGTCGGACAATTCTTTCAGGGATTTCATGCCGGAAATGAGTGTTAACTTTTCCTGCCCTGAAAACTGGCTGTATTCAAATGCAATCTGGTTATGTCCCAGCTTCGCCATTTTCCCCGGCCATATTTCCGCTTTGGCATTTCCAAGCACAAAGACGGCCTTTTTCTCTGGTACTGATAACTTATTAAATGCTCGCTCTAAAGGTGTTCCCGCGCATTTCTCAACTCTCGTTTTATGAAATTTGCGGAGGTATGGGGCAGCTATCGCGGCATAAGGGTTTACCGCCCCTTCTCCATTTTCGATAACAGCCATACTCACCTCACTAAGACTTATTAGGCGCACCGCTCGCAAGCGATGCCTCGGATAAGCACCGGCTTTTTAACCATGCCCGGTTCATGGTGTGATATGTTGATTTCCTGCGTCGCATTGGCTGTGGAACGCAGAAGACAACACATGGAGAAAACAATGTCTAAATCACTAAGTCATTACGAGCTTTACAACGCTATCGCGGAATCCATCTATCAAACTCATGGTTTAGATTGGTATAGCGTTGGGAGTTATCAACGGATTCACATACAACACCGCACCTTCCTTCTCATGAAATTTGATATGTTTTTAGATTCCTATCGAACATCAAATAATTCTAAAGCCGATCACCTTCATGGAAAAAACGCGGCGATTGTCCTGTGCTGTGAAAAACTTAAAATTTCGCCAAGTGTTGCAAGAGAGTTTTCATTGGATGACTTAATTACCACTCTCCATACAGAAATTAATAGTTTTCCAGTTCCCGCAGAAGTATTAAAGGAAATAATCAATCCCTATCCTTCTGACTTAGCTGACATGGAAATGTCAAAGTTCAGCCTGGGTCCCTTCATGGATAAAGAGTGGGATCCTGAACTACGTTACAAATTGACTTCTCGCGCAATGTATTAAGTTCATCTAATTTTAGCTTTGTAAATTCAAGAGACTGCTGCTGAGACTCAGCGGTCTTTTGTAATTCAGCAGGCAACTCAATCGCCATGATCAATTTATTCAACCAAGCCACTAACTGCTTATCGGAATAATCACCTCGGTATAAAACGGGTTGCTTAACTTCTGCTCCACTGCTTTCCATAATTACCCCCTTTTAACTACTCATCAGCCGCATCACTCGCAAATGATGCCCCTGATAAGCCCGGCGCACCGCGCCGGATTATTACGTAATGGCCGGCAGTGGAATTTCACCGCGACTGCACTGAGCAACAACCTTTTCCAGCTCATCAGCAGATTCCGCATCACCCGAGGCGTTTGCGACAGTCACAAGACCTTCCAGACCGATACTCAGGCGGAAAGCGTGATCAGCGATGGAGTTCTCACGCACTTGTGGCGCAACGGCGGTGGCAGCTTTGAGCACCATCACTTTGTTGTGGTAAGAGTTGAGAAGGTTATTTTTTAATACCTGGTATTCATGACGCATTTGCTTTGATTCCCTTTTTGCTTGCCTTGTAACGCTTTGCCTTTTGTCGCCGGCAGATGTCCTGAATGATCAGCTGCATCGACTCAATTAATCCCCACGCCAGAACCGTGAGGTAAACCGCTAGTTGCCATTCATCGGCTTTGAACAATTCGTCACCTCGCCAACCACTACCGCAACCCCTAGGCGCTCACACCAGACTTCATGATCACGATGAAGGCCATCAATTGTGCGTATCGCTTCAGCCTGGGCGAACTCTTGCCCGTAATACATCCCGTCTTTTGTCACCTGATAACGGTGATTCTTATCAACTGTGCTGCGCGGCAAACGCTGAATTGTGAAACCGCGATACAGGCTAACGTGCTTGTTTACTTCAACTATCTGATGCGCCGCTGACATTTACAGGCCCAGCCATAGCAACCAGGCATCGCGTTGTTCTACCGGTCGGGAGTAATATGCATCGCGCATAGCACGATTAAATTCAGGCAGATACACCATTTTTTCACCAGCTCGGCCGGTAGGGTTTTCCGGGTTACGCCATTCAATCAGCGGCAGCTTATTGTTCTCAGCCATCGCCTTAATTGCGCTGACCGGCTTCCCGATCATCTCGCCAAACTTCTGGTACGTAACTGCGTCAGCGAGGCTTTTAACCTCCAAACCATCACTCATCGTGCTCATGTGATAATCTCCTGTGTAAGGTTCCAACTGCTTCTAACTGCTTCCTACGGCTTCTAGTTGCTGTTGGGTTTATTGAAACTGTCATGGTCTGAGATATGGAACCATGACGCTAATCTAGTCTGAGATCTGGAACGATGTCAACAGCGTATGGAAAGAAATTAAGATTAATCCGTATTGCGGAGGGGCTTACCCAGATGCAACTACGTGATTTAACAGGGATTGGACTGAGTACCATTAAAAACTACGAAACCGGAAGAGAGGTAGGCCTAAGCATCATTGAAAAGATGTGCGCACATCCACGGTTTCAAAAATACGTTTTATGGCTGATGACGGGCGAAACCGCGATACGTGCTGGACAAGTAGCCCCTAAAGGTGCTGAAGATTTAAATGACGAGGGCGATAACGCCGATGCTGCTAATCAGTAGCCTCGTTAATAAATCCGGTACTTTTGGGAGTTCAAATGACTCAGGACTATGGAAATAAAATACGCGCCATCAGGATGGCAGAAGGAATGACGCAAGCCGCCATGGCTAAGGAATGCGGCCTTCCATTAGGTAGTTTTAAAAATATTGAATCTGACAGCAATCATGTAGGACTAAGCACAATTGAAAGGATTGTTAGAACAGCAAAATTTGAGAAATACACGTTGTGGATGATGATCGGCAAAACTACTGAAGCAGCCGGCCAGATATCGCCGGCTCTCTCACACAGTGGGCCAGAAAAAACAGAGTAACGCCAATTAACAGGCTGGGATGGTTAGTTGTACATTCCGCCTGGCTGCTGAGCCACACTGGCCCGGCAAACGACGAAGCAACACCATCAATCAGGAGGGCTCAGCCATGAGCATTAAACCAACTGATGATGGTCAATGGATGGTGGACATCCGCCCGACCGGAAAAGCAGGAAAGCGATTTCGGAAGAAATTCAGCAGGAAATCAGACGCGAAGGCGTATGAGCTTTGGGTAATGAGTAAGGCCAGCGAGCCGGAGGAATGGTCTAAGCAACCCTCAGACCGCAGGCGAATCTCTGAGCTACTGGCTAACTGGTGGGAAGTACACGGGATCACGCTGAAGAATGGAAAAATTGAGCGGATGCACCTACTCAAAACCATTTCTCATATTGGCGATATGCCGGCTAACGCGCTCAGCAAAAAGAACCTGCTTCAGCTGAGAACGTCCAGGCTGGCATCTGGGATTTCGCCAGCCACAATAAACCGTGATGTTTATCGCCTTTCCGGCATGTTTACGACACTGATTAAGCTCGGTGAGTATCGCCAGCCTAATCCGGTGCAGAAGCTGCCCCCGTTAAAACAGGCAGACCCTGAAGTCATATTCCTGATGCCGGAACAGATCACCGCACTGCTGGCCGTTCTGGAAGGGGATGAAAGAAAGGTTGCGCTGGTTTGCCTGAGCACCGGAGCACGATGGAGTGAGGCGGCAGAACTGGATGCAATGCGCGTGCGTATGGGACGCATCCACTTTTTCGCCACGAAGAACGGCAAAAACAGGGTGATCCCGATTTCGGATGAGCTGGAAAAACTTATCGGCTCGCGCAAAAGCGGGAAGCTGTTCAAAGTGGATTACGAGAGTTTTAGGGAAAAGCTGAGAACCGCCATACCGGAGCTACCACGCGGTCAGGCAACACACGTTCTCAGGCACACGTTCGCAAGTCATTTTATGATGAACGGCGGAAACATCATTACCCTACGTGACATCCTCGGACATGCGAAAATTGAGCAGACGATGATTTACGCCCACTTTGCGCCAGACTTCCTCCAGCACGCTGTGACGCTCAATCCGCTGCGCGGTGGACTGGAGGCGATTGAGATAGGAAAAGCCGTCAGGAATCCGCTGAGCCGGTCATAAGTTGAGATGCGGGGGAGCATTCCCGAAAGTGCGTCCACCTTGTGTCCACCAGTGACCCCAATGCGACCCTTTTCCAGTTGCTTTTAACTGGTTCCTGTTGGTTGATAACTCAAACTAACTGACTGTTTTGGCGTGGTTTTGTTGGTAAGTTATTGATAAAAAAAACCCCCGCATCATGCGGGGGAAGACAGGGATGGTGTCTATGGCAAGGAAAACAGGGATACTATGTTACTGGTTACTGCTGGTACTACTCACTGCTTGCAGCGGTGACGATGGCTGCAATCCTGAGAGCCGACGAACTTCAGCTAATCGTCGCTCATAATTTTTCTGCAATGTCGCTTGCTGTGCAGGCGTTAGCAGGTGATACATCTGATTACGAACCCGAGCCATCTCGACTTGCTGTTCTACCGCTGCGCGGGCTTGTTTCTCTGCCTGCTGTCGGATAGCCGATTCGTTAAATTTGTCTGCAATGACAAGGTCATGCATAGTTTCTATATCTTGAACGCTGATTGTTGGGCGTTCGTGTCGCGCTTGCTGCATCAGGTCTCGCATCTGTTGCCGCTGTTGTTCAGTCAGCTCAATGCCATCGAACATGTAGCTTTGCGGATTTTGCGTCATACTGCCTGTCGTCAATCCGCTGTTCGGATGCATCTCGTCAATCGACGTCGTGTCTGCTGCTTCGGCGCTGGCGTGACTGAGAACCATCGCTGAGGCAATGACGACGGCGGTTAAGTAGCGCATCGTTAACTCCCAGTTCGTTCCGTTTTGCGATTCAACGAGAGCCAGTGTACGGCGGTGGCTGCAAACATCCGTCAGGGGGTGTAAAAGTACGTAAAGCGTTGGATTGCAAGTCAAGGAACACGGTATTTTGCCTGCGGAGGGCAATAAAAAATGAATAAAATCCTGTTGGTTGATGACGACCGCGAATTAACTTCGCTGCTTAAAGAACTGCTTGAGATGGAAGGTTTTGAAGTCATTGTGGCAAGCGATGGTGAGCAGGCGCTTAACCTGCTAGACAACACCGTGGACTTGCTATTGCTTGATGTGATGATGCCGAAGAAGAACGGTATCGACACTTTGAAAGAACTACGCCAACAGCACCAAACTCCGGTCATTATGCTGACTGCACGTGGCAGCGAACTGGACCGCGTTCTGGGCCTCGAACTGGGTGCAGATGACTATCTGCCTAAACCGTTTAACGATCGTGAACTGGTAGCGCGTATTCGTGCCATTCTGCGCCGTTCAAACTGGAGCGAGCAGCAACAGCAGCACGATAACAGCTCACCAACGCTGGAAGTCGACTGCCTGCGCCTGAATCCGGGTCGTCAGGAAGCCAGCTTCGACAGCGAAACTTTGGACCTCACCGGCACCGAGTTCACCCTGCTCTATTTGCTGGCACAGCATCTGGGTCAGGTAGTATCGCGTGAGCACCTTAGTCAGGAAGTGTTGGGCAAACGTCTGACACCGTTTGACCGCGCTATCGATATGCACATTTCTAACCTGCGTCGTAAATTGCCGGAACGTCGTGATGGTCATCCGTGGTTTAAAACCCTACGCGGACGCGGCTATCTGATGGTTTCGGCATCATGATTGGAAGTTTAACCACCCGCATCTTCGCCATCTTCTGGCTCACGCTAGCGTTGGTGTTGATGCTGGTTCTCATGGTGCCTAAACTCGATTCGCGCCAGATGACCGCGTTACTGGAAAGCGAGCAACGTCAGGGCACCATGATTGAACAGCACGTTGAAGCGGAGCTGTCTCAGGATCCGCCGAACGACTTAATGTGGTGGCGTCGCCTTTTCCGCTCTATCGACAAATGGGCGCCGCCCGGTCAGCGTTTATTATTAGTAACCAGCGAAGGCCGGGTGATTGGCGCGCAGCACAATGAAATGCAGATCATCCGCAACTTTATTGGGCAGTCGGATAACGCCGACCACCCACAAAAGAAAAAGTATGGTCGCGTGGAGATGGTTGGACCTTTCGCGGTCCGCGATGGCGAAGACAACTATCAGCTTTACCTGATTCGTCCTGCCACCAGCTCGCAGCTCGATTTCGTTAATCTGCTGTTTGACCGCCCGCTACTGCTGCTGATTGTCACGATGCTGATCAGCTCGCCGCTGCTGCTGTGGCTGGCGTGGAGCCTGGCACGCCCCGCGCGCAAACTTAAATATGCGGCGGATGAAGTGGCAAGCGGCAATTTGCGCCAGCATCCGGAACTGGAATCGGGGCCGCAAGAGTTTCTGGCTGCGGGTTCCAGTTTCAACCAAATGGTGAGCGCGCTCGAACGCATGATGACGGCGCAACAGCGTCTGCTGTCCGATATCAGCCATGAATTGCGTACGCCGTTAACTCGCTTGCAGCTGGCAACCGCGCTCCTGCGTCGCCGTAACGGTGAAGGCAAAGAGCTGCAGCGCATTGAAACGGAAGCGCAGCGTCTTGATGGCATGATTAACGATCTGCTGGTCCTGTCACGCACTCAGCACAATAACGCGTTGGTTAGCGAAGCGATGAAGGCCAATCAGCTGTGGAATGGCGTGCTGGAAGATGCCAAATTTGAAGCCGAGCAGATGGGCAAACTGATGGAAGTGCCCTATCCGCCTGGCCCGTGGCCGCTGTACGGTAATCCCCATGCGCTGGAGAGTGCGCTGGAGAATATCGTGCGTAATGCGCTGCGCTATTCGAATTCGCACATCAGCGTCAGCTTCTCGGTGGATATTGCGGGCATCACCATTCATGTCGATGATGATGGTCCAGGAGTCAGCCCAGAAGATCGCGAGCAGATTTTCCGTCCGTTCTACCGCACCGATGAGGCGCGCGATCGTGAGTCAGGCGGCACCGGATTGGGCCTGGCGATTGTCGAAACCGCCATCCAGCAGCATCGCGGCTGGGTTAAAGCGGATGACAGCCCGCTCGGCGGTTTACGCCTCACGCTGTGGCTGCCGCTGTACTCCGCCCGTCAATAATTTGTTATGCTTCGGCCCTCGTTTCTGGGGGCCTTATGCTAAACATTGTCTTATTTGAACCTGAAATTCCGCCAAATACCGGCAACATCATTCGCTTGTGCGCAAATACCGGTTTCCAGTTACACCTGATTGAACCGCTGGGCTTTGCCTGGGATGACAAGCGCCTGCGCCGCGCCGGGCTGGATTACCACGAATATACCGCCTTAAAAAAACACGCCAATTACGCAGAGTTTCTGGCAACAGAAACGCCACAGCGCATGTTCGCCCTCACCACCAAAGGAACGCCGGCGCACAGCGCGGTGAGCTATCAGAAGGGTGATTATTTGGTGTTTGGTCCGGAGAGTCGCGGTTTACCCGCAGAAATTCTCAACGCGCTACCCGCTGAGCAGAAAATCCGCATTCCGATGATGGCGGAGAGCCGCAGCATGAACCTGTCTAATGCAGTATCAGTGGTGGTGTATGAAGCGTGGCGCCAACTCGATTATGCTGGCGCACTGATCAAAGGCTAGATGCCGTCACCGTACTCAAAGCCTGCGCCGTTGAAGTGCTGATCCATATCCATCGACGGTTTATCGCTGGTCGGTTTACCGACAATGCGCGCTGGTACGCCGGCCGCCGTGGTATGCGGCGGTACAGGCTGCAGGACAACTGAACCGGCTCCGATTTTTGCGCCGCGCCCCACTTCAATGTTGCCCAGAATCTTGGCGCCGGCGCCAATCATCACACCTTCACGGATCTTCGGATGGCGATCGCCGCTGGTTTTACCAGTACCGCCGAGCGTCACCGATTGCAGAATTGAAACATCATTTTCAATGATTGCCGTTTCGCCGATGACAATGCCGGTAGCATGATCAAGCATGATGCCGCGACCAATGCGTGCCGCCGGGTGAATATCCACGGCAAATGAGACGGAGATTTCGTTCTGCAGATAGACAGCCAGCGCGCGGCGGCCCTCTTTCCACAGCCAATGGCCGATGCGATAGGCCTGCAAGGCGTGGAAACCTTTGAGGTAAAGCAGCGGCGTAGAGTATTTATCAACGGCGGGATCGCGCTGGCGTACAGCCTGAATATCGTAGGCCGCAGAGACAATCATCTCCGGGTCTTCACGATAGGCTTCTTCCACGATTTCGCGAATAGCGATAGCGGGCATGATCGGGTTCGCCAGCTTGTTAGCGAGCATGTAGCTGAGCGCGCTGCCGAGGTTTTCGTGTTTGAGCAGTGTCGCATGGTAAAAGCTGGCCAGCATCGGTTCACAGTCGGCCAGGGCTCTGGCTTCGGCTTTGATATGGTTCCAGACCAGTTCTAACTCTTCAGACGACATTGCTGTTTGCTCCCGATAAAAAAAGCGCCTGATGGGGCGCTACAGGTGGTGACGCTGGCGCATCCTGCTTTAGCTTTGGCTGTTTTCGTCCTTCCTTGCACGGCCAAGTAAGGTCAATGCTGCCTCTCGCGCTGATTTTCCGCAATAGAGCACCTGATAAATCTGCTCAGTAATCGGCATTTCTACGCCGACACGCGCGGCCAATGCTTTGACTTCCTTAGTGTTTCTGTAGCCTTCTACAACTTGTCCGATAATGCGTTGCGCATCGTCTACGCTCTCGCCTTGCCCCAGCATCATGCCGAAACGGCGGTTGCGCGACTGATTATCGGTACAGGTCAGCACCAGATCGCCTAAACCGGCCATGCCCATAAAGGTGGTGGCATCGGCGCCCAGCGCTGCGCCAAGACGGCTCATTTCCGTCAGGCCGCGAGTGATCAAGGCGGTACGCGCGTTGGCACCAAAGCCAATGCCGTCAGAAATCCCCGCACCAATCGCAATCACGTTCTTCACCGCGCCGCCTAACTGCACGCCGATGAAATCCTGATTGTTGTAGACGCGGAAACTTTTGCCGCAGTGCAGCTTCTGCTGCAGGTCTTCAGCGAACTCCGCATCGGTGGATGCCAGTGCGATGGCCGTTGGCATGCCGGCTGCCAGCTCTTTGGCAAAGGTGGGTCCGGAAATCACCGCGAGTGGAATCGCATCGCCGAGGATTTCACGCGCCACATCCTGCAGCAACCGGCCGGTCTCTTTTTCCAGTCCCTTAGTCGCCCAGACAATCCGCGAATCGGCACGCAAATGCGGCTTAAGCTGCGTCAGCACGTCGCCAAATACATGGCTCGGCACGACGACCAACAGATCGCGACTGGCGTTAACCACGGTTGCCAGATCGGCTTCAGGAACAAGATTATCAGGGAAAGGGACATCGGGCAGGAAAGCGGCATTGCAGCGGTCAGCTTGCAGCTGCGCCACGCTTTGAGGATTGTGGCCCCAGAGCAGAACCGGATGGCCGTTGCGGGCCAGCGTGATGGCCAATGCGGTGCCGTACGAGCCGGCACCGATGACGCTAATTGAAGCGTTGAGTGTAGTCATCAGGCATCCTGATGTGGCGCTTCGCCTTCACCTTGCTGCTGCAGATAGTTCATGAACAGCGCATCGAAGTTCACTGGCGCCAGGTTGAGCTGCGGGAAAGTACCACGAGACACAAGGCTGGTTACGCATTCGCGTGCATACGGGAACAGAATGTTCGGGCAGTACGCGCCGAGGCAATGCGCCATCTGCGTGCCTTCGATACCGCTAATGGTGAAAATGCCCGCTTGCTGTACTTCGCACAGGAATGCGGTCTCTTCGCCAACGGTTGCCGTTACGGTAACGCGCAGAACGACTTCAAAAACGCCATCAGCTAACTGAGAAGAGGCGGTGTCCAGATCCAGCTTCACTTCCGGTTCCCACTCTTTCTGGAAAACCTGCGGTGCGTTTGGCGCTTCGTAAGAAACATCTTTGGTGTAAACACGTTGAATCTGGAACTGCATTTCGCTGCTGCTTTGCTCTGACATGTGACTAAATCCTGTGAGTTAAAATTGTCTGACCGAAAAGTTATGCCTGGAGTAAAGGATCAAGTCCCTGACGCCCATCCAGCGCGTAAAGATCGTCACAGCCGCCAATGTGCTGCGCATCAATGAAAATCTGTGGCACCGTAGTGCGGCCGCTGCGTTGAATCATCTCTTCACGTTTCGCCGCGTTCCCGTCAATGGGAATCTCCTGGAACGACACGCCTTTCTGATCCAACAACGCCTTTGCACGGTGGCAATAAGGACAAGTGACTTTGGTGTAGATCTCTACATTCGCCATACGGTTACCTCGAAGAAGTTATTTACCGCGCACCAGTGGCAGATTTTCACCACTCCAGCCGCTCACGCCATCTTTCAGTACGGAGACTTTTTCAAAACCCGCTGTGCTCAATTTCGCTGCAGATTCACCCGCACTTTGACCGGTCGCGCAAACTACAATTATGTGCTGTGACTTGTGCTTTTCCAGCTCGCCAAAGCTCTCTTTTTTAATGTCTGCTGCCGCTACGTTGATAGCCCCAGAAATGTGTCCTTTGCGGTAATCGTCACGTGAACGAACGTCTACCACCACCGCGTCCTCTTTGTTAATCAGGTGGGTAGCTTCACCACGGCTGATGGTTTTTACTTTAGAGAACATACCTTTAACGGTGGTCACAATCACGAGAACGAGTAAAGCGACCCATGCCAGACTGAGGATGGGGTGATTGCTTGCAAACTGCATAATTTCTTGCATGAGGGGTAACGACTCCAAACCGGGCTGATAAGCTAAAACAAGGGTTCTGAGTATACCTGCGCCACTTCGCATGTACAGTCGCTAAGGGGACAGAGTTACGATTTGTGCGTCATTTTCCAAAAAAAGTGTTCTAATCCCAAAATTAAGACAAAGTTTATGCCGGTAAGCTCGGTACAGACATTTTTAGCAAAGTAAAACCCGGCCGGGCTAACTGGTAAGCGGCTGTTCATCGTGGAATAATTATCGACTATGAAGGGAAAAGCGACCGTTACACACACAAGGACCCGTCACAACGGCACTGCGCTTCCGTTGTCATTTCGCTGGTCCGAAATCTCCCTGAGTCTGCTTCTGGCGGGCACATTATTACTTCCTGCTGCCGCTCGCAGTGCGGATGACAGTAAAACGCAGTTGAAGTCCATTCAGCAGGATATCGCCGAGAAAGAGAAAAGCGTTAAAGCACAGAAAGTGCAGCGCAGTAAGCTGTTGGATCAACTGCAGAGTCAGGAAAAAGTGATTGCGCAGGCCAGCCGTCAGCTGCGCGAAACGCGTAACAGCCTCAGCACGCTCGAAGGTGAAATCGCGCAGGTCACCTCCTCTATTTCGCGGCTGGAAAAGCAGCAAGCGCAGCAGGAAAAACTGCTGGCACAACAGCTTGATGCCGCCTTTCGTCAGGGACAGCATAATGGTCTACAGTTGCTGCTTGGTGGCGAAGAAGCCCAGCGCAGTGAGCGTATTCTTGCCTATTTCGGCTATCTCAACGCCGCACGCCAGAAAAACATCGACGATCTCAAGCAAACCCAACAGCAATTAGCGGAACAGCGCCAATCATTGCAGGGTAAACAGGATCAGCAAAAATCGTTGTTAGCTCAGCAGCAGACGCAGCAAAACAAGCTGGAAGCAGCTAGCGCGGCGCGTAAGAAAACGCTAACCGCATTGGAAAGCTCGCTGGAGAAAGATCAGGCTGACCTGGTTGAGATGCGTGAGAACGAAAGCCGATTGCAGAGCAAAATCGCCAAGGCTGAGCGTGAAGCGCGTGAACGTGCCGAACGGGAAGCGCGCGAGGCGGAAAAAGTGCGTCAACGTCAGGCACAGGCGAAAGCCAAAGGATCAAGCTATCAGCCAACGCAGAGTGAGCGCGAGCTGATGGCGCGTACCGGCGGATTAGGCAAGCCCGGCGGGCAAGCGGTTTGGCCGGTACGTGGACGCATTGAACATCGCTTCGGTGAATCGATGCAGGGCGAATTGCGCTGGAAAGGTCTGGTGGTCGATGCGCCAGAAGGCACCGAAGTGAAAGCTATCGCAGATGGACGCGTACTGATGGCCGACTGGCTACAAGGCTATGGTCTGGTTGTGGTTCTGGAACACGGTAAAGGTGATATGAGCCTTTATGGCTACAACCAAAGCGCACTGGTGAGCGTGGGTGCTCAGGTGAAGGCAGGACAGCCTATCGCCCTTGTGGGCACCAGCGGCGGCCGCGGCACGCCTTCGCTCTACTTTGAAATCCGACGCCAGGGACAGGCCGTCAATCCACTACCGTGGTTAGGAAGATAAGTTTTGTTTCAACCCTCTAAGCTCTCGGCCGCCCTGTGCGGCCTGTTTCTATCACTTTCCGCCCATGCGGGAAAACTCTCCATCGTGATCGACGACTTCGGTTATCGGCCAAAAGAAGAGAATAAAGTGCTGCAGATGCCTACTGCGATTTCCGTTGCGGTCCTGCCGAATGCGCCACATGCGCGTGAGATGGCGACGAAAGCGCATCAGGGCGGTCGCGAAGTGCTGATTCACCTGCCGATGGCACCGCTCAGCAAACAGCCGCTGGAGAAAGACACGCTAACGCCAGAGATGAGCAGCACGGAAATCGAGCGGATTATTCGCGAAGCCAGTGACAAAGTGCCTTACGCCGTCGGCCTGAATAACCATATGGGCAGCAAAATGACATCCAGCCTGCCCGGCATGCAGAAAGTGATGCAGGTGCTCAATCACTACAACTACTACTTTCTCGATAGCATGACGATTGGCAACAGTCAGTCGATCCCGGCCGCGCAAGGCACTAACGTTAAGGTACTCAAACGTCGCGTATTCCTTGACGATAGCCAGGATGAAGCTTCAATTCGCATACAGTTTACCCGCGCGGTGAAACTGGCGCAGCGCGATGGTTATGCCATCGCCATTGGCCATCCGCATCCCACGACGGTGCGCGTCCTGCAGCAGATGCTGCCGACATTACCCGCCGATATCACGTTAGTGCGGCCAAGCCAGTTACTGAATGAGCCGCTGCATCAGGGCACGACTCCGCCGCCATCCAAAACGCAGCCTCAACGCTTCCGCGCGCCAGGCGTATGTAAACCGAACAAACCGTTGGCGCCAGTGCCGCAGAGCCACGCCGTTGAGTTGATCAGTGAAAGCATTGCGCAAAGTCTATTGGTTCAGTCAATAAGGCAGCTCTTCTGAGCTCGGGAAAAGAAATTCAATGAGAAGAAAAATTCTGCTGTTGGATACCGGCCGCGAATGGGGCGGCGGTACCAACAGTATGCTCGAATTGCTCAAGCGCATTGATCGGCAGAGGTTCGATATTACCTGCTGTTTCTACAACAACTATTCGCGCGGTAACAGTGAAACCATTGAGTCAATCTTAAATTCGATAGGTATTCCGGTGGTATTTATCGCCCAGCGTCGTCAGCCGAAATGGGCGAAAATCGCTAAAGAATTGTTGCGAACGCTGTTCATTTTTAACCGTTCGTTGAAAAAACAGATGATTGATCGGGTCGATGAAAAATGGCGTGTGTTGCCAAACGCCCAACAGATTTCATCTCTTTTGCAAGCTGGGCAATATGACGCGCTGTATATGAATAATCAACCGAGCACAAATGTTGAAGGCTATCGCGCGGTTGAGGATTTGCAGGTTGCACTGATTCAACATTGCCGCATTGAGCCACAGTTAAATTCAGTGTTAGTGGACATGGTTAATAAACGTGTTGATGCCGTTATTGCGGTTTCGCATGGCGTAAATCAGACTTTGCGCCAAAGCGGCATTGATGCGCAGCGTTGCTTCACCGTTTCAAATGCTATTGATATCCATCAGGCCTTACCGGATCGCGAGGAAGTGCGCGAGCGCTTTGCTTACTCGCCTGATACTTTTATTTTTGGCTCCATCGGCTCTCTTATTACGCGTAAAGCGAACCATCATATCTTCCAGGCGCTGGGCCAATTCAAACGCATACATCCCGAAGCCAACTGGAAAATGGTGGTGGTGGGTGCCGGGCCGGAACAGGAGAATTTGGTTTTGCTGGCGCGCAAAGAGAACATTGCGTCGAATATTGTGTTTACTGGCTTTCAAAATAACCCTCTGGATTACCTCGCGGCGTTTGACACTTTTATTCTCGCTTCAAGTAGTGAAGGCCTACCGCGCGTCGTGTTGGAAGCCATGCTGGTGAAAACGGCCGTGATTGGTTCGAACGTAGTTGGAACGGCAGAACTAATTAGCCACAACGAAACCGGATTATTATTCGAATACGGCGATATTAAACAATTAAGTGCGCATCTTGCCGTATTATGGCAAGACGCAAGTTTACGCCAACGTCTCATTAACACCGCCGAAGAACGTGTACGCGAATGCTACGCCATTGAAAACTATGTGGCCGGGGTGGAGACGATATTGGATAACAGTATTGAAAGGAAAACTCATGTTTGATTTTTTGAACAAAAATCGTCGGCACATTCGTGCACGCCATAATATCCCTTATGCGCAAAGCAATACGCAAGGCGACGTTACGGTTACCTCGGTTGTTATACCTTGTACCGGCGCGGATTATGTTGAAGAAGCGTTATTAAGCGCTGAGTTTGCTCGTCGGTTTGCGCCGGAAATGGAAGAGATTGTTATCGTGAGCGACCAATCTGAGCAGGCTTTTGGCAAACTTCCACATAATTGTCGCGTGGTAACGCTCAATGTTCCGCATCGCGAGGAAAGCTATCGCTATAAGCAAATCTATCGCAGTCGACTAATTAAAATTCAGGCGCCTTTACAAGCCAAAGGCGACGGTATTTTAATGATTGATTCGGATCTTAATTTGCTTAAATCGCCTGATATTCGTATGCATCCAGGCCACCTTTACTCCAGTTTCCGTAACGGGAAAATGATCGCCAAGCTAGAGGGCGCGGAAGCCCAGGCCATTCCCGCCTATTACCGGCCATCAATAAGACCTTATTTTGAAGATCACGTTAATGGTGCGTACCTGGCGGCAACCCGACAAACCTGGAAACGTATTTGTCCACTCTGGTTAACGCTCTTTCAGGATACCTGGGAATTAATGAATGACAGCCAACCGCCGACGGATCAGCTTCCCCTCGCCGCTTTGTTGGATATGTTGGATCTTCGCACCGTCAATTTAGGAGAATGGGCAAACTGGCCGGTTTCCAAAAAGATTGGCGGTAGCTCAGCAACCATTCCGGCAGACGTCATTGGCGCGCACGGTGGCTTTCCCTTGAGTGAATGGCAAAAGTATCTGAATGATCCCACTCAGCCACTCACCTTTAAAGGCCAGGATTACACGCGCAAAGTACGCTATCTGACGGATGATGAAAAGAAACAATCCTGAAACTCTCCGGCCACCAGGCCGGAGGATGAATTAATCCCAGCTCAACACCACTTTGCCGGATCTTCCCGAGCGCATCTCATCAAAGCCCTGCTGGAACTCATCGATGTGATAGCGATGAGTAATGATGGGCGTGAGATCGAGGCCGGACTGAATTAGCGCCGCCATCTTGTACCAGGTTTCGAACATCTCGCGGCCGTAGATGCCTTTGATGAACAAGCCTTTAAAGATCACCTGATTCCAGTCGATGGACATCTCGCCCGGCGGAATGCCCAGTAGCGCGATGCGGCCGCCGTGGTTCATCACCTCCAGCAGGGTGCGGAACGCCGGTGGCGCACCAGACATCTCCAGACCGACATCAAAACCTTCGGTCATGCCGAGTTCGGCCATCACGTCACGCAGGTTTTCCTGCGCTACGTTGACGGCGCGCGTTACGCCCATTTTGCGCGCCAGATCGAGGCGATAGTCGTTGATGTCGGTGATCACCACATGGCGCGCGCCGACGTGCTTGCACACCGCCGCCGCCATGATGCCAATCGGCCCGGCACCGGAGATCAGCACATCTTCGCCCACCAGATCGAACGACAGCGCAGTGTGCACCGCATTGCCAAAGGGATCGAAAATCGCCGCCAGTTCGTCAGAAATGTTGTCGGGAATTTTGAAGGCATTAAACGCCGGAATCACCAGATATTCGGCAAAGCAGCCCTGACGATTGACGCCAACGCCTACCGTATTGCGGCACAGATGCGTGCGTCCAGCGCGGCAGTTGCGGCAATGGCCGCAGGTGATGTGGCCTTCACCGGAAACACGATCGCCAACGGCAAAGCCCTTAACTTCCTGGCCCATTCCCACCACTTCACCCACATATTCGTGGCCGGTGATCATCGGCACCGGAATGGTTTTGCGCGACCAGTCATCCCAGTTGTAGATGTGCACGTCGGTACCGCAGATAGCGGTTTTACGAATCTTAATCAGCAGGTCGTTATGGCCGGGTTCAGGTATTGGCGCGTCCTTGACCATCCAAATGCCTTCTTCGGCTTTTAATTTGGCGAGTGCTTTCATTTCCCTGCTCCTGAGATAACGCCCAGCTGTTGACCAATGCGGGTGAAGGCTGCCACGGCGTGCTCCAGCTGCGCCTGTGTATGTCCGGCAGAGATCTGCGTGCGGATACGCGCCTGACCTTGCGGCACCACCGGATAGAAGAAGCCTGTGACGTAGATTCCTTCCTGCTGCAACAGGCTGGCAAATTGCTGCGCCACTTTGGCATCGCCCAGCATCACGGGAATGATAGCGTGATCGGCGCCGGCCAGCGTGAAGCCTGCGGCAGTCATCTTTTCGCGGAAGAAGCGGGCATTTTCCCACAGACGCTGGCGTAAACCGTCACCTTCACTCAGCAGCTCCAGCACGCGCAGCGAGGCAGCCACAATCGCGGGTGCCAGCGAGTTGGAGAACAGATACGGACGCGAGCGCTGACGCAGCCACTCAACCACTTCTCTTTTCGCCGCCACGTAGCCGCCCGATGCGCCACCCAGCGCTTTACCCAGCGTGCCGGTCAGAATGTCGACGCGATCCATCACGCCGCAATATTCGTGCGTGCCGCGTCCGGCAGAACCCACAAAGCCCACCGCATGGGAATCATCGACCATCACCAGCGCATCGAATTCATCGGCCAGATCGCAAATGCCCTGCAGATTGGCAATCACCCCATCCATCGAGAACACGCCATCGGTGGCAATCAGGATGTGGCGCGCGCCTTTGTCGCGTGCTTCCTGTAAACGCGCACGCAGCTCACTCATGTCATTATTGGCGTAACGATAGCGCTGCGCTTTACACAAACGCACGCCATCAATGATCGATGCGTGATTAAGGGCATCTGAAATAATCGCGTCTTCGGCGCTGAGCAGCGTTTCAAACAGGCCGCCGTTGGCATCAAAGCAGGACGAGAACAGAATCGCCTCTTCCATGCCGAGGAACTCAGCCAGCTTATGTTCCAGCTGCTGGTGGATGTCTTGCGTGCCGCAGATAAAGCGCACCGACGCCATGCCAAAACCGTGCGAATCCATGCCGTCTTTCGCCGCCTGAATCAATGCCGGATGATTAGCTAAACCCAAATAGTTATTGGCGCAAAAGTTGATGACGGGCGGGCTGTTGGCAACGTTGATTTCTGCCTGCTGCGCCGACGTGATGGTGCGTTCTTGTTTGAACAATCCGTCCTGACGTGTTGTCTCAAGCTGTTGACGAATTTGCGAATAAAACTGACTGGACATGATTCTGCTCCTCAGATAGCAAAATTTTGGCACATATTACTGATCGAAAAGCGAATAGACGATATTTCAGCCATCAATATCTCGGTTTTGCAGCATAGTTCACGCTGCGAACAGGATTTGTGCAGCGCATACAGAGTCATCTGGCTGCCTGCGTCTGGCTGAAATGTTATGATGATAGGCATTCGTGGGTGAAACCTCCTGTTTCCCCCCAACTCTTTAAAGGCAAAGCATATGATTATCGTAACCGGTGGCGCTGGCATGATTGGCAGCAACATTGTTAAAGCGCTCAACGACCGCGGTCTGACCGACATTTTGGTGGTGGATAATCTGAAGGATGGCACCAAGTTCGTGAATCTGGCGGATCTCGACATCGCCGATTACATGGATAAAGAGGAATTCCTCAGCTACATCATGTCTGGCGAAGATCTCGGCCCCATCGAAGCCGTTTTCCATGAAGGCGCCTGTTCCGCAACCACCGAGTGGGATGGCAAGTACATGATGGATAACAACTATCAGTACTCGAAAGATCTGCTGCACTTCTGCCTCGAGCGTGAAATTCCGTTCCTTTACGCCTCTTCTGCTGCCACTTACGGCGGACGCAATGAGAACTTCATCGAAGAGCGCCAGTACGAGCAGCCGCTGAACGTCTACGGCTACTCTAAAATGCTGTTCGATCACTATGTGCGCCAGATTCTGCCAGAAGCCGAATCACCGGTATGCGGCTTCCGCTACTTCAACGTGTACGGTCCGCGTGAAGGCCACAAAGGCGGCATGGCGAGCGTCGCGTTCCACCTCAACACGCAGATCAGCAATGGTGAAAATCCAAAACTGTTTGAAGGCAGCGACGATTTCCGCCGCGACTTCATCCACGTTGATGACGTGGTTGCGGTAAATCTGTGGTGCTGGGAAAACGGTGTTTCCGGTATCTACAACTGCGGAACTGGCCGTGCTGAATCTTTCCAGGAAGTGGCGGATGCGGTGCTGAATTTCCATCAGAAAGGCCAGATTGAATACATTCCGTTCCCGGATAAGCTGAAAGGCCGTTATCAGGCGTTTACTCAAGCCGATCTCACTAACCTGCGTGCAGCCGGTTACGACAAGCCGTTCAAAACCGTCGCGCAAGGCGTGGGCGAATACATGGCCTGGCTGAACCGTAACGCATAAGGAAACCGGCAGCAGCGATGAAAATTCTGGTTATTGGCCCATCATGGGTCGGCGATATGATGATGTCGCAAAGTCTCTATCGCACGCTCAAGGCTGAGCATCCTGAAGCGGTGATCGACGTGATGGCGCCGGCCTGGTGCCGCCCATTGCTGTCGCGTATGCCGGAAGTGAATCAGGCGCTGGCGATGCCGCTCGGCCACGGCGCATTGGCGTTGGGCGAGCGTCGTCGTTTGGGAAAAACCCTGCAGGCCAGCGGCTATGACCGCGCCTATGTGCTGCCGAACTCCTTCAAATCTGCGCTGGTGCCGTTTTTCGCCGGGATCAAACGTCGCACCGGCTGGCGCGGCGAGATGCGCTATGGCGTGTTGAATGATGTCCGCGTGCTGGATAAAGCGGCCTTTCCGTTGATGGTTGAGCGTTATGTAGCGCTCGGCTATGACAAACCGGTTGCTTCCGCGCAGCAGCTGCCGCAGCCCTTGCTGTGGCCGCAGTTGCGTGTCGATGAAGATGAAAAGCGGATGACGGCGGCGCAGTTTGCGCTGTCCGCCGATCGTCCGGTGATTGGGTTTTGTCCAGGCGCAGAGTTTGGCCCGGCGAAGCGCTGGCCGCACTATCATTATGCCGCGCTGGCAGAGCAGCTAATTGGCGAAGGTTATCAGGTGGTGTTGTTCGGTTCGGCGAAAGATCGTGAAACCGGCGACACCATTGTGCAGACGCTGTCAGAAGCGGCGCGTGCGCACTGCAAAAATCTGGCAGGTGAAACGCAACTGGAGCAAGCGGTGATTCTGTTGGCGAACTGTGCGGCGGTGGTCAGTAACGATTCCGGCCTGATGCATATCGCCGCGGCGTTGAATCGTCCGCTGGTGGCGCTGTATGGCCCAAGCAGCCCGGACTTCACGCCGCCGTTGTCTCAGCACGCGCGCATTATTCGTTTGATCACCGGCTATCACAAAGTCCGCAAAGGTGATGCCGAGCAAGGTTATCACCAGAGCCTGATTGATATTCAGCCAGCGCGCGTCCACCAGGAACTGAGCGCGCTGTTGCATCCGGTGCAGGAGTAAAGATGCACGTTTTGATTGTTAAAACCTCCTCGATGGGAGACGTGCTGCATACCTTACCGGCGCTTACGGATGCGATGCAGGCGATTCCTGGCATCAAGTTTGATTGGGTGGTTGAAGAAAACTTCGCTCAAATTCCAGCCTGGCATCCGGCCGTCGATAAAGTGCTGCCGGTGGCGATTCGCCGCTGGCGTAAGCATTGGTTCGGTAGCCAGCAGCGTGAAGAGCGTGTGAAATTTAAGCGTGAGCTGCAATCGCGTCAGTATGATGTGGTGCTGGATGCGCAAGGTTTGATCAAAAGCGCCGCGCTGGTTACGCGCCTGGCAAAAGGCGAGAAACACGGCCAGGATAGCCGCAGCGCCCGCGAACCTTTCGCTAGCTGGTGGTATGACAAACGCCATGAAATCAACAAACAACAGCATGCCGTAGAACGCACGCGCGAGCTGTTTGCCAAAAGCCTCGGCTATGAAAAACCTGCAACGCAGGGCGACTATGCGATTGCCGGCCATTTCCGCTCTACGCTACCTAACGATGCACAGCCTTATTTGGTGTTTCTGCACGCCACCACGCGAGATAACAAACACTGGCCGGAATCACATTGGCGTGCGCTGATTGAGTTGGTGCAGCCAACAGGATTACGCGTGAAATTGCCGTGGGGCGCAGAGCATGAACACCAACGCGCACAGCGGCTGGCCGAAGGATTCGACCATGTTGAGGTATTGCCAAAGTTAACGCTGGAGCAGGTAGCGCAGCAGTTAGCCGGCGCGCGCGCGGTGGTGTCGGTAGATACCGGTTTAAGTCATCTGACGGCGGCGCTGGATCGTCCGAATATCACGCTGTACGGCCCAACCGATCCCGGTCTAATTGGTGGCTATGGCGAGAATCAGTACGTGCTGCGCCCTGCAGAAGGCCACAGCATGGCGGATATTCAAGCCATAGATGTCGCAACAATGATTAAAGAAATCACCGTATAGTTTTATAACGTACCGTAATTTAGCGTGACTGGTAACTTTTCTTTAAAAGCGCGTATTCTGTTAGCGTCATGCCCTGAGTACGTGGTTGTAACCAGCTAAATAGCTGCTCTAAATCATCGTAAAGGTGCTCAATATCAGCCTCATTTTTAAACGTGGGGCTGCCATCGGGCATAAATTCTGATGAATGCAGCATGAACTCAACGTAATCATTTCCCTGGCTAAGTGTTTGCTCAACCACCTGCTTCATCTGCTGCACATTGCCACCCACTGGACGCAGCCAGTTGACGGACGGACCGCGTTTCTTGCCGCGCACGTCGTTCCATACTTTTTTTAGCTGATTAGTGAAAGCGCCATAGCGGTACTGAATGCTCATCGGCAACTCCAGCAACGGACTGTCACCCACGCGGGAAATATCATTAACATCAAGGTAATAGGCATGATCCGGGAAACGGCTGTAATCGGTGCCACCTTTGCCTTGCGGCGCGCCGGATGAATTGCGCCAATCCACGCGAGGTGTGACGGAGCAATCTACCAAATAACCGTTGTCGATCAATGCTCGGGCGTAAACTTCATTAAAAGCCCAGCGTCCGGCACGATGACTGGTCATCTTCTGCCGAAAAGCGCTTTCCAGCAAATCGGTCATGTAAGCGACCTTGTCGTACAGGATATTTTCAGGAAACTCAATCAAATAAGGCTGATAGCGCCAGTCATCATCGGTCAACGCGTATTCCGGCGGGCTATACCATGCATGAAGATGCATGCCGATTTCACCTTGCCCACGCGTAAGCAGATCGCGGCCAAATTCAATATAAGCAGGATCGCTCGCCATTTCGTAATTCGTTAGCCAGGTGGGTTTAAAACCGTATTTCTCACATAGTGCCTGAAAACGCGGCAGGAACTGGACATTGCGCGTGGTAACCTTGCCGCTGCGATTGCGCCAAAGATTATCCCCTTCAGTATCGAGAGTGATTAAAAACGCAGGCTTATCCATAACTTATCCAGTAAAATGAGCACTTTCTCATCGCTATGGTACGCAAGCCCATGAATGAGGGCAAACTTTTCAGCTGGCGCCATTTAACAGAAGTTGGTAGCAGTATAATTACTGTTAAACTAGAGTACGTCAGACTGTAAATTGCGACGACAACATCGAATGCTTCTCGAAAGAACAATACGAAATGTCTTAAGCCAAACATACCTAATAAATTGATTTATCTTATATTCAGTCCTGTTTTATCAGGGGATGATAGATATTTTGTCATACAAAACAGGCTGGCGATTAGGAGCACAAGAATTTGTCGAAGCGCATTCTGATGGTGATTGATGGCCTGCCGGGCGGCGGTGCCGAAAAAGTCGTACTGACGCTGGCTGAAGGTTTTGTCAGCCAGGGGCATCGGGTGTCGCTCTTCTCATTGCGCAAAGTATGTGAATACCCGATTCCCGCAGGCGTGGATTATCAGACCGTGATTGATAAAAGTACACGTCCGTGGCGCAAACTGACTGAAACCCATCGTCGTGCGTATTTGCTTGATGAAGCCGTTCGTCAAAGCGAAGCACTGCACGGAAAATTCGATTTGGTTTTGTCTAATCTGCATAAAACCGATCGCATTGTCCGCTATGCGCGTGCGCTAGATGCGACTAAAACCTGGTATTGCCTGCACGGCGTGTTTTCCGCCTCCTATCTTGCTCGCAAATCGGGCTTCTCTTTGTGGCTCAAGCGGCTGAAAATCCGTGATACTTATCGCGGCAAGCAGCTTGTCGGTGTATCACAATATGTGATTGATGATGTGATTCAGAACATCGGCGTGAAGCCCAGCAAAGCGCAGGTAATCTATAACCCGTTCGATTTCGATCTGATTTCCCGTCTGGCAGCAGAACCTTGTCCGTTAGCAGGGAGTAATTTTGTCCTTCATGTTGGCCGTTTTCATGAAACCAAACGCCACGATCGTTTGCTGACCGCCTATGCCCAGAGTGGCATCACGGCTCCACTGGTGTTATTGGGTCAGGGAAGCGAAAAAATCACGGAAAGATTACGCCAGCAAGCAGCGGATTTAGGCATCGCCGAACGCGTTCGTTTCGAAGGTTTCCATAAAAATCCTTATCCATGGATTCGCCATGCTCGCTTGTTAGTGGTGAGTTCAGACAGCGAAGGATTTGGCAATGTGCTGGTCGAAGCCTTAAGCTGCGGCACACCGATAGTGAGCACACGTTGCCCCGGCGCGCCATCGACTATCATGAGCGGTGATCTTGCACGCGGGCTGGCTGATTTGAATGCTGATTCTCTGGCGCAGAAAATGCGCGAGATTTATGCCGCTCCGCCTGAGTTGCAACATCTGGACTTAAGCATTTATAGTCTCAAGGTTATTTGTCAGCAATATTTGCAACTGGCAGAAGTGGAAGAACCCGCATTTTCAGGCACTCAGCACGTTTCAGATTAACAGGTCCCCATGTCGGTGTGGCCGTATCATGGGGATAGATCGTTGACGTATGTAATTCTCTTTTTACTCTTTTTACCGGTCAAATGGGTGATGAAAATCTTCCATGGCCGAACCGGTAAAAATCTAGTCATTCAAACAGCCAAAATCGGTGATTTCATTAATATCACTCCGCTGTTAACCCATCTGGGAAAAAGCGATGCGCTGTTGAGTAATAGCGTTGCAGCACTTGCCACGCGCGATAACACGCTGGAAAACATCTGGTATATCGAAGAGCATCGTTCAGGCTTAGTCAAAAAAATGAAGTTGGTGTGGCAGATACTCAACCGCTACGACAACATCTATCTATTACATCCAACCAATCTTAATCTGTTTATTGCCGCTTGCTGTAATGCCAGCAACAAACAGTTTCTTTCCAGCTATCGCCGCAAAGGTTATCAGGGACTGTTTTATCTCACCGCAAGCGGCGTGGTTGAGCATGAGAAAAATACCCTTACGCTGGAAAACTATCTAAAACTCGCCGATCGCTCATTTACTAAAGAGAGCTATCCGAAGCATGCGACACAACCACTTTGGCAACCCAAGTCGCTACCGGATGAAATCTTCCAGCATGATGGCATTCGCATTGGCATCAGTATCACCGCAGGCAATCAGGCAAAAACTATCCCGCCGATGATTTGGCAGCGACTTTTTGACCACTTAGGCGATTTGCCCTGCCAGTTTTATGCCTTTGGCGCACCGAATGAACAATCACGTTTGCAGGAGCTGTATAAAGTTGTCGGCGCGCGCGAGAACCTGATCAGCCTGGTAGGCAAAGTGCAGCTGGAAGATGTCCCTGGAGCAATTAGCGAGATGGATTTCTATATCGCGTCAGATTCCGGCAATGTCTATATTGCCGATGCGCAGCAAGTGCCGATCATTTTGATTTATGGCCCATGCTGCGTTGAAGAACAGCGGCCGCTGGGCGATGTGTTATTGATTGGTCCAAATCATATTGCGCCCTCATCCTTTGTGTTCGCTGCGCAGTACAAATTTATGCATCCCACTGAACATCTATTTGAATTGGATCAGCGGAAACTTGACGATATTCACGATTTTATTAGCGCGCGGCAGCAACAACGCCTGGCGCGACGGAAGAACATTAAAACAGCATGACCACGCAGCCTGAAAGCTCAGCCCCGTTACTCAGTCTCATTATTCCTATGTTCAACGCGGGCAGCGATTTTGCTGCCTGTATGCAAGCGCTACTGGCTCAAACGTTAACCTCGCTGGAGATCATCATTGTTGATGATGGTTCCACTGACGGTTCGGGCGAGCGCGCTGACGCTTATGCGCAGCAACACCCGCATGTGCATGTTGTTCATCAGGCCAATGGCGGCGTATCACGCGCACGTAATGCCGGACTCGCGGTGGCGCGCGGTAAGTACGTTTCGTTTCCGGATGCTGACGACACCATGGATCCCGCGATGTATCAAACGCTGGTTGAAATGGCAGAGCGCGATAATCTGGATGCCGCACAGTGCAACGCGGAGTGGTTTTTCAAAGCCAGCCAGCAAGTGAAGCCGCTGATTCCCCTCGATCGCCTCACCAGTACCGAGGTACTGAGCGGCCCTGAGTGGCTCAATAAGGCGCTGCAAACGCATCGCTACATGCATGTGGTTTGGCTGGGCATATACCGCCGAGAATTGATCGAACAGCTCAAACTCTACTTTGAGCCCGGCCTGCATCATCAGGACATTCCATGGACCACCGAGTTCATGCTCAATGCCCAACGCGTACGCTACACCGATCGAGTGCTTTACCGTTATTACATGCATGATGCTTCGATCAGCAACCGCAAACGCACCGGCCAGCGCAACGTGGAATATCAGCGCCATTACCTGAAGATTGCGCAATTACTGGAAGAGATCAACGCACGCTACCGTTCTAAAGTGAAAATCTACCCGGCATTTCACTACCAGATTACGCATGAGGCGCTCAGCGTCTGCCACTCTATTCGCCGCGAACCCGAAGAGAGCGCCCGTCAGGCGATGATTGCCGATCTGTTCGCCACGCAAACCCACAAGCGCATGCTGCGTAACGCGCGCGGTATCCAGCAATGGTATCAACTGCTGCTGTGGCTGAGCCGGATTTATCGCTGGCGCAAGAAATAAGCGCCGAGTCTGGCTTTCACGCCTTTGGGGTTTGCCCTACAATCAGCTGACTGAATTCTGAGATCATTTGAGTATGGCAAGCCCGATTCCAGACCAATTTGCACCGAAAAATATTCTGCTGATCAAGCTGCGTCATCACGGCGATATGCTGCTGACCACGCCCGCGATTAACGCGCTGCACCAACGCTATCCTCAGGCGAACATCGACGTTCTGCTGTATAAAGAAACCCGTCCAATGCTGGAAGCACATCCAGCTATACGCCAGTTACACATCATCGATCGCAACTGGAAGAAGGAAGGCGGCTGGCAGAAATTCCGCCATGAAATGGCCCTGCTTTCCGCGGTGCGCGCTTGTCGTTATGACCTGGTGATTAACCTCGCCGATCAGTGGCGCAGCGCTATCATTACCGGATTCTCTGGCGCGCCGGTGCGCATCGGTTTTGCCTTCCGCAAACGTGATAACGCCTTATGGCGCTGGATGCACAATCAGCTGGTCAGTACGGAAGATCATAATCAGTTGCATACCGTCGAACAGAATATGGCCGCGCTGAAGCCGCTGGGCATCAGCGCCGCTGGCGCAAAAGCCTCAATGCATTTCAGCACAGCCGATCAACAGAAAGTGCAGGATGTACTGGCTCAGCATGCGGTGAAAATGCCGTTTGTTGTGGTGCAACCCACTTCACGCTGGCTGTTCAAATGCTGGGAAGATGAAAAAGTCTCACAGCTAATTGATGCGCTCGCTGCCGAAGGCCGCACCGTGGTACTGACGGCGGCGCCGGACCAGAAAGAAATGGCAATGATCGCCAATATTCAGTCGCTGTGTCGCAGCCACAATGTGGTGTCGCTGGCGGGAGAATTATCCTTGCCGCAGCTGGCGGCGCTGATTGATGCGGCACAGCTGTTTATCGGCGTAGATTCTGCGCCGATGCACATGGCCGCCGCGCTGGAAACGCCGTGTCTTGCGCTGTTTGGACCCACTAAGCTGCAACACTGGCGTCCGTGGGGCGATCACAATCGCGTGATCTGGGCCGGTGATTATGGCCCGCTCCCCTCGCCAGACGACATCGATACCAACACGCAACAGCGCTATCTTTCTGCCATTCCCGTTGAGGATGTGGTGGCTGCCGCCCGGAGTTTTTTGCATGAGTAAGTTACGCCTGGCGATTGTCCGGCAGAAATACCGCCCAGACGGCGGCGCCGAACGCTTTATCTCGCGTGCGCTGGAAGCGCTGGACGGTGAGCAGCTCGATCTCAATATCATCACTCGCAGCTGGCAGGGCACGCCGAATCCGGCCTGGCATCTGCACATCTGCAATCCAGCGAAGTTCGGTCGCATCTCGCGCGAGCGCGGTTTTGCGCGTGCCGCGCGTGAATGCTGGGAACGCGAAAAGTTCGATATTGTGCAAAGCCACGAACGTATCGCTGGTTGCGATATCTTTCGTGCCGGTGATGGCGTGCATCGCGTCTGGCTGGAGCAGCGCGCGCGCATCGTGTCGCCGTGGCAGCGCTTAAGCGCCCGCCTCAGTCCTTATCATCGTTATGTGTTACAGGCAGAAGCCGACATGTTCAACGCGCCATCGTTGAAAGCGGTGATCTGTAATTCAGAGATGGTAAAGCAGGATATTTTGCGTCACTTCAGGCTCGATGCCAGCAAGATCCATGTAATTCACAACGCGATTGATAGCCAACGCTTCCAGCCGGCCAGCGAAGCGCTGCGTCATGCGGCACGTCAGCAGCTCAAACTGCCGCAGGATGCCACGGTAATGATTTACGTAGGTTCGGGCTTTGAGCGCAAAGGCTTAAAAGCGGCGATTGAAGCGGTGGCGAAAAGCGATCGCTATCTGGTGGTGGTCGGCCAGGATAAGCAGCTGTCGCGCTATCAGCAGCTGGCAAACCAGCTGAACTGCCTCGATCGCTTACGCTTCGTCGGCGTGCAGCAGGACGTGCAACCGTTCTACCATGCAGCCGATGCGCTGCTGCTGCCCACGCTTTATGATCCCTTCCCAAATGTGGTGCTGGAAGCGATGGCTTGCGGCCTGGCGGTGATCACCAGCACCGGCTGCGGCGGCGCGGAGTTTATCACCGCGGGTCAGGAAGGTTTTGTCTGCGATGCATTAGATATCAACGCGTTAAACGAAGCCGTACTGGCAACACCGGCGCTTTCACACAATTCTGCCATGGGCGAAGCCGCACGTCGCAGAATTGAACCTTATGGTCCGCAGCGGCTGGCGCAAGCGCTGACCTCACTGTATCAGCAAGTGCTGCAGACCAGCTGACGAAGTGGTATGAGCAGGCGGTTAATTTCTGATAACATGCCGCCTTTCATCTGTTTTTTGACGCGATTCTGTCGTAACGGTAACTATGACGACTCTATACACAGCCTTGCTCTACCTGATTCAGCCACTGATCTGGCTGCGCCTGTGGCTGCGCGGTCGAAAAGCACCGGCCTATCGTAAACGCTGGGCAGAACGCTACGGCTATTGCAGCGGAAAAGTACTGCCGCATGGCATTGTGCTGCACTCGGTTTCCGTCGGCGAAACGCTGGCGGCAGTGCCGCTGGTGCGCGCGCTGCGCCACCGCTATCCAACGCTGCCGATTACCGTCACCACCATGACGCCAACCGGCTCCGAACGTGCGCAGTCCGCGTTTGGCAAGGATGTGCACCACGTTTACCTGCCCTACGATCTGCCAGGTTCGATTAACCGTTTCCTCGATACCGTCGATCCGCGACTAGTAATCATCATGGAAACCGAGCTGTGGCCAAACATTATCCGTATTCTGCATCAGCGCAAGATTCCGCTGGTGATTGCCAACGCGCGCCTGTCTGAGCGCTCGGCCAAAGGCTACAAGAAGCTCGGCGGCTTTATGCGCGACCTGCTGCAGCGCATCACGCTGATTGCCGCGCAAAACGCCGAAGATGGCGACCGTTTCCTCAGCCTTGGCCTGAAACGTTCGCATCTCACCGTTACCGGCAGCCTCAAGTTTGATATCTCCGTAACGCCAGAGCTGGCGGCAAAAGCGGTCACGCTGCGTCGTCAGTGGGCGTCGCGTCGTCCGGTGTGGATCGCGACCAGCACCCACGAAGGCGAAGAGGCAATTGTGCTCGATGCTCATCGTCGTCTGCTGCAGCAGTTCCCCGATCTGCTGCTGATTTTGGTGCCGCGCCATCCGGAACGTTTCAAAGATGCCTGCGACCTGACACAAAAACGCGGCTTCAGCTTTATCCTGCGTAGCAGCGGCGAAATTCCATCAAGCTCCACGCAGGTGGTCATTGGCGACACCATGGGCGAACTGATGATGCTGTACGGCATCGCCGACCTCGCCTTTGTTGGCGGCAGCCTGGTTGAGCGCGGCGGCCACAATCCGCTGGAACCGGCAGCACATGCCATTCCGGTATTGATGGGCCCGCACATCTGGAACTTCAAAGATATCTGCGCCAAGCTGCAGCAGGCCGAAGGGCTGATTACCGTCACTGACGTGGTATCGCTGCAGAAAGAGGTCGCTAACCTGCTGCAGGATGACGATTATCGCCGCTATTACGGCCGTCATGCTGTGGAAGTGCTGCATCAAAATCAGGGCGCATTACAGCGTCTGCTACAGTTACTCGAACCTCACTTACCGCCGCGAGCTCACTAATTCATGTCGCAACGCCAACGTCTCTCCGTGGTGATGATCGCCAAAAACGAAGCTGAACTGCTGCCGGAGGCGCTGGCTTCTGTCAGCTGGGCGGATGAGATTGTGGTGCTCGATTCCGGCAGCAGCGACAACACGGTGCAGGTCGCACGCGAACAGGGCGCGCAGGTTTTCCAGGCTGAAGGCTGGCAGGGATTTGGCAAGCAGCGCCAGCGCGCTCAGGCCCATGCGCAAGGCGAGATGATTTTGATGATCGATGCCGACGAGCGCGTTACACCCGAATTGCGTCGCGCTATCGAGCAGGTTCTCGCACAGCCTGCCTCGGACAATGTTTACAGCCTCGGTCGCAGCAACCTGTTTCTTGGCCGCTTTATGCGCCACAGCGGCTGGTATCCCGATCGCGTTATGCGCCTCTATCCGCGCAAGTTCAATTACAACGACAATCTGGTGCATGAATCACTGGAGACGCAGGGTGCGCCGGTAGTGAAGCTGGCGGGCGATCTGCAACATCTCACCTGTCGTGACCTGATTGCGTTTCAGCGTAAGCAGATGAACTATGCCGAAGCCTGGGCAAATGAGCGTTTCCAGCGCGGCAAACGCTGCGGCTTGTTGTCGATCTTTAGCCACACGCTCGGCGCATTCGTTAAAACCCTGCTGCTGCGTGCGGGTTTTCTCGATGGCAAACAGGGCTGGATTCTGGCGGTGGTTAATGCGCAGTACACTTTCAACAAATACTCGGCGCTCTGGGCGCTGCATCACACCTCAACACAAGGTCGCGTATGAGTACGAAAGCGATTTATCCCGGCACCTTTGATCCCTTCACGTTGGGTCATCTGGATATTGTGACGCGCGCAGCGAAGATGTTTGACCGCATCGTCGTGGCGATTGCCGCCAGCCCGAGTAAAAAGCCGCTGTTTAGTCTCGATGAGCGCGTAGATATGGCGCGTCAGGTGACGGCACATCTGCCGAATGTCGAAGTAATCGGGTTTAGCGACCTGATGGCGAACTTTGCCCAGGCGCAGAATGCCAATGTGCTGGTGCGTGGATTGCGTGCGGTATCGGATTTCGAATATGAGCTGCAGCTGGCGCAGATGAATCGTCATCTGTTGCCCACGCTGGAGAGCGTGTTTCTGATGCCGTCAGAAGGTTTCTCGTTCGTCTCTTCTTCGCTGGTCAAAGAAGTCGCGCGCCATGCCGGTGACGTGCAGGCATTTCTGCCTGCCGTTGTGCACAAGGCGTTACTGGCGCGACTGGCGCAGCCTTAACTCAGTGCTGGCAGCGTGGACACCAGAAGGTGCTGCGCTGACCATGTTTGCCGCTGACAATCGGCGTACCGCAGGCACGGCAAGGTTCGCCGGCGCGACCATAAACCTGCAACTGCTGCGCGAAGTAGCCGGGTTTACCGTCCGTTTGCAGGAAATCTCGCAGTGTGGTGCCGCCCTGCTCAATCGAACGTAATAACACCGCTTTAATGGTGTTAACCAGCAGCTCGGCCTCTTCCTGACTCAAACTCATTGCCGAACGATCGGGCAAGATCCCGGCGGTAAACAGCGATTCGCTGGCGTAGATGTTCCCGACGCCCACCACCACTTTGTTATCCATCAGCCACTGTTTAATCACGGTGCGTTTGCCGCGTGACTTTTCAAACAGATAGGCGCCATCAAATTCGCTGCTGAGCGGTTCCGGACCGAGATGGGCCAGCACGCTGCTGCCTGCGAGGTCATTGCTCCACAGCCAGGCGCCAAAGCGACGTGGATCGGTGTAGCGCAACACTTTGCCGTTGCTCATCACCAAATCGACGTGGTCATGTTTGGCGGCCGGTTGTTCGCCGGGTAGCACGCGCAGACTGCCGGACATGCCGAGGTGAATGATGATCCAGCCATGCGGCAGTTCGAGCAGCAGATATTTAGCGCGACGCTGCACGCTCAATACGGGTTGGTCGCTCAGCGCGTGGATTTCATGCGAAACCGGCCAGCGCAAACGTGAATTGCGCACCACCGCATGCAGAATCGTGGCACCGACCATGTGGGGTTCGATACCGCGACGACTGGTTTCTACCTCAGGTAATTCAGGCATCTCATCTCCTCAACGAATCGCAGAAACAAAAAACCCGGCCGAAGCCGGGTTTTTCACAGAACACTAAAATTACTTAATTTTAGCTTCTTTGTAGATCACGTGCTGACGTACAACCGGATCGAACTTTTTCAGTTCTAATTTCTCTGGTTTAGTACGTTTGTTCTTCGTGGTGGTATAGAAGTGACCTGTACCAGCAGAGGAAACCAGCTTGATCTTCTCACGAATACCTTTAGCCATGATTCAGTTCCTTAGTACTTCTCACCACGGGCGCGGATTTCGGTCAGAACCGTATCGATGCCCTTTTTATCAATAACACGCATACCTTTAGCAGATACACGCAGAGTAACGAAGCGCTTTTCGCTCTCAACCCAGAAACGGTGAGAGTGCAGGTTCGGCAGGAAACGGCGTTTCGTCGCGTTCATTGCGTGGGAACGGTTATTACCCGTTACCGGACGCTTTCCAGTTACCTGGCAGACTCGTGACATTTCTATTCTCCAAAAATCAAATCAGCTCGAGCTTTAAAAACTAGGTTTTGGCCGCCTCGTCAGGCCTTAGCCCGCCCAGGCGAGTTCCATGTGAACCCGCTAAGCTGGCCCAAACGCCAAACCCGAGATTCTCAAAGGTGGCGTAGTATACGCCGCTCAGCCCGAGTGCTCAAGTCCCGAACAGATAAAGATCCCTCTGGATCGCGCAAAAATGCCCTATTTCTGTTCAGTTGAATCGATGAATTACAACCAACCGCGCTCGGCGAAAGAGGTAAACTCGCCGTGACCAATCACCAAATGATCAAGTAAACGGATATTGAGCAGCGCGCACGCTTGCCCGACTTTTCCCGTAATATCGCGGTCGGCGCGACTGGGTTCAGCGATTCCCGACGGGTGATTGTGCGCCAGAATCACCGCCGCCGCGTTAAGTTTCAGCGCTTCGCGCACGATTTCGCGCGGGTGAACCTCCACGCTGGCAATCGAGCCGGAAAACATCTTCTGCGCCTGCAACACGCGGTGCTGATTATCGAGGAACAGCGCCATAAACACTTCGCGCTCCTGATGCGCCAGCACGCTTTGCAGGTAATGGCGCGTCACCTGCGGATTCTCCATCACGTTTTCCCGCGCCAGCTGGCTGGCAAAAAATCGCCTTCCCAGCTCGGCGATGGCATACAGCTGCGTCATTTTGGCACTACCCACGCCTTTAATCTGCCCGAGTTCCTCTTTGCTGGCCGTCATAATGCGATAGAGCGAACCAAACTCGTTCAACATCTGATGCGCCAACAGCAGCACGCTGGTGCCGCTGATGCCGGTACGCAAAAAAATCGCCAGCAGCTCAGCATCACTCAACACTTCAGCGCCCATTAACATCAGTTTTTCCCGTGGTGCCAGTTCCGTCATGACCATCTCCTCCCTGCGATGCGGCGATTCTGCGCGTCAGCCACCGTCAGCGCCAGCACGCGCTGAACGATTTCAGAGCCAGCTCGCAAAGGCCGCAGGCAGTGAAAAGGCGCACTGTGGATTTTGTGATAAAGTTGCCTGCATCTGCCGCCCCTGACGCGGCAATTTGCTTTGAGGCGAACAACATGACGGGATTAGCTGGAAAGAAAATTCTGCTGGGCGTGAGCGGCGGCATTGCTGCATACAAAGCGCCGGAGCTGGTGCGTCGGCTGCGCGATCGCGGTGCTGATGTGCGCGTAATGATGACCGAAGCGGCCAGGGCCTTTATTACTCCGCTGAGCCTGCAGGCGGTTTCCGGTTATCCGGTATTTGATGATTTGCTCGACCCGGCAGCCGAAGCGGCGATGGGCCATATTGAACTGGCGAAATGGGCCGATTTAATTGTGCTGGCGCCGGCTACCGCCGATCTGATTGCCCGCGTCACTGCCGGCATGGCGAATGATTTGGTCACCACCGCGTGCCTGGCAAGCGCAGCGCCGGTTGCCATCGTCCCGGCCATGAATCAACAGATGTACCGCGCGGCGATCACGCAAGAGAACCTGCAGCGTCTGCAGCAGCGCGGCATGCTGATCTGGGGCCCCGACAGCGGCAGCCAGGCGTGCGGCGATGTGGGTCCCGGCCGCATGCTCGATCCGCTGGCGATTGTGGCGCACGCACTGGAGTGGGCTGCGCCCGTCAACGATCTGCAACATCTCAGCATTATGATCACCGCCGGTCCAACCCGCGAAGCGCTGGACCCGGTGCGGTATATCAGCAATCACAGCTCGGGCAAGATGGGCTTTGCGATTGCTGCGGCTGCGGCCAAACGCGGTGCGAAGGTGACATTGGTTACCGGCCCGGTGGCGCTGCCAACGCCAGCTGGCGTACAACGCGTGGACGTTGACAGCGCGCTGGAGATGGAGGCAGCGGTGATGGCGCAAATCCAGCAACAACATATTTTCATTGCCAGCGCAGCCGTGGCAGACTACCGGGCGGCTAACATTGCCGCAGAGAAAATCAAAAAACAGGGTGGCGACGATAGCGTCACGCTGCAGTTGGTGAAGAACCCCGATATTGTCGCAGGCGTCGCGGCGCTGCAGGAAAATCGCCCTTATGTTGTGGGATTTGCTGCCGAAACCCAGAATGTGGAAGAATACGCGCGGCAAAAACGGGTGCGAAAAAACCTGGATCTGATTTGTGCCAACGATGTGGCGCAGGCGGGTCAGGGCTTCAATAGCGACACCAATGCTCTTCACCTTTTTTGGCAGGAAAGAGAAAAAGTCTTACCGCTCAGTGATAAGACGCTCCTTGGCCAACAATTAATAGACGAGATTGTCAGCCGTTATGATGAAAAAAATCGACGTTAAAATTCTTGATGCACGCGTGGGCAACGAATTCCCGCTGCCGACTTATGCAACCTCTGGTTCCGCAGGCCTCGATTTACGCGCCTGCCTGGATGATACACTGGAAATCACACCCGGCATGACCACACTGGTTCCCACCGGTCTGGCGATTCACATTGCCGATCCTGCTCTTGCAGCCGTGATTTTGCCGCGCTCCGGTCTTGGCCATAAACATGGCATCGTGTTGGGCAACCTGGTCGGTTTGATCGACTCCGATTATCAGGGTCAGCTGATGGTTTCCGTGTGGAACCGCGGCCAGGACAGCTTCACGCTGCAGCCAGGCGACCGTTTAGCACAACTGGTCTTCGTGCCGGTCGTGCAGGCCGAATTTAACCTGGTGGAAGATTTTGACACCAGCGACCGCGGCGCAGGCGGCTTCGGTCACTCAGGCCGTCAGTAACACGCGACACTTTTCGCTTAGCCATCTTTTTATTTCTTGTCGCCACAGGCCGCTATATCTGTGGCAGATGAGGCAGTATTGCCTGTTTTTGGTGAATTTCAGGGGTGTTGAAGGTCATGGCAGAAAAAAAAGTCGCGAAACGGAATCGTCGCGAAGAGATTTTGCAGGCGCTGGCGCAAATGCTGGAGTCGGGCGATGGCAGTCAGCGCATCACCACCGCGAAGCTGGCTGCGAATGTCGGCGTGTCGGAAGCGGCGCTTTATCGCCACTTTCCCAGCAAAACGCGCATGTTTGACAGCCTGATCGAGTTTATTGAAGACAGTCTGATTACCCGCATCAATCTGATCCTGAAAGATGAAAAAGAGACGCTGACGCGCCTGCGTTTAATCGTGCAGCTGATTCTGGGATTTGGTGAGCGTAATCCGGGGCTGACGCGTATTTTGACCGGCCACGCGCTGATGTTTGAACAGGATCGCCTGCAAGGGCGTATTAATCAGCTGTTTGAGCGTATTGAAGTGCAGCTGCGTCAGGTAATGCGCGAGAAGAAAATGCGTGATGGTGAAGGTTTCCAGAACGACGAAACGCTGCTGGCGAGCCAGTTACTGGCGTTTTGTGAAGGGCTGTTGTCGCGCTATGTGCGCTCCGAATTCCGCTTTCGCCCGACCGCAGATTTCGAGAGCCGCTGGCCGCTGATGGCGGCGCAGTTGGTTTAAAAGGGCCAGGTCGGCATAAATGCCGACCTCATTACCGAACGCACCTTTCCCGAATAATTAAATCCCGTACTCTTTACGATACGCGCGCACTTTCGCCAGATGGTCAGCCATCTCCGGCTTCTCTTCCAGGTAATCAATCAGCTCAGCCAGGGTAATAATCGCCGTGACTTTGCACTTATAGTCACGTTCCACTTCCTGAATCGCCGAAATATCGCTGCGGCCGCGTTCCTGACGATCCAGCGAAATCAACACGCCCGCCAATGTCGCGTTGTGCGCACTGATGATATCCATTGATTCACGAATCGCGGTACCGGCGGTGATCACATCATCCACCAGCATCACTTTGCCTTGCAGCGGGCTGCCCACCAGCAAACCGCCTTCGCCGTGATCTTTGGCTTCTTTGCGGTTGAAGCAGTAAGGCACGTCACGTTCATGATGATCGGCCAGCGCCACTGCGGTAGTGGTGGCAATTGGGATGCCTTTGTACGCCGGGCCAAACAGCAGATCGAAATCAACGCCGCCATCAACGAGCGCCTGCGCGTAGAAACGGCCTAACAGCGCCAAATCGCGACCGGTATTAAACAGACCGGCATTGAAGAAATAGGGGCTTTTACGTCCCGATTTCAGGGTGAACTCACCAAACTTCAGCACCCCTTTGTTCAGGGCGAATTCAATAAACTGACGCTGCCAGGCTTTCATTTCTCACTCCTCAAATAAAGAAAAGGCGACTCTATGGTCGCCTGTTACATCAATTAGTTAGCGCCGCTTTCTGCGCCTGAATCAACTGCTCAATGCCGCCTCGCGCCAGCGCCAGCAGCTGCAGTAACTCGTCGTGGCTGAAGGGCTCACCTTCTGCGGTACCCTGCACTTCAATCATGCGGCCGTCTTCGGTCATCACCACGTTCATGTCAGTTTCTGCGGCGGAATCTTCAACATACTCCAGATCGCACAGCGCTTCACCGCCGACGATACCCACAGAAATCGCCGCCACCATGCCTTTCAGCGGGCTGGCTTTCAGCTTGCCCGCAGCAACCAGCGCATTCAACGCATCGGCCAGCGCCACGCAGGCGCCGGTAATGGATGCAGTACGCGTACCGCCATCGGCCTGAATCACGTCGCAATCCAGCGTGATGGTGAATTCGCCTAGCGCTTGTAAATCCACTGCTGCACGCAGTGAACGGGCGATCAGACGTTGAATTTCCAGCGTACGTCCGCCCTGTTTGCCTTTGGCGGCTTCACGCGCCATGCGGCTGTGGGTAGAACGCGGCAGCATGCCGTATTCAGCGGTGATCCAGCCTTGACCTTTGCCTTTGAGGAAACGCGGCACGCTCTCTTCGACGGTTGCGGTGCACAGCACTTTGGTTTCGCCGAATTCAACGAGCACAGAGCCTTCTGCATGTTTGGTGTAGTGACGAGTGAGTGTGACGGGACGTGTTTCAGATGCACTACGGCCTGCTGGACGCATGGTTTCTCTCCGGCTTGCTTAGGTTTGGCTGCGCATTATACGGACTTCAGCTGCGGCTGTCCCGCCCGCGATCGCCACAATCCTGGATGAAATTCTATGGTGGCTGTGGCTAAATGCGCGTTTCCTCCCTTAAAAAGATAAATGATGATCGCGATACTCCATTTCCTGCTGGCGCTGGTGGTGATTTTTGCCCTTGCGCTATTGGTCAGCCACGACCGCAAACGCATTCGTCCCCGCTTTATTATTCAGCTGCTGATTGTCGAAGCCGCGCTGGGCTGGTTCTTCCTGCACTCGGCGGGCGGCCAATCGGTAGTCACTGCGGTGGGCGGCTTCTTTGAAATCTTATTAACCTACGCCGCGCAAGGGACCAACTTTGTCTTCGGCAATATGGCAGATCAGGGATTAGCCTTTATTTTCCTCGGCGTGCTCTGCCCGATTGTGTTTATTTCCGCACTGATCGGCATTTTGCAGCACTGGCGCATTCTGCCGCTGCTGATTCGCGCCGTTGGCACTCTGTTGTCAAAAGTGAATGGCATGGGCAAGCTGGAATCGTTTAACGCCGTCAGCACCTTGATTCTCGGCCAGTCGGAAAACTTCATTGCCTATAAAGGCATTCTCGCCGATATTTCCGCGCCACGCATGTACACCATGGCGGCGACGGCGATGTCGACGGTTTCGCTGTCGATTGTTGGCGCGTATATGTCGATGATTGATGCCAAATATGTGGTTGCGGCGCTGCTCCTTAATATGTTCAGCACCTTTATTATCCTGTCGATCATCAATCCAACCCGCCCGGAAAACGAGGAGCAGATTGCGCTGGATAAGCTGCATGAAGATCAGAGCTTCTTTGAGATGCTGGGCGAATACATTCTCGCCGGCTTTAAAGTGGCGATGATCATCATGGCGATGCTGATTGGCTTTATCGCGCTGATTGCGGCGATCAATGCGCTGTTTGCGTCAGTATTTGGTTACAGCTTCCAGCATTTACTCGGCTACGTTTTCTATCCGTTTGCGTGGCTGGTTGGCATTCCCTCCGCCGATGCTTTGCAGGCGGCGAGTATTATGGCCACCAAACTGGTAGCGAATGAATTTGTCGCGATGATCGAGCTGAAGAAAGTGGCGGCTGAAATGACGCCACGCGGACTGGGGATTCTGTCAGTGTTCCTGGTGTCGTTCGCTAACTTCGCCTCAATCGGCATCGTTGCCGGTGCGATTAAAGGCCTGAACGAAAAACAGGGCAATGTGGTTTCACGCTGTGGCTGGAAGCTGGTGTATGGCTCCACGCTGGTGAGCTTGCTGTCGGCCGCATTCGCCGGGTTGTTTATCTGATAACGCATGGCGGCTGCATGGCCGCCATTTTTAAAACGCCACGCACACCAGCGAATCAACCCGCATCACCGATTCCTGCTCGAAACGCTGTTTATAAACGTCACGAAGCTTATTGATGCTGTCAGAGCTCGCCACATCCGGAGTGTGAATCAGCATCAACGCTTTGCTGTTTTCCCGCGCCAGCTTACCGTTCTCGCCCAGCCACTGACCTTTGGCGTCATATACCGATAAACCGTCTTTGAAACGCGGCGTCACATCGTTATCGACAAACTGCTGCCATTCGCTGCTGCTGACGATGCCACCTTTCGGTTTGTTCATGCCAAACCACAACGTTGTTTGCATCATCACGTCACCAGAACCGCATACCGCAACCGGCGCGGTGTTGGGCGGGATCTGATGCGTTTTCGTCGACGGAGCCTGACAGCCAGCGAGCAGTAAGGTTAATAAAGCAGGAAGAGCCAGAGAGCGGAACATCACTTCATCCTTTTAAGCGAACCAGCGCTAAGCATAAGTGTCTGTCGGTAAAAGAGGTAATTTTTTGTTATTCACGCTTATGTGCGCTTATGCCTGTTAGCGTCGAGGCTGCCTCGCTATACTTCACCCAACATTTCTGAAAAAGAGAAGACGATTATGATCCGCAGTATGACCGCTTACGCCCGCCGCGAAGCCAAAGGCCACTGGGGCAGCGCCGCCTGGGAAATCCGTTCGGTTAACCAGCGCTATCTGGAAACCTATATCCGTCTGCCGGAGCAATTTCGCGGCCTGGAGCCGGTAATTCGCGAGCGCATCCGCAATCGCCTGACTCGCGGTAAAATCGAATGCAACCTGCGTTATGACGCCGATGCCAGCGCGCAAGGCGAACTGCAGCTGAATGAATCGCTGGCCAAACAGCTGGTGCAGGCCGCCAACTGGGTGAAGATGCAGAGTGATGAAGGCGCGATTAATCCGCTGGATATTCTGCGTTGGCCAGGCGTGATGTCCGCGCAAGAGCAGGATCTCGACGCCATCAACGCCGAACTGCTGGTGGCGCTGGATGGCGCATTAGATGACTTTATCGAAGCGCGTGAAAGCGAAGGCACCGCGCTGAAAGCGATGATTGAACAGCGTCTGGAAGGCGTATCGCACGAAGTCAGCAAAGTGCGCGCGCAGATGCCAGAAGTGATCAAATGGCAGCGCGAGCGTCTGGTCACCAAGCTGGAAGAAGCCGAAGTGCAGCTGGAAAATAATCGTCTCGAGCAAGAGCTGGTAATGATGGCGCAGCGCACCGATGTTTCGGAAGAGCTGGATCGCCTGGATGCGCACGTCAAAGAGACCTACAACATCCTGAAAAAGAAAGAAGCCGTTGGCCGCCGCCTCGACTTTATGATGCAGGAGTTCAACCGCGAGTCGAACACGCTGGCTTCGAAATCGATTAATGCCGAGATCACGACATCAGCGATTGAGTTGAAAGTGTTGATTGAGCAGATGCGCGAGCAGATTCAGAATATTGAGTAATCACGCATTCCATTAATAACGTCAAGTCTGTAATCCTACGGGCTTGACGATGAATGCTGGTTACCGATTGCTCATACCGTAATTAGGATTGCCCGTCAGAACCAAAATTTTGGCCCCCATTTGTACCAAACGGCAGGCGTTTTCCGCTGTTGCCGCGCCCCAGGCACTATTTTTGATCCATCGAGATGCGTGCCATTAAAACCCGGATCTACCGCTTCAAAATTGCCCCCTATCATACGCCCGGTCAGCCGGCATTATTCATATAAGGTTTGTTCCATCACAATGTTTGCGGGCATGCCATGAATAACAGCGTATTCACTGTCGAATATATTGATCAATACAATATAACCCCCGCTAAGGGGCAGAGAAAGCTATCCATAAAAAGACCATAATTCTTATCAGGCAATGCATAAGAATCACATTAAATAATTCTAAAAAAATTTATTTCCTTCGCTGCGCATAAGGCTGTCTTTAAAAAAAGAAAAGACGTTCTATTTATAAACATTTTTCATGACATTAAAATTTTATTTCTCCTATTAATTTATCGAGAAACCTGTCGCCATACTATTAGGCACATGCAATGGATCGTATAAGGAAAATGAATTTTATGTTCATCACTGACGTGGTTCATTTCCTTTGTGCCTTCAAAAATCAACATAGGAATAGGTAAACATTATGAAATTTAACAAAATCGTAGTTGCACTCGGCTTGGGAGTGATGATTACCGCTAGCCTGGCTAACGCTGCCATTAGCCAGGGCGGGGGTACTGTCACCATCAAGGGCTCAATTATTGATGCACCTTGTTCAATCAACCCAGGCTCGCAGGATCAAACCATTGATCTGGGCCAGGTATCGAAAAAGCAGCTGGCAGCGGGTGGTAAATCAACACCGGTACCGTTCAACATCAAACTGGAGAATTGCGATTTCACCGCAGGTAAAGATGTGAAAGTGACCTTTACCGCCATGGCATCTGAAGCCGCACCGACTCTGATTGGGATGACCGGTACCGTTGGTGGGGCAAGCATTGGCCTGACAGATGGCTCAGGCAAGCTAATTAAATTGGGTCAGCCATCAACCATGACTCTGCAGAGTGGTAGCAATACTTTGTCGTTCTCTGCATATCTACAGGGCGATGGTCCCTCTGCAACCATCACACCGGGGGTATATCAGAGCACCGTCGATTTTGGCCTGGATTATCAGTAATTATTTCCCAAGCTAATCAGAGACATGCGCAATCTACGCATCTCTTTTTAATTTCGCCAAGGTGTTAGTAGTATGTCAGTCCATACCAGGAACTCATTTTCTTTTCAAAATAACTGGCGCTTACGCCCGTTAGTTGCTGGTTTGTCATTGGCTTTTTTTACCAGTGCAATTAGCAGCACATTAGCAGAGGAAGTTGAGTTTAACCTGGACAATATGGATCTCTCCGATCGGGAAAATATTGATATGAGTCAGTTTTCCCGCGCAGGTTATATGATGCCTGGTCAATATGACATGGCAATTAAGATTAATGATATTGAATCGTCCGCAGAGGAGATAATCTTTTTACCGTCTGAACATGATGAAAAGGAAACCGTCGCCTGTTTGACGCCACAAATGATGGCAGGCTTCGGTTTAAAGAAGGCTTGGTTAGATAAAGTTACCTACTGGAATAATGAACAATGTGCCCGGCTTGATATTATGCCGGGTATCATTTTGCGTCCTGATTTAGCGTCATCAACGCTCTACGTGAGTGTTCCTCAGGCGTATATTGAATATCAAGCCGCTAACTGGGATCCCCCTTCACGCTGGGATGAGGGGATTGCTGGATTTATTGCAGATTATAACACCAATTTCAATTACTCCTCCCCGACAAAAGGCAGTGAAACACGCGAATTAAGCGGTAATGGCGTGGTGGGTGTCAACGCCGGTCACTGGCGTATGCGTGCGTTCTGGAATGGTAATTATTACACTGCCAATAACACCAAAACCTCTACTTTTAACTGGAATCAATATCAGGCATTCAGGGCAATCAAGCCCTGGGGCGCAAAATTAACTGTTGGCCAAAATGACCTCGCCAGTGATGTGTTTGAGAACGCACGCTATGTTGGCGCCGGCCTTTTCAGTGATGACAACCAGTTACCCCCCAACTTGCGTGGCTACGCACCGGAAGTCCGCGGCATAGCGAAGACCAATGCAAAAGTCACCATTAGCCACGCTGGACGTGTGTTATATGAAAGCCAGGTTGCTCCCGGTCCTTTTATTATTCAGGACTTAAGCGACTCTATTAGTGGCACTCTGGATGTCAAAGTTGAAGAGCAAGATGGCAGCGTTCAGACCTTCCAGGTTGAAACCGCATCCATTCCCTATCTTAGCCGCCCAGGCCAGGTTCGCTTTAAAGCGGCGGTAGGGCAAACGACAGACGATAGATTTCATCTGCAGAATGAAATGTTAATGGCAGGGGAATTTTCATGGGGTATTAGTAACGGTTGGTCGCTGCTCGGGGGCGGATTATCTTCTGGAAATTATCATGCCGCGTCACTGGGTGCAGGGCGTGACCTCTTCTCGTTTGGGGCGTTAGCACTCACCGCAACTCAATCTTATGCAAAGCTGCCTCACAACAAAGCACGCTCTGGCGGCTCCTATAGCCTGAGTTATTCTAAACGCTTCGAGAACTATGACACGCAAGTGACCTTCACAGGTTATCGCTTTTCGGAGAAAAGCTATCTCAGTCTAAATCAATATCTTGAGGCAAGCCGTAAAAATTTGCTTATTCGCAATAATGCAGCGAATAAGCACACCTATACCGTTTCACTTAATAAGCAATTCCGCACACTCGGCGTCAGCGCATTTTTAAATTATAACTATCAGACTTACTGGAATCGTCAGGCGATCAGCCGTTGGAATATGTCGTTTGCGCGCTATTTCGATGTGGGGAATTTTAAAAACGTCAGTCTCAATCTCTCCGCCTATCGCACACAAAATTCAGGTATACAAGATGACGGGGTGTTTTTGAGCCTGAACGTACCTTTCGGGACCTCGTCGGGCTTAAATATCAATGCTCAGAATTCGGATACCGGCCCAATGAATAGCCTGAGTTGGTATAACCGCATGGATGAACGCAACAGCTATCGCTTAGGCGCCAATGTCGATCACCAACAACGAAGCACTTACAGTGGCTATTACACGCATACCGGCGATACCACGCTGACGAACTATAGCGCCAGTTATAAACCAGGTCAGTATCGCTCTGCGGCCCTGTCCATGCTGGGGGGATTAACGGCCACAGCGCATGGTGCAGCATTACATCGCACTACAATACCTGGTGGCACACGTCTGATGCTGGATACTGAAGGCATCAGTGATGTGCCCATTAAGTCTTCCGGTGTGTCCACTCATAGCAACAAGCTTGGAAAAGCCGTACTGACGGATTTCAGTAGCTATACACGTAATCAGGCACATCTGGATATCAACCAACTTAGCGATGAGATTGAAGCGGAGTCGCCCGTTCTGCAATTAACCTTAACCGAAGGAGCCATTGGCTATCGTCGCTTTAAATTAATTAAAGGGCAAAAGCTAATGGCGGTGATTCGCCTGAGTAATGGCAGTTATCCTCCGTTTGGCGCGAGCGTATTAAGTAAAGGGCGTGAGACCGGTATTGTTGATGAGATGGGCAGCGTCTGGCTTAGTGGTGTAAACCCTGAAACGCTGATGGATGTCCGTTGGAACGGCAGTATTCAATGCCAAATTGCCATGCCAAAAGTACTACCCACTGATGAGAGTGGAGAAACGAATCTGCTGCTTCCGTGTACAGAAAGGGAATAATTCTTACACATTAAAGTTTGTTGAATATTTGTCGCTCTATCACACCAGACATATAGAGTGAGTAATAATATTATGAACCTGAAGGCTTCTCTCGCTACCGTGGCGATGCTGTTTGGCGCTATGATCTTTTCGCAGAGCGCGCTGGCTGCTATTGCATTGGATCGGACCCGCGTCATTTATGATGGCGCTGAACGCTCAATCAGTTTGAATATCAGCAATGAAAATAAAGCGCGTCCGTATCTGGCGCAAAGCTGGCTGGAAGATGAGCAAGGAAAAAAAATAAAGTCGCCGCTTATGGCGCTCCCTCCCGTTCAGCGTATTGAGCCAGGACATAAAAGCGCCATCAAAATCCAATCTTTACCTGCCGCAAAATCATTGCCTCAGGATCGTGAATCTTTGTTTTACTTTAATTTGCGAGAGATTCCGCCACGCAGTGAAAAACAAAACGTGTTACAAATTGCGTTGCAGACACGCATCAAATTGTTTTATCGCCCAGAAAAATTAATGATCGATCCACAGGCTTCAATCAAACCTGTACAAAATCAACTCACCTTGAAAAAAAACGGTGATCAATACACGGTGATAAATCCTACCGGTTATTATGTCACGCTGATTACTGCAGCCAGTCATGTTGATGGTAAAGAAGAGAATGATTTTGATCCGATTATGATTGCGCCACAAAGCAGTGCCGCTATTAACCTCAAAGCCAGTAAGTTAGGTTCGCATCCGGTATTAAGCTATATCGACGATTTTGGCGGTCGGCCAAAATTGATATTCAGTTGCAATGCCAATGTGTGTCGTGTCACTGATAGCCGCGAATAACCATGAACAGCTTGAAGTGGCTGTTCATATCTTTCGCACTACTGCGCTGCGAAATGCTCTTCTCAGCGCCGATCACGCCGTATGAAGAAGTTATCCCCGGCACCACCAGATATCCAATTAATGTGTCGGGGATTATCGTCAGCTCCCAATGCACTTTGAATGGTGAGCAAGAAAGTAGCGTGAACTTCGGCGATATCATTATTCAATTAATTGATGGTATCCGGTTCAGCAAATCAGTGCCGTTCACCGTCTCTTGTCCGGATGCTTTCAACGGAGAGCAGGAAGTTTATATCGCAGCTACAGCGGCGGCGTTTGATACTAATGTCATTTATACCACCAACAGCAACGTGGGTATTAAATTAATTTTGAACGGTAAAAACATTGAAATAAATAAAGCACACAATATTGATTGGCGAACATCAAACAGATTGATTGCCGTGCCGATTAAAAACAATGTCAACGTCACAGCAGGTAACTTTACTGCAACCGCTACCATGGTATTAAATGTTCGTTAAGGAGACGTGGAATGCAGATTACAAAAAAACTGCTCTGTGTACTGATCATTGCCTCTGCATTGCATAGCACGTTGTCTAACGCCAGTGCAGGTGTCAACTTTTCAGGAAAGCTGATTAACGTCCCGTGTAAAATTGACAATAACAAAGATATAGATGTCAACTTTGGTGACAGAGTGGATATTAATGAAATAGATGGCCTGAAATACACGGAATTGCTGACACTGTCGATTAAGTGCGACGAAAACTATTCCGAAAACCTTTACTTCAGTGTATCTGGTAGCGCAGCAATATTTGATAAAGCAGCAATACGCACTAACATCACTAACGTGGGAATAAAATTCATCAATGGTAAAGATGGCACTCCACTTGAAATAAACAAAAAATACAATTACGTGCAGACGGGGGATTTTTCGCTAAAGGTGGTTCCTGTTAAAAAATCTGGTTCAATACCGTTGCCGGGTAAGCTAACGATAAGCGCACAACTGATTGTCGAGCCTCAGTGAATGAAAACTGCATTACTCATATTGCCACTCTTTATTTATTGTTGTTATTCTTATGCTGTGAAAATAAACTTTTCAGCCACCCTTATCAGGGTCAATTGCGTAGTAAATAATGACAAGCCGGCAGAGATTGATTTTGGTGATACTGTAGGAGTAAATCATATTGATGGTGTGAGATATCAACAGCGTATTCCCATCAGCATCGTGTGCCGGACCCCTCCGGGAAAACAGTTGGAACTGGCGTTTTCGGGCATAACCAGTAATTTTGATGCCAGTGCGTTATTCACAGGGATGGAAGATTTAGGCATCAGGATAATGCAAAATAATCAACCCATTATAATTAATCAACGCTTTACGCTTGATGATGCCACGCAACCTGTGTTTTATGCCGTTCCGGTAAAGCGGGCTGGCAGCGATCTGAAAAGCGGGCGTTTTAATGCGCTGGCAACGCTTATTATTCAGTCCGAGTAGTGATTATGCGCTTCCATATTATGTTAACCATAGCCCTGCTATCGACATGTTCTGTGACCGCTTATGCAGCTGCTGACTTCTCATTTAAGGGCGGATTGGTGCAGGAACCCTGCATGCTCGCCCCCAACAGCAGTGATATTTTCATTGATTTTGGAAGCGTTATTAATAAATTTCTTTATCGCTATCAACGTACCGCAGGTATTCCCATAACGCTTATTTTACAGGGTTGCGATACCTCAGCAACCGATAAACTCTCAATCACCTTTAAGGCAACGGAGGATGCGCAACAAGCAGGCATGATAATGCTTGATCCATCCAGTACCGCAAAAGGCATCGCCATTGGCGTTGAAGAAAAAGGGATCTTCATTCCGATAAATAAAAGCGTCGAGAAAAATTTCCATTCTGGTGACAACAAAATGGTTTTTGACTTGTTCCTGTCTGCTGACAATGAAAGCATTAAAAATAACGCATTGCATCCCGGAACAATCAATGCCAATGCAATTTTGGAACTGGAGTATCACTAATGCGCATTTTAAATTTAATCTCTTTTTTTATTTTCATAATTACTTCTGCATCATCACAAGCCATCATCATCGGTCATAATAGTTATTTGTCCTGGGGCGGGAAATTTACTACATTTTCTGTATATGTTGACCACTGGGATGAAGATAGCTCTTTGAAAAATCCGTGTTATAAGCAGCCGGGCTGTAAAATCGCGTCTTTTCCGGGAGTAAATAATGTACCCGTTGACATTAATGCACCAAATGTCTTGTCTGCGGAAAACTATGAAACCATTGGTGAACTGGGAAAAGCGTATAAAGCTAAGTATCCTTTATCGACAGCACATAATTTTCAAATAGATGGAAGATCACCTGAATATAAATGTTTCCGATTGGCAACGTTTCAAAATGATTGGCATGATGCAACCTTCCTGCCTGATAATATATGTATCAGAGATCATAAATATCCCGTTAGCTGTTCACTTTTGGGTGATACTAATCTCTATCACGGCTATGTTTCTGATAAAACCATAAATGGTAATACTGCTCAAACGCAGTTAACACTTTCCTGTAGCAAAGCGGCAACGGCAAAAATTTACGCGACAGGGTTTGAGGCTAATATTGTCTCGCTCCGTTCGGATGACAGTTTGCAGACTGAATTAAATGTCAATGATCAAGATGCTTCTGAAGGCATTAATATTGAGGTGAATTCGGCCAACTCGCTGGCAACTTTTACGCTTAGCTCAACGCTGCGTACTCATGGTACGGTCGCACCTGGCGCATTTAATGGCGCCGGCACGCTCATCATCTCAGCTTATTAATTTGAAGAAAACCATGTATTTTAGTCCTATTTTTTCCAAGCGCCCATTTACTACATTGCTCGTCTCACTGATCGTGGCGATCGACTTAATGTTGATGCTGCAAGTCTACGTTGCCAATATGGGCGGTTCAGGTTTTCGCCTGCCGCAAAATCTTATTACGCTCATTTTTATGGCCATCTGTATTTTTATCGTGGCAATAAAATACCTCTTTTTCTCCCCCTCAACGGGCGGGGTGCGAGTGGCAAAGGTGACACCGATATGGCTGCTAGCGTTTCTGCTCCTTAGCCAGCCCATACTCTGGACGTTTTACGGCAATCATGATGTGACCTTACTCCCCCAGTTAACTGCCTATGCCCTGGCAATGCTATTTTACCTGGCCATGCTACAAATCCCCCTTTCACCGAACGTGAAGAGGTTCTGGCTGGTATGCATTCTGATTGCGGCCGTAGCGCAAGCGATGCTGGCGCTATGCCAACTCTTCATGACGGGAGCGAATAACTGGATGGAATTTCCGGCAGATGGCACCCGCGTCTATGGCATTTTCCAGCAGGTAAATTTGCTGGGTAGTTTTCTGGCTACAGGCTGGACGTTAGCACTATATTTTAGCTTTAAGGCGCGTCATGGCGTGCTTCGTTTACTGCTGGCAGCGATCATGGCTGTATTGCTGGTGATTTTAGTGACCATCCAGTCTCGTGTTGCCTGGCTTGGTGCGTCGGCCAGTAGCGCTTTACTTATCTGGGCATTCCGCCGGCATCGCCATTGGCGGCAACACCTCATGATTGGCTTCCCCATTGCATTAGCAATTGTGGTAGCTTGCCAGACCCTGCTCGCGTATGCCCCCATTGCAGGATTAAATAAAGTGGATAAAACCCATTCAACGGCAGTTCGAGTGAAGATGATTATGCACAGCCTGCATATGATCGCCGAACATCCTTTAAGCGGTTGGGGTGCTGGTCATTTTGAACACGATTATCTGCTGCACGTGCGTGAGGAAACGGCGCATTCATTGAACTCTCGTCCCCCAACGCACCCGCATAATGAAATCCTTTTTCAATGGGTGGAAAATGGCGTTATTGCGCTGGCGGGAATGGCGCTAATAATATTGGCTTGGTTCAAGCCCGTCGTAACCGGCAGCCCTTATGCAAGGCGACGCGCCTTTAGGGTATGGACGATGACCTTACCTATCGTGATACATCTGCTTTTTGAGTATCCGCTCTACCAGTCCGCGCCGCATGGTCTGGTATTACTACTGCTGATCCGTCTGATGCAGTCTGAGTCAGATCTGCGAAGCCTGACTCTGCACCCGTGGGCACATTATGCCGCAGCTGGGTTTGTCGCCCTTTTTGCACTCGCGTTGATGGTTTTTGCGGCAACAGGTTTGCACACCAATGCCATCCTGACGCAAATTGAGCGCAATAGGTTTGCTGATTTTTCCCATGCTGAGCAACTTATTAATCCTTACGCCCAATGGGAGCGCTATCAGTTTGATGCAAGCCTTCATCGTCTAATGACGTTCAACAGCACAAAAGATGTCGGGCAATTAATCCAATTCAAACTGTGGGCAAAGGAATATCTGAAAAAGCACCATGATGCCAACGTTACCTTCTCACTACTTGAGATCGCCATATTGCAGGGAGACATGGAATGGCAACAGAGACTGCATCAGCGCGGTCATCAGCTTTTTCCAGAAGACAAACGCTTTAATCTTCCTGTGCAAAGTAAATAAAGCGTAAAGATTAATGTTTCCTTATTAACAGACAGTTCCTAATCCACCACGTGATGGGTAATTTGACTTCTTTAAGATGAGATTACCCTGCTGTTTTTAAAGGGAATGAATAAAAGGTGATAGAATGAGCCCGTTCTAACCCTAAATGTGCTCAATCCTGAGGATTGCAGAGATAGGGTAACATTGACGGCACTTTTTGCTAAAGTGGTGGTCGTAATCAATACAGTTGTACCGCTCCAGGAACTCAGGGACCCTTTTTCTTCGTGCGATACATTTTTCCCCGACATGAAGGCGTTATGACGAAATCCAGGCAGTTCCGTTCCAAACTTCTGCATCCCCGTTATTGGTTTACCTGGTTTGGGCTAGGTGTTCTGTGGCTGCTGGTGCAACTTCCTTACCCCATTCTGATCCGGCTTGGCGCTGGCGCTGGCAAATTGTCACGTCACTTCCTGAAGCGGCGCGAACGCATTACCCGTCGCAATATCGAGCTGTGCTTCCCTCATATTGATGAAGCGAAGAAAGAAGCGATGATCGCCGGCAACTTCGAATCACTGGGTATGGCGCTGGCAGAAACCGGCATTGCATGGTTCTGGTCCGATACGCGCGTACGTCGCTATTTCAACGTTAGCGGTCTCGAAAATCTGCAGCAGGCACAAAGCCACCAGCGCGGTGTGATGGTTATTGGTGTGCACTTTATGTCGCTGGAACTTGGCGGCCGCATTACTGGTTTATGCCAGCCAATGATGGCGATGTATCGTCCACATAATAATCAAGCGATGGAGTGGGCACAGACTAAAGGTCGCATGCGTTCAAACAAAGCAATGATCGATCGTCGCGATCTGCGCGGAATGGTGCAGGCGCTGAAAAAAGGCGAAGCGGTTTGGTTCGCACCGGATCAGGATTATGGCCCGAAAGGTAGCGTGTTTGCCCCGCTGTTTGCTGTTAAACAAGCGGCGACCACCAACGGCACCTATGTTTTGTCTCGATTGGCAAAACCGGCGATGCTGACTATCGTGCTGATTCGTAATCAGGATAAAAGCGGTTATCAGCTGATCATTCAGCCTGAACTTGAAGGCTATCCCTATGAGGACGAAGCCGCTGCGGCAGCGTTTATGAACAGAGTCATTGAGAAAGAGATTCTGCGCGCCCCCGATCAATATTTGTGGCTGCATCGCCGCTTCAAAACCCGTCCGCCGGGTGAGTCTTCGCTCTATATCTAATGTGTGGACAATGACAATGGAACATACTATTGAGGCTGGCTGGCTGCGGCCTCTGATTGCCGACCGACTCACGCCTTACCTCGAAATTGATGCAGCGCGCCTGCAACGCAACCTGCAACAGATGCAACAAAAAGCCGATGCCGCTGGCGTCACGCTACGTCCTCATATCAAAACCCATAAAAGCGTCTGGATAGCTGAGCACCAGCGAAAGCTCGGCGCGCGCGGCATTACCGTATCTAAACCGAGTGAAGGTATCGCTTTTATTCTCGGTGGCGAACGCGATCTGCTGCTGGCTTACCCAGTTGTGCATGCCGATACGCTGAAAGAACTTTTGGCGGTAGCCGCACAACATAAGGTGCGTATTACCTGCATTGCGGATTGCGCGCATGGCGTGGCAGCAATAGCGGCTGCACATCAGCGCCAGCCCGATTGCCAGCTGGCGTTAGCCATCAAAGTGGATGTGGGATTACATCGTATCGGTGTTGATCCGCACGGCGATGCCGCCGTTACGCTGGCGCAACAGATTCACGATGCGCGCCTCACGTTTGCCGGGCTGGTTTCTCATGCCGGTCACGCTTATGGCGCGGGCAACGCCGCAGCGATTGCCGACGTTGCCCTGCAGGAAATCGCATTGTTGCGTGATCTGCAGCAGCGCCTGATTGCCGCTGGTTTTGCGCACTGCCCGATTTCGGTCGGTTCAACGCCAACGGCATTGGCAGCGCCTGTCGCGCAGGGCAGCGATGAAATCCGCCCCGGCAATTACGCGCTGCTCGATCTCACCGCATGGCGTTTGGGTCTCTGCACGCCAGATGCGTTGGCGCTGAGCGTGGTGACACGCGTGGTGGCGGTCAATCCGCACTTCGCTATTATTGATGCCGGTTCCAAAATGCTCAGTTCTGACAAAGGCCCGCACGGCACCAATGCTAGCGGATTTGGTATCGCCGTGGACGAGCAAGGCAATCATTATGAAGTGTTGAAGCTGTCGGAAGAGCATGGTTTCCTGCAGTACGCAGAGCAGGCGCCCACCGTTGGCGCGCTGCTGCGCATCTTCCCTAATCACAGCTGCGCGGTGGTTGCGCAGTCCGATCGCTTCGTGCTGCGCCATGCTGATGGTGCAGGTAAAGAGCAGGACATTCAGGGGCGCGGCAAGTTTATCTGATTACAGCATTTTCACGGAAACCGCTGCTGTCCCACACTTCCATGACCGGGCCGTTTGCAGCCCGGTATCAGCGTGCTTTAATGACTTCTTGTTAGCTCATCAGGAGGTTCCATGCTGCCATCTCAGACAGTCACACTCACGGTCCCACGCAACTGGTTAGATTTGTATGAAACCATCTGGAAACCGGAATGCTTTGCCAAATGGGCTAGCGGACTAAGCGCCAGTACGCTTACACAGGAAGGGAACAGCTGGAAAGCCAAAGGTCCCGAAGGAACGGTGAAGATTCGCTTTACCCCGCACAATCCATTTGGCGTGATGGATCACTGGATTGATACCGGAACCGGTAAAGAGATTTATATGCCGATGCGGGTGATTGCTAATGAGCAAGGCGCGGAAGTCGTGATGGTGGTTTACCGTCAACCATTCATGTCTGACGAGAAGTTTGCCGAGGATGTTGCATGGGTAAAACGCGATCTGGAACAGCTTCTTCATCTGTTAACTCATTAGAATCAATGGATTATGAAGATCTCACCTCTTTAACGCACGCTGGAATCAATCAATAAAAATCGGTTACTTTTTTGCACAGTAGCGTTTAACTGTTTTGCTCAAACCTTCATGTATTTATCTGCTAATCACCAGTCTGGCTTAAGCATCCTCAGCAGGAAAATTCCTGGTGAGGATGTGCAGAAAAATGCTGAGTACCTCTGATTTATCGAAGTTTTTTCTTTTTTGCTTAATCACCGATTCATTCACCTGTCTGGAATGAAGAAAAGCACTAATAAATAGTAAATCACTCGCCTTATATATTCTGATGCAAATTCTGAAACCATTTATTCCTGCGGTGAATTTATAGGAGTTTTCTGATGGTGTTAATTTAATTAAAACACGGTATAACTCTTTCCACACACAGCAGTAACCTATAATAACAACAGGGAAATAACATGGATCGCTCAACCTATCCTTTGTTATCAGAAAAAGAATTTGTTGAGATTGCCAGTCGGATGCTGGCCGGGGAATATATAAACTCAAAGGGATTTTATAATGATCTTACGGATTTCCTCCGCACAGGAGGAGATACCATTAAGACAACAACACCATTAAGCGCCAGGGGCATCTTAATAAATTCAGAACATCATTTAATTGAACGCATCTTTACGTGGCAAAACCTGAAAGGTATATCAGGGCTACGTCAGGAAGCGCTGCATTGATGTAAGCTGTGCTTTGGCCTGCGGCCAGGGTAAACCCTTAATTGCACTGGTACATGTACCATAATGAGCAGAATATGGCGATAAGAGAAAAAAATCTGGCCAACGCTAAATGGTCAATTTTGTCATCGATTAAAATCGTCGGCATTGGTGTTTTACAACTTTCACTTCTGGCACAAATACTCCAGGCAAACGAGTTAAATTTACTCGCCATTGCTATTGTGATGTTATTGATTATTGACACACTGGCCGATCGCGGATTTGGCAATACCATTATCAGAAGTAACGACCTGAACAATAGCGATCTCTCAATATTGTATTGGGGGAATGTATTAAGCGGACTCGCTATTTTTGCCGCGCTGTTTATTGGCAGCGACATTTCTAGCAGAATAATGAATCAACCCGAAATGGCAATAATGCTGGAAATGATTTCGGTCATCTTCATTATTATTCCGCAGGGACAACATTATCGCGCCATATTACAGCGGGAAAACCAATTTTCGCGCATCGCATTTGCGGAAATAGCTTCTGTGCTGGTGGGATTGGGCGTCACGCTGTTTACCGTGTGGCTAACACCTTCAGTGCTATGCGCCATCTGGGGCTACCTCGCCATGGTATCCATCAGAATGCTGATTTACTGCTACTACGGTCGCTCTTGGTTCCAGCCAGAATACCGTTTTAGCCTGAAAAGTTTCGCTAACGTGCGAGCAAGAAACGGATAATAAAAACAAGTCTGTATGGTGGGCTCTGGGCATCTGAAAAGATGCGTTCGCGTGCTGGTCGCCAGCACGCTTTTTTCTTTTTAGGCTTCCAGTAACTCTTCCAGTGACTGAAAACTGAGTTCATTTAACTTGCCGTTACGCTGCAAACGCAGCCAACTCACTATCATGCGTAACTCATCAATCACCATGTAGAGATCGGCCATATCATTCTTGCTTTTGACCTGCAGCCGCGCCAGTGCATTGAGTTTGTGTGCATTCACTGTTTTATGACTGATGCCCAGGCGAATTCCGATGTGCTCAATGCTGTAACCCCACGCCATCATCAGTAGCACCCGTAATTGCCTGTCTGGCAGAAGAATATCCGCGCCTTCAACTAACTGAATTTGGGCATTAGTATTGATGCTGGTGAGAAGACGGCTGGAAAGTATCTGACGAGAGGATTTTAAGTCCAACACCGTGAGCGAAGGCAGGTAACGACTGAGCGCATGCATCAGCGGTAACAAACGCCGCGTGAGCACCACGATTTGCATCGCGGGAAACTGCTGCTGTAAGGCGTAAAGTACTTTTAAAGTGCCGGTTAGCGGCATATTTTCATGAAAGATACACACCAGCAAACGCGGTTTCATCTTTTCGCACTTCGCCATGACCGTGCTGAGAGACCATAGCTCATGCAGCTGACACGCAACGGGTAACGTGGACAAAAGACTCTCCAGCCCCAGCGCCGCCAGTTTGTCAGAGGAGAAAAAGAGAATGTCTTCGTTGCGAGTTTTCATGCCTGTCCAATAGTTGCTACGCGTGATACCTGAGAGCGGAAAGCCGGATTTATTTGCCAGTAATCACGTACGACACAAACTGGATGGAACTTAAGAAGAAAGGCTCTTAGCCTCTTCGCATCATTTATACTTATGCGAAAGGGTCATTAACTACCGATTTATCCCGCCCGCTAAGCCTGTTATCAGGCTCGCCATCAAAATGCCTAATCCGATAGCGCTGTATTTAGAAAATCTCAGTGGTCTACACTCTGGGAAATCTTTAGCCTTGCCGCCAATTTACTGGAGTGCTCTATGTTATTAACCGTTCTCTATATTATTGGTATTACGGCCGAAGCCATGACCGGCGCGCTGGCGGCAGGACGTCGTAAAATGGACCTGTTCGGCGTGATTATCATCGCCTCGGTCACCGCCATTGGCGGCGGTTCGGTGCGTGACATTCTGCTGGGCCACTATCCGCTCAGTTGGGTTAAGAATCCTGAATACATCATGATCGTTGCTGCGGCTGCGGTTGTGACTACCTTTGTCGCACCGCTGATGACGCACCTGCGCAAAGTGTTTCTGGTGCTGGATGCGCTGGGTTTAGTGGTGTTCTCGATTATTGGCGCCCAGGTTGCACTGGATAGCGGGCACGCCTCCATCATTGCAGCCATCGCCGCCGTGATCACCGGCGTATTCGGCGGAGTGCTGCGCGATATGTTCTGCAATCGCATTCCGTTGGTGTTCCAGAAAGAGCTGTATGCCGGTATCGCTTTCGCCTCGGGCTGGATGTATATCCTGTTGCTGAAAACGCCGCTGGCGCATGAAGCGGTGGTGATCATCACGCTACTGTTCGGCTTCTTCGCCCGCTTGCTGGCGCTGCGTTTCCGCCTCGGTTTGCCGATCTTCAACTATCCCCATCCTGAACATTGAATCAGTTGCAGGAATCTCCTGCTGCTGCAGAAAGTGAATCAACTGCTGCAGGTGCGCATCCTGCAGCATCATCACAATCCGTTGTGCCAACACGCTACCGATACCGGGCAGCTGCTGCCAGCTTTCCGCCGTTCGCGTCAGCAACTGCGACCACTGCGCATCCGGTAAAGCCTGTAACGCCGTGCGCGGTAACGGCAAGCCAAGTGCGCTCACCCAGCGCCGCAGCGGCTGTTGGCGCGTCAGGTTAAAGCGGTGCCAGATAAGTTGTGCGCGAGCTGGCGTGATGCCATTGGCCTGCGCAATCTGCTCCGGCGTCAGTGTCAGCCAGGAAAAAAGATGGGTGATAGCCCCGCTATCCAGCAGGCGCTGCCAGCTGCTGCGCTGTACGCCCGCAATATCGAGTACCGACTTCTGGCTGAGCCAGCTGAGGCGAGACAAAAACTGCGCCCGGCAGTCGGCGCTAAAGTGCAGACAGGTTAAGCCGTGGAATTCGCCCTCCTGTGGCGACGCTGGATAATCGCGCTGCGCCACACGCCAAATCACGCGCTCCAGTCGCGGAATGCCTAATCCCGCCAGCGTGAGCGTCACCTCATCACCCGCGATCACATCCAGTTCCCGCCAGCGTCGCAGGGAACCAATGTTTACCCGGCGTACCGTTTTGTCCTCCAGTTGCACCGGTATTAGATCTAGCACCACGGCGATCTTGCCCGTGCGGCCCACATTAAAATCCACTGACAGCACTTCGCTGCTGACTTCTGCTGGTTGATACTTCCATGCCGCTGACCAACTGCCCTGGCCGGGCTGCCAATCGCGCCCTGCGCTGACGGGTGATTGATGGATTACCACGCCGTCGGTGACAAACGGCAGCGATTCGCGGAACCAACGATCGCGCCATACCGCGACCTCTTCTTCATTACTCACCTGACGGCTCCAGCTCTGCGCCAGCCCAAATCCCCATTGTGTGAGTTGTGCCAGACGATCGGGCATCGAATTGGGCCCATCCGGCCACGCCCAGATAAATATACCAAGCTGCTCAAGTAGCGGGCTGTTGTCGTGGCGCATCATCGCTCCCGCCACCTGCGCGCGCGCGTTCTTGCCGCCGTCACGCGCCTGTTGATGATCGGTCATTTGCAGAAACAACTCACCTTGCAGCACCACTTCCTCGCGCAAGGTATCCAGCTGCTGCGGGATGGAGGGAATATGTGCGGATTTGGCCAGCCACTCTTCCCCACGTAAACCATCACCGCGGCTGATTAATGACGCCAACTTACCCTGTCGATATACCAAAGTAACGGCGACGCCATCGACTTTCGGCTGCAGCCATAGCGCAGATTTGTCCTGCATCCAGTACGCCACCGCCAGCTTATCGCGCAATTTGCGCACGCCGGTATGCGCCACCGGATGATGTGTGCTGCCATCGGTGGTAAGTTGTGCATCGTAGGTGGCTTGCGCCGGCGTGAAACAGCGCTGCCACTGCTGTAATCGCTGTTGCAGGCTGTCGTAATCGGCATCGGTCACCAGATTAGTGCCCTGCCGGTAATATGCGTCATCCCACTGCCGTAGCTGGGTTTGCAGCTGTGTGATTTCCTGCCCCGCACGCATCGGCGACCAGTTCGGGCAGAGCGCTTCGGCCCAGCAACCGATGCTGAATAAGCAACACAATAGACTCAGGCATCCTTTCATCTTCGCTCTCCTTTTTTGCTATTGGAAAGCGCAGCGCTGCCATTTACCAGCCATGAAAATTGCGTGCTGGAAACAGATTCAAGGCATTTAATCGCTGTTGCAGCCTGCTACATCAGCCTCTGGCGCGGCTTCACAGAAAAAAGAATTGCCTCAGCCAAGCGGCAAACGCTGCGTGACCACCCCAAGCCGTGTATACTGTGCAGGAAATCGACTCCGCTCTTTACTCAATTCAAGATAACCATGGCTCAAGGCACGCTTTATATAGTTTCCGCCCCCAGCGGCGCGGGTAAATCCAGCCTGATTCAGGCGCTGTTAAAGACACAACCGCTGTACGATACGCAGGTGTCTATTTCTCATACCACCCGTGGCGTGCGTCCCGGTGAAGCTCATGGTGAGCACTACTTTTTCGTCTCTAAGTCCGAATTCGAGACCATGATTGCAGCAGACGACTTCCTCGAACATGCGGAAGTGTTTGGCAATTATTACGGTACGTCACGCGCTGCAATTGAGCAGGTGCTGGCGACCGGCGTGGACGTCTTCCTGGATATCGACTGGCAAGGTGCGCAGCAGATTCGCAAGAAAATGCCTGCCGCACGCAGCATCTTTGTGCTGCCGCCTTCTACCGAAGAGTTGGATCGTCGCCTGCGTGGCCGCGGTCAGGACAGCGAAGAGGTGATTGCCCGTCGTATGCAACAGGCCGTGGCAGAAATGAGCCACTACGCCGAGTATGACTATTTAATTGTTAATGATGATTTCGATCTGGCGCTGTCAGATCTGAAAACCATTATTCGCGCAGAACGTCTGCGTATGGGTCGCCAAAAATCGCGACATGATGCTTTAATCAGCAAACTATTGGCAGTCTGAATTCACTTTCAGTATTATGCCCAGTCATTTCTTCATCATCTGTGGAGTAGCACACCTATGGCACGCGTAACCGTTCAGGACGCAGTAGAGAAAGTTGGTAACCGTTTTGACCTGGTGTTGGTCGCTGCACGTCGTGCACGTCAGATGCAGGTAGGCGGTAAAGATGCGCTGGTTCCGGAAGAGAACGATAAGCCAACCGTTATCGCCCTGCGCGAAATCGAAGAAGGTCTGATCACTACCCAGATTCTGGATGTCCGTGATCGTCAGGAACAGCATGAGCAGGAAGCCGCTGAGTTACAAGCCGTTACCGCTATCGCTGAAGGTCGTCGTTAACAGCACTTCGCAGGTCGCCCTTGTATCTGTTTGAAAGCCTCAATCAACTGATTGAAAAATACTTGCCTGAGGAGCAAATTAAGCGCCTCAAGCAAGCTTATCTAGTCGCGCGTGATGCCCACGAGGGTCAAACACGCTCCAGCGGCGAGCCTTACATCACCCATCCTGTTGCTGTTGCCTGCATTCTGGCCGAGATGAAACTCGACCATGAAACGCTAATGGCGGCGCTGCTGCATGACGTGATCGAAGATACGCCCGCCACTTACCAGGATATGGAACAGCTGTTTGGTAAAAGCGTTGCCGAACTGGTGGAAGGTGTATCCAAGCTCGATAAGCTGAAGTTCCGCGACAAGAAAGAAGCGCAGGCTGAAAACTTCCGCAAAATGATCATGGCGATGGTGCAGGATATCCGCGTCATCTTGATCAAACTGGCTGACCGCACGCACAACATGCGCACGCTCGGCGCGTTACGTCCGGATAAAAAACGTCGTATCGCGCTGGAAACGCTGGAGATTTACAGTCCTCTGGCGCACCGCCTTGGTATTCATCACCTGAAAACAGAACTGGAAGAGCTCGGCTTTGAAGCGCTCTACCCGAACCGTTTCCGCGTGATTAAAGAGGTGGTGAAAGCGGCGCGCGGTAACCGTAAAGAGATGATTCAGAAGATCCTTGCTGAAATCGATGGTCGCTTACAGGAAGCAGGTATTCCCTGCCGCGTAAGTGGACGCGAAAAACATCTCTACTCGATCTACCGCAAAATGCACCTGAAAGAGCAGCGTTTTCACTCGATCATGGATATCTACGCTTTCCGCGTCATCGTGAAAGATCTGGATACCTGTTATCGCGTGCTCGGACAGATGCACAGCTTGTACAAACCGCGTCCCGGACGCGTGAAAGATTACATCGCCATTCCCAAGGCCAACGGCTATCAATCACTGCATACCTCAATGATTGGCCCGCACGGCGTGCCGGTTGAAGTGCAGATCCGTACTGAAGATATGGATCAGATGGCAGAAATGGGTGTGGCAGCACACTGGGCGTATAAAGAGAGCGGCGAAGTCAGCGGCACTACCGCGCAGATTCGTGCTCAACGCTGGCTGCAAAGCTTGCTGGAGCTGCAACAAAGCGCCGGTAGCTCATTTGAATTTATCGAAAGCGTGAAATCCGATCTCTTCCCGGATGAGATCTACGTGTTCACGCCAGAAGGCCGCATCGTCGAATTGCCGGCTGGCGCCACGCCGGTCGATTTCGCCTATGCGGTGCATACCGATATCGGTCATGCCTGCGTCGGCGCACGCGTCGATCGCCAGCCTTATCCGCTGTCACAATCGCTGACCAGCGGTCAAACCATTGAAATTATTACCGCGCCGGGCGCTCGCCCGAACGCTGCCTGGCTCAATTTCGTCGTCAGCTCGAAAGCGCGCGCCAAAATCCGTCAGCTGCTGAAAAACCTCAAACGTGAAGACTCCGTCAACCTGGGTCGTCGTCTGTTGAGCCACGCGCTCGGCGGCAGCAAGAAGCTGGCAGAGATTCCGGTTGAGAACATTCAGCACGAACTTGAGCGCATGAAGCTGACCGCCATCGATGATTTGCTGGCAGAAATCGGCCTGGGCAACGCCATGAGCGTGGTGGTGGCAAAGAACTTGCTGCAGTCAGGCAGTGAAGAGCCGCAGAGCAACAGCAAACGCAAAAAGCTGCCGATCAAAGGCGCGGATGGCGTGCTAATTACCTTTGCCAAATGCTGCCGTCCAATTCCTGGTGACCCGATTGTGGCGCACGTTAGTCCCGGCAAAGGTTTGGTGGTGCATCACGAATCCTGCCGTAACATTCGCGGCTACCAAAAAGAGCCTGAAAAGTTCATGCCGGTTGAGTGGGATAAAGTGACCGACCAGGAATTTGTCGCAGAGATTAAAGTCGACATGTTCAATCATCAGGGCGCACTGGCGAATCTGACCGCGGCAATCAACACTGCCAGTTCCAATATTCAGAGCCTGAATACCGAAGAGCGTGATGGTCGCGTGTATAGCGCCTTTATCCGCCTCACCGCGAACGATCGCGTCCATCTGGCGAATATTATGCGCAAAATCCGCGTAATGCCGGACGTGATCAAAGTTCACCGCAACCGTAATTAGCCCATGAACGCTCAACGTTTTGCCCGAATTCAGGAGATGCTGGCCCTGCGCCAGCACGATCTCACCGTCTGCATGGAACAAGTGCATAAACCGCATAACGTCTCGGCGGTGATCCGTACTGCCGATGCGGTGGGCATCCATGAAGTGCACGCCGTCTGGCCAAGCGTGCGTATGCGCACCATGGTTTCCGCTTCGGCCGGCAGCAACAGTTGGGTGAAAGTCAAAACGCATCTGCATATTGCAGATGCGGTGCGTCATCTGAAGGATGAAGGCATGCAGGTGCTGGCGACTAATCTGTCCGCCAAAGCGGTAGATTTTCGCGACATCGATTACACCAAACCGACCTGCATTCTGATGGGTCAGGAAAAAACCGGTATTACCGCTGAAGCGCTGGCGCTGGCCGATCAGGACATCATTGTGCCGATGGTCGGCATGGTGCAGTCGCTCAATGTCTCGGTGGCTTCCGCGCTGATTTTGTATGAAGCGCAGCGTCAGCGACAGAACGCCGGCATGTATCAGCGCACCTATAGCCTGCTGGATGAAGATGAGCAGCAGCGTTTGCTATTCGAAGGCGGTTACCCGGTGCTGGCGCGCGTCGCCAAGCAGAAAGGCCTGCCGTATCCGCACATCAATGGTCAGGGCGAAGTAGAAGCCGACGCCGAGTGGTGGGCCACCATGCAATCTACAGGTAGAAAATGAAAGGCCGTCTGCTGGATGCCATCCCGCTCAGTACCCTGACCGGCGTCGGCGCCAGTCAGGCGGGCAAGCTGGCCAAACTTGGCCTGTTCACCATTCAGGATCTACTGCTGCATCTGCCACTGCGTTACGAAGATCGCACCCAACTGTATAAAATCAATGACCTGCTGCCCGGCGTTTATGCCACGGTGGAAGGTGAAGTGCTGAGCAGCGAAATCACTTTTGGTCGCCGCCGCATGTTGGTGTGCCAGATCAGCGATGGCAGCGGCATGCTGACCATGCGCTTCTTCAATTTCAATGCCGGGATGAAAAGCAGCCTGGCGACGGGCCGCCACGTTACCGCCTATGGCGAGATTAAGCGCGGCCAGCGCGGTGCAGAAATCATTCATCCCGAGTATCGCGTGCAGGGCGAACAAGGTGGCGTAGAGCTGCAGGAAACCCTGACGCCGGTTTATCCCACCACCGAAGGCATTCGCCAGGCGACATTGCGCAATCTCACCGATCAGGCGTTGACGCTGCTGGAGAGTTGCCCGATTGCCGAGCTGCTGCCATCGGAACTGAGCGGCGGGCTGATTAGCCTGCCGGATGCCCTGCGAACGCTACATCGTCCACCGCCGGATCTGCGTCTGAGCGAGTTGGAAACCGGCCGCCATCCGGCACAGAAACGCCTAATTCTGGAAGAGCTGCTGGCGCATAACCTCAGCATGCTGGCGGTACGTGCCGGTGCACAGCGCCATCATGCGCTGCCGATGACGGTGCGCCACGAGCTGGCTGATCAACTTCTGGCGGCGCTGCCCTTCTCGCCAACCGGTGCGCAAAAGCGCGTGGTGGCAGAAATCGAAAAAGATTTGGCCAACGATTTTCCGATGATGCGTTTGGTGCAGGGCGATGTCGGCTCCGGTAAAACACTGGTAGCCGCATTGGCGGCACTGAACGTCATCGCACACGGCAAACAGGTAGCGCTGATGGCGCCGACCGAACTGCTGGCCGAACAGCATGCCAACAACTTCCGCCAATGGTTTGCACCGCTGGGAATTGAAGTGGGCTGGCTGGCGGGCAAGCAGAAAGGCAAAGCGCGCGAAGCGCAGCAGGAAGCCATTGCCAGCGGCCAGGTTGCGATGGTGGTCGGCACCCACGCGCTGTTCCAGGAGCAGGTGAAATTCAACGGCATGGCGCTGGTGATCATCGACGAACAGCACCGCTTTGGCGTACATCAGCGCTTAGCATTGTGGGAAAAAGGCGAGGAACAAGGCTTCCATCCGCATCAGCTGATCATGACCGCCACGCCGATTCCGCGCACGCTGGCGATGACCGCTTACGCCGATCTCGATACCTCCACCATCGACGAATTACCGCCAGGTCGTACGCCGGTGACCACGGTGGCGATTCCCGATAGCCGCCGCAGTGAGATCATCACGCGCGTGCAAAGCGCCTGTCACGAAGGGCGTCAGGCATATTGGGTATGTACGTTGATTGAAGAGTCAGAAGTGCTGGAAGCGCAGGCGGCGGAAGCAACCTGGGAAGAGCTGAAAGTGGCGCTACCCGATTTGCAGGTTGGCCTGGTGCATGGCCGCATGAAGCCCGCCGAAAAACAGGCGGTGATGGCGGCGTTCAAGGCCAATGAAATCCAGCTGCTGATCGCCACCACGGTGATCGAAGTGGGCGTGGATGTGCCGAATGCCAGCCTGATGATTATCGAAAACCCTGAACGTCTCGGTTTAGCTCAGCTGCATCAGCTGCGCGGTCGCGTGGGCCGTGGTGCTGTCGCCTCACACTGCGTGTTGTTGTACAAAGCGCCGCTCAGCAAAACCGCGCAGAAGCGGTTGCAGGTGCTGCGCGATAGTAACGACGGCTTCGTGATTGCTCAGCACGATCTTGAGATTCGCGGTCCGGGTGAGATGCTCGGCACACGTCAAACCGGCAACGCCGAGTTTAAAGTGGCGGATTTATTGCGCGATCAGGGCATGATCCCCGAAGTTCAGCGCGTGGCGCGTCATATCCACCAGCACTATCAAGAGCAGGCGCAGGCACTTATTGAGCGCTGGCTGCCGGAAACCGAGCGCTACAGTAACGCTTAATCCGCCATCCTGGTTTTATCGATGGCAATAAAATCCCCGACAAATTTCTGCAGCAGACGCGCCAGCTCGGCGCGCTCTTCATCCTGCCAACGGGCAAACAGGTTCTGATAGATCTGCGCGCGCGCCGCATCGATTTTGTCAGTCATCGCTTTACCTGCCGCAGTGATCACTGCTTCATTCACCCGTTTGTCTTTGGCATTTTTCTGGCGCTGCGCCAGCCCTAACTCCTCCAGCTTCGCCACCTGACGACTGACGGTGGTGTAATCGCGTCCGGCCCGCTCCGCCAGCTCCACCACGCCAATTGGCCCGAAGCGACCAATTTGAATCAGTAGTGGAAACAGCGCGCGGTCGAGCTGAATATTTGACTCTTTTATCAATAATTCATCGCGTTGCGGACGATTGAAAGTTCCTACAATCATCAGCAGCGCGTTGTGCAGATCATCAAATGCAGCATCATTATGTGTATTTTGCACACTTTCCATTGACGTTATCCTGAGGTAAGCCTAATGTGTGCATATTACACATAGTTTCCACTTAACTGAAGGTGAAAGCATGAAAGCAGCGATAGTTTCCGCGGCAGGTGAACTGCCCGTTTACGGTGATTTTCCTGAACCACAGGCCGATGAAAACCATGTGGTGGTGACAGTGAAAGCCGCCGCCGTCAGCCAGCTGGCAAAAGCACGCACCGCCGGTACGCATTACAGCGCGGCCGCGCACTATCCCTTTATTACCGGCATTGATGGCACTGGCACGCTGAGCAATGGCGATGCGGTTTACTTCCTCGCCTTTAATGCGCCGTGGGGCAGCATGGCAGAAAGAACCTTAGTGCCCGCCGCAAGCATCGTTTCGTTGCCGGCCACACTGGATCCGGTGCTGGCAGCGGCGCTGGCGAATCCGGGCATGTCATCCTGGGCGGCGTTATCCCGACGCGCTCAGCTGCGCGTCGGTGAAACCGTGTTGATCAATGGCGCAACTGGCACGTCGGGCGGTTTAGCGATGCGTATTGCACAGCATCTGGGTGCAGGCAAAATTATCGCCACCGGCCGTAATCGCGCCGCGCTGGATCAACTGCGCACTCAGGGCGCCGACCTCACTTTCACGCTGGATGAACTGCCGGGCGCATTACCGGCGTTGATGAAAGAAGGCGTTGATGTGGTGCTGGATTATCTGTGGGGACAGAGCGCACTCGATATCATGCACGCCGCCGTGGCGGGCGGTGAAAAAACGGTGCGCTTTGTGCAAATCGGTTCCTTAAGCGGACAGGAAATTACCCTGCATAGCAAACTGCTGCGCTCGTCCGGGCTGACATTAATGGGCAGCGGCCTCGGCAGCGTGTCGGATAAAGAGTTGATCGCCTGCATCGGCGAAATGCTGACGGCCGCCGCCGAGAGCGATTTTTCGATCGCCTTCCAGATGCGCTCGCTGAGTGACGTCGCGCTGGCGTGGCCGGAAGATGATAGCCGCTGCCGCACGGTGTTTACGCTCTAAATCAACAGAAGTAAAAAGGGGTATTGCAAACGATTGCTTTCACAACGCAACCGTTTAAAATCGCCCCTTTGTTGTAATTGAGAACGTCCACCATGTCCGTCAACACCGCTGAAACTCGCCAGCCTGCCAGCGCTGCAAGCCCGAAAAGTGAACTGATTTACCGCCTCGAAGACCGTCCACCGTTACCACAAACCTTGTTTGCTGCCTGCCAGCATTTGCTGGCGATGTTTGTCGCGGTGATTACGCCTGCGCTGCTGATTTGCCAGGCGCTGGGTTTACCGGCGCAGGATACGCAGCACATCATCAGTATGTCGCTGTTTGCCTCGGGCGTGGCATCGATTCTGCAAATCAAAACCTGGGGACCGGTGGGTTCCGGCCTGTTGTCGATTCAGGGCACCAGTTTTAACTTCGTGACGCCGCTGATCATGGGCGGCATGGCGCTGAAAAATGGTGGCGTTGATGTGCCGACCATGATGGCGGCGCTGTTTGGCACGCTGATGGTGGCGTCTTGTACCGAAATGGTGCTGTCACGCGTGTTGCACCTGGCGCGCCGCATCATTACGCCGCTGGTTTCCGGCATTGTGGTGATGATTATTGGTCTGTCGCTGATTCAGGTCGGTTTGACCTCCATCGGCGGCGGCTTTGCTGCGATGAGCGATCACACGTTTGGCGCTCCGAAAAACTTGTTGCTGGCGGCTTCGGTATTGGTGGTGATTATCCTGCTTAATCGTCAGCGTAATGCTTATCTGCGTGTGGCCTCGCTGGTGATCGCCATGGCGGTAGGTTATGCGCTGGCCTGGGCGCTGGATATGCTGCCTGCCACCAGCACGCCAGCCGATCAGCCGCTGATTGCCGTGCCATCGCCGCTCTACTACGGCCTGGGCTTTGACTGGAATCTGCTGATTCCGCTGATGCTGGTGTTTATGGTGACTTCGCTGGAAACCATTGGCGACATCACCGCGACCTCTGATGTTTCCGAGCAGCCGGTGAGTGGTCCGCTGTATATGAAGCGTCTGAAAGGCGGCGTGTTGGCCAACGGGCTAAACTCCTTTGTCTCGGCGCTGTTCAATACTTTCCCGAACTCCTGTTTTGGCCAGAACAACGGCGTGATTCAACTTACCGGCGTTGCCAGCCGCTATGTGGGGTTTGTCGTGGCGCTGATGCTGATCGTGCTTGGCCTGTTCCCAGCCGTGAGTGGTTTTGTGCAGCATATTCCAGAACCGGTGCTGGGCGGTGCCACCATTGTGATGTTTGGTACCATCGCCGCATCTGGCGTGCGCATCGTTTCGCGTGAACCGCTGAATCGTCGTGCCATCATGATTATCGCACTGTCGCTGGCGGTAGGTTTGGGCGTTTCTCAGCAGCCGCTGATTCTGCAATTTGCCCCGGACTGGCTGAAAACCCTGCTTTCCTCTGGCATTGCGGCGGGTGGTATTACCGCCATCGTGCTGAACCTGATCTTCCCGCAAGAAAAGTAATCCTGCAGGCAGGCTTCGGCCTGCCTGATATTTATCCGCATTTACATCCAGGCTGTTGAGCTGTAACGGTAATTCAGGCATAACAACCACTCACCGGATAAATATCGGGATGGATGAGTGCGATGAAATTTTTAGGCAAGTTTTTCCTTACCTTACTGCTGCTAATTCTGCTGGCGCTGGTAGTGCTGTATGTGTTGCTACAAACACAATGGGGCGCAGGTTGGTTTAGCCGCTGGGTAAGCGATAAAACCGCCTGGCATCTCTCTCTCAGCAAGATTGAGCACGACTTTTCCTCCCCTTCGCATATTATTCTCGATGACTTCAGCTTTGGTCATGATGGTCAACCCGCCGTATTGGTGGCGAAACGCGTTGATCTTGGCCTTGCGCTGGTTCAGTTCAGCGATCCACTGCACTTCAACAGCATCGAAGTGCGCGACGGTGAAATCAATCTCGCCAATCAAGCGCCTGATACCACGCTGCCGATTCAGGCCAATCGCCTGCAGCTGAATAATGTGCGTATTGAGAATCCGCACAGCGCATTGCCGATGACCGCTCAGCGCGTTAATGGCGGTCTTCTGCCGTGGAAACCGCTGCCTAACGACGTGCTGGGCAGCGATGCGCAGTTCCAGATCAGCGCTGGCACCCTGACGCTGGATGGCGTACCGGGTAACAACGTGCTGCTGCAGGGCAGTATCAAGCAACGTCGTCTGGTGCTGAGCAATATCGGCGCCGATCTGGCGCGCGGTTCAATGACCGGCAACGCCGAGCGTGATGCGCAGGGTAACTGGAAGATCGATCAACTGCGCCTCAACGATATCCGCCTGCAAACCCATCAAAGCCTGAGCGACTTCCTCAATCCGCTGCGCGATGTGCCTTCAGTGAGCATCAACCGTCTGGATATGACAGATGCGCGCCTGCAAGGACCTGATTGGGCGGTGACCGACCTCGATTTAACCCTGAAAAATGTCACGCTGCGCGGCGATGATTGGGAAAGCGATGGCGGTTCTCTCTCCATGAATGCCGGGAATTTTATTAACGGTGGCTTTGAGCTCAACGATCCTATCGTCAATGCCGAATTCTCGGCGCAGGGCATCGCGCTGACGCAGTTCAGTTCGCGCTGGGTGAATGGCGTGGTGCGCGCCAGCGGCAACTGGACGCGCAGCGACAAACGTCTGACGCTGGATGAACTGGCGATCGCCGGGCTGGAATATACTTTGCCGCACAACTGGCGTGAACGCTGGCAGCAAACCTTACCGGACTGGCTGGATAGCGTGCTAATAACCCGCGCTACTGCCAACCGTAACCTGATTATTGATATCAATCCGGCGTTCCCGTTCCAGATGACGTCACTGGATGGCAACGCGAATAATCTGCTACTGGCGCGTCAACATCAGTGGGGAATCTGGTCCGGTAAAGCCAGCTTCAACGCGGCCGAAGCCACCTTCAATCGTACCGATCTGCGTCATCCGTCCATTGCGCTGAATGCCAACGATCAACAGATTCAGGTAACGGAATTGAGCGCCTTTAACGGCAGCGGTTTACTGGAAGGATCAGCAACGGTTGGGCAGGATGCGCAACGTCCGTTGACGCTGAATCTGAAAGGCCAGGCTGTGCCGGCAAACGTGCTAGGCAATTGGGGTTGGCCAACGCTGCAGTTGAGCGGTAACAGTAATTTACAGCTGCAGCTGAAAGGTTCGCTGAACGCCAGCGCGCCGCTGCGCCCCAGCGTGGATGGCACGTTGTCGGTAACCACCGATGCGCAGTCGGTGCAGCAGACGATGCGGGACGGGCAGGTTCAATAAGGGTTCAACAAGGTCGCCATGAATGGCGACCCTACATGCTAGTTGATACGGGCGCCGGAACCGCCCTCTTCCAGCGCTCCGTCAGAATCGGCGGGCAGCACGATATACACTCCTTCGAATACCGCGCCCAGCTCATCATCCCCGAACAGCTCCACTTCCATCTGCACGCGCGCTTTGCGGCCACGCGCCAGACGATCAAGATCGCCGCTGAGCGAGCCGAGATCGGCAATCGCGCCCGGACGGCCGCTGATCGGTTTGCTGTAGCGAATATGCGCATCCGCCAGAATAATGGTGCCACCGAGATGGCGCTCGCGCAGCAGCAGCCAAATTAACCCCCAGCCGGTGAGCGTAGCGAGCGAGAACAAGCTGCCCGCAAATAGGGTGTGATGGGGATTCTGGTTGCCCGCTTCGGGCATGGTGGTCACGAATTTCTGCCCGGTGTATTGCAGAATGCGTACGCCCATTTTTTCACTCAGCGGGATGTGCTCGTACCAGGCTTGTTGCAGCTGCCCGCACCAGTCGGCGCGATGCAGAATATCGTCGAGCGTCACGACCGGTTTGATCATCAGGAAGTGACGCACCGGCGTAGTTTGCGGCGCAGTGATTTCGCCCTGATTGACGTAGCCGAGCTTGGCAAAGAATTCGACGGCGTCTTCTCGCGCGCTACAGGTGACGCGTTTTGCCCCTTCCTGACGCGCGACCGATTCCAGTGTCATCGCCACCAGCGTGCCAAGACCTTTGCCCTGTACAGAAGGATGCACGGCGAGAAAGCGAATCGCCGCTTCGTTCTCGGCATTGATGTACAGACGGCCGATTGCCACCGGTTTGCCCTGCTCATCCACCACCATTTGATGATGCGCTAGCGCATCCCAGGCATCACGCTCAGAACCCTGCGGCTGACGCAGCGGCTTTCGTAACATTTCCCAGCGGAACTGGTAATACATATCCAGCTCTTCCGCCGTTTGCGGTACGCGAAGATGATACATAAAGTGATTCTCTCGTTCGAAGCTTGCGTGGCTAAGTCCTTGCCGCTCGGCTGAAAACTTCACACCTGTAACCAAAAGGTCACCGGACCATCGTTTACCAACGAAACCTGCATATTGGCGGCGAAGCGCCCGTTTGCAGTGGCCACACCCTGTGCTCGGCAGCAATCGCTAAAGTATTCATAGAGGCGCTCGGCTTCCGCCGGTTCTGCGCCGCCAGAGAAAGAGGGACGCATACCTTTATTGGTATCTGCGGCGAGGGTGAATTGCGACACCACCAGCACGCTGCCACCTGCCTGCTGCACATTGAGATTCATTTTGTCGTTCTCATCCGCAAAGATGCGGTAGCCCAGCACGCGCTCGGTTAATCGCTGCGCTTTTTGTTCATCGTCGCCCTTTTCCACACCCATTAACACCAGCAAGCCGGCGCCAATTTCGCCCACTGTCGCGTCGTCAACGCTGACACTGGCGCGGTTGACGCGCTGAATCAAAGCAATCATGTTTCCTCACGTTCTTTTTCGCGTTCCTGCTGTTTTAGCTGGCGATAGTCATCCAGCGTGACGGTGATTTCCGCGCCTAACAACACAATACACCACGACCAATAGACCCATAGGAACAGAATGGGGATGACCGCCAGAACGCCGTAAATTAACTGATACGAAGGGAACATCGTAACATAGAGCGCAAAGCCTTTTTTACCCAGCTCGAACAGCAACCCGGCAACGATGGCGCCGATCAGTGCATCACGCGTCGGCACGCGCCGCGTCGGCACAATGCTATACAGCAGCCAGAAAGCGAGGATAGAGAGGCACAGCGGGAATATACGCAGCAGATGATCGATCAAGCTGGTGACGCCCGTGACGTTCACCCAGCGCAGCGACAGCAGATAGGAGCTGAGCGCTAAGCTTGCGCCGGCCAGCAGCGGGCCCAGCGTTAAGATCATCCAGTAAACAGCAAAGGAGTAGACCATTGGACGCGGTTTATCGCTGCGCCAGATGGCGTTCAACGCGCTGTCCACCGAATGCATCAGCAGCAGCGCGGTGACGATCAACCCCACAATGCCGACCGCCGTCATCTTATTGACGTTGGCGACGAACTGGTCGAGATAACGCTGAATCACGTCGCCCGTTGCCGGAATGAAGTTGGTAAAGATGAAGTTCTTCAACTGCACGCTGATGTCCGAGAACATCGGAAAAGCAGCAAACAGTGCGAACACCACGGCAATCAGCGGCACCAATGCCAGCAATGAGACGTAGGCGAGATTCCCCGCCTGTGTCGTCATGTTGTCATCGTCAACGCGTCGCCACAGCAGTTTTACCCACAAATAAAAGGCATGCGCCGAATGGCGCAGATGTCGATGGTTCAGCACTCAGAGACGACCCGCAAACCAGTCCGGCACGGTTTTCTCATCAACCACCAGCACGCTCTCAATGCCGAGTGCGCGCGCAGCGTCGATATTGGCCTGATTATCATCGAAAAATACCGCCTGATCGGCCTGATAACCTTCGTGCTGCAGCACATAGTTGTAGATGCGCGCTTCCGGCTTACGCATGCCGATATCCTGCGACATATAAAGATGATCGGCCGCCTGTTGAACATCGGGATATTGGGTTGGCCAGAACTCGAAGTGCAGCTGATTGGTATTGGACAGGATCACCACGCGCTCGCCATTGGCACGCAGCTTGTTCATGATCGCCAGCGTTTCCGGACGCACGCCGACAAAAACCGCCTGCCAGCCAGCAGTGAATTGCGGATAGCTCAGCGCGATATCCAGCTGGTCGCAAATGCGCGCAGCGAATTCTGGATCGCTGATTTCGCCACGTTCGTGTTTCTCAAAAGCCTCATCCATGCGGAAACGACTTTGTAGCGTGGATAACGGCACGCGCCCTAAGTCGCTCCAGACGCCGAGCACACGATTGAAATCGATATCAACAATCACATTGCCTAAATCAAAGATGTACAGCATGACGCCTCCTCTTTTCGTTCCCTGGATCATTCACTTTAGCGGCAAAAGTGGGAGCTGAACAGGGACGAAAGGCGGGAAATCAGTAATCTGGAAGCGGAGCCAAACTTCATTAAGCGAGCATTGCAGCGGCTTGCAGGCATAAAAAAGCCCCGCAAGTGCGGGGCTCAATATCAGACTGTTTCGCTTACTCTTTGCTGCCGCGAGAAGAACGTTTACGATCGTTCTCGGTCAGATGACGTTTACGAATACGGACTGACAGCGGAGTCACTTCTACCAGTTCATCATCATCGATGAACTCGATAGCCTGTTCCAGCGTCATTTTCTGTGGTGGCACCAGAGTGGTGGCTTCGTCAGTACCTGACGCACGCATGTTGGTCAGTTTCTTACCGGTCAGGCAGTTTACTGTCAGGTCGTTAGAACGGCTGTGAATACCGATGATCTGGCCTTCATACACTTCCGCACCGTGACCGAGGAACAGCTTACCGCGATCCTGCAGACCGAACAGGGCAAACGCTACCGCTTTACCCTGACCGTTTGAGATCAGCACGCCGTTCTGACGCTGGCCCACTTCGCCCGGACGAACGTCGTCGTAGTGGCTGAAGGTGGAGTACAGCAGACCGGTACCTGAAGTCATGGTCATGAATTCGTTACGGAAGCCGATCAGACCACGGCTTGGGATCATGTAGTCGAGACGTACACGGCCTTTACCATCTGGATCCATGTTTTTCAGGTCGCCTTTACGCTCACCCATCGCTTGCATCACAGAACCCTGATGGGTTTCTTCGATGTCGAGAGTAACGTTTTCGAATGGCTCCTGCTTACGACCTTCGTGCTCACGGAAGATGACTTTCGGACGGGATACCGCCAGCTCGAAACCTTCACGACGCATGTTCTCGATCAGAACCGACAAGTGCAGCTCACCGCGACCGGAAACGCGGAACGCATCCGAATCTTCGGTTTCTTCAACGCGCAGTGCCACGTTGTGTACCAGCTCTTTGTTCAAACGCTCCAGGATCTGGCGCGAGGTCACGAACTTACCTTCTTTACCGCAGAACGGTGAGGTGTTCACGTTGAAGAACATGGTAACGGTTGGCTCATCGACGCTCAGGGCTGGCAGCGCTTCCACATTCTGCGTGTCGCAGATGGTGTCAGAAATGTTCAGCTCGCCCAGACCGGTGATGGCGATGATGTCGCCCGCTTCCGCCAGGGTGCTTTCGATACGCTCCAGACCCAAGTGGCCCAGCACTTTACCGACTTTACCGTTACGGGTTTTGCCTTCGCTATCAATGATAGTGACCTGCTGGTTCGGCTTCACGGTACCGCGCTTGATGCGGCCGATGCCGATCACGCCCAGATAGTTGTTGTAGTCCAGCTGCGAGATCTGCATCTGCAGTGGCGCTTCAACTTCAACCTGAGGTGGAGAAACGTGGTCAACGATCGCCTGATACAGCGGGGTCATGTCGTCAGCCATGTCGGTGTGTTCCAGACCCGCGATACCATTCAGCGCCGAAGCGAAGATGATCGGGAAGTCCAGCTGCTCGTCAGTCGCATCCAGGTTAACGAACAGGTCAAATACCTGATCAACAACCCAATCAGGACGCGCGCCCGGACGGTCAACTTTGTTGATAACCACAATCGGCTTCAAACCATGAGCAAATGCTTTCTTGGTTACGAAGCGGGTTTGCGGCATAGGGCCATCCATCGCATCTACAACCAGCAGCACCGAATCCACCATGGACATGACGCGCTCCACTTCACCACCGAAGTCGGCGTGTCCTGGGGTATCAACGATGTTGATACGGTAGTCATTCCATTTGATGGCGGTGTTTTTTGCGAGGATGGTAATCCCACGCTCTTTCTCCAAATCGTTGGAGTCCATTACGCGCTCAGTCGCTTCGGTACGAGCATCAAAAGTACCGGACTGTTGGAGCAGCTTGTCAACCAGGGTGGTCTTACCATGGTCAACGTGCGCGATGATGGCGATGTTACGCAAATTTTCGATCACAGCTTTGCCTCAGGCATTATAGAAATAACGCGGTATTGTACACGGATTAAGCGGAAGACTGAACATGATCACAGATTTCGCCGAAAGTTTCTTGTAGCGCTGGTTTTTAGCACCGTTTACGGTGCATTAATCTGCACTGCGATAGTAATTTGCACCAAATTGGTGCTTAACTTCATCTGTGGCGCACCATAACGATGCATGCAATCCATCCTGGTGCAGCCTTCGACTCACGAAAGGGCGCATTGTAGCGCCATTTTCGCCATTGTCATAAAGTTGGCACAGAATTCGCTTTATATATTTTAAGCGAAAACGACAGTTATAAAACGGTTGAAAGAGCTTGCCGAGATCTTTGGTTAGGAGTGGTCAGCAGTCGTGACACATTCCCGGCAACGAAGTTCTCTCACCATGACGATAATGACCATTTCCAGGAGAGTTGAGTATGTCCGCTGAACACGTTCTCTCGATGATGAACGAGCATGAAGTTAAGTTTGTTGACCTGCGTTTTACCGATACCAAAGGTAAAGAACAGCACGTTACTATCCCTGCTCACCAGGTTAACGCTGACTTCTTCGAAGAAGGCAAAATGTTCGATGGCTCCTCCATCGGTGGCTGGAAAGGCATTAACGAATCAGACATGGTGCTGATGCCGGATGCAACCACTGCAGTCATGGATCCGTTCTTCGAAGACTCGACCCTGATCATCCGTTGCGACATCCTTGAGCCAGGTACACTGCAGGGCTACGACCGTGACCCACGCTCCATTGCTAAGCGTGCAGAAGAGTTCCTGCGTTCTTCAGGCATCGCGGATACCGTGCTGTTTGGACCAGAGCCAGAGTTCTTCCTGTTCGATGACATCCGTTTCGGTTCTTCTACTTCAGGTTCACACGTGGCTATCGACGATATCGAAGCAGCCTGGAACACCGGTAAAGAGTACGAAGGCGGTAACAAAGGTCACCGTCCAGGTCTGAAAGGCGGTTACTTCCCAGTGCCACCGGTTGACTCAGCACAGGACATCCGTTCTGCCATGTGTCTGACCATGGAGCAGATGGGTCTGGTGGTTGAAGCACATCACCACGAAGTAGCCACAGCTGGTCAGAACGAAGTGGCAACCCGCTTCAACACCATGACCAAAAAAGCTGACGAAATTCAGATCTACAAATACGTGGTGCACAACGTTGCTCACGCGTACGGCAAAACGGCAACCTTTATGCCTAAGCCAATGTTCGGCGATAACGGTTCTGGTATGCACTGCCACATGTCTCTGTCAAAAGGCGGCGTGAACCTGTTCTCTGGCGACAAGTACGGCGGCCTGTCTGAAACTGCTCTGTTCTACATCGGCGGTATCATCAAGCACGCTAAAGCGATCAACGCCCTGGCGAACCCAACCACCAACTCTTACAAGCGTCTGGTCCCAGGCTACGAAGCGCCAGTTATGCTGGCTTACTCTGCCCGTAACCGTTCTGCTTCTATCCGTATCCCAGTGGTTGCCAGCCCGAAAGCACGTCGTATCGAAGCACGCTTCCCGGATCCAGCGGCTAACCCATACCTGGCATTCACCGCGCTGCTGATGGCCGGTCTTGATGGTGTTATCAACAAGATCCACCCTGGCGATGCGATGGACAAAAACCTGTATGACCTGCCACCGGAAGAAGAAGCTGAGATTCCAAAAGTTGCAGGTTCTCTGGAAGAAGCACTGAACGCACTGAACGAAGACCGCGAGTTCCTGACCCGTGGCGGCGTGTTCACTGATGACGCTATCGATGCGTACATCGAACTGCGTAAGCCAGAAGTTGACCGCGTGCGTATGACTCCGCACCCAGTTGAGTTCGAACTGTACTACAGCGTTTAATTTAAAAATTTCAGATCCCTGTTCACGCACTCTTTTGCTGCGTGAACAGCCTGAAAGATTTTTAATTGCCGTGGAAACTTTAGCCCATCTCCGGATGGGCTTTTTTCTCCGCGCATTCATGGTTCGAAGCACAGATTTCCGTCCTGAAAGGCTATAATGCACTAAATTAGTGCAGAGGAACGCTGTATGGCAACTGGCACGCTGCCCGACGCGGGGCAGATTCTCAACTCCCTGATCAACAGTATTTTGCTGGTCGATAACGATTTAGTTATCCATTACGCCAATCCGGCGGCTCAGCAATTACTGGCGCAAAGCTCACGTAAATTGTTCGGCACGCCATTACCGGAATTAACCGGCTATTTTTCGCTGAATATTGAGGTGATGAGCGAGAGTCTCGGAGCTGGCCAGGGCTTTACCGATAGCGAAGTCACGCTAGTGGTCGATGGCCGCGCGCACATTATGTCGCTCACGGCACAGCGCTTACCGGATGGCTTTATTCTACTGGAAATGGCGCCGATGGATAATCAACGTCGTCTTAGCCAGGAACAAATTCAGCATGCTCAGCAGGTCGCTGCCCGCGATTTAGTGCGCGGTCTGGCGCATGAGATTAAAAACCCGCTGGGAGGATTACGTGGCGCCGCGCAGCTACTGACTCGCGCGTTACCCGATCCTTCCCTGCATGAATATACGCGCATCATCATTGAGCAAGCCGACCGCCTGCGTAATCTGGTTGATCGTCTGCTTGGCCCGCAACAGCCGGGCTTGCACGTAACGCAAAGCATTCATCAGGTCGCCGAGCGCGTGGTGAATCTGGTATCAATGGAGCTGCCGGATAACGTCTCGCTGGTGCGCGATTACGACCCAAGCCTGCCGGAACTGCCGCACGATCCCGACCAGATTGAACAAGTGCTGTTGAATGTGGTGCGAAACGCGCTGCAGGCATTGGGCGATGAAGGCGGCACCATTGTGATTCGTACGCGTACCGCCTTCCAGCTCACGCTGCACGGCACGCGTTACCGCTTAGTCGCGCGTATTGATATTGAAGATGACGGCCCAGGCATTCCGGCCCAGCTACAAGATACCCTGTTCTATCCGATGGTTAGCGGACGCGAAGGCGGCACCGGTTTAGGTCTGTCCATCGCCCGTAGCCTGATCGATCAGCATTCAGGAAAAATAGAATTTAACAGTTGGCCAGGTCACACCGAATTCTCGGTCTACCTGCCTATTCGCCAGTGAGGTTTCTATGCAACGAGGGATAGTCTGGATCGTCGATGACGATAGCTCCATCCGCTGGGTGCTTGAAAGGGCACTCACTGGAGCCGGTTTGAGCTGTGCAACCTTTGACAGCGCTAACGAGGTATTGGACGCGCTCGCAAGCAAAACCCCAGACGTATTATTGTCAGACATTCGTATGCCTGGCATGGATGGACTTGCGCTGCTGAAACAGATTAAGCAGCGCCATCCGATGCTTCCGGTGATCATTATGACCGCGCACTCCGATCTGGATGCCGCCGTCAGCGCTTATCAGCAAGGTGCGTTTGATTACCTGCCAAAGCCGTTTGATATTGATGAAGCGGTCGCACTGGTTGAACGTGCGATTAGCCATTATCAGGAGCAGCAGCAGCCGCGTAATCAGCCCGTCAGCGGCCCAACCACCGACATTATCGGCGAAGCGCCGGCAATGCAGGATGTGTTCCGCATCATTGGTCGTCTTTCACGCTCCTCAATTAGCGTGCTGATCAATGGTGAATCCGGTACCGGTAAAGAGTTGGTGGCACATGCGCTGCATCGCCACAGTCCACGCGCGAAATCTCCTTTTATCGCGCTCAACATGGCGGCGATTCCCAAAGATTTGATTGAATCAGAGCTGTTTGGTCACGAGAAAGGCGCGTTCACCGGTGCCAACCAGATTCGTCAGGGACGTTTTGAGCAGGCCGATGGCGGCACGCTGTTCCTTGATGAAATTGGTGATATGCCGCTTGATGTGCAGACCCGCTTATTACGCGTATTGGCCGATGGCCAGTTTTATCGCGTTGGCGGTTATGCGCCGGTGAAAGTGGATGTGCGTATCATCGCGGCAACCCACCAGAATCTTGAGCTGCGCGTGCAGGAAGGCAAATTCCGTGAAGACTTGTTCCATCGTCTTAACGTGATTCGTGTTCATCTGCCGCCGCTGCGTGAACGACGCGAAGATATTCCGCGCCTGGCGCGTTACTTCCTGCAGGTTGCTGCACGTGAGTTAGGGGTGGAAGCGAAGATTCTGCATCCGGAAACCGAAACCGCGCTGACGCGTCTGCATTGGTCCGGTAACGTGCGCCAGCTGGAAAACACCTGTCGCTGGTTGACGGTGATGGCAGCTGGCCAGGAAGTGTTGATTCAGGATCTGCCGCCTGAACTGTTTGAATCCAGCACGCCAGACAATCCGGTGCAATCGTTGCCGGACAGCTGGGCTACTCTGCTGGCGCAGTGGGCAGATCGCGCCTTGCGTTCCGGTCATCAAAACCTGTTGTCGGAAGCACAGCCGGAGATGGAGCGCACGCTGCTCACCACCGCGCTGCGTCATACACAAGGGCACAAACAGGAAGCGGCACGCTTGCTCGGCTGGGGACGCAATACCCTGACGCGTAAGTTGAAAGAGCTGGGGATGGAATAACGCGCACGTTTTGCGTTTTGAAACCGGGGAGCGAATAGGCTCCCCGTTTTTTTATATCACTCGTGAGAACTGCTGCATGCGCACCTTTTGGCGCATATATACATCGAAGCACATACAGATGTTACGAATCAGCAACCGACCGATGCCGGTAACGTGCAGGCTGCGACCGCGCTGCTCCACCAATCCATCTGTCACCAGCGGCGCTAACAGCGCTAAATCCTCGGCAAAATAGTGTTCAAACTCAACCGAGTACTGCGCCTCTATCGCGGCAAAATCCAGTGCGAAGTTGCAGATTAAGGCTTTAATCACATCACGGCGCAAACAATCATCGTCACTCAACGTAAGCCCGCGCCACAGCGCATTGCCGCGCTGCTCGATCTCTGCGTAATAGTCTTTCAACTCTTTGTGATTTTGCGCATAGCTGTCACCCAGCATGCTGATGGCCGACACGCCCAAGCCGAGCAAATCGGTTTCGCCCTGTGTGGTGTAACCCTGAAAATTACGATGCAGTTCGCCGGCGCGTTGTGCGACCGCCAGTTCATCATCCGGACGCGCGAAGTGATCCATGCCGATAAACTGATAACCTTCGCCGGTTAAGGTGGCGATGGTTTCCTGCAGGATCTGCAGTTTCTGTGCTGCGCCTGGCAGCTCCTCATCTTTAATTTTGCGCTGCGCAGCGAACAGCGTAGGCATGTGAGCATAGTTGAAGACGCTGAGGCGATCGGGATTGAGTGCAATAACGCGCTGTAAGGTGAAGGCGAAGCTTTCCGGCGTTTGCAGCGGTAAGCCATAAATCAGATCAAGGCTGACCGAACGGAAGCCTTGCTCACGCGCACGCTGCACCAGAGCGAAGATGGTTTCTTCATCCTGCACGCGATTCACGCGCTCCTGTACCGCTTTATTAAAGTCCTGCACACCCATGCTCAGCCGATTAAAACCTTCCGCGCGCAGATGATCGATCATCTCCAGTTTGATTTCACGTGGATCAACCTCGATCGACATTTCGACGTCATCGGCAATCGTAAAATGCTCGCGTAGCAGCGCCACCAGCCGGCTCACCTGCTGCTGGTTGAGGAATGTCGGCGTGCCACCACCCCAGTGCAATTGAGTGACGCAGCGGCCCGCAAAGAAGGGCGCACGCTGACGGATTTCCTGCTCCAGCACATCAAGGTAGCGATCGGCTTTATGCAGCTGGCGCGTCACGATTTTATTGCAGCCACAAAAATAACAAAGCCGATGGCAAAACGGGATGTGCACATACAGCGATAACGGACGATCGGGATAGCGTTGCACGGCTTGCTGAAAATCTGCCTCACCAAATTTCTCACTGAATTCGAGCGCGGTGGGATAAGAGGTATAACGTGGGCCAGCGTAGTTGTATTTTTCGATGAGGCGCTGATCCCAATCAATCTGCTGCGATGACATGCTCACTCCTTACGGTGACGTCGTCTGAGAGAGGGTCGCGTAGCTGAAGAGTGGACGAAGCGATGGGCTGAACGCCGACGTAAACGCGACTTAAGACGCGACAGGCGGCGTAGTTTAAACAATAACCAGAGCAGATAACATGTCAGCAGCAGCGCGAAAATTGATCCAGGCCAAAACATAGGTGAATACCTGTTTAGCGCGGCATGCGCGAAAACGCATGCCGATCAAAATTTGCCTTAATTACCTTTTAGCAGGCGCATCATATCTTCTTCAGCCTGCTCATCTTCCGCTTCGTCATCCAGCGCGATGCCCAGCGTTTCCATCAGCTCATCGATGCGGTCTAAGGTTTGATCCAGCCAGGCCTGATCTTCGCCACTCAAGGTTTCACCGTTTTCCAGGCGATCCAGCAGCGTATCCAGACGTTCGTCATTTTCCAGCTTCGCCAGCTCGTCTTGCGGCGTCAGGCGAACTTTTTCTGCTTTTGGCTTTGGTTTCGCTTCAGGCTTTTTTGCCGGCTGGGTTTTACCATCAGCAACTAATGCGATCGGCTTTTTGCTGCCCAGGCGTGGATCCTGAGCTTTTTTACCCTGACCTTTGCCAGCGGCTTGCGTTTCAGGATTGGCGCGGCTGCCAGATTTATGGCCGCTATGTTTTTTATCGCGTTTGCGATCGCGCGCTTCCTGATTAAGGTCTTCACGCGATTTGCGTTTGGCTTTCGCAGCAGGTTTGCCACGCGGGGCTGATGCAGGTTGCTTCATGGTGTCCGGTCTCGGCGGTGCTTTGTGAGTTCAGTATAGAATTGCGGCGAAATCTAGCAGAAAGTAAGCAAAGAAAAAAGGCGATAGCCTATGCTATCGCCTTTTATCGCACCTTCATATGAAGGAAACACTGAATAAATCCTTTACGGCTCACAACGTCCCGGTTGCTCCATCGCCACATCGCTCCTGCGATTAATCCCTGTCCTTGTTCGATTCCTGCCTGAATCGCTTCCCGCCATGCTCTTGGTCATCCCCGACACTCCTGAGCTCATCATCCTGATGGGTGCTGCCGTGCACTGACAACAAATGTAGACTAATAGGTAAAATGAACAAGTGAGACTTGTCTCTATTTTAGAGTGGCATTTCCTAAATTCATTTCAAATCATTGAAATATAACATCTAAATGGATTGTTAATATTCAATGAAGCGGTAATCGCTGGCAGTAAAAATCATAGATCTCTTACAAAATGGCGCATTTGGACGCTATCGGGCACTTTTGCGCCATTACAGGTATAATCAGCCCAATTGCCCGATTCATTTTGCTGGAGTTTCACTTTGTCTGCTTTGAACTATCACATGACCCATTTCATGCTCAGCGCCCCCGATATTCGCCACTTACCGGCGGATGTGGGTATTGAAGTTGCTTTTGCCGGGCGCTCGAATGCAGGTAAATCCAGCGCGCTGAACACCATCACTAACCAAAAAGGTCTGGCCCGTACCAGTAAAACGCCAGGTCGTACTCAGCTGATTAACCTGTTTGAAGTGGTTGAAGGTAAATGTCTGGTCGATTTACCCGGTTATGGCTATGCCCAGGTTCCGGAAGAGATGAAGCGCAAATGGCAGCGCTCGCTGGCGGAATATTTGCAAAAACGTCAGGCGCTGAAGGGTCTGGTGGTATTGATGGATATTCGCCATCCGCTGAAAGACCTCGATCAGAACATGATTGAATGGGCCGTGCAGAGCCAGATTCCCGTGCTGGTCTTACTGACCAAAGCCGACAAACTGGCATCCGGCGCACGTAAAGCACAGCTGACGATGGTGCGCGAAGCGTCGCTGGCCTTTAACGGTGATGTGCAGGTGGAAATGTTCTCGTCGCTGAAGAAGATGGGCGTTGATATTGTGCGTAAGAAGCTGGACAGCTGGTTTAGCGAACTAGAGCCAGCGCAAGAAGGCGACGGCGAAGAAACAGCAGAGTGATTTTGTTGCGGCTTTTGAGAAAAAGCCCAATAAAAAACGCCCCAGTCATAAATGACTGGGGCGGCTAAATATTCAGCCAAATCCGATTACGTGAAGTAAAAGGTCTGAAATATAGAACATCTTACCTCTGTACCCTACGCGACAAACTCTACCTGATTTTCAGCGCCCTACAAAGGGTTTTTTGTTGTTAAGTTTCAGGATTCGACATCTTTTTTACTAAGCTCATCACACTTTCACGCGTTCGATGTAGTTTAATTACTAAAAAAATGCTTAGACGATAGGCAGTTACAAAACGCGCATTTAATAGACCGCTTTGTGAGGTTGCTGAACCGATTAAGTAAACTTTTTTCTTATGATGATGCCAGCGGCACGCAAATACCGCTGAATCAGCATGATCAGTGTGCCTCATCCCAGTTATCGCCGGTGCCTACTTCCACCTGCAGCGGCACATCCAGCTTCATGCTGTTCTCCATCAGATCACGGATGGTCTTAATGGCGCTATCCACTGCATCGCTGCGGATCTCAAACACCAGTTCATCGTGTACCTGCATAATCATGCGCACGGCATCGTCTTTTTGCTCCAACAGCCAGCCATCCACCGCAATCATCGCGCGTTTGATGATGTCTGCTGCCGTGCCTTGCATTGGGGCATTAATCGCCGCTCGCTCCGCCGCTTTACGACGAATCGCATTGCTGGAGGTGATATCAGGCAGCCACAAACGACGACCATCGAGCGTTTCTACATAGCCTTTCTCTGCTGCCTTCGCGCGCGTCTCTTCCATATAACGCAGCACGCCCGGATAGCGTTCAAAGTAGAGATCCATGTATTTCTTCGCCTCACCCGCACCGATATTGAGCTGGCGGGAAAGACCAAACGCGCTCATTCCGTAGATCAGACCAAAGTTGATCGCCTTGGCACTGCGACGCTGCTCACCTGAAACTTTGCTTAACGCCACACCAAACACTTCTGATGCGGTGGCACGGTGGATATCTTCGCCCTGGGCAAACGCATCCAGCAGGCCTTTGTCTTGCGACAGATGCGCCATGATACGCAGTTCAATCTGTGAGTAGTCCGCGGCGACAATACGATTGCCCGATCCGGCGACAAACGCCTGGCGGATTCGGCGCCCTTCTTCGTTGCGCACCGGGATATTCTGCAGGTTAGGATCGGTAGACGAGAGTCGTCCCGTCGCCGTTACCGCCTGATGATAGGATGTATGTACGCGGCCGGTAAGCGGATTGATCATCAGTGGCAGCTTATCGGTGTAAGTCGATTTCAACTTTGATAAACCACGATGTTCCAGAATTACTTTAGGCAGTGGATAATCGAGAGCCAGTTCAGCCAGCACTTCTTCGCTGGTCGACGGCGCGCCGCCCGGCGTTTTCTTGGTCGGTTTAATACCCTGCTTTTCAAACAAAATGGTTTGCAGCTGTTTAGGTGAAGAGAGGTTAAACGGTTCGCCTGCCAGCTCGTGCGCCTTCAGCTCCAGCTCGGCCACACGCGTGGTCAGCTCCTGCGAGTGTTTCGCCAGGATATTCTGGTCAATCAGCACGCCGTTGCGCTCAATCCGCGATATCACCTTCAACAACGGCATTTCGATCTCTTCAAATACCTGTTTCGGCCCCGCTTCCGGCTCCAGTTTCTCCCACATTTTCAGATGCAATTGCAGCGTGACATCGGCATCTTCCGCCGCGTAGTGGCCCGCTTGTTCGATAGCAATCTGATTAAAAGTGAGCTGATTTTTACCTTTACCCGCGATCTCTTCGAAAGTCACCGTTTTATGGTTTAGCCAGCGCGCGGCCAGACTATCCATATCGTGTTTTCCGCCCACGCTGTTCAGGCAATAAGACTCCAGCATGGTGTCGAATTTGATGCCGTTCAGTTCAATGTCGTAATTCTTCAGCACGCCGCGATCGTATTTGAGATTCTGCCCAACCTTCGCCGCGTTGCCATCTTCCAGCAGCGGTTTTAGCTGCTTCAGCACTTCGCTGCGATCCAGCTGATCTGGCGCATCCAGATAATCATGGGCAACCGGCAGATAAGCTGCTTCGCCCGGCGCGACGGCAAAACCAATGCCGACAATATTGGCGCTTAAGGTATCCAGCGAGTCGGTCTCAAGATCGAAAGCGAAGAGCTCGGCGCTTTTCAGTTTTTTAAGCCATTCGGCAAATGTCGCTTCATCGAGGATAGTGACGTAGCCATCCGCAGAGAGCACGCTGGTCGCTTCGGCAACGGGCGCAGCAGGTTCGCTGAGCTGCAATTTCTTAGCCTGCGCGTTGCTCTTCTTACCTTGTTGCAGCCATGAACCATCCTGCAAATCGGTGATCCAGCGCTTGAATTCATAACGGCTAAACAAGGTTTGCAGCGCTTCGACATTGGGTTCATTGACGACAAGCTGATCGCAGGTCAGATCCAACTCAACGTCGGTTTTGATGGTTGCCAGCTGATAAGACAGGAACGCGACGTCGCGATTTTGCTCCAGCTTCGCCGCCATGGTTTTCGCACCGCGGAACGAGAGATCGGCCACTTTATCGAGATTGTCATAGATTGACTGCATACCGCCCAAGCCTTGCAGCAACGCCTGCGCGGTTTTCTCACCGACTCCCGGCACGCCTGGAATGTTATCGGAGCTGTCGCCCATCATGGCGAGGAAATCGATAATCAGTGCTGGCGGCACGCCATATTTCTGCTCGACCTCTTCCGGACCGAGCACGGTATTCGTCATGGTGTTGATCAAGGTAATCGCAGGCGTCACTAACTGCGCCATATCTTTATCGCCGGTGCTGATCAACACCGGACGGCCGAGTTTTTCCGCCTCTAGCGCCAGCGTACCGATAACATCATCCGCCTCAACGCCAGATACCGCCAACAGCGGCAGGCCCATCGCCTTCACCATTTCATGCAGCGGCTCAATCTGCGCACGCAGATCGTCTGGCATCGGCGGACGGTGCGATTTGTAGTGTTCAAAAAGCTCATCACGGAAGGTTTTGCCTTTCGCATCGAAGACCACAGCCACATGGCTTGGCTGATACTGCATCAACAGGCTTTTCAACATGTTGAGCACACCATACATGGCGCCAGTTGGCTCGCCTGCACTGTTCGTTAGCGGCGGAAAGGCATGATATGCACGGTACAGATAAGATGAGCCGTCGACCAGAATCAGGGGATTTTCTGCAATTTGCGCCATAGGTTCGTATTTTCTTCGTTGCGATAATGAGGGCTATAAGGATGCCACAACCAGAGGAGAATGTTGAATGCACTCGGGGAAGTCAGGATCTTTTTCGTCGTTACGCGGCACAGATCGCAAGGATCAAACTGTGGATAAGTTTGTGCGTAAAAATCATAACGTATTGTTATTTACGTTAATTGCAATTACTTTAATATTAAAAATACATTTATATCAGCAAGTTAAATACTTATCGTGATCTTGCTCGCCCTAATGAAAAGACGATCGTCCATGTGGATATTAAGCGAAGGGTTAGTAAATACATCGCATAAATAAGAGAATAAAGGCAATAAAAAACGCCGGCAGTGCCGGCGTTCTAAAAACTAAATTACTTCTTTTCTACCAGGAACTTCACTACATTGGCGTAATCAGCAACGAAGTTGTCCATTGAGCTGGTATCCAGGCCGCCGTTGTTAACCATATATTTGCCGTTAACGAAGATCGCTGGCACACCTTGCAGATTGACGTCTGCTGCTGCTTTCTGCTGCTGCGCAACCAGCGCTTTTACTGCGAAGCTATTCCACGCTGCATCGTAATCTTCTGAAGAGATACCCGCCGCTTTAATAAAAGTCTCTTTCAGGCTTGCTGCATCGGTAACGGTTTGGGTTTTCTGAATACCGTCGAAAATCGGTGCAGTAACTTTGCTTTCTACGCCTAGCGCCATGGCAACAGCCCATGCCTGAGTGACAACCGGACCGAATTGACCACCAAGGAAATCAACGTGGTATTTGGTCACTTTCGTGTCCGCCGGCAGGTTCTTTTTCACTGCCTCGCTCACGTGATAAACGCGTTCGAACTGGTAGCAATGTGGGCAGAAGAAGGAGAAGAACTCCAGAACCTGCGGCTCACCCGCCACTGGCTTTGGCAAAGTAACGAACTGCTTACCATCGTTGAACTGTGCCGCCGAGGCGCCAAATGCCAGCATTAAACCTACCAGCGCAAACATGATCTTTTTCATCGTGAAACAATCTCCTGAGTACTTCATTAATATTGCGGGCTAAGCTGCAACGGCGGTTCGTGTAACAGCCTTTCCTGCTCGATAAATAATGCAATCTGCCGGCGCCAAAAATCCTCATCTGTCATCCAGGGGAAGGCGCGCGGAAAAGCGGGATCCTGCCAGCGGCGTACTACCCAGGCCAAATAATAAACCATGCGCATAGCGCGTAAAGGTTCAATCAGTGACAATTCATGTAAATCAAAATCACCGAATTCATTATAGGCTTCCAGCAGAATGTCCCATTGAATCAACTGTTCCTGACGATCGCCATTAACCAGCATCCACAAATCCTGCACTGCTGGCCCGTTACGGGCATCGTCAAGATCGACAAACATCGGGCCTTCACGCCACAGAATATTGCCGGGATGGCAATCGCCGTGCAACCTTAACGGCTGCCAATGGCTATGCCAGCGCTGCTGCAGCGTCGCGCTGAGCTTATCAACGGCAGCAAGCAGTAAGTCTTTGACTGAAGCCGGTACTAATGCGCTTTGTTCCAGCTCCCGACGCGGTTGAAAAATATACTCTTCAAGGCCGAAAGTGGGTCGCTGCTGAAACAGACTTAGCTTTGCGGTTTGATGGATGCGCCCCAAAAAGCGGCCAACCCATTCCATCTGATCCTCGTTATCGGTTTCATACTGCCGTCCGCCTAAACTGGGGAAGACCGCGTACATGAAGCCAGCATGATGATTCAACGTGCTGCCCTGCAGAACGAGCGGCGCGGCAACCGGCACTTCATCCTCTAATAAATCCTGAGTGAACTGATGCTCTTCAAGGATCTGTTGTGCGCTCCAGCGCTGCGGACGATAAAACTTAGCCACATAACGGCGTTTATCATCGTCGCTGAACTGATAGACGCGGTTTTCATAGCTATTGAGGGCGGTTAAGCCTGATTCGACACGCAGACCCGCATCCCAAAGTGCATCAAGGATGACATCGGGATTCAACGTCTGGAAATTAAAGGCGGCTTCGCTCATCTTTTTGCCTGTGTGTTACCTTTGCGATTAATGCGCAAGGATAACATTACTCATCATCCTTAATCACACCGCGTGCACGTAATAGCGCGGTTTTGAAGTCCACTTCATAATCCTTTTTCAGGCCGGGAATGGCACTCTGGCTATCTGTGTCACGCATTTTGAGATGGTAAATCAATACATCATCGGTTAATTCACTTAATGGGCCACTGAAACCAGATTCCTGCGCCAGTTTTTGCAAAAATGCCAGCAAGTTGAGATCGGCATCCTTCTGCCATGCGGGTTGCAGAAGCTCGAGCAGTTCATTGAGTCGGTGATATTTCATCATTGATTCCTTTATGCAGATGGTACGCTGCCGCTAAGTAAGTATCGTCCAGAATGAAGCAAGGAGACGAATATGACAGCATTTACCGGCGTGATCCTCGCGGGTGGCCAAGGCAGTCGTATGGGAGGCCAGGATAAGGGGTTATTGATGTTACAGGGTGAACACCTTTATCAGCACGTTTTGCGGCGATTCCGGCCGCAGGTCAATATTGTGTTGATAAGCGCTAACCGTAACATTGATCGCTATCAGGCAAGCGGTTGTCAGGTGGTTATCGATACATTGCCCGATTATCCCGGACCGCTGGCTGGCATGCTCAGTGGTTTACGCAGCAGTAAAAACGAATGGGTCGCTTTCTGCGCTTGTGATACGCCATGGATCCCCAATGACTTTGTCGCGCGTCTGTGGCAACAGCGTAATGATGCGCCCGCTGTGTGGGTGAAATCCTCCCAGCGTGATCATCCAGCTTTAGCGCTGGTCAATTGTGCATTGGCTGACGATCTTGAAACCTGGCTACTGCGCGGCGAGCGACGTTTAATGCAGTTCTTACATGAGCATGGCGGGCATGCTATTGCGTTTTCAGACCCAGAATCTGCGTTCCGCAATATCAATACGCCAGACGATCTCATGAATGAGGAAAAGTATTTATGAGTGGGCGCTTACTGGCGATTTCCGCATGGAGCGGGACAGGAAAAACCACTTTGCTTGAGCAAGTCATTCCACTTCTCAAAACTCAGGGGATTCGATCAGGCTTAATTAAGCACACACATCATCAGATGGATATCGATACGCCGGGGAAAGACAGTTATTTGCTGCGTAAAGCTGGGGCGGATCAGGTGATTGTCGCCAGTAATCAGCGCTGGGCATTGATGGTTGAATCACCTAATAAGCCTTTAAGCCTAATGCAATTAGCATCACAGATGGATAGCTCAACGTTGGATTTGGTGCTGGTCGAGGGCTTCAAAGATGAGCAGGTCCCTAAAATTGCACTTTGGCGGCGTGGCGTTAAAGGTGAGATTAAGGATTTGCTGGATCAGTATGTGATTGCCGTCGCTACTGATGAGGATATGAAACTGAATTTGCCCATGTTGGATATTAATCAGCCAAAGCAGGTTGCCGATTTTATTTTTCAGTGGCTTAAAAAGCGTTGAAATAGCCAGTTTTTGGCTAACATTCAGACGTAAAAAAGCCCCGGACTTTCGTCCGGGGCTTCTTCACTGTCTGGTGCCTGGCAGTTCCCTACTCTCGCATGGGGAGACCCCACACTACCATCGGCGCTACGGCGTTTCACTTCTGAGTTCGGCATGGGGTCAGGTGGGACCACCGCGCTAAAGCCGCCAGGCAAATTCTTT